>NZ_JAMBOP010000040.1 GCF_023715645.1 Bacillus cytotoxicus | reverse complement strand
AACTTCTCCTCCAAATCCCCAACCTCCAATAAACAGATACTTTCAGTTTACTAGAAAATTGGTTTTAATGAGCTAAAGTGTAAAAGGTTTCTTAGCGAAAACTGTCAATTTTATTTTAGCGTTTACAGCATTAAAAGTTCTTGTGAATTTGGCATATAGTCACCTCTTAATTTCCAGAATATAATTAATATTAACTGAATTATAGCATATATATTTCAAATCCTTCTTAAACCAACCTATACAGTTCAATAGAAAAAACCGAAATGAGATCATTTCGGTTCATCTTTTTTATAAACGATTAAACTTCATTTCAAATCAACAACCTGAATAATAATTCTTGTCCATTTTTTATTTAGACCCAAGATCTTTCGCAAATTAATTACAATAAAATTATCACTTCACATAGTTCGTATTAGATGGTGTAAGGAATTTCTTAACTTGTAGCTTCTGTAGTAATTTCCATCCTATAAACCCAACTAAGAGGCCAACTAAGTGAAAAATAATACTAGTAGTGCTAAAGGTACCTACTAACATGACAATACACAACAATTCAATGATTAAAGTTAATTTAATAAAGAGCATAAACGCTGCTTTAGGAGAACGGAACCTATGAAATAGAATAGGAATTAAAAATCCCATTGGAATCAATATGATAACAGGTTTAACTGCATGAACTATCCAATAACCAGGGATGTTATACAGAAAAAGAGTATAGAAAGGTGTAATATCAATAAAAGTGCGAAGCAACCACATCACATCATGATTTTTTGAAAATTGCTCAATAATCCTAAGAGACCACTCACGGCCAACGCTATTTCCTAAGTACCCATACCAAATAAAGAGCAATATATAAGGAACAAATAAAGTCCATGCAAAACGCTTGATGAACTTCTCATGTGGAAAAATAGATTTTTGAAGTTCTCCACCAATAATATTCGCTTCCCCAAAATGTTGTATGGCTAATTGTTTTGCTTGTTTCGAAGGCATCCCTTTTTTAACATATTCTTCTTTTAAACTATTGAGGTGATCGAGCAATTCTAAAGCTAATTCTTCACGAGCCGACTTATCTAGAGCAGTCTTTTTTACAATACATTCTATGTAACTTTCAAAATCTTTCATGCAAATTCTCCTTTCCTGCAAGCTTGAATAAGCTCAGTAATTTGCTCCCAATAGTTCAACTTCTTCTCTAGTTCTTCCTTGCCAGCTATAGTAATACAGTAAAATTTTCTTTTTTGTCCTGTTTCTGATTCTCCCCAGTAAGATTCAATCAAATTCTTTTGTTCCATTCGTTTGAGTGCCGGATACAGTGTGCCTTGACTCATATGGTAAACGTCGTTACTTTGTTCTTTAAGTTTTTGAATAATTTCATAACCGTAAGTATCATCGTGAGAAATTATAGAAAGTACAAGTATATCAATACTTCCCTTCATCATCTCTTTATCCATTTTCCCACCTCCTAACACACATCGTATCACGACATATGTCGTAAAACAACATAAAGGTGCTTTTATTAACCTAATTTTATGAAAGTTTTATTTTAAAAACTTTTTAATAAAGAAACAGAAGGACATGCTTGGATTAAATATTTAAATTAAAATGTTTTTGAGCTAATCGGTTTATTAATTTAACAAGACATTATACTTTATTAAAATCAAAAGTTACATTGAATACATGTAAATGATGTGAGAACCACTGATATTCCAATAGTTCTCACATCAAAGTTAAGATGATCAGGAGTTGTTAGTGCTATCCCAGATAAAGATATTTATATCATCAAAGATTATTTTATTTCTTTCTCAAACACTACAAAAGGACCCCTTCTAACCCATCAATCCTTAGCTACTTATCTTTGTAAGCAAACCTTACCTTTTGCATACTCTAATATTCTATCGTATTTATTATATAAATCCTCCCTCGTAAGTTCCATGTATATATCAGGAGAAATTCCAACACCTTCGAATTTTGTTCCATCCGGCATATATGCTTTTTTCGTTCCAATGTAAAACGAAATTCCCCTTTCATGCTGATAAGGAAATGGCTGACCTGTTGAGCCTTTTGTTGTTTCACCTATAATTGTTGCACGTTTATTGTCTTTAAAAAGCATCGTGAAATCTTCTGCAGCAGAATGTGTATGTCGGTCCACTAAAATGATTACATCACCAGCAAACGCATCAGCGTTAGGTGCTTCATATGGCGAATTCCAAAGCATATTCGCATCTTGATAATATCCGTTATCTAAACCTAGCGTCGCCTTATAAGAAAAAATACCGATATTGAGTGGACTACTTTCTGACCACCAGCGATACGGTTTATTCATTATTTTTTCTACGAGATGAACTGGTGGCAGGACACATGTCCAGTCTATTTTTATGGTAAATAACTATTCAGTTATAAAAAACAGATTATTGGTAATAAACTTGTTCACCATTTAGGCAGATTGTGCCATCATCATAATTGTTAAATCTAAGAGAGTAATAGTTTTTTTGAGAAGAAGGGACTATATTTATGCTTTAATCGCCATTCATAATCAGACTTAATTATTTGTTCTAAGGAGTACTGGGGTTGCCATCCTAATATCTCTTTATGAACTTATAGAACTAATGCTTGTGTTAGTTGAATTACTTACCGTTTAATCGCATCAACAATTAGCGATGGACAACCAAGTTTATCTCCTTGATTTCTAGAATCATACCTTTTTGAACGGAAAATAACACCATCGTTCGCATCCCATTCGTTGTAATAAAATTGCCCATTTTCATCACAATATTCAAGTAAAACTACTTCAAATCCAGCCGTTTCAAACAGTTTAGTTAATGTTTTATAATTATGAACGATTTTATGGCTTGCAGCTGGATGGTCTTTAGGTCCAGGTCCGCCTACTTTAACTATATTTTGGTAGGTTTCATCTGGGAAAAATGCATCAGGGACGCCACAACGAATTAATCTCTATCCAATATCGTTCCACACTTTGTACAAATATGGGTACGAATAGAGAGAGACTTCTTCACGCGATTCCCACAAACAGAACAGTCTTGTGAAGTATACTTTGGTTCTACTTTGATCAGTATACCGCCATGATTTTCGCATTTGTAAGCAAGCATGTTTCGAAACATACCCCATCCAGCATCAGAAATAGACTTCGATAATTTTCTATTTTTAACCATGTTTCGAATGTTCAAATTTTCTACAGCGATAACAGAAAAATCTTTCGCTAGATTGTAACTGAGTTTATGAAGAAAATCTCTGCGCTGGTTCGCTACCTTTTCATGTAGCTTGCGAACACGCTCAGCCTGTTTTAGAAAGTTAGCAGAACCTTTTTTCTTCTTAGAAAGTTTCCTCTGTGCTTTCTTGAGTTGCTTTTCTTTTTTACCGAGAAATCTAGGATTTTCATATTCTAAACCATTAGAAAGAACGGCATACTTATGTAATCCCACGTCAATTCCTATCGAACGATTGGTATCGATATCAGATGGTACCACTTGTCTTTCGACACTGAAAATAGCGTACCATCTTTTCCCCTGACGTTTGAGGATGAGTTGCTTGATCGTTCCATCGAGTGGTCTATGAAGTAGGATCTCTATTTCTCCCAATTTTTTATTGTATAACTTACCGTTATCAGAAAAAGACATCGCATAACGATGCTTTCCGTTTCTTTTGCATCCAAATTGCGGAAACGTCATACTATTGTAGTCTTTATACTTTTTCTGTTTTGGATACTTTGCATCTTTACGAAAGAAATGATCAAACGCTTTTTTCAGACGCGCAAAAACTTCTTGCAAAGGCTGAGAAGGCATTTCTTTTAGAAAAGGATACATCTTCTTATCCAATGTAAGTTGTCTTTGCATATCATAACGATTATAATTTTCTTTGTTTTGCTTATATTTCCGTTCTTTGTCTAGTAAGGCAGAATTGTAGGTTTGACGACAATATTGTAACCAACGATCTAACACTTCCTTTTGTGCTTCTGTTGGAAAGATTTCATATTTTTGATTCAACAACATTGTCATCACCTCCCAATGGTTTTATCATTGTATTTTAATGTATTGTTTTAGCATTTCTAATGGTGCATCGCCCACAACCAGCAAACAATAACCTGGAGACCAAAAGCATTCTTTACATATATTCTATCTGATTTGAGGAAATTCCTTTGGCTTACGCCAACCAAAATTCATCCCCTCCCTACTCATTGGGCTTCTATCCTTCTCATTCCTTGAGGAAGGGGAATTCTTTTGGAAATATGTTAAACTCTTTTTTATTGAGTAAACAACAAGTTCTCCTAATATTTTTAAATACGTCTCAAAAAATGTATTTTGAGTCTTATTTTTATTTTGCGACAAAAAAAGAGCCAATCCTCACCAAAGAATCAGCTCTTCTCTCTATTCCTTACTCCTCTTCTACTAACTCTGATTGTACATACGCATAAACAAGCGCCTCCGTATGCGCAATCGATGTCTCATGCGTACGCTCATAAGCGTGAGACGCATCAATACCAGGACCAATTAATCCATGCTTCACATCTGCTCCGGCGCGAATTGCTGCTGATGCATCAGATCCGTAGAATGGATAGATGTCCACTTTATATTCAATATTGTTTGCTTTCGCAAGTTCAACTAAATGTTTGCGCATTGCATAATGGTATGGACCGCTCGAGTCTTTCGCACAAATTGATACAGTGTATTCATCTGATGCTTGACCATCGCCTAGCGCGCCCATGTCAACTGCCAAGTATTCTACTGTTTCTTCTGGAATGTTGGAGTTACCGCCATAACCGATTTCTTCATTATTAGAAATTAAGAAATGCGTTGTGTACGGTAGTTTCACATTTTCGTCTTGTAATCTTTTAATCAATTGCAGTAAGATCGCCACGCTTGCTTTGTCATCTAAGTGACGTGATTTAATGTAGCCGCTGTCTGTCATTTGAACGCGCGGATCGAATGATACAAAATCTCCTACTTCAATGCCAAGTTCACGTACTTCTTCTGGTGAAGATACACGTTCGTCGATACGAACTTCAATGTTTTGTTCGTCACGCTTTGCTTCTCCAGCGTTTTTGTATACATGTACGGACGTTTGATGGATTAAAATTGTGCCAGTATACGTTTTACCTCTCGCTGTTTCGATTTTGCAATATTCCCCTTCTACCGCATTCCAGCGAAATCCGCCAATCATTGATAATCGCAGGCGTCCGTCCGCTTTCATTTCTTTTATCATTGCGCCTAATGTATCAACGTGAGCAGTAAGGAGACGTTGTTTCGTATCATCTTCCCCTTTTAACGTTATAATGAGGCCGCCTTTATTGTTGCGCTTCGTTTCTACATTCCACTCTTTTACATATTCCTCAATGAAACGAATAATTGTGTTCGTATTTCCAGATGGACTTGGAATTGAAACGAGTTGTTTAATAAGCTCCATTGTGTCTTTTACGTTATGTACCATATGTCTTTCCCCTCTCTTTTATCTTTCTAAAATTCAGTATAATAGAAAAACAGTGAGGAGTAAAAGACATCGCTTTTACTCCTCACTCACTTCCACTAAATACACACCTTTTTCAAATCCGCCGCGCTCCGCTTCTTTCGCCTTGCGAATACGCTCAACATCTTCTAACGTTACGCCTTCCGCTTGCGCCAATGCTTTAATCACTTCTAAGGCATCCGCTAAAGAATCTAATGCATGCTCACGCTCTTTCATAGATGCAAATTCACGTATTTCTTCTACGCCAACTTTCGATAGTGCTTCTATGTACTCTTGTTTACTTAATTTTTTCGATGTATATGTTTTACCAGACATTAAAATCATTTCCGGTACAAGGTCGCGGACGATTTTATTATAAATCGACATGAGAACACCTCCGTTTTCTTCTACATTTACCTTTACTAGAGCCATCTACTCAAAAGCACCCTAACTCGGCATAATATAAAAACCACCGTTTTTTCACACAAGCTGATGACATATAAATACTAGACGATATGTGACTTATTTCTGGAAAGTGATATCTTTCATATTCTTTCTCTGGCACACCGTAGAAAGCGCGGAGATGATCTGGCACAACGCCATCATACGGATCTTCCATTCTTTCAATCCCACTTTTCATAGCTGCCTTTGGATTACCAGACAGAAACATCTCAGTTCGAATTGCTGCAGTTGGTGTGCGGTGTAACATCACGTATATGAGTAACCATGCTCCGATTATGATCATGCTTATTCTTTTTTGTTTGCGACTCATTCACTTCTCCTTCTGTAATTCAAGAAAAAAAGTGCTAACACCATTATACTAAAAAAATGTGTTAACACTTTCTATTTTTGTAAAACTTTTATTCTCCTTTAAACACCGGCAGACGCTTCTCTAAAAACGCAGTAATTCCTTCCCTGTGGTCCGCTGTTTTTCTCATTGCATATTGACCGCGTTTTTCAAGCTCTAGCGTTTTTTCTAACAAAGGGCAATTTAATTCAGCCATAATTTGCTTCGTTTGAATCATAGAAGCAATTGGTTTTTGCAGCCATTCGCTAATTTTTTGTTTCACTGCATCTTGGAAATTCTCACCGATTACTTCATCAATCATGCCAATTTCAAGCGCTTCGCTTGCCGATAGTTTCTTCCCTTCCCAAATGATCTCTTTTGCCACATGCTCTCCAAGACGTTTTTGTAGGAAGAAATGGCCGCCACCATCTGGAATTAAACCGATTCCAATGAAATTCATCGCAATAATAGATGAACTATCAGCCAATACGTAATCAGCTGTTAAAGCAATGCTAAGGCCAAGCCCTGCTGTTGGACCATGAATCGCACTAATCACAAGCTTTGGCATTGTATATAGCGTTACAATAATTTCCGAAATAGTATTCATAATGCCGTCAAACGCACTTTCATCTCCGCTTGCTAACATCGATTTAATATCACCGCCCGCCGAAAAGCCACGGCCGTTTCCGCATAGTACAACGACATGAACAGAACTTTCAGCTACTTCTTTTAACTTTTGTAGTAGTTCTTTTAACGTTTGCTCATCTAATGCATTTAACACTTCTGGACGATTTAACATAATCGTCGCAACTCGCCCCTCATATTGTACAACTACTGATTCCGCTTTGCTAGAAACTGTCATAAACTATCTCTCCTTCTATAATCTGTTATCTTTATATAATTATAGAAAGGGCTTTCAAAAACCTTCTTTTTTTCTTAATTTTCTGTCGAATTTACCCGTAAATTAACTTTCCATTTATTTACTGAATTGCCAAAGTAGTGTATTGTAAAAAAGGCAACCTACATTCATTTCTTCGATTATGAAAGGAGACAAAATGAGTACGAAATTGATACAAAAGGAAAATCGTTTCACATATTTCTTTCTATTATTCATAGCACTGCAGCCCGTCTTAGATTTATTAACATCACTATCAATTCAAATGTTGCACATGGATGCAACGTTAAGTATTATCGTACGTTTTAGCGTAATGCTTGTTGCGATGATCTATCTATTTATTTGTCAGAAAAATAAAAACCCTCTCGTATATATTTGCCTACTTGGTGTTATCATGACAGCTAGCCTTCTTAATAATCTTGTTGTCAAACATCCAATTTCACTTGGAGAAGAAGTTAAGTTTATGGCTAAATGTATGTACCCAATCGTTATGTTGTTCGGATATATTCTTGTATTTAAAACTTTGAGGGACAAGCAAAATTCATACGATACATTATTACGATATTTCCTATATGCCAGTTTATTCATGAGTATAGTCATGATCCTTTCCATTGCAACTGGAACAGACTATCAAAGTTATACGATTGAGAAAATTGGCTCGAAAGGATGGTTTTATGCCGCAAACGAAATCAGTGCCATTTTAGCCATTACATTCCCAGTCATTGTCCTGTATTCGATTCATAAGACGACTTCTTTTACGCAAGCATACTACTGGATTCCGGCGGTACTAGCACTATATTCTAGTATTATGATCGGAACAAAGGTTGGATACATATCTAGTATTGTGACATTAGGAGTGGCACTATTCTTTTCGTTTATCGAATATATGATGAAGCGAGGCCGCCCGCAGCTCGTGAATACAATTTTAGCCTTAATCGTATTAGGAGGCACTGCAATTGCAACGCCCCATACTCCTATCGCCAAAAACATGGACATTCACTTACAATTTTATGATAAACAACAGCAAGTACAACAATCTAGTAAACAAGAACAACAACCTAATAAACAAGAACAACCTAGTAAACAAGAACAACAACCTAATAAACAAGAAGAAAGAACGTTAACAACTGGAGAAGTAAACAGTTTAATTTATAGTGATCGCGACAAATTTCTAAACACGCATCAAAAGTATTTTCAAGAAGCGCCGTTATCACAAAAATTGTTAGGCATGGGCTATGCCAGCAACTATGAAAAATCACCGAAAGTAATAGAAAGAGACTTCCATGACCTATTCTTCTGGTTTGGTATTATTGGATTTATCATGTACCTACTGCCATTTGTTTACTTCGGTATCCGACTTGCGTTTCGTATTATTACAAACTTTAAGTCTATTATAACTGTAAAATATATGTTGCTTGGCACGGCAACTGTGCTTACAGTCGGCATCGCATTTACAGCTGGACATGTATTTACCGCACCAGCTGTCAGCATTTTCTTTGTTGCCTTGCTCGCTTATCTGATTGTGGACTTACGGGCAGAGTGATATAATGAACCATCACATTATTAATTACAATTACGGAGGAACTATGCTAACTTTTGAAGAAAAATTAACGATTATTGAATCATTTTCTGAACTAGAAAGAAAAAATGTCTCTCTAGGACGCATTAATTTTCATTATGAAGAAAGCCGCCTAGATAAAAAGAACGTTGTTTATCACTTACACCCGAACGGAAATGGCTTCGTATATGCCGGACACCTAAAAGGCTACAAAACGAACGATAAAGGAATGGTGAACATCCGTGATATTTCAGCGGAAGAACTGCGCTCCTTACTTGAAAAAGCAATTACTGCCCTTTCACAAGAACCAGTAGAAGAAGTTGTCATTGCGGAGAACTTCCAAGAAGAAGAGTGGGTAAATGAGGACAAGCATATCTTAACTCTTATTAAAGAAGATGACGATATGTGGAACGTTTATGCTGGGATACAGTTAGATGGTACATTTAACTCTTACAAAGAAGCAGCACAATATCTTGATGAAGAAGGGTTCCAACGCAAATAAGAAAGTCGGAACCGCAAATATATCGGCGGGTTTTGCAATATAATACATCCAAATTGAAAAACTGACATAACACCTCCTTTTTTAGGGGAGGACGAGAGCGTCTGGCCGCGCATAGGAGCGGTCAGGGCCTTTTCCTGCCACATGCCAGGTTTTAAGACAAAAGGGGCATGCTGTATTCTGCATAGCAGCAATCTATGTGTTAAAAAATCAAAGTGGATTTATATATATCGGCGATTCGACTCGCACAAAGAAGGAGGTGATCAAAACGATCACCTCCTTCTTTATCCTAACAGCGCAAGAAGTTCACTCAGTTCCTCCTCAGTGAGATTTCGCCACTGCCCTGTCTCTATTCCGTCTACTGTTATATTCATAATCCGAATGCGTTCTAGCCTCGTAACAGTATAGCCGAACGCGCGGCACATCCGGCGAATTTGCCGGTTCATCCCTTGCGTTAAAATAATACGGAATACAAGGTCGCTGATCCGATATATATCACACGGATTTGTTTTTCCATCGCGAATGGTGACACCGCCGGCCATTCCTTTTAAGAAAGCATCGTCAAATGCCTTATCGACTGTGACAATATATTCTTTCTCGTGACCATGTTCAGAGCGCATCATTTTATTTACGATATCGCCGTCATTTGTCATTAAAATTAATCCTTGTGATGCTTTATCTAAGCGGCCAATTGGAAAAATGCGTTCTGGATAATTAACAAAATCGATAATATTTCCTTCAATATGCTTCGCCGCTGTACTAGTAATCCCTACTGGTTTATTTAATGCAATATAAATGGGATTTGTCTTCTTCGGAATCGGTTTCCCATCAACAAGCACAATATCGTCAGGCTCTACGTCTTGTCCGGGTTCACAAATTTCACCATTGACCGTAATTCGCTGCGTGGCAATGAGACGATTCGTTTCTCTTCTTGAATAATAACCTGTTTCGCTGATGAATTTATTAATCCTCATATGAAGTCCTTTCTCAGTTGAATTCACTTTTCCTATTCTATCATGAATGGATCTTATAATTCGGATTCAAAATATAAAATGATAATCCACATTGGACTTAGCGAGTGAAAATGCAAATATATTTACGTATTAGCTACTGACTTCCGCATACGAAAATCAATATTAAAAAATAAAAATATTAAATTTCCAATTATTATAACAAAATCACCAAAAAAGCACAGCCACAAACCTGTAACTGTGCTTTCACTCTATAATATTAGGATTTCTTCGCTTCCTTCAAAGAATCACGCAATATAAATTTCTGTAATTTCCCACTCGCATTACGTGGCAGTTCATTTGTGAATACGTAACGACGAGGACGTTTATAATCAGCTAATTCATCACTTTCTTTACAGTAACGCTCTAATTCTTCTTCCGTTAATGACCCATCTTTCTTCACAACTACAGCGACGACGCGCTCGCCCCATAGTTCATCTGGTTCTCCAAGTACAGCCACATCTAACACGCCATCATGGCTATGCAAAAAGTCTTCAATTTCGCGCGGATAAACGTTTACACCGCCGCTAATGACCATATCGTCAACGCGGTCCGCCACATATAAGTACCCATCTTTATCGAAATAGCCAAGATCACCGGAATGATACCAGCCTTTATACATAACTTTTTTCGTTGCTTCTTCGCGGTTATGGTATCCAGCCATCATACTTGTCCCGCGTACAATGATTTCGCCAACTTCGTAAGGCGGAAGGATATCGTCCGGTTCTGCTGGTTCATCTTCAGTCGACTTCACGATGCGTACTTCATGACTAAAACAAGGTGTCCCCGCTGATCCTGCTTTTGTAATTTGGTCTTCTTCTACAAGAAACGCGATAACAGGACCAAACTCTGTCATCCCGTAAATTTGGACAAGATCGATATACAGACGTTCTTTACATTCCTTCACAAGTGCCGGCGCCATTGCTGCTCCGCCGTAAACTCCAATTTTCATCGACGTTAAATCGTATTCTGTTAAATCTTCTTGCAGCAGCATATTCCACATTGTCGGCGCTGCGAAGAACGTTGTAATTTTCTCTTTTTGAATTGTTTCTAACACTGTTTTCGTATCAAAATGATGCAAAATCACATTTTTTCCGCCAGTTTGAATGCGCGGCAAAATACCAGCGTTTAATTCACCGCAATGATATAGCGGCGCAACAACTAACCCAACGCTATCACGTGTATATTTTATATAATATGTACAAATCATACTATGCTCAGCCATGTCTCGGTGACGGTGCAATACTCCTTTTGGATTCCCAGTCGTACCACTCGTATAAAGCATCGAGCAATAATCCATTTCATCCACTTCAATATCGATTGGCTCTGCCTTTGCTTCATTTACTTTTTCATGATAAGAAACGGCATATTGCGGCGTGTCCTCTTCAATGTACCAAAATGAAGTATGCGGAAAGTCACGTTCAATTAACGCAATTGTTGATTCAACTTCTTTTTCAAACACAACAACTTTAGAGGCAGCATCTTGCAATATATAGGAAACTTCTTTCGCTTTTAAGCGGAAATTAATGGGGTTAAAGACTGCGCCAATCCTTGCACAAGCGAGGTAAACCGTTACAAATTCATGTGAATTATATAAATAAACAGAAACGCAGTCTCCTTTTCGTACGCCTTCTGCAAGAAGGGCGTTTGCCGTTTTATTAACCTCTATATCCCACTGCTTATATGTCCAGCGAATATTTTTCGCAGGTTCTACCAACGCTTCTTTCTGTGGATATTTTTGCACAGCTAAATCAAAAATTCTACCAACAGTCATGTACATGTCGCATATTCCCCCTTTTAATTTCCATAATTTTATGAATTCGTTCACAAATAGACATTTCCTGCTCATTTTTACTTCCTTTTTCTGATCATTATCGACAGCGTTTTACAATATTGTTATGATGGCTTTTGTATCAAGATTAAAAACTGTAGTCTCTGAATCTAATACAAAGAAATATGCTAGATACATTATGGAGGTAATTCAAATTTTCGCTCCTCTATAAAATCAGGTTTTGAAAGGGAAAAAAATATGACAGATAATTCAAATGAACCAAGCAAAAAAATTCAAGAATTAGAAGAGAAAAATCAAAAGTTAATGGAAACAATTGATATGCTAGAAAGGGAATTAGATAAAACACAAACAAAATTATCACAGATTCAACATACAGTAGAAAAAATTGTTCAAATTGCTTTTCCTAATGATTTTAAACTGGATTTAGATTATATTTCTTTAATACAATGCTTGAATGGTGACGAATCCCATCAAATAAAATTGCTCCCTTATCACATTGAAAAACACTATCGTAAAACGGGAGAAGCTCCAACTCTAGAAGAATATCATAATCAGTTGCTTGAACTTTTAAAAATTGAAGAAAGCGATAAGATAAATTATCCTATTGAGCTTTCAATAAACATGTTAAATGATTTAAAAAATCCTATATATATGAATAGATTTACCTTTCTTAATAAAACTTTAGAAGATTAAAAAAGGCTCAACAAAGTATATATAAATACAAGTTGACTTTTTAACATCTGAGTCGCTGCTATGCAGAACAAAACATGGCCGCTACTTGCTGTCTATCTTTGTTTTAAACTTTGCACGTGGCAGGAAAGGGCCCTGACCGCCTCTATGCATGGCCAGTTGCTCTCGCCCACCGAAAAAATGTCAGGTTTTAAATTTGGATTTATATATAATCAATTAGTATTAAATTGAAAAACTGCACCTCCAATTGTTAGACACTGTCTAACAATTAAGGTGCAGTTCATATTGGCAACCTCTTATCCGAATAACTCTTGTAAAATTTTCAGCTTATCTTCTGTATACTTTATATAGCCATCATTATATGATTTTGGATCTTTCGGGTTCGCAAAGTGCGTAATTGCTCCTGTCTTTGGATGCACAAATTTACTTGATGCACCGCAGCCAAGACCGATGATAGACTGCACTTCTTCCATAATGACAATGTTGTAAATACTCTCTTGACTTGGCATTGCATAGCCAACGTTCTCTAAGTTACCTAAAATGTTCTTTTGGCGGTATAAATAATATGGTACGTAATTATGTTCTTTCGTCCACTCTTCTGCTTCGTGCATCATCGCGGTAATTTCTTCGCGGCCTGCTACTTTATATTTGCGCTTATTTTGCGTCATTTCAGAAGCACGCTTAAAGGATAACGTATGCACTGTTAACGATTCTGGCATAAGCTTTTCTGTTTCATCTAGCGTATGTTTAAAGATATCTAGCCCTTCGCCTGGAAGACCAATAATTAAGTCCATATTAATATTGTTCATACCCATTTCACGCGCAAGATGGTACTTTTCGATCGTCTCTTCTACTGTATGATGACGTCCGATTGCTTTTAATGTTTCTTGATGGTACGACTGCGGATTAATACTAATGCGGTCGATATTCCATTTATTTAACACTTCTAGCTTCTCTGGTGTAATCGTATCTGGACGCCCTGCTTCTACTGTTACTTCACGAACTTGCTTTACATCTGGGAACGACTCATACATTTCTTCATACAGCATGTCCATCTCTTCAGCTGTAATACTTGTTGGCGTACCGCCGCCGTAGTAAATCGTCGTTACTTTCACGCCTTTTTCTTTTAAAAACTTCCCAATTTCACGAACTTCATAATGTAAGCCCCCTAAGAATGAATCAACAGACCCTTGGCGTCCATTAATCGCATATGCTGGGAATGTACAATATGCACATTTCGTTGGACAAAACGGAATCCCAATATAAATACTTACTTCTTCTTTTAAACGATATAAATCCGGAACAACAGCTAACTGACAATCAACAATGCGCTGCATCAGCTCAATTTTTTCATCGTGAATTAAATAACTTTCACGCAGTTCATGATGTGCTGCTTCTTTCGTCATACCGCTTTGGAGCATTTTATGAAGAAGCTTCGTTGGGCGCACCCCTGTTAAGATGCCCCACTTTTGTTCCACGCCTGTTAACTGCTGAAGAACAGATAAATATACATAAGAAACAACATGCTTCACTTGCTTCATACGTTCCTTTTCTTCCGTAAAGGACGATAAATCTTTAGAAAACGTCTCTTCATACACATTTCCAGTTTCAATTTCTGTTAAACGAGCAGAAGCCGTTACATTTCCTTCTATCTTTATATCAACAATAATATTTGCATCTTCTTGTTCAAATGCTACCTTACTTTCTTCAAAAAATAAGCCGCTAATATTTTGCAGCGGACGTAAAAAACGATCATCTTGTAACGTTTTAATTGAAATTAACAACAATTATCACCTTTTCTATTTTCAAACTTCCTTTAGTTTACTTGAAGGGTGATAGGAGGTCAACAAAGAACTAAAACCACTCTTTTTTTAAATGGATGAGTGCGTCTGGCGGTGTGTGGAAGCAGTCAGGGCCCTTTTTTGCCACGTGCGGCGGGATAAAACAGAGAGACGAAACGAGTGCGAGTTTCTTTTTGTTTGCATGGCAGTAATTTATATGGTCTGCTCGGATATGCTTATGTCGAATATTGTAGAGCGGTCTTTATATCGTGTCGAAGCGCCGATATATTCGAAAAAGCGCTGATATATCCGGAATTGCGCCGATATATTTGAAAAAGCGCTGATATATCCAGAATTGCGCCGATATATGAAAAATCTCAGGCACCCGCCTGAGATTTCTTTTTACCATTTCTTCACTTGCAAGTGATTGTTTAAAAATTTAATTGGAAACTGCTTTCGGAAATGTTCTTTAACCATATATTGTACGCCGTTTTCATCGTTTGATCGTGTGATCCAATCGGCAGCTTTTTTCAATTCAATTGGGGCATTGCCCATCGCTACTCCTAATCCAACATTTTCAATAACACTTAAGTCTTCGAGGCTATCTCCAATCGCTACCATTTCTTTCAGCTCAATATCGAGATGCTCTCCTAATAATTGTAACCCGCGTAATTTTGATACATGTGGCGGTACGATTTCGATTTGCAATTTCCCGCACTCGATAAAATGTGCATTTTCAAATGATTTTTGCAACGTCGCAAGTGCGCGTTGCTTTTCGCTTTGACTTGCAAATGTCACATCAATTTTCGGGGCAGCGACCGGTTGATCGCGCAGGACATCCCCGATCGAATCTACAAATTGAACTGGATAAAATAACGGCTCCGAAGTGGATAAAACTGTTCGGGCAATTAAATTTGGTGTATGCTGCTGACGATTACCAATCGAAAACCTTTCATGAGAAATGCGAATGTTACATTCAAAATATTCGAGTACCTGCACAATATTAAACGTGGTTTCTTCTGATAGTCGTTTTTGAATTAATGGTTTATCTAATGAAGAAGAAATAAACGCTCCGCCATGCGTCACCAATATCGAATTCAATTTTAATGATTTCGATACTTTGTGAGCAGATTGAAAATTCCGGTTTGTAAATAGCGTAACGTATACACCTTTTCTCTTTACAAATTCAATCGCTTCACGCGTTCCTTTTTGAAGCTTTCCATTTGGAAGCAGTAATGTTCCATCTATATTAAGAGCTAACAAACGATAAATCATGGTGAAGTACCTCCTCTTCTTAGCTGCAGCGTTCTATCATTAATTTATGAAAAGAAGATGCTAATTAGAACGAATGCGAATATAGATAATACGTAACTACTCAGTCACTCTATGAAAAAAAGGCAGAAAAGCATTTTTTTAAATGGGCGAGAAGGACTGGCTATGCATAGGAGCGGTCAGTGCCTTTTCCTGCCACGCGCAAAGCTTTAAAACAAAGAAAGGCAGCGAGGTGTAGGTCCATTTTTATCTTCATGGCTGGAATTATACTCCTTACCAAACTTCTAAATGAAATGTATAACTGAGTAGTTACGATAATACGTTTACATTGAACTTCCTCCGTCTTCCATTTCACGCTTGAGATGCGGCCCTGCTCGCCATATATGGTAAACACCAATATACGAAAAACTTTAGCAGCGTTTATTCCCGAAAATATTGATTATAATATTTATAACAGAATACATGAACTTCCTCATGTTAAGTAGCATCCATATGAAAAGGTGCTGCTTTATTCATTTAAGTCTTACGAAAGGAATTTACTAAAATGAAATGGCCACTTTCTTGGTATGAAGGCGATACATTAGACGTTGCAAAGCGATTGCTCGGACATAAACTCGTTCACATTGTAGATGGAGTAAAACGAAGCGGAATCATTGTCGAAGTAGAAGCATATAAAGGACCTGATGATAAAGCAGCTCATAGCTACGGCGGCCGCCGCACAGGACGGACAGAAGTTATGTATGAATCTCCTGGTCATGCTTACGTATATCTTATTTATGGTATGTATCATTGTTTTAATGTCATTACAGCACAAAAAGGAATCCCGCAAGGTGTGTTAATTCGGGCATTAGAGCCAGTAGACGGCATTGAAGAGATAAAACAGGCAAGGTACGGAAAAACAACAATTACAAAACCACAGTTCAAAAACTTAACAAACGGACCAGGGAAGCTATGCAAAGCACTGAGAATTACGTTAGAACAAAAAGGGCTTCTCCTTACGGGGGATGAACTATATATGGAACAGGTTTCTCCAGAACATCACCTGTCTCATACATATACCATCACCGCAGGCCCGCGCATTAATATTGATTACGCCGAAGAAGCAGTGCACTATCCGTGGCGGTTTTATTTTCAAGGTCATCCGTTTGTTTCGAAATGAAAAGGTGTTTTCGCTACATGAAAACACCTTTTCTTTCACTTCGTATATCTCATATGACTCTTTTGTTCCCGAATATCTAATTCTGGAAGATGTTCATGAACTAGCATAATTACTTCCTCAATTAACGATTCTAATTCTTTTATACTTTTTTCTGGATTGCCCATTAAAATAGTAGTCATTCGATCATGAAGTTTTTCTGGTTTGATTCTCATACGTTCAATATTAAAAGGCATCCATTGATTTTTGTTTTAAATCCATCTTATTTCCCCCATAAGTTTCTTATAGCTCCCCAAACTCTTTACTTCTACTAATAGAACGCAATTCCTTTTTTGGAAATATTCTGTCAAAATTAATTAAATAAAAAGCACTTCCTCGTTAATGAGAAAGTGCCTCTTCCTTATGAAGGCATATATGCGTTATATAAGTCTTCAAGTGGTTGCATCGTAATTTTGTTTACGTCGCCAATTAAGACATTTAAACGTTGTTCTGCTTGCATTAAGTTTGTAATTTTCACGTTTTGTTGTACTAACGCTACAACTTCTTGTGCTTTTTGGTTATCTTCGTCTGTTAATTGCTCACCTTGCATCATTTTTTGTTGAAGCTCCATTTGCATCATACGGAAACGATCAAATAGTTCTTTCGCTTCTGCGTCTGCTTGTACTTCTCCGTAGCTCACTTTTAATGATTGAAAATCTGGATGTTCTGCAATTGCTTTTTGTAATTCATACGCAACATCGTGCATGTTTTTTACCATTCTATATATCCTCCTTGCAATGTGAACTATCACACATTGTTTATATGTTTTCGTTCCTTACATACTCTTCCTACGATATCAGACTATGTATCATATGTGAAGTAAATTCACTTTATGACATTATAATTAGTAACAACCCTTGCAGGGCTCCAATGAAGCCGCCGAGTAATGCTCCTAAATACGTAATCATTTTCAATTCACTTTTTGTAATAGATAAAATAAGTTCTTCTATACGCTCAATTGGAAATGATTCTACTTCTTGCTGTACAATATCAGCTAAATGCAGGCGCTGCATAATATCCCCGATATGATTCGTCGCCCACTGTAACCCCTTACGTACAGCACTTGGAATCACGTTGTTTCTTACATTGTCTCGAATCGGAGCACATACATCGCGAACAGATTGATTGAATATCGTACTTACCGTTTGTTCCACTTTCACAAAAGACAATATGCCTTTCATGACATCTTCTTTTGAAACGAATGCTTCTACTTCACTTACTTCACGCTGTTTCAGCTTATCCCATTCTTTTTTTATCACATCAGACAGCAACTGTTTCGTTCCCTCCTGATGCAAAAATTTAACCACTTCTGGTTGCAACTTGTCGACTAAACTTACATTCCCTAAAAACATGCCCACTAAATTTAATAATGTCCCACGCGATGCAAAAAAGTCATCAATCATTTTAGAAAGACGCTGTTTTCCTTCTGCACTTTCAAAGAAATCCATAGCTTTTCGGATAATAAAAGCAGCTGCATCTGGAATTTTCTCCTCAACCTTTTCATGAACAGAAAGCGGCAAAGCTTGTTCCCACGTATAAGCACGATATGTTTCAAATAATGAATCTACTTTCTCTGTTATGATGCCTTCAATTTGCTTTACAACTCGTTCTTCCATATGAATCATATCCAGCTTCTCTAATACTTCATGCAACGTTTGCTCATTCATCAGAAGCTTATCCGTTGCTGTTTGAGCCCAGCTAATAAGCTCTTGCTGGAACGACTCATTTGTTAATTTCTTCTCAATTCCTTCTGGTGTTAATAAATGCTCAACAACCATTTTTCCTAATTGTACAGCCAACTCATCGCGGCGCTTCGGAATTAATCCAGGCGTAAACGGCACCCGAAACTTCCCAATATATTTAGGCTGATGCGGTCGAAATAACATTTTAATCGCAAGATGATTCGTATATCCTCCGATAACCGCGCCTATTCCTGTTGTTGTTAAAAGATTCAGCCACATATTCAAACTATATCAACCTTCCGTTTCTCAAATACACATATCCTTCATTATAACTGCTATATAATGCGCCAGCAAACGAGATACTAGTCGATTCATCAAAAATAGTACTCATAGTTGGTATAAGACACATTTCTTTGAATATTCTCAAGTAGATACATGTTTAGCACTCTATAAAAGGAGGTTGTCTTATGGTTCTCGGACTATTAACATCACGCTTGCATCATGAGCGAGACTACTACACAGAAATTGCAAAACGCGCCTGCTTTCATCATATTACCGTTGCACAGTTTACTCCCTTTAGTATCAATCCTCAAACAGAGCTTGTGAACGGACTTGTTTTTGATGCCAATCAGCAAGATTGGGTAGAAGAGCAATTTGTCATTCCGTCTCACATATACAACCGATGCACATACAAAACTGAAAAAAATGTGAAGAAGGCGCTCCCTATTATTAAATGGTTGCAAAACCGCCCGCAATCCGTATTTTTAAACGCCGAACTTCCAATTGAGACCGATGTATATAAAATTCTTGCAAAAAACAAAAAACTAGCACCATATATCCCCCCAATAAAACACGCAAATAAAACGACAACGTTGCAGCTATTACAAACAAAAAAAGATGTGATTTTAAAGCCCTGCCATCCATTTTCAAAACAAAGCATACACCACATTTCTTATCAAAACCGTATGTTCCATGTTACTGCATTAGAACAAAATCAATTTTTGGCAAAAACATACGAAACAAAAGAACCATTTTTCTCTTGGTTACAATCGTCGCTGCAAACATGTGAGTATAACGTACAATCTATGGTGCGAACATCCCCTGTGCATATTCGTTCTTTTTTACAAAAAAACAAAAGCGGTATATGGGAAGAACAAGCAAAGCTAATCCAAATAGACGGCACACCATATTCTTTCTTATTTCCTCTTACACAGCAAATACGTTTTATTCCGTTTACGAGGTGGCAACATCAGCTATCTAAAATTGACTTTACCCTATTGCAGGATAGTTTACACATTATTACGAAAGAGGTGCCTGAAGCCTTAGAAAATGCCTCTTCTCATCTATTTGAATTAGAACTTTCCATTGTAATGGACAATAAAGGTGCCGTTTGGCTCTATCTAATAAATCCGAATCCTACCTACACTGCCTTTACCAAACATAATGTTGATTTAGCTGAAAAAATATATACCGCACCGCTTCATTATTACCGTCATCTAAACAGGAACAAAAACAGTAAACTGGAAATGTAAATACGCGAAAAAACCCGTCTCAACTTTTTGCTGAGACGGGTTTTCATATAAAGTGAAACTTCCATCAGTGGAGAGTTTTTTCATCTCCCACTGATGGAAATCCCACCCAATCGGGCTTTTACGGGCAGTTTATCTCCCACCTAACTTCTTAAGAAAAGCGGAAGCGGCTCGCTCAGAATCGCAGGACGCCCACGCCTCTGACGAAGAGGCGCTTTTTGCCTTGTCCGAGGGGGGGCGAAACGACCGGAGATTCTAGCCGCTAGAGCTAGACAATGTTTTCGCTGAATTTTGAGGTGGGAGATTACTGCCCGTTAATGCTGGATGAGTTGGACAGTAATTTCGGTTTGCTTTTCACAAAGCGGGCAATATAAAAGATGAAGGCAATACTGCTCTGAGTCATGTGCAGATAGTCCATCAACTTTCTCTAGCAGTTCTTGGTCCTGATATGCACTATATGGTCCTATATAATCGACTGCTTTCCCGTAATCTTTAAGTATGCTCTTACATGTAGGACAAGTATATTCGTCATATTCTAATGCATTACAAAGCGGGCATATTGCCATTTTGAATCCTCCAAAAAAGGGACGGTATTCCCGTCCCCTATAACCATTTTTATTTATTTTTGGAAACCACCTAAATGTTGCTCTGCATAAGATACTAGGCGTTTTGTAATTTCGCCACCAACAGATCCGTTTGCGCGTGATGTTGAATCTGGGCCAAGTTGTACGCCAAACTCAGTTGCGATTTCATACTTCATTTGATCTAACGCACCTTGTGCACCAGGAACTGCAAGACTATTGTTTTTAGCCATGTTATCTCACCTCCTTGTATTGGTGTATTCATAGTATGTAAAAACAGATATTTTCTATCCAAGTAGAACGTGTGTAAATTTTGGTATTATTTAAATTTACAAATTTTACAAAAAATAAACCCACATATCTTTCTACCTATCATCCATACTATTAGTACATTCACTCCACACGATGGATTAGTGCCAAACGAGGCAATCCTGGTTCAACTCCAGCTAATCCAACCAAAACTCACACTAAGGAGGACATATCCTATGACAAACCAACGTTCTAATCAATTAGTAGTACCTGGTGCACAAAATGTTCTAGACCAAATGAAATACGAGATTGCAACTGAATTCGGAGTAACATTAGGTGCTGATACAACAGCTCGTGCAAATGGTTCAGTAGGTGGAGAAATTACAAAGCGTTTAGTAGCAATGGCTGAACAAAGCCTTGGCGGATTTCACAAATAAATATATATGGCAAAAAGGTCTCAAGCATTGCTTGGGACCTTTCTATATAAATATAAGTTAAAAAAGACTTAAAAACCTTTTCTTTTTGGATGGGCGAGAGCGTCTGGCCATGCATAAAGCGGGCAGGGCCTTTTTCTGCCACATGCCATGTTCAAACAAAAAGAGCAAGTAAGTAGTTCTCACCTTTTGTTCACAATGGCGACTTGTCTGTTGGGAAAAGGACTTAAAACCGCTTTTTTAGTCTGGCCATGTGTAGCAGCGGGCAGGGCCTTTTCCTGCCACGTGCCATGTTTTAAACAAAAGGAGCAAGCAAGTAGCACTTACTTTTTGTTTTACATAGCAGTAACTTGGACGTTGAAAAATCAAAATGGATTTATATATTACTGCAGCATTTGTAAAAATTTCTTTGTCCGTTCTTCTTTCGGATGTACTAAAACCCCTTCTGGTGTACCTTGTTCAACGATGACACCGCCATCCATAAAAATAACACGGTTCGCAATTTGATGGGCAAAGCGCATCTCGTGCGTGACAATGACCATCGTCATTCCTTCCTGAGCAAGTTCTCGCATTACTTTTAACACTTCTTGCACAAGTTCAGGATCAAGTGCTGATGTCGGTTCATCAAATAAAATGACTTGTGGTTCCATTGCCAGTGCGCGCGCAATCCCTACGCGCTGCTGTTGTCCGCCTGAAAGCTGAAATGGATATAAATCCATCTTATCGCCGAGTCCCACTTTTTTCAGAAAGTACTCGGCTTTTTCTTTTGCCTTCTCTTTTGACACTTTCTTCACGGTGACAAGGCCTTCCATTACATTTTCACGTGCTGTAAAGTGCGGGAATAAATTGTGATGCTGAAACACCATACCGGTTTGCGTGCGCAAATTTACGATACCTTGCTTCGTCACTTTTTTTGAAAAATCGAGTGTTTCTTCACCGATGCGAATGACGCCGCTATTCGGCGTTTCTAGTATGTTTAAACAACGAAGCAATGTTGTCTTCCCAGAACCAGAAGGTCCAATAATGACAACGACCTCACCTTTATCTACTTCCATATCAATTTTCTGTAAAACGGTGTTATCACCGAAACTTTTTTGTAAATGTTGAATTGAAATCATAGAAACAAAAACTCCTTTTAGCAAGGATTATTTTAAAATATAACGCTCTGTTCGTTTTTCAAGTATTTGCTGTACAACCGATAATAAGAAACAAATGACCCAGTAAATGAGTCCTGCTTCTGTATATACGATTAAAAATTCATAGTTTGTTGCTGCAATTTCCTGCGCTTTCCGAAACATTTCTGTTACTAAAATTAATGACGCCAGCGATGTGTCTTTAATCAAACTAATAAATGTATTGGAAAGAGGTGGTATCGAAACGCGCGTTGCCTGCGGGAGAATAACGCGTCGCAGTGCTTGCGGGTACGACATACCAATTGTATACGCCGCTTCCCATTGCCCTTTCGGAATCGATAAAATCGAAGCACGAATAATTTCTGATGCGTATGCTCCGACATTTAAAGAGAAACCAATCACCGCTGCTGGAAAGGAATTAATTGTAATCCCTATTGTTGGCAGTCCGTAAAAAATAATAAATAACTGAACAAGAAGCGGCGTGCCGCGAATAATAGATACGTAGATACGTGCGATCCACTGAAGCATACGATTTCCAGAAATGCGGCATAGCGCTATTAACGTCGCTAACGCTAAACCAATTACAAATGAAATCAACGTCAGCGGTATCGTATTGAAAAGGGCACCCTTCAGCATAGGCATGAAGGATGCTTTCGTTATATCAACCCAAACAGATAACCGATCTAAATCCAATATAGCGTTACTTAGATACATCTTCACCAAACCATTTCTTCGATATTTTTTCGTACGTGCCGTCTTTTTTCATGTCATCTAATGCTTTATTTACTTCAGCAACCAATTTGTCGCTGCCTTTACGGAACATTAAACCGCTTTTTGATGCGTCTTTTTCTGTATCAACAATTTTTACTTTTACGTCCGGTTTTGTTTTCAAGTAATTTAACACAGATAAACGATCATTAATTGTGAAATCAACGCGGCCAGAGTTTAATAATTCAACCGCTTGGTTAAAGCCTTCTACCCCAACGATTTCTGCACCGTTTTTCTTCGCAATGTCACTGAAGTTACTTGTTAAAGACTGCGCTGCTTTTAACCCTTTCACATCTGTAAATTTCGCTGGTTTATCTTTATCTTTTGGAATCACAAGTACTGCTGAAGATGATACGTATGGATTAGAGAAATCGTATTTCTTTTGGCGATCCACGCGAATTCCGACTTCGTTCGCAATCATATCAACACGCTTTGCATCAAGCCCAGCAAATAAGCTATCCCATTGCGTTTCTTTAAATACTGCTTTCACACCAAGACGCTTTGCTACTTCTTCTGCAATTTCAACATCAAAACCAGTTAACTTTCCACTTCCATCATGGAATGTAAACGGCGGGTAAGTACCTTCTGTTCCAACAACAAGCTCTCCGCTCTTCTTAATTTGCTCCAGTGCATCTTTACTCGTGCTCTTTGCTGTATTATCTTTTTCTTGTTTTCCGCAACCTGCTACAACTCCGACAACAAGTAGTGCAAGAGCGAAAAATGAAAGTAATTTTTTCATAACGATAGACCTCCAAGTATTCTGATAGGAATTAAATAATAACATGAACCTATTCTATTCAATCTCGTAACATTTTTCAATCAAAATGTTTTCACTTAGTGTATCCTTTTCAATCAAAAGCACTCATTTGAACATTAGCGCATAAAAAAAGAACTTGCCGACTTGGCAAGTTCTTCAAGAATCTAACACACAATATCCAATCATTCCGCATAATAACAAAAAGAACGCAATGTTAAAAGTAACTGATAATTCCTCCATTTAAATTCCCCCTTTTGTTCAACGTATCATATAGACAAAGGGAGAATACGTCTTACATGTAAACATTCCTCAAAAGTTACCTGAACATTCCGTGAACGTTATGCACTTTGACTACCAGCAATTTGCGTTTTGTACATTTCATAGTAACGCCCTTGCTTTTCCATCAATTCTTCATGTGAACCTTTTTCAAGAATCGTTCCGCGGTCTAGTACGATAATTTGGTCAGCGTTTTTAATCGTTGATAAACGGTGGGCAATAATAAATGTCGTTCGCCCTTTTTTCACGACTTCGAGCGCCTGTTGAATCATTGCCTCTGTTTCCGTATCTATACTAGATGTTGCTTCATCCAAAATTAAAATGGCTGGATCAAAGGCAAGTGCCCGGGCAAAAGAAATGAGCTGCCGCTCTCCTGTTGAAAGCGTGCTGCCTTTTTCTGTTATTTCTTCCTCAATGTTAGCCGCAAAACGCTCTGCACCAACATCACGCAGCGCCTTCACAATTGTTTCCTTCGATATTCGTTCTTGCTCTAAACTAACATTGGAGGCAACTGTTCCTGTAAATAGAAAGGGATCTTGCAACACAATTCCCATATGTTCGCGAAGCGCTTGTTTTGGCACTTCTTTTATATCATTTCCATCAATTGTGATGCGACCTTTTTGAAATTCATAAAACTGAAAAAGTACATTCATAATCGAACTTTTCCCTGATCCAGTATGGCCGACAAGCGCAATTGTTTCCCCTTTCTTCGCTTCAAAGGAAATATTTCGCAGCACTTCATCTTTCCCATTATAAGAAAACGAAACATTATCAAAACGTACATTTCCTCTTAACGATGGCATATGTTCTTCCTGCACTGCTTCTCCCTTTTCATCTAACAATTCAAACACACGCTCTGCTGCAACGCGCGCTTGCTCTAAATTCGCTAACTGATTCACCATATTTGTAATCGGTGAGAATAACCTTGTTAAATAATCAACGAATGCATATAACACACCTAATGAAATCACTCCTGCTGCACTTAATGACGCACCGCCGAAGTACCAAATCACACCAGTAAATGCAATGTTGCGAAGTACACCAACTAAGTTATGAGATGTTGCTGCATTTAAACTTAAAATTTTATTTTGGTACATATAATACTCTTCGTTTAATTGCTCAAATTCTTGCTTTGCCTTATGCTCTTGACGAAACGCTTGAATGATTGGCATCCCTTGAATCGATTCATTCACTGTTCCATTAATATCTGACAAGCGTGAGCGCATTTTATGATTGTATACAGATGCATACTTTCGGTAAAAAATCGCCCATATACATAAAATCGGAATAAGAATTAAACACATAAGCGCTAGCTTTACCTCCAATAAAAACAAGGCAACAAAAATACCGATAATATAAATAAAGCTAGAAAAGAATGTCGATAATACTGTTACATAAAACTCGCGAATCGCCTCCGTATCATTTGTCACACGTGAAACAATTTTCCCGGCCGGCAAATGATCAAAATAGCGAATTGGTAACGTTTGAATGTGAGAAAACACGTCTTCTCGCATAATTTGAATAATTTTATTCGAGGCTTTTTGTAAATAAAATTGTTTTCCATACGCAAAGAGGGATACAACTAGTAAAAGAGCTAAATATCCGCCGCCAAGTAACAGTAGTCGTTTTATTTCTGGTTGATAAAACGAGAAAACTTCCTTCCCTGTAAGCTTCGTCCCTTTATATACTTGCGCTGCTTTCCCTTCCTGAATCGTCACCATGTCTCCTTTTACAGAGCGCGTTCCTTCAATTGAAATTTTATTCGGAATAAAATAATAGTCGCGCCCAAGTTGAACAATGCGCACTTCCTTTCCTTTCTGCTCACCTGCTTCAAACCGATCACTTCGCTTATACCAAGCGTTGTGATAAAGGACCGCATCGTCACCTTTTTCCGTTTCATACCAAGGCCTTTCAATGCCAACAATATGTTCATCAATCATCGTTTTCGCAACAAACGGCCCTGCTAATTCTGCAATAACGAAAATAAATAACATCGCTAAAGCCAATCCAATCGTTGCTTTTACTTTCAGCGCATATTGAAATAATCGTTTACCAACGCTCATATTCTCACCTCGCCTTCTATTTCTTCCCCTTGTTGTCTTTCAAACTGTTCTGTATACCAACCGCCCTTTTGAATGAGCATGTCATGCGTTCCTTCTTCAATGATTTCCCCGTTATCCATCACGAGAATCCAATCGGCATGCTGCGTTGCGGATAAACGATGCGTCGTAATAATCGTCGTTTTCCCGCCGCGTTCTTTCCGGATATTTTCAATAATTGCCGCTTCCGTTCTTGCATCAACCGCTGATAACGAATCGTCTAAAATTAAAATTTCCGGATTTTGAATGACGGCCCGCGCAATGGAAATACGTTGTTTTTGCCCGCCAGATAGCGATACACCTTTTTCTCCAACAAGCGTTTCTAGTCCATCTGGCAAAAATTCCAAGTCCTTCGTAAACGCAGCAATTTCAATTGCCTTTTGCAGTTCCTCTTCACCTGCTTCTTGGTCCCCAAATAGAATATTTTCCCGCGCTGTTTTGGAAAATAGAATGTGTTCTTGCGGAACATATCCAACCCAGCTTAATACTTGATTGATGTGAATATTTTGCATCGGTATACCCGATACTGTAATTCCCCCTGATCCTAGTGGATACTGGCGCAAAATTTGCCGAACGAGCGTAGTTTTTCCGCTCCCCGTTTTCCCAACAATCCCAAGCGTTTCTCCTCTGCTAAGCGAAAACGAAACATTTTTTAAATTGAGCGTAGAAGATGTCGGATAAGAAAACGATACATCTTCAAAATCAATGCAATCCGGCTGATGTACACGTACAGGTTTCTTTACGTTTTGTACATCTTGCTTATAGGCTAACGTTTCATTTACACGATCAAGCGAAGCATTCCCGCGCTGCATAACGTTAATAAGCTCACCAATTGCAAACATCGGCCAAATCATCATGCCAAGGTACACGTTAAACGATACAAGTTCCCCAATCGTTACCTCATTTTGAAATACTAAAAACGCTCCGTATACAAGGCCGATTAAATAACTCATCCCAACAAGCATTTTCACTGTTGGTTGAAAAAGCGAGTCAATTTTTGCGACCTTCATATTCTTTTCATACACATCTGTTGCGAGCGTATTGAAGCGCTTCTCATCTTCTCTTTCCTGCACATAAGCGCGAATGACACGTACACCGGCAATCGACTCCAGCACTTTATCATTCATATCTCCAAATGCATCTTGCGCAACTGTAAAGCGATCGTGTAGTTTATTTCCATAAGCACTCACTGCATATGCCATAATCGGCAACGGTAATAATGCGGCAAGTGTTAGCTTCCAACTAATTGAAATCCCCATCATAAGCACAATTGTCAGCATATATAAACTCGAATCAACGAGCGTTAAAATACCAAATCCAGCTGTCATGGCAATTGCTTTTAAATCATTCGTTGCCCGCGCCATTAAATCACCTGTACGATTTTTCTGGTAGAAAGTTGGCGTCATCTTCAGCAAATGTCCCATAAATTTCGTACGCATCGTTTTTTCAAGCACAAACGCACCGCCAAATAACTGATATTGCCACACATAAGAAAGTATATAACCAGCAGCCGCTGCCCCGAGCAACATCCCTACATAATTCATAATTCCCGCGTTTGTTAAATTCCCAGATTTTATATCATCAATTGCTAATCCAATTAACTTTGGCGGGATCACCTCGATGACATTAACAAAAAGTAAACAAACAATGGCAATGCTATACCTTTTCCAATGCGTTTTAAAAAACCATGTTAATTTTTGTAATACAGAAAACAATGTAACCTCTCCCTTCTCATTGTTGTGTGAGCATAGACTCGTTATCCGCTATCTAGCATCTCCGTTTTTACCATACGCACCTCATACTTTTCCATCGTCATTCCTACCTTTCCAAAGCAAATTATTGAAACTATACAAATGTATAGGAACAATCTAAAAAAAGGGACAAAAAAAAGCATACCGTCGCTTTGACGATATGCGAAAAACGCATAAAAGCGTACGTCACGGCACACGCAACGTACGCTTTCTTTTCAGGCTAGCAAAGAAGCGTTATTTGTCCGTAGAGGTTGCGTGATGATATTTATTGTGTAAAACACCTAAGCCAGTCATATATACGATTACAATCATCACGCACACCTCCTTCTTCTTTTATTTTCCATTTTTAATTGTATAACTTTAAAGACTTTTCTGTCAATTGTTTTTTGTATAAATACTTCTTGAAAAACCACTTTTTTTAGATGGGCGAGAGCTCCTGGCCATGATTAGAACGGTCAGGGCCCTTTTCTGCCACGTGCACAGTTTTAAAACAAAGCTGTTTTCGTATAGATTGTTGCTTTCTTGACCATAAATGCAGTTTAAGGGGGCGTTCGAGTGTGTGGATGGATGTATATGAAGAGTTCAGCGAATTAACAAAGTCAGAACAATTGGCATTATTTGACGCAATGAAACATTCAATGATGTGACCAATACACCATTTTCAGGCTCACGCTACCCTGAAAAATGGGTAAAGTATATAGAACTAATGGTTGAAGGGCTATACCTTACCAACAATCGCTGAACAGATTAGGGACGGATTTAGCATTTGATAAACGAGTTGAGAAAATGCTTATTTCAGCGTGTCAAAAATCAAATTACAGAACTGTTCAAATGTTGAGGAGTGCATAAAAAAGACCTCGATATGAGGTCAATTTATCACCCTCTAATAGAACTATTGATGAAAAGTTCATCTACTGTGGTATCCAATACAGAGGCTATGTCAAACGCTAATTGTAAAGTAGGGTCGTATTTATCATTTTCAATTGCATTTATTGTTTGTCTGGATACCTTACAGAGTTTAGCCAGTTCTTCCTGGGATAGTTTAGCTGATTTTCTTAATTTCTTAATGTGATTATTCATTTAATCACCATATTTTTTCCTGTAAATTAGTAATGTTACCAGATATATAATGGAAATCACTGTCAGAAACATTATCGGCGAAATTCCATTACCATTATAAGAAGTATTCCCCTGAATGGTTAGATAAATTGACTGTGCAACTTCTAAAATTAGCATACCTACAACTACGATAAATACATATGATTGAGCCTTCGTGTTGATAAACTTCCTTCTTTCATCACCCTTTTGAGAAAATGTTGCAACAAAAATCAAAATTCCGCAAACCAACAATATGACTGAATACACAATTTTAACCCAATCCATTTTTTAGTTCCCTCCTTATTAAAAATGTAAAAAGTATTTGACACTTTTTATTGTAACATTGGCTCTAAAAATGTCAAATACTTTTTACATTATAAAATTATAACTAAAAACAGCAATCTATGTGCTGAAAAATAAAAATAACTTTCTATTAGCTAATAAGGGGCGTATTTTCGCTGGAGTAATATTCCTTACCAAACTTCGAAATGAAATGTATGACTAAGTGTTACCATCACAGGAACTTGAATGTTGAAAAAACAAAATGGATATATTATAAGCTCTGGTAACAAAATGTTGATTTTGAATACATTCGAGAAAGTATGAAACATCGTAATGATCATATAACGGTTAGTAAAGCAAATAATCCGTTAACAGAGCCTTATTTTGCAACAAAGAAAGCGTATGCAAAAACTGTGCCAAAAACAGACTTCACAAACATTTCATTTGAATTATTTTTCCAAACCTCATACAATCACCATATACTCACTCTTACAAGTCACTAATTTTTAGGAGGACTTAGCAATGACAACTAGCAATACGTATAAATTTTATATAAATGGAGAATGGAGAGAAAGCTCTTCGGGGCAAACAATCGACATTTCATCTCCTTATCTTCATGAAGTAATCGGACAAGTCCAAGCTATTACTCGCTCAGAAGTAGATGAAGCGATTCAATTGGCGAAAGAAGCGCAAAAAGACTGGGCAGAAGCGTCTCTTCAAGATCGTGCACAGTATTTATATAAATGGGCTGATGAGCTCGTGAATATGCAAGATGAGATTGCCGATATCATCATGAAAGAAGTCGGCAAAGGGTATAAAGATGCCCAAAAAGAAGTTGTTCGCACAGCGGATTTCATTCGTTACACAGTAGATGAAGCGATGCATATGCATGGTGAAAGTATGATGGGCGATAGCTTCCCTGGCGGTGCTAAATCTAAACTTGCCATTGTTCAGCGCGCTCCGCTTGGCGTTATTCTAGCAATTTCACCATTTAACTATCCTGTCAACTTAGCAGCTGCTAAGCTTGCACCAGCTCTAATTACAGGAAACGCGGTTATCTTTAAACCAGCTACACAAGGCGCGATTAGCGGTATTAAAATGATTGAAGCCATGCATAAAGCAGGTCTTCCAAAAGGACTTGTTAACGTAGTAACAGGACGCGGTTCTGTCATTGGTGATTATTTAGTGGAGCATTCTGGCATCAATATGGTATCGTTCACAGGTGGTACATACACAGGAAGACATTTAGCGAAAAAAGCTGCCATGATTCCACTTGTCCTTGAACTTGGCGGAAAAGATCCTGGTATTGTACGCGCGGACGCAGACCTACAAGACGCTGCCAATCATATTATTAGCGGAGCATTCTCTTACTCCGGCCAACGATGCACAGCAATTAAACGCGTCCTTGTGCATGAACATGTAGCAGATGAACTTGTTCGCTTATTAAAAGAAGAAATCGCAAAACTATCTGTTGGTTCTCCGGAACAAAACAGCACGGTCGTACCACTAATCGATGATAAATCTGCCGATTTCGTTCAAAGCTTAGTAGACGATGCAGTGCAAAAAGGTGCAACTATTGTCATCGGCAACAAACGTGAACGTAACTTAATTTATCCAACACTTCTTGATCATGTAACAGAAGATATGAAAGTCGCTTGGGAAGAACCATTCGGTCCAATTCTTCCGGTCATTCGTGTTTCTTCTGACGAACAAGCAATAGAAATCACAAATAAATCTGATTTTGGTTTACAAGCAAGTGTATTTACAAAAGATATTAATAAAGCATTCCATATCGCAAACAAAATCGAAGTAGGCTCTGTCCAAATTAACGGCCGCACAGAACGCGGGCCAGATCACTTCCCATTCATCGGTGTAAAAGGTTCTGGTATGGGAGCACAAGGTATTCGTAAAAGTCTTGAATCAATGACGCGCGAGAAAGTGACTGTATTGAATTTAATGTAATGATTTAAAACCATTTTTTTAGATGGGAGAGAGGTCCTGACCGTGCGTAGTAGCGGTCGGGGCTTTTTTTGCCACGAGCGAGGTTTAAAACAAAAGGATAATGCAAGTGTAGATCTTGTTTTGTTTAGCATACCAGCGACTTATAGGTTGAAAAACCCCACAAAAAGCAATTTCCTTTAGGTGATTGAAGGCACCTGGCCGTGCATAGTAGCGGGCAGGGCCTTTTTTTGCCAAAGGCGAGGTTTAAAGTGCGTCCTGTTCTTGAGGTTGAAAAATGAAAATAAATATATAAGTGGAAATAGAAACTATTTTCTACTTCCACCTTTTGTATGTTATAGAGTAACCTCATACATTGTTCTAAAGAAGCTGCGAGTTCTTCATTTTGTTTTTTTAACTCCTTTATCGGATCTGTTTTTTCACACATATCCATTTCCTTTCACATATAAAGCAGTTTCTCTTAAACCTTCTCTCCATCCCCTTATCCCTACCTCAAAGTTCTGGGGAAATAAAATGTAAAACTGCACTTTCCCCTTCTTTTATATACATTTTGTATGATGCAAATCCAATAGTTGTTTAATTATTTAAAATATACTCAATTCTTACAATCATCCGATTATATTTATTTGCATTGACGAATAAAAATCCATTTGTTACCCTTGGTTATGTTAACTATATATATAAATCCTCATTCGTATCTCGGTGAGGTAGAGGTTGCGATGATTAATAGTATGATTTGGGAGATGTGTGGCATTGCTGAACAAATCAGAAAGGAATCATTGCCGAAGTAAGAAGTATCCACGACGCTTTCTTGCTGGGTCTGCATTGAATAAGTGCAGGACTGTCACAAGCTTTTTGCTTGTGGAGAGCTATCGAGAGATATGTCCGTGGGTTTCTTAATAAGATTGAGAAGCGCGTGAACATATACGCGCTTTTTTGTTTTGTTTGGAACTTCAAACACATACATATCTCCTCGCTTGACTTGGTTATACTAATTTTGGAGGTAGTTTCTATGCAACAAAAAAAATGGGGCTTTTGGGTACTCACTGCATTTGTAGTTGGAAATATGGTCGGGGCTGGTATTTTCATGGTTCCGAGTACATTGGCACAAACGGCTAGCCCTCTTGGTGTTACATTAGCTTGGTTAACGACAGGGTTTGGCGTATTAATGCTCGCGCTTGTTTTCGGTAATTTAGCAATTCGTCGCCCTGATTTAACGACAGGTCCGCAAAGTCATGCTTATGCACTCTTTTCTAAACAGAAAACGAAAAAAATGGCGGGTTTTAGCATCGTATGGGGCTATTGGGTTGCAAACTGGGCAAGTAACGTAGCGATCATTACATCATTTGCTGGTTATTTATCGCTCTTTTTCCCAATTATGAAAGATACACGTGTATTATTTACAATCGGAACATTTGACATTGAAGTCGGAAAACTAATTACATTCTCTATTTGTACACTGTTACTATGGGGAACACACATGATTTTAACGAACGGCATAAGCGGTGCTGGAAAACTAAACTTCCTAGCAACAACAACGAAAGTAACCGGATTCCTTCTCTTCATCGTTGTAACGTTATTTGCCTTCCAAGCATCTAAATTTGGACAATGGTATACACCAATTATTGATAAAGAAGGCATTTCACACGGACTATTATCACAAGTAAACTTAGCTGCCTTAACAACACTTTGGGCCTTTATCGGCATCGAGTCAGCTGTTTTATTATCAAACCGTGCTGTTTCACCAAAAACAGTAAAACACGCAACTGTCGCTGGTTTATTGTTAACAGTTGGTATTTACTTAGGAATTACAATCTTAACAATGGGCGTTCTTCATATCGATAAACTGCAAGCATCTGAACGACCATTAGCAGATGCCTTATCTGCAGCAATGGGGCATGGCGGCGGAAAAATAATGGCGCTGCTTGCACTTACTTCTTTATTTGGATCTATTCTTGGCTGGGTTTTATTAAGCTCAGAAGTACCATATCAAGCAGCAAAAGAAGGGTTCTTCCCCTCTTTCTTTACAAAAACAAATAAAAAAGGAAGCCCGATTTATTCGCTTCGTATCACAAATATTATGTCGCAAGTGTTCCTATTCTCAACGCTATCCGGCTCAATTGCTCAGGCGTATACATTTGTAATTACCGTTTCAACGCTAGCATACTTAATTCCATATCTCGTTTCACCAATCTTCCAGCTCAAACTCGTGATGACAGGTGAAACATACGAAAATCAAAAAGGTTCTCGTATCATGGATGGAATCATTGCGGCTATCGCACTTATTTATGCACTCTGGGTAATTAAAACAGGATCTTCTGATATGAAAACATTCCTGCTTGGTATTGGATTATTTGTCGTTGGATTTGCATTTTATCCATTAATGAAGCGTGATGAGAAAAAGGCGAAACAAAACGAGCAAGTTGCCTAGAAGGTAGCTTGCTTTTTTGTGTACATGTAAAGGTAGAAACCCTCTTTTTTTAGGGGGACGAGAGGGTCTGGCCATGTTTAGTAGCGGTCAGGGCCTTTTTTTGCCACGGGCGGTAGAAAAACAAAGATTATATTACAAAGTACTTTCAAATAGCACTATATCCTGCATGAACAGGTAGTACGAGGAACACTCTTAAGTTTATAATGAAACAAAGGGGTGATTTAATTGACGATCGAAACACTTTGGACAAGTCGTTTCCAGCAACATTTACAAAAAATAACGATGTACTTTGCACGCATTGCAAGCGGACTCATTTATAGCTTCCTTATTCTACTTGGCGTTGGCGGCTATTATTATGCAAAATTTCTTCGTTCCTTTCCATCTGATTCTGTTGCCTTAACCATTGTGACGATTTTACTTACGATGATACTCACTCGCTGCCCTATTCGAACATTTTTACAAAAGCCAGATATGCTATATCTATTGCCGATAGAAGCAAAACTAACCTACTACATGAAGCACTCTCTTTTATATAGTTATCTCATTCAACTCTTTCCATTATTATGCGCAGTGCTTATTATTACACCTCTTGCCCAGCAGTCATTACATACAACGCCTGCTTTTTTATGCGGAGCTTTTGTCATCCTTGCTTTTATAAAGTGGTGGAATATGTACGTACATTGGACATATAGAAATACTGAATTTGCTTCATATTGGTTGCTTATTCGGATATTCTGCAATGCAGCCATTACGTATACAATGTTTCAATTCACTTTGATTATGATTGTAGGCAGTATACTCCTTGTCATGGCGCTCTTATTTTTATATACGATGAACAAGCAAAAACGGCACATCCATTGGGAATATTTCATCGAGCAAGAAGAAAAAATGGACATGCGCTTTTATCAGTTTGTACATTTCTTTACAGATGTGCCGCAAATCAAACAGCAAGTCAAACAAAGAAAATGGCTCACTATTTGGATGGAACGGATATTATATAAAAAACGATCCCCTTTTTTATATTTATATAGTTTATCATTTGTACGTACTAACGATTACTTCGGTATGTATATCCGATTAACTTTAGTAGGGGGCTTTCTTTCCTACTACATTCCTAGCTTGATTGGAACAGGAATCGCCGCGTTATGTTTCCTATACATATCATATTTACAACTTCGCGCTCTTTGGAATTATTTTTCGGGAAATAATATTGTAGCATTGTATCCTGTTTCAGTTGTGGAACGAAAGCGGGTTTTTAAGACGTTTATCTATAGGGTGAGTTTTATACAGTTTTTGTTATTTTTCGGGGTGATTTTACTGAAATAGAAAGAATCCATTTTGTTTAAAATGGATTCTTTGCATATATCCTATTCAATAACTTTATGATTTTTCGCTTTCCTGTAGAAATAGATTGCTAAAAACACAGCTATAACAGTACAGACGATAATTGTTGCTGTAATATACCTTGGATCCTTATTTATTTCACTTGGAATAATGCGCTCTGCGATTGGCCCAATACATATTGTAAATACTGCAAAGATTGTAATCCACGATTTCGTATACAGTGCAAAAAGAACAAAAATGAGCATACATACGCCAGCAATTATATAATTTTGCGTTGGAGTTGCCACAAAATAATTCGTATCCATTTTTCCATCGATCCAAAAATAGAATACTAACCAACCACCAATAGCAATACAATTAGCTAGCAACATTAGAAATAGCGACTTTTTTGTAGATGGATATACTTTAGGAATCCCTTTCAATAAAGTAATTGTAAATACAGAAAAGGCTAAAAATAACGGTAATGATCCAAACAACAATATATTTTGAGAAATTTTAAATTGCCCTCTAAGAGCTGGTGGAAAGGCCATATAAGCGATAATAACTAGAATCGCTGCCGGAATGACTTGCATTAATCCTTTTTTATCTACAGGCAATTCTTTCCCGATATTCTTCATGTGCTGCTTACGACTTTCCCCAATAATATGATCTACACTCTGCCCTCTTTTTTCAGCTTCTGTTAAGTGAATTTCTAATTCGTCTACAATTTCATTGATATCTTCATCTTTCTTGCCGCGCTGTAATAAATACATTCTCAGTTCAATCAAAAACTGTTCCGACTTCGTTGATAACATGTTATTGCCCCCCTTTATTTATCACATTTTCAACAGATAGTTTTAAATCGTTCCACCGCTCCTTAAAACTATCCAGTTCCTTCTCCCCTAATTCTGTTAACAAATAGTACTTTCGTTTCGGCCCAGCAGTTGATTCCCTTAATACACTTGTCAGCAATCCTTCTTTTTGCATACGTAATAACAAAGGATAGATGGTTCCTTCACTAAAAGAGTGAAACCCATAACTATGTAACTTCTCCGTTAACTCATAGCCGTATATTTCTCCTTCTTGAATAATGGCTAGAATACAGCCTTCTAGAATGCCCTTCAGCATTTGCGTTGAATCAGCCATCTTCTCTCTCCTTTTTTCGTACATACTTCTTGATATCTTGTAATACAAGGTAAATGATTATACCAATAACTTGCAATGCAAGTGTTATAACCATAAAATAACATATACTAACTTGTAATGCAAGATATACATCAATTAAAAAGGAGCTGATTTCAACTCCTTTTTGATTTGATCCGCCCCGCTCGTCTGTCGAACATTGTCGAAGAATCTTTATACCTTGTCGAAGCGCCGATATATTAGAAAAGTCGCCGATATATCGCAAATATCGCCGATAAATTTAGTTCTGAGTAAAATCAGTAACTGGAAGTAAGGAGTAAACATTCGTATCATATGAAACGTTATTTTGATACATATAGTTTCTAAGAACGCCTTCTTTTTGAAAGCCTAATTTTGTTAGTAGCACATTAGATGCTTTATTATTTGACGAATTGTATTATTAAGTGCGACACCTAAAGAAAAACAAAAAAGCCCACCTCGCTTCGTGTAAAATAGAAGTTACCACACAACCTTTTACACGGAGGACGAGTATGAGCTATTCACATTTTACC
>NZ_JAMBOP010000004.1 GCF_023715645.1 Bacillus cytotoxicus | reverse complement strand
TGCATCGTGTGGAAGTTATCCATATGGATGGAGACAGTTATCGTATGAAGAATAGGCAAAGCTTATTTTAAGCAGAATTGTAAAATGAAACTTAGCAGAAAGTGTAAAATTCGTCTTGACGGTTACAGGCTAAACGTTTGAGCAATATTTGGATATGAACTATTAGCTTCTTTATATAGGACATTGCTTGGTAATTCTTTTATTCTTTCTAGTAACACCTTATTAGCCCAAAGATGGTACTTATACATATTTTTTGCATGGTTCATTTAACATCTACTCCTTTAGTTCTGTTTTTTAAAAATTGATATTTAGATTATAAAAAAAGATATATGACAGCAGCTTGTCATATATCTTCATAAACTTTTATTATTTTTTTTGCCTCATCTATTAAAATTGATTGCAGTTCTATCGGTTTTACAATTTTAGCACCGCTACCAAAGCTTAAAAGAATCGATTTAAGCCATCCAGCCTGTAGAGGTTGATAAACAGAAATTGTAATTGTCATACTTCCGTCATCGTTAATGGTTTTTGAAGAATTCACGAATTGGTCTAATGCTTCTGCTAAGGAATTAGGGCTCACCCAGATTACTACATCCTCAACCCCCACCAGATTGCGGTTTGAATAAAATGCTTCATCTTTAATTTCGTGATTTTGAAAAACCTTTTCTTGTTTCAGGGTTACATCCATCATACGTGATAATCTAAATTCTCTATAATTCTGACGTTCTCTACAGTAACCATATATATACCAGTTACGGAATTTATAATGAAGGTGAATAGGTTCTACTTCACGAGATGTAAATTCATTTTTATTGCTTACATAATTAAAGTGGACTACCTTTTTTTCATGTATAGCTTTTTGCAGATTCATTAATGAATTTGGTTCTGTCCTATGGTTTTCTAAGTCAATCAATAAAGACTTATTATTACTGTTTGTATCCAGTAATTTTAGTCTATCTATTGTATGTTCAATTTTTTTATCTTTAAAAATACTCGATAAACTACTTAATACGGTAATTAAATTCAGAATGTCATAAGAACCCATTAAGCTTTTATCAAATTTGTATCCCTTTATTATACCGAATCCCCCGTTAGTCCCTTGGTAAGAAACAACTGGTATTCCAGCAGCACAAATAGCTTCGATGTCTCTATAAATTGTCCGTGGTGATACTTGAAATTCATCAGCTAAACTAGAAGCTGACAAAATTTCATTATTTAGGAGCTTAAATATGATTGATATCAAACGTTCTAATTTCAATTCTTATTTCCTTCCCTTAATAATTAATTAAGCGACCATTGTCATTCCATTGACCGTACATTTTATTTTCTCTGGTATTTTCAATAAACTTATCCAATCTTTTACTAAAAATATTAGGTTCATTTCTATAACTTTGTATCGTATCAATTCTAATCCTTCTGTATAGATCAGGAAAATTAATAAAGTTTTGATATAATTGGTCATCTTCTTTCAGACAAGTTTCAATATCTACATCTATAGTAAAAGATTCAGGTCGCATATCAGGAAGAACTCTCAGTCCTTCTTCTTTCATCAAACCTAATTGATCTAATCTCCTTACTCTTTCCTTATTTAATTCTGTCCAATTACTGTTTTTCTTTCTTGGGGAGAGCCTTTGAGCAAGTTCAGTATCTGATATTTTCTTCTTTATGCCATCAATCCAACCAAAACATAATGCTTCTTCAACTGCATCTAAATACTGAATCACTTCTGATTGTTCCGTTATACTTACTATCACCCAACAAAATTTTTCTGTTTTTGAATTTTCCTCAAACCAATCTCTTAATTCCCACCTTGTCGTAACTCTAAGTAAATTCTCTATTTCCATTTTTAAAATTATCCTTTCTAAAATGAATATATGTCCTAAGTATAACTGTTTAATAAACTAGGAAGATACACGATTTAAAATAAATGATTATATCTTTAACTGCATTTACTTATTATGGGAACGTTACTGTGGACTAGAGCAGGAATCCTGTCACTAGGCCGTTTAGAAAGAATAACGTTTTTTGATACTTGGGGATAATAAATTTTCTTAAGTTGATGGGCATGGGGTATCGCCCATCTGAATGTATATTTTCAAATCCAATACGAGCCATAGAAATTTAAAGTTGCAAGATTTCTAAAATATCAAGTGTCCTTGTTAAAACTTTGATTCAATGTTTCTTCTGTGCCATGTATTTTTATAAAATTATATCGAGTAGTGTAGAGTTGTCCTGATATTTTTTATTGTGAAGGGTACATGACGTAATCAAATTTTTAGGATTAATTTTTCTACTTCAGCAGTGTTGTGTCGCTACTTCGCTTAAAGATTTAGGAGAAGAGGTTTGTTTAAATTCATTAAAAAAGTATATCCAATTTATTTTTGGAGGAGATAATTGAGGTTAAAGATAAAAATGACCATTCTTTCATGTTTGAGTACACACTAAATAAGAATGGTCATTTTTTTGTTTTTGGGCAAGTTATATTTAGTGGATTAGGCTTAGTTCCTTAGTTTCCTATATTGTATGCTCATTTTTTCTCATTATAGTGTTGACGATTAGGGCTCCTATAAGTGAAGGTGAAAAAATAAGATATTAAAAAATAATGTTGGAATAAGAGGTGAATAAAATAGCGCATATTTTAGGCGCTTTACAAAAAGGATTATCCTTTTTGTTTGCTGCTAATAATTGTATGCTAGCTTTACATATACGGAATCTACACTTGTTTTATTATTTTTTCAATATGTTTAAAGTTGAATAGTTTTTTGACGAAATTAAAAAAATAAAAATAAATTATCCTTGTTTTATTCCGTTTCGTTATCAGAATCTTCGTATATATAAGGGGAATCATCATCATCATCATTACAATGGTGACATTCACAAGGTTCTCTTGGTACTTCACAAGATTTCCTTGGTACTTCACAAGTAATTATTGAAGTCGGGGTAAACTGTGGTTGACATCTATTTTCATTGATGTCTCCTATTATAGAAACGCTAATAGTAGCTAATTTTTCTCTTACAACAGTTGCTTGTATACTTAAAATAACTTTAAATACAACACAGTTATCATGATGTTCTTCCTCTAGAATAACTTGTGGAGGCAGTACTCCCTCTAATATGGGGTCAGTATGTTTTAGTATATCACCTGGACAAACGTCTTCACAAACGGTCTCGTCTTGGAATAATAATGTGATTTTTTGCAGACACTTTCCATCAATAACAATACTCCCTTTAATAGATCCTTGAATGACAATGAGATCTTTTAAAAGTGTACCAGTAAGTTTAATACTCATTAAATCAGGAACAAATTGAATGTTTTTATTTTTTATTCTTCTTACACATGCATTTGAATGAGCAATAAGTCTTATTTTTTTAGAACATACTACTGATTGAATGAGAACTGCTTCATTTGTTAAGCAAGCATCATTTTTTACAGACATGAATAGCCCTCCTTTAAATGAATTTTAGGCTCTGTTATAATATGAAATGTATTAAAAATGGTTACGAGTATTTTTTTATTGGGAGTTATTATAGTTATATAGATATAACTTAGTTAAAGCTTCAAATAAGATTCAGAGAGAAAGTGTTTGTAAGGTAATAAAAATTTTAATGGAGAATTAAAAAGTTTGTTGTTGAATTATATTCGACATAATCAGTTAAAGAACCATGCAGGAAGTATTGAGCAGCAGATGTAGCGATTTATTCAAGGATTAAAAAATTATTCTCCTGTTACAAACGATTGTGGAGGAAGAAATGATTTCAGAAGGTTTGAAAGGAATACGGAAAGAAGTGCTGTATCTGAAAGTGAAAAATGCAGTTTAAAGAAGGATATAACTATACCCATAAAAAATTAAAAGATCCAGAATTATACAAATTTATTGATTATCAAAAAGAGAAGCACTCCGTATTAGGTATGTAGAGTAGCTAAGAACTCCCACGATCAAATTGGTTATAAAACAGCATTAATGTTACTGGGTTCTTAAATTTAAGGAATTCAAAGATACCTTTCTTCGATATCGGCTTAGAATTAATAAAGACACTTGAATAAAGTTAGAATTTACAAGGAAAATAATTGAACCCCAAAAAGTGATTATGTATATATTTGTAAGCTTGAATGGATTAGGATGATATTTTATCATCCTAATCCATTTTTCAAATAGCTATCATGTCTAGTTATGAACCACTGAAAAATGTTGTTGTTCTAGAGACTGGAGATGTTGGCTGAAGTGTAGTACAACGATCTGAATTTATATCTCCAAGAACGGTTACACCAGCTTGTACGAGTTTCTCACGGGAAACTGTAATTTGTGTTCTGATAATAACTTTAAAAGTAATTGTAGATACTGCTACTATCGTACCAACAGCATTTATTGTTGGCGTTAGTACCGGTTCAAGAACTGCTTCTATAATTGGTGTTGCTTCTTGTAAATCATCACCAGGACATGCACCAGGACATTCAGTTTCTTCTTGGAAAGGAAGGTTAAGTGAAACATTTATTGGTGTTGGTACACCTACAATATTAATAGTAGCTGTAATTGGAACAAATCCTGAATTAATAACTTTACCTTCAATTAATGTTCCTCTCATAACGATGCCATTAGGATTAGCTATTACGTTGCTAAATGAGATTAGAGCTAAATCTGTATCCGCTGGAATCCCCAAAGACACTGTTGGTACAGTTAATTCTGCTACTTTTTGAACAGACTTAGTACAGATAACCGATAAAACTTTTAAACACTCAATACTCGGTTGGTTACACTGCTGAGGTTGTGATTTACAACAAGCTTGTTGTGCTGATTGGTTATTACATACAAAATCCAAGTAATTTCCACTCCTTTTTTATTTGATACATTATATATTATGGAATCGGTATCTTAATGGTCACGGGAATATTACCCATTTTTCTAAATAGAATAATACAATTTTTCAAGAGTTATTTTTAATACCTAGAGGGTGAATCTGTTAGTCATTTATTGAAACAGGGAATTCCACTCCGTTATTTATAACTAGTTTTGGTATGAGAATAGGTTTATAGATAGAGAACTTATTTTTCCCACTTAAAATTCACAAAAAGTATGAGTTTTAAATATTCTATATGGTATATCTAATGATAAGGGAGGGGAGGCCTTTTGGGTACATGTAATCATTTAAAATATTGTCATAAAAAGCATCATGATCATCAGACATGTGATTGCCATAAAAAGTATCACGAACATTGCACATATGATTGCCATAAAAAGCATCATGATCATCAGACATGTGATTGCCATAAAAAGTATCACGAACATTGCACGTGTGATTGCCATAAAAAGCATCATGATCATCAGACATGTGGTTGCCATAAAAAGTATCACGAACATTGCACATATGATTGCCATAAAAAGCATCATGATTATCAGACATGTGATTGCCATAAAAAGTATCACGAACATTGCACATGTGATTGCCATAAAAAGCATCATGATTATCAGACATGTGATTGCCATAAAAAGTATCACGAACATTGCGCATATAATTGCCATAAAAAGCATCATGATTATCAGACATGTGATTGCCATAAAAAGTATCACAAACATTGCACATATGATTGCCATAAAAAGCATCGTGATTATCAGACATGTGATTGCCATAAAAAGCATCGTGATTATCAGACATGTGATTGCCATAAAAAGCATCGTGATTATCAGACATGTGATTGCCATAAAAAGTATCACAAACATTGCACATATGATTGCCATAAAAGGCATCATGATCATTACACATATGATTGTCATAAAAAGTATCACGAACATTGCACATGTGATTGTCATAAAAAGCACCATGATCATCAGACATGTGATTGCTATAAAAAGTATTTGGGGCAACAGAATAGTAAAATCAACATTTTTATATGCTAAGATTGCTTAGTATATATATTTACTAAGATGCGGATAGTGCTCTTAATATAAGCAAGAAGCAATAATAGGGATTGTAGATTCAATGGATTCCCCATTAATAGAATTCCTAGTTTTTTGTAATTATCAATTCCTTTGCAATAAAGGTGGAAATCCAATGCGCAATCGAATTAAGGAGTATAGAGAAATTTAAAAAATTTCTCAGGGGAAATTGGCGGATTTATGTAATGTAAGTAGACAAACAATTAATGCCATTGAAAATAATAAATATGATCCAAGTTTACAATTAGCTTTTGATATTGCAAAAACATTAGAAATTAGAGTTGATATTTTATTTCTAAATGAAAGGAATGTAGAGTAATGGGGACTTGAAAAATTGGTTCAATCATATTTGGTATAGCTACTTTGATTGTGGAGGAATGATTTATGTATGTAACAATTTCAAACTTTATTAGTGAATGGAATAGGGAAGCAATGCTAACTCAAAAAGTTTTGGATGGTTTGACAGATGAATCATTACAACAACAAGTTTATCCAGAAGGTCGTACTTTGGGAAGAATTGCATGGCATTTTACAACAAATATTCCAGAGTATTTAGCTCATTTTGGGTTGAAGATAGATGGAGTAGAAAATGCAGAAAGTGTACCAACTTCAGCGAAGGAAATTGCTGAAACTTTTAAAAGTATAAGTCTTGATGCAGCGAAAGTTATTGAAGAACAATGGACAGATGAATCCCTAAAACAAATGCAAGAAGCATTTGGAAGACAGGAATCAAACGCTACAATTTTAATGGGTCTAATTAAGCACATTGTTCATCATCGTGGACAAGTTACAGTTCTTATGCGTCAAGCAGGAATAAAACCATTTGGAGTTTATGGTCCACCAAAAGAAGATTGGATTCAGTTAGGCGTGGAGAATCCACCACTTTAAAAAGAATGGAAAAAGAAATTATCTAATTGATATGTATATGGAACTCCAACACAGCAAAGAAGTATTTAGCTGTATTGGAGTTTTTTTGCATTCAATTGTCATCGCATCGATTTTGTTTACTGCCTCTATTTTTACGTTGTTTATGACAGTCAAAACATTGAGAAAAAGAGTTATCGCTGCATTGTTCTGGATCTTGTTTGCATGGATTAAAGCTAGGATTAGCTAGTACTTCGTATGGTCTCATCATGTCATAATCTTCGTGTTCAAGAATGTGGCAGTGCCACGGATAGATTCCTGTAAATGGACCAAACCGTGCGATAATCCGGGTCACTTCCCCGGGATTAGCACGAACAGTATCTTTCCATCCTCTCTCGTTTGGATCAGGTGGTATGGGTGGTCCAACTTTGAGATTAGAACCATTGGGATCACCAGTAAATACAGCGCGATTCAAAATTTGAAAATTGACAAGATGCAAGTGAATCGGGTGCGTGTCTGGTGTCATATTGTACAGTTCCCAAATCTCTATCGTTCCATTATACGGGGTTTCTGTAATTGGTTGACTCCATTCCATGTTATTTAATAATGGCATAGGGCGTCCAAATTTATCGGTAGCTTCAAGTAAAGTGTTTTTTCGTGTAGTTACAGCATCCTTGGGATTCAGCTGTTCCAAGCAACTTAACTTTTTTGGAATGTTGCTTTTGTCAGGCTTGCAGCATGTTTGTTTGACGCAAAATTGCATAATCTGTCTCAGATCTTCAGAAGGGCTTTCGCCGTTAGGGAATGGGGCCGGTGCGTCATTTGTTAAAATAATACGCTGGCCATTATGGTTTGAAAAATCGACAATGACATCGGCGCGTTCCGCAGGCGCAAGGATGATTTCGGATACTTGGACTGGTTTTTCCAAAAGTCCTCCATCTGTACCAATTTGGACAAAATTCTGCCCAGAGCTCAGCTGCATACGATAAAAACGAGAATTGGAGCCGTTTAGGATGCGGAAACGGTATTTCCGCGGTTCAACCTCAAGGTAAGGCCATACTTTTCCGTTGACTAAAATTGTGTTACCGAAAAATTCAGGGGTGACTGACGGATTGGGTAATGTAGGATCGATTGGCGGCGGTGGTTGCGAGGCCGGGGGCGCCATATTTCCTGGTTGGGATGGGTAAAAGAGTTCACCATTGGCATAGAACGAGCGATCTTGGATGACCAGCGGAATTTCAAATTTTCCACTCGGAAGATTCAATTTTTTCTCTTCGTTATCTTTAATAAGGTAGAAACCCGCAAGTCCAGCATAAACGTTCAAACGAGTGATTCCAAGGGCGTGATCATGATACCAAAGTGTTGTGTTGCGTTGACAGTTTGGATAATAGTAGACTTCAGTCACGAATGTCGGCCCAACATTGTGAAAATCTCTTGTGAACCATGCATCAGGATATCCGTCACTTTCTGGACGAACCCGAGCGCCATGTAAATGGACAACCGTCCTAACAGAAGGTACGGATGATTCCGCCCCATGAACGGTTTGGTCGACAGGTAGCAAGTGTTCAAAGGGCAATTTATTTTTCCATTTCACGAAAATAGGGTGATTTCTTTCTACTTCGAATGTTGGACCTGGGTACATACCGTTGTATCCCCAGACGGTAGTTGGCGGCAAATCACGATGTAACTTTTGTTTGACTTGCTCCATCGTTACCTCATAGAACGGGATTCCATCATAGCTGCTTTTCGGTTTTAAGACAGGAGGAATTGGTAAGGCATCGACAAATTTTTTTAAAAACAATTCAGTGCCTCCTTTTTAAAAGTAAAATATTGTTTGTTATATACAGTATGAATTTCATGTAAGCAGGTGTAGACGGATTTTTAAATTACAAAAAGGGGGATATGTTGAAAAATGCCAAGCCTATGTAAAGGAATTCGGAGAGATTAATGGTATTAGAATGTGTTCATATGATTGTAACAGTGGATATAGTAGCTATAGTGCGATTTGGATATAATAAAAAATCAAGGAATGAAAGCGATTTTATCGTTTACTTACGTTGTTTGGAAATATTTCTCTATTTTTCTAAATGTAGGATTAAGTATATACGAAGTAAATATATAAATACAAGTTGATTTTTTAACATATGAGTCGCTGCTATGCATGGCCAGTTGCTCTCGACCTCTCCTAAAAAAGTGGTTTTTATGTCATTTTTTCAATTTGTATTTATACATTCCGTGTTGAAGTTACATGATAACTATAATTAGGGGGGAAATGTGTGTCAAACACAAACATAATCAAAAAGTTGACTTTAGTATCCCTAGTATTAATGATTTTTACTTCTGTTTATGGATTCAACAACATTCCAAGATCATTTTATAAGATGGGTTATGCCGCTATTCCTTGGTACATATTTTCAGCCATAACCTTCTTTGTTCCCTTTGCATTAATGGTAGCTGAATTTGGTTCCGCCTTTAAAGAGGAAAAGGGTGGTATCTACTCATGGATGGAAAAATCTATCGGCTCAAAATTTGCATTTATAGGAACGTTCATGTGGTATTTTTCTTATATAACTTGGATGGTCAATGTCGCATCCGGTATGTGGGTTCCGGTGTCAAATGCTATCTTTGGACAAGATACAACACAAAATTGGACTTTATTTAATCTTCGAGGACCTCAGGTTCTGGGGATTTTAGGAATTGTATGGATTCTTATAGTAACCTATACATCAACTAAGGGTCTGGATAAAATTAAAAAAGTAACCTCTTTAGGTGGTACTGCAGTCTTGTTATTGAATGTATTTCTTTGGGTTGGTGCAATAGTAGTACTTATAGGTAATCATGGACATTTGGCGCAGCCGATTACAGGATTAGATTCATTTACTCAAACACCAAATCCTAAATATGCAGGAGATATTATTGCTTCGTTAGCATTTGTAGTATATGCCCTCTTCGCTTATGGTGGACTTGAAGCAGTAGGCGGTTTAGTGGATGTAACAGAAAATCCAGAAAAAACGTTTCCGAAAGGAATTCTTTTATCTGCAGCCATAATCTCTGTAGGGTATTCATTAGGAATACTATTAATTGGAATATTCACAAACTGGGCATCTGTAATGGGTATTGCGAATGTTAACCTAGGGAACGCAAGTTATATCGTTATGGCCAATTTAGGCTACTCACTAGGTACCGCTTTTGGAGCAAGCCATGCTACAGCTACGGCTTTGGGATTTGGGGTTGCAAGATACATTGGACTTTCAATGTTCCTGGCACTGTCCGGTGCGTTCTTTACCTTGATGTTTTCACCGTTAAAGCAGATGATTGAAGGAACACCTAAGAGATTGTGGCCCGGAAAAATCGGTGAAACAAAGAATGGGCTGCCTGTTAATGCTATGTGGATTCAAGCTGCTATTGTTTGTGTAATGATCGCACTAATCGCTTTCGGTGGAAGCACAATGTCCGCATTCTTTAACATACTCGTTTCGATGACTAACGTGGCTATGACAATACCGTATGTATTTATAGCACTTGCATTCCCATATTTTAAGAAAAAAGTGGAAATCAATAAGCCGTTTATCGTATATAAAACGCAATTGAGCGCAAATATTTGGACATGGATTGTTGTTCTAACAGTTGGACTTGCAAATTTCTTTAGTATCGTACAACCAGCTTTAGAAGGGGATATGCAAACAACCATTTGGAGTGTGGCTGGACCTGTTATTTTCTCAGTTGTTGCATGGTTAATGTATAGCAAATATGAAAAAATGCATGCTATAGAAAAGCAAATAAGTTAGCCTTAAAATTCAAAAAGATAAAGATTGAAGTGGAGCACAATATGGCTTCACTTTTTTTCTTGTCTAAAGCACCTCATTTAGATTTGTTACGGTGAACCGTACCACAAATAAGTGATACGGTTTTTACCATTCGTTAAAAATCATAACAGTATAAAAATACATTAAGGTTTGCTTTCGTGGAATCAAGAGAAATTTCTTTTTCATTGATACGCTCAAAGTTTTGACTGTCATAAAATCCATAGTTACATCTGTTATCTGTATATAAATATAAAGATTTCACATCCATACAGTTCATGTAATCATACAAATGATTCATTAGTGCTTTACCAACTCCAAGACCTCTCGATTCGCCTGATACAATAAATAACTGAATACAACCTTGGAAATCATCTTCTTTTCCTCGGATAAGTTCTTTATATATTTCTTGAACCTTTGCGAGTTCTTTCATGAATTTTTTATTTTCCTTATTAGCCATGAATATTTTCAGCATGCTGTAGGCAAGACTTAAAGTATTATGAGCTTTCTTTAAACGATTTTTATCTTTTTGGGAATCGCCCAAAATAACACCAATAATCTTATTGTCTTTTTCTGCTACTTTGCTAAATGAGCTTCCTAAAATACAACTTTGTAGATAGATATTTAATACTGAATCTAAAAATTTTCGATCCTGAATAAATTCATTGAAGCCAAATGCTTCACCAATTAAATTTTTGACAGCTTCATAATCTTCTTTTTCTAGGCTTCTATATATTACTTGGTTCATGTTTATAAGCTCCCTTATATATATAAATCCAAATGAAAAACCCTTTTCTTTTTAGGTGGGCGAGAGCGTCTGGCCATGCGTAGAAGCGGTCAGATCCTTTTTCTGCATAGCTGCAATCTATGTGCCAAAAAGTCAAAATGGATTTATATAAGTAAATTTTTTATTTCGTTTTTTCTTGTAAATATCTTATTATGATAATAAAGTCTACTCTAAGGGGAGAGTCAATGGGAATATAAAAAATAAAGGAAGCGATGAAGATGAAAAACTTATTTTCTATTGGGGAAGTTGCTAAAATGAAAGACATTACAATAAAGGCGTTACGATATTATCACAAAATGGGGATTCTTACTCCAAGATATATTGATGAAATGACAGGTTATAGATATTATTCCATAGATCAATTTATTCATATAGATATTATAAAAAGCTGTCGAGAGTTAGGAACGAGTATCGTAGAACTTCAAGAGATTTTTAAGGACTGTGATACGGAGAAATTACTACAATTTTTGCAAGTAAAAAGAGAGGAAGCAGAAGAACACATAAAGAAAATGCAAGAAATCATCAAAACGATTGATAGCTTAAATAGGAAGGTAGAGAATTCTAAAGATATATTACATAATGATGAGATATCCATTCAGTTCTTTGAAGAACGTTATGTCATTGTAGCACCATGTAAAGAAGTAGGAAGTTTACAGGAGTTACTTTACTATTCAGATTTAGAGAAAATCATTCAAGATCAGGACGGAAAAATGTCAATGGAAAGAGGGATTTTTTATAACGTTCATGCAGATTGGAATGTAGAACCAAAGTATGTTTTTAGTAGATTGCAAGAGAATTCGAATATAGAAGCTGAACGAAATATAAAAATACTACCTAAGGGAAAGTATGTAACGTTATCTTATAGTAAAGAGAACGAAGAGGAACGCCGAGATAAAATTATTAACTATGTAAAAGAAAATCAGTTGAAAGTGAAAAATCTTGTTGAGGTGGAGTTGTTTAACGATTTTTTTAATACGGAGTCTTATAGTTGTCAGATGCAGATGTTTATAGGAGATACATGGTGAAAAGATTTAAAAGCTTTTTTTCTTTTTGGGCTGGCGAGAGCAACTGGCCATGCATAGAAGCGGTCAGAGCCTATTTCTGCCACGTGCGATGTTTCGAACAGATGGAGAGAGCGAGTGCGGGTTATGTTGTATTTCGCGTAGCAAGGAGTTAGAGGATGGGAATGGATTTTCTTTATATCGGGTGATAGTTTTTTTCAAAAGGTAAACTGTTAGAATACTAACAAAGTGTTTGAATGGATTAGAGGAGGGAGAGAGTTGCTCGTTTTTATAAAGGTGCTTTTATTTGTTTCAATTCCTATGTATGCCTTTTTTAGGATGTTTTTGAATTATGTAAATGAGAAATCAGTCAAAATCAAAGCAATAGATGTTTATGCCTCTATGATTATTTATTGTTTATTCATGCTTGGCTTTTTTCTAAATAAAGCGGCAGCGGGTGCTGGTGAGCGATTGCATATTTTTGAAAGGACTGGTATTAAGGATAATGGATATGCTTCTCTTGCAAATGAATATGTAGTTTCGGTAATGGTCTTATTAACATTGGGTATGATCAGCTTTTGGATTGTAAGTCTTACTTATGGGGATCTTCCTCCGCTTGTTTATGTGGTATGCGGTACATTAATGATACTGAATATCATACTTGCGGTTGCCTATCTTACTCATACAGTCTTCTCAAATGATGGTGAAGAATTTTCGGTTTTCCTTCTGCAAACCAGCTTTCTATCATTGTTTTTTTTATATATCGCAAGCTTGAAAGATTCTCTGAACCGTTTTCTTGATAGCCAGCATGAAAGAGAGATTGAGTACAACAATAAATGTATGCTATTTCTCTTCAGGGTATGTAATAACTATCAAAAGATACCAAAACTATGGGCTATAAGCTTGTTTCCAGTTCTGATTATCATCCAGCTGATTTTGGTCCTGTTTGGACAGCGACCAGATAGCCTTATTCGTGTGTTCCTTGAAACAAGCTCTTTCAACTATTCGAATATCCCTGCGCCAAAACCAGAAATAGTGCCAGGTGATGGGCATTATTTGTGTACTGTCTCTGCTAAAGGACATAAAAAATTGGTCAAGCCAGTCAGGGCAGGCATCAGAGGTGGGGAAAGAATCCCCGTGAACCGCCAGCTATTAATTGCCAATGCATTTGAGAACATTCTTGAACAATATGTTCCAAACTTCCATAAAGTCATCCGTAACTTTTATGACAAGTATGGCTACCCAATCAGCAGACATATCAACTCAAAATGGTCTGCAGACATTATCTATCTTATCATGAAGCCTTTGGAATGGTTATTCCTTATTGTGTTGTATACGGTGGACAAAAAACCAGAAAACAGAATTCATAAGCAATATAGTGAGTTGAGGAAGTGAAATTACTAGAGGCGGTTGATATGGTGACATTACATAATAGGGGCACTATACATTACTCTCAAGTTCAAAAGAAACACCAACCAGATGGAGTGTGATGAAAGATGAAAAAAATTTTTGCTATATCTGTCCTATTTGTCAGCTTACTTGTAGGTGGTATCGTATTGATTGATAGAAAAGAGACGGTCACTCAACCTTATATCTCCAAAAAAGAAGAGAAGTCTAAGGTTAAGGAAATAAACGATTCTATCATGTTAGAAGATAGCTTTCAATCTGGACTAGAAAAATGGAAAATAGCGATCAACGACTCAGAAAGTCGCGCTAACCTAGATGCTGACACGATTACGCAGCGTGTACAAATAGTAGATGCGCCCGGCATGACGGGAGATCACAAAGCAGTGCAGTTCGTTGTTCCACATTCTGAGGGACAGTTCCGTTCGGAAATTGCACAGCCATACGAAGAAGGGTTCCACGAACGATGGTATACAGCGCGGATTTATATCCCGCAAGATTGGGTGTTCGACACAGAAAGTGGCAACGATATCGTCATGCAATGGCATGCTGTACTTGGCAGTGAACGGGTAGATCGGGATTTTCCGGAACTGGCTATTGCAGTGAAAGGTGACAGATGGAGTATACAACGTGCATTCGGTTCTACTGCGAATATAGAGCGCGATTCTAAGACATTGGACGAACTGGTGCAAAAAGGAGTCTGGTCTTCTTGGGTAATTCATGCAAAGTGGTCATCAGGGGACGACGGATTGCTACAAATATGGAAGGATGGAAAATTTGTATGGGAAGTGCAAGGTCCTAATGCCTATGCTTCGCGTGCTCGTACGCCTTACCTCAAGACAGGGCTTTACCACCCACAGTGGAAGCCGAAGAACGGCGAAGTGAAACCTGGTCCGGTAAAAGAACGGAAGGTTTTTATCACCGATGTCAAGATCGGAAACGAACGGGCTACCTATCAGAATATGGTAAACGAAGATGATTCTTCAAAAAAGTAAAACGGGTTATTCACGGAATCCCATCAAGTAGGATAACAGATCAATCCTAGTAACGAAAAAACAAGTCCGATGCCTTGGCGTCGGACTCATTTCTTTAAACTTAATAGGAAGTCCAACCGCCGTCTGCCGCAACGACTTGTCCGTTTACGAAGCTAGCTTCGTCTGATCCTAAGAAGATAGCTAGTTTTGCAATTTCTTCTGGTTGTCCAACGCGCGGGTTAATTTCCATACCTAATGCCTGGCGACTTGCACCAAATTCGCTCACATGAGTCATTGAAGAAGCGATGTTTGTCATGACGCCTCCAGGAGCGATACCGTTACAACGGATGTTGTTGTTCGCATACATAAAAGCAGTGTTTTTTGTTAGACCAACGACTGCATGTTTAGATGCTGTGTAAGCAGCACCAGCACGTGCACCGTATAATCCGCCTGCCGAAATATTATTGACGATTGTACCGTGTCCTTGTTCTAAGAATAGATTTACTGCCATGCGCATTGTTTTCATGACAGATATTGTATTAACGGAGAAAACCTTCTCCCAGCGATCATCTGTAACTTCACCAACAGGTTCCATTCCGTCCATGATGCCTGCATTATTAACAAGAATATCTAATTTTCCATAGGTTTGTGTTGTTTCATCGAAAAGACGTTGTAGATCTTCATCAGAAGTCACGTTCGTTTGAACCGCAATGGCTTCTGCACCTGTAGCCTTAATCCCCTGTACTACATGTTGAGCCCCTTCTAAGTTTAAGTCTGATACAACGACTTTAGCACCTTCTTTTGCATAGCCTTCTGCAATTGCTTTCCCCATGCCTGATGCAGCACCAGTGACAATTGCTACTTTTCCTTCTAATCTCATTTGAAACGGCCCCCTTTGTTTTTATCCCGCTATTCGTGGGCAGTAATCCCCCCACCTCAAGATTAGAGAGAAGCGAAGAAGAAAGGTGGGGGATAACTGCCCGTAAAAGCCCAATTGGTGAGAGCTTTCCATCAGTGGGGGATAAAGCTCCCCACTGATGGAAGTTTCACTTTATTGAACAGTTGTTCAATAAAAATTATAATCATATTAAAGAACGCTTACAATGAACAAAAAAACGATAACTGTTCAATAATTAACACATAGTAAGAAATGTGTTTACTAAGAGGTGAAAAAGATGGGTACAGATATGCGGATTGTGAAGACAAAAGAGGCGTTACATGACGCATTGTTACAATTACTAAACGAAAAAAGTCTAGAAGTTATCTCGATATCGGAAATTTGCAGAAAGGCAAATATAAATCGAGGTACATTTTACTTGCATTATAAACAAGTAGAAGAATTATTTGAGGAATATTTTAAGGAAATTACAGCAGATTTGGCGCGTTCTTATCAAGAACCATATCGCCACGTATCAGTATTGAAAACGAGTAAATTAGATCCTTCTACTATTCGTATTTTCCATCATATTGAAAAATATAAATCATTCTACAGAATTGTGTTTTCTAAAAAAGTTCCCTTAATGTACTATTATTTATTATTTGAGGAAATAAAGCAGTTATTACTACAGGATAAAGAGGCTTATTTTAAAGAGGGAGTGAATCATTCACTTTACTGTTCTTATCAAGCAAATGCGATTATTGGCATCATTATTGAGTGGTATCAAAATGATTTTTCTTATAGTACCGGTTATTTAAGTGATCAGCTTGTGCAGTTTTTGAATATGGGGGTAGAGGGATAGTAATATTTAAATACAACTTGTTAAAGCCCCTTTCTTTTGAGAGGTGGGCGAGAGCAACTGGCCATGCATAGAATCGGTCAGGGCCTTTTTTTGCCACATGCAAGGTTTAAAACAAAGGGAGAAAGCAAGTGAAGTCTGCATAGCGGCGACTTGTATATCTAAATATTGAAAAGGATGTATATAGTTTAGAAGAAAAGGGGTTACTATGTGACTATTTTTTACACATTTATCAAAACTTTAAATGTGAGTATCTAAATATATAAAATAATATATAATGGAGTTATAGAAGAAAATGGAAGGCGGAGTTAAGATGGTGAACTTAAATAAGATTGAATTAAAGAAAAAAGGGGAAACTATTAATCTACAAAAGAGTAATACTCAATCTATCGGTGAGGTTTTAGTAAACTTGAACTGGAATCAACAAGGTGGAAAATCAAATGGTTTTTTCTCTACACTGTTAGGGAAGACAAATCATGTTGATCTTGATTTAGGGTGTTTATATGAACTGAAAACGGGCGAAAAGGGTTGCGTACAAGCGTTAGGGAATGCTTTTGGTTCCTTCAAATATGCACCTTACATGGAACTAGACGGAGATGATCGTACTGGTGCAGTTGCAAGCGGAGAAAATTTGAGGATTAACGGAAATGAAATTTCTGATATTAAGCGCGTCCTTGTTTATTCTTTTATTTATGAAGGGGTAGCAAACTGGGCGCAAGCCGATGGAGTTGTAACGCTGAAGTATTCTGCTGGTCCAGATGTTGAAGTGAAACTAAACGAGCACCGAAACGGGAAAATCATGTGTGCAATTGCAATGATTGAAAATGTAAACAATGAGACTTTTAAGGTCCAACGATTGGTTGAATATTTCAATGGTCATCAAGAAATGGATCGTGCATACGGTTGGGGGATGAACTGGGTAGCTGGCTCTAAATAAAAGTTTACATAAGCCAAAAGTGCTTTGCCGAAATGGGAAAGCACTTTTGCTGTATAAGAAATATGAAGATATTAAGTTGTGATCCTTTCTCAAAGGAAGTAGAGGTATAAAGCAGTCCCTATTTTCCTTCTTTCTCTTGCTGCTTTTCTAAAAGTAAACTCCGTAAAACATGCGCACGGTAACTCTCCAACTTTCGTCCTTCATAATAATTGATTCCGAGTTTCTTTAATTCGTACACGTACCAGCCTTTTGTTCCGTAATACATGGTGAATCTTCTCCTTTTTGATTTTTAATAGTATATGTAGGAGCACGAAAAGGAAAGATTGTCTTACTTACGGAAAGTGTGGATTTTGTGCGTGTTATAATAGTGAAAGAATATTCGAAATATGGGAGGGTGCCGATGCCGATTTATAACAAATTAGTACGTGATCGTATTCCAGAAATTATTGAAAAGACAGGAAAGGCATGCAGGGCAAGAATTTTAGATGAACAAGAATATATAGAAGAAATACGAAAAAAAATACAAGAAGAATTAGCAGAGTACGTAGAAGCGGAAACCCCGGAACATAAGTTAGAAGAACTAGCTGATTTACTTGAGCTTGTGAACGCACTAGCGCAGTACCATGGTATAACGCTCGAAGACGTCGAAAAGGTCCGCAAAGAAAAGGAAGAAAAGTGAGGTGCTGTTTATATAAAAAGGGACTTATAAAAACCGCACAGGAATTTCCCCTGTGCGGTTTTACATACTTTCTATATTAAATTTCCGTCTCTAAGTGTTAATATCCGATCACATACATCAAGAATTTTCTCATCATGTGTGATCATAATCGCAGCTTTTTGACCTTCTTTTACTTCTCGTTTCATCATTTCGACAACTTCTCGTCCACGTTTTGAATCAAGGCTTGCCGTTGGTTCATCTGCTAATATTAAATCTGGATTATTCATAAAGGCACGAGCAATCGCAACTCTTTGTCTTTCTCCACCTGATAATTGATGAGGATAGTGATTTTTTCTCTGAGATAGTCCAAATACTGTTAGCAAGTGATTCGCCCGCGTTTCAGCTTCTTTTCGGTCTTCTTTTTTTAATTTTGCAATGTATAGTAATTGTTCTTCTACATTTAAATAGGGAACAAGGTTAGCGAATTGAAAAATGAACCCGATTTTTCTTAACCGAATATCCGTCATTTCCTTTTCTGATAAATGGGTAATATTTTGTTCGGCAATATAAATATTACCTTTTGATGGTGATAATAATGCTCCAGCAATCGATAATAATGTACTTTTCCCTGAACCAGAAGGTCCCACAATACCGATGAATTCTCCAGCCTTCACATCAAGTGAAATTGGGTGAAGGGCTGTTACTTCTGTGTTTCCTTCGCCGTATACTTTACTAACTCTATCTAGTTTCAATAGCGATGTCATTACATGCCGCCTCCAATTGCTTCTAGTGCATCTACTTTTAATACTTGATATAAGGAAATCAGCGATCCTAGTATACTAATTACAATAAAGATTCCTGCATATTGGCCAATCATTGGCGTTGTCAATAAGAACGGCATAGTTTTTGGCAACATTCTTTGCAAAATTTCTATAAGTACAATGCTTATCGTCATCGCGCCAACAGACAAGAATAATACTTGCACAACTAACATATTTGCTAAATACGAATTTTTCGTTCCAATTGCTTTTAGTACACCTAATTGCTGTGTTTTTTGTAATGTAATAACATAGAAGAATACACCGATTAAGAGCGTTGCAATTACGAGTAAGAATGCAATAATCATTGTTAATGAGTTTTGTTGCCCTTTATGGCCTGGAATATTTTGAAGAACTTCCTTTTTCTCTATTACATATGCATTTTTTACTTCTTTATCAGTACGAAGAGCAATTGCATTGTAATCTTTTTGATTTGATTGTGAAATTTCTCCCCATACATCTTGATTCACATAAACAACAGGTGCATGACTGAACTTTTGACCTTTTGTAAAGCCAACAATTTTAAATTCTTTTTTAGAAATCGGATCGATAATCATATCTCCAATATCCATACCTTTTTCATTAATCGATTCGTCAGCAATCATTTCATTTTGTGCTGTTCCTAATGCATGACCTTTCACAATCTTTGGTTCTAAGAATGTTTCGGGTTCACTTGCAAATATTGCAATATCAACCTTTTTTGAACTATCTTTCTTTTCGTATGTCGAAAACTTCACACGGAATGGTACAGCATCTTTTGCACCCACTTGTTTTACCACATCATCCACATTTTCTTTCTTAATTTGTGAACGGAGCAATGAATTTTCCGCATCATTTGCTAATACAAACTTTTCGGCATCCATATTTTGAATGGAAGAGACAGTATTATACGCCAAACCATTTGCTAATCCAGAAATCACAAGGACTAAAAATGATAATAAAATCATCATAAGTCCAATTAATCCATATTTTAATTTTGCTTGCTTTAATTCACGCAGAGCTAAAAACATTCTGCTTGGCCCCCTTATTTATCTTTATTTCTTCTTGTACTTAACATGGTTAATTAACATTGTGCAGTTAACGGGAAATAAATAGTAAATGTAATAATGTAATTATTCGATTTGAATCTGTGTATACAACTAAAATTCCTGCGATAGCTTGAAATATCACAAAATGAACCACCCTCTATATATCACTTATTGTTGTTGATAATGACGTGTAGCAAATTCATCATATTTTCTTTTTTTATTATTATCAAAAAAACATATGACTAAAAAGGCATATGTTTATCATATTGGATTGTTAAAATTTGGACAATGGATATGATAGTTTTGAAACAAATAATTCACAATTTAAAAGCAGCGTTCGGAGTGTTAATTTTTTAACATCCATATTTTTACAAGAACAAAAAAGTGCAATAGCTATATTGCGAAAATCAGTATATATAGATATATTGTAATATATAATTCATTTTAATTTTCTGACATAAATTATTTAAGTTTTCGAAATAGTTTTTTGTGTATATTGTGATAAAAATAATGAACCATGTCAGTATTTAAAAGGTTATATACCATATATTAAAAAGGAGGAAGAAAACTATGAAAATGAAACGTAAATTAGTAATGTCAACGGTTCTTGCAGCAACGTTAGTTACAGGAGTAATACCATCTACATCAGTGTTTGCTGCAGAAAAAGAAGGTTCTATTCAACAAGTAGAATCAAAAACTATTAATATTCAACCTTTTGGACAGAATAATTTGGAGACAGCTGTTAATGCTGCGTTACATGGTCCTGAAGTAAAAAAAATAAAAGTATTTGATCATGAATTTAATGTAAAAGAAATAGAAGTAGTAAATCTAGGCGAAGGGAAGAAATATGTTAAGGGAAAAATTTCTCATCATATAAGTTATCGTCCAGATGATCAATTTTATTATGAGTTTACAGTACAAAATGGAAACGTAATAGATGGGCCTAAATATAGTATTGATAGGGGTGGTTTGACACCAGTTGCGGCTCCAATTTTATCAATTATTGCTGCGTATATAGGGATTCCCGTTAATCCAAATGATTTAAATACACTTGGTCAACAGCTTGGAAGAATTATAGATGGAAGCTGGGAACAGGCAGCACAATCTATTGCCACTGTAGTTAGTTTAAGTTGTAAATAAGTGTGCGTAAACAATATACGCTATATTAGTTTAGTGATATGATTTATTGCACGCAGAAAAACAGAAGTCTGGTTTAAGACTTCTGTTTTTTTACCATTTAGGTATTGATAAGTTATTAAGCAACATCAGTAAAAGAAAAAGGCATTATTCATACAAGCGATGCCGAGTTATTTGCTAATTTCAAACAATAAACGAGTTCATCGTGATGTCCTTTTTCAATCTCGCCAGTTGCTTTAAAACCAACTTTTTCATAGATTCGTTTTGCAGGTTCATTATCGTGGATTACTGATAAATAAATTTCTTTGCATTTGTACCGTTCACTCATTTCGGCAATCACTGCTTGTAAAGCAGGAACGCCATACCCTTTTCTCTGATATTGATGTCCTAACATTATGCTGATTAATTCGTATCTTTCATGTTCTTTTCGATAACCATAGGAAGTAAATCCAAGTAAAGTGAGGTTGTCATAAATGGCTTTTGGAGTAAAGTTATAAACTTGACAGGCCCCCAGGAAAAAGGCGTTAGAACCGACCCATCTTTCGAATATTTGAATGCGTTTTTCCTGTACTTTATCTGATTTCAGCTGAATAACATCCCAAAAATTTTCTTCTGTTATCTCTAATAATTTTAGATTTATGCTTTTCCTCTTTTTTCTACAATTAAAAAGCTCCCTCCATATAAGAAGGAGCTTCCTTTCATTAAGCCGACTGTCTCTTCGCCTTCTCAAGCAAACTAGCCAAAATATGCGTACGATATGATTCTAGTTTTTTCCCTTCATAAGTACGGATCCCTAATTTTTTTAACTCGTGTACGTACCAACCTTTGCTACCGAAATGCATATGATCGCATCCTTCCTTGTTTGGAGTCATTCTGATTGTCTTTTTTGTGAAATGATGAATTTCCATAGGAAAATGGTTAACTTATTGATTAAAGACATATATACTAGAAGTAGCATATATTGAGGTGGATTGAACAGCGTGATTATTGAAAAACACGAAATTCAAATTGATCAGATAACGAGTGGGAAGGTCAATATTTTTACGTTTTATCGTAATAAGAAGCAAATTGACCACCCGTTTTTACAATTGCAGGAGCCTTCTCTGACTGCGAATTATTTTTTTCATTTTCATCTAGATGCGGAAAGTTTGCGCCTCTTGCATGAAGAGTTTCCAAACGCTTATCCGTACGATAAGAAAGAAAGTATTCAGCAATGGACGGATAAAATGAAGGATGAGTTAAAGCGTCTTATTCAAACTGGTATGTGGAATAGGCGTGTTCGATTTGGTAATCGAATTGTAGAAGTTGAGTTTCTGTGGTGTGAAGAAGATATAGTGTGAAAAAGAAGCGGTGTAACGCTTCTTTTTTTTAGCGCTGGAATAAAACAAGCTTTCCGCTTGAAGATGTGCAGCGGTGCGTGTGGTCATACAATTGTTTTTCATGTAAAAGAGTTTCACCCTTTGATTTTGCTGCTGTTTCCGTCGCAGCCTCAAATGATTCGTCTAATACTTTGGAACCGTCTTTTTCGAAAACTGTTAGTGTGTATAGGCCCATGAAAATTCCCTCCAAAAATAATCAGAATGTTGTAACTATTGTGTCATAAAATGAGCAATTATGCAAAAGAAATATATAGATCAAAATTAAAAAACCTTTTTCTTTTTAGATGGACGAGAGCGTCAGGCTATGAGTAGGAGCGGTCAGTGCCTTTTTCCTCCCGCGTGCGAGGGGCAGATTTGCCTCCTCAATTCGAAAAAAAGTGTTAAAATATAGTGAAACTTTGCCTACTTGCGTGTCGAATATGGTCGAGGAATCTTTATGTTGTGTCGAAGCGCTGATAAATGTTGCATTTGCGCCGATATATTGTGAGTCGGCTGACTAAGCAAAGTATGACGGAGAAAGGACGTTACGCTGTGAAAAAAGTAAAGTTTATTCATGCGGCAGATTTGCATTTGGATAGTCCGTTTAAAGGGATGGAGCTGAATGTACCTATCTTTATATGGGAAAGAATGAAGGAAAGTACGTTTCGTTCGTTTGCGCGCATTGTGGATAAAGCGATTCAAGAGCAAGTTGATTTTGTTTTGCTTGCGGGTGATTTGTATGATGCAGAGACGAGAAGTTTACGGGCGCAAGTGTTTGTTCGTGAGCAAATGAAGCGTTTAGGACAGTATGATATTCCGGTATATGTGATTCATGGCAATCATGATCATTTAGGGGGAAGCTGGGCAGCTATTGAGTTTCCAGATCATGTACATGTTTTTACAGAGCCTTATATAGAAGAAAAATCATTTTATAAAAATGGAGAGCTGCTTGCCTCTATTTATGGATTTAGTTATCAGCAACAAGCTGTAACGGATAATATGACAGAGCAGTATAAAAAGATGACAGGTGCACCGCTTCATATCGGGATGCTTCATGGAAGTGTGGAAGGAGATGCGGAGCATAATCGGTATGCGCCGTTTCAAATTCGTGAGTTGAAGGAGAAGGGGTTTAATTACTGGGCACTCGGTCATATACATAAACGTGAAGTATTAGCAGAGGAACCGTGCATTGTATACTCTGGCAATATTCAAGGGCGGCACCGGAAGGAAACAGGAGAGAAAGGTGCGTACGTTGTTTCCTTGTCTTCGCAAGGGACAGAACTAATATTTTTCCGTACGAATGATGTTGTTTGGGATGAGGTTACGATTCCGATTGATGAGTTAGACTCGGTTGATGATTTGATTCATGCATGTACGGAGAGCATAAACGGTGTGCGAAGAGAAGCAGAAGGTTTACTTGTGACGATGACATTTACAGGACAAGGCCCGCTTGCTTCCTATTTGCGTGATGAGAAGCGTGTAGAGGAAATTCTTCATATTGTCTCACCCGGCGAGGAGCGCAGTAATTTTGTGCATGTTGTGAAATGGAAGAACGAAACGATTTCGTTTGCAGAAATTGAGAAGTTGAAGAAAGAGAACCATTTTATCGGGAATGTGCTGCAGGAGCTTGAATCGTTCTTAAGTATGGATGAGGTGCTGCAGACGATTTGGACTTCACCGGTTGCGAGAAAAGCACTTCATTCGTTTTCTGAGGAAGAAAAGAAAGAGATTCAAAAGGGCGCCGAGAATATTATTTTAGAGCAATTACTAGAGCAAGAAAGGAGTAAGGGATGAGAGTTGAGAACCTTCATATTTACGGATATGGAAAATTAGAAAATGTCCAACTGAACCTTTCTGCGCTTACCGTATTGTACGGGGAAAATGAGGCAGGTAAGTCGACGATTCGGTCGTTTATGAAGAGCATTTTATTTGGTTTTCCGACAAGAGGACAGCGCCGCTATGAGCCGAAAGAAGGCGGGAAATACGGCGGTGCAATTACCGTTTATACCGAGGAGTACGGACGATTAAAAATTGAGCGTCTTCCGAAAACGGCGGCCGGGGAAGTGACGGTGTATTTTGCGGATGGAAAAACAGGCGGTGAGGAAGTTTTAAAGAAACTGTTAAACGGAATGAATGAGCAGTTGTTTGATTCTGTGTTTTCTTTTGACATGCATGGACTGCAAAATATTCACCATATTGGCGAAGGGGATATTGGTAACTATTTATTTTCGGCAAGTGCAGTTGGCAGTGACGGATTGATGCGCCTGGAAAAAATGCTGGAGAAAGAAATGGAGCAGCGCTTTAAGCCAAATGGCCGCAAGCCGGAAATTAATGTGGCGCTGCAGGAGTTGAAAAATTTGCAAGATCAGCTTGCAGATTGGCAAGGGAAAATTGCCGTGTATGAAGAGCTTGTTGCCAAGAAAAAGAGTATGGAAGAGCGCCTTTCTATTATTCGCACTGAGCAGCAAGAAGCGGGGAAGCGAAAGCAAGATTATGAAGTGCTAGAAGCGTTGCAGCCGCTCTTTTTTGAAAAGCGTGCGTGTGAACGGTTTTTAGAACAGCATGCAGGACATAGGTTTCCAATTGATGGTTTGCCGCGTTATGAAGGGATAAAAGTACGGCTTGAACCGCTGCAGTTTCAAGGAGAGGCGTTGCAAAAGAAATTAGCCGGTGCGCAGTCTGAAATAGAAGCAGTACACGTAAATGAGGAATTGCTTCAGCAAGATATGTACGTAGAAGAGCTTCGTTTGCAGCATATGTCTTATGAAACAGCGCAGCAAGAAGTGCGGGATTTGACGGGGCGCATTTTACATATAGAAGAAGAAATACAAGATTTGCAGCAGCAAATCGGATCGGCATTTGCGCGTGAGGACGTTCTTTCTTTCAATGTGAGTTTAGCGATGAAGGAAACGATTACGCAAATGGTGCAGCAAGCAAAAGAGTTAGAAAAGCGAAAAGGGCAGTTAGATGAACGATTTAAAACAGCGCAGGAGCAATTAGAGGAACAGGAAGAAACGGTGAAAAAGCTACAGTCACAAACATTGCCAGACCGTGAGCGTGAGCGCTATTTGCCAAAGGTGCAAAGTGCGGCGTCTCGGCAAAGTCGAAATCGCACTGCATCGCCGATGAATAAAGCGGCGATGGTTGTATTCATTATGGATATTTTACTGCTGCTTGCTGGTGTTTTTATGGATAGTCGAAAGCTACTGTTTGCGGGAGTCTTTTTGTTAATTGGTCTTGTTATTTTTTATGTGATGTATAGTAAAGGTTCAGTTGAACAGGAAAGTGATGAAGCGCTTGAATTTAAGTATCGACTAGAGAAAGACGATGAAGTGCGGAAGCTACTAGAACGCGAAGAATTTAAGTTAAAACAAATTGAACGCGGGTATGATCGAATTCTTTCTGAATATGACGAGTGGGAGCGTGATCTGTTCAGTGTGAATGAACAGGTCAAATTGCATAAAGAGACGTATGCACTGCCGCACAGTTTTACATACGCTCACATTTTGCCAGCGTTTGAGCGAATCGAAAAGATGCAGCAATTATACCGTGAGTTAGCAAAACAACAAGAACGAAAAGTACTACAGGAAGACATGATTTCTCAATTTGAACATAAACTAATGAAACTAACGATTGTTACAGAAAGAAGCGTCGAAACACCGTCGTTATTTTTATATGGATTAAGTAAAGATGTGCAGAAAGAAAAGGAAAAGCAATTGCAGAAAAAGCAAATGCTAGAAAAGATTGCGGCGTGGGAAGAAGAGTATGCTGCGGTGTACCAGCAAATGCAGCATCTAGTAGAAGAACGTCAACAGTTGTGGGAAATTGCCGCAGCAACTGATGAAGAGGCGTTTTTAATAGCGGCAAAGCAAGCGGAGCAAATTGACGAGAAAAAGCAGCAGCTTGATCGGTTAATTCCGCAAATGGATATACTAGAAGGACGATTAATGACGTCAGCATTAGAGAGCGGTTATCGTCTAGAAGGATATGAAGAAGAGCGGAAAAAAGAGCAAGAACAAATAGACGAGCTAATGCGCGAGGAAAAAGAATTAACGCAGACAATTGCCTCTCTGCGCCACGATATCGCACAGTTAGAAGAAGGCCGGACGTACGGGGACGTCCTTCATGAGTGGGAACTAAAAAAATCACAAGTGCGTGAACAGGTGAAAAAGTGGGCCGCTTATGCCGCGGCAAAAGCGGTATTAGCGAAAACGAAGAAGTATTATCACGAAGTGCAATTGCCGCGTATTTTGCAAAAAGCAGAAGAGTATTTTATATATTTAACAGGTGGAAATTATGTAAAAGTCTTTTCACCATCTGCTGAAGAACCGTTTATAGTAGAACGACAAGATGGACTGTGTTTTTATAGTCATGAATTAAGTCAAGCGACGGCGGAGCAACTCTATTTATCGCTGCGCTTTGCGCTCGCGCATACGTTTGAAGGACAATATCCGTTTATTATTGATGATAGTTTCGTGCATTTTGACGTGCTGCGAACAGAGCGAACTGTGCATTTGATGAAGGAATTAGCGAAAGAACGACAAGTGATTTTCTTTACTTGTCATAAGCATCTTTTATCTTTCTTTGCAGAAGGTGAAGTTCAGATGTTAAAGCGGTAAGATAGAGACGCTGTAATAGATAAATACAAATTGAAAAGCCGCTTTTTTAGATGGGTGAGAGCGTCTGGCCATGCTTGGAGCGGTCAGTGCCCTTATCTGCCACAGGCGATGTGAAAAAAGGGCGAGAAAGAAAGTAGCATGTCACTTTTTACTTTGCATAGCAGGGATATATATGTTGAAAAATCAAAATGTATATGTGCTATACTAACAATATCGATGACGGTGGAGGAAAAGATATGAAAAAGAAAATTGCACAGTGCGAAGTTGGTGAGCAAGTCGATTTATTTTTAATGATAAAATCGGCAACGAAAGGGATTGCAAGTAACGGGAAACCATTTTTAACGGTTATTTTGCAAGATCAAAGCGGAGATATTGAAGCGAAGCTATGGGATGTGTCACCTGAAGTAGAGCAGCAATATGTAGCGGAAACAATTGTGAAAGTAGCAGGAGATATTCAAAACTATAAAGGCCGCATTCAGCTCCGTGTGAAGCAAATTCGTGTGGCAAATCCAGGTGAAGTAAATGATATCTCTGATTTTGTGGAAAAAGCACCGCTTAAAAAAGAAGATATGGTTGAGAAAATTACACAATACATATTTGAAATGCGTAACCCAAATATTCAGCGTATTACAAGACATTTGTTGAATAAGTATCAAGGAGAATTTCTAGATTACCCAGCCGCAACAAAGAATCACCATGAGTTTGTCTCAGGACTGGCATATCACGTTGTATCGATGCTTGACTTAGCAAAAGCAATTGCAGCGCTATATCCGTCTCTTGATAAAGACTTATTGTATGCAGGCGTGATTTTACATGACCTTGGTAAAGTCATTGAATTGTCAGGTCCAATTTCCACAACGTATACGTTAGAAGGAAACCTACTAGGTCACATTTCTATCATGGTAAACGAAATTGGCAAAGCAGCAGACGAGCTAAAAATTGAGACAGAAGAAATATTAATTCTTCAGCACATCGTCTTATCACATCATGGCAAAGCAGAATGGGGCAGTCCAAAGCCGCCTCTTGTAAGAGAAGCGGAAATCCTTCATTACATTGATAATCTAGATGCGAAGATGAATATGATGGACCGTGCACTGGGCCGCACAAAACCAGGTGAATATACAGAGCGTGTCTTTGCGCTTGATAATCGTTCGTTTTATAAACCGACGTTTCATAATTAAACAGATAAGCTGACCAAAATTGGATGTTTGGTCAGCTTTTTTATTTGCGTGCCCAGCTAAGCTGGGCACTGCTTACCGGTGAAAGTCCGGTCTAGGTAAGAACCAAGTCGCCTAGTACTGGTGGATGAACTGTTCTCGTGTCGGATATTGTCGAAGAATCTTTATGCTCTGTCGAAGCGCCGATATATGTTGAATTGCGGTCGATATATTGCAAAAAGCGCCGATAAACATACCATTTCCGCCGATATATTGGTGGGGACATCATCAAAAAAATAATCAGATCTACTCCAGGGAAATTATTATAATAAAATAAACCGCATTTAATTTTCGGTATATTACAAAAATATTGAAAATTGCACCAATCGATAATAATATATAAATATCGACAAAAAGAGAAAAGTCGATAACTTATACATAAAAGGGGAGGGGACTACGTTGAAAAAGAACAGAAAATTAAAAACTTTTTCAGTGTTGGCAACAGGGGCTATGCTAAGTTCTATGTTTGCTTTCGGTGGTCATGCTGCTTATGCGGAATCATCACCAGCGTCATCTAATTTCGTAGATGAGCATTTAATACCAGAGGATCGCTTGGTAAATGCGTTGAAGGAACGTGGGGTTATTGATCCTTCTGCATCACAAGCAGAAACATCAAAGGCTGTAGAGAAATATATAGAGAAGAAGAAAGGCGAAGCTCCTGGAAAGGAAACAACGCCAGAAGACAGCCTTACGCAAGAAGCTACTGATTTTATGAAAAAAGTAAAAGATGAAAAGATGAAAGAAAAAGATCAGCAGCAAGCAGCGAATGGTCCAGCAAATGGACAAGCATCCGGATTTAATGCTGGAAAATTAAATGGGAAAGTTCCAACATCTTCAGCGAAGCAAGCTGAATATAATGGGTCAGTTCGCAAAGATAAAGTTCTTGTGCTGCTTGTAGAGTATAGTGATTTTAAACATAACAATGTTGATCAAGACCCAGGTTATATGTATTCGAATGATTTTAATCGTGAGCATTATCAAAAAATGTTATTTGGTGATGAACCGTTTACATTATTCAATGGCACAAACATTAAAACATTCAAGCAATATTATGAAGAGCAATCAGGCGGCAGCTATACGGTTGACGGTACTGTAACAGAATGGTTGACTGTTCCAGGTAAAGCAGCTGATTACGGCGCTGATGCTGGCACTGGTCATGATAATAAAGGACCTCTAGGCCCACGTGATCTAGTAAAAGATGCGTTAAAAGCAGCAGTGGAAAAAGGAATTAATATAGCTGATTATGATCAGTTTGATCAATACGATTATAACAACAACGGTAATAAAAATGAGCCAGATGGAATTATCGATCATTTAATGGTTGTTCACGCTGGTGTTGGTCAAGAAGCTGGCGGTGGAAAATTGGGCGATAATGCAATTTGGTCTCATCGTTCAAAGCTTGGCGCAAAACCTTATGCAATTGATGGAACGAAATCATCTGTACAAAGATGGGATGGAAAGATGGCTGCATACGATTACACAATCGAGCCTGAAGACGGTGCGGTTGGTGTATTCGCTCATGAATTTGGTCATGACTTAGGTTTACCGGATGAGTACGATACAAAGTATTCTGGACAAGGTGAGCCGATTGAAGCTTGGTCTATTATGAGCGGCGGTAGCTGGGCTGGAAGAATTGCTGGAACAGAACCGACAAGTTTCTCTCCACAAAATAAAGAGTTCTTCCAAAAAAATATGAAGGGTAACTGGGCGAATATTACTGAAGTAGACTATGATAAACTTCGCGGTGTTGGGGCAGCGACGTATATCGATCAAAGTGTTACGAAATCACAACGTCCAGGAATTGTTCGTGTGAATTTACCAGATAAAGAAGTGAAAAACATTGAACCTGGTTTTGGAAAGAAATTTTACTATAGTACAAAAGGAAATGACATCCATACAACGTTAGAGACTCCATTATTTGATTTAACAAATGCAACGAATGCAAAATTTGATTACAAAGCATTATATGAATTAGAAGCAAAGTATGATTTCGTTGATGTATACGCGATTGCAGAAGATGGAACGAAAACAAAGCTTGATAGAATGGGTGACAAAGACATCAAGAATGGTGTCGATACAACAAATGATAAGTGGATTGATAAATCTTATGATTTAAGTCAATTCAAAGGTAAGAAAGTAAAACTACAATTTGAATATTTAACAGATATTGCGGTAGCTTACAAAGGATTTGCGCTTGATAATGCGGCTTTAACAGTAGATGGTAAAGTTGTGTTCTATGATGATGCAGAAGGACAACCAAGCTTTACATTAAAAGGCTTTACTGTTTCTAATGGAATTGAGTATAAGAAAAATAACTACTATTTAGAGTGGAGAAACTATTCTGGTTCTGACGAAGCGCTGCAATATGGACGCGGCCCTGTTTATAACACAGGACTTGTTGTATGGTATGCAGACCAAAGCTTTACAGATAACTGGGTTGGCGTACATCCAGGCGAAGGATTCCTTGGAGTAGTAGATTCTCATCCAGAAGCGATTGTAGGAACATTAAATGGTCAGCCGTCTGTGAAAAATAGTACACGTTATCAAATTGTAGATGCTGCATTCTCATTTGATCAAACACCAGCGTGGAAAGTAAATTCACCATCACGCGGAGTATTTGATTATAAAGGATTACCAGGTGTGACTAAATTTGATGATTCTAAAGTATACATGAACACGTTAATTCCTGATGCAGGACGAAAACTTCCAAAGCTTGGTCTGAAATTTGAAGTAGTAGGTCAAGCTGATGATAAGACTGCAGGAGCAGTTTGGATTCATCGTTAAGTTCAGAAGATAAACTGATGCATATGTAACTAGAAATAAGAGTAGGGATTTTAACTACTCTTATTTCTTTTGTTTTTGTACTTACAACTAGTTTTATCCCACACTAACGGGCAGTAAGACTTTGCTGCTAGATATAAATATAGTAGTCATAAAATCTCCCTTTCTTTCATACAGTGAAACTAACAAAGCTTGTCTGATGAAAGGAAGGAATTCAAATGCAAACTTTACCATGGTGGATTTATCTCATTATTATTGGAATTGTTGTGAGTGGTTATATGGTCTTATATACATCAAAACAAGAGCAAGAAATGGATAATGAGTTTATTGAAAAAGAAGGCGAAGTTTATATGAAGCGCCTCGCTGAAGAGCGGGAGCGACGTAATCAAGAAAGTGATAAGGATTCTGTTTTACTTTAATACCTACGAAAGAGGATGTGTAGCCGAACGGTTACCATCCCTTTTCTATTGTGATGCTGTATAAGTTATTTTGTGTTATTAAGTCTTGAAATTCTTTTCCCATCTTTATAGTCAAGGCAAGAAACCTCAATCATCAATCCATTAAACACTGTAAATTGGATGCAAAAGTTGTAAGCCTTCAAACGTTTGGAGACATGCCGGAAAATCCGGAATTCAAGGTTCCTGCTGAGGCGAAAGAACGCGTTTTACATGCGCATTTAAAAGTTGGCAATACAGATTTGATGATCTCTGACACATTCCCAGGTCAGCCGCACCAAGTTGGATCGCAAGTAACTATCACTATTCACATACAAAATGCAGAAACATCACAAGAAGTGTTTGGAAAATTACAAGATGGTGGCCAAGTGATAATGCCGCTTCAAGAAACGTTTTGGAGTCCATCATACGGCCAAGTTAAAGATAAATTCGGCGTAGAGTGGCAAGTTTCAACACAAGGCACTAATATGTAAGTCATTGTACGGGACTGACGATCAGTCCCGTTTTTTTTTCATGTTCACCGATATCGGCGATTCGACACGAAATAAAGACCTTCTGACAAGATTCGACACAAATGTCACCTAGCTCAGCTGGAACGAAAAAGGTCCCATCTTTTCTTTTTCCTTAATTTGTGTACTATAAGAAATAGGAAGACATAAAAAAGGGGATTTTCGTATGGAATTTCATGAACAAAAAATATTACCAGCGGTTCGGCAAATTAAAGATTTAGAGAAACTATTGCATAGTTCCTATGAATATATCGTTATTCTTGACATTCATGTTGCTCAGTTGAAAAGTGTTATTACTCTTGCGAAGCAATATCGTAAAAAAGTTTTTTTACATGTGGATCTAATTCATGGTTTGCAAAGTGATGCGTATGCAACGGAATACATATGCCAAGAGTTTCGTCCGTACGGGGTGTTGTCTACGAGGTCTAGTGTGATTGTGAAAGCGAAGCAAAAGGGTGTCGTTGCGATTCAACGCGTTTTCTTAATTGATTCTAGTGCAATGGAAAAGAGTTGTGCTCTTTTAGAAAAGACAAAGCCAGATTACATTGAAGTGCTGCCAGGGGCTTTAGTGGACGTAATTGCGGAAGTGAAAGAGCGGACAGGATTACCTATTTTAGCAGGCGGATTTATTCGCACTGTGGATGATGTGGAAAAAGCTCTTGCAGCTGGTGCGACAGCGATTACAACGTCAAAGAAAGAGTTATGGAAACATTTTCATAAAAAGTGACAAAAATATGAAAAAACTAATTGACACCGCTTACAAATAAGTTTAACATTATAGACAAGTTAATAAACGTGACGGAGAAAAGAAGAGATCCACATTTCATTGTTTCTATGATTTTATAGAAGCGTGCATTTGTGGATTTTTTTCTTTTGAAAATGAATGACCATTCAAATTTTCTCTTTCACTGAGGGTGTTTTAATTTGAGCATGGAGGGGTTATATGTCACCATTTTTAGGGGAGTTAATAGGGACAGCAATACTAATCATTCTTGGCGGCGGCGTTTGTGCGGGTGTTAGTTTGAAGAAATCATTTGCACAAAATTCAGGATGGATTGTTATTACGATGGGATGGGGCTTAGCGGTTGCGATAGCTGCTTATGCAGTTGGATCAATTAGCGGAGCGCATTTAAATCCAGCAGTAACAATTGGCTTAGCGTTTAAAGGGGCATTTCCTTGGAGTGATGTACCAGGGTATATCGCAGCACAAATGATGGGGGCAATGATTGGGGCATGTATTGTATACTTACATTACTTACCACATTGGAAAGAAACAGAAGATGCAGGAACAAAATTAGGCGTATTTGCAACAGGACCAGCAATTCCAAACACATTTGCAAACCTTTTAAGTGAAATGATTGGGACTTTTATTCTAGTATTTGGTATTTTAGCAATTGGAGCAAATAAGTTTGCAGACGGTTTAAATCCGTTCATTGTAGGTTTCTTAATCGTAAGTATTGGTTTATCATTAGGAGGGACAACTGGTTACGCGATTAATCCAGCACGTGACTTAGGACCTCGTATTGCACACTTCCTTCTTCCGATTCCAGGAAAAGGCGGATCGAACTGGAAATACGCATGGATTCCAGTAGTAGGACCGATTTTAGGCGGGTCATTAGCAGGATTATTCCATCAAGTTGTATTTGAAGGAAAGCAAAACTCAGCACTTATCTATGTATCTATTGCAGCAGTGATTGTTCTAGCAATCTCTTATATGACAAGCAAACAGAGCGGGAAAAATACAAATAGTAGAAAAGTAGCATAAGGGGGAAATAAACATGGAAAAATTTATTCTTTCATTAGACCAAGGAACAACGAGTTCACGTGCGATTCTTTTTAATAAAGAAGGTAAAATTGTACATGTTGCGCAAAAAGAGTTTACACAACATTTTCCAAAGCCAGGCTGGGTTGAGCATAGCCCGCAAGAAATTTGGGGATCGATTCTAGCAGTTATTGCAACTTGCTTAAGTGAAGCAGAGATAAAACCAGAGCAAATTGCAAGTATCGGGATTACGAACCAACGTGAAACAACAGTAGTATGGGAAAAAGCAACAGGAAAACCTGTATACAATGCAATCGTATGGCAATCTCGCCAAACAGCGGAAATTTGTGACGAGTTAAAAGAAAAAGGCTATGGCGATATGGTTCGCGAAAAAACAGGTCTGTTAATTGACGCATACTTCTCTGGAACGAAAGTAAAGTGGATTTTAGATAACGTAGAAGGTGCAAGAGAGAAAGCAGAGCGCGGCGAGTTATTATTCGGAACAATTGATACGTGGCTTGTATGGAAATTATCTGGCGGCAATGTTCACGTAACAGATTATTCAAATGCATCTCGTACATTAATGTATAACATCCATGAATTAAAATGGGACGAAGAGCTACTTGATATGTTAACAGTACCAGCAAGCATGCTTCCAGAAGTACGTCCATCTTCTGAAGTATACGGTCATACAGTTGACTATCATTTCTTCGGTCAAAATGTACCAATTGCAGGGATTGCGGGTGACCAACAAGCGGCATTATTTGGGCAAGCATGCTTCGGTGAAGGTATGGCGAAAAATACATACGGAACAGGCTGCTTTATGTTAATGAACACAGGTGAAAAAGCGGTAGCATCTGAGCATGGATTATTAACAACAATCGCATGGGGTTTAAATGGAAAAGTAGAGTACGCATTAGAAGGTAGTATTTTCGTAGCGGGATCTGCGATTCAATGGCTACGTGATGGACTGCGTATGTTCCAAGATGCAAGCGACAGTGAAGCGTATGCAGCACGCGTTGAGTCAACGGACGGCGTATATGTTGTACCGGCATTTGTTGGACTTGGAACGCCGTACTGGGATAGTGAAGTACGCGGTGCGGTATTTGGGTTAACACGCGGTACGACGAAAGAGCATTTTGTCCGTGCAACGCTTGAATCACTAGCATATCAAACAAAAGATGTATTATGTGCGATGGAAGCTGATTCTGGCATCGAGTTAACAACATTACGCGTAGATGGCGGCGCAGTGAAAAATAACTTCTTAATGCAGTTCCAAGGCGACATTTTAGGTGTGCCAGTAGAGCGTCCAGAAGTGAACGAAACAACAGCTTTAGGAGCAGCATATTTAGCTGGTCTTGCGGTTGGGTACTGGAAAGATCAAGAAGAAATCGCAGCGCAGTGGAATATGGATAAGAGCTTTGCGCCAGCAATGGAAGCGGGTACTAGTGAAGAGTTATATGCTGGCTGGAAAAAAGCGATTGAAGCAACGAAAGCTTTCAAATAATTATAAACAGTGTTATAATGTTGATAAGTTAATAATTCGGTAGGAGATTTGGAGAGACCCGGGCGCGCTATAGAAGCAATTCTATGGTGATGTTTGTGGTCTCTTTTTTTCGTAATGAAAGGGAGGAATTACCATGAAATTTTCAAGTAAACAACGTCAAAATGTTTTAAATGAAGTAAATAAACAAGAAATGGATGTAGTTGTCATCGGCGGAGGAATCACAGGAGCAGGGATTGCATTAGACGGGTCAAAACGCGGACTATCAACAGTTGTGTTTGAAATGCAGGACTTTGCAGCAGGTACATCAAGTCGTTCGACAAAGCTTGTTCACGGTGGTTTACGTTATTTAAAACAATTTGAAGTGAAGATGGTAGCTGAAGTTGGGAAAGAACGTGCCATCGTATATGAAAATGGTCCCCACGTAACAACACCAGAATGGATGTTGCTACCGTTCCATAAAGGTGGTACATTCGGCTCATTTAGTACATCAATTGGTCTTCGTGTATACGACTTTTTAGCAGGCGTTAAGAAAAGCGAACGCAGAAAAATGTTTAGCCGCGAAGAAACGATGAAAAGAGAACCACTTGTGAAACAAGAAGGATTACAAGGCGGCGGTTACTACGTAGAATATCGTACAGATGATGCACGTTTAACAATTGAAGTCATGAAAGAAGCAATCAAACATGGTGCAAAAGCAGTCAATTATGCGAAAGTAGACGGTTTCTTATATAAAGATGGAAAAGTATGCGGCGTACGTGTAATCGACTTATTAGATGGAAACGTATATGAAGTCTACGGGAAAAAGATCGTCAACGCTTCAGGTCCTTGGGTAGATACACTTCGTGAAAAGAATAATTCGAAAAAAGGGAAAGTACTGCAGTTATCAAAAGGTGTGCACCTTGTTATCGATCAAAAACGTTTCCCATTAGGGCAAGCGATCTACTTTGATACGCCAGACGGACGGATGGTATTTGCGATTCCGCGTGGAGGTAAAACATACGTAGGTACAACTGATACATTTTACGATAAAGATGCGGCAGTACCAAAAATGACGACAGAAGATCGCACATATATTATTAACGCAATTAACTACATGTTCCCGAGTGTAAACATTACAGAGAAAGATATTGAATCAAGCTGGGCAGGCGTTCGCCCATTAATTTATGAAGAAGGAAAAAGCGCATCGGAAATTTCTCGTAAAGATGAAATTTGGACTTCTGAATCTGGCTTAATCACAATTGCTGGCGGAAAATTAACAGGATACCGCAAAATGGCAGAGATGGTTGTAGACTACGTAACATCTTTAATGCAAAAAGAGGGTCACGGTTCATACTCAGCGAGTGCAACGAAACATATGCCAATCTCTGGCGGTCATGTTGGCGGTTCGAAAAACTTCCCAACATTCATTGCGAAAAAAGCACAAGAAGGAAAAAAATACGGTTTAACAGTAGAACAAGCAGAGCAATTCGCGAAATTCTACGGTTCAAACGTCGATGCACTTTTCGAATTAGCGAAAGAATATAAAGGAGAGGCAGAGCGCCATAACATGCCGCTTGACGTCCTTCTTCCACTCGTATACGCAATGGAGTTCGAAATGACAACAAAACCAGTCGATTTCTTCGTACGCCGCACTGGAGCAGTATTCTTCAATATTCACTGGGTATACCAATGGAAAGACGCTGTTATTAACTACATGGCGGAAGCTTTAAACTGGAGCGGAGAAGAGAAGCGGAAGTACACAGCTGAATTAGACGCAGCATTAACAGATGCAGTTGTGCCGGTTGATCAACAAAATCAGGCATCTGCGCTGGCATAAAAATGAAAACCACACTGTTTCTAAAATTTAGAAATGGTGTGGTTTTTTATATTCCGGCTGCCGTTCTAATTTTTTCAGCTTTAAAATATATAAATCCAACTTGACTTTTGGGCACACAAGTCGCCGCCATGCCAAGCAAAAAGTAACCTGCTACTTTCTTACTCTCTTTGTTTTAACATTGCATGTGGCAGAAAAGGGACCCGACCGCTTCTATGCATGGCTAGATACTCTCGTCCATCTAAAAAAAGGGTTTTTATGTCGTTGTTTCAAATTGTATATATGTATCACATTTGAATTGTTTTAAGAAATTCATTGCCAAATATACTAGCAGAACGATTATTTATATAATGAAAACTAGAAAGGGGGGAGATTGAATCATGACGAAACATATCGTAGATCTATCAAAATACAATGATGATATCGATTGGGATATCGCTGCGCCGCAACTAGATCTAGCAATCTGCCGCGTTCAATATGGCTCACGGAAGATAGACCGACTATACAATGAACATGTCCGAAATTTAGAAGCATATGGAGTTCCTCATGCGGCTTATGCTTACGGTTGTTATATAAGCATTGCAGATGCCGTTGTCGAGGCTGAAGACTTTCTGGTACGTGTAAATCCAAATGCGAAATTTCTTGTGTTAGATGTTGAAGAGGATACGCTCGCAAGCTGCGGAGCTACGAATCTAGCAGAAGCAGCACAAGCATTTATTACTACTTGCCAGGGGGCTGGTTGGAAAGTTGGCTTATATGTAGCGCATCATATGTATGGATCTTACGGGTTACAAAATGTACAAGCTGATTTTTTATGGATTCCACGATATGGAGGCAGAAAACCTAATTATGCATGCGACTTATGGCAATATGCAGATGGTAAAACAGGGGGATGGCTTGATGGAATTGGAAAAGTAGATTTAAATGTTTTAAACGGAGATAAACCGCTCGAATGGTTCACAAATGTTCAGGAACTATATCGCATCTTTGTAGGAGACTTCAATTCAGTTGAATGGATGGAAGATGTATATTATACAATCAAAAGTATTTTTCCAGACTACGGGATGTGGACGCAATCTCTTGACGATGGAAATCAGCGTATCGTTATTGGTGATTTCAACTCCAAAACGTGGTGCGATGAAACATTTGCGAAGTTGAAAGAGAATTTTCCGACATATGGTATGTGGGTTGAGAGGGTTTAGATATTGATGTATATCGTATGGGATGGTACATTTGTGCTATCTCATACGATATTATTTTTTAATGAATCAGGGACTTTTTAAGTGCCCGCGATTTTGGGTTTATAGGTAGTCTATTGTTCTTTATGCTAAAATAAAGGATAAGAATGGTAAGGGAGGATGAGTAAAGATGATCCCTCAAAACATGATAGCATCCATTATTGAAAAATTGAAAGAAACAGTAAATCCATATTGGATTATTATATTTGGCTCGACAGCGCAAAATCGAACAAGAGCAGATAGTGATATCGATATAGCATATGTTAGTGATCTAGCTTTAGATCATTATGACCGTTTTTTACTAGCGCAGGAGTTAGCCAATATTGTTCATAGAGATGTTGATTTAGTTGATTTATCACAGGGGTCAACGGTGTTTCAAGCACAGATTATCCATGAAGGAAAGACAATATATTGTTCGGATGAAGAGCGTAAGATTGTATTGGAAATGAAGATTCTTAAAATGTATGCAAGATTGAATGAGGAACGACGCGTTATATTTGATGATATTAAGAAAAGAGGTGCTATACATGAAGAGTGAAGTGATTATAAATAAAATCGCTACAATAGAACGTTGTATAAAGAGAATTCAAGATGTATACGAAAATAACCCAGAGAATTTAGAAGATTATACGAAGCAAGATTCAATTATTTTAAACATACAACGAGCGTGTGAAGCGAGTATTGATCTAGCGATGCATATTGTCGCAAGTAGGAAGCTAGGATTACCACAATCTAGCCGAGAAGCATTCGATTTACTAGTTGAAGCGAGCGTTATAAAAAAAGACATAGGCAATAATTTAAAAGCAATGGTAGGATTTCGGAATATTGCTGTTCGTGATTATCAAAGCGTAAACTTAGACATTGTTCAAAAAATTATTGAGAAACACTTGGGTGACTTCAAATTATTTACGAAGGAAATCTTGGGGATTTTGGACTTGTAAAAAGTGAAACCACAGCATCTCTACAGTTTTAGAGGTGCTGTGGTTTGCATTCATATCCATGATAGTGTAGTTGTTTTTGGTGTTGGAGAAAGCAAATTAGTTGACGAGCCTTTTCTTTTTGACAATAATATTGTAGAAAGGAGGTGGGAGCATGGCAGCATTTTTTCAAGCAGCTCCATTAGAACCGTTTATCCCATACTCGAAACAACACGTTATTGTACTTCTTCTTATTGGTTTAGGAGTTTATTTTCTATATCAATATCAAGATTTACTTCGTCAAGAGCAATGGAATATGAGGGTTCGCTATACAATTGCTTTTTTATTTATAAGTAGTGAAATTGGATTAGACATATGGCAAGTGAAGGCGGGGATTTTTCAGCTCGGTACATCATTGCCATTTGAGTTATGTACGATTAGCTTATTTTTGGCATCTATTATGATTATAACGAAAAGTTATAAGCTATATGAAATTGTCTTTTTTACAGGAATTCTCGGAGCATCACAAGCCCTATTAACCCCCAATTTACAGTATGCATTTCCGCATTTTCGCTTCTTAGAATATTTCATCGCACATGCATTACTCGTTTTATCACCGCTCTTTATGACGTGGGTAGAAGGGTACAGGCCAACTTTTCAATCGATTAAACGCACGATGTTATTTTTAAATGCACTGCTACCAATTATTTTATTCGTAAATTATAAAACAGGTGGAAACTATATGTTTTTAGCGCATAAGCCAGAAACAGCTTCATTACTTGATGCGTTAGGTCCTTATCCTTACTATATTATTTCATTAGAAATTGTTGCGTTTATTGCATGTCTACTCTTGTATATGCCATTTAGTAGAAATAGAAGAAGTATGAACAAAAAAATATTGAGAAATATTTGAGCGAGAAACCACACCGTGCTATAGACTTAGCGATGGTGTGGTTTTGTTATTCTATCACTTGCTCCTGAATATCAGGATCATGATTTGCTATGACTTGGACACAATCTTCTCTTTTCCTAAATGCTCTAACCCAATCTAACGATTTTTGAGCAGCAGCCTTATCAGCCGTTACCCCAGGCAATACATTTTGTTCCCATGATCTTTCTGAATAGCCAACATCACTTGCTAATAGTACCCAGCCTTTCGTTGTTTGTACTAGTACAGAGCATAATCCCTTGCTATGACCAGGTGTAAATACCATATAGAGAGAACCGTCTTGAAATACATCGTAGCCTAACCGGTTAGGACCGTGCGGAATTTCGTGTAACTGAAACGGATTGATAGAAACACCTTCCCACATTGACCTGATGTATCCAGCGTCTTTTTGCGCGGCATTCCATTCTAGTTCGCTCGTTACAATCTGTTTTGCCCCTGCCACGTGCTTTACCCCGCTTACATGATCGGAATGGAGATGGGTTAGTAATACATAATCAATATCATTATTTTGAATTCCTTTCGCTTGCAGTCTTTCCGCGACGGATTGTCCTTCTGGTAAAGTACCAGTAAACATTGTAGAAGTGAACCAGCCTAAATGTTTTTTCGGATTTGTTCTCATCTCTTCGTGCCATCCTGTATCGACTAAGACGAATCCTTTTGGATGCTCAATTAAATATGCGGAAACAGGCATCCATCTTTTTTTAGCAGAACTTCTGAACCATCCAGTATATGGAATTGGGTGCCGCGTTTTTTCTTGAAATGCCATCGCTTGATCGATGTACACTTGCCCGGTATGCCATACGTGTATTTTACTGGTCATTATTTTTTCACCTCTGGATAAAATATTAGATTAATTGTATGATAATTATGTATTTTATGGAAAATTATTGTTTTAATAAAATGTTATGTAGAATATGGGGTGAATAGACATGCAATTGGTTTTTCAAATTACATATCATCGTATATGTGATCATTATTTTCCGAAGTTACTTCAAGCAATTCATTGTCTAAATACTGAAGAATTGTGGAAGCAGGAGATGAATTCGATTGGTGGAATTGCCTTGCATATTTGTGAGCATGTAAAGAGAAATACAGCTCGGTACTCGAATCCGGATATCAAGTTTGAAGAAGGAATTGAAGAATACTTTCCTCGTTTAGAAATCACATCATATGATTTATGCTTAATGATAAAAGAAATATTTGATAACTGGAAAAGAGCGTTTACGAAAGCGGTAAAACGGAATACAGAAATTGATATGCATAGTCTTCTTCATCTTGTTGAACATACCGCTTATCATGTAGGACAAGTAGTGGATCGTGTGAAAAGAATAAGAGGAATGCAGTTTGGTTTTTGTCAAAAGGGCTTAAACGAAAGAAATTTGAGAAAAACGATTGAAAACAATAGTGATTTGCAAGATTCATAAGGATTTCTTATATGTATCCTAAAGTTTTGGCTCATTTTGCGGAAATGAAAGATATTATACGATTAACTTAAGTATGAGATGAGATGAAAGGAAATGATGCCAATGCTTACATTTCGTCGTGTCGATGTTGAAAAGGATAAACAGATGATCATTAGATTTTTCACAGATACAGATGAAGAACTTGCGTTTAATGGGAGTGAGTATATAAAGTATGCAAAGCAAAAATCCTAATAAAATTCATATTATAGGTTCTGTCGGAAGCGGGAAAACAACTTTAGCAAGAATGTTATCTTCACAGTTACATATTCCGTATTATGAGCTCGACAACGTTGTTTGGAAAAGGTCTGAAAAAATACACCTGAAGAAAGAAATAAGCAGCTAAATGATATCGCAAGTTCTAATACATGGATTATTGAAGGTGTCCATCATACATGGGTATCTCATAGCTTTCAACATGCAGACATCATCATTTTTTTAGATGTGGCTCTTTCGAAAAGGCAAACTATAAGCCAAGTTTTAACATGTATTTGAAGATGTTTAAGTGGACGAGGGATTTTGAAAGAAAGAGTAAAGCGGAGATTTTGTATATGTTAGGGGAGTATGGAGATAAGGTTGTTGTTTTGAAGGATAATAGGGAGGCTGATATACATATAAGTTAAAAACCTCTTTCTTTTTAGGGAGGGTGAGAGCATCTGGCCGTGCATAGTAGCGGTCAGGGCCTTTTCCTGCCACATGCGGGGTTTCAAACACAGAGAGCAAGCAAATACAGTTCATGTTATAGTATGTATAGTAGCGATTTAAATTTCAAGAAATTAAAATCAATTTATATCATTTTACGGAGGAATCACTCAAATGAAGAAAAACGTAACTAGAGTAGCCATTCTAGTAACTTCGCTCATTGGCGTTACCGCTTTATTTCTTTATTTCACATGGAACGGTACGCCATGGGAAAAACAAACTGCCATTTCCGAATCAGAAAAGTATATTGCGAAATACTTCGATTTAGATGCGAAAATCAAAGATACTTCTTACAATCAGAAAATGAATAGTTATGATATCTCATTTGAAACAAATGAAGGTAAGAATTTTACTATCGAATATAAGGGGCCGAATCGCTTTGACATTTCTCCAGGAGTTCAGGAGTATTTAAGTAAACACTCTAAGGTTACAGAGAAATCAAGTTAAAACAAAGAAGTAGTTGGTAGTACGCCATATGAACGAACCTTCACTAATATATCGGCGCTTTTTCAAATATATCGACCACTTTTCGCAATATATCAGCGCTTCGACACGATTTAAAGTGAAACTTCCATCAGTGACGCCTTTTTCACTGATGGTTAGTTGAACCAATCGGGCTTTTACGGGCAGTATTCTTCCCCGTGATTCCCCGGCCTGTACTGCCCGTTAATGCGGGATAAAGACACTTCGACAATGTTCGATATTCTGAATGCAGGAAAAGGAGCTGACATGAGTCAGCTCCTTTTAAATTAATAAACTTATTTTGTCGTTTTTCGTCCTACTAATACCCAGTACAGAGCTAAACTGAATAGAGCAACTAGTACGAGAATGAATAGGATGTTACTAAACATGGTAGTATCCACATTGTTTGCTATTCCGAAGAAGCTTTGTTTCATTGCGGAATTGTCCATCATTGCTGCTGTGTAAGCAATTCCGATTGACATTGCAACGTTAAGTGTTAAATTATAAAATCCGATTGCTGTTCCTGTTTTTTCTTTATCGATTGTACAAATGCAAGAGTCAAGTAATGGTGCATACATGAATGCAAATGAACTAGAGAAAAGAACCATCGATATTACGAATACAACAACAGAAGTTTTGATAAAGAATCCGCCTAATAGTAAGCTGATCATAATACTGCACATAGCGAGTGTAATACATTGTCTGCTTCCCATAACCTTTGCAACTTTTCCGGAAAGAGCCCCGACGATAGTCGCTGCTATATAGCCTGGAATTAATAATAGTGAAACCGTATCTAGCTGCAAGCCATAAATCTTTTCAAGCAAGAATGGGAATAGGAAAATATATGCTAGCTGTACAGAATAAATGATAAACGCAACGCCAAGCAATGAGATAAACTGTTTATTTTGGAAGAATGAAATTCCGATAAACGCTTTTGAGTTCTTGCTAATATAAGTAAGGAATAAAGCAATTGCAACAATAAATAAGATTAGGTAAAGCCAATTGAAATCTGTAATGTAAAGTAGTAGAGACGCTGAAATGATTCCAACTAGAAATAGTCCTAATACATCTACATGACTGTTTTTCGCTTCTTCTTTAGGAAGATATTTTAAAATAAATGGAAGCGTGAAAATTGTTACTAAAGAAAGTAAAAATAGAGTTGTCCAATGGAAGTATGTTGAAACATAACCTCCAGTTAATGCACCGATAAGTTGTGAAAGAGCAAAACTACTTGTACTTAATCCTAAAAATTTCTTTTGTTCATCTGCCGGTAAATGCTTTGTAACAAAGATTACATATAACGTTTCAGCTGATGCTAAACCAGCAGTTTGGATAATTCGTGAGATAACAACTAATAAAAACGAGTGTTGAAAAATATATCCCATGATGGAACCGACGCAGATTAAAATAACCCCAATGATAAAAAGTTTTCTAATACTAACAGAATCCGCTAAAGCCGCGTAAACGACTGCTCCAATTCCAATCACAAGACCAGCTAATGTTGCTTGCCAGCTAACTGTTGTTGCTGAAATGTGAAAATCTTTTGCCATATCAACAGAAATAATTTTAAACGAATTGTCAATTACTAAACATAATAGAAATAACAGTAAGGTAACAGGTACTGCTTTTTTAGCACTGTATTTCTGGTTTTTTTCCATGTTTACATCTGCATTTATTGTAGACATAGCGATATTTCTCTCCTTTTGTGATCTAGGAAATGATCTTCCTAAATCATAATTTATCAATTAATTGGATGGCTTCAGTAATTTCTATGCCATTTGTTTCATAGGTGGGATTTCCTTGTGCACAGTAGTACCCATTGTGTCTTCCTTTAAGGAAGTGATTGCATGAATAGCTGAAAAAAACTTACATCTGATTCCGCTTTCATAATCATGCGTAACAACCCATTACAATATCAGTAGTATACATCTAAAATATGAGAAGGATACCATATTTTGTTCCTAAGATGTTTACAGCAAGGATTTGTATGAAAACATCTTACATCTTGATTCCGCTTTCATGATTATGCGAAATAACCCTTCGTGATACATGACATTGTATAGTTGTCTAAAAACTTGTATATGTCTTAATAATGAAAAGGATACCACACCTTTCCTTTGCTCACAAGCCATCTTTTTTTGGGAATTTGTCTGTTTTGTTACAAAAAAAGGCGGTGTATTCTTTATGGAATACACCGCTTTCTCTTAATGAACGCATAGATAATCCTGCTTTCAATTAAAAATTTTTAATGTGGATTTGTATAGTTGACGAAATTTGATGAAAGAGATAATTCGCCAAGGTAAGATATACGCTAGCGCTACAGTCATAAATAGTGCTATTTCTGTTTCTGGACCCAGCCATGTTAAACGATCACGAAGTAAAAATCGGATAGCAAATATGATGAGAAAGGAAATAATAAAGTTCTTGTTTCTTACAGCATAAATATGCTGATCGGACCGGATTTCATAGCCAGTGGTCCAAATAAGTGGAATTGACAAAAGCATCCCAAGGATAACTGCACAAATCCATTCCCAGTAAGCGAGATGTACATTTGGATTCAGAATTGTGGCGAAACTAGGAGGTAGTAGAAATAATATGGGGACGAGAAGACGGATTCCGTTTCCTTTAATCGGATGAGACATTGCCCGAGTTCTGCGCCATAAGACCAACGCAGCAATTAGGAGCACAATAGAGTAAAACGAAGCAGAATTCATAATTTCACCTCGATATATAGTGTAGTTCCATTATTTATATGGGAATGGCAGATGATTGAGCACTAGCATCTGACTTAATTGAAAAAATATAGAACCGCTTTATGAACATCATATATAGGGCTAGTTACCATAACATATTTATCAACTTCAATAAATACGGGTATAAAATCCAAAAAATTCAAATGATAATAGTAATTTATTAACTGTATTTCTTTGAGAAATACATATTTTTACATAATATACAAATATCTATCTTTACTTTAATTTCCATTAAAAATATAATTTTCTATGTGATTACATTTTATGGAGTTTTATTGTAAATATTGGAGGGTGAGCCAAAGAAACAGAGCTAAACAGTCGGTTTTTATTAGTTTGTTAACTTTGCTAAGTTTGTTAAGTTTTTTACTCTCTTATAAAGAAATGGAAAAAAGATGTCTATAGGGAGATGAGTATATATGAAAGATATTTTAGAATTATTCCCAAGTGCTGATGGTAATGAAAAAACACAAGAACTATTTTTGGAATCCATAAAAAAAATAGTTAGCAATCTTGGTCATTTGAAAAATGAAAATCGAGCAACCTTAGGGGAAATTGAGGAAAAATCAGTAGAATATTACAATGAATTAATTTATAGCAGTCATATACCTGAAACAGGCATTGGTATCTCTAATGTTATTGAAGAACTAAACCAATTTATGAACGGACACCCGTATCCGAATAAATATTATTTATCTAATGCTGTACCTCTTCCGAGCATTCCATCATTACTAGGCACATTGACCATGACACTATTAAATGGTAATGGAGTTTGGGATGTGTATGGTCCTGCAGCAGCAGAAGCAGAAGTGAAAGTTGTGTCTATGCTCTCGAAATTGATTGGTTATGATCAAAATAATAGTGGTGGTTATACAACATGGGGTGGACAAGGATGTGTATTATCAAGTTTACGTTTAGCTATTTCAAGAAGCTTTCCGCAATCAAAAGAACAAGGTGTTCCACAAAATGTATATTGTTTTGCTTCTGAAAATGCACACTATAGTTTATTAAAATCGGCCGAGGCAACAGGAATTGGCACAAATCATTTAATTAAAGTGAAAGCTGATCCTTATACAAATTCTATAGACATAGAAGATTTAGAGAAAAAGATTATAGAAGTTATCGACAAAGGAGGCATTCCTCTTTATATTTTAGCAACTATGGGTACAACAGATACATTTGCGATTGATAATATAAAGAAAATTAAAGAGGTTGCTGCATTAATAGAAGATAAATACAAATTAAACCCTATTTACATTCACGCTGATTCAGCAATGGGCGGTTTTTATAGTTTCTTTAATCATTATGACTTTGAACAGAATCCATTATTATTTGAACCTTTCGTAAAAGATGCCTTGCAACAAATACAAGAACAAATGAAACACATGTATCTTGCTGATAGTGTATGTTTTGATTTTCATAAATTGGGTCAAACCCCTTATGCTACAAGTATTTGGATTGTTAAAAATCATAATGATCTGCTTACTATGGACATAGAACAAAATGACACACCTTATCTCGGTAACAGAGCATACGGTAGTTATCATACAGGTTATACACTAGAGTGCTCACGGTCTGGAAATGCTATTCCAATGTACGCAAATTTATTAGCATTTGGGGTGGAAGGATATCAAAAAATATTAGCAAATTATGTTCGAGTAAATCTTTTATTTAGAAAGAAATTAAGAACAGCTTTACCTCAAGTAGCCATAACGAATGATTACACATATGGTCCAATTACGACATTTCGCTTTTATATGCATGGGGATGGTGAAGCGAATTGGAACGAAGAAAGAACAGGGAAATCAACGCAAGAAAATATAGAGGAAACAAACAAATTAAATATTGAAATATTTAATCATCTAGGAAAAAATCGAGATCAAATATTTTTAGGTGATACAACTCGTTCTTGTTTAGTTAACGTTATAAATGGAAGTGGACGTCATCCGATTTCTACTATTAAGTTTTTTTCTATCTCTCCATATACAACAGTTGAATGTTTAGATGAGATTGTAGCATTTATTAAAAAACATGCTCTTATTGTAACAAATGATATCTATGCTTGTGTTTAATAATAAGGGGTTAATATTCAAGGCTTAGTGCGTTTTTCATTAAGCAATATCACTAATATCTTTATAAACATACCTAATTTAATTGTCTAAGAAAAGAGGAAGAATAAATGAATATAGAAATGCTAGGAACTCAACATATTAAAGATGCAGCTACGCTAGTTGCACAATCTTTTGTAAATGGTGAACCTCTTGTGAGTGGTTTGCAAATTCCTTTTGATTCTTTTAATAAAATGTGTGAAGAAATGGTAAGTCAAGCCGTTTCCCAATCTATGTCATTTGTAGCAATGGAAAATTGCCAAATGATAGGCGTTCTCTTAGTAAGAAAAGTCACTCAACCACTCATAGATAAAGAAAAAGCAATCGAAATATGTCCTCAAATGGACTCGATTTTTCAACTATTAGATGCATTAGAAGTGAACTCAATAGAATTCTCCCATCTGCATAAAGAAAATTTAGTTTACCTAGATATGGGAGCTTGTCACCCCGAGTGGATGGGGAACGGCGTGGTCACTGCTCTTGTTTCACATGCAATGCAAGAAGTAGCTCTAAAAAGAAATTTTGATATAGTTGCTGCTTGTACAAATAAAATTTCTCAACAAATTCTCAAAAAAAGATATAAACCTGTTCAAATTAATGAAATTGTATATAGTGACTTTCTTTATCAAGGTATGTATCCATTTTCACACATAACATCTACTTTAACAGCTCAGTTGTTATATATACCTCAATCCACAATTAGTAATTAAGGCTATTTGAAATAGAGACCAACATACACTGAAAGATGTATATAATTAAATTCTTATATTCAGTATTTATGAACGAAAAAGCTAGTAAAATACTAGCTTTTTTCACTTTTTATTTGAAAAGTGAAAATTTCGTTTAGAGGGGTACTTCAAGATCTTAGCTTGATGGGTATGTAGTGATTTCCTAATACTCTAAATAAGTACAGGTTCCTAAAATATTATTATAGGCATAAAAAAAGCCAGACATCCCATTCAGGGTATCTGGCTTGATTTCATATTAAAAAAGACATGACACTACCTACATGATATAAAAAACTGAATTATAAGTCTATATTTTTTTAAAAAAAAATGAAAAAATAAGAATGTGCACAAGAAACGTAACGTTACGACCAATATTGAAAAGAGGGCATACATAATAAGGAGGGAAGCGTGTGCGGATATTTCATGTAAGTGAAGAGAGTGATATTCAAATGTTTCATCCGCGAATACCGACTCGACCGGATTTAGATGCAACGAAAGGGCTTGTCTGGGCAATAGGGGAGCGATGCCTACCTAATTTTTTGACACCTAGAAATTGTCCGCGTGTTTGTTATTATGTTGGCTCAAATACATCTGAAAGCGATAAAGAAACATACCTATCATCAAAATCATGTTCACATGTCGTCGTTATTGAAAACAAATGGTTTGAGACGATGAAAAATACGAAATTATACTTGTATGAATTTGATATAAAGCAGTTCGCACTGCAAGACGATAATGCTGGTTATTATGTAAGCGAAACAACGCAAGTTCCAATTGCCAAGTGGGAAGTAGTTGATCTATTTCAAGAGCTATTTACACATAATGTTGAATTACGTTTAGTAAATAACTTGTGGGATATTTGGGATGAAATTCAAAACACAACATTTCATTGGTCCATGTGTAGAATGCAGTTTGCGCAGCCAAGGTTTGAGGGATAATCTGTAACCTAGTAAGAGGATATATGAGCATATATCCTCTTGTTTTTTACACATTATAAATATTTGATATGTTTTAAAAATTTAGTGTATTATATATACAGGAACGTATATTCGTTATATAGATTTCTTTGTAAGATTCTTATAGACCTTTAATGTAACAACATTTTCTAAATGAAAAATGAGAATTCTATGTAAGAGCTTACAAAAGATTGTGAAGGCTTTAAACTAACGGAATAGCATGAGTGAATCACATAATATACCATAAAGTGATAAAACAAGAATATACATTCTATTTCGATTATACTGTCAATCTTAGGGGGAGGACAAATGGAAGACATGAAACATAAAATTGCCTTACTAGCAGATGTCCATGGAAATGCAAGTGCTTTAAAAGCAGTTATCGAAGATTCGATCAAAGAAGGTGTCACTGAATATTGGTTTTTAGGGGATTTAATCATGCCCGGGCCTGGGGCGAATGACTTATTCGAAATATTAGATAGTATTAAAGTTGCTGCTTATGTTAAAGGGAACTGGGAAGACTGCTTCCTTGACGTACTGAATAAAGAGATTGACTTTGATAATGCTTCTGATATCTATGTTTCTAGGTTAGTTCAGTATCAGTGTGAAAATTTGGATGAAAACTATATTAATCTTATTAAGAATTTACCATTACACCTAACAAGACAAGTTAATAATCTATCTATCAGTATTAGCCATAATTTACAAAATAAAAATTATGGAGGGAATTTATGGCCCACTAATAAACAGGAAAATTTTGATCAGTTATTTGAGCATGATTACGATATTGCGATTTATGCTCATACCCATCACCAATTGTTACGCTATAGTAGCAATGATCAATTGATTATTAACCCAGGAACTATAGGACAGCCCTTTTACAAATGGGACAAGTTACATACCGACCTACGTGCTCAGTATGCAATTCTTGAAATTGATGAAACGGGGATTGCTGAGGTGAGTTTTAAAAAAATTTCCTATGATGTAGAAAAGGAATTAAAAAACGCTATTAGTAATAAACTTCCTTATATTGACTTATACCGAGAAATACTCGAGACAGGAAAAACTCATACCCATGATATTGAATTATTACAAAAAATCAATGATAAATTTAACTATAAAGATGAAATAATTAATTTTTTTGAAAGAAACTATTGGGGAATTAAGGGGATGAAATGAATCCTCTTCAACTAACGACAGGTTAGTTGAACGAGACATGTACTTATGATCTTCCAAAATCGGCGCGGTTTTGGAAGAAGAAAGGACATTACATAGTAGACATAAAATATGTAATGTCCTTAAACTTATTTAATTTTGATTAAGTTTTATCCCGCATTAACGGGCAGTAATACTCCCACCTCAAAATTCGGCGAAAGCAAAGAAGTTAGGTGGGAGATAAACTGCCCGTAAAAGCCCGATTGGTTCAACTAATAATCAGTGGGGGATGAAGAAAACCCCCACTGATTAAAGTTTCACTTTATCTCACATAGAAGTATAGCTATGCAGAATAAAACATAACATGCACTTTGAAACATTGCATGTGGCAGAAACAGGCCCTGACCGCGCTATGCATGGCCAGATGCTCTCGTCCTCCCTAAAATAAGATCTTACTTCGATGTTTTAATCTTAATCTGACTAAATTCGATTGGTATATAATATTTATTATAAATGACAGGATATTTATCGCTAATATAGACACTTTCTAAAATTAAATCACATTCTTCTCCGTGGGAAAGTTGATATTTTAATGACGACGGAGTATTAACGGAGTTCGACCGTTTAATTTCGATAGTAGAGGAATTAGCGAATTCATATATTTTCTCCTCTAACATTTCTAATACTTGCTTTTCGTTTTGTAAGTCGAGATGTAACTTCGAAACAGCTTCGATTGGCATCATTGTAAAAGCAAGAGCTACGATTTTATCGTTACTTTTATACCAGCGCTCCAACGCAATCACGGCAGTCATTTCTTGATTTAATACTTGCGTGGCATAGTCCGTGACTAGGTCAATTCGGAAAATAAGTTCGACGTCATCTATTTTTTCTGTATAGCATTTATATAACGGATTTCCTAATTTCTCTAAGCCATCCATACTTTCATTGTGGTGAAACTTTGTAATGAAATTTCCTTTTCCATGGATGTTTTTCACCAGTCCATCTTCTTGTAACAGTGCTAAAGCGTGCCGTAATGTCATTCTGCTTACACCAAATATTTTCGCTAATTCGGGTTCTGTTGGAAGCTTGCTGTCTGGAGGGAATGTTCCGTCCATAATTAATGTATATAATTGGTCATATACAGTGACGAATAACGGCTTTTTTTGTTTATTGAGTTTTTGAAGTTTATTGTTCATTTTTTTATACCTCTATAGCTTATTCAATTCATGACGATCATTTCTTTGTTCTATTGTAACTTACTTTTCCGTGCGAATGAATACGTTTTCACAAATTTGTAATAAATGGTGTTTGGTGTATGTGTTACGCTGCGGATTTTATAAAATTGTAAAACGATATTTAGATAAGTTAAGGTGAATCGTACGATCGTAAAGAGGATGTTCAGTGATAGTGAATTTGGTTCGATTAATTATTTTCCTTATTTATTTTTATAAAGTTTCAAAATAATACCGAGAGATTAGTTGGGTCTTCTTTAAAATGAATATGCTTCACCATCAGATGGTATTAAAATATTATTGGAGAGTTTTAAAGATAAAAGAGAGAAATGATGAACATGAAAATGACGATTGAATCAAGAGTGGAAAGGAAAGCGATATGGAAAAAATATTATTGAAGTATTTGAGCAAATTTACAACGTTTAACGAAGAAGAGCAACAGGAAATTGTGAAAGAGATACGGATTGAAGAATATAAAAAAGGAACAATTCTCCTTAGACAAGGGGATGTTCCTACGAAATGTTATTTCGTATTGGAGGGCTGCGTGCGGCAGTATTCGATAGATGAAACTGGGAAAGAAGTCACATCTAATTTTTACACAGAAGAACAAGCGATTGCGAATTTTAATCATCATAAACAAGATAAGGCATCAATGTATTCTTTAGTTTGTTTAGAAGATTGTATATTGGTCGTTGGTGATCTTGATGCCGAAAAGGACATGTATAATAAATATACAAAATTGGAAACAATGACTCGCAAGATGATTGAGGAAAAGCTAGGTGATATGCAAGATGAATTGGCTTCATTTATTGCCTCTACACCGGAAGAACGCTACAAGTCGCTATTACGGAAACGACCTCATTTAGTTAGCCGTGTCCCTCAACATCAGTTGGCGAGCTATCTTGGGATTACGCCAGAGTCATTAAGTAGAATTAAGAAGCGTATCTATATAAATACAAATTGAAAAAATGACATAAACACCACTTTTTTTAGGGGAGGACGAGAGCAACTGGCCATGCATAGAAGCGGTCAGTTCCTTTTTCTGCCACGTGCAAAGTTTAAAACAAAGGTAGAAAGCAAGTAGCGGCCATGTTTTGTTCTGCATAGCAGCGACTTATATGTTAAAAAATCAACTTGTATTTATATATAAAGAAAATTGTTAGGAAGTTGTCATCCATTTTGTGAGGTTTTTCCGCCTTTCAGCAAGAGCCATATGCCGAAACCCAGTTCTCCAGCAATCATGGGGATGCTAAATCCAATTTGCAGTATGGAGATAAACTTGTCATATTCTGAAAAAAATGTGCTACATAAATGAATGGCAATATAACCTATTGAAGCAAGCAGCAATAAGATGCTAATGACTTTTGGTATGCTCCTTGATTTAAAAGTTAAGTAGCCGATAATCATGAGATGTCCACCAAAAATGATCAAGCCAATAGACCAAATTGACTCAAATGCTTCTAAACATAGCATGACATGTGCTTGAAGTTGATCGGTTTTAAAGAATGATAGATAGGCTGTGTTTTTCGTGAGAAGCAGCACCGATAGCAAATTGAGTATGGCCATTCCTAATATCGCTGCATAGATAAGACGAAGCCATGCCCCGAGCAATGAAAGGTTTTTATGAATAGGCTTTAGGAAGATGTAGAAGGCCCAGGCGACAACAATATCAGTTATTAGGATGATGACCCAGCCAAAGATTTCCGCCTTGAAAAGGAGAGGTGCCGTCATAATATTATGATAGGTGGCACTAGCATCCCCTTTTACAACGAGGTTTGCATGGGCAAATCCAGAGGAAAAAAATGCAACAAGTGCCATGATGATAAGGGATATGCTAGCAGTCAGCGCATATTTCCGCTGATTTGATTGTTTTTTTACGGAAACGGTCATAAAATACCCTCCCAATTATATGTTTGGTTTCATTTTAAGGTGGAAGATTATGGGGGGGCATTAACTTAAGTCAAGAGCGTGAAATTATTTTTATATGGGGTACTGATGTCATTTTGAGGATTTTAAACTTTTACATGGCCTACTTATTTTTTTGTTTATCTAAATTTATTCGTGAAAATCCCCAAAATCCTAAAATTAATATTAAAACAAGACCACTAATATCAATAATTACATTTATTTTTTCATCATGAACAATAAAATTTGCTATAAATGTGATTATTGATATGAATATGACTATAGGTAAAATATACTTACTCATAAAATACCCCCATTTTCGCCAATAATACATACGTTATCCTTATGCATATGTTACTATATTTTTTCTATTTATACAGGGATAGAATCAGGAAAATACGGATTTACAACGATAAGCGCATCTTTCAATATAAATTTATTGTAACTACTCAGTCGTACATTTCATTTAGAAGTTTGGTAAGGGGTATGATTCCAACGAAAATGCGCCCCATTACCTATAGAAAGCTATTTTCATTTTCTAGCATATAGATTACTGTCATGAAGATAAAAATGGACCTCTCGCTACCTCTCTTTGTTTTAAAACGTTGCGCGTGGCAGGAAAAGGCCCTGACCGCTTCTATGCATGGCCAGTCCCTCAGGACCATTTAAAAAGATGCTTTTCCGCCTTTTTTCATAGAGTGGGTGAGTAGTTACAATTTATTATTTGAAGATATCCTTACATTCTTCCAAACAGAGAAAATAGTTTCCTCAAATAAGCATGTTCCCATTTATGAAAAATTATGCTGTAATAGTGAGGGAACAATATTTTAATCTGTTCTATATAAATCCATTTTGATTTCTCGACATATCAATCGCTGCTATGCAGAATATAACATGACCGCTACTAGCTTTCTCCCTTTGTTTTAAAACATCGCAAGTGGCAGGAAAAGGGGCTTTTATGTAGGTTTTTCAATGTACATTTATTGTAACTACTCAGTCATACATTTCATTGGAAAGTTATTTTCATGTTTCAGCATCTAGATTGCTGTCATGAAGATAAAAATGGACCTACACCTCGCTACTTTTTTTGTTTTAAAACGTTGCGCGTGGCAGGAAAAGGCCCTGACCGCTCCAACACACGGCCAGATGCTCTCGCCAACCTAAAAAGAAAGTGGTTTTCTGCCTTTTTTCATAGAGGGACTGAGTAGTTACCATTTATTTATATAAGTAGTCAAAGAAGTGAGGAATTAAGATTGAAAAAATTTAAGAAGTTTTATTTAGAGATTACGAGTGTATGTAACCTCGCATGCAGCTTTTGTCCGCCAACAGAACGGCAGAAGCAATTTCTTTCTGTGGAGGATTTTGCAAAGCGATTAGATCAAATTAAGCCTCACACAGACTATATTTATTTACATGTAAAAGGTGAACCTTTGCTTCACCCTAAAATAGGTCAATTGTTAGATATCAGTCATGAAAAAGGGTTTAAAGTTAACATTACAACGAACGGAACATTAATTAATAAAAAGAGGGAAAAGCTATTAAATAAACCTGCGCTCAGACAGATGAATTTTTCACTGCATAGCTTTGATGGGCATGAAGGTTCTGAAGATAAGGAAGGATATGTACGAAGTATACTTTCTTTTATTAAAGAAGCAACGAGCCAATCAGAGTTGCTTGTTTCTCTTAGACTATGGAACTTAACACAAGACAATAAGACGAATCTTGAAATACAGCGAAACAGAGAGTTGCTAGAAATCATTGAGAAAGAATTTGATTTACCGTACAAAATTGAAGAGAAGATCACGCCAGGAAGTGGTATAAAAATTGCTGATCGTATTTATATTAACCAAGATTACGAGTTTCAGTGGCCTGCATTGCATGAAGAAGAGGATGATGGAAAGGGCTTCTGTTATGGCCTTCGTAATCAAGCGGGTATATTAGCGAACGGAACGGTTATTCCTTGTTGTTTAGATGGTGAAGGCATTATAAATCTTGGGAATATTAACGATGATTCGTTTTCTGATATTATCGAAGGGGAACGAGCGACAAATTTAGTAGACGGTTTTTCGCGAAGAGAAGCAGTAGAGGAACTGTGTCGGAAATGTGGATATCGGAAAAGGTTTGGGAAATAGATAGGAAAACGTAAAATAGTACAGTAAAAGATGGACCAAAACAGTTTCTTCCTGTTTTGGTCCATCTTTTTTTACCATTCCTTTGGCTCATAGTTCAAGTCTTGGAATAATCGATTACGCTCTTTTTTAGATAAGTCTCTCCATTGTCCAACGGGTAGATTACCTAAATGAATATTCATAATTCGAGTTCGCTGTAGTCTATAAACATCGTAGCCAAGTGCTTCACACATGCGACGAATTTGACGATTTAGTCCTTGAGTTAAAGTGATTTGAAAAACGTATTTGGAAAGTTGTTCCACCTGACAAGGCAGCGTTTTCGTACCTAAAATTTTTACACCTTCAGCCATTCGTTTTAAAAATTCAGGAGTAATCGGCTTGTCTACTGTAACAATGTATTCTTTCTCATGCTTATTTTCAGCACGTAAAATTTCATTGACTATATCTCCATCGTTCGTAAGGAGTATTAAGCCATCTGAATCTTTATCTAGTCGTCCAATATTAAAAATTCTTAATGGGTGATTGACTAAATCAACAATATTACCCTTAACATTTTTTTCTGTTGTACTCGTAATACCAACGGGTTTATTTAAGGCAATATAAACATAATTACTAGCCATTCGTATTTGATTACCGTTTACACGAACATCATCCCCGGGCTCGACTTGGCTGCCTATTTTCGCAACCTTTCCATTTATCGTGACTTTTCCTTCATTGACTAATTTATCTGCACCGCGTCTAGATGCTTTTCCAGCTTCACTAATGAACTTATTAATACGTATGTTAAACACAACCTTTAGTAGAGAGTTAATAGTATTAGAATATTGGATTTACATTTGATTTTCAAGGGGGCAGGCATAATGAATTACAGAATAGCGGAAAAAACAACAAAAAGTATAGTAACTACTCAGTCACTCTATGAAAAAAGGGAAGAAAACCTTTTTTTTTTTAGGTGGGCGAGAGCAACTGGCCGTGTGTTGGAGCAGTCAGGGCCTATTCCTGCCACGTCTGGCGTTTTAAAACAAAGAAAGGTAGCGAGGTGTATATCCATTTTTATCTTCATGACAGCAATCTAGATGCTGAAACATGAAAATAGCTGTATGACTGAGTAGTTACAAAATATATGGAATGTGTTTCTTTTGAGAGATAACTTTGTTCAGAAAAAGATGTGTTAGATTTTGTAGGCATATGTGTTGGAAATGACGTATACTTATTTCTACATTGATTCATTTTCTGAAGGCTTGAAAACAGGTTTAGTAGGAATTGTGCATATGGTATTCATACAATGGTGAAAAATACATACAAAAATATATATTAAAATGAGGTTAGTACATGAGTCCACAAAGTTTTAGCGATTACGCATTGAGTAAAGAAATTGTAAGAGCACTTGCTAGCTTACAATATGAAAAGCCAACAGAAGTGCAAGAGAAAGTCATCCCAATTGCATTAGAAAAGAAAGATCTTGTTGTAAAGTCACAAACAGGAAGCGGTAAGACAGCTTCTTTTGGAATTCCGCTTTGTGAAATGGTTGAATGGGAAGAAAATAAACCGCAGGCGTTAATTCTTACACCAACAAGGGAACTTGCTGCGCAGGTAAAAGAAGATATTACGAATATAGGAAGATTTAAGCGTATTAAAGCAACTGCGGTTTATGGAAAATCCCCATTTGCGCGTCAAAAATTAGAGTTAAAGCAAAAGACACATATTGTTGTCGGCACTCCTGGGCGTGTATTAGATCATATTGAAAAAGGGACTTTTTCGTTAGAGCGTCTGAAATATTTGGTGATTGATGAGGCAGATGAAATGTTAAATATGGGCTTTATCGATCAAGTAGAGGCAATTATTGACGAATTACCTAGTAACCGAATGACGATGCTCTTTTCTGCGACATTACCAGAAGATGTTGAAAATTTGTCTCGTACATATATGGAATCACCGATCAACATCGAGATTCAAGCATCTGGCATTACGACAGATAAAATTGAACATGGTCTGTTAGAAGTGAGGGAAGAAGAGAAGTTCTCTCTTCTGAAAGATATAACAACGATTGAAAATCCAGATAGTTGCATTATTTTCTGCCGTACGCAAGAAAATGTAGATGATGTATTTAGACAGTTAAAACGTTCTGGCTATCCTTGTGATAAAATTCATGGTGGTATGGTGCAAGAGGATCGTTTTGCAGTAATGAATGACTTTAAAAGAGGGAAATTCCGCTATTTAGTAGCGACAGATGTAGCAGCAAGAGGAATTGATATTGAGAATATTACCCACGTTATCAATTACGATATTCCATTAGAAAAAGAAAGTTATGTACACCGTACAGGAAGAACGGGACGTGCTGGTAATAGCGGAAAAGCAATTACATTTGTAACCCCGTATGAAAAAAGATTTTTAACAGAAATCGAAGAATATATTGGTTTTGAAATTCCGCAAATGGATGTCCCGTCAAAAGAGGATATTACAAAAGGAAAGATAGCATTTGAGGAAAAAATAAATGCGAAACCAATCATAAAGAAAGATAAAAGCGCTGGATTAAATAAGGGAATCATGAAGCTTTACTTTAATGGCGGGAAGAAAAAGAAAATCCGAGCAGTGGATTTCGTTGGTACAATTGCCAAAATCCCAGGTGTCACAGCGGATGATATAGGGATTATTACGATCCAAGATAATGTTTCCTATGTTGATATATTAAACGGAAAAGGACCACTTGTTTTAAAAGAAATGAAAAACAAAACGATAAAAGGTAAGCAGTTAAAGGTTCATGAAGCTATTAAGTAAAAAACTATCCACTCTAATAGAAGGATTTTATATATGAAGCGAAATAAATGGTTATCTAAATTATCATTAAAAAAAATGACGACATTATTGGTTGTAATGTCAGTCTTGGTTTCGTTAATAGCAAGTGCGACTCTGTTACATTTTTATGTGTTGGATCGAGAAAAAGATGTTGTGAATGAAAAATTGAAAAGCACTGCCAGGGTGGTTGCGAAAGATCCACGTGTCATAAATGATGTTGCTAATGATTCATCTAGTCCGGCGATAGAGCAGTATACGCTGGAAGTGATGGAATCGACAGGTGTTAATTTTGTTGTTGTGCTTAATAATGAGCTGATTCGAAAATCACATCCAGATAAAAGTGTTATAGGAAAACCTTTTTCAGATATTGAGGATGCCAAAAAATCATTAAATGGTTCTGAGCATTTTTCCAAGCAAGTCGGTGTGTTAGGAGAGGGAACGCGTTTCTTTACACCTATTTGGAATGAAAAAGGTCAGCAAGTTGGTATTGTTTGTGTAGGTTTTGTACAGAAAACAATAAATAAAGAATTGTGGGATGCGCAGAAAAATCTGTACATGGGATTAGGGTTCGGCCTTTTTGTAGGAATATTGGGTGCATTGTATTTGGCGAAGCAATTAAAGAAAATATTATTAGGATTCGAACCTACGCAAATTGTGGCGAATATAAAGGAACGCGATACGATTATAGATTCAGTAGGTGAAGGGATCATTGCGGTAAGTCCAGAGCGAAAAATCCTCTTACAAAATTTGAATTTTACAGAACTCATAAATAAGGCAAAGTTTACCGGAGACAATATGAAAGAAGGCTACCTCGATAAAGATATCTTTTCAACGTTTTTTGGTGAAGTATTTACGACAGGAAAGTCAATTTCCGATCATGTAATTGTCGTGAATCAGCTTGAATTTATTGTTAATATTCAGGTTATCTATATAGATAAAAAAATTTATGGGGCGGTTGCAACTTTACGTGATCAATCAGAACTGCAGCAGCTTATTCGAGAGCTTAGTGGAACAGAGCAATATATTGATGCCTTGCGCGCGCAAAATCATAAATTTATGAATCAATTGCATACGATTTTAGGATTGATTGAATTGGAAAAATATGAGGATGTCAATCACTTTATTCGTGTGTTAAATGCTGATTATCACCGAGAAATCGGGTTTGTAGCTGATAAAATTAAAAGTCCAGCAGTTGCTGGTTTCTTACTTGGGAAAACGAGCGAGTTAAAGGAGCAAGGTGTAACATTAATAATAGATGCAGATTCTCATTTCCCAAGTATGAAAATGGGTGAGATGCTTCATGATTTGTTATTATCAATGGGGATTTTACTAGATAATGCCAAGGAGGCTATGTCGTTAACGTTGATAAAACAAGCGATGCTCTTTCTGCACTATGATGAGGAGGAGGAAGTGATTCTAATTGAAGTGAAGGATACAGGAGTAGGCATGGATGAAGAGGTAATGAAACGTATTTTTGAGAGAGGATTTTCAACAAAAGGCGAGGCTAGAGGATATGGATTGGATGCTGTTCAATCAATTGTCAAACAATATGGTGGCCTTGTTGATGTACAATCAGAAGTAGGGAACGGAAGTATTTTTCGAATTGAAGTACCTTATAGACGGAGGAACATAGATGATTAAAGTTATCATAGTTGAGGATGACCCTATGGTTGCAATGATCAATCGACAATTTATTGAGCGGTTTGAAGGTTTTCGAATTATCGCTTCTGTCGGCAATATTGGTGAATTGTGGGATGTAATTAATAAGAATGTACCAGATTTAATCTTACTTGATGTTTATTTGCCAGGAGAAACGGGGATTGATTTTTTACAAACGGTACGTCAAAAACAGCTTTCCATACCAATTATTATGATTACAGCAGCTCATGATATACCTACTATTAAGAAATCACTAGAGTGTGGGGTAATTGATTTCTTAATTAAACCTTTCTCATATGAAAGGTTTGAACTAGCAATAGAAAACTTTCTCCAATATCATTCACTAACTACTAAGTTAGAGGAAACTGATCAAGATACGTTAGATCAATTATTAATAAAAGAGAGGGCCCCTTCTCTTGTAAATCCTGCTTGTAAGGAATTGCGTTCAAAAATTCCTAAAGGATTATCCAAAATAACATTGAAAAAGATTCTTCATGTGCTAATGGAACAAGAGGGGTATTTTTCAACAGAGGATATTGCGAAAGAAGTAGATTTATCACGTATTTCAACAAAGAAGTATTTGTTGTTTTTAAATGAGATTGGGTATTTAAGTGAAGAATTGAAGTATTTAGCAGTTGGGCGACCAATTACGGTATTTCATGTTGTCCCTGAGAAAGAGAACTTGATCATGTCTTTTAAATAAGTAGCATTGATGACACTATGTATACATCAAATAGAAAACTGACAGAAAAGCATTTTTTAAAATGGTCGAGAGCAACTGGCCGTGCATAGAAGCGGTCAGGGCCTTTTTCTGCCACGTACGATATAAAAACAGAAAGAGCAAACGAGTGCAGGTACTTTTTATTCTGCATAGCTGGGATTTAGATGTTGCAAAATTTACACGCTGTACGTTGAAGCCTAATAAAAAGAGTCAAACTTGAAAACAGTTTGACTCTTTTTTATGGCATATAGTAATCAGTTTATAGAAACAAGTTCTCGTTTTTTCGGTAAAGGCACAGCATTTGCTGTGTGCTCTTTTGTAATGATATCATGCAGGTTTTCGAAGCTTGTTTCAATCATATTCGTAAGTGCTTCATCTGTATTAGATCCCATATGAGGTGTCACGAGGACACGAGGGTATAGTTCTAGTAGTGCTTGAACGGTTGGATCTAATTTTTTTGTTGTTTTATCAAATTTTTGAAAGAATATGTTTTCTTCATTTTCAAATACATCTGTTGCAAAGCCTTCTAGTTTATGAGATTGCAAGGCATTAAGAATGGCTTCATTATCTTGCAGTTCACCTCGAGCGGTGTTAATGAGAATGGCTCCATCTTTCATTTTTGAAATGAACTCAGCATCGATCATTTTATCATTTGTTCCTGGAATATAAGGGACGTGTATACTTACGATATCACTTTCTTTTAATAAATCGTCCAATTCCATAAAGGTAACTGTTTGTTTCGCTGCATCACTTTGGAATACGTCATATCCAAGCACTTCAGCGCCAAGCCCTTTAAAAAGTTTCGCTTCCGTTAATCCGATTTTACCAGTACCAATAATACCGACTTTACAGTTTCTAATCTCTTTGCTGAACATCGTCCGATCTACAGTGAAATCTTGATTCGCTGTTTTTGTTGTTGTGTATGTCGTATGTCTTAATAATGACATAGCAAGTGTTAAAGATAGTTCTGCAATAGCATTTGGAGAGTAGGAAGGAACCCTTGCCACGTGCATGTCATAATCTGCTGCTGCTTGCAAATCAATATGATTATAGCCAACAGTACGTGTGAACAAATATTTTACACCGTATTCTTTTAATTTTTTTATATTTTGTAAATCTGCTATGCAATTTCCTCTTAATAAAACAGCATCCATTCCGCTAGCAGTTTCAATATTGTCATGTCTAAGTAAATCTTCAATTAAGCATAGCTCGAAATTATGCTTATTTAATTGATTAAAAAACGGTACTTCATTTTCTCTAACTCCGTAACAAGCTACTTTTAATGTCATAGTTCATCTCTCCATTATCATTATAGTTTTTTATCCAAATATTCCTGTACCACTTATTAAATTAATGATGATAATCCACACAGGAATCATCACAACCGCACAAATTGTAGAAAGTAAAGATGCATTCGAAGCAAGCAGCGCATCTTTATCAAAGCTAATTGCATAAGCCGCTGCTACAGTAGCAGTTGGTGTCGCCATCATAATGACAACAACTCCTACAGAAATAGCGCTCATTGAAAGAATTCCTGTAAGTGAAAGAATTGCGAGAAATACAATGTTAATAATAGGAACGAACACAATTTTGTTTATGCTGTAGATGAAAGATGTTCGATCTGTAATCGCTGTTTTGAAGTTTACAGCACCGAGTGTTGCTCCAATCGAAAGCCAAGCAAGTGGTGAAGCTAGTCCTGATAAATAAGTCATCGGTTTATATAACCAAACGGCAGTCCGGTCAATTCGTAAAAATGCAACGTTTGATACTTTTCCATTAGCAGCTGTAACGGCTACTTGAGGTAAATATTCTTGGAACATCCAGATAAATAATCCGAGAAAAGTCGCAATGACAATAGGATTTGCAAACATTTCTTTTATATTTTTTGCTTCCATTTTCAGGCCACTCATCTTGATATAACCATACGAGTATAGAAAAATTCGGTAACCAATATTGAAAATGGAGGCGTATAGCACACCTTTAGGTCCATATATAGCACCTACAATCGGAATACCAAAGAAAGTTGTTGAACCGAAAATTGTTAAAACACGTAATGTATCTTGCTTGTCACCTTTAAATTTCAGATACATAGGCTTAGAGACAAAAATTAAAATAATGTAAATAAGTAATCCCCAAATTAAAATGTTCATTCCTTCAGCTAAAGATTTTTGATTAATATCCATCATAAAAGATGTGAAAGCTAGAGCAGGTAAAGCAACGGATAATACGACTTTTGATAGCATCTTTCCAACTTGATCATTAAAAATTCCTTTTTTGCGACAAAAGAAACCTAGCAATATAATGAAGATTGTTGAAGTAATGGCACTGAGAATATTCATATTAGTGACTGTCTTCTGAATAATTTGAAATACATTCATGGATCTTTCCTCCAAACGAATTAATTGTGAATAATTTCACAAATGGTGATAAATTTTTAGCCGGCTATTTCTTATAAGGTCATCATAAAGTTATTTGACTTATTTAAAAATAATTTGGAATTAACATAAATTATGTAACTAAAGTAAGTGAAATATTGAGCAAAGTCCGCGCTGTTTTACAGTAATAGGAAATGTTTTGATACCTTTCGATAGTTTCAAATCACTTTCATTAATTACGTAATATTGAATTGCAGGAATATTACGTATTCGTTTAAGGCAGAAATAGAATTCTATCCATTGTTCACGTGAATGTTATCTCATCATGATTCGGGGTTTTTGTGTGCCTTTACATATAACTCTTCGTTTCAATCGCTATATTTTTCATTTTCCTTATAGAATCCTTATAATTGTCATTTATTCTAAACTCACCAAAGACAAGGAGGAAGTTTAGAATGAGTGAAATGATTTTAGAAACAAAGAATCTTTGCAAAACATTTCAAAAACAAAAGGTAGTACAAGATATTTCACTTTCTGTACCGAAACATTCAATCTACGGATTGTTAGGTGCGAACGGGGCAGGGAAGTCGACTACTTTGAAAATGATAACGGGCATGCTTACACCTACTTCAGGTGAAATTTATTTCGATGGTCATACATGGACGCGGCACGATTTACATTCTATCGGTGCTTTAATTGAGGCACCTCCGCTGTATGAAAATTTAACAGCAAGAGAAAATTTGCTTGTTCGTACGACTGCTTTAGGGTTGCCAAAGTCAAGAATTGATGAAGTATTGCATGTTGTAGAACTAGAGAATACAGGTAAGAAAAAGGCAGGTAAATTTTCAATGGGAATGAAGCAACGATTGGGAATTGCGATTGCGTTGCTTAATCATCCGAAGCTTTTAATATTAGATGAACCAATGAATGGACTTGACCCATTTGGCATACAGGAATTAAGAGAACTGATACTTTCTTTCCCTAAGAAAGGAATTACTGTCATTTTATCCAGTCACATTTTAAGCGAGGTAAGCCTGGTTGCGGATCATGTTGGGATTATAGCGAACGGTGTATTGGGGTATCAGGGGGAACTGAATAAGACCGATGACTTGGAAAACTTATTTGTACAAGTGGCGAGAAAATATAAAAGGGAGGCATAAGAAGTGATTCCATATCTTGTATCTGAAAAAATCAAAATTAGACATACTTTTTTGAATAAACTTATTTGGCTAGCGCCATTCGTTCCCATACTGTTTGCTTTTTTAGTATCAGGGGATTATGTTCAATTAAATAGTTACAACTGGTGGTACACTATGATTCTTCCGGGAGTGCTTTCTTTAAGTTGTGTACTTATTGCGTAGAGGGATAAAAAAATGAATAATCGGGCTGTTTTATCGTTACCCATTTCCTTAAAACGAATATGGATTTCTAAAATATTACTGGTTTTAGGAATTTTGATTTGCTCCTGTATGATTTTTTTCTGTGGAATGCAGCTATTTGGTTTACTAATAAATATAAAGGGTTTCCGAATGATTCCTGCGGAGAATGCATTATTAGGGATCTTTGTTGTAATCGTTACTGTTATGTGGCAAATTCCTATATGTTTGTTTTTAGGTAACAAAATAGGGGTATTTCTGACGATTCTATTGAGTATGGGAGCGAATGTATTTTTAGGAATTCAATTTGCAATAACAAGTAGTTGGTGGATGAATCCATTTACATACCCAAGCAGACTCATGATACCGATTGTAAAAATATTACCGAATGGGTTGTATGCAGAACCAGGAAGTATAACGTTTACACCAGAACTCCTCTCCTATCATGTCCTACTGCCAGGGATAGTTATTTCGGTAGTGCTGTTCCTTTTCTTAACTTATGTGACAGCAAAATGGTTTGAAAAGCAGGAGGAAAAATAAAATGGGAGTTTTGTCGAGGATACTAAGAGCTGATTTTCTAAAAATGAAACACACAGTTTTTTTCTGGATACATATAGCGATGCCAATTATCGGGATTGTTCTGTTTTTAAGTTATTACTCCTTTTCAAAACTAGATTCTATTAGTAAGGTTCCTGGTTATATACAAGTATTATCAATAGCTTTTCCGCTCTTAATTAGTGTTGTAAGTTCTTTAGTTGTAGAACAAGAAGCGTTAGCAGGGAATTTTACAGAACTTTTATCAACAGAGTATGGAAAGCGGAAAGCATTTATTAGTAAAGTATGTTTGCTGTTAATATGCGGATTTTGTTCGACTATAGTAGCAGTCGTTGGATTTGCGGGAGGATTTCATTTTCTGCTAGGGCAGAATGAATTACCACTGTCTTTCTATTTTGGGATATCTTTCGTCCTTTTTGGTTGTCAGATTTTTATGTATCTATTCCATCTGTTCTTGAACTTTCGCTTTAGTAAAGGTGCTTCCATTGGAGTGGGCATTATGGAATGCTTGGTGGCAGCTTTAATGTATACCGGGCTAGGGGATCTGATTTGGAAATACATTCCGTGTGCGTGGGGAATGAGATTGAGTAATAGTTTTTTTGCATACAAATTGAATCCAGATTCGTTTCATGCCCTGCAAGCAGATGCTGAAATGGGAGCAGTTATTTGCATTTGCTTAACAATTATTGCGTTTGTTATGTCTCTTATCTGGTTTTCCTATTATGAAGGACGCAAAGAAATGTAAACACATTTTGTAAATACAGCATTATAATGGAAGTTGGAGGAGGGGACCTGTATGGCAAAAATATTAGCAATTGATGATGAAGAAGGCATTCTTTATATTATAAAAAGTGCTTTAGAAAAAGAAGGACATGAGGTAACTGCCGTGAGTAATCCTCTTGCGATTTCAAAGAACAAGTTTTCTCATTATGATTTAATTTTATTAGATGTCATGATGCCGGAAATAGATGGATTTACACTCTGTCAGGATATCCGGGACTTGGTGGATAGTCCTATTGTGTTTCTAACTGCGAGAACAATGGAAAAAGATTTGATCACAGGGCTTAGCCTTGGCGGAGATGATTATATTACAAAACCTTTTGGAATTGGCGAACTGCGTGCAAGAGTATCAGCACATGTAAGGCGTGAACATAGGGAAAAGCAAAATGCATTTTCTCTGTCGGGTCTTACATTTAATCTATCGTGTAAAGAAATAAAGTATGACGAAACAGTTATTCCGTTTACGAAAAGCGAGTACGGAATTTGTGAATATTTAGCTTTGAATCACGGTCAAGTCTTTTCAAGAGAAAAAATCTATGAAAATGTTTTTGGATATGATGGTGATAGTGACAATCAAGTCATTGTGGAGCATATTAAAAATGTGCGCTATAAATTATCTAAGTATGGGATGAATCCAATCGAAACAGTGTGGGGAATCGGATATAAATGGAAAAAGTAAAAAAACAAATCAATCTCCGCAAAATTTTTATACGGTATATTTTCGCATTTTCAATAGGGACGATTGCTTTAGTTGCTATTCATATGAGCTTGTTCAGTATTGGCGTTAACACAGGAGTGATTCTTCCCGCGAATTATTATGAGAAACAAATTGAATCGCAAAGAGACGCCATAGTAAAAGCAGAACAAGGCGATGATCGGATTTTAAAACAATATAAATATGTTGTGTATGACTTTTCAGGAAACATCATTCAAGGGAATATTCATAAAAATGATGCGAAGAAAATATGGGATAGTGTACAGAACAACGAAATAGGCGGAGGAGGATACTACTATGCAGTTATGAAGCGAAATAAAGATATTTGCGTCGTTTTATATACATTGCATACGAGTTATAAAAATCCTGTTTTGCAGAAGTACTTACCAATCCCAGACATTTCTTTGATTATCTCTTTTATCCTATTATTTGTTGCAGAAGTGTTATTTCTATCTCGTTCTTTTGGGAAATCATTGTCAAAGGAAATGCTACTTTTGAAAAAAGTAACCGATAAAATTCAAAAGGAAGATTTAGATTTTCAAGTAGAGCAATCGAAAATAGTAGAAGTGAATGACATATTAAATTCCTTAGTAAAAATGAAAGATGAACTGAACGATTCCTTGCGTAAACAGTGGGAGATGGAAACGAATAGAAGAGAACAGATTGCTGCTTTAGCGCATGATGTCAAAACGCCATTAACGATACTGAGAGGGAATGCCGAGTTGTTAAACGAATTCATGCTGGATTCGGATCAAAAGAAATGTAACGGGCATATTTTGAAAAGTGTTGCTGAAATGGAGATGTATATGCAATCATTGCTCGACATTACGAAAAGTGAGGAAGGAACTTCACTTCAATTTCAGCAAATAGAACTTCAAAACTTTATTGAAAATATTATAGAAGAAAGTGCAATTTGTGCTTTGGACAAACAGTTACATGTAATGAAAGAGGTTGAGGACATACCGAAATATATTCATGGTGATGAGGTTGCTTTAAAAAGAGCGATTATGAATGTGATGATGAATGCTATTGAATATTCTCCGGTATGTGGTGACTTGCTGTTTTCAGTTGAAACTAGTAATAGTAAGGTCAGGTTCATTATCGAGGATGCAGGAAGAGGATTTACAAAAGAAGAAATGAATGCAGCGACAGAGCAGTTTTATAGAGGAGATAAAAGTAGAACTTCAAAACATCATCATGGAATCGGATTATATATTGCCAAAAACTTTGCAAAGCAGCACGGTGGAAATATTTACTTAAGTCATTCAGAAAAACTAGGCGGGGCAAGAGTTGTTTTGGAAATAGCAGTGTAGTGGAGGAAATGTAAAAAAAACGCATTAGACGTTGATCTGATGCGTTTTTCTTATGATCCTATGTTCAGGAGTGACAGGTGTTACGAACGCATTTTCATGTCTTTTGTAGGGATTTAAACAATTTTAGAGAATATTTCCATGTTGGGGAGCAAGACGAAAATTTCAATTAGAGGAGAATTGTGTATGATCAGGGAATGTCAGTTTGAAGATTTAGAGCAGCTTATAAAAATAAGTAGTATGGAAGTAATAGATGCTAATTTGAATAACATGATGACTATTTTTAAGGAAACGAAACACTTTTTAGTGTGGGATGAATTAGGAGTAAAAGGCTTCGCTTTTGTGATTATAAGGAATAAAGAGAAAAGAGAGTGGGATATTCAAGTGTACGTTGATCCAAGAGAAAGAAGAAAAGGAATCGGTACGTTACTTCATCAAGAAATTCATCGGCTTATAGAAAGTGAAAATCCGAGTGTTTTCGTTACAGAAGTCAGAGTGGATAAGGAGAATCCAGCTTCTTTTTACGAAAGATTAGGGTATAAAAAGTGGTTTGGATCCCCAAGTATGTGTTATATGGGGGGGATTCAACCAGAGGTAGATATTGAATTCATTCCTTATGAAGATAAGTTTTACGAACAATATGCTGAGTGCAGGGCAGTATGTTTTTATGACATAGCTGTGAAAAATGATTTTAAGCCATATGTAATCCCGCTAAGTGAAAAAGACAAAAAGGCGTTATCGAACAAACCGATATATATCACTTTATATAATGAACACCTTGTAGGAGCAATTACCGTCCAAGATGGACATTTAGATCATATTATGGTTTCTCCGGCATATCAAGGGAAGGGGTATGGCAAAAAAATTACGCAGTTTGGGATAAATAAAGCATTAAGTGAAGGGGCTACTTCTATTGAACTTTGTTATATAGAAGGGAATAGTAAGGCAGAGAATCTGTATAAAATGTTAGGGTTTGAAACGGTTCGAATTATGCGTGTGTATAGAAAATTTATGGAGTAATGATACTTAAATACGAAATAGACAAAAAAGAGCTTTACCAAAGCTCTTTTTTGCCTATTTCCTAACAGTCTTCATTTTACTTGCAACAAGACTAATGATACCAATAGCGATGAATGTATAACCCATTGGTAGTAAATAAAATGGTTCTACAAGCTTACCATCTGAAGTGACTGTAGATCCGGTAGTATGAAAGCTAACGAAACATGCGGCACCTAGTATAAATGGTAGGAAAGCTAAAATATATTTTTTCATTTTAAACCTCCATGTGTAGGGATTTTTTTAAAAAAATCACTGCTTTATAGTTAGTAATTATAGTACTGTCATATAGTTAGTACTATTTATATAGGTGACAAAAAGCTTACAGATTTGTAAGAGGGGAAAGTTGTATATGTGTGGGTTTCAAATGAATGGGAGGAGATTTATGAATGGACAAGTTGCAACAAGTAATTGGAAAATTTACCTTAAATGTATTAGAAATTGAGGATGTTCCGCAGTCTTTTAGTTCGGCGGTTTATAAAATTAAGTTAGTTGATCAGCGCACGGTTTATATAAAAATTCCTTATTCGAAGGTAAAGCTAGAACGTGAGTATACAGTGATTGAGCGATTGCGTGATGAGTTATCTGTACCACAAGTATTAGATTATTGGGAAGGTAATGAGGATGTTACTGGGGCACTGTTGTTATCTGCAATTAACGGTGTGCCAGCTACAGGGAGGGTGGATGCAGCTCTAGCCTATGATATTGGAGTACAACATGCCAAGCTGCATGCGATTATTCCAAATGAGCAGGATTTTAGCAGCGCCGTTCCTAATGTGTATAATCAATGGTCTGAGTTTATTCAGAAGCAATTTTATTCCTTCGCAGAAGATGTAAAGGAAGTGATCGAACCGCGTTTATTTGAACAATCATTACAACATTTTGAGCGTCATCTAAAGTTACTCCCATCTCCAGATGGACCTTGTTTCATACATATGGATTTTCGGCCAGGCAATATTTTAGTTTGTGAAAACCAAGTGGCCGGCATCATTGATTTTGAAAGTGTTCGTATCGGTGCAACCGAAATGGATTTTACAAAAATCAATCGTGATATTTTTATGAAATATCCTGGAACAATGGAGGCTTATCAGCGAGGCTATGAATCCATTCGGCCGCTTATTAATTTACAAGAAGTTTTGCCATTTTATCGTTTTACCGATGCGTTTAATTCGATTGGTTGGTGTAAACGCAGGGGCATTGAAAAGCATCGAGCTTTTTTACAGGAGAATTTATCGTATTTAAACGCTTTTTTATGAACGTACGATAGGTGAAGACGGATTATCAAACTTTATTGTCACGTTAAATAGACCGAGCAAGACGAAATCCAAGGTCGTCTATGCGAAAGGTTGGGTGGCTGCGACGACGACAGGAAGCCCCACAACCCCTGGCCTCTTCAGCCCAGCTACCACCTCGGAAAATTCGGTAGGAGCCATACACTTGTTCATCGTATAAATCCCAGCACCATTCCCAAACATTCCCTAGCATATCATATAGCCCCCATGCATTCGGTTCTTTTCTTCCTACTTCTTGGGTTTTGCCACCTGAATTTTCATTATACCAGGCAATTTGGTCAAGCTCTCCGTATCTATAACCAGTAGTCCCAGCTTTACATGCATATTGCCACTCTGCTTCTGTAGGAAGTCGGTAGCCGTCTGCTTCCCAATCACAAATAATGTTGTTGCCATCTTTGCTTATAGAATAACACTCTTTCAGTCCAGTTTTCTGGGAAATTAGGTTACAAAAGGAAATTGCATCGTGCCAAGAAATATTTACAACCGGCCTTAAATCTCCGTCAAAAGAAGATCGATTTGTAATAGCATAGTATAAACCCATCGTTACAGGATACCGGGCAAGAAGAAACGGTCTTATTTCAGCTTTCCATTTGCTTTTTATTCTGTCGTCTCTTAATTCTATTTCGCCCTTTGGAATTTGTACCATTGGATAGTCCAGGAAACTCTTTATTTCATTTACCACGTTGCCTTCCTCCTAATAGGTTATGTTTTACAAATTTTACCTTGTATAGAATTGTAAAGGCAATACAAAAATTACGTTGTTTTTGCAGATGTAGCTTTAGAATAAAGTTTAATCAACAAAAAAACAGCTCTTTTTGAAAAGGATGAGTTAAAATGGAGTTTTTATTTCTGATTTATTATAATATTCTTATTAGAAAGTTTGATGGAAATATAATGAAAAGGATTGATTATATGAAAATCTCTAGAAACCCGGAAGAAATTCATCCACCAGTAGCCCCTTATGTGCATCAAATTGAAGTTACTGGGCCCAATAAATGGTTAACGTTATCTGGGCAATTAGGTATGGAAGTAGATGGAACGGTACCTGAGGATCCAGTAGAACAATTGAAGTTAGCACTAGAGAACATCCGAAAAAATCTTGAATCTGCTAACATGAGTGTTCAAGATTTGACAAAGCTAGTTTTTTATTTTGTTGAGAAAATTGACTCTGAGCGAAGAAAGAAAGTAATAAATGATTTTCTTGATGGTCACCTTCCTTGTACGACAATGATGTATGTAGTCGCATTAGCTGCGCCTTCCTTTAAAGTTGAGATTGACGCTTGGGCATGCAAAGAAATAATCTAAACTTTCCATAAGTGGTATGAGCGATGTATGTTCTAGTGTGATTTTCTTTATCCCGCTATTCTTGGGCAGTAATACTCCCACCTCAAAATTCAGCGAAAGCAATGTCTAGCTTCAGTGGCTAGAATGTTCGGTGGCTTCGCTTCTTCCTGCGAGGTAAAAAACACCTCTACGTCAGAAGCTCCATCCCCCTCACATTCTGAACGAGCCACTTCCGCTTTTCTTAAGAAGTTAGGTGGGAGATAAACTGCCCGTAAAAGCCCGATTGGTGAGGGCTGATAATCAGTGGGGGATGAAGAAAACCCCCACTGATTAAAGTTTCACTTTATCTTGTTTTGATTCTATCCTAAAACAAAAAAGCCCGGCAATTGCCGAGCTTTTTCATTATTTCTTAGGTGCGCTGTCTGCTTTTGGAGCATCGAAAATATCTTTTAAGTCTTTATCTTCGATTTTCACATCTGCTTTTTTGATTTCTTTACTAATAAGATCGGTCATAAATTGAGCATCTTGCGATTTTTTGTCAACAAGATCGTTTTTAATACGGTCTTTTTCTTGATCAAGTGGTTTTAATTCTTTAATGTCAGTTACTTTGATGATATGGTAACCGAATTGTGATTTTACAGGATCACTTACTTCGTCTTTTTTCAGTTTATATGCAGCATCTTCAAATTCTTTAACCATTTTACCTGCTCCGAAGTATCCTAAGTCGCCGCCTTTTTCTTTTGAACCTGTATCTTCAGAGTATTGTTTTGCTAAGTCTTCGAAAGATTTACCTTGTGCTAGTTCATCTTTTACCTTTTTCGCAGTTGCTTCATCTTTTACAAGAATGTGGCTTGCTTTAATTTCAGGTTTATAATTGTCTTTTACTTCTTTATCTGTGATGCTTTTCTTCACAGCTTCTTTCATTGCAAGCTGACCACGAATGGTTTCTTTTAATTGTTTTTCAGACATGCCGCTTTGTGTTAATAAAGAAGCAAATTGATCGCCGTATTGCTTTTTATATGTGTCAAATTCTTTATTAACGGCATCATCTTTTACTGGGTAGTTTTTAATGAATACCTTTTCCAATACTAGGCTATGTAAAACTTTTTTACCACCTTGTTGTTTCATTGCATTGTAAAACTCATCTTTTGTTACGTCCCCAGCTTTTGATGTTACAACTTTGTCAGAAGTGCCACATGCTGACAATGTGAATACACTTGTTACAGCTAGGGCAAGCATTGCTTTCTTCATGAAATAAACACTCCTACTATTATGTATTTTTAAATCCCGTATGAACGGGCAGTAAGCCCCTACTAATGGATAGTATAAGCAATATGTACAAAATTTAATATAACATATTTCGATGCGTTTTCCTATTGATAAAGAAAAATTCCCCATTTGCTTGTGAGGATTGTCAGATTCAGTTATGTCACCATTTTGGGCTTATATGCATACATAGAGAAGTGAGGAGGTTGAATATATAATGAATAAACAATTAATTTTGTGGCTTGTGTTGTTTATTTTATTAGTAATAGTAGGTATAATTTATTTATAGAGGAAAAAAAGTGAGGAAGGGGTTTCCTTCCTCACTTTGCATGAAATATAATTTCTATATAACTAGAAATTAATAGAATGGTAATACATACATTGATGAATCGAAAGACACTCTTTTGACGTTGATCGGACATTTGTTTTTGTTGACAAAGTGTGTGTGTCATAAGGTTTGTATAAGTTAGAACGATAATTGCAAAAGCAATAAATGAAATTATAATTGTCACGAGGAGAGTCCTCCTTTGGCCAAAATACATATACTCTTATTGTATCATACGATAATTTGTTCGTGTTATAAAATTCTGAAATAGAGGAATTTGGATTATGTATAAATCCAAATTAAAAACCTGAGATAAAACCCATTTCTTTTTAGATGGGCGAGAGCATCAAGCCATGCATAGAAACGGTCAGTGCCTTTTCCTGCCACATGCAAGGAATAAAACAAAGGGAGAAAGCAAGTCGCGGTCATGTTTTTCTCTACATAGCAGAAGCTAGACAAAGATGTGGAAAATCAAAGTGATTTATAAAGAAAGAGAGGGAAGAAAGTGGACGTTGTGAAACGCTTAGAACAAGCAGAATATTATGTATCGCTTCTTTTTAATATGATAGATGAACAAAAGTGTCCATTTTATTCTTTAATTATAAAGAAGAAAGTGATGAAACGTGACGTAGAACGTTTATTAGTTCTTTGTGAACAAATGAATGAGCAATACATAATGGAAAAGCAAGAAGGTTTGCTTTTATTTGATGAGCTGTTACATAAATTTGAAAGAGCGCTTCCACGAAGCCTCGAAGGAAAAGAGACGGCAGAAGCGCTCGAACGCCAAGGGTTATTTCAACCATTGATGCAAGAATTTTTACGTATGATGGCGAAAAGATAATGAATTAGCCTTTTTTAACAAGCCTTTCATCATGTTCTATAAAACTTTCCTCGATATTATCTAGTGATTTCTCGAAAATGTCGATAAAATCTTGCCCATAAACATTTCGTAAAATGGCAATTAATTCGATGTTTTCTGGGAATTTACCGTAGAAGTTGCGAAGCGCTAAAGCGCCGTTAAAAACTGAATTACTTTCAGGGTCATATTCTTCCATTAATTGCAACAGCAATTCTTCTCCCTTTTCGGTAATTTCAATATACGTATTTCGTTTGTCATCTTCTTTTTTTGAAAATATAAGTAGACCGCGTTCTTCTAGTTTTTTAGAGAAGTTAAAAGCCGTGGATACGTGCATGACACCGAATTTTGCAATTTCTGAAATAGAAGCCCCTTTTAAGTGATACGCAATCCATAAAATATGATGCTCATTAATATTTAAATCGTATGGTTTAATCCACTGTTGCCAATCTTTTTCTACACACTTCCATAATGCTTTTGATAATTGAGCCATGCGTTGGCTGAAAATCATTGCTTCTTTTATCGAATAACTTTTTTCACTGTTTTTCATCAATTCACCTACTTTATACAATTCTTATTCATTACTATCTATTATGCCAGTAAAATAAAAATTAATAAAGTGTTTTTGTTAGAATTGTGAAAATTTTTCGTTAAAATGACAAAACTATACAAATTTCGAGTGATTATAAAACCATTTCCTTGTAGGACAGGCCAAAGATTGACGGAATTTTATTCTGATTTGGATGTAGAAAGAGAAGTGGGAGGATTTTATAAAAAAAACGGCACATGAATATCATGTGCCGTAGAAGAGACGGTATGAATCAAAAATATTTGTTATAGTACGAAAAATTAAGCTTTGTTAGGAACTGTTTGTTGTAACTTTTCAATTGACTTTTGAATGTTTTCAATTTCTAGTTCAATGTGGCGCTTATTTTGAGAAATATCTTGTCTCCATGTGGAGATTGTTTCGTGCATATCATCTTTTAATTCTTGAATGACTTCTTTTCCTTCAGAAGCTGTTTCAGCAATTTGTCGTCTTAGTAATTTTGTGTCTGCTGTAATATCAGCTAATGTTTTCTTTAGATCGTTTCCTTTTTCTTTTAACTTACTGCGCATATCTTTTCCAGATGAAGGAGTAGAGAAGAGCACAGCAAGTCCAGCGACAGCTCCGCCGCAAATGATGCCAGTTAGAAAGGATTTTGATTTTGACATGAAAAAGGCCTCCTTAATTTGTAAAAATTTCCGTCATAGATGGAATCTTTACAACATTGTTATACTCATGATGTGTAAAACTGTGCATATGCATATGACAAGGGGGGAGAAAAGTGAAATGGATTACAAGCATTTGTTTTATTGTCAGTCTTTTCTTTCTTGTACGTGCAATGCAGTTATTTTTTATTTTAAAACAGAAAAGATCATACCCGCCAATACTTTTAGTAAAGCAGCAAGTTGCTAGATTTTCATTTATTGGCGGGGTATGTATGATATGTACAATTTTATTGTACATATTGTTTTAATAAAAGGATTACTTTACGCTAGTTGCAATTGTGTTTGCGATGTTTTGCAATTCTTCCAGTGTGTAATCGCTTTGGTGAGACTTCCATACAGCACCAAAACCGTCTTTTTCGCCGTAGCGTGGGATTAAATGAAGATGGAAGTGAAAGACAGTTTGTCCTGCTTTTTCTCCGTTATTATTTAATAAATTGAAGCCAATTGGATTATATTCAGCTTTAATCGCATTTGAAATTTTTGGAACGACAGAGAAAATGTGTGCAGCAATTTCTGGTGTTAATGCAAATACATCTTGTTTATGTACTTTTGGAATTACGAGTGTATGTCCTTTTGTAACTTGGCTAATATCAAGAAAAGCGAGTACATGTTCATCTTCATATACTTTTGCGCAAGGGATTTGCCCTTCAATAATTTTACAAAAAATACAATTATCTGTTGTATGATTCATATTCCTCATCCTTTCAGTAGTCTTAGCCGTATTTTAACATAATTACATAATAGAAAAAACACGAAAAGCAGGAAGCTGGTGAGCTTCCTGCCTTCTGAAGAAGGTTTGAAAAAGCATTTTCGTTTAATCTACCTTTCGGAGACACCCCATTTATTTAGGAAATGCGCGGTAACTCGACATATATTCTGCCGTGGACACCCCATTTACAATGAAATGATGTTGCAATCCTTCGGAAATGAATTGTTTATTTTATAAAACAGTATATACTCTCCTCGAGACACCCCGTTTCTAAAATGAAACAACTTATATGGCCCCGTGTAAATCACCTTTGTCCATTATAGACACCCCATTTCATGATGAGTTCGCTAGGCTGTGTTCATCACTTTTGTGGTTGCTTTTTCAATGTGTTCCTTCCTCACTAATTATGATGTCCGCTTTTTTAAAAGATATGCAGAGGAAATTTTTTCTTTTTATCGTAGGTCTGTACTATGTAGAAGCTTTATTTTTTTGGTAAGATGATTACATATACATAAATGAAGAAAGTGGTGTCATATGGAACAATTATTACGCGTGGAAAATGTCACAGGCGGATATACAAAGCGGCCTGTATTACAAAATATTTCATTCTCTGTTAAGAAAGGAGAGCTTGTTGGTTTAATCGGTTTAAATGGTGCCGGAAAAAGTACAACGATTAAACATATTATCGGATTAATGGAGCCGAAACAAGGTCAAATTACGATTAACGGTAAGGCGTTAAAAGATGATATGACAGCATATCGCTCTAGTTTCTCATTTATTCCAGAAACACCTGTGCTCTATGAGGAGCTAACGTTAGAAGAACATTTAAAGTTAACGGCAATGGCGTATGGCATTGATGAGAAAGAGTATGATATGCGCGTAGACAAGCTGTTAAAGGAATTTCGAATGAAAAACCGTTTGAAGTGGTTTCCATCTCATTTCTCAAAAGGGATGAAACAAAAAGTAATGATTATGAGCGCGTTTTTAGTTGAGCCATCTTTATATATTGTGGATGAACCATTTGTTGGACTAGATCCGCTAGCGATTCAATCATTGCTCCAAATGATGGATCAAATGAAAAAAAGCGGTGCGGGCATTTTAATGAGTACACATATTTTAGCAACAGCAGAGCGTTATTGTGATTCCTTCATTATTTTGCATCAAGGTGAAATACGGGCGCAGGGCACTCTCAAGCAGCTGCAAAGTGAGTTTAACATGCCAGAAGCAACGCTTGATGATATTTACATAGCACTGACGAAGGAAGAAGATGCTGATGAATAGTAAAGGGTTATGGAAAGAAAGGTTTCGTCATTTTTTAAAGGAAACACGTACATACGGTAAATATGTATTTAATGATCATTTGAAATTTATTTTTGTGTTTATCATCGGTGCCGGCGCATATTATTACCAGCAATGGCTGCAAACATTAACACCTGTATTTCCGACGGCATTTGTGATGGCGGTGCTGTTAGGACTTGTCTTAACGGCAGGATCGGTTCAAACGTTATTAAAAGAAGCAGATCTTGTATATTTACTTCCAGTAGAAGAAAAATTAAAAGCATATTTCGGAAAAGCATTTCAATTTACGTTTATGATCCAGTTATATATTGTAGCGATGGTAAGTGCAGCGCTTGCGCCGCTCTATTTCCAGCAAATGAAACAATCAGGGCAGACATACATAATCATTGTACTTGCGATTGTAATAAGTAAAGGCTGGAATTTATTTGTGACATGGGAAAAGTCTTATATGACAGATGACCGTATTCATCTTACAGACTGGCTTGTTCGCTTTATGATTAACTTTTTCTTTGTTTATTTCCTTATCGAGCGCGCTTCTGCTTTGTATACAGGAGCTATCGTCTTTGCGATGGTCATTTATCTCGTATTTTTGCAGCAAAAAGTAAAAGGAAAACCATTGAACTGGGAATATTTAATTGCTGAAGAAGGAAAGAAAATGATGCTGCTCTACCGCATTGCCAATATGTTTGTTGATGTACCGGCATTAAAAGAACGGGTAGCTCGCCGCAAATGGCTTGATTTTGTACTGCAAATTGTACCCGATAAAAGAACCTATTTATTCTTATTCTTGCGCACGTTTTTACGCTCAGGAAATTACTTCGGATTGTATGTCCGTTTACTGATAATTGGCGGTATCATTTTATATTTTGCACCGTTTCTTTACGTTCGACTTCTTGTTGGTGCTGTATTTTTATATTTAATCGGTTATCAGCTGTTAAGTTTATGGAAGCATCATCGTCTGAAATTATGGCTTGATTTATACCCAATTCCAGAAGAAGCGAAAATGAAAGATTTTCTGACGTTATTATGTACGTTGCTGTGCGTAGGCGGTGTCATTTTCACTGTGCTCTTTGCGTTTGCAACGAAAGATATGATGATGACAGGGCTTGTTTTTCTAATCAATACGGTATTTAGTGTATTGTTTGTTTATCAATACGGAGCGAAGCGTTTAAAAAAATAATCCCGCATTAACGGGCAGTAAGATCAAGATTGAGGGAGAAGTGAAGAAAATAGGTGGGGGATAACTGCTCGTAAAAGCTTAATCGGGAAGAATTTCCATCAGTGGCGCTGATGGAAGTTTCACTTTATCCTGCGTATAGGGAAAGGGAGAAAAGAATGACTGAATATGAACAAAAAGTCATCTTAGAATTACAGCAGTGGAAACGAAAGATTATCAAAAATTCGTCTGCAATGACACGTTTCTCTAAAACAGTCCAAACGAAAATGCAGCAACTCATTCCAGAAAAAGTGCAAAAGATCCTTACAGAAACAATTAAAAAGATGGTGCAAGGTATTAGCATTGGTTCGAATTTCATCAAACCGAGGCTAAAAGAAACAGATTGGTCATTGCAAAGAAGAGATGAAGAAGTGTTAAAGAAAATCGATGAGTATAAAAAGATTGCAGCGGCAGAAGGAGCCGGGACAGGAGCAGGTGGTTTTTTACTCGGACTTGCTGACTTCCCGTTGCTAATCAGCATTAAAATTAAATTTTTATTTGATGCGGCAACATTATACGGCTATGATACGAGTAAACAAGAAGAGCGCTTATTTATTCTTCACGTATTTCAGCTTGCGTTCTCAAGCGATGATCACCGGAAAGAAGTATGGAAGGCCATTGAGACGTGGGATACAAATAAAGAAAATCACATCGACTGGGAGAAATTCCAGCAAGAATACCGCGATTATATTGACTTAGCCAAAATGCTACAACTCGTTCCTATCATCGGTGCACCGGTGGGAGCGTATGCGAATTACCAGCTGCTGCAACGGCTTGGGGAAGTGACGATGAATTGCTATCGGCTGCGGTTATTGCAGCGGGAAGGTATGATGTAATAGAAAGGAGCTGACTCGAAAAAGGACTAGTCAGCTCCTTTTTGTGTATTTGACGTGTCGAACCTCGTCGAGGAATCTTTATTTCGTGTCGAAGCGCCGATATATTGCAAAAAGCGCTGATATATTTTAAAAAGCGGTCGATATATTGTGAAAATCGCCGATATATCATCAGTGAACATATAAGAAGGAGCTGCTATGCAGAATACATCATTGCTTCAAACATGGCATGTGGCAAAAAAGAGCCCTGCCCGCTCCTATGCACGGCCAGATGCTCTCGTCCTCCTTAAAAAGAAAGAGATTTTTAATTTGGATTTACATACATACGTTTTCTCATTTACAAATAGGAAGAGTAACATCGATCGTTGTTCCTTCATTCACTTCACTTTCAATCCATATCTTACCTTGATGCATTTCAATAATTTTGTAACAAATCATTAGTCCCAAACCAATCCCATCTTCTTTAATGCTATAAAAAGGTTCTCCAAGGTATGGCATACGTTCTTGCGGAATCCCGCATCCTTGATCCATAAAGCGAATGTTGATTTGATTATGATCAGCCTGGTCAATTTGAATGACAATTTCTCCTCCCGTTGGCATCGATTCAATGGCATTTTTTAAGATATTAATGAATACTTGTTTTAATTGATTTCCTTCACAATGTATCAATGGAATATTAGACATAACTTCTGTCTTAATTTGTACATTATTCATGAGTGCTTGAGGTTCTAAAAGCATGACAACTTGATTCATTAACAAATTTATATCATTCGGCTGGATTTTTACTGCCTGCGGTTTGGCGATGGCCATAAATTCATTCGTAATGCTTTCAATTCGATCAATTTCTGATGATACAATATTTATATAGTGGTGATTTTTTTCATTTTCCATTGTTTTTAATAATTGCATAAATCCTTTCATTGCCGTTAAAGGATTTTTAATTTCATGAGCGATTGCTGCAGCTAATTGGCCTACAACAGCAAGCTTTTCAGATTTTCTTAATAATTCTTCTGTCTTAATTCGTTCAGTAATATCTCGAGAAGTACTTAAGAAAACTTCTTTTCCATTCAATTTGAATACACGAATACTAAACTCTGTCACTATTTTCTTTCCTGTAGGAAAAACATATTCATCTTGTAAAGTAAAAGAATCTTCCCCTTCTTTAATTTTTTCCATCAGTCTTCTTAAAAGGGGAGTATCCGTAGAAGCAAGATTAAAAAATGGCAAACTAAGCATTTCATCTCTACTTAGATTAAACCTTTCACACCCAATTGTGTTTACTTCAATGAATCGAGTAGGAATTCGATTTTTATCCAATTCTACGACGTATATCGCATCCGCTGCTTGTTCAAATAGTGCACGATATTTCAATTCACTTTCTTGTAATTGTTGATATAATTGTTGTCGTTCTTTTTCTGCTTGTTTTCGTTCAGAAATGTCTCTACATATTGCAGAGAGAGCCATTATATTCCCTCTTACATCTAGAACGGGTGAAATCGTCATACTTATATCAATTAAATCTCCGTTTCTTCGTTGTCTCACGGTCTCTAATCGAGTGATTGCGGATTTTCCAGACAGAATATTTCGAATGATTTCTACCGATTCATCCATTAAGAAATCGGGCACACAAGGAATTTTCTCACCGATTGCTTCTTGTATTGGCCAATCAAATATCGTTTCATAAGCTTTATTCGCTTGTAAAATAAGTCCTTCTCGATCTATGATAACAATCGCATCTCTGTTGTTATCTACAAATGACTCCAGCAATTCTTTCGTCGTTTTTAATTCATCTTCTACTTTTTTTCTCTCTGTAATATCAATTGCAGAACCGACAACTTCAATTACTTTTCCATTTCGTTTAATGGGCCTAAGTGCGATTAGTGCAATGGTTTCATAATCAGGCCAAGGAACTTCAAAGATAACTTCATTCCCTTCCCATGCTTGTACATAATACTTCAGTAATTGAGGAACGAGATGGGGAGGGATAATGGAAGGATCGATAGTACGTAAACTCTTTCCTACCACTTGTTCAGAATAAAACCCGTTTTGATAATAAAATTGTCCATCACACATCGTATGTATAAAGTGTGTATCTACTTTAATAAATTTAAAAATTCCGCCTTGCAGTTCATGAACAGTATCTTTCAGCTCTTGCTTTGATCCTTTTAATTTTTGATTTGTTTTAAATGATTCTTGTGTTAAGGAATATAACTTTTGATAAGCTTCCATCAGAAAAAGTCCGCTTAACAGGCCCATACTTGTAAATAATAAGTTTTGAATGTAAAGCATTTTATATATTACAGTCGGAATGAAGATTTCGCCTACCAATCGAATCATAGCCATATAACAAATTAGATAAAGAAAGCTAGCCTTAAACGGATGTAAGTTTTTGAAATATGTTCTAAAAATGGTAAATATAATACCTATTCCCAATAATGCGACGATATATGGTGCACAATATCCATCCATATAAATAACACGCATGATAAAAATACTAAGTAACGTAATCCAACCGGCAGTACGCCCAAAGTAAACAAATGATAAAATGAGAGGAACAGCGCGAAGGTCATAGTAAAACCCCATGTATTTAAAAGAAAAGGTCATTAAAATAACAGCAATGATTGCCCCATATATTTTTTCAATGAACTGGTTGGATTTAATGACAAACACTTGGATGAATATAACTGAACTAACTAGGAAAGCAAAAATAAAAAGGTTAATGAAAAAATCTTTGATGAACATATAGTGCTCCCTCCTTATATGAAACAAATTCGACAAAAAAGGAGAAAATCCTACAAAAAATATGATAGAAATAGAGGACAGGTGCTTTTTTTTGTGACTGATAAAAATCTAGCATTAAAGATTAAGAACTTAACAAAAAAAGACACCCTTTCGAATGTCTAAGTGGTTGAAGTCAGCTTTGCTTCAATGATATATCTGTTCGGAGCATCTCCAATATAGTCAAACGGATAACATGTTGTTAACGTTAAAATTGGTTCATCCTTTTCTACAATAACAGTGCGATCTTCTGCATCTGTAACCCAATGACGAGTGATTTGGTACGTATATGTTTTGTTGTCATATTCCACAATTAGTGTATCGTTTTCTTTTAACTCACCAAGTTCAATAAATACTGTATCTCTATGTCCACTTAAAACTGTGTGGCCATTACCAGCTGGAGTAGTTGTAAGATCACTTACGAACATTCCAATTTCGCATTTTGATGATGTTACTACTCTTTAAAGTTATTAGATTACTAAAATAATGGAGTTAAGCTAAGTGTTATTTTCACAATTTTGAAGAATGCCTCTGATAAGATATAAGCTGTATATAAAAAAGGATTTTACTAATATGTAGAGCGTCTGAATGGTACACCTCAAGAGGAAAACTTCCCCTTTATATATCTTGTTTTCCAATTATGTTTTTAATATGATTATAGTGTTATAGAAAAAGCCGTACTAGACTAAAAAGTAGAGGTGAAAAAATGCAACCATTAGAAAATGAAATTAATCCAAAGATGGTAAGAGTATGGCAAATTAGCTCACTCATTACATCGGGAATCGGCCTTATTATTACAATTGCTTATTTTATACTTATGATTAAATTTGATTGGACAGGCTGGATATTTGGCGTTCTTGTACTTGGGCTTCTTATGTATGCACCGCTCAGTTATCTTGTATTTCCAAGTTTACGTCAGCGCTACTATAGTTATGAGTTAAACGAAGAAGAAATGGAAATTCAAAAAGGAATGTTTACAGTAGAGCGAGTACTTATCCCAATGATTCGTATTCAGCATATTACAATTGAACAAGGGCCTATTATGCGTAAGTTTGATTTAGCTGAGTTGAAAATTGCAACAGCGGCAACAGCGCATAGTCTTCCAGGATTGACGATGCGTGAAGCTGAGAGGTTAAAGCGTCAAATTGCAGAACTGGCAAAGGTGAGTGATGAGGATGTATAAGCGTCAGCATCCGATTACCATTTTGTTTGAGGTAAAGCTAAGTAGTATTTTACCAGTATTTTTTGTTTTGGTTGTGAAAGATGGGACATTTCCCTTTTGGTATTTGATCCCGCTTCTGTTTATAGGGGCAGGAATTATTTTTAACTTCATTTCGTGGTATTACAAAATGTACTGGGTTGAAAATAATGTATTGCATATTAAAGAAGGTCTTTTCACAAAGAAAGAAAGCTTTTTAAACAAAGACCGTGTCCAAACCATTAATACGAGCTCAAATGTTTTATATCAAATATTAGGTCTCACAAAGCTAAAGATTGAAACAGCTGGCGGAGTTGGCGAAGCGGAAGTACAGTTAGTAGGAATTACCCAAGAAGAAGCAAAAAGTTTAATTGCCATGTTAAATAAAAATAGCGATGTGAAGGATGAACCTGAATTAGAAGTTACTACGATTGAAAAGAAAGAACATACCGCAGTCGCATATACATTAACGTGGAAAGAAATTTTGCTGGCAAGTATTACGTCCGGGAAATTTGGCCTTTTATTTTCCATTCTTTTCGTTTTAGCAGATAAAATTCGCGATATTATGCCGAATCATATTGTGAAGAAAATTGAGCATTATGTGGAAACGTATGTATCGAAAAGTGATATAGCTGGCTGGGCGTATATGCTTGTTGCTTTACTTTTATTATCTTGGATTGTTTCAACGATTCAATATGCGTTGCAGTATGCGAATTTTACCATTTCACGTAAAGGAGATGAAGTTCGCATTTCACAAGGCTTACTAGAAAGAAAAGAGCTTGTCTTGAAAACGCATCGTATTCACGGGATTAAAATGAAAGAAGGGATCCTTCGCAAACCATTTGGATATTGCTCTGTTCATGTAGAAGCTATTCAAAAGTTTGAAGAAGGACAAACAGATGTAACAATCCATCCGCTTATGAAAAAGAAAAAAGTGCGAGAGATGTTGCAATATTTACAATTACCATATGATATAAACAGTGAGATGACAAGATTACCAAAATCGGCAATGAGACGTCACATGTTAGATAATTTTATTTTCGCTTGTATTGTAGCAGTACCAATTATTGGTTCGAGTATATATTTTCACAAATACTTTTTACTCGCGCTATTATTACCACTTTTCCTGGTGTCTATCTGGCTTGGCTATACGCAGTACAAAGCAGGCGGATATCGAATTGATGACGATCAACTAACAATGTCCTATCGAAAAATCGCAAAATATACAGTTTTTGTGAAAAGAAGACACATTCAATCTTTAAAGAAAAGTCAATCATACTTCCAGAAAAAAGATGCACTTTGTACATATGAATTCCATAATGCCTCGGCAGGTCATACGCTAGAACATGTGCGTATGGAAGATGCGGAGAAGATGCAGGCTTGGTATAAGCGAGAGCATTGATATATCGGCGTTTTGACACGATATTGGAAACACTAAAAGGAGCTGACAGAAGTCATCTCCTTTTTTTATATGGAACAAAGCTTTAAACTAAATTGATATTTTAGTTTGTGAAATAAAATGTAAATGTTTAATAATTTTACCAAAATTACTTTAAAATAAAAAGGTTTATCGAAAAATGTCAGAAATTTGTGCGTTTTAATTGGTTTAAATTGCAAATTTTCTAAAATATATTGCCTTTATTTTCTACTTTTTTTACATTGGTTTTGTAATATTAAAAATTTTGGCGAGGTGAATGTATGAAAAGGGAAAAAAGAAAAAGGCGATGGTACCGGTATGTAATCCAGCTCATCGTGATGGCGTTAATTGTGTCTTCTATTCCGATAGAGGCAATTGCGGAAACGATGAACAATGGCAAACCAGCGCAAGAGAACAAAGTTCCTTCTACTAAACAAACAAAGAAAAAGGCTGAACAGAAGCAAACATCAGATGGAAAACCTACTGAAGTAGTAGAAGAACGAACCGAACACGAAAAGGTGTTTGATAATAAGAATGGAACGTATACAAAGAAAGTCTACACAGAGCCCATACACATAAAAAAAGATGGGAAGCTAGAAGAAATTCAGACAGAGCTTGTTGAAAAATCCTCAAAAACAATTGCGACAAAAACTACAAAGTTAAAACCGACATTTCAAAAAAAGCTAGAAAAGAAAGAATACGCGGCCTTTGAAGTAGATGGTCACAAGGTTACTTATAAGTTAACAGGAGCCAAGGGTGAGAAAGAAGGGCTCCAACCATCTCAAGTTGCAGCTACTTATGAAAAAAATGAGATTTGGTATAAAAATATTTTTCCAAAGATCGATTTACGTACGATTACGTTTAATGACAAAGTAAAAGAAGATATTGTTCTGAATGAATATACAGGACATCATATTTTTACCTTCCAATTACAAACCACATTGACACCGAAGTTAGAAGAAGACGGTTCTATTTTGATGGTGGATGATAAGCAAAAAACAGTGTTTACATTGCCAAAACCGTTTATGACAGATTCCAATATACATCCTGAATCGAATGAAGCACCGATTTCAGAAGATGTAAAGTATACGTTAGAGAAACAAGAAAACAATACTTACAATGTAACCGTTACGGCAGATCCGAAGTGGCTGCAAGCTCCTGAGCGAAAATATCCAGTTTATGTTGACCCTTCTATTACGATGAGGAGTTTTCAAGAAGCTTACGTATCGAGTGCACATCCAAAGAACAATTATTCAAGGTGGGTACTTTGGGATGAAGGGCAGAAAGCGCATACGTTAAAAGTTGGCCATTTTGATAATCGTACTGGTTATAATTTTGCCTATACGAAGCCCGAACTTTCTAGCTTGAACGGTGCAATTGTACATGATGCAAAGTTTTATGCCTATGCGTCGTGGCATTATTACGGAAATAACCCGAATGAAGTATGGTTAGATGAAGTCAAAGGTGACTGGGATTATATTACGATGAACTGGGAAACAAAACCGTGGTCTGAAGAAATCGCAGTTACGAATGTTAGCCGAAATCAATGGGCAGAGTTTAATGTCACAAACACAGTGAAAGCGTGGCTAAGCGGTGAGAGACCGAACTATGGATTTAAGCTGCATCCGAATGGGCGAGGGCAAACGCATTGGAAGAAATTTATTGCAGCTTATAACGGAGGAGACACAGCGCCGCATTTAGAAATTACGTATTCCTATCCAAAGCCGAATAAACCACGTTTATCAGCTTATTCAAATGGCATTGGAAGCGGAACAGGACATATCAATGTGAACTGGGATGCAGTACCAGGTGCAACTGGGTACCGAGTAGGGATTTTTGATGGGACAGATTACAACTATTATCAAGTTGGAAATACGACGTCTTGGTCAACGAAGGATAAAAACATCTGGCCGAGTAAAGAGGATATAAGCCGCGGGCGAAATGAACTTCACTTTGATGGATTAGGCGGAGAATTTTCAACAAGTCCTTCACAGTTTTATCAAAATAATGGGTCGAAAGAACAAAGCAACGACAAACATGCATACAAAGTAAAAGTTGTAGCGGAGTATCCTCATGATGAAATGAGTCCAGAATCAGATGAAGAAAAGGTATTTGTGCCGCTAGAAGCACCAAAGCAGCCGAAATCGCACGCCTTTACGAATTTGACTGGTTCTCAATCGGGATATATTGAGCTGAACTGGGATCAAATTCCTGGTGCTACAGGCTATCGCGTTATTTTTTATAATGGAAAGAGTCACGATGTATTTGATGTTGGTAATGTGACGAAATGGTCTACGCAAGGAAAGAAAATCTATCCAACGGCAGATGAATTAAAAAATGGTCGCTACCAGTTCCATACAGATGGAAAGGGAGAAGAACTCGCGTTAAATCCTTCTAAGCTATATGAAAATGCAGGTGATTTTAGAAGCGATAAGTATTGGGTTCATATTCAGGCCTACAGCAATATCGGGCATACAGAAAGTACGTATTCCCCGGACTACGGCATTAAAATGACAGAACCAACAGATATTTTCGGCTTAAAAGATTATATGGCTTCTGTTGATGTGATTGGCGGTAAAGTAAATGCGACAAACGGGAACTTTGTCATGGATGAATCGGACTTTACGTTATCAGGCCGCGGTCCTGATTTACGTATTGACCGCGTATACAATAGTAACAGCACAGAACAAGGTGCATTAGGAAAAGGCTGGACGAGTTCGTTTGATGAAAAAGTACAAGAGCAGCCAAATGGAGATGTACACTTCATTCATGAAGATCGCGCAGTCGATCGTTTTGAAAAAACGGGAGACAACTCTTACAAAGCGCCTCCAGGTGTCTTTTTAGAAATCAAGAAAACAGACAGCGGCTATACGGTTACTGATAAAGATCAAACGGTATCCGAATACGATAAACAAGGTCGTTTAACAAAGGTAAAAGACGAACATGGCAATACGCTGACGTATCGTTATGAAAATGGCCGGGTTGTCGAAATTACAAACGCTTCAAATCGTAAAGTATCTTTACAGTATACAGACGGATTATTAACAAAGCTTGTTGGTCCTGAAAATCGTACCGTTACGTATACGTATAAAGATGGCCAACTCGTAGGTGTAACAACACCGAGAGGAAAACAATATCGCTACGGCTATGAAAATGGGAAACTACGTTACACATATGATCCAAAGCATACAGAGCAAAAACCGTACAAAACAACATACACATATGATAACAATCGACTCGTTAGTGTAAAGGACGCATTAGGAAAAGAAACGAAACTCTCTTATAACAGTGAAGCAAGAGAAGTGACCGTTATTGATCCCAAAAATGTGAAAGATATTCATCACTACAATCTTGCGGGGAACCCAGCAAAAACAATTGTAGATGCAGACGGATTAAAGCTAACGACAACGTATGAATATGAAACAAACAATTTAACGAAAAAGACAGATCCAAAAGACCAAGGAAAACGCGTTTCCGAAAGTTATACGTATGATGGGAAAGGAAACGTAACATCGGCGACAGACGCAATTGGAACAGAGAAGTACGAATATAACCAAAATAATGATGTAACGAAAGTAACAGATACAGAGAATAAAACAGCGTCTGTGACATATAACGGTGCCAATGCTGTTTCGGAAACAGATTATAAGGCGCAAACATCATCTGTGACGCAGTATGACTCTTACGGAAATCCAATTCGCGGCAGTTTAGAACTAGCGCCGGGCGGCAACTTGATGCGAAACCCTGGCTTTGAAGCGGGGGGCGATCATTGGGAGCTACGCGGATGGAATGATGGCGGGAAAAATGAAATCGATCGTAACGTTCGTGCACCAGAGTTAGGACAAACGTCTTCTCTGCGCATGGATACAAAAGGTATCAATGACAGCTGGGGTGCAACGATTGCCAGCCAAAAAGTAGATGTTGAGCCAAATAAACCATATATTTTAAGCGGATGGATCAAAACAAGTGGTTTAGAAAAGGCGGGTGCACATTTCTATGTTATTCAGCTAGATGAACATGGAAATCATGTAGGAACCATTTCGAATAATCATAGTAAAGTTAGCGGTACAACCGATTGGACAAAACGACAAGTACCAATTGTCACTTCTGATAAAACGCGTCAATTAATCATCGAAGTTTTCACAGCTCATGAAAGCGCGGAAGGAAAAGGGACAGCTTGGTTTGATAATTTCCAATTAGAAGAAGGGCCAATTTCATCTTCTTTTAACCCAGTACCAAATCCAAGTTTTGAGTACTATAAAGAGAAATTAGAAGGTTGGCATACATGGCTGAATTTACCAAGGGATAATATCGGAGAAGGATTTGGTGGACATTCAGCGCTTGTGATGGAACGTAAGGGTCCAGCTGATCCAAGTCCAGACTTGCATTATCGTCAAGAAATTGCGCTAAATCAAAGTCAGGCAAAAGACATTACAGTTACCGCAATGTCAAAAGCAGAAAACGTGAAACATAGCGATATATCGCAGCCAAACAAAGGATATTCTGTTTGGGTCTATGCAGAACATGAAGGCGGAACATGGAAAAGCTATTACATTACATTCCCGCTTGGTACGAAAGATTGGAACCGCGGCGCAGTTGTCATCCCAGCTTCAGCAGGGGCGATTAAACGAATCCAGCTGCATACGATGCTTGATAAAGAACTGACAGGAAAAGTATGGTTCGATGATATTCGAATCATGGAAGGAAATCACTTAACGAAAACAGAGTATGATGCAGATGGAAACTTCATTACCGCAACTTATGATGAAGAAAATCGTAAAAATACATTTACGTACGATCCGTATGGAAACAAATCAAGTGAAACAGATGAAAAAGGAAATAAAAAGACTTTTGCCTATAACGAAGATAACCAATTAACGAAAACAACAATGGCAAATGGTACTTCTGTTTCTTACAGTTATGATGATAATGGAAACACAACAGAGAAATTTGTCACAGCCGGCGGAAAAACGCAAAAGAACATCTTCGAGTATGATGTCGATAACAAACTAACTGTTTTCCAAGATGCGTTATCACGAAAAATCGTACACGAATATGATGCAAATGCGAACCGGACGAAAACAACGCTGCCAACAAACGCTGTGTTAGAATGGGAGTACGACGCGGCAAACCGTGCAATTAAAGCAAAACGAAACGGCAAAGATGCATTTTCCTATGCATATGATGAGAACGGAAATGAAACGAAAGTAACCGACCATATAAACGGAATCACCCGTGAAAAAGTATATGACGAAGGCAACCGCATCATCAGCATGACAGACCGCGGCGGTAGTGTAAAATGGTCGTATCAACCGAAATCTCATAAACTAAAGGATACAACGATCAATCATGGTTCGTATAACAACACAACAAACTATGAATATAACGCCTTAAATCAAAATACGAAAGTAACCGATAGCGGAAAAACATTCTATTTTGATTACGACGAATTTGGAAACGTCGTTCGTTACCAAGCTGGTAATGACGCCGCGGCCCAATTTACGTATGACCATACAAAGAAACTGACGAACTTACAAATTGGCACGAAAGATTCACAGCGCATTTTAGAAGAATCCTATACGTATGACGCAACAAGCAACCGCACCGCAATCGAACGCAAACTCGGTGACAAAACAGAAAAAACAACATACGCCTATGACGCTATTAATCAACTAACAAAAGAAACTTTACCAAATGGTACAAGTAAAGAATACGGCTATGATGGCTTTGGAAACCGTACAAGCGTAAAAGTAACTGAAGCAGGAAAATCAGCCGTATCGACAACAGCCGTATTTAACGAAGGCAACCAGCTAACGAAATTTGGCAACGAATCCCTAACATATGACGCCAACGGAAACCGTACATCTGATGAAAAATACAAATACACATGGAACGAAGCTGACCAACTTGTAGCTATTACAAAACAAGGTGAAAGCACACCATTTGCGACATATAAATACGATGACGACGGCCGCCGCATCGGAAAAACAGTGAGCGGAACAACAACACGTTATCACTACGACGGCGACAGTATTAACCCATTATATGAAACAGATGGAAGTGGAAACGTCCTTCGCCAATATGTGTATTCAGTAGACGGCATCCGCCTTGCGATGAAGTCCCAAGGCCAAACGGCGTACTACCACTACAATCCACGCGGTGACGTCATTGCGATGACAGATGAAAATGGACAAGTCGTAGCAAACTATGAATACGATGCATGGGGCAATGTCCTAAAGAGTGACGCAAAAGGCATTGCCGCAGAGAATGCATTTGGCTATGCGGGATATATGTATGATAAAGAGATTGGGATGTATTATCTGATAGCGAGATATTACAATCCAGCTCATGGTGTGTTCTTGTCAGTGGATCCGGATCCGGGGGATGAGGATGATCCGATTACGCAGAATGGATATACGTATGGGAATAATAATCCGGTGATGATGGTGGATCCGGATGGGCATAAATCTTGGAAACAGAAGTTTAATAGAGTTTGGTATGCAACGAAAGCGGGATTTAGAGCAGGAGGAAGAGCTGTTTGGAAATCTTACGCTGATAATTTTGGAGCACTTATGAGTACGGTAGGAACAACATATGTAGGGTATAAATATGGAAAGACCAAATATCTGAAACAAAATACTCCTACATATAATAAAAAGTATGTTAATAAGGCTGCTAGGATAGCTGGGTTTAAAATGGCATCTAAAACCCTTGGGGTCTTTGGGATATTACCTGATGCATACACCTTTGTAACTCATGGTTGGAAAGGTGCTAAAAAAGCATATAAAAGCTATGGGAAAAAGAAAAAAAGAAGGTAGATAAATTGTGTTGAAAATTACTATTGGGATATTAGGAGGATTGTGGATTCTCTATGGCTGTATAAAAGAAAAATGTTGGATTTCTGCTGGTATTGCAGCATTATTCGTTATATTAATTATTGTTAGTTTATTTAATGAATTTTTAAATGAACTTTCGTTTATGTATCAATTAATTATTACGGTTACCCTATCATTGGGTGGAATTGTAGCATATACGTATGAATCAGAACGAAAAGAAAGACGATAATTAATTGTTAAAAATAAGAGAAGCTTCTTTTGAGGTTATTCAATCGGAATTGTTAAAGCTTGCTGAACAATATAATTGAGATATACATGAACTTTAACAAGTATATCAAAAGATAGTAGACTTAAATTATAGTAATTGGTTTATTTACCAAAAAAGATTAAGTGTTATAGGTCACGGAAACGTCGTCATTAAGTTACTGAAAACGAGATACCCCAAAAACGAAAGAATGGGAGTATCTCGTTTTTATATCTAACTCAAATTAGGGTATTTTAGAAAGAAAAGAGGATAACGAATTGGGTAATGGCCTACAAAGGGTTGAACACTTAAAAAGAAAAATTGAAGAAAAAGTTTTTATCAAATTGTCCATCTATAAAGCAGCCTAAAGTTTAAGATGGAGAGGTTATCACTACGACGGTGACAGCATCAATCCATTATACGAAACAGATGCAAGCAACAACGTCCTTCGTCAATATGTATACTCAGTAGACGGCATCCGCCTTGCGATGAAATCTCAAGGACAAACGGCATACTATCACTACAACCCACGCGGTGACGTCATCGCGATGACAGACGAAAATGGACAAGTGGTAGCAAACTATGAATACGATGCATGGGGCAATGTATTAAAGAGTGACGCAAAAGGCATCGTAGCAGAGAATCCATTTGGCTATGCGGGATATATGTATGATAAAGAGATTGGGATGTATTATCTGATAGCGAGATATTACAATCCAACTCATGGTGTGTTCTTGTCTGTGGATCCAGATCCGGGTGATGAGGATGATCCGCTTACGCAGAATGGATATACGTATGGGAATAATAATCCGGTGATGATGGTGGATCCGGATGGGCATGTAGCTTGGTGGGAAATATCTTGCTAAAAAAGGGTACCAAGTTTTGGAGATTGGAAGGATAAAGGGAGTGAGAGCTAAACCTGGGCACTATGGAATTAGATACCGTACACCTAAAACCCCTCCTATTAGGTCAATTGAAATTCACCCTAATCATAACGGGCATGGTATACACATTCAAAGAAATGTTTGGACATTAAATCATCCGAAACATAAAGGGAAACTGTATCGCTTAGGAGGGGAACATACCAAACGTTGGGGATTAAGGTTAGCATATCAAAAATTAAAAGGGAAATTCAAAAAAAATAACAAAATGAGTTTGGATTAGAACTCACTTTACAATTTGAAGTATTTAAATTATGAACGTTATTTTTTAAAACGCAACTGCTAAATCAATGAATAATTTATAAAAATAATTTCCTATATAGAAAAAGGAGAGAGGAAATGCAGTTTATAAAAAAATTCATACAAAAATATTTTAGTAGAGATATGGATGCATTTTCTAGGGTGTTAGGGTATAACACATGGAATGAAGCCGAACAAAATACTTTTCATATCTTTTTTAGTCCTTCTGACCTAGAGTGGTCTGTTACAAAATTAAAAGATAATACATGGGCAGTTTGGAATGATGAGGGGCATCCACCCTTTTCATTTCAGACTTTCTCTACATGGAATGAAGCAATTGGGTATTTAAGGGATATTTTTGAAGAGTCTAATATACCAGAGGAGTATTGGGGTCCAGAAGGTTATGATTTTGAAGATGATCCTTTTTTAATATTGCCTGATAAAAGTAAAGGAATAAAAGAGTAATAGAAGTAAAATGTATATAAACTTTTAGAAATACCATAGAATTTGTTACTTCATATTGATATTGGGAACGGTATAATATATGGTGTGAATGAAGATTTATTATAGGATGCAGAAAGAATAGAAGATGAAGAATAAGCTGATTATGATTGGATAATTGATGGATTCTTTTGAAGGAAGGACCTGATATGTACAGGTTCTTTTTTTTCATCCCCTAACATGCTTCGAAAACCGCCGATCATATAAACGGAATCACCCGTGAAAAATCATATGACGAAGGCAACCGCATCATCAGCATGACAGACCGCGGCGGTAGTGTAAAATGGTCGTATCAACTGAAATCTCATAAACTAAAGGATACAACGATCAATCATGGTTCGTATAACAATACAACAAACTATGAATATAACGCCTTAAATCAAAATACGAAAGTAACCGATAGCGGAAAGACATTCTATTTTGATTACGATGAATTTGGAAACGTCGTTCGTTACCAAGCTGGTAATGACGCGGCAGCCCAATTTACGTATGATCATACAAAGAAACTGACAAACTTACAAATTGGCACAAAAGATTCTCAGCGTATTTTAGAAGAATCGTATACGTATGATGCAACAAGTAACCGTACCGCAGTCGAACGAAAAAACGGTGACAGACGGAAAAAACAACATACGCATATGACGCTATTAATCAACTAACAAAAGAAACATTGCCAAATGGTACAAGTAAAGAATATAGCTACGACGGCTTTGGTAACCGCACGAGCGTAAAAGTAACCGAAGCAGGAAAAGCGGCTGTATCGACAACAGCCGTATTTAACGAAGGCAACCAGCTAACGAAATTTGGCAACGAATCCCTAACATATGACGCCAACGGAAACCGTACATCCGATGGAAAATACAAATACACATGGAACGAAGCTGACCAACTTGTAGCTATTACAAAACAAGGTGAAAGCACACCATTTGCGACATATAAATACGATGACGACGGCCGCCGCATCGAAAAAACAGTGAGCGGAACAACAACACGTTATCACTACGACGGCGACAGTATTAACCCATTATATGAAACAGATGCAAGCAACAACGTCCTTCGACAATATGTATACTCCGTAGACGGCATCCGCCTTGCGATGAAATCTCAAGGCCAAACGGTATACTACCACTACAACCCACGCGGTGACGTCATTGCGATGACAGATGAAAATGGACAAGTGGTAGCCAGCTATGAATACGATGCATGGGGCAATGTATTAAAGAGTGACGCAAAAGGCATTGCTGCAGAGAATCCATTTGGCTATGCGGGATATATGTATGATAAAGAGATTGGGATGTATTATCTGATAGCGAGATATTATAATCCAACTCATGGGGTGTTCTTGTCAGTGGATCCAGATCCGGGTGATGAGGATGATCCGATTACGCAGAATGGGTATACGTATGCGGGGAATAATCCAGTGATGATGGTGGATCCGGATGGGCATTGGGCTTGGATTCCCATAAGTGCTGGTATCGGTGCTGCTTTTGGAGTAGCTAAATATTTATACAAAAATCGAAATAAGGGATATACTTGGAAAGGTGGTCTCAAAGCGGCGGGAATAGGAGCCGTTGAGGGTGTAGCATGGTCAGGGATAGGAAGAACGGTAGGGTTTATATCTAAGATGAAAGTTTTCGGAAGAATGGTTCGAAAAAGAGATTACAGACCTTCATTAAGGCAAGCGACAAGTAATATAAAACGCCTTATGAAAAATCCAATAAAACATCTTAAAAGGACTCCAGGTGCCCGGTTAGAAGGAATGGCTAAAGCAAAGAAAAAAAGAATAAAAGCATTTAAAAATTCTACAAAAGAAAAACTCATGCGGATTTCTAACGCTATAGGAAGAGGTCGATAAAGTTAAGAAAGGAAGTTAAGAGTGTTGGTAGGGATTTTAGAATTTGTTGTGATTTTGATTTTAAGAATATTACTAACGTTAATTGTTATGCTCCAAGATTATTGTTTGACTAAAATAAAAGCAACTTATAGTAAGACAATTATTGCAATGATCATTGTTAGCATACGTATGTTTTCCAGCGCATGGATAATCTTTGTTACGGAACCTACACTAATGGGGGCAATACAAGCCGTAGCGATTCAATCAATAATACTACTGTTCCTTTTAATACTTTCAAAGTATGTCCAAACGTATAAGGAAAGTTGGTACATTACAATAGTTGCTTTTATTGCCTATGGTATTAGCTCTTACTTTTATTTTATGTTTGCTTTTATAGCTTAATGGTTTGTCTATTTAAGCTATAATAGTGCAACTAATATGAAAGTAAAAATCCTTGTGTAGACATAATAAAGGGATTTGAATCTTTTCGTATCAGGTTGATGTTAAAAAATTCTGATAATTAAACTATTCCGCGGAAGTTAGGCACAACATCTAACTTTTGTATGCAGTGGTAATAAAGTTATTCAAAAGATGGGATGAGATTGAATTTTCATCTCATCTTTTTTCATCGTATGAAATGAGTGATATAAGGAAATAAAAACGTCATTGGCCTTGCGATGAAATCCCAAGGCCAAACAGTATACTACCACTACAACCCACGCGGTGACGTCATTGCGATGACAGACGAAAATGGGCAAGTCGTAGCAAACTATGAATACGATGCATGGGGTAATGTTTTAAAGAGTGACGCAAAAGGTATCGCAGCAGAGAATCCATTTGGATATGCGTGCCTCTAACGCTATAGGAAGATATTGATAAAGTTAAGAAGGGGAGTTAAGGGTGTTGGTAGGGGTTTTAGAATTTGTTGTGATTTTGATTTTAAATATGTTACTAACGTTTATTGTCCTCTCGCAAGATTATTATTTAGTTGCCATAAAATCAGCTTATGAGAAGACAATCATTGCAATTACCTCTATTCTTATACGTTTATTGTTGAGTACATGGATAGTCTATTCTACGACAGCTACACTACTGGGTACATTACAGGCCGTAGTGATTCAATCAATCATATTACTTTTTCTTTGGGTACTTTCAAAGTATGTCCAAAAGTATAAGGAAAGTTGGTTTATTACAACAATTGCTTTTATCGCCTATGGTATTGGATTCTACTTTTATATTATGTTTGCTAAGGAACTATTATAGTTTAATGGTTTGTCTATTTAAGCTACAATAGTGCAACTATATGAAAGTGAAAAGATTTGTGCAAACGTTACAAAAGGATCTGACTTTTTTAGTATCAAAGTGTTGTTTAAAAATATCAATAATTATATTGTTCCGCAAAAGTTAGACACAACATCTAACTTTTGTATGCAGTGATAATAAAGTTATTCAAAAGATGGGATGAAATGGGCGATATAAGAGATGTATCTTATTCATATTAATGATCCGCCATAATTTAGATATTAACCGAATGGTAAATTCGAATAGGTGGAAACGGAAATATTATTCATCAATATGTGCATTCAAGAGACGGCATCCGCCTTGCGATGAAATCCCAAGGCCAAACAGTATACTACCATTACAACCCACGCGGTGACGTCATCGCGATGACAGACGAAAATGGGCAAGTCGTAGCAAATTATGAATACGATGCATGGGACAATGTATTAAAGAGTGACGCAAAAGGCATCACCGTAGAGAATCCATTTGGATATGCGGGATATATGTATGATAAAGAGATTGGGGTGTATTATCTGATAGCGAGATATTACAATCCAGCTCATAGCCGTATGCGGGGAATAATCCTGTCATGTCTGTAGATCCAGATGGCCATGCTTTTGGGTTAGTGGTTAATGCAGGTTTTGCAGTTTATGATGAATACAGCGCATATAAATCCGGAGCCAGTTGGAGAGGTGTTGCTAAGAAAGCGGCACTAGGGGCAGTTGGTGGCGGTAGGTTTAAGTATGGTGCTAAAATTGGAGGCGCAATAGCCAAGAAAATAAAATCTCATGGGCATCATGCTTTTCCTAAATACTTAGGTGGACATTCTAAACAACCATTGGTAAAAGTTCCAGCTAACGTGCATAAGCAGCTTCATAAAGAAATGAGGACATTTGCGCAATCAAGTAGAAAACACAGTATGAAGTATTATAAAAATTTAAAAGATACTAATTCTAAGGCTTATAGAAAAATCTTAAAAAGACTTATAAATTTTATGATACAAAGTATCCCAAATACATGCATGCCTTTAGAAAAGGGGTTCACTATTCAAATAAGCATGGATATTTTAAATAATAGATAATTAAAAAGGGGTATGATACAAATGTTAAAACGAAGGCCTTCTGAGCTTATTATAGAAAATAAGAAACTTTTAATCCCTAGGGTGCAGTGTATAGTATATGGAAACTTTATAAAGTTAGAATCTAAATCACGTAAATTAGAACTTAAAATTTTATGCCCTATACACAAAACTTTAGAAGAGGATGATTTTTTAGATATGTATTTAAATACATATCCAGATTTTAATCATGGTGAGCAAAGTTATTATTATCAAAGATATAATTTTGAAGATTCTAATATTTATATTGAGGGAGAGAAATTTGAAATCCTTAACGGAAATATTCAAATTAATTACTTATCAATAAGGGATTTCTCCGTGGAAATGGATTTAGAACTAAAATCTCATGATAATCAAATAATTTGCAGTAAGTGGTTTTTATATCCCGTTATTAAGGAAGCAGATAATATCGAAGAGAACCTGTATTTTAAAAATTTGATCCCAAAGATAGTTATCAATCCAGATGAATCAACCGAGCATTCAACTACTGCAAAGCCCATAGAGGAGTTGTGTCTTGAAGATTTCTCTGTTTCTCCCGTATGGGAATGGGATCTAGAAAATGAAAATTTAATGATTCAGGATGAAACATGGGTTAAACCTTCTAATATAGATAAGATATTTATGATAGATATGGCAGAAATATTTATAAAAGCGGATCTAAGCATAGATAGTCAGATTACGTCTTATCCGTGTATTTTAAACATTGCCATAGATCAATCGATTCATCAACTGGCTATCCTTGAAGGATCTGTGTATATCAATAGAGAATATATAATGTTAGAAGATTTCTTTATAGAACAAACTTCTTTAAATCAAGTAACTTTTTATATTCAAGATCAAGTTTTTAAAGTGAAATTGGACCGTACTGGTAGGAAAATACCTATAGATTTGAAATTGACTGTATAATTAACAAACAAACCGATGTGATACGACCTTTAATTACGACAGCATTTTGAATAGAGAATCAAAGTGCATATTTAATGGATTCTTTTTAAGGAAGGACCTGTTATATACAGGTTCTTCTTTTTCTATACATTAAAAATAAAATACCCCCCGCAAACCGCCGATCATATAAACGGAATCACACGTGAAAAAGTATATGACGAAGGCAAACGCACAAACGTAAAAGTAACCGAAGTAGGAAAACCAGCCGTATCGACAACAGTCGTATTTAACGAAGGTAACTAGCTAACGAAATTTGGCAACGAATCCCTAACGTATGACGCCAACGGAAACTGTAAAACCTTTGTAAAATAAAAATGGATGTTTATGTATTTTACAAAGGTTTTCGGAAAAGGTGGAAATCCTATAGGAAAAGGTGATTAAATGATAGATAGCCATGAAACAATAATTTGGATATATGGGATTATAATAGGAGTTATCTGTAGTGGAGGTTTCATACTAACAATAGTTAAACATAAAACATATATACCTGAATTATTCACCGCAATCTAAAATGTTAGGGGTTTCATGAGATTTATAGTGCTAAGGAAAATTTGTACCAAGAAAATAGGCGAATGAAAGAAGATTTGAAACGAGTCTAGGAAGAAAACCGATTTTTAGACAGACTCCTCCCTTGGTGCGGGTTCGTTTTTTTTAGGGCTATTTAATTGAATGTTAGCTGTTGCACCCGGGTCAGCACGTCCCAAAAGAAGCGTTCATAGACAAAACTCGAGGACAGCTTGAAATACAATGAGCGCCCAGATTTCACCAACTTGCTTGCCACTTTAATCAGTCGTGTTCGAATGGTTTGGATTTGAATGCCTTTATACTTGTTCGGGAAACTCAGTGTGCGTAGCCAGTTTGTAAAATTATAGGAAAGTAGACTCAACATCATACGTGCTTCATTGACGAGAAAATCATGACTTTTCATCTGATCAAAGCCAAAGCCATCTTTTGCTTCTTTGATAAAATTCTCCATTGTTCCGCGCTGTTTGTAGGATTGCACAATGGCTTGTGGTGAGAAGCTTTCACTGAGATTCGTCACAAAAAAAGCATGCGAAAAGAACAGTTCACCTGCTAGGCGCGTGGATTGAATCACAATGCGACGAGGAATCGACCAAGACGACGCTTGATAAATCGACTCTTCCACATAGTTTTCTGTCACGGACACATCACGAATTTCATGTGTTGGATGTAGTTCTTCCGCAAGTGCCTTTAACTTGGCGTTTGCTTTTAAACGAATGATATAGTAGACCGATTCCTTTTCGCACAATTTATATAGATCAGGCACCGCGAAGCCACTATCGCCACGGACAAGATAAGACTTTTCAGGGAAAACTTCGTTATAGTGTTCGATGAGTGGGCGCATAAAATCTACGACACCGTTGGAAGTATAAACGTTTCCCGGGCGCAATTGAGCTTTCAAGAAATCACCTGTTAGCCCATCAAATGCGACTAGTGGATGAAAGCCCATTGTACGATAATGCGCATTGTAGGATGAATTTTCTTGCTTTCCATATGTATCGGCATGTGTGGAATCTAAGTCGAAAATGAGTGCCTTTGATTGCCTAGCATGATAAACTCGATCAAGTAACGCCTGATTCGCCGCTTGAAGTTGGCTGAGTGCTTGCGTGTCAAAGCGTTTAAAAAATCGTGATAACGACGGTTGAGAAGCAAGTGAAGATTTACCAAGAACTTGTGTAAAAATTGGATCATGTGTTAAACGGTCCGCTGCATCATCCTCATGATAGCCAGCAATCAGCTGATAGATTTTTTGACGAAGTAACTGTTCATTCTTATGAATGCAATACGTGCGTTCATCTTTTAATTGGAGATATTTTGAGATCGTTTGAGAGAAGCTGATTTTTTCATCCAACTCACGAAAAATTAATTCTCCAGTGTCAGAAGAAAGCACCCCTCCATCATTAGATAATTTAATTGAACGGTTGAAATGTAGAGTATTTTGAGTTAAAGTAGCCATTAGAAGAATCCTTTCTCTTTTGGTTGTTTCTTGGTCGTTATAACCTTAACAGAAATGGATTCTTTTTTCATCTTTTAAGTGAAAAGAGAATCCCACGGAAAGGCTGACAAGTCAGCTTTCCCGTGGGATTTTGTGTTGGACGGTGAATAATCTGGGATATATTATTTTTATTTTTTATTCCTTTTATAATTGAATCAATTTCATAATGGTTTCTTTTCCCCAGTTGGATGGACAGAATTTTAAAGGTATGTTTTTTGAAAATGCTACGCGGCTTGACTCATTCCTTTCATTTTCTGATTGATGCGATCTACCGCTAACTTCGAGGCATTATAAACAAGCGTCACAAGATCGAAATGTACTTTTGCTCGTTTTCCAGATCGATATCGGACATTTTTTAACTGAAAGAATTCTTTGAGATATGCATTTACTCGTTCTACCGCGGTTCTTTGGTTATAGAGTTGTTTCCATGCTTCTGAACCACGCCCTGGGGCACTGTATTTGCGAATATCGCTTTCCATCTTGATTTTATAGACCTTTTGACAAAGAGAATCGTGGGCAAGCGGACATGTTTGACATTCCTTTGGACGCGTGTATTTCAACGTCTCATACTTCTCATCGAAGCTGTCATACCGATACGAGTGCTCTCGTACACAAGTAGGAGCGAAGTGCTCATCAAACCCAAGGAGCTCTCCTTCGTTTCGCTTATTATAGGAAATGATAGCTTTGGCTTTCATTCGATGGAGTTGTGTATAAATCGCTTCATCATCGTAACCCGCATCCATTACGCCATATCGAATGGTCAACGAAGAAAACCGCTCTTGGATGCCTTTGAGTAAAGGAATCGCGGCTTTCCCATCATTCAAACTAGCGGAGGACATGATGGATTGTAAGATATATTGACTCTTAGCTCCCACAGCTAAATGAGCTTTAAAGCCAAACCAAAAGGTGTTTTTCCCTTCACTATTTTTCTTGATGCCCCAATTTGGGCGTAAAGAGATTTCTGTCCGTAAGGTTTCCAAGCTGATATTTAGTTGATCTTCTATTGTTTTTTCATAGATGTTTTTTTGATTTTCTCGCTCTTCTTTTTCTTGTTGAAAGGCTTCTTGTTCCGCCTTTGTTTTACGGCCACGCTTTTTGGGTTCTGGTTTTGGTTTCTTTTCTTGCGGAGTCGCTTGGTCTCTGGACTCAAAGTGTGTCGCATCAATAGAGACGACATCATCTGTAATAAACTCTTCTTGAATCGCTTGAAGAAGCAAGGCTTCTTGAACAGTTTCTAGCACATTTGACTCACTTAATTTCTGGGTAAAACGTGAAAAAGAAGCTTCGGAAGGGATGCGATCAGAAAATAAAAAACCGCACTCCAGATGAAACATAAAATCATGTCGTAACCGTTTCACAAGATCTTTAATCGTCGGAATTCGTTCCACAATACGAGCAACGAGGGCATAGATCATCGCGGCGTAATTTAATTCTGTTGGCGCACCATAAATCGATCGTTTCGAAACAACAGCTAAAACGGGTTCGATCGTCAATGTGGAAAAAATCGCTTCGAATCGTCTCGTTGGTTCTAAATCATATAAATCTTGGATGTCAAACAGACTTTCTTGTCGTATAATAGACATAGGGAGTCAACCTCTTTTCTTGATTTGGTTTGTGTCGTAACTACCATTATACAAGAATTTGGGGAGGTACTCCTTTTTTATGTTCTCAAAACCCTTGGTATATCAGGGCTGAGAATTATGAAATTGATTCAATTCTATATTTACTATACTTCACATCATTATCTTTTATCCCCATATTATTTTGTTTGTTGATGTTTGGAGGATCCTTTATCTTAGTTTACATTGTAGTATACTGGTTTGAAACACGTTAAGTATATAGAAAAATTATTTAAATAAAGGATATAAAAAAGCCTATAAAAACTACGATAAAAGTACTGCAAATTCGAGAAAACGAAACCGGTGAATAAAATGTTAGAATATGTATCAAACCCTTATGTTAAAGGTGAAAATAGGGGGACACAAAGATTAGTTATAGGAAAAAACGGAAAAGTATACTATACAAAGGATCATTATAAAACTTTTGTAAAAATGCCTCGAAAGAAAGGGGTGATTAGATGATAGAGATAGAACAGAAAATCAAAACATTAAATGAACCATTTGTTCATTTAGTAATTACAGATGAAATTTATGAATTAACAAAAATAAATTTTAAAGATACGTTTAAATATATATTAATAGACGGAAAAAAGTGTATGGATGTAGAAAGTTTGTTTAATGAATTTTCTACTAAAATGGAATTTCCAGATTACTTTGGTAGGAACTGGAGTGCTTTTGATGAATGTATCAATGATTTAAGTTGGCTTAGTGCTCAAGGATACGTAATGTTTATTAGCGATGTAGATCAGGTGCTTGTTAAAGAGGATAAAGATTTTAGGATATTAATGGGGATTTTATATGATTGTTGTGAAGAATGGTTACAAGGTAGAGAGTACGGCGAATTTATTACGATACCATGTCCATTTCACATCATACTGCATTCTAATATGAAAATAGGAAGCCATACTATATCACGACTAAAACAAATAGGAATCGAAGAAATTGATATTATAAAATGAGAAGCTTAATTTAATATTTTTGCGAGCTATCTTATCGAGAAGAGTGCCCAAAATAATGGGTACTCTCTTTTAAAATTTGAGTTAATATTGTTAGATATATAAATACAAGTTGACTTTTTAACATCTAAGGCTGCTGCTATTCAGAACAAAACATGGCCGCTACTTGCTGTCTATCTTTGTTTTAAACCTTGCACGTGGCAGGAAAAGGCCCTGACCGCCTCTATGCATCGCCAGTTGCTCTCGCCCACCGAAAAAGAAAAGGGTTTTTATGTTAGTTTTTCAATTTGCATCTATATAAAATGGGTGTCTCACACTTTCATGCTTTTGAGGTGGAAAGCGAAAATAATTAAGAGGATTTGTTGCTAGTGTGTTGAAAAGGTGAGAGAGTCCTAAGGATACACGAATTCTCTTTCATGATAGCGAAAAAAGGACACCCCTCGCCAAATACTTCTAGCAAGTGTGTCCTTTTACATTTTTACTCAATGAAACTATTATTTTACGCCTACGTCATTCCAAGCTTTTTCTACAGCTTTATATGTTGCACTGTTAACACCGTAGTAATCAGCAGCAGATTGCAATAAAGCAGCACGTGCTTTACTGAAATCACTTGTTGGTGTCATATAAGTTGTTAAGGCACGGTAGTAGATTTTTTCTGCTTTGTCTTTACCAATCGCATTGATTGTTAAATAAGCAGCTTTATTTGGAATACCGCTATTGGTATGTACGCCGCCATTATCGCCCTCTTCTGTTGCCGGTAAATATTGATAGTCTCTCATGTGAGCGGGTTGATCATATTTTTCAGGGTTTGATAAGCTGCGGAGTGCATCTCCTTTAACGCCTGGTGTATATACCGCTTCTCCTATATCCCAATTGGTTGGATCAACAAAATATCCAAATACATCAGAAAAAGATTCATTTAGTGCCCCAGATTGATTTACGTATCGAAGATCAGCTGAATATTCAGTCACAGCATGTGTTAATTCATGTGCAACGACATCAAGCGCGCCTGATAGCGGTGCAAATTCAACACCATCGCCATCTCCATAAATCATTTGTTGACCATTCCAGAATGCATTATTGTAGTTTTTTCCATAATTGATTGCAGAGCGAATTGTTGCACCCTTTCCATCAAAACTGTTGCGGTTATGAACATTTTTATAATAGTCATATACTTTTCCTGCATAAGCATGAGCATCAACCGCAGGAGCTTGGTCCTTATCTACCCAAGCATTATCGTTATCGAATAGAAAGTAATTCTTTGGATTATCTGCTTCGCTGTGGTTCACTGTAAATGTCTCAATGACGCCGCCATTCATCGGTTTTGTTGTATCTTTTAAATAGTATTTTCCGTATTGGCTGCTGTAAGTTGTATTAAGATCTTTTCGATCACCTAATACCCCGTGGCCATAGCCTTTTTGCGGAGTATCTGCATCTGTAACTGCATTATATGAATCTACAATAGTTCCATCTTCTGCGTTTACATAGATTTGCCAGTTTGCTCCATAAGGTTTAATGAATTGTAATTGTACTTTATAAGTTAAGTAATAATTTCCGTCTTTTTCATAAACAACTAAATCTGAAGTTTCATTTGTAGATTTTGCATTTTCTTTCATTTGTTCTAACGGAGCGGGAGCGCCCGTTGTTTCTACAAATGTATCTTTTTTCGACAGATTAATATGCTTCCATGCATTTGAAAGAGCTGTTTCTTTTGAAATCTTTGCTTTTGTCTTTTCTTTTAATTGCTCTGCCGCAGCTGGATGTACGTCTCCGTTGACTGTTGTTACTTTGCCATCACGATTTGTATGAACAATGAATTTTGCACCATCAACTGGTATTTTATTAATAGATTGATTGTACACATAATGTTTCATTCCTAAATCATCTGACTTTACTTCTTTCAATGTTAAGTCAGTTTGTGGGTTGATTTTAAATAATTCTTTATTTTCTTCAAGGAACGTCTTCACTGCTTTTTCTGATTCTACTTTTTTATCAGATAATTCCCCTGAAAGGAAAGATGGATTTCCTTGTTCATCATTCCACGTTTTTTGAACGACTTCCATTTTGTCTAAAGCTTCTTGCTGTGATACTTGTTCTTCTGCAAAGGCATTTGAGAACGGGGCACCTAAAACCATGCCAGTTGCTAGTAATGTAACGACTGATTTCTTCATTTCTATTTCTCCTTTTAACAGTGTAATAAAGACCTTATTAAGTAGTATACAAACATTTTGTTTCTATGTATTTATATATGCAAAATTGCATATATTTAAAATAGTTATTATTCGTATTTTTGAGAACTCTCTATCTTTTATGGATGGGAGAAATTTAGGTTGTAAAAAGTGGCAGGAAAAGGCCCTGACCGCTCCTACGTGCGGCCAGATGCTTTCGTCCTCCTCTAAAAGAAAGGTTTTTTTAAAATTTACATTTATAGAGTTTCTTCACTTTAAAAGAATCGGCAAATGTTTCAAGGTTTGTTCATTCTCTAATAGGCAGTTCTCTAGCTGGAAAGATGGTGAAAGTTTGATTTCTTTATATTGTTGAATAAAGGTTGTGAGAGCAATTGTAGCTTCTAAGCGCGCAAGTGGTGCACCTAAGCAAAAGTGTGGACCTTTTCCGAACGTCATATGTTTGTCATTACCTGCCCGGTGTATGTCAAAACAGCTGGCATTAGAGAACTGTTTCTCATCTAAGTTTGCGGCAGCGACCCACGCAACAATCATTTGTCCCTTTTTCATTTGTGGTCCAAATATATTTGTATCCTCTGTTATTGTACGTGCTAGTGTGACTGGAAAACGATAACGTAAAACTTCTTCAACTGCTTGCGGAATAAGATCAGGATGTTTACGTAATTTTGCATACGTTCCTGGTTTATCAACTAAAAAACAATAGAAACTATTAATAATTAAATTGGTAGTTGTTTCATTGCCAGCTGCCAGTAAGCCAAGTGAGAAAGCTACAATCTCTTCATCTGTCAATCTCTCACCTTCATATTCAGCTCTGATTAAGTCTGAAATAATGTCGTCTGCCAAGTGGCACCGTTTTTCTTGAACAACGGGAAGAAGATACGATTTAAATTCTTTCATAGCAATTGCTTTTTGCCTATCTAAATCAGCAAATTTCTCTCGGCTATATGGCATGAATAAAATATCTGACCATTGTTTCACCTTTTTTAAATCTGTTGTAGGGACACCTAATAAATTTGAAATGACAGTTACAGGGAATGGGGCTGCTAAGTCTTCAACAATATCAATTTCATTGCGATCTCTTAGCTTTTCGACCATTTCATTTGCGAGTGCTTGTATATGTGGCTTCCACTCAGTTAAACTGCGCGGTGTAAATGCTTTTGAAACGATAGAACGAACATTGCGATGCTCAGGAGGATCAGAAGAGTTTAAATTCATTCGTGTTTCTTGCTGCGGAAATGAAAACTGCTGACGATCTCTTCTGCTTGAAAATAAACGAAAATCAGATAAAACTCGGTTCACATCCTCATACATAAATACATTCCATACACCTTGATCTGCATCATAATAGACAGGGTGATGCTCTCTCATATGCTGATACCAAGAATAGGGATTCCAAAGCTCGTCTTTTGTTTTTAGTTTGGAAATCTCATGAACTAAAATGACATTTTCAGGTGACTTCATAGATATCTCCTCCTTTTTTCTACAAAATAAAAAGATATGTCTTATTCTAGCATAGGAGGAGGGGGTGTTTATTTTTTGTAGGTTGAGAAAGATATTCTGATACAATGAGGTGCCTTGAAATTTCAACTTGATTTTGAAGAGGGGTTATGTCAAAAGAACTGAAACTATGTTTCTATTTAGTTTATCTTGAGTAAATGTAGTTGACCAATTGATCAGAAGGTAGTTTTGGAAATAAAGTCTTTTGAGCCACAATTTCTTTCATTTCTGCAATTCGTTCTAGAGTAATTCCTTCTCTCTGTTCAACTGCTAAAGGATGATCATTCGGTTCTAATTCAATATAAGGTCTGATTCCGATGTCTCTTGTATACACATTTGTTTTCAAGTTTAATGTATCAGGATAACCTAGAATTGATGTAGAAAGCCAGCCAAAGTATGGATCTTCTGTTTTTCTTCCTTCTGTTTCCCATAATTCCATTGTTTTGTTGAAGCTTTCTTCGCTTAAAGATACCCACACATTCCAAGTAAATACTTTGTTACTATTGATAATGGGAATTTCTAGACAACCTTGAATGAAGTAATATTCATCATCCATGATGCAAATATCAGAGTTTATTTCAAAACGTTGTTGTCTTTCATTTTCAGGAACATCGTAATAATAAGTAGGAGCATCACATCCATAGCTCATTGGTAGTTCATGTTCGGAATGGGTGCAACGAAATTTTTCATAGCCAATTTCTTTTTTATTTGTTCTTCCATACGACCTTCTTCTCCGCATTTGCATATATACTCCTTATTTCATTGTTATATTAAAAGGAGCCCTCTTCAAACATTAGAGAGCTCCTTTCTCATTATTCTCTTACTGCAAAAGTCGTCACAAATGAAGGTCTTGCAAAAATACTCTTTTGCGGTTCGCCGCTAGGTGGAGCAGGGCGCTTTTGATGTGCTCTTTCAAATGATTGCGATTGCTGCCATGCTTGGAAAGATTCTTCGTTTTCCCACATTGTCATAATGATGTATGTATCGTCTGATAATGGGCGCAGGACACGAATAGCGCGGAAGCCAGGTTCGTTTTCAATTAAACCAGCGCGGTTTTGAAAACGATGTTCAAAGACAGGGCGTCCTTCTTCTGTAACAGCGATGTTATTGCAGACAATGAAGCCGTCATTACTCGTCATTTCTCCGACAGCGTCTAGTACTTCATATAGATGCTCCGCAGTTTCTTCTGCTACATTTTCTTTGTAATACATTGTTTTTTCTGCACTTTTTCCAACGTAATTAGGCTTTTCTAAAGAAGTTTCATACGAAATAATTGCCTTCATCATTTTAGCCCCCTTTGTTTTTCTTCATTATCCAGCTCCAGCGGCTAGAATGGTCGGTGGCTTCGCGCCTTCTATTCTGAGCAAGCCGCTTCCGCTTTTCTTTTGTCCAGCTCTGCCTCCTAGGCCCTCATGTCTAAGAACCTTTCCCGCAAGAAGGTAAAGAGCACCTTCTGTGTGAAAGAACCTTAGCCACCGGGCCTGAACAGTCGGCTCCGCTTTTCTTTATTATAACAAAAACTGTAAAAAACTTCGAAGATTATACATAAAGGATATGTTTTTTCAAATAATAAACGTACCATCATTTGGAAGGAAGGATGAGGTATGAAGAATACAAAAAGGGTTCTCATTGGGTTTGTTTCCATTTTTATATTTGCGATTGTTCTCTATAAATTCATTGTATTTACAGGAAGTTATATGACGGATGAAAAGAGACTTGTATTCCATTCTTCATCAAAAATTGTGGATCAGAGCGGCAAAGAAATGACAAAGCTTTATTTGGAGAATCGGGAATTGGTACATATTGAAGATATTCCTCCAGTTGTACAACAAGCTTTTTTAGCTGTTGAAGATGCGCGCTTTTATGAACATCATGGCATTGATTTTCCTTCTATTGTAAGAGCGCTTTATAAAGACGCTCTCGCTGGGGAGAAAGTAGAGGGCGGGAGTACGATTACACAGCAGCTTGTGAAAAATGTTTTTTTATCGAATGAAAAAACGTTGTTTCGTAAAATGAAGGAAGTGGCGATTTCGTTTCACTTGGAGCAGAAGTATTCGAAGCAGCAGTTATTGGAAATGTATTTAAATCATATTTATTTTGGACACGGTGCATATGGCATTCAAGCAGCTGCTAAATTTTACTTTAATAAGGAAGCGCGGCAATTGACACTTGAAGAAGGTGCGATGCTAGCAGCTCTCCCCAAAGCGCCGAGTAACTACTCACCATTTTTGCATCCTGAAAAAAGTAAGGAACGCCGCGATTTAATTTTATCGTTAATGCATAAGCAAGGATATTTATCAGCAGAAGAAACGGTGCGATATCAAGGGAAAATAATTGCTCTTTATATGAATCAAAATGAACAGGAGCTTGCTTATATGCCGTATATCGATATGGTAATTGATGAAGCGGCTCGTACGTATGGGTTATCGCACCAAGAAGTATTGCGCGGCGGATATACGTTTGTTGTGGCGATGGATGATAAGATGCAAAAGACAGCATATGAACAATTGCAAAATGCCCGTAATTTTCCGATGCAAGACGATCATATGCAAGGTGCCGCTCTGTTTATGGATAGTAAGACAGGCGGGATAAGAGCAGCTGTTGGTGGGAGGCATTATATTGCGCGCGGGTTAAACCGGGTTTATGCAAAGCGGCAGCCAGGCTCTGTATTAAAGCCACTTCTTGTGTTTGCACCAGCACTTGAAACGAAAAAGTATACACCATATTCTTTATTATCAAATGAACGAGGTTCGTTTGATGGGTATGAACCTCGCAATTACAACGATCAATATTCGAAGGAAGTAACGATGTATGATGCGCTTTTGCAATCGGCTAATGTTCCAGCGGTATCCCTCCTGCATGAAATTGGGATAGAAGAAGGGAAGCAATATTTAGAAAAAGGAAATATTCACATTCCTGAACGTGGTCTTAGTACTGCACTTGGTGGTTTACAAGAAGGCGTTTCACCGTTCGAACTTGTGAAAATGTATCGTGCATTTGTAGCGGATGGAAAAATCATTGAACCGCATGTAATTGAAAAAGTGTTCAATCGGCACGGAGAAGTAATTGGGCAAGCAGCTAATAAAGAAATTAAAGTTTTTTCGAAGCAAACAGCTTGGTATATGACAAGAATGCTTGAAGGTGTTGTCAAAGAAGGGACTGCAAAAGATGGTGTATATAAAGGAGCGCTTGCTGGGAAAACGGGAACAACGTCGCTTCCCAATAAAGAAGACGGGGCAAGAGATATTTGGTTTGTTGGGTATACACCTCATATCGTCGGAGCTGTTTGGATGGGATATGACCGCACGGATGACAAACATTATGTGCGTGGAAGCAGTTCTTATCCAACAAAATTATTTAAGACTATTTTAGCAAAAGCAAATGTAAAAGCGGATTATACCTTTGCGCAGCCGCGCGGCGTTGAAACGATTGGAGAGCCGATCCGCTTAAGTAAAGTGGACGGTTTAGAAGCGAAATTAACGTTTACTCCGCTTGGTTTGTTTACCGCAAAGTTAACATGGAATCAACTTCCTGATAAGAGAGTACAATATCGTATTTATAAAATAGACAAAGGGAAAACGACTCATGTCGATACAGTAACTGGAAAAGGGGAGTATGAAGTAAAGTTTATGAACGTTTTTAAAGCGCCGTATTTTTACGTTGTGCCGTTTAATCCACAAACAAATCGAGAGGGGGAAAAAACAAAACAGGTGAAACCGTAGTTTTAGCTAACTACTCAGCCCCTCTATGAAAAAAAGAAGAAAAGCATCTTTTTAAATGGGCGAGAGGGACTGGCCATACATAGAAGCGGTCAGGGCCTTTTCTTGCCACGCGCAAAGCTTTAAAACAGAGAAAGGTAACAAAATGTAGGTCCGTTTTTATCTTCATGGCAGCAATTTAGATGCTGAAACATGGGGGGATTTTCAAATGAAATGTATGACTGAGTAGTTACAAGTTCAGCTTGTGCTATAATGGTAATGTTCCGAAAAACGCATGGTATTGCCATATGTTTGTGTCAATTTCATGAACATCGTACATAATGTTGTACATTTTCTTTTTACTAATTGTATAGTAAAAAAGGTGAAATGAAACGTCTATCAGTAGGCGGATTTTATGTTGATAGAAGACTCTTATCAATTGGTTTTTTACGGGCGATTATCCCATTTTTCAGGTGAGGATTTTATTGCCCATTTATATGGGGTAAAAAGGATAGAATTTGTTAGCTGTATTAGAAAAAGGGGGACAAGAATTTGGTACGACAAATCAATGAAACATTTTTACAAGCATGCAGAGGAGAACGCACGGATTATGTACCAGCATGGTATATGCGCCAAGCAGGTCGTTCCCAGCCAGAATACAGAAAGATTAAAGAGAATTATTCTTTGTTTGAAATTACACATCAGCCAGAACTTTGTGCTTATGTAACGAAGCTGCCTGTTGATCAATATAATGTGGATGCTGCAATTTTATATAAAGATATTATGTCACCGCTTCCAGCGATTGGTGTAGATGTAGAGATTAAATCTGGAATCGGTCCGGTGATTGATAATCCGATTCGTTCATTGCAAGATGTCGAAAAATTAGGGGAAATTCACCCAGAAGAAGATGTGCCGTACGTACTTGATACGATTCGCTTATTAACAACGGAAATGCTTGATGTTCCGTTAATCGGATTTTCAGGAGCGCCGTTTACGTTAGCGAGCTATATGATTGAAGGCGGTCCATCTCGTAATTATCATAAAACGAAAGCGTTTATGTATGCGGAGCCAAAAGCATGGTTTGCGCTAATGGATAAGCTTGCAGACATGACTATTACGTATGTAAAAGCGCAAGTTAATGCCGGCGCAAAAGCAATTCAAATTTTCGATTCTTGGGTTGGTACGGTAAATGTGGCAGATTACCGCGTATTTATTAAACCAGCAATGGAGCGTATTTTCACAGAGCTTCGACAGATGAATGTACCGTTAATTATGCACGGCGTTGGAGCGAGTCATTTAGCAAATGAATGGCATGATTTGCCGCTTGATGTTGTCGGTTTAGACTGGCGTTTGCCAATTGAAGAAGCGCGTGCGCGTGGTATTCAAAAGGCTGTCCAAGGAAATTTAGACCCATCTATTTTACTGGCACCGTGGGATGTAATCGAAGCGCATGTAAAAGCGATTTTAGATGAAGGAATGAAACAGCCAGGTTACGTATTTAACTTAGGACATGGTGTTTTCCCAGAGGTAAATCCTGATACGTTAAAACAGATGACTACATTCATACACGACTATTCAAGAGAACAGTTGGCGAAGTAAAGGGGAGGACCATATGAAAAAGAAAATTGGATTACTTGTGATGGCATATGGAACGCCGAATAAAGAAGAAGATATTGAACGCTATTATACACATATTCGTAGAGGAAGAAAGCCTAGTAGCGAAAGTTTAGAAGAATTAACAGAACGATACCGAGCAATTGGTGGGATTTCGCCTCTTGCGAAGATCACGCTTGAACAAGCGGAACAATTAGAAGCATATTTAAATGAAATGCAAGATGACGTGGAGTTTAAAATGTATCTCGGCTTAAAACATATTGAGCCGTTTATTGAAGACGCTGTGGAGAAAATGCACGAAGATGGAATTGAAACTGCAATTGCGCTTGTTCTCGCGCCGCATTACTCTACTTTTAGCGTGAAGTCTTATATTGGACGAGCACAAGAAGAAGCGGAGAAACTTGGCGGCTTACAAATTCACGGTATCGACAGTTGGTATAAAGAACCGAAATTTATTGATTACTGGGTAAACGAAGTGAAAGCGGTATATGAAACGATGACAGCTGATGAGCGTGAAAAGGCGGTACTTATCGTATCTGCACATAGTTTACCAGAAAAAATCATCGCAATGGGTGATCCGTATCCGGAGCAATTAAGTGAAACGGCTGATTACATTGCCAGCAAGGCTGGCGTGAAAAACTATGCAGTAGGCTGGCAAAGTGCCGGAAATACGCCAGATCCATGGATTGGACCAGATGTACAGGATTTAACACGTGAGTTGCATGAGAAATATGGGTATACATCATTTGTATATGCACCTGTTGGCTTTGTTGCTGATCATTTAGAAGTATTATATGACAATGATATTGAATGTAAAATTGTGACAGAAGAAATAGGGGTAAACTATTATCGTCCAGAAATGCCAAATGCAAAGGCTCCATTTATTTGTTGTTTAGCAGAGGTTGTCATGAAAAAGTGGAATGCAGTTTCATAAAGGGAGAAAGAAGGAAGCAGTCGTGAAAAAGAAGGTAGTCATTATAGGCGGCGGGATTTCCGGCTTAACAACAGCATATTATTTGCAAAAAGAAATTCGTGAACAAAATTTGCCAATTGATACGATGCTGATTGAAGCATCAGGAAGGCTTGGCGGAAAAATTAAAACAATTAGAAAAGATGGATTTACAATTGAACGTGGCCCGGATTCGTTCCTAGAGCGAAAAGAGAGTGCTGCTAGGTTAGCTCGTGAATTACAACTTGGTGATGAACTTGTTAACAATGCGACAGGAAAATCGTTTGTACTTGTAAATAATCGATTGCACAGCATTCCAAGCGGTTCAATGATGGGAATTCCAACGCAAATTACACCATTTGTATTCTCAGGGTTGTTTTCTCCGATCGGAAAGATCCGTGCAGGGTTTGATTTTGTGCTGCCTCGTTCGAAACCGGCATCAGATCAATCGCTCGGTCAATTTTTCCGTCGTCGCTTAGGAAGTGAAGTGGTTGAAAATTTAATTGAACCATTGTTATCAGGGATTTATGCCGGTGATATTGATAAAATGAGTTTAATGTCCACGTTCCCGCAGTTCTATCAAGTCGAACAAAAGTATCGCAGCATTTCACTTGGTATGCGGACATTAGCGCCGAAACAGCCAAAGGATGCAAAGGCAAAAACAAAAGGAATCTTTTTAACGTTAAAAACAGGTTTACAATCGATTGTTGATCGGATTGAAGAGCGACTAGAAGATGGAACAGTGATGAAAGGAACGCGCGTAGAAAAGATTGCAAAGATTGCCGACATCTATCGTATTACGCTTAGTAACGGAAAAGAAATAGAAGCAGATGCAGTTGTGATGGCCGCATCTCATAAATGTCTGCCATCGATGTTTTCCCAATATAAACAGTTCCGCTCCTTCCGTGACATCCCATCTACATCCGTTGCGAACGTCGCATTAGCATTCCCAAAAGAAGCAATTCAGCGTGATATTGAAGGAACAGGATTTCTTGTGTCGCGCAATAGCGATTTTACAATTACAGCATGTACGTGGACACATAGAAAATGGCCACATACAACGCCGGAAGGAAAAGTTCTTCTGCGCTGCTATGTGGGCCGTCCGGGTGATGAAGCAATTGTGGAGCAAACAGATGAAGACATGGTTCGCGTCGTGGTAGAAGACTTGCAAAAGACAATGGACATAACAGCTGATCCGGAATTTACAGTCGTTAGCCGCTGGAAAGATGCAATGCCGCAATATACAGTCGGTCATAAAGAGCGCATGAAAACATTAAAACAGTTCATGAACGAAGAACTACCTGGCATTTACTTAGCAGGAAGCTCTTATGCCGGTGCTGGATTACCAGATTGTATCGATCAAGGCGAAGCAGCTGTAAAGTATGTATTGTCTTATTTAGAACAACCGAATTCAAAAGAGTTAATGGCTTAATAAGAGAAGAGGATGACCGAAATGATATTTCTGGTCATCCTCTTTTTTGTATGCCCAGCGATATATCGGCGCTTCGACACGGGATAAAGACACTTCGACAATGTTCAACATATAAATAGCCGTACAGCTAGAGATTAATTTTTTGTAAATTTATTTAAATATAATGTTCTTTATAAAGAACTTTGCTATGATAGACATGCTAGGCAATAGGAAAAACATTTAGGGGGACGATTTCTTTGAAAAAGCTAGCAATTATCTTATTTTCACTTGTATTTGTTGTACTAACAGCGGATATTATAGTGAAAGCCGAACAAGAGAAAGTGTTAACTGTTGATGAAGCAATTCAGTTGTTTCAGCAGCAAGGTAAGAAACCAGCAGTTGTAGAGGGGTATATTGTTGGATTCACACAAAATCCAGGGAAATATACGAAAGATCCAACAAAATTTGGAGATACAAACGTGGCAATTGCCGCTTCTCCAGATGAAGTGAACGCGGATAAAATTATGCCTGTTCAGCTTCCGATAGGTGACATTCGAAAAGCAGTGAATGTAAAAGATCATCCAGAAAATATGGGGAAAAAAGTGCGTCTAACAGGTACGTTAGATAGTTATTTTAGCAGTCCAGGGTTAAAGTCTATTACAAATTATGCGTTTCAAGATAAAGACAATCAAAAAGTAAGTGATGTCATTGCTAGTCCAAACGGGGGCGAAGTAGAGAAAGGAACAGCAGTAACATTATCAACTGTGACAGAAGGTGCGACAATCTATTACACGTTAGATGGGTCAAATCCAACGTCTCAAAGTATACGTTATAGTGAACAAATTATTTTGAATGAAAATAGTGTAATAAAAGCGATTGCCGTGAAAGAGGGATTTGAAAATTCCGCTACCTTGACATTTGCATATACAATGGTAAAAAATGAACCAACTCGTATTCACGATATTCAAGGGAAATCTCATATTTCTCCTTACAAAGGAAAAGAAGTGAAAGCGGTTACTGGTATTGTGACGCAAGTAGATAAATCTGGATTTTATATACAAGATCCGCAGCCTGATGACGATCCAGCTACATCAGAAGGGATTTATGTTTATAAAAAAGATGGCGGCGCAAAAGTAGGCGATCTTGTTTCTGTTGATGGACTAGTGGAAGAGTTTATCGGACAAGGATACGCAGATCGTTTTGATACAGATTTATCAATTACAGAAATTAAAGCAAAGCGCTTGATCGTGAAAGAGAGTAATCAACCATTACCTAAAGCAGTTGTCTTAGGAGAAAATGGTGTGAAAATACCAGATACAATTATTGATAATGATGGATTTGGCATTTTCGATTCAGCAGAAGATGCAATTGATTTTTATGAAAGTTTAGAAGGTATGCTTGTAACAGTGCCGCAGCCAAAAGTTATTGGACCGCAAAAGAACGGCAACTTATATGTAACAACTGCAAATGGTAGCCAAAAGGTAACGACAAAATTTGGAACGCCATTGCTGCAAGCTGATAACGCAAATCCAGAGCGCCTTTCTATTAAAGTTGCACGTAATTATGTCGCAAAAGCCGGGGACCAGCTCCTTGGAGATATATCAGGCATCGTCGGTTATGATTACGGAAACTATCGCATTTCACCAATTGGAGAGCTTCCAGCATTGCAAGATGGTGGATTTAAACAACTAGGTGCAAATATTCAACCGCGCCTTGATAAACTAACAGTTGCAACATATAACATTGAGAACTTCTCAGCAAATAAAAAAGATACATCTGATGAGAAAGTAAGACGTCTTGCTTACGCTATTAAATACAATTTAAAAATGCCAGATATTATTGGTGTGGAAGAAATGCAAGACAACAACGGAGCAATTAATGATGGTACAACAGACGCAAAACTGAGTGCACAGCGTTTAATTAATGCGATTCAAGAAATTCGCGGACCGAAGTATGAGTATGTAGAAATTGCACCAGAAAATAATAAAGATGGCGGTGCACCAGGAGCGAATATTCGCGTTGGTTTCTTCTATAATCCATCTCGCGTGAAATTAGCACAAAAACCAGTTTTACTTGAGAAAAACGTTGTTCGTATTGGCGAAAACAATACATTATTTGACGACACACGTAAACCGTTAGCTGCTGAGTTTACATTCCAAGGGCAAAATATCGTTGTGATTGCGAATCACTTAAACTCTAAATTAGGAGATGCATCGCCGTTTGGAAAAATCCAGCCGCTTGTATTAAAAAGCGAAGCAAAACGCGTGCAACTTGCTGAGGAAGTAAATGGCTTTGTAAAAGGTATTCAAGAGCGACATGCAAACGCACCTGTTGTTGTAGTCGGCGATATGAACGACTTTGAATTCTCAAAACCAATGCAAGCATTAAAAGGCGACATCATGAAAGAAATGCTTGAAACAGTTCCACAAGAAAATCGATACACATATATTCATGATGGAAACGCACAAGTATTAGATCATATTTTCGTAACGAATAACATCGCACCGCACACAATTGTTGATCCAGTTCATTTAAACTCAAATATTATGGACGAAAATGGCCGCATGAGCGATCATGATCCAGTGCTGGCGCAAATTGATTTGAAGAAAGCTTCGTAATAAAGAAAACTTTAAATGCAAAACACACTCGTTTATATGGAGAACGAGTGTGTTTTGCATTTATGTATGAAAGTTTTTCAGTTGCAGAGTTATTATCTAACAGGTACAAACTTCCACGAACTAGGTTTTTCCGTTTTTTTACCTAGTACGATCCAACTTTTCTCTGCATTTATATTTTCATAATTTAATGGATAACCATCTGCAAAAATATTATATTCCGTAGGGCTATTCGGATTAATTTGAATTTTAAAATCAGCTAAACTATCAGATTTTTGAGCAAGGTGAATCCAACTAGAATACTTGGACCAATTTAGATATTGATATTGATCATAATTGGAGTGCTTCATGCGAAGGTATACACTCTCACCATGGTGCAATTTTGCATCATTATCTTTGTAAAATACAAATTCGATAGGTGTACCAGATAATGTATTGTTGTTTCTATTTGCAAGTAACACATAATCGTAACGAGTTGCTAAATACCATTCAAATGTTAGACCTTGATAAGGAGATTCATTTGGTACGATATAATAGTTTTTCCCCACTTCTATGACATTTCCTTCTGCATCATAGATTAATGCAGTCTCTATACTTGGAGCAGTCTCGTTTTTCGCAAAAGTTTTAAACCAGAAATTTAAAAACCCTGCAGTATTACGCTGTGCTTCTCCTAAGCTTCGCTGCACAGCCGGGGTAACCATCTCTTGCCATAATTGCGCATCACCTTTATTGTAATATTCAAATATTTCAGAACATGCAATGTTCTCGATTTCAGGTTTGGCTACGCGGGCTACATAATCAATCCATTCTTCAGGTGTAGTTAGGGAAGTGTCATAATTTCCACCAGAATGAACTGCAAATTGATCTTGAATGGTTGTGACATAGTTTTCAAAGTAACTATGATATTTTATAGCTCTTGTATCAATTGCGGTAAAATTCGCTGCATGCATAGGTTGTGTAGCATCTGTAAAGTAGTGCGTCGCTACTCCTAAATAATAGAAAGCTTTTTCATAGTCTTTATTTCGAAAATACTCTCCAGATTCATAGAAATATTTCTTTCCTTGTGTTAGGGCAGTTGGATCTGTTTCGCCTCGATAATTTTTATGAGTGTCAGGATCATAAAAATGGGACTTCCATCCACCCTTGAAAATGCCACCGATTCCTAATCCACCATCGTTAAATTCAGCATTATAATCGGCATCATATAATCCTTTTGAAAATAAATCTTTATATTGCGGGAAATTTAAGAAGTCTACAACTTGCTTGTTTGCTTCGACATTTGATTCTGTTTTCATAATTTCAATGGCTTGCTTGGCGATCCATAAATGTGTACTTTTATCAGTATGATACGGAGCCTCTGCAGACCATTTTTCAGCAATGGGATCACTCTCAGATAAATCAATTTGATCAATATGAGCATAGCTATTTTGTGGGAATGCTCCTAAAATAGTTAAAGTAACTCCAGCTATAGAAAGTATTGAGATAATTTTTTTCATTTTTTCTTCCTTTCTAAGTGCAATGTTATAATAATCATTATATAGAAGGGGAGAGTAATTTCAATATTACCATGTATGTTTTTTCCTGTATTGTTACTTTTTGTCACTATGTAATAAAAAAACTTGAAAAGATTGATAATTTATGGTAATATCGTAAACGTACTATATGACCGGTGTGTTCAAATGGTCAATTTTGGAGGTGAAAACGTGGCAATTGATCGAAAGCGAGCAATTATTGAAGCAGCAACAAAATCTTTTTCTGCATTTGGTTATAAAGCAACAACGATGGATCAAGTTGCAAAGCTTGCGAATGTTGGAAAAGGGACAATTTATACGTTTTTCAAAAATAAGGAAGAACTGTTTGGCGAAATTATCTCTAATTTAATTACAGAAATGAAACAAGTCGCAGAAACAACAATCGATCCAGAAATGTCCTTTTTTGAAAACGTACATCGCGCATTATGCAGTATTTTAGAATTCCGAAAAGAACATCAACTTATGATTAAGCTCGTCCAAGAAGAACGAGATATGGGAACAAAAGAAGTGCAAGATGTTATGCAGCAATTGGATTCGGCAATTATTACATTTATTAAATCGCATCTTGAAACGGCCATTGCAAAAGGTGAAGTTACGAAATGTGACCCGGAAATTACAGCATTTATTATGGTTCGTTTATATATATCACTCATTTTTGACTGGGAAAAATCTCATGAACCGTTAGAAAAAGAGCATATCGCTGAACTTTTTGAATTATATTTATTAAAGGGATTGTCAAAATGAGATAATCCTCTTATTATTATAAAATATGACCAATTGAATGATTCGGTCATTGGTTAGTGGAGGGAGAATTGCAAGAAAATAGCAACATATACGAGAAGATGAATGGGTCGTTATTTTCTTCTTTTTTTTACAAAAACTGACTAAATGAACAAAGCAGTCAATTGTTTAAAAAGGAGGAGTAAACAATGCGAGGATGGAAACTGCTTGGAAAAGAGTTTGCTACCATTATCAAAAGCAAAAAAATCTTAATTCCAATTATTGCGGTCTTATTTATTCCAGTATTGTACGCTGGTATGTTTTTATGGGCGTTTTGGGATCCATATAAACAATTAGATGATTTACCAGTTGCAGTTGTAAACCTTGATGAAGGTGTAGTGTATAATGGAAAACCGATTGAAGCCGGTAAAGAACTTGTTAAGAACTTGAAAGAAAAGGATGGCTTCAAATGGGAGTTCGTTAGTGAGAAAACAGCAAAAAAAGGAATGGACGATCGCAAATACTACATGACAGTCCGCATTCCAAGCGACTTCTCTAAAAATACAACAACATTGTTGGATGCGAACCCTAAAAAATCAAAACTAGAGTACATTCCAAATGAAAGCTTAAACTTCTTATCTTCACAAATCGGTGGATCAGCCATTGAAAAAATTAAAAGCGAAGTATCAGCTTCTGTAACAAAAACATATGCTGAGACAATGTTTGATTCATTAAAAGATGTTTCGAAAGGCTTTGCTGATGGAAGTGAGGGAGCTGGGAAGCTTCGTGATGGAACAGGTGAATTAAAAGACGGTTCAGGAAAAGTAACAGATGGCTTGCATACATTACAAGGAAAATCTGGTGAAATGAAGAATGGTGTAGGGAAATTATTGGATGGTTCAGGGCAGTTGCTGGATGCTTCTGGAAAAATAACAGCTGGTTTAAATGTGTTAAATAGTAAAACCAGTGGAATGCCAGCTGGTATTGGTAAGTTACAAGATGGATCGGGTCAAATAACGAACGTCTTAAATCTGTTAAGTGGGAAAACCGGTGAAATGAAAATCGGAATTGGCAAATTGCTAGACGGTTCCGACAAAGTAACAGGTGGTTTAAATTTATTAGTTAATAAATCTGGTGAGATGCAACATGGAATCGGTGAACTTTCAAGTGGTTCTGTGAAGTTGGCAGAGGGCACTAATGAAATTTCTGATGGTCTTGGTGGATTACAAAAGGGTCAAGAAAGGCTTGCAAAAGAAGGCGTTCAGCCAATTCAAAAAGGTCTGAATGAACTGTCTGGGAAATTACAAGCATCTGCAGATGGAATAACTAAGATGGAAAATCAAATCTCACAATCAGCAACGGAAAGTGCTAAAAAGCTAGATGATGGTGCAAAACAATTTACAACAGGTGTTTCTAATTGGCAGGCCACAGCAAGCGGACTAAAAGATGGTGCTAAGAAAGTAGATGAGAGCGCTCAAAATGTTGTAAATGATTTAGGTCAACTAGAGGAAGAAATAAATAATCTTCCAGAAGAACAGAAACAAAAATTACAAAATACGATTCAAAAGTTAAAAAGTGATACTGTAGCAACTGTAGGATCTACAAAGCAAGTCGCACAAGGTGCACAAAAGTTAGCAGAAGCATCTGACGGTCTCAAACAGGGTGCAACAGATTTTACAAATGGAGTAAAAACTTCTGTAAATAATAGTCAATCACAATTAAAAACAGGTATGGATCATTTAATTGTTGTACAAAAACAATTTGTGAAGGGCGCAACTGAATTAGCAAATGGACAACAAATATTTATGAACAACTTCCAAACATTTGGTGAGAAATTAGGGGAAGCGAAGAATGGTGCCGCTGGATTAGCGGGAGGGGCTAGTAAGTTAAATGGCGGTTTAGGTCAGTTAGCAGACGGCTCAGTTCAGTTGATCAGTGGAGTAAACAAATTAGCAAATGGATCAGGTCAAGTAACAGGTGGCTTAGGTGTGTTATCTGAAGGATCAGGCCAAATGGCAGGTGTAATAGGTCAGTTAGCAAATGGATCTGGTCAAATAACAGGTGGCTTAGGCGTGTTATCTGAAGGATCAGGTCAAATGGTAGGTGCAATAGGTCTGTTAGCAGACGGATCAAACAAAGTAACAACTGGTCTAGGCACATTAAATGGTGGCTTAGGAAAAATGTCAGATGGATCAGGTCAATTAATTGACGGCGTCAACCAACTAGCAGACGGTTCTGGCAAAGTAACAACCGGGCTTGGCGAAGCAAATAACGGCTCAAAAGAACTAGCAACAAAACTTGGCGAAGGTGCTGAGAAAACTAGTGAAACAAAAGGCGACGAGAAAAAATATGATATGTTCGCAAGTCCAGTGAATGTGAAAACTGAGAAAATGGCAGAGGTTCCAAACTATGGAACGGGCTTTACACCGTATTTCTTATCACTTGGTTTATTCGTTGGGGCATTGTTATTATCTATCGTGTTCCCATTACGTGAAACTGTAGGGGTACCGAAGTCAGGATTCAGCTGGTTTATTAGTAAGTTTGGTGTATTATTTGCAGTTGGTGTGGTTCAAGCACTTGTGGCAGATGCAGTCTTACTGCTTTGGTTAGGTGTTGAAGTACAAAGTGTTCCATACTTCATATTGTTTAGTATTATTACAAGCTTATCGTTTATTGCATTAGTTCAATTTTTAGTAACGACTTTCGGCGATGCAGGACGTTTTGTTGCGATCTTGACATTGATTTTACAATTAACAACAAGTGCGGGGACATTCCCACTTGAGTTAATTCCGAAAGGGTTGCAAGTATTTAACGCATGGTTCCCGATGACATATTCTGTATCAGGGCTTAAAGCAGTTGTTTCAAGCGGAGACTTCGGCTTTATGTGGCAAAACGCAGGTGTGTTAATGATCTTTATCGTTCTGTTATCACTTGGAACAATTGGTACATTAACTTGGATGCATAAGCGTCAATACGGAAGATCTACGGAAACGGAATAATTGATAAATCCTAAAGGCTACAAGCCTTTAGGATTTTTTTATGATATTACGCTATTTTTTCTTCTTCCGAAAACGCTGTACACCACAACTAATAAGAATAAGTGTAAAAACAACCCAAGCAAATGGTGCATATTTTTCGGCAAATGTTTTCATTTTCATATTTTTTGTGATTTCTTCTTTTGTTTTTCCTACTATAATTTCAGAACCTTTATACCCTTCAAGGGTGTTGCCTTTTTTAATGCCAAAAATGAGGGCTTCGGTGTTGTTTTCGATCCCGTGATAGCGATAACCTTTACTATGTATCGTTAATTGTGTATCGTCTTTTTTTAATGAGTATTCTTCAGTCGTCGTAATGTCTTTTGAAGAAAGTGTGATAGGCTCGATTGCCAATCGAACTTCTTTTTCTTTGAGAGTAGGAAGTGCTTCTCCGTTTACAGAAAGATGTGTGGGAATATGTTTTTCGGTATCCGAGCTTTTCCAACTTAATTTTTTTCTTCTATAAGACTTTGTTTCGAGTAAAGCAAATTTTTTATTTACTTTTGTTTCATCTGTAACTGGCTGTTCAGCCGTTATATTTCCTTTTAATAGAATCACACCGTCTTGTGCTGTTTGAAAAGAGGAGACTTCTTTTGTTTCTTTTAGCTTGTTTACAGCGTCGTTATAATGTTCCTTTCCAAAAAGCGAAGAGATTGTTTGGACAGTTAAGAATATGTATAAGATTACTAGTACGATGATGCCTTTTTTCACGATTGTTCCCCCTGGAAATCATTTGAATAACCTTTATGTCTATTATTTTACAGAAAAACATAAATTAGGGACAATTTATAATTATTACATTAATCTTACAAAATTGTAAGGTTGGGTTTTCAGAGTGTGTTTTGTACTTGTGTTTTCATTTTGTTTTAAACCTTGATGAGCGTTAAGGCACTCTCGTCTATTTTTTGAATTGGATTTATATAGGCGCTTTGTCAGTATATAAATCCATTTTTATTTTTCGACATCTAGATTGCGGCTATGTAGAAGAAAAGGAGCCTGCACTTACTTTCTCCCTTTGTTTTACCTTGCATGTGGCAGGCAAGGGTACTGACCGCTTCTATGTATGGCCAGATGCTCTCGCCCATCGAAAAAGAATGGTTTTATGTTATTTTTAAAATTTGGATTTATATAGAAAGGTATATATAACTTTTATTTTTCAACATAGAAGACTAGAATAAAAACAGATGATATGATTAACAATCGTATATGAAGATGGAGATGAAAGAATGAATAAAACAATTTCTGATATCGCTCAAATAGCGGGGGTTGCAAAGAGTACCGTTTCCCGTTATTTGAATGGTGGTTCTGTTAGTGAAGTGACAAAAGAGAAAATTAAGCGTGCGATTCAAGAAACCGGATATGTTCCTAATACGTTTGCTCAAAGTTTAAAGGCAAAGAAAACAAATATTATCGGGACAATCGTACCACGTTTGGATTCCTATGCTTCATCGCTAACATTAATTGGTGTCGATGAGCAGTTAAAGGAACTGAATTATCAAATGTTAATATCTAATTCCAATCAAGATTTAGAAAGGGAAATTGAAATTATTTATACATTGGCAAATCAAAAAGTTGCAGGGATTATTTTATTGGCTACTCAAGTTACCGATCAGCATATAGAAGCTTTTCGTAAAATCGATATACCGGTGCTGCTTGTTGGACAGCAGCATAAAGAAGTGTACAGTTTCATTCATGATGATTCCGGGGCGGCTTATCATATTGGACAATATATCCTTGAAAAGGGACATAGAAGAATCGGTTATTTAGGTGTAGCTGAACATGATATTGCGGTTGGCGTAAACCGAAAGCAAGGGTTCAAAAAAGCAGTAGGTACAAAATCGGACTGTGAAGTGAAATATTATGAAACAAGTTTTAATATTGAAGACGCGATTGAAACAGCATCGGAGATTATCGAAGATTTTCAGCCGTCTATTTTAGTGTGCGCAACAGATAATATTGCCCTTGGTGCATTAAAAGCGGCATATATGAAAGGTTTACGAGTGCCTGAAGATTTGTCTATCACTGGATTTGGTGGATATCAAGTAACGGGAGTGATTCATCCCGCTTTAACAACTGTGAAATTTTATTACAAAGAAGTTGGACAAATGGCAGCCCGAAATATTGTAAAGCTCATAAATGAAGAAGAGATAGAGCAAGTTTCAATATCGGAATATGAAATAATTGAAAGAGAAAGCGTTGACAATATATAAAAGCAATCATATAATTTATTTGAAACCGGTTCCAAAGGCTGGTTTTTAATTTACTTAAATTTGGAACCGGTTCCAAAAAATCTTATAATAAGGGGGAGCATTATGAATTACAATCAAATCGCAAAAGAAATTTTGGAAGCAATTGGCGGTAAAGAGAATGTATCTGCAGCAGCACACTGTGCAACCCGCTTGCGTTTAGTTTTAAACGATGAAGGGAAAGTTGATCAAAAGAAACTTGATAGTATGGATATAGTGAAGGGTACTTTTTCTACGGGTGGACAGTTTCAAGTTATTATTGGTTCAGGAACTGTAAACGAAGTATATAAAGAGCTTTCGAAATTGACGGATCTTTCCGAGATGTCTACAAAAGATGTGAAAGCTGCTGGAACAAAGAAATTAAATCCACTGCAACAATTTGTCAAAATGCTTTCTGATATTTTCGTTCCTATTATTCCGGCTATCGTAGCTGGCGGATTATTAATGGGGATTAATAACCTATTAACAGCAAAAGATTTATTTATTGCTGGAAAATCATTAGTGGAAGCGAATCCTCAAATAACAGATTTAGCAGCACTTATTAATACTTTTGCAAATGCAGCATTCGTCTTTTTACCAATTTTAATTGGTTTCTCGGCAACACAACGATTTGGAGGGAATCCTTATCTTGGGGCAGCGCTTGGTATGTTAATGGTCCATCCTGATTTATTGAATGGATATGGGTACGGGGCAGCATTGTTAGCTGATAAAGTACCTGCTTGGCATATATTGGGGATGAGTATTGAAAAAGTAGGATATCAAGGTACAGTATTACCAGTTCTTGTGTCATCATTTATTCTAGCAAAATTAGAAACATATTTACGAAGAATAATTCCAACAGCACTTGATAATCTTCTTACACCTTTATTAACGATTTTTATAACAGGTTTACTAACATTTACAGCAGTAGGGCCAATTACACGCTTTGCGGGGAATTTGTTAACAGATGGAATCGTTTGGTTATATGATACAACTGGATTTATCGGTGGCGGTATCTTCGGATTCCTTTATGCACCAATTGTTATTACAGGTATGCATCATAGTTTTATTGCAGTTGAAACGCAATTACTAGCTGATGTTGCAAAAACAGGCGGTTCATTCATATTTGCAATTGCAACAATGTCTAACGTCGCACAAGGTGCAGCAACTCTTGCCGTTTTTCTTATTACACGAGATAAAAAAGTGAAAGGTGTTGCGTCAGCAGCAGGAATTTCAGCACTTCTAGGTATTACAGAGCCAGCGATGTTTGGTGTGAATTTAAAACTAAGATATCCGTTTATTGGAGCTATTATTGGTTCAGGAGTTGCATCTGCTTTTATAACTTTTTACAAGGTAAAAGCAATTTCATTAGGAGCTGCTGGTTTGCCTGGTATTATTTCGATTAGACCAGACTGCATTATTCCTTATGTGATCGGAATGGTAATTTCCTTTATCATTGCTTTTGCAGCAACACTTATTTTAGCAAAAAGAGCAGAAAAGAAGGGAAGCAATTCTTCTCAAAAAGAGGCAGCTTAATTAATGGTAACGAATAGAGGAGGATGATTTCATTCTCCTCTATATTATTAAGGGAGTTTGATAGAAATGGTATGGACAAAGGAGCAGCGCTATCGCCGGATTGAGGAGGTAAGCACAGAAGAAATTCAGAAATTACAAGCGAGAGTAAATGATTGTTCTTGGCGGCAAACGTTTCATATACAGCCAGAAACAGGTCTGCTAAATGATCCGAATGGATTTTCTTATTATAATGGTGAATATCATCTGTTTTATCAATGGTTTCCACTCGGACCTGTGCACGGTTTAAAGTATTGGTATCATACGAGATCAAAAGATCTTGTTCATTGGGAAAATGTTGGTATTGGGATTGAACCGACAAATGATTATGACAGCCATGGCGCATATTCCGGAAGTGGAATTGAACATGAAGGGAAATTGTACTTGTTTTATACCGGCAATACTCGTGATGAAAACTGGGTAAGGAAACCTTATCAATGTATTGCGATTATGGATGAAACGGGAAAAGTCCAAAAGTTAGAGCAACCTGTCATTCAAGAAGTGCCAAATGGGTATACCGACCATTTTCGTGATCCAAAGGTTTGGAAAAAAGACAATATGTTTTATGCAGTCATTGGAGCGCAGCGAGAAGGTGAAACAGGATGTGTAGTAGTATATCGATCTCCCAATTTATTACAGTGGAGATATGAAGGGGAATTGCAAACAAATTTGAATGATTTCGGCTATATGTGGGAATGTCCAGATTATTTCGAGTTACATGACAGAGGAGTTCTCCTTTTTTCACCGCAAGGTTTAAAGCCGAAAGGAGATCACTATCACAATATTTATCAATCTGGCTATATTCTTGGAGACAAGCTAGATGTAAAACAATTATCCATGTCACATGGTTCCTTCCAGGAGCTAGACAGAGGATTTGATTTTTATGCTCCTCAAACAATGGTGAATTCAGAAGGGCGTCGTATTTTAGTTGGATGGATGGGATTGCCGGAAATCAATTATCCAACTGATAAAAACGGCTGGGCGCATTGTTTGACATTACCAAGAGAACTGCTCGTTCGAGGAGACAAGCTTATTCAGCGGCCAATAAAAGAGCTTGAGGCACTTCGGAAACAGCAATATAAAATAAAAGATACAATTTGTAGTGAACAGAAAATGTACGACGGATTTACAGGAACAGCATATGAAATGATTTGTGAGTTTAAAAATGAGAATGCAACTGAATATGGAATTGCATTTAGAGTGAGTGAAAATGAGAGAACAGTAGTTAAGTATAATGTTGCGGAGAAAAAAGTAATACTAGATCGTACACATTCAGGAGAAGCTGTGGGAGAATCATATGGAACACAGAGAAAATGTTCAGTAGATGCACAAACGATTAAGTTCCATTTATTTGTAGATACATCTTCTGTTGAGATTTTTATAAATGATGGAGAAGAGGTGTTTACTAGTCGTATATTTCCGAAAACCGACAGCAAAGAAGTTTATTTTTTTGCAGAAAAAGGAAGTGTATCATTACAAGCAACCAAATGGGATTATAAATAAGAAAAGGTGGAATATATGAAGAGCTTATATGCAATCGGAGAAGTTTTAATTGATTTCATTCCTATTCAAAAAGGAAAAGCGCTAAAAGATGTAGTAGAATTTCAACGAGTTCCTGGAGGGGCACCTGCGAATGTAGCAGCCGCAGTCGCAAAGTACGGCGGAAAGTCATCTATGCTTACAAAGCTAGGAACTGATGCATTTGGTGATTTTCTTTTAGAGCAATTACAAGAAGTGGGTGTAAATACAGATAAGGTTACAAGAACGAACGAAGCCAATACAGGCCTTGCTTTCGTCTCATTACGTGAAGATGGAGAACGTGATTTTTCCTTTTATCGCAATCCTTCTGCCGACTTGTTGTTTCATGAAAATGAGATAGATGAAAGCTGGTTTGAAACAGGAGATATTCTTCATTTTTGTTCCGTCGATTTAGTAGAAAGCCCAATGAAATATGCGCATGTAAAGGCGATTTGCTCTGCGAAAGAAAATGGAGGGATTATCAGCTTCGACCCTAATGTACGCCTGCCACTTTGGAAACGTGCTGAAGATTGTAGAAAAACAATATTGGAATTTATTCCGTTTGCACATATCGTTAAAATTTCAGATGAAGAGCTAGAGTTTATTACTGGTATTTCTGATCCGAAAGAGGCGATTGAGTCCTTGTTTGTAGGAGATGTAAAAGTTGTCGTTTATACAAAAGGAGCCCAAGGTGCGGAGTTATATATGAAGGATAAGCAGTATCAATCAAATGGATATCGTGTTATCGTGCAAGATACAACAGGGGCAGGAGACGCATTTATAGGTGGTTTCTTGTATAAATTGTTAGAGAAAAACGTAGGGCAGCATAATTTAGAAGAGGTGCTTCATATGCATTGGCAGGAAATATTAACATTTGCGAATGCAAGCGGGGCTCTTACTACGACAGGAAAAGGAGCAATATCTTCAATTCCCGTAAAAGAAGATATCTATAAGCTGCTTCAAGGATGACGTAAATGTATATAAATACAACTTGATTTTTTAACACATAGATTGTTGCTATGTAGAGTACGCTCCTTTTGTTTAAAACTTGGCATGTGGCGGGAAAAGGCCCTAACCACTCTAAGCAATGGCCAGACGCTCTCGTCCTCCCCTAAAAGAGGAGGTTTTATGTCAGGTTTTCAATTTGGATTTATATATATAAAGAATAAAGGCGTTTAATTATTCTTACAGAAATAAAGTAACCATCTATTTGTCATGCTGATAGATGGTTACTAAACATGTTTAAAAAGTGAATTTTTCTTTCATTCTAAGACTCATCTTCTATCAATTTTAAAAATCTATGGTTCCATATGTTCTCATAAAAATCAATCGTCTCTTTGGCAGACATAAATGGATTATTCAAAGTAGAGGTTGCTTTCTGTACCATGAAGTTTTCGTATCCCAATCCATGAGCAAATTTAATGGTAGCATCCATACAGTATTCTGTTTGGGCACCGCAAAATTCAATACGATGTACAGCTAGTTGGTCTAAAAGATTTTTTAAATTCGTTTTGTAAAAAGAATTTGCATGTATTTTCCTTACAAAAAAATCTTGTTCTTGAACATCTAGATTGGCATGAATCGCCCATGGTTCTTCTTCAGGTACTAAGTCTTCATCGCAGTGTTGCACAAAAATGATTGGTTTATGTAATTCTCTATATAAGGAAATTCTATTATTCACTTTAGTGAGTAAATTTTGCAAATCAAATAAATGATCCCCGCTGTAACATACGCCATTTTGTAAATCGATAACGATTAAAACATCTGCACAAGTGTCCATTATTTTTACCCCTTTTATTTTGTAATATATTAATAATTTGTAACTACTCAGTCATACATTTCATTGGAAAGTTATTTTCATGTTTCAGCATCTAGATTGCTGTCATGAAGATAAAAATGGCAATGCACCTCGCTACCTTTCTGTGTTTTAAAACGTTGCGCGTGGCAGGAATAGGCCCTGATCGCTCCAACACGCGGCCAGTTGCTCTCGCCAACCTAAAAAGAAAGTGGTTTTCTGCCTTTTTTTCATAGAGTGACTGAGTAGTTACAATAATTCTACCATTTTAAGCATAAAAAGGAAGAACGGTTACCTTTTCAATTTGAATTTTGATTTACTAACAAACAAATCTCTGCTGCCCTAAGGTTTTAATGGTTTAATATTTTGATATGCAATATTACATATTATACCAACAGGCTGTGTTGTTATAATAAGAAATGGAATCTATATATAACTGACTTGTCTTTTCGACATGTGGTTTAATGCAACCCAAGCCGGCGAAGCACGGCTTGGGGAGTGATAGCGATGTCTGATAAAAAGTCTTGTACTGATTCTTTAATGGACGCTTGTGTAGGATGAAACCGGTTGGCAATGACCTGTTGTTTCAACCATTTCCACAGTCTCTCAATTGGATTCAGATTCGGTGAGTACGGCGGAAGGTATACTAACATCAGTCGCTCTTTCTGTTCATGTAAGAAGTCTTGTACGAGTTTGCTTTTGTGAATGCGGGCGTTGTCTGTTACCATGACCACAAACTTATCTTCATATTGCTTCAGCACATAGGAGAGGAATGACAAAAAGTCTTCCTGTTTACAGGAAGACGCCGTCTGGTGTACTACTTCTCCTGTTTGAGCGTTTACTGTTCCAAAAATGGTTACGCTGGCATGATGACCGTAAGTTGGGATTTGCCTTTGCGATCCCCGCTGTGACCAAGTAGCATGTAGACTTTGGTACGCTCGCACATGCGTCTCGTCTTGATAGAGAAGAACCATCTCGTCAGTCAGCAGTTTTTTTTAATCAAGGTAATTTGATGTCGAAACGTACGTTGTTTCTTGGGATCTGCCTTCTTGAGCGTGTAGGTCGGACGGGTATAACTTAACTTCAACCGCCAAAGCATGCGTAAAATACCCGTAGTCGACATCTCTACATCATACGTACGACGCAAATATTCCTGAATGACTGGTGTAGTCCAGGAGACAGCACTTCCCAAGCCTTGATCCGTCGGTGTGCTCGTTAGAATGATTTCTTTGAGCGCCTGTTGTTGGTCGTCCATTAGAAAACATGCGCGTCCTGGTGCCATTTTACGCTCGAGAAGGAGGTCCATACCACCTTCATTAAACCGTTTTACGTATTCGGAAACGGACTGACGATGAATCCCACAAATCTCTGCTGCTTCTTTGCCTAATTTCCCTTGCATGACGAGACGCACAGCCATAATACGTGTGCGAAAAAATGCGTTGCTTTCCTGTTTTTCTTGCGTTCGTAAGTCAGTAACCATAAGTCCATGTGTATTTGTAATCGTTAAACGTTTCATTCATAATCCGCTCCTTTTTCTTGTCCTTGGAAACAGTATGGACAAGATTTTGAGAGAGTAAGCACAGAAGATGAAGAAACTAGTCAGTTATATATATTTCATATACAGTAATTAATACGGTTTTATTGCAAAAAAGTGAAGAAGTATAAAAAATTTACTTTTTTGTTCTAAAATATAACTATATAATTAAATATTAGGATAAAAGAAAGGTCGGGGTGTAAATGTTATTTATAAAAAACGGTAAAATTAGCACGAAATTAAATCTATTAATGATTACAGCTAGTATTGCATGCATTCTCTTATCAATTATAGGAGTTGTCGGATTAAAAAAGACAGGTGAGGCTTCTACAAGTATGTATAACGACAGGTTACTTCCGATTTACTGGATAGAATCTGTAGAATCTAACTTTTACTATATGAATTACAATTTTATGGAACTGATGAACACAACTGATGAAAAAAAAGATAAAGAATTAGTAGATCATATAGATAAAGTACGTAAACAAAATGATGAATTATTTAAAAAATTCGAGTCTAAAATTAGCGCCAAAGAAGAAAAACAATTATATGAGGATTTTCAAAAAGATTATCAAGAGTTAAGGAAACGATTCCGTGAAGGGCAAAATTTAGCAATGCAAAATAAAAATGAAGAGGCTTATGCTTATTATTTAAAAGAAGTTGAGCCTATTATGCAAAACTCAATTAACGGTATTAAAAAACTTATTAAGTATAATGGTGAAAATGCAGAGCAATTACAGAAAAGTAATGCTAGCAGTGCACAAACTACAATACTGATGTTTATCATTATTTCAGTGGTATCGGTTGCAGTTATTATATTTATTGGATATATCATTAAAATAGCTATTCAACGCCCAATTGCTTTATTACAACATGATATGCAAGAAGTAGCAGACGGAAATTTAGTAGTACGTACTTCTTATCAAGCGAATGATGAATTAGGAAAAATAGTTACCTCTTTTAATCATATGTTAGATAATCTACAACAACTAATTGGGAAAATAAAGGTAACAACACAAGAAGTTACTTCCTCTACTGATAGTATGCTGCAAAATACAAAACAGGTATCTCAAATCTCTAACGAAGCAGTTCAAACGATTCATGAAGTGAACAAACAAATAGAAGGGCAAGTTACGAGTATGCAAGAAAGTTCAATAGCAATGAATGACGTAGCCAGTGGAGTTCAAACTGTAGCCGAATCGGCTTCTACTGTTGCGGAAATATCTGTTGTTACAACAGATCGTATAAACAATGGAAGTAAAGTAATCCAGCAATCTATTACACAAATGAATAGCGTCCACAAAGTTGTTGAAGAAACGTCTAAAGTGATAGAGCGTCTTGTTACGCGCACGCAAGACATAGATAAAGCTTTAAATGCCATTACGAATATTGCGGAACAAACAAACCTTCTTGCTTTAAATGCTGCAATTGAAGCCGCACGTGCAGGGGACAATGGAAAAGGGTTTGCAGTTGTTGCAGCAGAAGTAAGAGACTTAGCCGAACAATCAAAGCAATCTGCAAATGAAATTAATGACCTAATTAAATCTATCCAACAAGATACAAAAGATACCGTTCAAATTATGAAAAAAGGACAAGAAGAAGCAGCGCAAGGAAAAAATACCGCTAATGAAGCAGACCGAGCATTTTCAACAATCATGACAGATATTCATAAGATAACAAGTCAAATTCAAGAAGTATCAGCTACAACTGAAGAAATGTCTGCTGGGACGGAAGAAGTTAACGCTTCATTATCAGTAGTATCAGAAACTTCTACAGGAGTAGCGAAAGATACGAATGAGACTGTACAAGCAATTCAAACACAAGCATCATCCATTACAGAAATAACAAATCAGTCTATGCAAGTAAAGGGGAAAATCGAAGAATTAGAAAGGTTAATTTCGCAATTTAAAATTGAAGAATAAAATTTATTTAGTAACTACTTAGTTACTTTATGAAAAAAGGCAAAAAAGCATTTTTTTAATTGGGCTAGAGGGACTGGTGATGCATAGGAGCGGTCAGGGCCTTTTCCTACCACGTGTAAGGTTTGAAAACAAAAGTAGATAATAAGTGCAGGCTCCTGCCCCGTTTGCATGACAGCAGTCTATATGCCCAAAAATGAATTTATAAGTAATAGAGAGACACATCTTCACTAGAATCATACCCTTTTCTAAATTTCTAAAGGTATAGTTGAGTAGTTACTTTATTTATAAATATAATAAAAAAGAAGGAGCTGCCTCATAAGTCGAATTTTTGACTATGTGACACTCCTTTTTATTTTTACATTTTGGAAGAACTTACCCTTTTGGGACAGTCCCTTTTTAGATGGATGAGATTGTCTGGCCTCGCATGGAAACGGTCTACCACATGCCAGATTTGAAACAAAAGAAGAAAGCAAGTAGCGGTCATATGGTACTTTGCATAACGGTGACTTGTGTGTTTAATATATATAGATCATATTTCTATGGATATTACAGGGGAAGATGATCCATTTTATGTCTATTGAAATATTAACTTGATGCCCCTCTATAACGCTATTTCTTCTACTGTTTACAACTATTCTTTCCTCGTTTTTAACATTTACAATATCAATATAGTATTTTCTTCGCGAGGTGTGTTGCAGTTTCCAATTATATACTATATAATTCTAATTAAGAAAACGTTTTCATTCAAAGGGGGAGAATTTCGTGTCGACGATCGAGGACGTAGCGAAATTAGCGGGGTTATCAAGAACAACGGTTTCTCGGGTGATTAATAACCATCCGTATGTATCGGACGAAAAGAAAAAGAGAGTCCAATTAGCGATGAAGCATCTTGGATTTGTTCCGAATTCTGCGGCGAGAAGACTGCGTAAGCAAAAGACGGAAACCATTGCAGTATTGGTTCCGCGTATTACAAATCCGTTTTTTAGTAAATTTATTGAGGCGATTGAAATTGTAGCTTCAGATCACAAATATAAACTGATTATTTGTCAAACAAGATATTTACCAGAGAAAGAGATGGAGTATTTACAGCTATTATCTACGAAACAAGTAGATGGGATTATTTTATGTTCACTTGAAAATGCTTGGGAGGATGTTGAGCCTTATTTACAGCATGGACCGATTGTTTTATGTAATGAATATATTGAAGAAGCAAATATTCCAACTGTAAACTTTGATCATGCACAAGGAGCATACATAGCGGCAAAGCATGTACTAGATCAAGGATATCGTCATCTTGTCTTTTGCCGTGGCAGAGAGACAAAGGTAATTAATCAACAGAGAAAAATGGGCTTTTTACGTGCTGTAACAGAAGAAAGCAAACAAGTAGAGTCAATCGACTTCGTTGAAAGCGCTTACTCTATTGAAGATGGAAAGAATATATTTTATGAGTTTTTACAAGACAAAAAAAATCCTACCGCTATTTTGGCAGGAGGAGATGAAGTCGCAGCAGGAATTATTGCAGAAGCGATTAAAAAAGGCTGGAGCATTCCTGATGATTTAGCTGTAGTTGGTTTTAATAATCAGTTCTTATCACAAATTACAGATTCAGGTATTACAACGATTGATCAGCCAATTGATGAAATGGCGCGTAAAGTTGTGGAACTGATGATGGATAAAATTCATACGAAAAATTATCGAAATAAAGAAGTGTACGAGTTTGAACTGGAGCTCTTGGTGAAAGGTTCAACGGTGAAAAATACAATGATGCTAGCCTAGTAGATGATATCTGCTAGGTTTTTTCATGTGTACAATTTATTATTCTTCGTGCGTACAATCTTCGCACTTATTGTGGTACGCTTCGTGTTGCTCATCAATCTCTCTCCCGCAGTTGGAACAAGTTTTTGCCGGTAAATTTCTAAAAAACTCCATTGGTTGATCTATCATGTAAATCTCCTCCATTTCCATTTCTTACTAACATTGTATTAGTACAAAAAACGAAAGTCAACAACTGTTTTATAACAAATTTCGAAATGATGAAAATGTGTAGAAAATCCATTATAGTTAAGAATGTAAAAGAGAAAGTGAAACAGAAAGGATGAATGCATATGAAGATGACGGTTGTCGGGTTTTGGGGCGGTTTTCCTGAGGCAGGAGAAGCAACATCTGGATATTTATTTGAACACGATGGTTTTCGTTTACTTGTCGACTGTGGCAGCGGTGTACTAGCACAGCTTCAAACATACATAACACCTTCGGACATAGATGCGGTTCTGTTGTCTCATTATCATCACGATCATGTCGCTGATATTGGGGTACTTCAGTATGCGCGTTTAATTACAAGCATGACGGGAGGCGCATTACGTGAACTTCCGATTTATGGCCATACTTTTGATCAAAATGGGTTTGCCTCGTTAACACATACGCCTTATACGAAAGGCATTGCTTATCATCCAGAAGAAATATTGCAAATTGGTCCGTTTTCGATTTCGTTTTTAAAAACAATGCATCCAGTCACTTGCTTTGCGATGCGTATTACAGCGGGCGGGAAAACGATTGTATACACAGCGGATTCTAGCTATATTCCAGAATTTGTTTTATTTGTACAAAATGCAGATGTATTTATATGTGAATGTAACATGTATGCACATCAAGATGGCTCAAAAGCCGGGCATATGAATAGTACAGAAGCAGGAGAAATTGCAAAACAAGCTAATGTCGGAGAACTGTTGTTAACGCATTTGCCGCATACAGGAAAGTTATCTGATTTAGTAACGGAAGCAAAACAAATTTTTAACGGCCGCATCGTACTAGCACATAGCGGTTACGTTTGGGAATTTTGAGGTGAAACGATGTTATTTATTGATAATAAAGGAATTACAGATCCAACGATTAACTTAGCAATTGAAGAATATTGTGTGAAAAACTTAGACATTAATGAAACGTATTTACTGTTTTACATCAATGAACCGTCTATCATTATCGGGAAGAATCAAAACACAGTGGAAGAAATTAATGCGGATTATGTACGTGAAAAAGGAATCCACGTTGTAAGACGTCTTTCTGGCGGCGGCGCTGTGTATCATGATTTAGGAAACTTAAACTTTAGCTTTATCACGAAGGATGATGGAGATAGTTTTCATAACTTTAAAAAGTTTACAGAGCCGGTGACAGTAGCACTTGGGAAATTGGGAATTAACGCTGAGCTAAGCGGCCGCAATGATATTTTAGCAGAAGGAAGAAAAATTTCCGGTAACGCTCAGTTTGCGACAAAAGGACGTATGTTTAGTCACGGTACGCTATTATTTGATTCTGAAATTGACCATGTTGTGTCTGCGTTAAATGTAAAGATAGATAAAATTCAATCAAAAGGAATTAAATCGATTCGCAGCCGCGTTGCAAATATTGCGGAATTTTTAAGTGAAAAAATTACAATTAACGAATTTAAACAGCTGCTTTTAGAAAATATTTTTGAAGGAGAAAGTAGGATCCCAACATACGAATTAACGGAAGAAGATTGGAAAGAAATTTATAAAATCTCAGAAGAACGTTATCGAAATTGGGATTGGAATTACGGGAAATCTCCAAAATTTAACTTGCAGCATTCACGCCGTTTCCCAGTTGGACAAGTAGATGTTCGGTTAGAGGTGCAGAAGGGCGTAGTCTCAGAATGTAAGATTTACGGAGACTTTTTCGGTGCTCTCGATGTACGTGACATCGAAGAGCGTTTAAGTGGTATGGTGTTTGATAGAGAAGCATTTGCGGCAGCGCTAGCTGATGTAGAAGTGCCACGTTATTTTGGTAATATAACAAAAAAAGATTTCTTATCTTTATTTTTTTAGTTGCATGAAAAACAACCATATCTTACGTGTGGTTGTTTTTTTATATATGTTTTATGAAATGTAACTTGCCACGTTAATTTTCTTTTAATATAATGTATTTAGAATTTTTTTAATTTTATAAAAGGTGGGGGTTTTTGTGAATCTCGTTCAAAGATTAGCCGAAACGGTGAAAAAGAAAGGGGACAAGCCGGCTTATATTTTTCAGGATCAGTCGGTATCTTATGACCAATTTAATGGATTAGTCACAAAGTTTTCAAGCAGTTTAGCAAAAATGGGCATTGGAAAAGGGGATAATGTTGCATTAATTGTAGGGAATTCGCCGCACTTTTTGATCGGTTTATACGGAGCGATGCGTGCCGGAGCAACGGTTATTCCAGTCAACCCGATTTATACACCGGATGAACTATATTACATTTTACAAAATGGAGACGTTAAAGCAATCATCACACTAGACATCCTTCTACCAGTTATGCAATCACTTACATCTAGACTTCCTTCTATCGAAAATATTATCATTTGTGAAACCACAGCAGATTCAACTTATGAAGAAACCGAAAAAATGAAAACGTTTACGAGTTTAATAGCAAAGGGAGACCTTACTTTCCAAGGTCCAGATATACAAGAAGAAGACATTGCCGTTATTTTATACACATCAGGCACGACTGGAAAGCCAAAAGGTGCGATGTTAACGCACAAAAATTTATATAGTAATGCGAGCGATGTTGCTTCGTATTTACAATTCTCAGAGCATGACCGTGTCGTTGCGGCGCTGCCGATGTTCCATGTTTTTTGTTTAACGGTTGCTGTCAATGCGCCAATTGTAAACGGCGCCACGATTTTACTGTTGCCAAAGTTTAGTCCGAAAGAAGTATTTCGCATTTGCCGTACATATGAAGCTACAATATTTGCTGGTGTACCGACAATGTATAATTATTTATATTTATATGAGGAAGCAAGAGCAGAGGATGTTCATACGCTTCGTTTTTGCATTTCTGGCGGTGCGTCTATGCCTGTTGCCCTTCTTAAAAACTTTGAAAACCGATTTGGCGTTATTGTTTCAGAGGGGTATGGCTTATCAGAAGCATCACCTGTAACATGTTTTAATCCAATTGATCGTCCGCGTAAACCAGGTTCAATCGGAACGAATGTTCCGAATGTAGAAAACAAAGTTGTAAATGAAATGGGTGAGGAAGTACCGGTTGGTGAAGCGGGAGAATTAATTGTTCGCGGTCCGAATGTAATGAAGGGCTATTACAAAGCGCCAGAAGATACAGCCGCAGCACTTCGAGATGGCTGGCTTTACACAGGTGACTTAGCAAAAATGGATGAGGAAGGTTATTTTTACATTGTAGACCGTAAAAAAGATATTGTCCTTGTTGGCGGTTATAACGTTTACCCGCGTGAAGTAGAAGAAGTGTTATATATGCACGAAGCGATCGCGGAAGTAGTTGTAATCGGTGTTCCAGATGAAAATTTAGGCGAAGCGGTAAAAGCATATGTCGTGCTGAAAACGCCAAATGTGACAGTAGAAGAACTGATGGCGTACTGCGCGATTCACCTTGCGAAATATAAAATACCAAGCAGCATTGAGTTTTTAGAAGAACTTCCGAAAAATACGACAGGAAAGATTTTAAGAAGAGCATTGAAAGAGAAGGCAATGCAAGTATAGAAGAAAATATGAAAATAACTTCTCCCGTATGTAGTTATACGGGAGAAGAATTATATATAGATCCATTTTGATTTTTCAACATCTTTGTCTAGCTCTGCCTCCTAAGCCCTCATGTCTAAGAACCTTCTGTGTGAAAGAACCTTAGCTAACAGGATTAAACAGTCGGCTCCGCTTTTCTTCATTAGTTGCTGTTATGTAAAACAAAAAGGGATATGCTACTTGTTTGTTCACTTTGTTTTAACATGGCCTGTGGCAGAAAAGGGCCCTGACCGCTTCTTTACGTGGCCAGCCGCTCTCGCCCAGCTAAAAAAAGTGTATTTATATAGGTAGTCATTTCACCTTATGATGACCAAATTGCACTTAAGTTTGTTCATTCTAAAACCTTAATCCATTGGACTGTCAGTATTCTATAAAACAGGCAGCCTGTTTAGTATCGTAATTGTAAATATATGAATATACTAAATGGAATTCAAACGAAAGAATCACAATGGTTTAAGTTTAGGATAAATTTATAGTGTGATAGGGTGGTAGTAAATGCGAAACGATTGGAATCAAGAAAACCATCTTCGATATCCGTGTACTCATATAACGAAGGACGAAAAGGGTTGTGAAATAGGACCTATAAGTGCAGCGAAGCGTCGCAATAATGCACTAGATATTCGCTTGGACGCGGCATTTTATCAAAAGAGTCTTCCTATTCCGAAACAATTATGTAATGGAGATGAAAAGCGTTTTTTAAACAAAATTGCTAATTACTCTAAGGCTTTACCGCATAATAATCTCGGAGAAGTTGACTTGTGCGCTTACCAAAAATGGATCAAAGCATTAGAGGATGGAAAACCAAGTGCTTTTGAAGATTTAACTTTAGGTGGGCCTGCGAAACTAACGAATCCGCAGGCTGCTTATGCCTATGGACTAGAAGGACCAGATAGCCATCATTTAAGTATAGCTGCTCCTCCAGCATTTAGTAGTGCATGGGAAGCAAGTGAAATGGCTGAATTATATTGGCATGCATTATTACGTGATGTACCTTTTTCAGAGTATAATACAAATCCACTTGCTATTGTAGCAGCTGCTGATCTCTCAAGTTTTTCGGATTTTTGTGGTCCGAAAGTTGGGGGAGTCGTTACGACAGGGACTTTGTTCCGCGGTGGTATACCTGGCAGTTTAATTGGCCCTTACATCTCTCAATTTTTGTCGAAAGACGTACCTTATGGAGCGGTAACAATGGTTCAAAAGTATCGCACTGCCTTGCCGAATAAGGATTATATGACTTCTTATAAAGAATGGCTGGATATTCAAAATGGTTCACCTTCGCAAAAAATGGTATTTGATCCTACTTCACGATATATTCGTAATGGACGTGATTTAGGTGAATTTGTGCATCAAGATTTTTCCTTTCAAGCTTGTCTTTCTGCTTGTTTGATTTTAATGAGTTTTGGAGACGCGGCATTGTCACCAAGTAATCCGTATTTACATTCCAAAACACAAAAAGGATTTGCTACGTTTGGTTCTCCGCATATTTTAGATTTAGTAGGTAGAACAGCAAAGGCAGCACTCGAAGCGGCTTGGTTTCAAAAGTTTTTAATTCATCGTAGACTTCGTCCCGCAGAGTTTGGCGGACGTGTTCAAAATCAGTTAACGGGCGCAGCTAAGTATCCAATCAATTCAGAACTATTGAACTCACAGGCTGTTTCTCAAGTCTTTAGCAAATTTGGTACGTATTTGTTACCAATGGCTTACCCAGAAGGGTGTCCGACTCATCCAGCATATCCTTCCGGTCATGCTTGTTTTGTCGGTGCTGGCGTTACTGTATTGAAGGCCTTTTTTAATGAATCATTTATCATTCCGCAGCCGGTTGTAGCGGATGCTAATGGTCTTTCTTTACTTCCTTATTTTGGACAATCTTTGACAGTAGGAGACGAATTAAATAAACTTGCTTGTAATATTGGGATTGGGCGCAATATGGCAGGTGTTCACTGGCGTACGGATATGAGTGAAGGTATAATGCTAGGAGAAGCAATAGCAATTGGAATACTTCACGATTATAAAAAAACTTATAATGAAAACTTTAGTGGATTCACTTTTACAAAATTTGATGGGACTACTATCACAATTTAATAGAGTTGCAGAAAGTGTTTAATAGTTTTACAAATAAGCTGTCCAAGTACAAGTTGGACAGCTTATTTTTATATAAATCCAAATTGGAAAACTGACATAAAACCTCCTTTTTTAGGGGAGGTCGAGAGCGTCTGGCCACGCGTAGAAGCGATCAGTTCCTGTTTCTGCCACATGTGATGTTTAAACAAAGGGAGGAAGAAAGGAGCAGGTGCCTTTTTTGCTTGGCAGGGCCCCGACTTGTGTGTTGGAAAGTCTAGTTGGATTTATATAGTCCTTTTTATAAAAAAAACTATCGAACAAATAGTTGGGAAAATCATGAATTGTAAATTGAAAAATTCACTAATATTTTGAGGAATTCCACCAAGGGAAATCATAATTAATAACATTACGATACTACCTAATAGAGCATATATAACTAAAGCTAGTTTGAAAGATATAGATTTAGGAATAATAAAGTATCGATATAATAATTCGCCGATTATACAGCCTATTAGTACTATAGGTGTCCCATAAATTCCTAGTGTTATGGTAAAAGCTAAAAGCTCCGGCCACTCTAATTTATCTGGATACATAATCATTCCTAACAGATTCATCGAAATAATCAAGCTACCTAACGAATAAAGAAACGCTACTATAAATTTTTTAATAATGCATCTCCCCAATTGTATAATTGAATTTTTAGATTAATTATAACAAGGATATGATCCTCGTTGCAAAGTTTTCTAAATCAAATTAAACTTTGTACAAATTTCTTTACTAAGCGGAAGAAATAACAAAAAAGGGATTTTCATTTCTATAATGAAATTAATATATATAATGAGGTAGATGCTTAGGGGGAAACTGACTAATTATGATTAAAATTGTTGGACAAAAAATTGTATTAAAAGAAGCAACTCATCAGGATCTTGATGAATTATATTATTGGAAATATGAAGAACAGGATCAAGAAGCAAAGAAATGGAATGGCCCATATATACCTGAACCTAAAATAACAAAAGAAGAATTTTTAAAAAGTTGGAAGAAAGACTTGCAAATTATGTATAACGTGCCTAGTACACTAGTTATTTTCGCTGGAGATAAACTAATTGGGACAGTAGGTGCTTATTGGATAGATAAAAATACGAATTGGTTAGAAACCGGCATTGTAATTTATGATAAAAATTACTGGAACGGTGGATATGGTACGGAAGCCTATAAACTTTGGATTGATTTCCTATTCAAGTCTACGGAATTGCATCGATTAGGGATGTCAACTTGGTCAGGAAATGTGAGAATGATGAAAGTTGCAGAAAAATTAGGAATGAAAGAAGAAGCAAGAATAAGACAAGCAAGAATGGTAGATGGTAAATATTTTGATGCAATTAAAATGGGGATTTTACGAACAGAGTGGGGGGAACCTGTGAATAGTTAGTTTTACTTAATTCTCCCTTTTCGTTAAAAAATGTAAGGAAACGAAAGGTGCTTCGTGTGGTCTTTCGTTTTTTTGTTGTTGGAAAATTATTATTTTACTGATTAATAAAAATAGTATAATGAATATAATCACATTTTAGAAAGAAGGTATTCCCTTGAAGAAAATTCACATTATTCATGAAAACACAAAATGGACAAGACATCTAACGAAAAGATTGGAAGAGCTCGGTCTTCCTTATGAAGAATGGCATTTGGACAAAGGGAATGTGGATCTTTCATCTGTTCCGCCCTGCGGCGTATTTTATAACCGAATGAGCGCGTCTTCTCATACAAGAAATCACCGCTTTGCCCCTGAGTTTACAGGTGCTGTTCTTACTTGGCTAGAGAGACATAACCGAAAAGTGTTCAACGGAAGCAGAGCACTTCAGATGGAAGTAAGTAAAGTTGCACAGTATATGGCGCTGAATGCACAAGGAATCCAAACACCGAAGACAATTGCGGCAGTTGGTAAGGAGCATATTATCGAAGCAGCAGCGCAATTTGAAGGACGTCCATTTATTACGAAGCATAACCGCGCTGGGAAAGGACTAGGCGTGCAACTGTTTCAAACTGTTGCTTCACTGCAAGAATATGTAGAAAGTGCAGCATTTGAAGAGCCAGTAGACGGTATTACATTAATTCAAGAATACATTCAATCTCCTGAGCCTTATATTACACGTTGTGAGTTCGTTGGCGGGAAATTTGTGTATGCAGTTCAAGTCGATACATCGAAAGGCTTTGAATTATGCCCAGCTGACGCTTGTCAAATAGGCGATTTGTTCTGCCCAGTTGGAGAAAAAGCGCCGGAAAAGCCGAAGTTTCAAATTATTGAAGGCTTTAACGACCCAATTATTCAAAAATATGAGGAAGTTTTAGCTGCGAATGATATCGCCATCGCTGGCATTGAATTTATTCGAAATGCAGACGGTGAAATTTTTACTTATGACATTAATACAAACACAAACTACAATGCTGACGCCGAAGCAGTCGTTGGAACATACGGCATGTTAGAGATTGCGAAGTTTCTTGGTAGTGAATTAGGAAAAATAGAATAGATGGGGAGAAAGCTGCTGATGAGGTAGCTTTCTTTCATATACTTGAATTGATAAAATGTCATAAAACAAAAGCAAAAAACATCAAGAAGAAAACATAAGTTCCCTTTATCATAATACATATAAGGCAGGTGAACAGAGATGGGATGTTATGAAATACAAATTCAAAAAGTAATCGATTCTATTGAGGAAGATGCAATGGAAAAGCAAACGTTAGCGAATCTTGCACGTATTGCAGGATTTTCTGAATATCATTTCCACCGCGTTTTTCAAGCGCTCGTAGGAGACTCTGTGATGGAGTATGTGCGAAAGAGAAGGCTCGCCCGGGCAGCTTATCAGCTTTCTCACACAGAGGAAAAAATTCTAGATATTGCACTAGAACACGGCTTTCAATCTCATGAAACGTTCACACGCGCCTTTAAAAAGTTGTTTCATATGACGCCGAGTGCATATCGAAAGCAAGAGATTCGAACGCCGTTATATTCTAAGGTGAATGTGATGCAGAGAAATTTTAATCCGTATTTAGGGGGAATCAAAATGGAATTTCGTATAGAAACAAAGCCAGCTTTTCAATTAATCGGGTATGAAATGAAGACAACGAGTAAAGACGGAAAAAATCTAACAGATATTCCAGCAATGTGGCAACATTATTTACAAAATAATTTGGCGGAAAACATTCCAAACCGCAAGCATACGAATGAGTTCGTCGAGCTAGGGTTGTGTACGGATTTTAATTTAGAAACAGGCGAAATTACGTATATTATCGGGATGGAAGCAACAAGCTTTGACGGTGTATCAAGTGATATGACGTGCCGCACATTCCCAGAAGCAACATACGCTGTATTTACAACGCCAAAAGTTCCAGAGGGAGAAATGGTCGCATCGATCCAGCAAACGTGGAATGCAATCTTCACAGAGTGGTTCCCGCATTCTGGCTACGAGCACTCTGGTGTTGTTGAGTTTGAATTATACGATGAGCGCTCTCATGCTGATAAGCACGATCTTGTACAACTTGAGATTTGGCTGCCAGTGCAGAAGAAACAATAAAATTAGAAGAGACTGAGCTTTCGGGCTCAGTCTTTTACTATGGATGCATGTCGAACATCGTCGAGGAATCTTTATTCCCTGTCGAAGCGCCGATATATTCTAAAAGTCGCCGATAAATGTCCCATTTGCGCCGATATATTGAAAAAAGCGCTGATATCGTATGATTTATATAGATATACTTGCATGCAAGTCGCTGCTATGTAGAATAAAACTTGCCCTTAAACTTCGCACGTGGCAGGAAAAGGCCCTGACCGCGTCTATGCATGGCCAGACGCTCTCGCCTATATAAAAAGAAAGGGGTTTTTCTGTTTTTTCATTTGTATTTACATCGCTTTCTTAATTTTCTCCAATACTTCTTTACTATCAAACCCGCGTTCTCCCATACCGAATACTTCAATTAAACGATTATGTTCATCTAGTAAGTAAGAGTTAGAAGTATGAATGTAAAGACCGCTTCCAGGGTCGCGGTAGCGGAAGTTAAAAGATTCGGCTAGTTGTTTCGTTTCTTCCTCATCGCCGCGTAGTAGATGCCAACCCGTTGTTTCTTTCATATCGAACGTTTTGGAGTAATGTTCTAGCATTTCTGTTGTATCGTATTTCGGATCAATTGTGATTGTAATAAATTCGATTTTTGTGCCAAACACTTTTTGTTTTACAAGTTCATCTCGTAAATGCTTCATTTTGTATGTTGTAACCGGGCAAATATCCGGACATTTTGTATACATAAATTCTACTAATTTTAACTTTTTCGGTAATTGATCAAATGATACATAAGTTCCGTTTATATCTTCCATAACAATCCCCTTTGGTATTTCCGCTGATGCTTTTCGGTAACCGGTAAAATAAAAAATTCCAATTCCTATAGCAATAATAAGTCCTAACGTAAAAGTAATGTACAACTTCTTCATTCCAATCCCTCCCAATTTTTATTTTATAAGAAAAATCTGAAAAATAAGGAAGGAATGAGTGAATATTACATGACAATTCATGCTTTAGCTTGTTCTATTTTTCGAGGAACGAACTACAATATTAATAGACAGGCAGCGATGAGGAGGAGAAATTATGCGGAAAGTAATGAGTTGGACACTTTTTTTGTACGCTCTATTTGCATTATTTATATATTGGTACTTATTTGGATGGAATCATGAGATTATACCGGAAGCGTATAAAGGAACGAATGCAGATCCAGCGACATTTATGAATGCAAGGGAGCTTACACTTAGTCAAGATTACTCGCGGGTAAAAAATTTATTGTTTTTTTTAGCAACGCCGCTGCAATGGATTGTTTTATTATTTGTACTTATTTTTGGTGTATCAAAGCGGTTTGAAAAATGGGCAAAAGATACAACGAAAGTTCGGGTACTGCAAGTTGCGATTTATTTGTTTTATTTATCACTTGTGACAACGGTGCTCGCATTGCCCCTGCAATGGATTAGTCATCAAGTATCCGTTGATTACGGCATTTCTACGCAATCAACGGCAAACTGGATTAAGGAGCATATAATTGCTTTTTGGATCGATTTTTTGCTTATGCTTTTGATCGTGACTGTGCTATTGTGGCTCATTAAAAAGTATCCGAAACGTTGGTGGCTGTACGGCTGGGCGCTCTCCGTTCCATTCACAATCTTTTTAACGTTCATTCAGCCAGTAGTCATTGATCCGCTTTATAATGAATTTTCGACACTACATAATAAGGAGCTTGAGAAAAAGATTTTAACATTAGCGGATAAAGCAAAAATTCCAGCAGAGCATGTGTATGAAGTGAATATGTCAGAGAAAACCAATGCATTAAATGCATATGTAACGGGGATTGGCTCCAATTCTCGTATTGTTTTATGGGATACAACACTCGAACAGTTAAAAGATAAAGAGATACTATTTATTATGGCGCATGAAATGGGACATTACGTGATGAAACATATATACTGGGGCGTTGGGAGTTATATCGTTCTAACTTTCATTGGCATGTACCTCATTAGTCGTATTATACAAGCGTGTATTCGTAAATGGGGCGATACACTGCATATTTCTAAAATAGCTAGTTTCTCAGTTTTACCATTATTTTTCCTTGTATCTTCGGTGCTTTCCTTTGCGGTAAGCCCTGCCACAAATTACGTGTCGCGTGTTGAAGAAAGAGCGGCCGATCAGTACGCATTAGACATGACAAAGGATAGCAAGTCGGGAGTAAAAACATTTCAATATTTATCGAAGACGAGCTTGAGTCAAGTGAATCCACCGGCTTTGGTAAAGTTTTTCATGTACACACATCCGCCAATTTTTGAAAGAATTCATACGTTTGAAGAATATAAGAAGAAATAGTCGTAAAAATAGAAAAAACCAAGTAACTTTCTAGTATAAAGACTAGGAAGCTACTTGGTCTTTTGTTATATATAAATCCATTTTGATTTACTAACATACAAATCTTCGCTATGGAGGATACAACAAGCCCTCCTACTTGCTTCCTCCTTTTGTTTTCAAACTTTGCGCGTGTTAGTAAAAGGCCCTGACCGTTCCTATACATAGCCAGTCCCTCTCGCCCATTTAAAAAAATGCTTTTCTGTCGGTTTTTCATAGAGTGGCTGAGTAGTTACAAGGTCTTTATGATTCTAATAACTAATTCACAATGTAAATTTTGTATCTTGATCAGTTAAGTCATTATCAAATACATTAGCGGTACTAACCCCATTAAAGACTTTTAGTGTCTTTGCTGTATTTGATGATCCAGAACCATGATATTCTTTATTATCGAATCGAGGACTTACATTGTATTTGTCTCCTAAATTTACATTCCCATTACATCTTGAAATGACAATGCTGTCTACAATTGCAGGCATGTTTTTCACCTCTTTTTTATCCCGCTATTTGTGGGCAGTAAGATCCATTGGTTCAACTAATATAATCAGTGGGGGATGAAGAAAACCCCCACTGATTAAAGTTTCACTTTATCTTTAGTGTATGCTGCTTATTTTGAAAAAAAGATTGTTTATGGAAAAAATTTTTCTAACCCCCTTAAATCTTATTTTTCCTCCGAATATGTATAGCAAAGAAAGAAAATGGAGGGAAAATAAGATGAAGAAGATATTATTAAAAGGAACGATGATAACGATGATGGCATGCAGTCCATTTTTAATGGGAACAGCGGCGTATGCTAGCAGTAACACAGATGCAGAAAAAACAACAGAGACAGAAAAGCCGACTTTAGTGCAAGGGGATTTCTTTTATTTCGTAAAAACGATGGTGGAAGATATTAAAATGGCGCTTGCGAACAATGATTTAGACAAGGCAAAGCTACTATCTGAACAAGCGTCAGAACGCATTGCTGAAGCGGATGTGTTAATGGAAAAGGGGCAAGATGGTTTCACACAAGATTCATTAGAAAAAGCAGCTGAAAACTTAGAAAAAGCAGATGAGCTTTCAGGAGAAATGAAAACAGAAAAGATTGCTGAGGTAAAGAAAGAAGAAACAGAAAAACCAGCTGATGAAACGAAAACAGAAGTAGAAAAGACTGCTGACGCGAAAAAAGAAGAAACAAAAAAGCCAGCTGATAAAGAAAAAGCAAAAGCGGAAAAAGTAAAAGTACATATTGGACACAATATCGAAGCATTAGCGAAAGTGCTTGATAAAGTGAAAAATCCGAAGGCGAAAGAAAAAATTTCCAGAAATATAGAGAAGAGTTTTGCAAAAATTGCTGTTAAAATAGAAAAAGTACAAGAAAAGAAAGAGCATGTTGTTGCAAAGGAAAACAAGCCAGTAGATCAAAATATAGAAGAAAATTCTGAAAAAACGGAAGACACAAATAAAGTCGTACAACCATCACAAGTAGAGCAGTCCGAACAACCAGCACAACCAGAACAACCAGCAGAGCCAGAACAACCAGCACAATCAGCACAACCAGAACAACCAGCAGAGCCAGAACAACCAGCAAAGCCAGCGCAACCAGTACATAAAGCTACTGTTTCTCATGAGAATCATGAGAAATCTAAGCAAAAGGAAAATCATGAAGAGCATGGTAAAAAGGTCGGTCAAGTAAAGCATGAGGAAAAGCGTGAAGAAAAACATAGAGAGAAACACGAAGAAAAGCATTAAGAAAAGTAGGGAAGTATTGTGGTGAAATGGTCACTTCTTTAGTGACCATTTTGCTATTTTTAACAGAGGGGAGGAGAGGACTTACCTGTGTTAAGTTTATTGATGAAAATCGTAAAAAAACCGACAATAGAAGATGTAGTATTTATGATACAAAGCAATGAAGAGGATAAGGAAGATTTTATCGCTCAGTATCGGCCTTTTATTCGAAAATCGATTTCGGCTGTCTGTCGTCGTTATATTACGGGGCAGGACGATGAATATAGCATTGGACTGTTTGCATTTCATCAAGCCATTGAACAATATTCATATAAAAAAGGGAAATCTTTTCTTTCGTTTGCTGAACTTCTTATAAAAAGAGATGTAATTGACTACATACGTAAGGAGTCTAGGCATAACATCGTCTTTTCTAAAGAAGATCAGCAAGAGGAAACGTTAGAAATGCAAGCGGCCCTTACGGAATATATGAAAGAGATGGAAAGCAGCAACCGGAAGGAAGAAATTCTTCATTTTCAAAGTGTGCTATCTGAATTTAAAATATCGTTTGCTGAGCTTGCTAAAGAGTCTCCGAAGCATCGTGATACGCGGGAGCATTTAATAGGAATTGCAAAGATTATTATAAAAGAAGAGAAGTTGATAGAAGAGCTGTTCCGAAAGAAAAAGTTACCTCTCAAACAAATTGAACCACATGTTAGAACAAGCCGTAAAACGCTGGAGCGGCATAGAAAATATATCATTGCAATGTGCATTATTTTTGTAAACAATTACGTATACATTCAAGAATATATAAGAGGTGGGCAGGGGAATGAATAAAGGGATTGTGTTGGATATAAAAAAACGCAGCATAGTTGTGTTGACACCGGACGGAGAATTTATTAATTGTAAGAAAAAGTTGAACTCTTATGTGATCGGACAGGAAATTGAATTTCAAGAACAAGAAAAGAGACAAGTGTCTTTTTCAGTTCCTTCTATATTAAAACCGGCATCGCTGATTTTTGCTTGTTTTCTATGTGTCTTTTTGTTTTTATTCAGTCAGCCGGAAGAAAAAGCACTTGCCTATGTTTCTATCGATATTAACCCAAGCCTAGAGGCGAGTGTAACAAAGGATCTTCGTGTTACAGAATTACGAGCTTGCAATGAGGATGGCAAGCGAATTTTAAAAGAATTAAAACGGTGGAAAAATGAGCCTTTGCAAGACGTAGTGCGTGCAATTGTAAAACAAAGCAAAGAGGATGGCTACTTAACGAGTGACAAGCAAGTTATGCTAACATCTGTTGCAAAAGAAAAATCATTGGAACCGCAGCTAGAGAAGACGATTCAGGAGTTAAAAGGCGAGTATGACGCAAAACATGTTACAGTCATATTTCAGGAAAGTACGATGCAGATGAGGGAGGATGCCCAAAAAGCAGGAGTCAGCACAGGGATTTATCTGAAACAAGAAAATGAGAAGAAGAAATCATCTGTTTACCCTGTGCCGCCGCAAGTACAAGAGGAACAACCTCCTAAAGTAGATTCGCAGCCGGATTCATCGTCTCATTCAGATTCGCCATCGAATTCCTCGTCTTCTGAGCAACAAGAAAGAACTGAGCAGAAAGAAGAAAACGAACAACAGCAACCAGCTCATGTACAGCAGCCGTCGCAGGAAAGAAATAACGGCCATAGAGAAGAAAACAACGATAAAGAACAGAAAAAAGAATATCACGAACAGAAAAAAGAGGTACAAGAGCAAAAAAAAGAACAAAAAAAAGAATATCATGAACAAAAAAAAGAACAGCAAGAGTATGAAAAAGAGCAGCGAAAAGAAAATAAGCATGGAAATTCTTCAAAGCATGAAGAAAAAGAAAATGGAAAACATAATTAGTAAAAAGGTATAGGGTTGTATACGAAGTAGTTCCGTTATTTCGGAGAAAAACTAAAAACCATTCTTTTTCGGTGGGCGAGGGTATCTGGCCATGCATAGAAGCGGTTAGTGCCCTTTCCTGCCACATGCAAGGTAAAACAAAGGGAGAAAGCAAGTGCAGACTCTTCCGCATAGCGCAATTTATATGTTGGAAAATTAAAATGGATTCATAAATAATAAATCAACGCTCAGAAATCTATCATTCTGAGCGTTAATTTATTCCTTCGCTTATTCAGTTAAAGCGCCAACTAATTTTATTTCAGGCAATATTATTTGTAACTCCATTAAGTCATTGATTACGAAATCAGCCTGAGCAAGTTCATCTTCTTGTGCAAAATCAAAATTACATCCAATTGCAATCAAACCATTATCTTTAGCTGCATTTATATCAGATAGGCGGTCTCCAATTACTGCTGCCTCTTTTATATCATATTTTTTTATAATTGCTTTAACTAAATCCCCTTTATCGAGCGTTTGTATTTGTTGAATACTAAATGTTTCAGTAACCCAACTATCCAAATGATAATACCTCACAATTGCTTGTAAATATTCCGTTAAACCATTGCTCGCTATGTAAATGGAACAATTATTTTCTTTTAAATAACTGAAAACTTCCTGTACATTAGGATATAAAGCACCTTTCCCACTTTTTATGTTTTCAACTAATCTTTCCAGAAAATAAGCATCCGTTTGTTCTCTTACTTCATCGGAATGATTAGGTAACAAAGCTTCCCAAACTTTTGGTAAAGGTACACCCATAATTTCACGGTATTGATCAATAGGGGTTACTGCATCCCATAAATTTAGTGACCGTAAATGGTTAAAAGTATCATCAAGTGATAATTCTAAAATTTTTTCTGTTTGAAATAGAGTTCCATCCATATCGAAAATCAGTGCTTGTAACATTTCTTTCTCTCCCTTTTTAGCGTTGTTGAATAACTTAACTAATCCCTATTCAACAGATCTGCCCCATTAGTTTCAGTATAAATTCTTACAATCTTCATATGTATTTTAACATAAATTTACAATTAGAATGACCATTGTTACGCTGATATTCAAAGTGTTTCTTCACGAAAACGTTGTCATATGCAAAATTTTTACATCACCACGCAGCCGAATAGTACGACTATAAAGGACTTTGCAGTACGTCCTTTACAAGGAATGTAAAAAGTACATATAATCCAATTTTGTGATATTGTTAAAAAATTCTAAAAAATCCTTCCCTTTTAATTTTTATGTTATATAATATAAACATAAAAATTAAAACTGTTATAAAACAGTTTATAAAAAGGAGAGGCTAGTATGTCGACGCAAACTTCACGGGTTACACTCGTTGGAGAAGTATTACCGGCGTATTTGGAGATTTTGACACCGGAAGCACTCACATTTATTAAAGAGTTGCATGAGAATTTTAACGGACGCCGTAAGGAATTACTACAGAAACGAGTAGAAAAGCAAAAGAGAATTGATGCAGGAGAGTTGCTACACTTTTTAGAGGAAACTGCAAATGTTCGGGCGAATGATTGGACGATTGCACCAATTCCAAATGATTTACAAGATCGGCGCGTAGAAATTACAGGACCGGTTGATCGTAAGATGGTTATTAATGCCCTCAATTCAGGAGCTCGTGTTTTTATGGCGGACTTTGAAGATTCAAATGCACCAACATGGCAAAATGCAATGGAAGGACAAATAAATTTACGAGATGCAGTTAAGGGAACGATTTCATTTACCAATGAAAGTGGTAAGGAATATCGTCTCAATGAACAAACAGCTGTATTAATGGTGCGGCCTCGCGGGTGGCATTTACAAGAAAAGCATGTGTTAGTAGATGGTGAAGAAGTATCAGGTAGTTTATTAGATTTTGGATTGTTCTTTTTTCATAACGCAAAGGAATTAATGAAAAAAGGGAGCGGTCCATACTTTTACTTACCGAAAATGGAAAGTTACTTAGAAGCTAGGTTATGGAATGATGTGTTCGTATTTGCGCAAAAATACATGGGTATTCCGCATGGAACAATTAAAGCGACAGCACTGTTAGAAACGATTCATGCTTCGTTTGAAATGGATGAAATTTTATATGAACTTCGTGATCATTCAGCAGGATTAAACTGTGGCCGCTGGGATTATATTTTTAGTTTCATAAAGACGTTTCGTAATCATGAACAGTTTTTACTGCCAGACCGGGCACAGGTGACGATGATTGTTCCGTTTATGCGCGCATATTGTTTACACGTCATTCAGACGTGTCATCGCCGCAATGCACCAGCAATTGGAGGAATGGCGGCGCAAATTCCAATTAAAAACGACCCAAAAGCAAATGAAGCAGCATTTGAGAAAGTGCGCGCTGACAAAGAACGCGAGGCTTGTGATGGACATGACGGGACTTGGGTTGCCCATCCGGGACTTGTCCCTGTAGCGATGGAAGTATTTGATCGCATCATGACAACGCCAAACCAAATCTATCGAAAACGAGAAGAAATTCGTATAACAGAACAAAACTTATTAGAAGTTCCGGCGGGAACGATTACAGAGATGGGCCTACGTACAAATATTAGCGTTGGTATTCAATATATTGCATCGTGGTTAAGCGGCAGGGGAGCTGCACCTATTTATCATTTAATGGAAGATGCGGCAACTGCAGAAATTTCAAGGGCACAAGTATGGCAATGGATTCGTCATAAGGAAGGAAAGCTCGAGGATGGAAGAAAGATTACGTTTGCATTAGTAGAAAAGTTCAAAGCAGAAGAGCTGGCCAAAATAGAGCAAGAGATTGGTAGTAATCGTTTTGAAAAAGGACGATTTGTTGAAGCTACGAGATTATTTACGAATCTTGTTCGAAATGATGATTTTGTAACATTTTTAACGTTACCGGGGTATGAGATTTTATAAAGTGAAACTTCCATCAGTGGGGGGCTTTATTCCCCACTGATGGTTAGTTGAACCAATCGGGCTTTTATGGGCAGTTATCCCCACCTATCTTCTTCGCTTCTCTTTCAATCTTGAGGTGGGGGTCTTACTGCCCGTTAATGCGGGATAAAGGAAAAGGGGATGGAAGAAATGGGAAATGAAAGAGCCATGCAATTACAAGAGAGCTGGGAAATTGATACACGCTGGCAAGGAGTGGCGCGTCCATATTCTGCAGAGGATGTCATTCGTCTTCGCGGATCGATTGATATTGAATATACGTTAGCGCACCGCGGTGCAGAGAAACTTTGGAATTCTCTTCATAGTGAAGATTTCGTTCATGCGTTAGGGGCATTAACTGGGAATCAAGCAATGCAGCAAGTAAAGGCTGGGTTAAAGGCAATTTATTTAAGCGGCTGGCAAGTAGCGGCAGATGCGAATTTATCAGGTCATATGTATCCAGACCAAAGTTTGTATCCGGCAAATAGTGTGCCAGCGGTTGTAAAACGGATTAATCAAACGCTGCAGCGTGCGGATCAAATTCAGCATATGGAAGGAAGCGGCGATATCGATTACTTCGTGCCAATTGTTGCTGATGCAGAAGCAGGATTTGGCGGGCAACTAAATGTATTTGAACTGATGAAAGGAATGATTGAAGCAGGAGCGTCTGGTGTTCACTTTGAAGATCAACTTTCTTCTGAAAAGAAATGTGGTCATTTAGGTGGAAAGGTATTACTCCCAACACAAACGGCAGTGCGAAATTTAATATCAGCACGTCTTGCAGCAGATGTAATGGGAGTACCAACGCTTATTATTGCAAGAACCGATGCTGATGCAGCTGATTTAATTACAAGCGATATCGACCCTGTTGATCAATCATTTATTACAGGGGAAAGAACACCAGAAGGCTTCTTCAGGACGAAAGCTGGACTGGATCAAGCGATTGCGCGCGGCTTAGCATATGCACCGTATGCCGACCTTGTATGGTGTGAAACATCAGAACCGAATTTAGAAGATGCAAAACGCTTTGCAGAAGCAATTCATGAAAAATTCCCTGGAAAACTATTAGCTTATAACTGTTCACCGTCCTTTAACTGGAAGAAAAAATTAGATGATAAAACAATTGCAAACTTCCAAAAAGAAATTGCATCTTATGGATATAAATTTCAATTCGTAACACTTGCTGGCTTCCATGCTTTAAATTATGGCATGTTTGAGCTAGCACGCGGATACAAAGAACGCGGTATGGCAGCGTACTCTGAGCTGCAGCAAGAGGAATTTGCAGCAGAACAGTACGGTTACTCAGCAACGCGTCATCAGCGCGAAGTTGGTACAGGATATTTTGATGAAGTAGCACAAGTCATTACCGGCGGAACTTCGTCAACGACAGCATTGAAAGGATCTACGGAAGTAGAGCAGTTTACACGATGATAAAAGAGAGGGGCAGCTTTCGAGCTGGCTCTCTCTTTTATTACAAATATTTCAAAATGAAAAAATATGAAATTATCTCTCAAATAATTTTATTTTCTCTTGGGAGAGTATGTAGTTTCATTCTGTTATTTATACAGACGTATAAAAAGAAATTTTAATTTATTACTAAGAGATTGTAAAAAATTTGAAAATGACGGTTATTTTTCGTATAAAATGCTACAATTATCCATGTAGATAATTGTATAAAATTATCCAAAAATGACAAAGGAGAGGGAATGGATGGATGGAAAAGTCGAAAAGTATGCCCCGCAGTACACTGTGAATTCAAAAACGATCGCATTGCTTCCAGTTGTTTTAAACGACAAACGAATTGTTACGCGTGTGATTGAGGAACATGATGAGTTTTTTGTGTACCAAAAGCCACTTGAGATTATAGAACAAAGCTGCAGTGAATATGGAGCTAGCTTTGGCGGACGAAAAGATGGTACGAAAAAATATACAGGTTTTACACATAAAGCACCGATTGCAATTAGTCCTACAGATTCTATTTACTTTTTCCCCACATTTTCTTATTCTCGCAAAGAATGTGCTTGGTTATCGCATTTTCATATTGAAAATGTGACAAAGCTTCCGCACGGCAATACTTTCATTGAATTCATAAACGGTCAAACAATTAAGCTAGAAGTATCTAAAAATAGTTTTGAAAATCAGAGAAACCGCACGGCACAACTTCGGGCAGAGTTTGAAGATCGAAAAAGAAAACAAGCGGCGACAAAATTTTTACTAGTGAATCAAAATGAAGTTTTAGAACTAACACCAGCATATGAAAAAATGTATCTTTTTAAAAAAGAAGATTGATTATATGAATAAGAAGAAGGAATTGTCCTTCTTCTTATTCATACATAGGAAACGTAACATTCTACCTGTTCATGCCATGTAGAATCCAATATAACCGGCACTCGCATGCTCCTTTTTTACTTAGCACGGTCTGACCGCTCCAACGCATAGCCAGTCCCTCAGGTCCATTTAAAAAAATGCTTTTCTGTTGGTTTTTCATAGAGTGACTGAGTAGTTACGGTTTTTTTCAATTTGTATTTATACAGTCGTAATTAATATTTAGCGTATGGAGTAATATTTATAGGATCAGAAATAGATACTGTACCAGTCTTTGAGTTAATCATTTTCACTCTGTAATTTTGTGGCATTGATAATGATGGTTTTAAAATTCCTAATGACATAGAACAACCTACAAAATATTGTGGGTTTCTTGAAAGTGGGTAAACAACATTTTTCCATGTTCCATCTGGTTGTTGTACTTGCCAAATTACTTTACCAGAGCTAAAACTTGCATCAACGGGTAGTTTTAGAGAAATAGAACTTATATTCACATTTCTATAAACTGTTGGAGTTTTGTGAACGTAATTTTCTGTTTCAGCAGCAAGCGTAATGGTTGAACCTACACCGATTGCTAAGCTTAATGATAAAACTGTTGATGTAATGAATTTTTTCATAATAGCACCTCTTATTCTATATATTGTGTTTTACTGATTTTATTATATCATATTTATAAAGAATACTAATTAGTCATTTTTTCTTTATTAGTAGAACTTTTTCTCTGTTTTAAACAGTAATTATGTGAGATAATTAAAATACATATAAATCCATTTTAATTTTCTACATAAATTAAACAAGATTTTTTGAGGGTGATGAAAAATGAAATCTATGAAACTATTATTCTCTGTAACTGTAGCATCTATCACGTTATTAACCTCGGTTAATAGTGTGTTTGCTGATAGTGCACGTATTATTCCAGATTTACCTAAGGAATCGTATCGCAATGGTATAGGCATGTACGAGGGGGTTATAGCGCATTCAACCGCTACTCCTGAGGTACCGGCAATTAACATTCAACGTTTTCAGTCTCGTACATGGTCAAACGCTTTTGTTCATTATGTTGTGGATTGGGATGAAACGATTCAGACAGCGAGTACAAAATATCGTGCGTGGGGGGCAGGGCCAACTGCGAATGAGAGATTTGTTCAAGTTGAATTAAGTGAGACGAAAAATCCAGTGAAGTTTAAAGACTCTTATGAACGTTATGTAAAGCTACTAGCGGATATTTTACGAAAACGAAATATTCATCCATCTAAAGGGTTATTGACTCATAAAGACGTTACGTATAAGTTCGGTGGTACTGATCACGAAGATCCAATAGCTTACTTAGCTAGTCATGGCGTATCGGAAGCGAAATTTCGTGCGGATGTGTTAAAAGCATATAATGGAAATGCTATTTCAAGCGGGGCAAAAGTGGAGCAAGTTAGTAAGGCACAATCTACGGTATATATTAATAGAAATAATGTGAATCTACGTTCCGGCCCATCAACAAGTAATGGTATTATTCGTAAAGTGCAAAAAGGAGAGGTGTATAAAGTGGTGGGGAAATCAGGAAACTGGTTAAATGTGGGGGAGAATCAGTGGATTTACAATGATGCATCGTACATTCGTTACACGAAAAAATAATTGTTTTTTCGTTCGTAAAGAGTAAATGTATTTGAACTCTTCTTTTATTATATAAACCCACTTTGATTTTTTAACGCATAGATTGCTGCTATGCAGAATTACCGAGAGTACTGAAAAAGGATTCTATCACCTGTATATAGTAGGTGATAGAATCCTTTTTCTTATGAAGTGACATTGCTCCATTTGTTTAAAATCTGGCAGATGCTCTCGCCCATCTAAAAAGAAAGAGGTTTTAATGTTGGTATTTAAACTTATATTTATATATGCTAGTTCTTTGATATTTACAAATTATGTTGTACATTCTTTTTTCGATATGGTATAGTTAATGCATAGTTAAATACTTAAATCAAGCAATCCATATGTTATCAAGTGCCGTGAAACTAGCGAGAAAAATTATGTATGTATTCTGTTTCGCATTTGATAATGTGTGGATTCTTTTTTTATGTTGTGAAGACTAAAAAATATGTTTATTTTATAGGAGGAAGTTATTATGAAAACAGGACAAGTTAAATGGTTTAACAATGAAAAAGGTTTCGGTTTCATCGAAGTTCCAGGCGAAAACGATGTATTCGTACATTTCTCTGCTATTACAACTGAAGGTTTCAAATCTTTAGAAGAAGGCGAAAAAGTTAGCTTTGAAGTAGAAGACGGTAACCGTGGACCTCAAGCTAAAAACGTTGTAAAACTATAATTTTATAGTACGTGATAAAAAAGGATGGCTTATGCCATCCTTTTTTTGTGTGGTGAGAAACTTATTGAATTCTCTTTCATAGGGTTTATTATTTTCAACGAAAACCCCTCCTTAGATGACACCGTAGGCACAAAAATACGTTCATGTTTAACATATTTCCAAAAGAATTCCCCTTCCTCAAGGAATGAGAAGGGGAGAAGTGCACCCCAATGAGTAGGGAGGGGATGAATTTTGGTTGGTGTAAGCCAAAGGAATTTCCTCAAATCAGATAGAATATATGTAAAGAATACTTTTGGTCTCAAGGTTATTGTTTGCTGGTTGTGGGTGATGACAATGTTGTTGAATCAAAAATATGAAATCTTTCCAACAGAAGCACAAAAAGAAGTGTTAGACCGTTGGTTACAATATTGTCGTCAAACCTACAATTCTGCCTTACTAGACAAAGAACGGAAATATAAGCAAAATAAAGAAAATTACGATCGTTATGATATGCAACGACAACTTATATTGGATAAGAAGGGGTTATTCACTAAATACGTCTTCATATTTCATACCTACCATTTCCTCTTCACAATGAGCAATGATAAAGTAGAGATAGGAATATAACAAAGGGGTAAATCGTAGAATGGATTTTCAAACAATCAAAGAGTATTTTTCAGCGGAAAATATGAATCAACTTGTAGATAGTTATCGGGCATTTGGGCCGTTCCTTGGTATTGGCCTGCCGATGCTGGAGGCGCTTATCCCGGCATTACCACTTATTGTGTTTGTGATGGCGAATGCAGTTGCCTTCGGGTTATGGTTTGGTTTTTTGTATTCATGGATTGGATCGGTTCTTGGTGCATTAATTGTATTTTCGGTTATTCGCCGTTTTGGACGAAGTCAATTCTTCTCGTTTGTGAATAAACATCCGAAAGTGCGCAAAGCGATGGGATGGATTGAGCGGAAAGGATTTGCACCTATTTTTGTATTATTTTGTTTTCCTTTTACGCCGTCTGCACTGATTAATGTTGTGGCTGGTTTATCACGTATTAGTAGACGACAATTTGTGTTAGCGCTAGCGCTTGGAAAATTAGTTATGATTTTTATTTTAAGTTATATCGGATCTGATTTAACATCTTTTATCCATAAGCCTGTGAAAACAATTATTGTGATAGGTATCATTTTTATTTTATGGTACGTTGGAAAGAAAATTGAAGTAAAGCTTGAACTGAGCAGAGACTAATCTTCGTAAGTGAGCGCACCCCTGTTGTAGAAAAGAGAAAGGGATGTGGCATGATGAAGCGAAAGTGGAAAAAAGAAGGCATAGAGTGGCTGAGAACGATTTTTATAGGTGTTTTATTAGCTGTATTTTTTCGCGCTTTTTTCTTTGCAACGTATGTTGTAGAAGGAAAGTCGATGATGCCTACGCTTCAAGATGGTAATATGCTGATCGTAAATAAAGTAGGTTATCAGATTGGTGAACTGAACCGCTTTGATGTTGTTGTCTTTCATGCCAATAAACAAGAAGATTATGTGAAACGAATTATCGGACTTCCAGGCGACAAAATTGTATACAAACATGATAAACTATATATTAACGGACAATATATTGAAGAGCCGTATTTAGATGCATACAAAAAGCAAATTCATGGAAGACAGTTAACAGGAGACTTTACCCTAGAAGAGTTAACAGATGAAAAGGCTGTTCCGCAAGGGTTTATCTTTGTAGTTGGAGATAATCGTTTAGGAAGCTGGGATAGTCGTCACTTCGGATTTGTAAAAATAGAACAAGTTGTTGGAAAAGTTGATTTGCGCTATTGGCCAATCAATGAAGTACAAACAAATTTCTCTAAAGGGTAATTCGAAATTTCGAATTACCTTCTTTTTCGGATGGATCTTAATTGATCGAAGTTCACTTAAAGAAAGGCGGGTTTACATGTCACTTCGATTTATAATAGGACGAGCTGGAAGTGGAAAGAGTACGATGTGTTTGCAAGAAGTACAGCAGGAGCTCCTACATCGTCCAAAAGGTAAAACGATTTTATATCTTGTGCCAGAGCAAATGACATTTCAAACGCAGCAAGCATTAATTAACGGAGACGTAAGCGGATCTATTCGTGCCCAAGTGTTTAGTTTTTCACGGTTAGCGTGGAAAGTGCTTCAAGAGGTAGGGGGAGCAAGCCGCCTTCATATTGATGAATCTGGTGTGCATATGTTGCTTCGTAAAATTGTTGAGGCGCGTAAGGAAGAATTATATGTTTTTCAAAAAGCAGCAGAACAAAACGGTTTTTTTGAACAACTGGGCAGTATGATTACGGAATTTAAACGTCACAATTTAACGCCGTCAAATGTGTATGCGATGTGGCAAGAATTAGAGGCGCATAGCAATGGAAATGAACAGAAATTGCTCGCGAACAAAATGTATGATTTACAGCTTCTATATGATGATTTTGAACGAGCGTTAATCGGAAAGTATTTAGATTCGGAAGATTATATGAAGCTGTTATTTGAAAAGCTTCCGTATTCAGAATATGTGAAGGATAGCGTGATTTATATTGATGGATTCCATTCATTTTCACCGCAAGAGTTAGAGATTGTAAGGCAACTACTGCGATGCGGTGCAAAAATGACAATTGCCTTAACACTTGACAAGCAGTCGTTATCGCAGCCAGTAAGCGAACTGGATTTATTTTATCAAACGCTGATTACGTATGAAAAAGTCAAACAGGTAGCAAGTGAAGAGAAAATTGTTATTGAAAATACGATTTTCATGCGAGAGCAACCACGTTTTGTGTCGCAAACACTTGCGCATTTAGAGACGCACTTTGATTCTCGTCCGTATGCAGAGTTTCACGGTGAGTCAAATATTACACTATATGCAGCGGCGAATTTGCGGGCAGAAGTGGATGGTGTTGCGCGCGAAATTCGCAGATTAGTAGCAGAAGAAGGGTATCGTTATCGGGATATCGCAGTTTTGCTTCGCAATGGGGAAAGTTATTACGATATGATGAAAACTTTGTTTACTGATTATAATATTCCGTTCTTTATTGATGAAAAGCGGCCGATGCTTCATCATCCGCTAATTGAATTTATTCGCTCTGCGCTAGAAGTCATTAGTGGGAATTGGCGTTATGATGCGGTATTTCGCTGCATAAAAACCGAACTGTTGTACCCGCTAGATGGAAATAAGGCGAGAATCCGTGATGAGATGGACGAATTTGAAAATTATTGTTTAGCGTATGGCGTGCAAGGGAAACGATGGACTTCAGAAGAGCCGTGGACATATCGTCGCTACCGTTCATTAGATGGCGTAGGCGGTCAAACAGATAGCGAACGAGAAATGGAAGAAAGGATTAATCGTCTTCGTGAGATTGTTCGCACACCGATTATTCGTTTGCAAAAGCGATTAAAACGAGCAAAGGCGACAATAAGTATGTGCGAGGCAGTGTATTTATTTTTGGAAGAGCTAGATGTTCCGAAAAAATTAGAAGATTTACGCCTGCGAGCAGAAGAAGAAGGGAATTTCTTATTTGCAAGTGATCACGATCAAGTATGGGAACAAGTCATTGCGCTGCTAGATACGTGCGTGGAAATGCTTGGCGAAGAGAAAATGTCTCTTTCCATGTTTATAAATGTGATGACGACAGGGTTAGAGTCACTCCAGTTCGCGAATATTCCGCCGTCATTAGATCAAGTGTTAATTGCAAATATTGATCGTTCGCGTCTTTCAAATATTCGAGCGGCATTTGTAGTTGGAGCAAATGAAGGAATTATTCCAGCGGCACCTTCAGATGACGGAGTATTATCTGATGAAGAACGAGAAGTACTTGTTTCCGCAGGAATCGAACTTGCACCAACAGCGCGGCAAAAGTTACTTGATGAACAATTTGTCATTTATCAAACGGTGACAAGGGCAGCGGAGAAGTTATATATTTCTTGTCCGCTTGCAGATGAAGAAGGGAAGACGCTATTAGCATCTAGCTTCATAAAGAAAGTGAAAAGAATGTTCCCGTCTGCTGCCGAAATCTTTTTAACGAATGATGTGAATGATTTGTCACATAGCGAGCAAATTTCATACGTTGCGACGCCAGAAGTGACACTTTCGTATTTAACGCAGCAACTCCAAAATTGGAAACGATACGGTTTTGAAGGGAATCTTTCTTTCTGGTGGGATGTATACAATTTTTACGTTACAACGCCGGAATGGAAGCAAAAGAGCATCCGTGTGTTATCCAGTTTGTTTTACCGAAACCGGGCGCGTAAATTAAGCCCTGCTGTAAGCGAGGAGTTATACGGTGACAAAATTAAAGGTAGTGTATCGCGTATGGAGCTCTTCAATCGCTGTGCGTATGCTCATTTTGCGCAGCACGGCTTATCCTTGAAAGAACGTGATATTTTTAAATTAGATGCACCAGATATCGGAGAACTGTTCCATGCTGCTTTGAAAAAGATTGCCGATAAATTATTGAAAGAAAAGCGTACTTGGGCTGATTTAACAGTGAAAGAGTGTGAATATCTCTCTGTTACGGTGATTGAAGAGTTAGCACCGCTCCTGCAGCGCCAAATTTTATTAAGTTCTAACAGGTATCATTATTTAAAGCATAAATTGCAGCAAATCATTTTCCGTACGTCACTTGTGTTACGAGAGCATGCAAAGTCGAGCGGATTTGTACCTGTTGATTTAGAAGTCGGATTTGGGATGGGCGGAACAAATTCATTGCCAGCTATGAAATTTGAATTATCAAATGGTGTGGAAATGGAAGTGGTTGGCCGAATTGACCGCGTTGATAAAGCGGAAGATGAAACAGGCACGTTTTTACGTATTATTGATTATAAATCGAGCGCAAAAAAATTAGATTTAACGGAAGTATATTACGGTTTAGCCCTGCAGATGTTGACGTATTTAGATGTTGTGACAACAAATGCAAGTAAATGGATGGAGCGCGGCGGAAATGTAAATCCTGCTGGAGTCCTTTATTTCCATATTCATAATCCGATTGTTGAAATGAAAGGTGACGTGTCGGAGTCGGAAATTGAACAAGAAATTTTAAAGAAATTTAAAATGAAAGGACTCGTTCTCGGAGACGCTGATGTCGTGCGGTTAATGGATAATACGTTAACGACTGGAAGCTCGAATATTATTTCAGCCGGTCTTAAAAAAGATGGCAGCTTTAGTGCACGCTCTGATATTGCGAGTGAACAAGAGTTTGATGTACTGCAAAAATACGTACATCGTACATTTGAAAACATCGGGACAGATATTACAGAAGGTGTCATCGATATTGCTCCGTATAAAATGGGAAACAAAACGGCATGTACGTTTTGTAATTTCCGCTCTGTTTGCCAATTTGATGAGTCGTTAGAAGATAACAAATATAGGGCGCTGCAAGATATGAAAGATAGTGAAGCGTTAGAGAAGATGAGAGGGGAGACCCAGTCATGAGACAAACTTGGCCAGCAAAACCAGAAGGAAGCCAATGGACCGATGATCAGTGGAAAGCAATCGCCACCAATGGCCGTGATATTTTAGTTGCAGCTGCAGCTGGGTCGGGAAAAACGGCGGTACTTGTTGAACGTATTATTCGTAAAATGATTCGAGAGGACGATCCAGTTGATGTCGATCAATTGCTCGTCGTAACGTTTACAAATGCAGCGGCGCAAGAGATGAAAAATCGAATTGGATCCGCGTTAGAAAAAGTATTAATCGATGACCCAGTTTCGCCGCACATTCGAAAGCAGCTCAGCTTACTCAACAGAGCATCGATTTCGACAATTCATTCTTTCTGTTTACAAGTGATTCGAACGTATTATTATATGCTTGATGTGGATCCGCGTTTTCGCATTGCGAATCAAACGGAGAATGAATTATTAAAAGAAGAAGTACTAGATGACATATTAGAAGCAGAGTACGGCATGGAGAACAATGAATTGTTTTTTGAACTTGTCGATCGTTATACGAGCGACCGCACGGATGATGATCTACAGCGGATGATTTTGGCGCTTCATACAGAGTCAAGAGCGCATCCAGATCCAAGCGGCTGGCTTGATAAATTAGTTGAAGCATATAACGTAGAAGGAAAAACAATTGAAAATTTACTGTACGCTTCGTATTTATTAGAGGATGTAAAGATACAATTACAAACGGCAAAGCAATACGTTGAAAAAGCGATTGAACTTGCGATGTTACCAGACGGCCCAGCACCGCGCGTTGAAACGCTGCAGGCGGATCTTTTGTTACTTCAAAACTTGTCCGAAGCAGCTTGTGGGTCTTGGACAAGCACATATGAAGCGATGCAAACAGTTTCTTGGCAAACGTTAAAGCGTATTAAAAAGAGTGATTATAATGAAGAGATTGTGAAACAAGTTGACTCTCTGCGGAATAAAGCGAAAGATGAAGTAAAGAAGCTACATGAAGAATTATTTAGCCGCAGTCCAGAAAGCTTTTTACGCGATTTTCAAGATATGCACCCTGTATTGCAAAAGCTTGTTAATCTCGTAAAAGTATTTACTGAACAGTTCCAAGCGATTAAGCGCGATAAAGGAATGGTTGATTTTACAGATTTAGAGCATTTTTGCTTGCGAATTTTAAGCGAGCAAACAGATGAGGGAGAACTGCGGCCATCACCAGTTGCGTGGCAGTACCGTAAAAAGTTTACAGAAGTGCTTGTTGATGAATATCAAGATACAAACTTTGTGCAAGAGTCGATTATTAAACTGGTTACGAAAGATTCTGAGCAAGACGGCAATTTATTTATGGTCGGCGATGTGAAACAGTCTATATATCGATTCCGTTTAGCAGAACCGGGACTATTTTTAGGAAAATATAAACGGTTTACGTCTGAAGGCATCGATGGCGGTATGAAAATTGATTTAGCAAAAAACTTCCGCAGTCGTCATGAAGTGCTAGCAGGGACAAACTTTATTTTTAAACAAATTATGGGCGAAGCTGTCGGGGAAATTGATTATGATGAAGACGCTGAGTTAAAGCTTGGAGCGAGCTATCCAGAAGGAGCGGATCCAGCAGCAGAATTGCTATTTATTCATCAATCTGATAGCGCGGAAACTGATGAAGAGGAAGGCGTTGAATTAGAAAAGGCTCAATTAGAAGCGCGCCTTATTGCCCAAAGAATGAAAGCGATGGTTGACTCTGGTTATGAAGTATATGACCGAAAAACAAACGGTATGCGCCCTGTTGCGTATCGTGATTTTGTTATTTTACTGCGCTCGATGCCATGGGCGCCGCAAATTATGGAAGAGTTAAAACAACAAGGTATTCCTGTTTATGCAGAGCTTGCGACCGGTTATTTTGAAGCGACAGAAGTGAGTGTAATGATGAACCTGTTTCGCGTTATTGATAATCCAGCGCAAGATATTCCGTTAGCAGCTGTGCTTCGTTCGCCAATTGTTGGATTAACAGACGAAGAGCTAGCGATGCTCCGTTCTCATGGGAAAAAGGGCTCTTTTTATGAAGTGATGCGCTCGTTTTTACAAGGCGTACCGCTTGAGGAAGAGAATGAATTGTATGAGAAAATAGTATGGTTTTACGAGCATTTACAAGAGTGGCGTGAATTTGCACGTCAACAATCGCTTTCTGATTTAATTTGGAAAGTGTATCGGGAAACGGGATATTATGACTTTGTAGGTGGCCTTCCTGCTGGTAAGCAGCGTCAGGCAAACCTTCGTGTTTTATATGATCGTGCCCGTCAATATGAAGCGACTTCATTCCGTGGTTTATTCCGCTTCTTACGTTTTATTGAGCGGATATTAGAGCGCGGTGATGATATGGGAACAGCACGTGCGCTTGGTGAACAAGAAAATGTTGTGCGCATTATGACCATTCATAAAAGTAAGGGACTCGAGTTTCCAGTTGTATTTGTCGCAGGGCTTGGCAGACGTTTTAACACACAAGATTTAATGAAGCGTTTCTTGTTGCATAAAGATTTTGGATTTGGTTCGCAGTTTATTGATCCGAAAAAACGGATTAAGTATACGACATTATCACAGCTCGCAATTAAGCGTAAAATGAAAATGGAACTGATCGCTGAAGAAATGCGCGTCTTATATGTAGCATTAACACGTGCGAAAGAAAAGCTCATTTTAATTGGAACTGTGAAAGATAAAGAAAAAGAAATGCAAAAATGGCTAGACGCTCGCGAGCATACGGACTGGTTATTGCCGGATTACGTACGTGCCGGGGCAATGTGTTATTTAGATTGGATTGTACCATCATTATGCAGACATAAAGATAGCGACATGCTTTTGGAGTTGGGACAAGGAAATATTCCAACTGATCTATATGAGTATGATGCAAGCTGGAAAGTAGAAGCGGTTGACGTGGCAAAGTTGCAAGCGCCAGAACCAATGAAAGAAGAAAAGCAAGAGTTATTAGAAGCGCTTCGCGAGCAAAAAGCAGTTTCTCTATGCAGTGAACAAAAAGATGAAGTATATAAAAGGTTAACGTGGCAATACGGATTCGAGGAGGCAGCAACGCATCGCGCCAAGCAATCTGTTACGGAAATTAAACGAAACTACCAAGCGCAAGAAGGTAGTGATACGGCGTTTATAAAGCGAGTTCGTGCACCGATCGAAACGCGGCCGCGTTTTATGGAGAAAAAAGGACTTACGTATGCAGAACGAGGGACGGCTGTTCATACCGTTATGCAGCACGTAAATATAGCGGCAGCAATAACAGTTGAAGGAATTCAAGAACAAATTGCGGAAATGGTAAATAAAGAGCTGTTAACATTTGAACAAGCAGAAGAAATAGCACCGGAAAAAATTGTGGCATTTTTTGAAACAGAACTCGGAAAACGCATGATATCGGCAAAGGATGTAGAGCGCGAAGTACCGTTTACGATGATGTTATCAGCAGAGGAAGCATATCAAGATTGGAAGGCTGAACAAGATGAATCTATTCTTGTTCAAGGGGTTATCGATTGTATAATTGAAGAAGAGGATGGCGTCGTTTTAGTTGATTTTAAAACAGATACAATTGAAGGGCGATTTCCAGGTGGATTTGAACAGGCGAGACCAATATTAGAAGAACGATATAAAATACAGCTAGCGCTTTATCGGAAAGCGCTAGAAAAAAGTTTACATCAATCTGTCAAGGAAACATATTTATATTTCTTTGATGGCAGTCACGTATTGCAGGTGGATTGATAAAGAACGAGAAAACGGAGGGAATCCCTCCGTTTTTTTGTTCCCCCCGCGCTATGCTGTTCCGATTTGATCTTGATCAGCTACATCAGAATCAAATGTATTTGTACCACTTACACCGTTAAATGTATTTAGAACAAATGCAACATTTGATGAACCAGATCCGTTGTAAGCTTTCGTATTTTCTTTCGGAGATACATTATAGAAATCCCCTAAGTTAAAAGAACCGTTACTATTTTGAACGACTAAATTCCCGACAAGAGACGGCATATTTTCACCTACTTCAAATTCCTTTAATGCTACTATATGATTTATTTGCAAAAATGGTTCAGCACGGTCACATGGGATTGATTTTTTGAAAATAAATTATGGTTCATACACGGAACGGAAAGTGTCAGTTTATATGTCACCCACGTCTTTTGGTGATGAACCACAACGAGGTTCTTCTGTAACAAACTGGCGAATTTGTAAAATGCGTGAGTTTGCAAATACGTAATCAATAGATCCGATATGAAAACAAGAAGCGTTTAGCATACTTTGAATGGTAATGCAGTTTACTTCGATAAAAGGATTTGTATTAATGACTGTCATTCGCACTTCGTTGACACGAGTTGGAATTGTAATTTCGTCATCGACAAAAATTTCATATGATTCGAAGTCCCCTTCTTTCGAAATAAAGTTAGCAAATTCGCGATGAACGATAATCGCTCTACTTTTAAATTCCGCATGATTTGTATCGCCAACTTGAAAAACGGAACTCAGTCCTAGTGTGATGACAGTAGGCTGATGAACAACGGAAATATGTCGAAACAAAACGAGCCCTCCCTATCTAGGAGTGGTAGGTACAGCGGTTACGAGTGGTACAAATGGTCCTCCTGTAACCGATTCAAACGGTGTATCTAAAATAGAAGATGAAATAATGAGATTTGCATCGCCGACTAAGAATAAAGCAGACGAAGATATTCCAAGGGATCGAATGTTTCCGACTTTGATTTCATGATTAATTACAGTAAAATTCATATGCAGTTACTCCTTTCGGAAGTTACGTGGTATATGCTGAATAAAGGAACGGAATGCTTTATCAATATCTTGCTTCATTGCTTGAATAATGACATCTTTCATATACTGCGGATTAGATGTAATTTCGGGATGCGGCTGTACTTGAGATAAATAGTATGGGAGACGATGTTCCATTTGTTGCTTTATATCATCAATCATCATTTGACGGTACATATCGTCAAGAGCTGTTCGTTCTTCTTGCTCAAAATGAAGAATTCGGCTATACGCTTCTTCATCTAGATAGCGATGCATTGCTTGAATGATGTCTTGATAAAAATCGGGATTTACTTGGGTTTCAGGATTTACTTTTAATGTTTCAGTATCCACATTAAAATCTTCAATTATATCGCCCTTGCTTGTAAAGGGATTTAAACCAATATTTAATGTGCCACTTAAATTTTCGACTTTTAGTTGATCAAATTTATATTCGACTTTTCCAATTGAAGAGGATGGGCGCTGTTTCAGTTCTGCTATTTCCTCTGTTAGCTGCGTTAGGTTTGTTTCTAAAGTATTTATTCTTTCTTGTTGTTGTTGAATGACTTGTTGTAATTGTTGTAAATAAGTATATAGATCTTGATTCACTGCTAGAAGCCTCCTTTTCAATCTGGAGGATATATTGGTATATGTCTATGATGGTAATCCATTAAGAAGAACTAGGAGTAGGAGGAGAAATAGAAATAATTTGTCCTTGATCTGTTAGCGGCGGAGTTGGTTGTGTAAATCCACCTGTATTCGAGAACTTTGATAATGTCTTAATACTTCCTGCACTTCCAATTTGAAAGACAGCTGAAGTTGTAAGGTTCTCTATTCTTATATTTTTAATAATAATACTTTGGTGTACATACAGTTTCAAAGTTTATTCCCCCCTTTAATAAGTAGCAGTAATTGGTTGATCGATTACATCATTATCATTTACATTTGTTATGTTCTCGTAATTGTATATGGATACATGTTCTCCGACATTAAAAGACCCTGCTCCTGCAAATGCACGAGAATAACTAATGGGGCGAATAGCAAATACATCACCAATGTGAAATATACCACTTGATCCGACATTAACAATATTAACGTGTCCAACCATTGCAGGCATAGAAAACACCCTTCATGTGAAAAATTTTTGTATTTGTCCTTTTTTCATCCGAATGTCTATGATAGGAGTGCTACTCTATTATTGTATGGGCGTTTGGGCAAATATGTGTCTGTTATTTTTAGAATAAAAAACGTACACTCATTGGGAGTGTACGTCTGTATGTTGAGTTGGCATATCATCTATTTTTATGAGTAATATAACATTTAAGAGCCTGTCCAGCTCTTGGCTACAACTAACCGTTTTTTGAGATGTCATTCCGTATCGTTTGGCCAAGTATTTCATCTTTTCGCGTTTTTTTTCAATTGCTTGCTCAAACATAGAATCGGCTCCGTCTCCTTATAGATTTTAGGTGTGTCTGTAGTACACATTATACAAACTTTCCATAAAAAAGAAACGTATTCGCTAAAAGAAGAAGAAATTCTACATATTTTGGCAAAGAAATTTTTCGATTGTGTGAACAATAGGGAGAATATTGTAAATTGAAAATATTTTCGGGAGGATTTTTGTTAATAGGTGCGAATACAATTAACAGTATGAATTTGAAGATGGGATGTGGAAATGTGCGGTTTGTGACAGCAAAAACAGATGAAAAAGTGTTTGTTGGTGTTGTAGACGAAACATTACAAACAGTGTTGCATGTAAGAGAAGCGCAAAGGAAAAAAGGGGAAAAAGTTACGATTCCAATTACGATGTTAGAGTGCATTGAACAAGGAGAATCTTTTATTACGAAAGTAAATGAGATTGTTGAATGGGCGAAAGAACATTGTCAGGATGCTTATTATCCATTATCGGAAGTTAAATTATTGGCTCCGATTCCAAGACCAAGAAAAAATATTCTTTGCGTTGGGAAAAATTATCGTGAACATGTACTCGAAATGGACAAAGAGGGAACCATTCCAGAAAATATTATTATTTTCACAAAGACCCCAACAACTGTAATTGGCGAGGGGGATCAAATTTATAGTCATCCACATGCGACAAATGAGCTTGATTATGAAGGAGAGCTTGCTGTTGTGATCGGAAAGCGTGGAAAAGGAATTCCGAAAGAAGAGGCCTTTCATCACGTGTTTGGTTATACGATTGTAAATGATGTTACAGCTAGGGATATTCAAAAGAAGCATAAGCAATTTTTTCTTGGGAAAAGTTTTGATACATTTTGTCCAATGGGGCCCTCTATCGTACACCATTCAATGATTCATAATCCGAATGAGCTTCATATTGAAACGAAGGTGAACGGGGAAGTGCGTCAATCTTCTTCAACGGCAAATATGATATTTTCTATTGAAGAAATTATATCAATTGTAAGTAAAGGAATGACGTTAGAACCAGGAGATATTATCGCAACGGGAACACCAGCCGGAGTTGGGAAAGGATTTGACCCGCCTCGATTTTTACATGCTGGTGATGAAGTAGTCGTCACTGTAGAAAATGTTGGAACGCTTCGTAATGGAGTCAAATAATACGATCTATTCTCCTTATTTCTGGCTTATCCCAATTATTTTTGCTTTGCATAATGCAGAGGAGTATTATTTTTTTCCGGAAATGAAGTATTTCCGCCCAGTTCAAATAGAAGAGAATATGCTGCAATTAAAGCATTTTTTTATAGCATTACTTATATTAACTGTTTTTGTGATCGGGATTGTGGTGATTCACAATCTGTTTTTGAAGAAGATAACGTTATATGCGGTATTGCTCACGCAGACAATGATTTTTATGAATGGGATTGTTCATCTTGTCGGGACGATTTTGAAAAGAGGGTATGTGCCTGGTCTTGGTACAGCTTTCTTTTTAATTATTCCTTTTTCATTGTTTTTGTTTTGGAGAGGAAATGTAGTTGGCTGGTGGAAATGGAAGCATGTGTGGATATCATGTATCGTCGGTACTTTACTTATGTTTCCTATTTTAGCTAGTCTATTGTATATCGTTAAAATCATTGCATAGTCAAAAAAAAGAAGGCTGCCTTTTAACGGGCAACCTTCTTTCGTATTAAGATAATATTTCTTTAATTTTTTCGAATGCCCATTGTAACTCTTCTTCAGAAATAACAAGAGGCGGAGCAATGCGGATTACATTTTCATGTGTTTCTTTACATAGTAAACCAACTGCTTTTAATTGCTCACAGTAAGGGCGTGCAGGTTCATTTAATTCGATACCGATAAATAAGCCTCTTCCGCGCACGTCTGTAATCATTGGATTGTCAATTTCACGTAATTGATTTAACAGCTTTTCGCCTAATTGTAAAGAGCGCTCTGTTAATTTTTCTTCTAATAGTACATCTAGAGAAGCAAGAGAAACTGCGCAAGCTAGTGGATTACCACCGAAAGTAGAACCGTGAGAGCCTGGCTCAAATACTTCTAAAATATCGCGGTTTGCAGCAACGCAAGAAATTGGGAATACACCGCCGCCTAGCGCTTTTCCAAGGATGTACATGTCAGGAATAATATTGTCCCAATCACATGCAAATAATTTTCCAGTACGGCCTAAACCTGTTTGGATTTCATCTGCAATAAATAATACATTTTCTTCTTTACATACATTGTATGCTTCTGTTAAGAAACCTGCTGGTGGAATGTTAATACCAGCTTCGCCTTGGATTGGCTCTAAAATAAATGCAGCTGTATTAGGTGTAATTGCTCCTTTTAATGCTTCGATATCGCCGTAAGGAATAACAACAATACCTGGAAGCATTGGGCCAAATCCGCGTTTATATTCGTCGTTGGATGACATAGATACAGCACCCATTGTACGGCCATGGAAGTTATCCGCGCAGACAATAATTTCAGCTTTATTGTCTTCTACTTTTTTCGCATCATATGCCCAGCGTCTTGCAGTTTTGATAGCGGTTTCGACAGCTTCCGCACCTGTATTCATTGGTAAAATCATTTCTTTATTAGTTAATTTTGCAACTTTTTCATACCAAGGGCCCAATTGATCACTGTGGAATGCACGTGATGTTAATGTTACACGCCCTGCTTGGTCGATAAGTGCTTGAATAATTTTTGGATGACGATGACCTTGGTTTACAGCAGAATATGCACTGAGCATGTCCATATAACGGTTGCCTTCTGGATCTTCTACCCAAACCCCTTCAGCTTTCGCAATTACGATCGGAAGTGGATGGTAGTTATGTGCTCCGTATGTTTCTGTTAATTCGATAATGTCCTTTGTTTGAATCATGCTAGCTCCCCCTTTTGTTTTTGCAAGAAGTTTGTAAATACTCTAAATATTATATCATTTAAATGAGGAAAAAGCGAAATATTTCCTGAAAAGAAAGGGACGTGGTATCATGTAAAGTGAAAAAGTTTGGGGAAAGAGGAGGAGATTACATGACAACACATATGCATATTACTGCGTGGGCATTAGGTTTGATTTTATTTTTCGTTGCGTATTCCATGTACAAAGCTGGGAAAAAAGCAACAGGTGTACATATGGTACTTCGTTTGATGTACATCATTATTATTGTAACGGGCGTTTTATTGTACATGAGTATTGTAAAAACGGCTACAGGACAAGCGCACATGCTGTATGGTATTAAAATGCTTGGCGGTGTATGGGTAATTGCTGCGATGGAAATGATTCTTGTGAAAATAAGTAAAAGGAAAACAACAGGAGCGTTTTGGGCTCAATTTGTTATTGCGTTTTTAGTTGTATTATATCTTGGTTTACGATTACCTATAGGATTTTCGCCATTTGCGTAATATAAAAAATGAGGATGTTTTCAAAAGTGGATATTCCATCCCTTTTGTAACATCCTCATTTTTATTTTCATGTCAATTATGAAAATGCAGTTCATCCCCGTCCGCTTTTGTAATTTTAAATACATCCTTTTTGTTTGTAGAAGAGCGGATATAGTGATGATGAAGGGCACAAATCATTTCTTCATTATCAAATAAGAGAATATTTACCCCTTCGCATGAATGATCTTTTGGCTGAAATGATAAAAAGTTGTGAGCATAGATGCAGTCGTATAGAGAGTAGCCGAGCGATTGTAATGCTTCCATAGCAAGTGAAAAGGATGAATCTGAAAGCTCTTCGATCCACTCATGATAGCTTGTCAGTAACTTTTTTCGAATGCGAATGGTTTCACCACTTCGCAGCGGGTGATGTTCATTTGCTACTTGCAAAATATTATGTTCATAAAAACGAGCAGGCAGCCAATTGTTGTTATATAAAATTTCGAATCCATCTTCAATCATCTCATCTAGTAAAAAAGCCTCATCGCTTTCTTCATCAAAAAATACCCATTCTTCGTTTATATATTCCACATTTCCAACTGTATGAGCACGTGGTTGACTATACAAAATATGTTTACGCTGTTTCATTCGTGTTCGCTCCTTTATATAGAAGTTTCTGTTCTTGTTATAGACAGCTCGGTCTTTCTTTATCCCTAAATTGGAAATTTATAATTTAAAAAAGCAGTTCAAAAGGGTATAGAGGGGTAGTGCCATCAGGCGATGATGTTAGGTGTCTAGCAAAGATGATATATGAAAAACACACATTTCAAGGTTCAAAGACATAACTGAGGAACATAGAAATAAAATTGGGCATAGAATAAAGTGAAACTTCCATCAGTGGGGGGCTTCATCCCCACTGATGGTTAGTCGAACCAATCGGGCTTTTACGGGCAGTTATCCCCCACCTCTTCGCTTCTTTTTCAATCTTGAGTTGGGGGTCTTACTGCCCGTTAATGCGGGATAAAAACAGACTGCGGATATGAGATGAGAAAGGGTGATCGCAATGTGTGGTATTACAGGGTGGGTTGATTATACAAAAGTGTTAGTACAAGAAAAAGAAGCAGTAACGAAGATGGCAGAAACGCTCGCAAAAAGAGGCCCAGATGATACGAACGTTTGGCTTTTGAATCACGTTGCTTTTGGTCATAAACGGTTAATCGTTGTCGACCCAGAAGGCGGTAGACAACCGATGGTGCGGGAGAAAAAGGGAGAACGTTATGCCATTTGCTATAACGGCGAACTATATAATACAGAAGATATTCGGAAAGAATTGCTGCAAAGAGGTTATACATTTAAAGGGCATTCTGATACAGAAGTGTTGCTCGCCTCTTATGTGGAATGGAAAGAACAGTGCGTCGATCATTTAAATGGTATTTATGCATTTGCTGTATGGGATGAACTGGAAGAAAAAGTTTTTATTGCGCGTGATCGATTAGGAGTAAAGCCGCTATTTTATAAACATGATTATGGACGATTATTGTTTGGCTCAGAATTAAAAGCAATTTTAGCTCATCCTGATGTGAAGGCGGAGGTTACGACAGAGGGATTAGCAGAAGTATTTGGATTAGGTCCGTCTCGAACTCCTGGGCATGGCATATTTGCTGGAATTGATGAATTACGCCCAGGTCATGCGCTTACATTTTCGAAAGATGGTTTAAAAATTTGGCGCTACTGGAATGTTGTGAGCGAAGAGCACACACATCATTTTGAAGAAACGGTAGAACATGTTCGTTTTCTGCTGCAAGATGCCATTACAAGACAGTTAGTATCGGATGTCCCACTCTGTACATTTTTATCGGGCGGCGTCGATTCTAGCGCGATCACCGCATTTGCGGCGATCGCGTATGAGCGAGAAGGGAAAGGAAAGCTCCATACGTATTCGATTGATTATGAAGATAACGAAAAGTATTTCAAATCAAATGCATTTCAGCCGAATTCAGATGCTCCGTATATTACGTTAATGACAAATACATTTGATACAATCCATCATCGCTGCGTAATTTCTAACGAACATTTAGCAAAACATTTAACGGAAGCTGTCATTGTTCGCGACTTGCCAGGAATGGCAGATATCGATTCCTCATTATTATGGTTTTGCCGAGAAATTAAACAAGACTTTGTCGTAAGCTTATCAGGTGAATGCGCTGATGAAATTTTTGGTGGTTATCCGTGGTTTTACCGCGAGGATGATTTACAATCCAGTGCGTTTCCGTGGATGCGATCAACAGAAGCGCGTGAACAATTGTTAAAAAAAGATTGGCGCAAAAAACTAAATTTACAAGAGTATGTGCAGTATCGCTATGAAGAATCAGTACGTGAAACCCCGGTATTAGAAGGAGAAAACGCATTAGATTCAAAAAGAAGGCAACTATTTTATTTAAATATGATTTGGTTTATGACAACGCTGCTTGACCGAAAAGATCGGATGAGTATGGGCGCTAGCTTAGAAGTGCGCGTACCGTTTGCAGATCATCGCCTTGTCGAATATGCGTGGAATATTCCTTGGGAAATGAAAATGTATAAAAACCGCGAAAAAGGTCTATTACGCAAGGCGTTAGAAGGAGTCTTGCCAAATGATGTGTTGTATAGAAAGAAAAGTCCATATCCGAAAACGCATAATCCATACTATACGAAGGCTGTCACTTCATGGCTGCAAGAGCTATTAACAGATAAACAGTCCATTCTCCATGAACTATTTGATAATAAGCAGTTACATGGATTAATTGAAACAGGCGGCAGTGCATATCATTCGCCGTGGTTCGGGCAGCTCATGACGGGGCCTCAACTATTGGCGCATTTAGGGCAAATTCATGTTTGGTTTAAAGAGTATGGGATTAATATTAAAGAATGAAGTGAAGAAATTATTATATAAGTATAATTTGAAACGAAGACATAAAAACCCCTTTCTTTTTTAGATGGGCGAGAGCGTCTGGCCGTGCGTAGAAGCGGTCAGGGCCTAATTCTGCCACGTGCGATATTTAAACAAAGGGAGGAAGCAAGTGGAGGGCCTGTTGTATCCTCCGTAGCAGGGATTTGTATGTTAGTAAATCGAAATGAATGTATATATATATTCAAGTTAAAAAACTGACATAAAAACTCCTTTCTTTTTTAGATGGGCGAGAGCGTCTGGCCATGCGTAGAAGCGGTCGGGGCCTGTTGTATCCTCCGTAGCAGGGATTTGTATGTTAGTAAATCGAAATGAATGTATATATATTCAAGTTAAAAAACTGACATAAAAACCCCTTTCTTTTTTAGGAGGGCGAGAGCGTCTGGCCGTGCGTAGAAGCGGTCAGCCCTTTTTTTTTCCACATGCGATGTTCAAACAAAGAGAGGCGCTGAAATATGAATAAAAATCATGTATGGTTAGCTCTGCTTTTAAGTTTTTTAGTGGTAAAGCCATTTAATTTTTTTCCTTGGTGGTTTAACTTCTCATCTAACATATTCCGAAGTGTTATAAGCTCTTTCGTCGTGAAGGGAAAGGCCGAGCCTACACGAACTGAAGAAATAAACTGATTCCTTTACTGATTCTAAATGCGTTAGTATACGAGAGGAATATAAATTGTTATACTTTTCTTATAATTACGAAAAGTTGGAGGAAACGATGTGAAGAGGGAGTTAGGGAAATATTTTCTATGTCTCATATGTCTTTTGTTTGTATTTCAATTACCCATTCATGTGTCGGCAAAGGAAACGAGGCCGTGGCAAGATGAAATTGTGTATTCTATTATGATCGATCGTTTTAATAATGGTGATTCTAACAATGATAAAGGAGTTGATACGAATCATTTAGAAGCATATCAAGGGGGAGATGTGCAAGGGATTATCAAACGACTTGATTATATAAAAGAGATGGGCTTTACTGCTATTTTACTGTCACCGCCTACTGCAAGTAGTATTTATGATGGTTATGACCCTACTGATATAACAAAAATGAACGAACATTTTGGTCAGGTGAAGGACATGCAGCAACTCGTCCAAGAAGCGCACAAGCGAGACATGAAAGTCATGTTTGAATTTGTAGTGGATCATAAAGATGAAGCGGGCACTATTGAATATGCGAAACGGTGGATTAGAGAAACGAATATAGATGGTTATCATTTGGTACATAACGAAACGATTACGAAGACATTTTTGAGTGAAGTGATTGCAGCTGTGCAGAGCGTGAAACGAGATTTTTTTATAATCACTGATACGCAAATGGAAGGCGTAAAAGGAGTATGGAATCAGGCTTATCAAGAACGCATTACAGACGTGTTTACAAAGCCGAATCTTTCTATAAAGCCGTTGTATGATGTGACGAAAAGCGGCGGTGCTAGTTTGGAAGGGACGTTTGTAGATAATAGCCAAACGGAGCGTTTTGTGAGAAAAGCAAAGGAAAATAAATGTTTTCCACCAACTCGTTTGAAATTAGCACTTACCTATTTATATACATCACCGGGCATTCCGTTTGTATACTATGGTACTGAAATTGCGTTAGATGGAGGAAAAGTACCTGATAATCGTCGTTTAATGGATTTTAAATCGGATGAGAAGTTTTTGCAGTATATAGAAAAATTAGGAGACCTTCGCAAAACATTACCATCGCTTCGTTACGGAACATTTGAACTATTATATGATAAAGATGGTATGAGCGTAATAAAGCGCAAGTATAAAGATGAGACAACGTTTATCGCGATGAATAACACAACAGAAATAAAAAAGGTGGAGCTTGCTGCAAATGAATTTGGGAAAGATCATGAGCTGCGTGGATTGTTAGAAGGTGATAGGGTGCGAGAAGAGAACGGAAAATATTACATTGTGCTAAAAAGAGAAACTGCCAATGTATATGCACTTGCCGGAAAATCAGGGTGGAACTGGTCATTTATTGCTGCTTTAGTAGGCGTAAATGTGTTATTTATCATCTTTCTTGTATTGGTAAAAAAACGAAAAGGAACGAAATCATATTGAAATATAAAAGAAACTGACCAAACAAAAAACTGGTCAGTTTCACTTTATGTACGACTATCGGTAGTTGATAAATTGTACGTCGATTGATAAATCAGCTCCGCGCACAGCAGAGATAACTGCTTGTAAGTCATCACGGCTTTTTCCTGTTACACGAACTTGATCATCTTGTACTTGTGTTTTTACTTTTAATTTTAACTCTTTAATAATGTTATTAATTTTTTTCGCATTTTCTTTATCGATGCCTTGTTGTAATTTTGCGCGTTGACGTACTGTACCGCCAGAAGCGTTTTCAACTTTGCCGTAATCTAAGTTTTTGATTGGAACTTCACGCTTAATTAATTTTGAAATTAAAACGTCTTTTACTTGATCCAATTTATACTCATCATCCGAAGTTAAAACAATTTCTTCTTTTTCTAATTTAATATCGCTTTTGCTTCCTTTAAAGTCATAACGATTTAAAATTTCTTTTAACGCAATGTTAATAGCGTTTGTTACTTCTGGAAACTCTACTTTTGAAACGATATCAAAAGAACTATCTTTTGCCATAATAAGCACCTCCAAATTAAATTCCATCTCTCATTATAGTGAATTTTGGTCAGTTGGACAAATAAAGGGAAAAACGTGTATAATGAAGCTTTGTTTGGAATGATAAAAAGTAATATAAAGCTGTTATCGATGTAGATGTATTTACAGGAAGATACTTCCTGTTAGAATAAGATAAATTATATAGAGAAGGGAATTAAAAGTATGAGGTTACAACCAGGAGCGATTGAAGAAGTAACGGTTTTACGCGAAACAGAAATTGGTTATATGGTCGGTTATGAAGAAGATGAAGTATTTTTACATAAAAATGAAGTTGCTGGAGAAATTGAAGAAGGTGACACGATTGACGTGTTTTTATATCACGATCATCAAGAACGTTTAGCAGCAACGATGAAAACGCCGCTTATTACAACGGAAAACTGGAATTGGGTAAAAGTTGTAGAAGTGAAGCCTCGTTTAGGAGTGTTTGTTGATATCGGTGTTTCGAAAGATATATTAATTCCACTTGATGAGTTTCCGATTTATACACCAGTATGGCCAGAAGAAGACGATGAGTTATATTGTACATTAAAATTAACAAACCGCGGCCGTTTAATTGCTCTTCCGGCAAGAGATGCGGACATGCAAGAAATTGTAGTAGAAGCGACGCCGTCTATGCGCAATAAAAATGTAAACGGTCGTGTGTACCGTTCGTTGCAAGTGGGATCGTTTGTTTTAACGGATGAACACTTCCGTGCCTTCTTGCACTGTTCTGAGCGTAAAGAGCAAGTGCGTATTGGAGAGCGCGTAACAGGACGTATTATTGATGTGAAAGAAGATGGAACAATTAACATTTCTCTTCTTCCTCGTAAAGAAGAAGGAATGGAAGATGATGCAGCGGTTATTTATGAGTATATGGAAAACCGCGGCGGTGCAATGCCATTTTGGGATAAGAGCTACCCAGAAGATATTCAAGAGCGTTTTCAGATGAGTAAAGGAGCTTTCAAACGTGCTCTTGGTAAATTGATGAAAGAAGAAAAGGTTTATCAAGAAGAAGGTTGGACGTATTTTAAAAAGTAATATAAAAAACAGCCGAACAAATGATATTTGTTCGGCTATTTTTTATGATTGTTGCAAACGTGTAAATGTATCTTTTAAGTCGCTGTCTTTTACTTTAATATTTGCTTTCTTTAATTCGTCCATTAGTACTTTTTGACGCCACGTATTATTTTGTACACGATCATCCTCAAGCGTTTTGCGAATGGAATCTTTTACTTCGTCGTATGGTTTTAAATCTTTTTTATCTGTTAATTTAATAATATGATAACCTTTTGTCGATTTTACAGGTTCACTAACTTCACCGACATGTAATTTATAAGCAGCCTCTTCAAATTCAGGTACCATTTTTCCAGGACCGAAGTAACCTAAATCTCCACCATTTTCTTTTGAAGATACATCTTCAGAGTATTTTTTTGCTAAGTCCTCAAATGATGCACCGCTATTCAATTGTCTTTTTATATCGTGCGCTGTTTGTTCATCGTTTACTAAAATTTGACTCGCTTTAATTTCTGGTTTATAGCGCTCTTTAATGTCCTTTTCCGTTATCGTTTGCTTAATTGCTTTATCAATGGCTAAGCTAGAACGAATTTGTTTTTTTAATTCGTCTTCGTTTTTCATTCCGGAACTTTCAAGGAACGTTTTAAATTTATCGCCGGCTTGTTCTTTCACCTTGTTAAATTCTTTATCAACTTCATCATTGGATACTTTATATTTTTTAATCATAATATCTTGTGCCATCATTTCATAAAGCATATCTTTTCCGAAGCGTTCTTTTAACGCCTTATCAAATTCACCTTTTGTAATCGTACTCGTCGCAGAAGTAGCGACTGGATCGGAGCTTTCTTTTGGAGCGCAAGCGGCTAACATCAATGTACCGAGCGTCGCTGCCGCGATAAATAATTGCTTTCGTTTCATGTAAACACCTCATCCGAAAATTGTTATCTCTATTGTAGAAAAAGGAAGTGAACATGATGTGAATTTGAGATGATTTTTGTCGAAAGAAAAGTACATCAACGAAAATGTTGATGTACAAAGAGGGTTTGTTCATATGAAATTACTGCTATGAGGATACGACATCGCACGTGGCAGAAAAAGGCCCCGCCCGCTAAGCATGGCCAGACGCTCTCGCCCATCTAAAAAAGAAAGGTTTTTAATGTCGTTGAAAAATGGTCTTTATAAATGATCTGTCTTTTTGGAGTAAGCGTGTTTTCCTTGCACTATATTTTTTTGCTGCTCTTCATTTTTTTGCGTGCGTTTTGCGTTGTTATCACGCGCTTTTTTGTCGTTGTCACTTGTATGAGGCATATGGTTCAACTCCCTTCAAAACGGTTGTACGTTTATCATTTCCGTTTTCGCTAAGACTATGTATAATGAATACGATGGAATTTATATAAAGGTGGACTGGAAGGTATGGACTTAAAACTGAATTATACTGAACTTGCAAAAAAATTAGTCGTTGTTATCGTTGCCGGTTTGTTAAATGCGATTGGAATGAATTTATTTTTAACACCTGCGAAAGTGTACGCCAGCGGTTTTGCCGGATTGTCGCAATTGCTTTCGCAAGTGTTAGGAGATTTTCTGTCGATACATATATCAACGGGAGTGCTTTTTAGTTTGTTTAATATTCCTGTTGTTATTTTAGCTTGGAAAAAAGTAGGGAAGTCATTCACATTCTTTAGTTTTTTAAGTGTCGCGTTTATGACGCTATTTTTAGAAATAGTGCCAGTTAAAGCGGTATCTCATGATATTATTTTAAATGCCATTTTTGGAGGGGTAATTTCTGCAGTAGGAGTAGGACTGGCTTTAAAGTGGGGAGCTTCAACAGGTGGTTTAGATATCATTGCGATGATTTTATCTAGAGTGAAAGATAAGCCGGTTGGAACCTATTTCTTTTTGTTTAATGCGATTATTATTATCCTGGCCGGTTATTTATATGGCTGGGAAAAGGCTCTTTATACGTTAGTGACTTTATATGTATCTTCGCGCATTATTGATGCTATACATACGCGTCATGTGAAAATTACGGCATTTATTGTAACGAAAAATGGGACCGAGGTGCGAAAGGCAATTCATGAACGATTAGTTCGAGGGATTACTACAGTTCCAGCAACAGGTGCGTTTACGAATGAAAATAAAGAAATGTTAATGATTGTTATTACTCGTTATGAGTTATATGAATTAGAAAGAATTGTGAAAAAAGTAGATCCAAGTGCGTTCACAAACGTTCTCGAAACAGTAGGGGTGTTTGGATTGTTCCGTAAAGATTAATAAAAGAGGACCGCGTTTGGTCCTCTTTTTGTTTGTTCCTTTAGTTATAGCTCGTCGGTTGTTGGAATACTTTGCAGTTGTTCTTGCATTTCACGTAATTGTACTTTTTCGGCAGTCGAAGAATTCATATAAGCGGACTGCAATGCATTTTTTGCTGTATTAACAAGTGCTTGCTGTTCGCTATCATTGGAACAAGATACAGCTTGTGAGACGGCATCTCGTGCTTGTTGAAATAGTAAGTTACCCATTAGAACCCTCCGAGAGAAGAGTTTTTTCGTTCTTTTTCTGCTTCAGCTAACGTACCACGGTATGGGAATCTTGCATCATGTTGCATAACAGAATCTGCTCCTTGTTGCACGAAACGTTTTGATTTGTTCTTTTTACCCATTCGTAATGCCCCCTTTTAGCAGAAAAGCATGGACACATTTGCTGTGTCCCTTATAGTATGTGCGCTTGGCGGCATACTATAAGCAGGGAATTTTCACCTTACAATCCAAGTGCCTCCTCTAAATAAAGAGCAATGCCGTCTTCTTCGTTTGACAATGTTGTGTGATTTGCTAATGATTTTAATTCTGGAATGGCGTTCCCCATGGCGATTCCGTGCCCAGCAAATTCAATCATTTCAAAATCATTATCTTCATCACCAAACGCGATGATACGTTCTTTTGGGATATTGTAGTAACTTGAAATTTTTTGTAAGCCAATTGCTTTATTTAACCCGCTTTTCACAATTTCAATAATTGGCCAAGGAGCTCCCCATTTGCGGTGATCGATTACTTCTGCATGCATATCTGTTAAATGTTGACGAATAGAATGTGACTTTGATTCATGTGCATCGATTAATAAACAAGTTGGATGATCTTGTAAAATATCGAGTAAATTACCTGTGAAGATTTTCGGGGATCCAAATTCGAAAATATGTTTTTTGTCTTCATCAAGTTGCTTCACATATACATCATCAATCACTTCCGCGTAAATGTTCTCTACTCCAAAGTCTATGCAGGCACGAACGATTTCTTGTGCAGTAGCAAGTTCAAGTGGAGAGTGATGTGTTCCCCAGTTCCTATCAAGTGGATGATGGACGTATGCACCGTTAAAATTTACAATCGGTGTACTTAAGCCAAGTTCTTTATAATATGCGTGACTCGCACGAAATGGACGGCCCGTTGAGATCACAACGATGTGTCCTTGTTCTTTTGCTTTGGCAATGGTCTGCTTTGTACGAGTTGAAATGATTTTTTGATCTGTAAGTAAAGTACCATCTAGATCTAATGCAATTAAATGTTGTTTTTTCATGCGTCTCACACCTTTTATAAAAAGTTTTGTGTATATTCATCTTAATTCCTCTATGATTGCGCTGTCTACTATTTGTCATTGGTAACGAGAAAAGTCAAGGTTTTTTCTGAAAGTTTGAATAATGTTCCTTTCCTTTTGTACAATTTGTGAAAGGGGTTACAATGTAGCGATCATCGTGTTTATAATGAGAATGTAATCTTCTCGTATAAGTTGTTTGACTCTCCTTTGATGCTGGTCTTTATGGCCAGTTTTTTTTGTTTCTACATATACCAATGTATCTCCTGCTAAAATGTGTAATTTCATGATATATAAATCCAATTTGACTTTTGGGCACACAAGTCGCCGCCAAGCAAAAAGTAACCTCCTACTTTCTTTTCTCTTTTTGTTTGTTTGAACAGCGCATGTGGCAGAAAAAGGCCCTGACCGCTTCTACGCACGGCCAGACGCTCTCACCCACCTGAAAAAGGGTTTTTATGTCGGATTTTTAATTTGGATTTATAAGCATGGTTTCCTAAACATTACAGTAAAGGTTTTTTAAAATGGGACATACTAGAGGTGTAATGACGGAATGGAAGGAGAATGAACATGGGACAAAGTCATCGATTCCGAGCTGGTCAAAAAGCACCTAATGATGGTATCTATGTTGAAATTGGTGAAACAGGAAGTATGGTTAAAAATCCAAAAATGGTAAAGCTCACTGCTGGAGACAAATTTCCAGAAGTTTCAAACCAAAATCGGCAATGGACATATAAACGAAGACCATAACAAATCCCGCAGTTGAAAGCTGCGGGATTTGTTATGGTAAAGATAAATTGTAACTACTCAGTTACTTTATGAAAAAAGGCATAAAAAACTCTTTCTTTTTAGGTTAGCGAGAGCATCTGGCCATGCTAGGAGCGGTCACGGCCTTTTCCTGCCACGCGCAAAGTGTTAAAACAAAAAGATGTAGCGAGTTTAGTCCATTTTTGGCAGTACCGGACCGATAATAACAGGCGTATTTTCGCTGGCATTATACTCCTTACTAAAATTTTAAAAAATATGATCGTACAAAGTCATCTCCGTTGAATAAAATAGGTAACTTGTCGTATAATCAAATCAAAGGTCAAAAAAAGTCAAACTATAAAGGAGCTGTGGTTGTGATGGACTTAAATCGAATGACGACAAAAACACAAGAGGCGATTATGGGGGCACAATCAATTGCTACGAAGCATCATCATCAAGAAATTGATATTGTACATCTTTTAGTATCGCTTCTTCAGCAGCAAGATGGATTAGCAATTCGTATTTTTCAAAAAATGAATGTAAATATAGATCAGTTCATGCAAGGAGTAGAACGTTTATTAAAGCGAAAGCCATCGGTTACAGGCGGCGGCGCAGAAGTAGGGAAAGTGTATATTACAAGTGCGCTTCAAGGACTGCTTGTAAGAGCTGAAGAAGAAGCGAAGCATTTGCAAGATGAGTATATTTCAGTAGAACATATTCTTCTTGCGTTATGTGATGAGAAGAAAACAAATGATATACGTGAATTATTTATGGCGCTCCATATTACGAAAGAAGCGCTATTGCAAGCATTAACAGAAGTTCGGGGGAATCAAAGAGTGACGAGTCAAAATCCAGAAGTAACATACGAAGCTTTAGAGAAATATGGTCGTGATTTAGTAGCGGAAGTACGAAAAGGGAAAATTGATCCAGTCATTGGACGTGATAGTGAAATCAGACGTGTGATTCGTATTTTATCGCGTAAAACAAAAAATAATCCGGTATTAATTGGTGAACCTGGTGTTGGGAAAACAGCAATCGTTGAGGGGTTAGCGCAGCGTATTGTCCGTAAAGATGTACCGGAAGGATTAAAAGATAAGACGATTTTTGCCCTTGATATGAGCGCGCTTGTTGCAGGTGCGAAATTCCGCGGTGAATTTGAAGAGCGTCTACAAGCGGTCTTAAATGAAATTAAAAAAAGCGAAGGAAAGATTTTATTATTTATTGACGAGCTGCATACCATTGTTGGAGCTGGTAAAACAGAAGGAGCAATGGATGCTGGAAATATGTTGAAGCCAATGTTAGCGCGCGGAGAGCTGCATTGCATCGGAGCGACAACGCTTGATGAATACCGTAAATATATTGAGAAAGACCCAGCGTTAGAGCGCCGTTTCCAACAAGTATTAGCAGAAGAGCCGACAGTTGAAGATACGATTTCGATTTTGCGCGGTTTAAAAGAACGATTTGAAATTTACCATAGTGTGAATATTCATGACCGCGCTCTTGTTGCAGCTGCAACGTTATCAGATCGCTATATTTCTGATCGTTTCTTACCGGATAAAGCGATCGATTTAGTTGACGAAGCATGCGCAACGATTCGGACAGAAATTGACTCACTGCCAACAGAGCTAGACGAAATTACACGTCGTATTATGCAGTTAGAAATTGAAGAGGCTGCGCTTAGTAAAGAAACGGACCGTGCCAGTCAAGAGCGCCTGCAAACGTTGCAGCGTGAGTTGTCAGATTTAAAAGAAACAGCGAGTGGAATGCGGGCACAGTGGCAAAAAGAGAAAGAAGAAATTCATAAAGTGCGCGATTTACGTGAAAGTCTAGAACGGTTACGCCGAGAATTAGAAGAAGCGGAAGGAAATTACGACTTAAATAAAGCAGCAGAGCTTCGTCACGGTAAAATTCCAGCTGTAGAAAAAGAATTGAAAGAAGCAGAAGAAGCGAGTGCGAATAAACAGCAAGACAATCGTCTTCTTCGTGAAGAAGTGAGTGAAGAAGAAATTGCGAATATCGTATCGCGCTGGACTGGTATTCCGATTACAAAACTCGTAGAAGGAGAACGTGAAAAGCTGCTTCGTTTAGAGCAAATTTTATCAGAGCGTGTCATTGGGCAAGAAGAAGCGGTCGGTCTTGTGGCAGATGCAGTACTGCGTGCTCGTGCGGGAATTAAAGATCCAAATCGTCCGATTGGTTCATTCATTTTCTTAGGACCAACAGGTGTTGGGAAAACAGAACTTGCGAAAACATTGGCGCAGTCATTATTTGACAGCGAAGAACAAATGCTTCGAATTGATATGTCTGAGTACATGGAGAAGCATGCTGTATCTCGTTTAATCGGAGCGCCTCCTGGATATGTTGGATATGAAGAAGGTGGGCAATTAACAGAAGCTGTGCGCCGTAAACCGTATTCTGTAATTTTATTAGATGAAATTGAAAAAGCGCATCCGGAAGTGTTTAATATTTTATTGCAAATGTTAGATGATGGACGGATTACAGATTCGCAAGGACGTACAGTTGATTTTAAAAATACAGTCATTATTATGACGTCCAATATCGGATCGCAATATTTATTAGAAGGATTAGGAGAAGATGGTTCTATTCAAGAAGAAGCAAGAAACCTTGTAATGGGCCAACTGCGCGGTCATTTCCGTCCGGAGTTTCTAAATCGAGTGGACGAAATTATTCTCTTTAAACCACTTACAACAAATGAAATAAAAGGTATTGTTGATAAAATTGTGAAAGAGCTGCAACATCGTTTAATAGACCGCCATATTACAGTAGAACTTACAGATGCTGCAAAAGAGTTTATTGTAGAATCAGGGTTTGATCCAATGTACGGTGCGCGTCCTCTAAAACGCTACGTACAGCGTCAAGTAGAAACGAAGTTAGCGCGTGCACTCATTGCAGGCACGATTACAGATCATAGTCATGTATTGATTGATGTATTAAATAACGAGTTAGTTGCCAAAGTTCAATAAAAAAAGTCCGGATATCCGGACTTTTTTTATTAATGTTGCTGTGCAGGTTCGTTTGGAATTAATGCTCCAAGTGCGATTACGAGTACAGTAAGAATTACAGAAAAAATAGACGCTTGCCCAAAATCGTATGTAGTACCTGGCGTCATCGCGCTAACTACGTAGCTCATCATTTGCACAAGCAAGAACGACCAGATAAAGGCCCAAATTACACGCATCTTATTACACCTCTATTCGTACAGTTTGTCTTTATTGTATCATAACTCGAAAAAGAATATAGAAAAAATATTTGTCGTTTTTGCAAAGCAAATTGCTTTTTGTATCATACATTATAAAAGGGTAAATTTGATGTTGTCATATAAGGCGGGAGAAGTATGAGTATTACGGAACGTTTTTTCTTTTTAGAACAAGAGCCATGTGTAATTCATTTACCGGAAAAACCAAATGGATTTGGGATATTGCTATTAGGTGACTATAATTACTTTATTGAGAATGGTACAAGTTTATGGCTTCAACATGCAGAACGGTTACAATTTTTAAACGAATTACGAAAGAAAGGTTATACAGTTTTTTCCTCTAATTTATACGGTAGACATTGGGGGAATGAACAGGCGGTTCGGCTAGCAAAGCGGTTGTATCATGTTGTGATGAAAAAGGAAATTTTGAACGAAAAGATTCATATCATAGCAGAAGGAATGGGTGCGCTTATTGCTTTGCAACTGATGGTGCAAAATCCAAAGTGTGTGCGCTCTGTTCTTATGTTTAATCCGTGCCTTCATTTACCAGTACACGTTGAAATTGAAAAAGAGCACAAATTTTTTTATAAGCGGTTAATTCGTGAATTGATGCAAGCATATAATACAACAGAAGCGGAATTACAACGGGAAATTGAAAAGAAAGCATTTCCACATTTAGTATCTTCCGTTCCGGTAAAAATATTCGTATCTGCTCAAGAAAAAAAGGAACGAAAACAGTTGCTTCGTGAATACGAAAAGAAACGTTTGCAAGAGAATTGTCCAATTTCATTATCCTTTCATTTACAAGATGTAAAATATAAAATGGTACAAAATGTATGTCAGTTTTTTAAATGGTATGAAGATTTATAAAGCTCCTATACATAAGGAGCTTTTTATCCCGCTATTCGTGGACAGTAAGACCCCACCTCAAGATTCCGAGAAAATCGAAGAAGATAGGTGGAGGATAACTGTCCGTAAAAGCCCGATTGGTTCAACTAACCATCAGTGGGGGATGAAGAACCCCCCACTGATGGAAGTTTCACTTTATCCTGCTACTTTAGGGCAGTAAGAGCCCGATTGGTGAGGGCTGATGGAAGTTTCAGTTGGAGGGAGAGAAAATGAAACGAGTAGTTGTTGTTGGAGCGTTAACATTTGTAGGTTACCATCTTGTGCAGAAATTTCTTAAAGAAGAAGTTGAGGTATATGCATTTGATTTTGATAATATGAACAGTATGTCCAAGGTGAATGAAGAAAAATTATCATTAATTGGTCGCAATGCATTGTTTATGTACTTTTCACTGCGAGATCGTGAAGCGTGGGAGTTGTTAGAGGAATGCGACATTGATGCTCTTTATTTTTGTTTATGTGAGCCGAATCAGCAAAGAGATTTTCGGAATGAACGTCTTATCCTGCGATATGTAAAGATTGTTGAAAGTTTGTGTAAACGAAAAAAAATAAAATGTATGATGCTATCTTCTGTAAAAGTGAATGAAGCTGACAATGGTGATGAAAACGGCATGTTTTTTAGAGCGATTGAAGGAGAAATAAAAAAAGGCGAAGCGGATTATTGTATACTACGTGTTCCGGCAGTATATGGACCGTGGCAACCGTCATTTATGGCGTATCACCATATCATTTTAGCTCAATTAAAACAACAAACGATTTCTCTTCCTATAGAAGAATGTACATGTGATCTATTGTATGTTGAAGATGTTGCGAACTGTTTATATACGATTGGTCAAAGGGCGATGGAAATGGAAAAATATACTCTTTGTAGCGAAGAGAAAAATCGGTGGCAAAAAGGAATTGAGATATTACAGAAAAGAGGGAGAATTCAAATTCAGGAGAAGGAGTGCCTAAAAGGTGATGAGGGAAAAAAGATAGTTGTTCCGAGTGAGTTTTCTTTAGAAAAAGGGATGCTGCGTCAAATTTCTCATATAAAACAATATAGGAAGTTATACGAGACAAGTAACATGTGGTAAAGTGGAAAAGAAAGTTTTGATGTAGAAAGGATGAGAGCACATGAACGAAAAAAATATGCAGTTTTTACAAATCGCAATGAAATACTTACCAGAAGCAAAAGGGATTTTAGATGATCACGGCGTGGCGTTGGATATGGCGAAAGCGCAGCCTGTATTGGAATTATTAATGAAGGTTATGGGCGAAGCGTACGAACTTGGGAAAGCAGACGTAAAAGAGTAAAATAAATACGAATTGAAAAGCCGGCATAAAGACCGCTTTCTTTTTAGATGGGCAAGATTAAAACAAAGGAGAAAGCAAATAGCTATTATGTTATTTTTTGCAAAGCACTGCCTTTTCGGTCTGGAAAATAAAATGAAGATATAAAAGAGACCTTTCCGTTTTGATGGAAAGGTCTCGCTTTTTTACTTAGCTACTTTATTTTTTCGATTGAATTTACTTACTACTTCATACACAATCGGTACGATTAATAATGTTAATAGGGTAGAGCTTGTTAATCCGCCGATTACTGTGACGCCAAGACCTTTTGAGATAAGACCGCTTCCTTCAAAGCCTAATGCAAGTGGAAGCAACGCGCCAATCGTTGCGATAGCTGTCATTAAAATTGGGCGTAATCTTGTTGCCCCGGCTTCTAATAATGCTTCGCGTGTTGGAAGTCCTTCGCGTTCTTTATGGATAACGCGGTCAATTAATACGATGGCGTTTGTAACAACGATACCGATTAACATAAGAGCACCAATCATTGCAGAGATGCTTAATGTTTCACCGGAAATAAGTAAAGCAACAACGGCGCCGATGATCGTAAATGGAAGCGAGAATAAAATCGCAAATGGCGCCAGTGCTCCGCCGAATGTTACCACAAGAACGAAGTACACAATCGCAATGGCAGCTAACATCGCTAAGCCAAGTTGTGTAAAGGATTCTTGAATATCTTTAGAAACACCGCCCATTGACACATCAATGCCAGATGGTAAGTTCAGTTTATCAACTTCTTTTTGAATGTTTTGAGAAGATTTTGCGACATCATCTGTCGTTAGTTTTGCCGATACGGCTGCATATACGCGGCCGTCACGTCTTGTTATAGTATTAGACGTTTCTCCTTCTTTTACAGTCATAATGTCTTTTACAGCCACTTCTGTACCTAGCGGCGTTTGTACTTTTCGATTTGTTAAATCATCGATGTTTTCGTAGTTTTGTTTGTTCACTTCAACATACACATTCATTTCTTTGCCATCTTTTTTAACAGTTGTTAAGACAGCGCGGTCGTGAGAGTCGGAAAGACCCATGCCAACCTGCGCGGCAGTTAATCCAAGTTTACTTAATTTCTCTTGATCTGCCACTAATGTGTACTCATCGTATGTTTTAGAAAGGCTTGAGTTAATATCTTTTAACGTTTTATCTTTTTTCATGATATTTTGAATGTCGTTTACGACAGGTTTAATTTCTTCTATAGTATTGCCGTATACGTATAACTTAATTTCATTGTTGCCTCCGCCAGATGAGAAGTCTTGGTTTTTCCATTCTCCTTTGTCTGTCATCTTTTGCAGGTCTTTCACAACTTTTTCTTTTTCTTTCTCAAAGTTCTTCGTATCGTTTTTGTATTGAACGAAGAATAATGCTTGATTCGATTTACCTGGGCTCATCGGATTTTCTCCGCCAAGTGAGAACTGAATTGTGTTCACATCTTTATTTTTCTTAAAATAATCTTCAGCTTTTGTTGCGATATTTTCGACATCTTGCAATGTTTGTCCAGGTTCTGGATTATAAGATGCAATGACTGTTTTCTCTTCTTCAGACGGTAAGAAACTTACACCGACAATTGGAATAAGGGCAATGCTTCCTACTAATAATAAAACCGCAATGCTAGAAGTAATAATTTTATGGTTTAATACCCATTCTAGAAGGTGTTTATATCCATTCGCGAGTTTACTTGGTTTCTCTTCATGATGTTGTTGTTTTTCTTTCGTACTTTCCTTTTTAAATAAAGAATGTGCCATCATCGGAACAACTGTAACAGCTACAAGAAGAGATGCTAATAAGGCGAAAACAACTGTCAATGCAAACGGTAAGAAGAGTTCACCAATCATACCTTTCACAAGACCGAGTGGTAAAAAGACCGCAATGGTTACGATTGTCGATGACATAATCGGAACGAACATTTCTCTCGTTGCTTCGCGAATTAAGTCTTTTCCTTTTAATTTTTCGCCTGATAACGCCATGCGCCGGTAAATATTTTCAATAACAACGATGGAATCGTCGACAACGCGGCCGATAGCGACAGTCATTGCCCCAAGCGTCATAATGTTTAATGTAATATCCATTTCTTTTAATACTAAAACTGCAATTAATAAAGAAAGTGGAATGGAGATAACCGAAATAAGTGTTGTTCGAATGTTACGCAAGAACAACATGATGATAATAACAGCGAAAATAGCACCGAAAATAGCTTTATTTAACATTGTGCTAACTGATTTTTCGATAGGTTCACCTTGGTCGAATGTCGAAGTGATTTCGGTGTTTTTAAATTTCTTTTCAAAATCATGTGCTTTATTTTTCACAGCATTAACAACGTCAACTGTATTTGCATCAGCTGCTTTTACAACTTGCAGACTGATCGCTTCTTTTCCGTTTGTGCGCGAGATAGATTCTGCTTTTCCAAATTCCTTAATATCGGCAATATCTTGCAGTGATACAGTTGGAATACCTAATGTTAGTCCCGCTGCAGCTGCGTTCATACTAGGCTGCTGCGCCTGAGCTGGGCTGTGTGAACTTCCTTGATTTGCAGAAGGGACAAGCGGGATTTTCATTTCTTTTAAAGCGTTTAACGTTGTAATATTGCCATCTACAACAACGGATTTTTCTTTATCTTTAAAAGTATACATTCCTAGTGGCATCGAAACGTTAGAACCTTTAATCATGTTCTTGACTGTCTCTTCGCTAAGGCCTAATTCTTTCATTTTCTCTTTGTTGAAGACGAGTTGTACTTCTTCTATTTGTTGACCGGAAATTTGCACATTGGCAACGCCGTCTAATCCTTGTAAGCCTGGAACGATATCTTTTTCTACTCGTTCTGTCAGCTGGGCAAGAGATTCATTTTTATTTGTGACACTTAATGAAATAACAGGAAAAGCATTGATGCTAAGACGAGAAATTTTCGGTTCTTTTACGCCTTCCGGTAAAGGTAAGTTAGCGAGTGCTTCTTTTACTTCTGTCTCAGCTTTTTCCATATTTTTATCAAAGTTATACTCTACTTGAATAGAAGATGCATTTTGATAAGAAGAGGAGCTGACAACATTTACTCCACTTAAGTTTTGCAGTCGTTGTTCAATTGGTTTTGAAATCTTTTCTGCTACTTCAGTTGGAGTGGCACCAGGATACACAGTTGTCACTGTCACAAGTGGTGTTGTGATGTCCGGAATTGTTTCCAACTTCATACGAAGACCAGAATAAATTCCGGCAATCGTAATAATAATCGTTAATAGCCAGACGGCAAACTTATTGTTTAATGAAAAGTTAATAATGTTCTTCATTTCTACGCTCCTTTTTCTAAAAAATGACTCATCGGTCATAACAAACAAAGTATAAATGACTGATTGGTCAACAGTCAACGAAAAAGGTAAAATACTGTGAACTACTTGCAATTTTTGACTGATGAGTCATAATGCGGATAAGAGTGTTTTTTTAGGGGAGAAAAATGATGAAGGAAAAAGAGCGGTTAATTATTGAATCGGCAATTAAATTATTTGCGATGAAGGGCGTGACTGCAACGTCTATTCAAGAAATTGCAACAGAGTGCGGCATTTCGAAAGGTGCTTTTTATTTGCATTTTAAATCGAAAGATAAGTTAGTGTTGGCAGCGCTAGAGTATTACTACGATCGAATTCAAAATAAACTAATGGATTTCGAAAAAGAATCATTACTTCCGCGTGAGAAGTTTGAAAAGCAATTGTACTGTCAGTTTTACGAACTACAACAAAAAAAAGAATTTATTATTATGTGTATGAGAGAAAATGTAATTCCTTTTAATAAGGAAGTAGAAGCATTTATGTCGAGGATGAAAATAGAATCACATGCTTTTTATCGAAATAATTTACTGTCTATTTACGGGGAAGAGATTACCCCTTATCTTGTTGACTTAATTATTATGCTAGAAGGAATATCAAATGCATATTTAGAGTTAATTATCTTTAACATGGTAAATTTAGATATATCGTATACGGCAAAATTTATCTTAAAGAGAATGGATGATATCATTGCTGGGTTGCAACGTTCAAAAGAAGAACCAGTCGTTGTAGAGCAAGAGCTCAATCATTATTTGTGCAATACGAATGAAGTGAATGGGCATAAGGAAGAATTATTTATAAATGAAATTATTAAGTTAAAACATACACTAGTAGGTCAAGTAGGAAATGAGGAATTAATGGTTACGCTAGATGTACTAGAGTCAGAAATGAAATTGGATCATTCGCGCGTTCCGGTTATTCAAGGGATGTTGTCTAATTTAAAACTGTATCCGGATTTTCGTGATTTTCGGGAAAGGGTGGCAATGTACTATAAAATAACAAATTGACATTATATGTGAATGTGGTTTAAAACAACGATCTAAACCCCCTTTTTTTAGCTGGGCGAGAGCGTCTGGCTATGCGTAGTGGTGGTCAGTTCCTTTTTCTGCCACGTGCGAGATTTAAAACAGAAGGAAGGAAGAGAGTAGCGGGTTCCTTTTTGTTTGGTATGGCGGTGGCTTGTGTGTTGAAAGAACGATCTAAACCCTCTTTTTTTTAGCTGGCCCTGAGCGTCTGTCCGTGCCTTTTTCTGTCACATGCGATGTTTGAACAAAGGGAGGGAGAAAGTGGCAGGTTCCTTTTTGTTTGGTATGGCGGTTATCTTGTATCCTTCATAGCAGGGATTTGTACGTTAGTAAATCAAAGTGGATTTATATATAGACAAAAGGGAGCTTATCATTTAAAATTAGTACCAAGTCATAAGAATTGATATAAATCGGAGGGTTGCCTTGTGAATGTAGGCATTTTAGGGATCGGTAGATATGTGCCAGAAAAAGTTGTCACAAACCACGACTTAGAGAAAATAGTGGATACATCTGATGAATGGATTCGAACAAGAACAGGAATTGAAGAAAGACGAATTGCTGATGATACAATAGATACTTCACATATGGCTGTAAAAGCTGCAAAAAAAGCACTTGAAGATGCAGGAATGAGCGGAGAAGAAATTGATCTTATTTTAGTTGCGACAGTAACACCAGACCGTTCGTTTCCAGCGGTTGCTTGTGTAGTTCAAGAAGAAATCGGGGCAAAGCATGCAGCAGCGATGGATTTAGGTGCAGCGTGTGCTGGTTTTATGTATGGAATGATTACAGCACAACAATTTATTCAAACGGGGACTTATAAAAATATATTAGTAGTTGGTAGCGATAAATTATCTAAAATTGTAGATTGGAATGACCGAAATACAGCGGTTCTATTTGGAGACGGGGCAGGCGCTGTCGTTATAGGAGCTGTTTCAGAAGGAAAAGGTATTCTTTCGTTTGAATTAGGAGCGGATGGAAGTGGTGCTAAGCACCTTTATTTAGATGAATATGTTATGATGAATGGCAGAGAAGTCTTTAAGTTTGCTGTTCGTCAACTTGGTGATTCATGCCTTCGCGTTTTAGAAAAAGCGGGTCTTACGAAAGAAGATGTTGACTTTTTAGTGCCTCATCAAGCAAATATTCGTATTATGGAATCAGCGAGAGAGCGGCTAAATTTACCGCAAGAAAAAATGAGTACGACAATTGCCAAGTTTGGGAATACGTCAGCTTCTTCAATTCCGATTGCGATAGTAGAAGAGTTGCAAAATGGACGTATTCAAGATGGTGATCTTATCATATTAGTTGGTTTTGGCGGCGGATTAACATGGGGAGCAGTTGCTCTTCGTTGGGGTAAATAAAGACTGAGTGAAAAGGAGTGTATTTTGTATGGAAAAAAAGCGTGTTGTAGTTACAGGATTAGGAGCAGTTACTCCGGTAGGAACGGATGTTGAAACTGCTTGGGAAAATATTAAAAATGGTGTATCTGGAATTGGACGTCTTACACGCTTAGATGCAGAGCGATTTCCTGTGAAAGTAGCAGCGGAAATTAATGACTTTGAAGTGGAAAAATATATTGATAAAAAAGAAGCGCGTCGTATGGACCGCTTTACACAATATGCAGTAGCAGCTTCAAAAATGGCTGTGGAAGATGCAAAGTTAGAAATTACTGAAGAAAACGGCCCTCGCATTGGTGTATGGATTGGCTCTGGAATCGGTGGTATGGAAACATACGAAGAGCAGTTCAAAATCTTTATGGAAAAAGGCGCACGCCGCGTTAGCCCATTTCTCGTACCGATGATGATTCCTGATATGGCTGCAGGTCAAGTGTCCATCGCATTAGGTGCAAAAGGGATTAATACATGTACAGTAACAGCTTGTGCATCAGGTGCACATTCTATTGGTGATGCATTTAAAGTGATTCAGCGCGGGGATGCAGATGCAATGATTACAGGCGGAGCAGAAGCGCCATTAGCAAACATGGCGGTTGCTGGATTTTGTTCAGCTAAAGCATTAACATTTAATGAAGATCCAGCAACTGCTTGTCGCCCGTTCGATAAAAACCGAAGCGGCTTCGTAATGGGAGAAGGAGCAGGGATTCTTGTATTAGAAGAATTAGAGCATGCGTTAGCGCGCGGTGCACATATTTATGCTGAAATCGTTGGATACGGAGCAACAGGTGATGCATTCCATATTACACTTCCAGCTCCTGGCGGTGAAGGCGGCGTTCGTGCGATGCGTCAAGCGTTAGAAGAATCAGGTCTTCAGCCGGAAGATATTGATTACATTAATGCGCACGGTACAAGTACAGAAGCGAATGAAAAATATGAAACGATGGCAATTAAAGAAGTATTTGGTGAGCATGCATATAAAGTAGCGGTAAGCTCAACAAAATCAATGACAGGACACTTATTAGGCGCAGCTGGTGCGGTAGAAGCAATTATATCTGTGAAAACAATTACAGATGGCATTGTTCCTCCAACAATTAACTACGAAACACCAGATCCAGATTGTGATTTAGATTGTGTACCAAATCAAGCAAGACAACAAACAGTACGTGCTGTATTAAGTAACTCATTAGGTTTTGGTGGTCATAACGCAGCATTAGTATTTAAAGAATATAAATAAGGTAACTACTTAGTCACGCTATGAAAAAAAGGCAGAAAACCACTTTCTTTTTAGGTTGGAGAGAGCACCTGGCCTTGCTAGGCGCGGTCAGGGCCTTTTCCTGCCACATCTGGCGTTTTAAAACAAAAAAAGGTAGCGATTTGCATTGCCATTTTTATCGTCGTAACAGCAATCTAGATGCTGAAACATGAAAATAACTTTCCAGTGAAATGTATGACTGAGTAGTTACCAAATAAGTATGAATTGAAAACCCTTCTTTTGAGACGATCGAGAGCAACTTGCTGTACGTAGCAGCAAGTTGTCCACTCAAAAACAAAATAAAAGTTCAATTGAATATATAGAATTTGAAAGGAAGATAATCGTCCATATAGTGGATGGTTATCTTCTTTTTTATGGCTTTTTTCAATGACATTGATGAAAATCTGTATTTTTTATTGCTTTCTTTCGTTTCGTTGCATATGTATGGAACGAAAGGAGAGTGGGAGAGGTGGGAGTAATTAAGACGGCCGAGTTGATGCGTACGCATTATCAAGAGCCGGAAATACTTTGTGAGAAGTTTACAAAGTATATTCCGCTCCAAAAAGAAACGTTGTATCGATTTCTTGTATCAAAAGGAATGTTTCGCCCGGTAGCAGGTGGCGAGAAAGAAATAGACAGATTGCAAAAAGAACGAGTATGGGAGCAATTGGCGGTAGAATATAAAAAACTGCAGGAATGGTTAAATGGGCCAAATATACCGATATTTATTTTGTTATCAGATCCGTATAATCGCACTGTTCAACAGGAATATAACGGCAAAGCAGGATTAGCAATGCGAAATGCTTTGTTTTTATTTGTAAGTTCACAAAATTCGATTGCTGAGCTAAAGGCATTGCTTACTCATGAATATCATCATATATGCCGCATTCATGCAAGTGAGAGGAAAGAAGAAGCGTATACCATCTTAGATACAATGATGATGGAGGGATTGGCAGAATATGCGGTGTATGAACGATATGGGGAACATTACTATGCACCGTGGGTATCTTATTACAACAAAGAAGAGGCAATTAAGCTTTGGCGTCGGTATATTCAAGGTAAGCAGGAGATACAACGAGGGACGCGTGAGCACGATACATTGTTAAATGGAAGAGGATTATTTTATCCGGAAATGCTTGGGTATGCTGTAGGATTTCACATTGTGAAAGATTGTGTAGAGCGTAAGCAATGGAATACGACTACTTTATTAGGAATGGAAGCGAAAGCTATTTTAGAAGGGGCATTGTCCTTTTATACTGCATAACCCATCACTTCAAAATTCCAAGAGAACCATCAGTAGAGGGTGAAGAAAAATTCCACTGAATAAGCATGAAAGATAGAGGATGATGAAGAAATTAATTAAAAAGAATATATTTCCTCTCTTGGAATAAATTTTACGAAAGATGACCATAATGAGATTTACAAACAGTTGTGAAGTGAGGGGTAAGCAATGTTATATCTGCATGATGTATGGGTAAATTGGTTTGAAGGTGAAGAAAACGGGTATAACGTCTGTCATTTTTATGAATGGCGGAAGGATGATACGATTGAATTGTTAGATCAAGTACCATTAGTAAAAGTAGATTCCACATTATATCATTACATCGAGAACGAATTGCTAGAACTTCCGCAAAGGCTAATGGAAGACGTACATCATAAGGCGTATATCCGAAAAAATCATGAACGGCTGCAGCAGGAATATTGTTTTGTTGTATCAGATGGAAAAGGAATCATTGCGATTGATACAATTGGATACAACATTCCAATCCGGAAAAGCAGGCTGATTCCAAGACAAGAGCAAATGGTGTATGAAATGGTAGAAAACGTACAGGCAGAATCGTATGATTTTGAAGGGGAATCACCGCAAAAGGAACATCATATTTTATCACCTTCCCCGCATATGATGAATGGATTAACACGGAAAGAACGACAATTAAAACAACTGCTCTTTATGGCACTAGATCAGCTACATACAACGAAAAATCCAGCGGAAATTCGCTATTGGTTTACAGAATGGGATCCAGCAGCATATCTAGCTGTACAACATTTGCCATTCGAAGAAGTATGGAATCGCTTATATGAAGAAGCAAAGCACGGATGGTCAGATAAACATGAACAGCTTTGCGAGCGACTTGTAAGAGGACAACCGTTCTTTGAAAAGTTGTGGGAAATGGAAAATGAACAAAAGGTAAATTAAAAGGAATGATCCAAAAGGCACATATGGCCCTTTGGATCATTCCTTTTTGTGTGTCCGCTAAGATATCGGCGGAAGTGCTGCGTTTATCGGCGCTTTTTTCAATATATCGACGCAAATGGGACATTTATCGGCGCTTTTTCAAATATATCGGCGCTTCGACATGGAATAAAGATTCTTCGACGAAATTTGACAAGGAAGAGGGCGAGCCGCTTCCGCTTTTCTCAGATGTCCAGCTCCAGCGGCTAGAATCTCCGGTCGTTTCGCTCCCTCGGTCGAGGTAAAAAGCACCTCTCTGTCGGGAGCTCCAACGCCCTGCGATTCTGAGCAAGCCGCTTGCGCTTTTCGAGATGTCCAGCTCCGCCTCCTAGGCCCTCGTGTCTAAGAACCTTCCACACGAGAAGGTAAAAAGCACCTTCTGTGTGAAAGAACCTTAGCCAACAGGCCTAAACAGTCGGCTCCGCTTTTCTTCTTATCTTCGTTTTCTGCTCAATCCCATTGCGTTTTCGACTTTGCGAAGTTGTTTCGTTGCGACGCGGTTTGCTTTTTCGGCACCTTGATCAAGGATTTCGTCTAATTCAGGAGAGTTAATTAGTTCGTTATATTTTTCTTGAATTGGACGAATTGCTTCTACAACAACTTGTGCTAAGTCACCTTTAAAGTCGCCGTATCCTTTACCTTCGTATGCTGCTTCTAATTCTTCTACTGTTTTTCCTGAGAAAGAAGAGTAGATTGTTAATAAGTTCGAAACGCCCGGTTTATTTTCTTTATCAAATTTTACGATGCCGTCTGAATCAGTTACAGCACTTTTAATTTTCTTTTCAATCGTTTTTGGATCGTCAAGTAAACTAATCATCGATTTTGGATTTGGATCAGATTTACTCATTTTTTTCGTCGGCTCTGTTAATGACATAACGCGTGCGCCTACTTTTGGAATGCGAACTTCTGGAATTGTAAACACTTCGCGATAACGCTTGTTAAAACGCTCTGCTAAATCGCGCGTTAACTCCATATGTTGTTTTTGATCCTCTCCGACAGGAACAATCTCTGTATTATATAGTAAAATGTCTGCTGCCATTAATGGCGGGTATGTTAATAAGGCAGCTGGAACAGATTCTCTTCCGTGTGCTTTATCTTTATATTGCGTCATACGTTCTAATTCCCCGACATATCCAGTACATTGCATAATCCATCCAAGCTGAGCGTGTGCTGGAACTTCTGATTGTACAAATAATGTAGATTTCTCTGGATCGATGCCACACGCTAAGTATAGTGCTGCTAGACTACGAATATTTTTACGAAGCTGTACAGGATCTTGCGGTACAGTAATTGCATGTTGGTTTACAATGCAGAAATAGCAGTCATGTTCATTTTGCAGCTCTGTAAACTGCTTCATTGCTCCTAAATAGTTCCCAAGTGTAATTGTGCCGCTTGGTTGAATGCCTGAAAAGATAACTGACATATCATTTCCTCCTTGAAAAGGTGTATTGTTTTTCGTTTTTTTATATTTCCGTCTAGAATCCTAACGTTTGATGGTTTTGAGCGGGGGACTTGTACGTTTCGAGATGTCTAGCTCCAGCGACTAGACTGTTCGGTGGCTTCGCGCCTTCCTGCGAGGTAAAAAGCACCTCTACGTCAGGAGCTCCATCCCCCTCGCAGTCTGAACGAGCCGCTTGCGCTTTTCTTAGATGTCTAGTTCCAGCGGTTAGACTGTTCGGTGGCTGCGAGGTAAAAAGCACCTCTCAGTCGGGAACTCCAACGCCCTGCGATTCTGAGCAAGCCGCTTCCGCTTTTCCAATAAAAAAAGCCCATTCATCCCTAAAAATAGGGACGAATGGACCGCGGTACCACCCTAATTATTTTGCAAACGCAAAATCTCTGTATCCATTGTAACGTTGGATGTGACGCCAAATCCTACTCCTGAAATGTTTCGGTTTGGTGCTCAAAAGCCCATTCCATATTGCTCAATTACTTGTTCGCACCAACCACAAGCTCTCTGAAATTGCCTCAATATGTACTCTTCTTTCTCATTGCATACGTATAAAAATTTTGTATTATTATACCATACAATAAACGGTTTGCAAATTATATATATAAATCAAATTAAAAATGCTTTTCTGCCTTTTTTTCATAAAGTGACTGAGTAGTTACGATTTATATATTTAAACTGCAAAACTTATAATACTTGATAAAGCGGCTAATATGATACCAGTAATTAGGATAGGGTATGTCCATGCAAAGGAATACGTTCGATATAGTCTTTCTTTCGGATCAGTTTCTTCTTCTCCCTCAATTAAAGATTCGAACTTTTTATTGGACCGACCTAATTTTTTAAAAGCATATATTGTTACATTGAAAAAACCTTGTTGAAATAGAAATATAAAGCCTCCGATAATAATGAAGAGTAAAGCAATATAAAACATCGTGTTGACAAAATTCAGCAAAAAAGAATTGGAAAATATAATGGCATATGCGCCGGAAATCGCAATTGTGCTCCCAGTTAATATACTAATACGTGAAAAAAATGTATTCAAATACTTCCCCTCCGTAAAAAATATTACTAGAATTATTATACTATAAAAGTTATAATGTGTACTATAAAGAATTTTTAGAAAAATATATATAATTGTGCATTTTCCTTTAATGAGATAACTTCAATGTTAAGTCTTGTCTTTACAAAAAATATATAAAATACACTGTAAATTAAAAATTTTAACAAAAAAATAAAAAATTATATTCACAATCGTCTTATTATATGTATAATGAAAATTGTAGAAACTTGGAGATTATTCTTTTAATTCTAATTTTTCACAAATGAATCTACATAATGCGCAATTAGAGAATCTGATTTGCAAGATTCAATCTCATATTTAAATAGGTTTATTACAAATAGTAGTAATAGTGTAATTTATTCCATCGTTTTCAAGGGTATATGCCTATGATGGGCGTATACTCTTATTTATAAAGATAATAGTAAGAATATTTAAAACTATCTTAATTGCTTTTGAAAAAATGGGGAGGTGCTATTTATGGGACGTTATACACTACAACGTTTCGTGTACATGATCATTACATTATTTTTAATCACAACTTTAACATTCTTTCTAATGAAGTTGTTGCCAGGTTCTCCACTTAAAAACCAGGAGAAATTATCACCTGCGCAGAAAGAAATCATTTTAGAGAAATATGGATTAAATGATCCGCTACCAGTGCAATATGCACGTTACATGGGGAATTTAGCTAAAGGGGACTTAGGGGTATCATTCCAATATGATAACCGTCCAGTAACAGAGATGATTGTTGACCGCATTGGTCCATCTGCACAATTAGGTTTTCAAGCAATTGTTTTAGGGACTTTTATAGGATTAATACTAGGTATTGTGGCAGCGCTTCGTACGAACACGTGGGCTGATTACGGAGCGACCTTCATATCGGTACTCGGAATGTCGGTCCCCGGATTCGTTTTTGCAGCACTACTACAATATTATATAGCAGTAAAATTAGGTTGGTTACCGGTAGCGTTTTGGAAAGGATTTGAATACACAATCCTACCAACAATTGCATTATCGGTAAGTGTAACAGCAACAATTGCTCGTTTTGCACGTACAGAATTAATTGAGGTTATGCAAGCAGATTACATTTTAACAGCGAAAGCAAAAGGGATTAGTCAAAGTGTAATTATTGTAAAACATGCACTGCGAAATGCATTAATTCCGATCATTACGATTTTAGGTCCAATGGTTGCAGGTTTAATGACAGGAACACTTGTTATTGAACAAGTATTTGCTGTACCAGGTTTAGGGGAACAGTTCGTTAAATCTATTCCATTAAACGACTATACAATTATTATGGGCACAACGATGTTCTATAGTGCGATTTTCATTCTAGTTATCTTTATTGTCGATGTACTATACGGTGTAGTTGATCCTCGTATTCGTTTAGCGGGAGGGAAAAAATGATGAAAGATGTACAAAAAATATCGCCAGATTTATTTCAACCAGCAAATCGCAGCAATACGGATAATGAAGTTATTGCTCGTCCAAGTGTAAAGTTTTGGGCGGATGTAAGAAGACGCTTGTTTCAACATAAAGGTGCAGTTTTTGGGATAATTATACTCGCTATCATTGCACTATTAGCGATTTTTGGTCCAATGATGAGTAAATATTCTTATAAAGATCAAGATTTAGACCGTGCGAAAATACCGCCGAAAGTACCGGTTTTAGAGCACATTCACTGGCTGCCTTTTGATGGTGTAGACCAATATGGTGTAGATCAGTACGCGAAACGTGATATTAAAGAGTATTTCTGGTTTGGTACAGATGATCTTGGTCGTGACATTTGGACAAGAACATGGGATGGAACACGAGTATCTTTATATATTGCATTATTAGCAGCGGCAATTGATTTAGTTATTGGGGTTGCATACGGTGGTATCTCTGCATTCTACGGAGGTCGAGTTGATAACTACATGCAACGTTTCGTGGAAGTATTAAATGGTATTCCGTACTTAATTATCGTAATTTTAATGGTAATTGTAATGGATCCTGGTATTCTATCAATTACAGTTGCGATGGCTCTTACGGGATGGATTGGAATGTCACGTGTTGTGCGTGGACAAGTATTGAAAATGAAAAATCAGGAGTACGTATTAGCATCACGTACACTTGGAGCGACAAATACACAATTAATTGTAAAACATTTAGTACCAAACTTAATGGGTTCTATTATTGTTATGACGATGTTCACAATTCCAAGCGCAGTGTTTGGAGAAGCTTTCTTAAGCTTCATCGGTCTAGGCATTCAACCGCCTTTAGCATCATTAGGTTCTTTAGTAAGTGATGGATATAAATCAATTCAAACATATCCGCATATGATGTTTATTCCAGCGTTTGTAATTAGTATGCTGATTTTAGCATTTAACTTATTAGCAGATGGTTTACGTGATGCGTTAGATCCAAAAATGCGTAAATAAAGTAGGAAAGGAGAGGGAACAATGAAAACTTTGTTAGAAGTAAAAGATTTACAAGTTTCGTTTGACATACATGCTGGTGAAGTACAAGCAGTGCGCGGAGTTACTTTTGATTTAAAAAAGGGAGAAACACTAGCGATTGTGGGGGAATCTGGTTCTGGTAAGTCCGTTACATCTAAAGCGTTGATGGACTTAATTCCAAAGCCGCCAGGGCGCATTAAGAACGGGGAAATCATTTTTGATGGCCGCGATTTAACGAAGTTGTCTGAAAAGGAAATGCAACAAATTCGCGGAAAAGAGATTGCGATGATTTTCCAAGATCCAATGACGTCATTAAATCCAACGATGACAATTGGCAATCAAATTATGGAAGGTCTTATTAAACACCAAGGAATGAGTAAAGCTGATGCTCGTAAAGTGGCGTTAGAACTACTTGATCTTGTTGGAATTCCTAATCCGGAAGCGCGCCTAAAACAGTATCCGCATCAATTTTCAGGCGGGATGAGACAACGTGTTGTTATTGCGATGGCGCTTGCTTGTAATCCGAAGTTATTAATTGCCGATGAGCCGACAACTGCGCTTGACGTAACAATTCAAGCACAAATTTTAGAGTTAATGAAAGACATTCAGCAAAAAACAGAAGCAGCTATCATTTTTATCACGCATGATTTAGGTGTTGTTGCGAATGTAGCGGACCGAGTGGCTGTTATGTATGCAGGGAAAGTTGTAGAGATTGGTACAGTAGATGAAATCTTCTATAATCCGAAGCATCCATATACATGGGGACTATTAGCTTCTATGCCAAGTTTAGAAGGTGGAGAAGAGGCGTTATATGCAATTCCAGGAACGCCGCCAGATTTATTAAAGCCGCCAAAAGGTGATGCATTTGCAGCCCGTAATCCACAAGCGTTAAAGATTGACTTTGAAATGGAACCACCTTTATTCAAAGTAAGTGAAACACATTATGCAGCAACGTGGCTGCTACATGAACAAGCTCCAAATGTGGAGCCGCCTGAAATTGTCCAAAGACGTATTCGACAAATGAAAGCGGGTGAACAGCATGACTAATAATCGTGAAAAATTAATTGAAGTGAAAAATGTAAAGCAATATTTTAACGTGAACGGCGGAGTTGTTAAAGCGATTGATGGTGTTACATTCGATATTTTCCGCGGAGAAACATTCGGACTTGTAGGTGAGTCTGGTTCTGGTAAATCAACAACGGGAAGAACAATCATTCGTTTATATGACGCAACGGCGGGCGAAGTGTTATTTGACGGGGAAAATGTACACGGTAAAAAATCTCGCGCTGAATTAAAGAATTTTAACCGTAAAATGCAAATGATTTTCCAAGATCCATACGCATCGTTAAATCCGCGTATGAGCGTTGGTGATATCATTGCAGAAGGAATTGATATTCACGGTCTTGCTAAAAACAAAGAAGATCGTATGAAGCGTGTGTATGACTTGCTTGAGACGGTTGGTTTGAACCGTGAACATGCAAGTCGTTTCCCGCATGAATTCTCTGGTGGACAACGTCAGCGTATCGGAATTGCAAGAGCGTTAGCAGTAGAGCCGGACTTTATTATTGCCGATGAGCCGATTTCAGCGCTTGACGTATCCATTCAGGCACAAGTAGTAAACTTATTGAAAAAGCTACAACATGAGAAAGGTTTAACATACTTATTTATCGCCCATGATTTATCGATGGTAAAATATATTAGTGACCGTATCGGTGTTATGTATCATGGGAAAATCGTGGAACTTGCAATGAGTGGAGAGTTATACGAGCATCCAATTCATCCGTATACAAAATCACTATTATCAGCAATTCCGCTTCCAGATCCAGATTATGAGCGCAATCGTAAACGTATCGTGTACGATCCATCTCAGCATCAATATGGTAATGAAGAGCCGCAAATGCGCGAAATTCGCCCAGGACATTTCGTTCTTTGCTCAGAAGCTGAGTATAAAAAATATAAAGAAATCTATCAATAAGAGAAACCGAGCACGTTTTCCATGTGCTCGGTTTTTTTCGTTTTTTCAAGAACAATTAAAAACATACTATTTCGCAAAAAAAATATATCATAAAAATCTTATAATTATATTCAGATAATTTAAACAAGTTAAAAAATAACAAAAAATCAATGAATACGTTGTTATTAAAGTGAACAGGAGGAATAAAATGTTAACAGAAAATTTTCATAAAATAGAAAAATAAATATACAAATAATCAATTTGTATGTATAATATGAATTGTTAGAACTTAATTACTTTTTATTATTTTCGGAGAAAGTCTAACATTTTGGAGGAGGGTATAATTTATGAAGAAAAAGGTGCCGATGCTACTTGCATCAACATTGACAGTAAGCATGATTTTAGGGGGATGCGGATATTCAAAAGACGATTCGAAAGCGAAAGCAAAAGGGGATACAAGTAATGCTAAGCAAGTAATCAATATGATTGAAACAGCTGAGCTTCCAACGATGGATACAACATTAACAACAGATGCAACATCTTCTAGCGTAATGAACAATGCAATGGAAGGGCTATATCGTCTTGGAAAAGATCAAAAAATAGTTCCAGGTGTTGCCGAGTCATATGAAAAATCAGAAGATGGAAAGAAATATACATTTAAATTACGTAAAGATGCAAAATGGTCAAACGGGGCCCCTGTAACAGCAAAAGATTTTGTGTATTCTTGGCAACGAGCGGTAAATCCAGATACAACTGCGAAATCTGCTTACATAATGTTTGATGTGAAGAATGCAGAGAAGATCAATATGAAACAATTGCCAGTAGACCAATTAGGTGTAAAGGCAGTTGATGATTATACGTTCGAAGTAGAGTTAGACAATCCAGTTCCGTATTTTGTGAATTTAACAGTATATCCGTTGTTCTTCCCGCTTAATGAAAAATATGTGAAAGAACAAGGGCAGAAACATGGATTAGAAGCGAATACAACATTATATAATGGTCCATTTGTATTAAGTGAATGGAAACATGAACAAAGCTTCCAATTAAAGAAAAATCCATCTTATTGGGATAATAAAACAGTTAAATTAGAGGAAATTAACTATAATATCGTAAAAGAGACAGGAACAGCGGTAAATTTATATGAAACAAAGGCAGTTGACCGTGTTTATTTACAGGCAGAATTTGTGGATAAATATAGAAAAAATAGCGATTTTAAAACAACAAGCGATCCAACAGTATATTTCTTACGTTTAAATCAAAAAAATCCTACTTTAGCAAATAAGAATATTCGTAAAGCAATTTCTTTAGGGTTTGAGCGTAATGCGATGGTAAATACATTGTTGAATAACGGTTCAAAATCGGCTGGTGGCATAGTTCCAGAAGACTTTGTTAAGAATTCTGATGGAAAAGATTTCCGTAAAGAGAATGGAAAGCTTGTAAAAACTGATGCGAAAGAAGCGAAAAAGTATTGGGAAGCTGGTAAAAAAGAACTTGGAAAAGACACAATTGAACTTGAATTGTTAAACTCTGATATAGAATTATCAAAGAAAACAAGTGAGTATTTAAAAGGTGAATTAGAAAAGAATTTACCAGGCTTAAAAGTAAATATTAAGTCACAACCTTTTGCACAAGTGTTAAAATTAGAAAAAACTGGTGAGTTTGATATTTCATTTAGCGGTTGGGGACCAGACTTCCCAGATGCAATGACATTCCTTGACATGTTTGTAACAAACGGTGCACAAAATAAAATGGGTTACTCAAATGCCGAGTATGATGAGTTAATTAAAAAAGCTAAGAAAGAAGGAACTGATGTAAAAGGACGTTGGAATGATCTGGAGAAAGCAGAAAAAATCTTATTCGATGATGCAGCCATTGCGCCAATCTATCAACGCGGAAGAGCGCTTTTACAACGTGAAACAATAAACGATCTTTACATCAATAAATATGGTCCAGAGCTAAGCTTTAAGTGGACTACTGTAGGAAAATAATAAATATGAAAAAGAAGCAGGATTTCGAATCCTGCTTCTTTTTTAATACGTATGCTTCTTATAAATTCCTTTACCACCAACTTGATTCCAGCCCGCTTGCACTTCAAAAGATTTATTTACGAATTTCATTTTGTCTTTACGACCAAACAATTTTTCACCAATCCCATTTGTAATAACCCCAATAGTTGCGGTGATCCCAATGACTAATGCTGCAACGATTACAAAATCAAGAAAAAAAGCTCCCATATGTAATCCCCCTTTGCGCAAGTATATTTCTATTGTATGTTGAAAAAGACAAAAAAAAAAGAATTGTTTGATAAAAAGATTGTATTTGTAAAATTTGTATAGACAGAGGGAAAGTAGTTTGCTAAAATGAATTAAGAACAAACGTTCTTTTTGATCATATACATATTTTTCTTACAAAATGCACATCATTTGCACAACTTTTATGTATATTATGAAGAAAAATTAGTATATATTTCTGTTCGTTTCTATTGTATAATGATTTATAGAAGTTACTTATTTAAAATGATTATTTTTTTAGAGAAATTCGTTATGTTTAGATAAGTAATTGTAAGTAATACAAAGTTTGGTTGAGTATAATTATAAAAATGTGAAATTGTACAGAATTTGTACTTTTATAAGGAGAGTGAGTAATGTATGGTAACACTATATAGTTCTCCAAGTTGTACGTCTTGTAGAAAAGCGAAGTTATGGTTAGAAGAAAACCATATTCCTTATACAGAACGTAATATTTTCTCAGATCCATTATCCATTGAGGAAATTAAAGAGATTTTACGTATGACGGAAAGTGGAACAGATGAGATTATTTCGACTCGTTCTAAAGTTTTTCAAGAATTAAATATTAATTTAGAGTCTTTACCTCTTCAAGATTTATATAATCTTATTCGTGATTACCCAGGTATTCTTCGTCGTCCTATTATCATTGATGAAAAACGCCTACAAGTTGGTTATAACGAAGATGAAATTCGTCGTTTCTTACCACGAACAGTGAGAACGTTCCAATTACGAGAAGCGCAGCGCCTTGTAAATTAATATAATATGACATAAGAACTGATTTCTAATCCTGCTTGAGCAGAATGTGTGAATCAGTTCTTTTTTATATATAGCTGTTATGAAGAAACACCATACCCGCTACTTGCATACTCCATTTGTTTAAAATCCCGCCCGTGGCAGAAAAAGGCCCTGCCCGTTACTATGCATGGCCAGTAGCTCTCGTCCGCCTAAAAAGAAAGGATTTTTAGTTCGAAATTTCACCGCTACAAGTAGGTGCTATGAAGAAATACCATACCCGCTACTTGCATTCTACTTTTGTTTTAACCCGTGCCCGTGGCAGAAAAAGGCCCTGTCCGCTACTATGCATGGCCAGATGCTCTCGTCCCCGCAAAAAGAAAGAGGTTTTTCTTTTTATTCAAAGGTAAAATAGTTCAAGTATTCCTCAGCCTCACTTGGTTCACAACAATGCCAACTACTAGCACCGTAATCATAAAAAGAAAGGGAATGCTTACTGTGAACAGTGGTTTTGCTTCGAAAAATGATTTGAGATTCTCTTCATGTATGACCATACGACCGGCAGTGTAAGCTAAGATCGCAGCTCCGAAATAAACGAGAAGAGGAAATCTTTCCATGCATAATAAAATAAGTTTACTTCCCCATATAATAATAGGAATAGAAATGAGTAATCCGACAATAACTAATGTAATATCTCCATGAGAGGCTCCGGCGATTGCTAGTACATTATCAAATCCCATAACAAGATCTGCAAAAACAATTGTTCGTACAGCTTGGAATAATGTTGTTTTTGCTTTAATACTAGACAGATTATGACTGCTATCTGTAAGAAGATTAATTGCAATGAAAGTAAGTAAAATGCCACCTGCTAATTGCAAAAAAGGAATATTAAGTAAATAAACGGCCATTATTGTGAGTAGGATACGTAATATAATGGCTAAACCAGTTCCTAAAACAATCGCTTTATTTCGTTCTGCTTCTGGTAAGTTTCGGCTAGCTAGTGCAATGACAATGGCGTTATCGCCTCCTAATACAACATCGATACCAACGATGATAAAGATGGATGTGAGAAAGTCTAAATCCATTCAAATTGCCTCCATTTACTCAGTCCTAATAGGAAGAAATATCGTCTATCAGGAGCGGATTTGTTTTCATTCGCGTCATATATAACAGAAGGATTTTGTCTATGTATTGTAAGCTTGTTTCGTTTACATCATATGCAGGAAAAAAGAATATAGGACAATCATTTCCAGCGATAGCATGTCCATTGTTTCGTTTAAAATCAGAAGAGAAGATGCGTTTCCTTCAACTTGTGCTTAAAATCGCGCCTGTGGTAAAAAAAGGGCCCTGCCCGTTACTATGCATGGCCAGAAGCACTCGCCTAACTAAAAAAAGCGTTTTTTTCAATTTGCACGTATATATTGAATGAGAAATTAGGTAAATGACTGTTTTTTTTACAAATAAGATGATTTTATTTCCATTCTGGCGCATCTTATCATAAAATGAGAGTACAAGATTCTAACTTTTTGTAATATGATTGGGGAGTCCCTTCATAACCATTCCAAATAGGAAGGGAGAGGTGCATTATGGATATTGAAAGAGTTAATGATCATACGATGAAATTTTATATCTCGTACATTGATATAGAAGACCGCGGATTTAACCGCGAAGACATTTGGTATAATCGCGATAAAAGTGAACAATTATTTTGGGAAATGATGGATGAAGTGCGTGACCATGATGACTTTTTTATAGATGGGCCGCTTTGGATTCAAGTGCAGGCGCTTGAAAAGGGGATTGAGGTACTTGTAACGAAAGCGCAGCTTTCAAAAGATGGGCAAAAATTAGAGTTACCAATTGGTGTTGATAAGATTATTGATATTCCTTTAGATGAGCGAATTGAATCGTTATTTGAGCAGGAATTAGAAGAGGAAGGAGCCATTTTTAACGAAGATGGCACATTCGGTTTTTTAATTAAATTTGACGATTTTGAGCACGTTATTTCATTAAGTCATCGACTTATATTTGAAGAGATAAAAGATGAATTATATTCATTTGAAGACCGATACTATGTATATGTCGAGTTTGATGAGGTAGTGCACGATGAAGAGGAAATTGACCGTATCTTAAGCGTGATTTTAGAATATGGAGAAGAGTCAGCTTTAACAATTCATCGAGTTCGTGAATATGGAAAGCAAATTGTTGCTGACCGTGCACTTGAAACAATTCGTCATCATTTTTCCCTTGGAATGTAGGCCGATTTCCTTATAATGAAATCGGCTTTTTAAATGCGTATATACGAACAGTGATTGTAAGTAAGGGGGGCGGGTATGAAAAATACGTTGAAGCTATTGTTCTTTTTAATTGGTTTATTTACGGTATTTATTTCGTTGCGTCTATTTATTGATGTAACATTTTATTCGGATGTGATTGGCATTAAAGATATTTCGTTTGTAGGAATTTTAAGTGTTTTATTTACAATATCAGGGTTTTTAATTGGCTTTGTCATTTTTTTAGAAAATCGCCAGCCTTCGAAAACATTAACTTGGTTAATGGTACTTGGTATTTTTCCGGTAGTCGGTTTTTTTGCATATCTTCTGTTTGGACAAAATTTTCGAAGGAAACGAATGTTTCAAAAGAAAGCCCTTCTAGACGAGCAAGCGTTTTTACAATATAAAGGGCATGAATACGATCAAAAGCGTATATTGAAAAAGTATGACCATCAAGAATTATTATTTCGGTTAGCTGATCGGCTAGGGGCATTAAATATTTCCTTTCATACAGAAACGAAAGTATTAACAAATGGGAAAGAGACTTTCGAAGCTATTTTAAATGGGTTGAAACAGGCAAAACATCATATTCATATGGAATATTATATTGTGCGCGATGATAAAATAGGCACAAAAATTAAGGACATCCTCATTCAAAAAGCAAAAGAGGGTGTAATTGTTCGATTTTTGTATGATGCGGTAGGGAGTTTTAAACTTTCAAACACGTATATTGAAGAATTGAACAAGGCCGGTGTGGAAATGGTCCCGTTCTTTCCTGTACGTTTTCCGATTTTAAATGACAAAATTAATTATCGAAACCACCGGAAAATTATTGTGGTTGACGGGAATGAAGGATTTGTTGGCGGTTTAAACATTGGGGACGAATATTTAGGTGAAAATAAATATTTTGGTTTTTGGCGAGATACTCATTTATATTTACGAGGCGAAGCAGTGCGAAGTTTACAACTTATCTTTTTACAAGATTGGTTTTATATGACGGGGGAAGCTGTTTTAACTCCTGATTATTTACAAGCAGATGTTGTGAAAGGGGAAGAGCAGGGAGGTGTGCAGCTCGTTGCAGGCGGACCTGATAGTAAGTGGGAAACGATTAAGCATTTATATTTTGCGATGATTGCCTCGGCGCGAAAATCAATTTGGATTGCAACGCCATATTTTATTCCAGATGATGATATTTTATCAGCCTTAAAGGTAGCGGCATTAGCAGGTATTGATGTTCGTTTGTTAATGCCGAGCAAGCCGGACAAGAGGACTGTATTTTATGCGTCCCGCTCTTATTTTCCCGAATTGTTAGAGGCAGGCGCTAAAATATATGAATATGAAAAAGGTTTTTTACACAGCAAAGTTGTAATTGTTGATTCTGATTTAGCATCAATTGGTACAGCGAATATGGATATGAGAAGTTTTCATTTGAATTTTGAGGTGAATGCTTTTTTATATGATACAAGCAGTATTCGCAAACTTGTGACCGATTTTGAAGAGGATTTGCAGGTGTCCAATGAAATTCATGTCGATCGTTTTAATAACCGTCGCCTTGTGATGCGGATTGTGGAATCGACATATCGTTTATTATCTCCTTTACTCTAAAGGCTCATGAAAATGAGTCTTTTTTTGTAGCTACTCAGTCCCTCTATGAAAAAAAGAACAGAAAAACCTTTTTCTTTTTAGGTGGGCGAGAGCATCTAACCATGTATAGGAGCGGTCAGGTCCTATTCCTGCCACGCGCAATGTTTTAAAACAAAGAAAGGTAGCGAGGTGTAGATCCATTTTTATCTTCATGACAGCGATCTATATGTTGAAAAATAAAAATAATTTTCTATGGATAATAAAGGGTGTATTTTCGCTGGAATCATACCCATTACCAAACTTCTAAATGAAATGTATGGCTGAGTAGTTACCTTTTTTGCAGGAACTCGTCTGCTTTTGTCGAATAGTCCATACGGAAGAAAGGAGTGATTTTATGTTTGTTGCAAAGAGAGAAAATGGAGAAGAAATCCACCTGCTTCATGGATGGAATGAAAAGCAACTTATGATGATACGGAAGAATGAGCGCTTTTTCTGTCCCATTTGTCATTTCGAAGTACAGCTGAAATTAGGAAAACAAAAACAATGGCATTTTGCTCATAGGAAATCGCATAGCTGTCAAATTGAGTTTGAAAATGAATCAGCGTATCACATGCGGGGGAAAGAGCAGTTATATAGATGGTTTCAGTCACAAGTTTGTTCGATAAATATAGAGCACTATTTGCCAGCGATTCAGCAGCGGCCGGATTTGTTTGTCACAATTGGGAATCGGCAAATTGCGATTGAATATCAATGCGCAACTTTATCAGCGGAGAAGTTGTTACAACGAACGGAAGGGTATTGGAAAGAAGGGATTCAAATATTATGGATTTTAGGAGGGAATCAATTCAAACGTCACGGGGCATATTGGTTGTCGCTTCCCGCGTTTCATTCCAGCTGTGTGCAATATCAGCCTCATCCATATCTCCTCTATTTTTGCCCCGATGCAAAAGCGTTTTTCAAATGTAATCTTCTTTTACCTTTTTCCACGACTATTGTTTTTTCACATGCAATTCATTTTCCTCTTCCTATTACTACATTCAAAACTCTTCTTACAGCATCACCTATTTCCATTCAACGTTTAGAAAAAGAATGGCTGAATAAAAAACAGCGCTTCCGAGCAAATGGCATTCATATGTGGAAGCAAGGTGAACGCTCCTTTTTAGAGCTTCTTTATGAGCATCGCATATCGCTTTCTTGTTTTCCTGCTGAAATTGGTGTTCCATTACCATCGCTTTTGGCATTTCGTACCCATCCTTTCATATGGCAAGCTTATATTTTGATTGAGCTATTAGGAAAATTTTCAGTAGGAGAATATTTTTCATTGCATACTGTTTTTCAGTATGTTGAACGGCATAGGATGATTCGCAGACGGTCACTGCCATATTTCCCGCAAATATTTTGGCAGCAAGCAGTGAGAGAATATATGCAATTTTTATGTGGAATTGGGGAGGTTGAGCAAGTAGATGTTTACAAATATCGAAAAGTACGTTGTTTTATTGTTCCAAAAACAGAAGAGGAAGTACAGAAATTTGATCGCTTATTTATAACAGAGGCTCTTACACTAATGGAAGCAAAGTACAACATGAGTGAAGAGAAAATGGATATAATAGAAAAGTACCCAGAAGGAATTACATAAGAAGAATCGAATTGTATTATATGAATACGAATTGGAAAAACAACATAAAGCCTCTTTTTTGTGGGTGAGAGTATCTGGCCGTGTTTAGAAGCGATTAGGGCCTTTTTCTGCCGCCTGCAAGATTTAAAACAAAGGGAGAAGGCAAGGAGCGGTCATGTTATTTCTGCATATCAGCGACTTGTATGTTGAAAAAACAAAATGGATTTATATGGGATCTGATTAAGGAGGATTTACAAATGAATGAACAAAAAACAGCAAAAGCACTGCCAGCGCGTAGTGAAATTGAAGTAGAAAATACGTGGCGCTTAGAAGATATTTTCCAAACAGATGCAGAGTGGGAAGCAGAATTTCAGGCCGTGAAAGAACTATTACCAAAGCTGACGGAATTTAAAGGGAAACTTGGAGAATCAGCAAATACATTGCTAGAGGCACTGCAATATGAAGATGAAATATCAATGCGTCTTGGTAAACTGTATACATACGCACATATGCGCTATGACCAAGATACAACAAATTCATCTTATCAAGCGTTGAATGACCGCGCGACGAGTTTGTATTCGCAAGTATCAAGTAGCATGGCGTACATTGTACCGGAAATTTTAACAATTGCAGAAGAGACACTGCGATCCTTTTTACAAGAAAATAAAGAACTAAAGATATATGAACATGCGTTAGAAGAAATTACGCGTCAACGTCCTCACGTATTATCAGAGGCGGAAGAAGCGTTATTAGCGCAAGCTTCTGAGGTTATGAGTGCATCAAGTAATACATTTGGTATATTAAATAACGCAGATTTGAAGTTCCCATCTATTCAAGATGAAAATGGGGAAGAGGTAGAAGTGACGCATGGACGTTATATTCAATTTTTAGAAAGTGATGATCCTCGTGTGCGTCATGATGCGTTTCATGCGGTGTATGAAACGTACGGAAAATATAAGAATACATTTTCGAGCACATTAAATGGTGCAATTAAACGAAATAACTTTTATGCAAACGTCCGTAAATATGATTCTGCTCGCCAAGCTGCGCTGAGCAATAATAATATTCCAGAGTCTGTATATGATCAGCTTGTGGAAACAGTAAACGAAAACTTACATTTATTACATCGTTACATTGATATTCGGAAACGAGCACTTGGATTAGATGAACTGCATATGTATGATCTATACACGCCGCTCGTACCAGAAGTGAAAATGAACGTCACATACAAAGAAGCGCAAGATATGCTTTTACAATCATTACATGTACTTGGGGACGAGTATGTAGAGATTTTAAAAGAAGCATATGAAAATCGCTGGGTAGATGTATATGAAAATAAAGGGAAGCGAAGCGGTGCTTATTCATCTGGTGCATATGGAACAAATCCATATGTATTAATGAACTGGCATGATAATGTAAATAATTTATTTACGCTGGCGCACGAGTTTGGCCATTCTGTGCATAGTTACTATACAAGAAAAACACAGCCTTACGTGTATGGCGATTATTCGATTTTCGTCGCAGAGGTAGCGTCTACATGTAATGAAGCACTTCTTAATGATTATTTATTAAAAACGACAGATGATAAGAAGAAGCGTCTATACTTATTAAATCATTATTTAGAAGGTTTCCGTGGTACGGTATTCCGTCAAACGATGTTTGCTGAGTTTGAACATGTAATTCATAAAAAAGTGCAAGAAGGTCATGCGGTAACACCAGATATGTTAACGGACATTTATTATGAGCTAAATCAAAAATATTTCGGTGATAGCTTAGTGATCGATAAAGAAATTGGTTTAGAGTGGTCTCGTATTCCACATTTCTATTACAATTATTATGTATATCAATATGCAACGGGCTTCAGTGCAGCAACGGCTCTATCAAAACAAATTTTAGAAGAAGGTCAGCCGGCTGTAGAACGTTACATTAATGAGTTCTTAAAAGCAGGAAGCTCAGACTATCCAATTGAAGTATTGAAAAAAGCTGGTGTTGATATGACATCATCAGATCCTGTAAAGGAAGCAATGCAAGTATTTGAAGAGAAATTAAATGAATTAGAAGCACTTTTATTTGAAGAGAAGTAGAAAGAAACGAGAGTCGCATGACTCTCGTTTTCTTTTTACATAAAAACCCCTTTTCTTTTTCGGGGGGCGAGAGCATCTGGCCATGCATAGAAGCGGTCAGGGCCTTTTTCTTCCACATGCCAAGTTTCAACAAAGGGAGAAGGCGAGTGCAGACTCCTTTTTCTTTTTCGACGTGTATTGGAATATTGTTTAGAACCCTTTAAAACGTTTTTGGTTATTAAAATATGATATAGCTAATACGATTGCTCCAAATAAAAGTGGAAGTGCTAAAATAAGTGGAAACACTTGTAATAATGAGAGAACGTATAAACAAAAAAACAAAAAAATAATACAAAGGAGTAATACAAGATAGGATTTTTTCAATGAAAACCCTCCTAAAAAGGCGTTTTATATATTGTATTCTAAAATGAAAACGTTTAGAATGTGACGAAAATGTGAAATTCGACAAAAGAGGTTGTCAATTAACGTCGAATCTTGTAATATAATAAACGTGAACGAATTCACATACAAACATATACCCCTTTGTTTGAACGTGAAATTTCTCCCATCCCCTTTAATATTTTTATAAGCCGTAAAGAAAACGACCTAGTGTTTTACACTAGGTCGTTTTCCTTTGTAACCAATTTCCAATACCGTTCTCGTTTTATATCAATCATGCGCACTGTCCTCTTTAATAACAATTTTTTCATTTCTCGTTCTGCTTCGTTTTCAGAGTAATTATAAATAAAAGCAATTTCTTTTGTTGATATGAACTGAACATGCTCTAGGAATCGTTCTAGAGGAGGAAGAGGCTGCGGCACGATGTCTTCTTTTACAATCTCTTTTAATACTTGTACGTATACATCGTAATGATAAATACCGCCAATTTTAATTCCTTCTTCGTTTGAATTTGCATGAAAGAACACGAGAGAAGGAATTTCTGTAATGTGCATTTCATTCGTAAATTTTAAATCACATTGAAATGCTTTTGCCGCACTTACAGAAGATAAATCTTGTTCAAATTCTTCCGCATCAATTCCACTTTGCTTTGCGCAAGTAAGCAGCGTATTTATGGTTGGTTTTGCTGTATTTTCAAGTAAAATAGACTCTTGTAGTTTTCGTAAAAATTTCGAACCTGCTTTTCGACCTTGTAATTCTGCTGCCTTAATTGCAATTGAAGTGATATACGGAGTTGACGCGCCGCCGTGCGTATATACTTTTCCGTCGCAAGAAAACCCTTGTAAACTTGTTGTTTTCTCCCACACAAATCGAATATTAGCAGGTTTATTCCATTTGTGTGATGGGGAAATAGCCCCTTCTACTTTACCAGTAACGATGTGACGAAGTGAAAAGTATTTTCCATATTCGAGCCATAATTTAATTATGATTGGCTCAATTTCCCAACAATCTTTACAGAGTGGATCAATAAATAAATAGGCTTCTACAGATTTTGCTTCACATTTTGAGAGAGAGATTGGTACAGTATGTTTTGTTTCCAGTTTATCCATTAAGCTTCACCTGTTTCAGGAGTATTAACCATATGCTGTGCAGTTAATGTCAAACGCTCAAATACAAACTCACGAATCGGTCCATGTACATCAGTATCATCCATCGCTTGCTCCATGCATGAGAGCCAAGCCTTTGCCCGTTTTGGTGTAATTTCAAATGGCAGATGACGAGCGCGTAGCATTGGATGCCCATGCTCTTCTGTATAAAGACTCGGTCCACCTAAATATTGCGTTAAAAATTGTTTTTGCTTCCTAGCAGTTTCCGTTAAATCGTCTGGGAAGATGGGAGATAAGTCAGGGTGTTTACTGACATAGGAATAAAATGTATCGACTAATTTTGCAATGCCTTGTTCACCGCCAATTGCTTCAAATGGTGTCGTTGGTTGCTTGTTCATCCTTGTAACTCCTTTTTCCATCAAATATATATTTATCCTCGCTATTATTTGTAGTAAGACAAAGAGATAGGCAAGAGATAATGAAAGGTTCGATTGGTGAGAGCTAACCTTTCATGAAAAGGACGTTCATGAAAGGAAGTTTCACTTTATTGTAGCAACGGATTGTTATGAAGGGCAAATAAATAGCTCTCAATCAATCCTTTGCTAGTTTATTGTTCTTTTTGTTCTTTGGCAAGAAAAAAGCGTTGCACTTTATTTTTTGTATGTCGAATTGGAATGTTATGCTCCTTTAAGAAAGAGGAAAATGCTGCTTGTCCAGCTTGCTCATCGCTTACTTCATATTCGATTTCATAATCATCATGCTCGTAATAAAAACTATGATCGAATACAAGTGTACCGCATTCAAATGTTGTTTCTGCTCGTTCAGTTGTTAAGCTTCCCATATACTGTAGTGAAGAAACAGAAATTTGCAGGTTTTCTAATTGGTTAGAAACGGCACCTGTAATTATTGTATTTGTTTCCATCATTATGTTTGCTTCTTCTTTTGTTAAAGTTTGATGTGTTTCTAACAAGCCGATTTCTGCGGGCTGTTTTAGTGTTAGCGTATATGCATTGTTTTTATAACGAATACGAAGAGCAGCACCGGCGTTTTTTAATGAGAATGCTGGCGTTTCGAAATAATGATTAACCTGTTTTGTGAATGATGTAATGGAAAATGCATGACATAAAGAATGGAATTCCTCTTTAGTAACCATATTTTTAAACTCAATTTCAATTTCTTGGTTCATATGTACGCTCCTTTATATGAAATATCTGTTACTCATTATCGCTTTTTCTTAAATTTCAATCAATGTTTTATTTGTTTCAGTGTATGTTATGTTACAATGAAAGTGTTGATAATGACAGGAAGTATAATATGGAGGAGTTCAAGTATGCAAAATAAAATTCAAGTTAAGAGCGTAGAGAAAAGAGAGAATGCTCTTATTTTTTGTGCGGAAAATACGGAGTTACGTGTAGAAGAATTGAAAGCGCGTAGCCATGTACTTGTAGATTCAGATAATTTATCGTTTTTATATATTTTAGAGAATGCAACATCCTTTATTTACGTAAGTATCCCGCATACGTGCTGGGAAGAATTAAAACACGCAATGAAGAGCGATGATAAAATGTTTGTTCGTATTCAAGACACTGAAATTGAGTTAGAACAAATGAAAGAAGAATTAGAGTATTTGATTGGAAATATTGAAGGAAATGCAAATTACGGTGAGGAACTCGTAAATGAAGTAGAGAAAGTGTTTCTGTAAAGGAAAGCTTTTAGTAGGGTAGAAGAAACTGAGTTGTTTTGGTGGTGGTTACATTGGATCGAAATTGGGAAGAATTTTTAGCTCCGTATCATCAAGCTGTAGGAGAATTGAAAGTAAAATTAAAAGGAATGCGTTCTCAGTTTGAAATGTTGGCCGAACATTCGCCGATTGAGTTTGTAACAGGAAGAGTCAAATCTGTTGCAAGTATTATTGATAAAGCAGACAAACGAAATATTCCGCTTAGTCGTTTGCAAGAAGAGATGCAAGACATTGCGGGGCTTCGGATGATGTGTCAATTTGTTGATGATATTAAACCAGTTGTAGAGTTTTTACGAAAACGTAACGATTTTGAAATTGTGGAAGAACGCAATTACGTGACGCGAAAGAAAGAAAGTGGATATCGCTCCTATCACGTTGTTATTAGTTACCCTGTGCAAACGATTCGCGGAGAGAGAAAAGTGTTAGTTGAAATTCAAATTCGCACGTTAGCAATGAATTTTTGGGCAACAATCGAGCATTCTTTAAATTATAAATATCGTGGACGCTTTCCAGAAGATATTAAAGTGCGTTTGCAGCGCGCAGCTGAAGCCGCTTACTTATTAGACGAAGAGATGTCTTCGATTCGTCTTGAAATTAAAGAAGCACAAAAGATTTTTTCACGCAAAAAAGAATCGAAGGAAACAGAATAATAAACTAAAGGGTGTTGGGCGATGAAGTTTGCAATTATGTCAAAGGGAGATCAATCATCAAATGCGCTTATGAGTACGATGATAGAGTACTTACATGATTTTGAAGTTACAATGGATGAAAACGAACCAGATATTGTAATTTCCGTTGGGGGAGATGGGACGTTGCTGCATGCGTTTCATCGCTACCAGGATCGGTTAGATAAAACAGCATTTGTCGGAGTACATACCGGGCATTTAGGGTTTTATGCTGATTGGTTACCGACAGAAGTTGAGAAGCTTGTCATTGCGATTGCAAAAACGCCTTTTCAAGTTGTTGAATATCCATTATTGGAGGTCATTATTCGTTATGTGAATGGAAATAAAGAATCACAATATTTAGCGCTAAATGAAGCAACCGTAAAAAGCAGTGAAGGAACGCTTGTTATGGATGTTGAAATTCGCGGTGAATATTTTGAAACATTCCGCGGCGATGGTCTCTGTATTTCAACACCTTCTGGTAGTACTGCGTATAATAAAGCGCTGGGCGGTGCGATTATTCACCCGTCTTTAGAAGCGATTCAAATTACGGAAATGGCGTCTATTAATAATCGCGTTTTCCGTACGGTTGGATCTCCGCTCGTATTACCGAAGCATCATACATGTGTGCTAAGACCAGTTACTGGAATGAACTTGCAAATTACAATTGATCATTTAACGATGGATCATCAAGAGGTTAAATCGATTCAATACCGGGTGGCGAATCAAAGAGTTCGATTTGTTAGATTTCGCCCATTTCCATTTTGGAAGCGAGTGCGCGATTCATTTGTCGCGGATCAGTAAGGGGAAACTTATAGCAGCGGGTCCTTTTCCCGCTGCTATATCAATATAAGTTGAAACAACGACACAAAAACCCCTTTCTTTTTAGGGGATCGAGAGCGTCTGACCATGCATAGAAGCGGTCAAGGACCTCTTAGACCGGCTAATTAGGTTCATACGGGCGTTTTTGCATCGTGAACATATCATTAGAGAGGGTTAGAAGAGAGTTATGCAATTGAGAAGATTTATGTTAACTTGGTGTATAACAAAAGCTGATGAAGGAATGCTTATTCGAGAATTTTTGAAAGCGAAAGGTATTTCAAAAGCAGCGTTAACAGATATAAAGTTTCATGGCGGTGCGATTGAAGTGAATGAACATCATGTAAATGTGCGTCATGTTTTGCAAGAAGGTGAAAAGTTAGCAGTCTGTTTTCCACCTGAGCAAAGAAGTGAAGGGATGTTAAGTGAGAATATCCCTCTTTCTGTTGTGTATGAAGATGATTCGGTCCTTGTTATTAATAAAAGGCCTTATATGTCAACAATTCCGTCAAGAGAGCATCCGAGCGGGAGCGTAGCCAATGCTCTTTTGCATTATTATGATCAGCAAAATCTTGCGAGTACAGTTCATATCGTCACAAGGCTTGACCGGGATACATCCGGTTTAATGTTAATTGCGAAAAATCGTTTTATTCACCATTTGTTATCAAAGCAACATCAGCAAAAACAAGTAAAAAGAACATATGAAGCAATTGTCCATGGAATCGTCGCAGAGGATAGTGGAACAATTGACGCTCCAATTGCACGAAAAGATGATAGTATTATTGAACGCATCGTGCAGGGGGATGGCCAGCGAGCTGTGACTCATTTTCATTTGCAAAAAAGATGGAAAGATAAAACGCATGTGGCACTTCAATTAGAGACAGGGCGGACGCATCAAATTAGAGTACATATGGCGCATCTTGGTCATGCGTTACTTGGTGATGATTTGTATGGCGGGAAAACGGATGAAATAAAAAGACAAGCCCTGCATAGCACAAGTTTAACATTTTATCACCCGATATTAGAAAAGCAACTGACATTTCATGCGGAGTTGCCTGAAGATATGAAAAAGCTGATGGAATCGTGATTCCATCAGCTTTTTTTAGTCAATAGAGCGGAATTTTTCTGGTACAAATGGCATTGAAGAAGGAACTGAAACGGTCTTCATTTCTGGATAACGAAGTCCTGTTAATTTCCCGCCAAATACAGATCCAGTATCGATATTCACCGTATGATTGACGAATCGAGGTTCTTGTACAGGTGTATGCCCATATACAATCCAGGCCTCCCCGCCATATTGCTTCGCCCAGTCACGGCGGACAGGAGAACCGTCAGGGTGCTTTTCACCTGTAATATCACCGTATAAAACGAAAGTTTGCACTTTCTTATCACTTCTGCCGATATAATCTTGGCGAATACCAGCGTGACAAACAACGAGTTTGCCGTTATCTAGTACGTGATAGAGTGGTGATTGTTCGTACAAGTCAATAAACTTTTTCTGAATAATCTTTTGATTGCGTGTGTGTAATGCCTCGTATTCTGCAACGGTTGTTTCTAAGCCATGTGTTACTTGTACTTTACGCCCAAGAAAGTAACGATATAATTTATTGCAATGATTCCCAGGGGCATAATATGCTTCTTTCTTATGTATGACAAGCTCCCACACAATTTCAATCATTCGAAGAGAATGAGGCCCGCGATCTGTAATATCGCCTACGAAAGCAAGCTGGCGCTTTTGCGGATGAACAGGTAACCCGCTATCCCATGTATAACCAAGCTGTTTTGTTAATGCTTGAAACTCCTCTAAACAGCCGTGAATATCGCCAATAACATCATATTTCATATGAGATCACCTCCGTCTTTTTTGATTAGTATACCGCTAAGAAGGTAAGAAAAAAACCATATCTACTCGATATGGTTTAATCAAACATAAATTTCTTCGTTCGCGACTGTACGTTCAGAATAAAGCCAATGGCAATCAGATAGGTGACCAAGGAACTACCACCGTAGCTTAGAAGCGGTAATGTAATACCGGTAATAGGAAGTAGTCCAATTGTCATACCAATATTTTGGAATACTTGGAATGTAAACATCCCGATCGTTCCGGCGCATATATAACTGCCGTATGGATCATTACTTTCTAAGGCAATGTGAATCATACGATAAATCAGTAGGAAGTATAGTGAAATAACGACGCTTCCTCCTAAAAATCCAAACTTCTCAACAATGTTTGTAAAGATAAAGTCTGTATGAGGTTCAGGGAAGTATACTTGTCCATTTCCCCAGCCTTTTCCGTACAATTCACCTGACCCAGTCGCTAGAAGAGCCTGAGTTAACTGATAACCTTGCGTTGGGTATTCATAAGGTGCTAACCAACCATAGAAACGATCTAATTGATATTCTTGTAAAATATGTGCTTTAAAGAATGCTGTGTGAGCAAAGTAAATATATACAAGTAACGCACCAACGGCAGTGACAATACCAGCTAAACCGAAAATAAAGCGCCAGCGAATCCCAGATACTAAAATCATTGAAGCAAGCATTGCTGAAATTACCATCGTATTCCCTAAATCTGGTTCTTTTGCAATTAATAATAACGGTGGTAAACTTGCGGCGAATATTTTCCCAAGCAAGAGTAAATCTTCGTGCGGTGTTCGAACTACATATTTTTCATTATGGTCTACAATAAGACGGCCAACAACAAGGATTAGAAAGATTTTCATGACTTCAGAAGGTTGGAAATTACCAAGCCCTGCTGGCAATGAATACCAAGCGGTTGCCCCTTTAATCGTTTGAGCACCAGGGAAATGAAACTCAAGACCAAGAAGAAGAACCATTGCGAATCCGTATAAATACCAACAAATTTGCTTATAACGATCAAAATCGATGACCATAATAGCAGCAACTGCGATCGCGCCAATTACATACCATTGAATTTGTTTAGCCACGAAGTTAACCTTTTGTAAATTTGGAGGCAAGGACGGCTGTGCACTTGCGATGGCAAAGCAACTTACTATAGCGATTGCTAGTACAATTAGAATTAAAACGTAATCTATTTGATATCGAGAATTTTTATCTTTCACCGTACTGTATTCCTTTCTATTACTCATTGTTATTAAAAAAGACACTATTACCATCTTAGCTGATTTTTTGTTGTTTGCAAATAAGTTGTTTAAATTTAGGTAGGGGAATGTCAGATGTTGGGGAAAGAAATGTATTATATTGAAGATTATGTGATTCTTATGTAAGAAACTACAAAATGTTTTGCTTGCTACAAATATATAAGGCAGGATTGTGATACTTCTGTATTGAAATAAAGAAGTATTATATAGTAGAAAATGATTTTTTATTTTGCCTTATGGATAATTTGTGATATTATAAAAATAGTATCAGGTACTAATAACTACTGTTATTTACGAAAATAGGAGGATAAATAAATGGATCTTCTCAATCTAAAAGGAAAAAATATTGTTGTAATGGGTGTTGCAAACCAACGAAGCATCGCTTGGGGTATTGCTCGTTCATTACATAACGCAGGAGCAAACTTAATTTTCACATATGCTGGAGAGCGTTTGGAAAAGAATGTACGTGATTTAGCAGAATCATTAGAAGGACAAAAATCACTTGTATTGCCATGTGATGTGACAAATGATGAAGATATCGCAAACTGCTTCCAAACAATTAAGGAAGAGGTTGGTGTTATTCATGGACTAGCTCACTGTATTGCATTCGCAGACCGCGATGATTTAAAAGGTGAGTTCGTTGATACATCTCGTAATGGTTTCTTATTAGCACAAAATATTAGCTCATTCTCTTTAACAGCTGTATCAAAAGTAGCAAAAGAAGTAATGACAGAGGGCGGAAGCATTGTTACATTAACGTACCTTGGCGGCGAACGCGTTGTATCAAACTACAACGTAATGGGCGTTGCAAAAGCATCATTAGAAGCGAGCGTAAAATATTTAGCGAACGACTTAGGGAAGCATAATATTCGTGTTAACGCTGTTTCAGCAGGACCAATTCGTACATTATCTGCAAAAGGTGTTGGCGACTTCAACAGCATCTTAAAACAAATTGAAGAACGTGCGCCAATGCGTCGTAACGTAACGCAAGAAGAAGTAGGAAACACAGCATTATTCTTATTCAGTGACTTAGCAAGTGGTGTGACTGGCGAGAATATTCATGTGGATTCTGGATATCATATTTTAGGTTAGTACGAAAAGATAAATTGACTATATTTAAAATAAAAAGCCCTCTTGAATTGTAAAAAGTACGATTCAGGAGGGCTTTTTTAGTATAGAGAAAATTATATAGTTTTTACTCTACATAGGTTCATCACCGTAACATGGGGTTGATTTTTTGAAAGTGAGACCCCGCAGGCTTGCCGAGGAGGCTCGCTCTCGCCCGCGGAAAGCGTCCACTCGGAGTAGAGTGTACATCTATCTATATGTCATCCCCGTCTTTTGGTGATGAACCTGTATTTTTCCAAAAATGACATGGTGCAATGTTACGGTAACCCATTGGGATTCTTCAACATACCTTAAAACATACAAACAATAAGATCAAAAAAATCATCACAAGTCGTTCATACAATTACAGAAATGATTGACGGATCCACTTAGTTATATCAAGGCTTATCCGTCTGTTTGTATGCCCATACAATAGCAATGATAATGACATAGAGTAATATAGTACCGGAATTTAAGTGAAGGAGGTGCTCGAAATGAATGGTTTGTGTAATCAATTATGTATATTAAAACCAGGAACTGAAGTTGATTTTTTATTAAGAGGAGCCTCCAGAACAACCACCCTGACTTTTATAAATTTTGATCCTGAGAATGGGTGTATTACAGGGAAAGATTGTAATGGAGCTATTAGAACATTAAGTTGTCATTGTATTTGCGCGTTTTCACCCCGTATTCCTCGGAAAGAATTATGTTGTAAAATTATAGTGGAGCATAAGACGCAACTGGTGCCTCCTGCAAAAAAGGGAACTGCCTGTGCCACTAAAACGGTAGTAGCTAACATTGAAAAGGTATGTCCGGAAGTGGTTGTTATTTGTGGTGTGATTCATAAAACCATAACCTATACGGCAGTAATAGACGGTTGTGAGGTTCCGAACCATGTAATTAAAGACGAAATCCCATTTCAATGTCTGATTGAACAAAATGATATCAAGGAAGGGGATGATCAATGCGGTATTACTCAACAGGATGGCATCAAGGAGGGAGATCAATTCCGTATTATCCAACAGGGTATTTTATGCGAGGTTTTTGCGCATGAAGCGAATTTTGGCGGACATGATCATTCAGTCGCCTTTAAGTTTGTAGAAAAAGATATTGTTAAGATATGTATTGAAAAAGTAAGAAAAACCAACTATTGACAGAACCCCCCATCAGTATTCGACTGATGGGGGGGTTATTTTGCTTTACGGGGTAGAAATCAGCTACTGAACGACGAAGTATAACAGCGAAAGATTAGCACTTAAAAGGGCTGCAACATAGGTTTTAGTTGATTAAACCATATCCACTGAGGACTATAACGTTGTCTTGTCATTGTTTTCGCGTGGATTACGTGATTTTCACGCATTAGATTGATAATAATTTCTGCATGTTCTTTCAAATATGTTTCCTCGGAAGGGTGGTATGTTTCGGCGGTATTATACCCAAAATTTCTTGCATCCCACTTCATAAAGTAAGAATTCAATACTTTTCCAACTTCCTCCAAAGCAGGAACTCTTTCATTTAATACAATGAAATTACCTTTACTTGCCGCTTCTAACACGGTTAATCCAAACGATTCAGAAAAAGAAGGACATATAAAAAGATTAGAAAGGGAAAATAATTCTAAAACACCCTTTCTAGGGAATCCATTTTCAAAAGCTTCTATATCTGAAGTAAAAAACATATCATTTTGTTCTAAACCGAATGAAATTCCCTGTGCTTTAATTAAAGCTTTATATTGTTTAGTCCCAATATCCGCGCTTGGAAAATCGCAAAATATGACTTTCACCGTCTTTTCGCAGTTTTTCTTAATGGCTCCGCATAACGATGCGACTTTTTCAAATTTCTTTCCAGGTGTCAGTCTCCCCGGGTAAACGACAAGTATATCAGGGGACATGAGGTCAACTTCCTGTCCAAGCAGCTTGACTTCATCACTCATATAATTTAACAAATCAAGGCTGTTATTGACTGCTCGGCAGTTCCCTTCAGGAGCATTGTACTGTTTGGAGAGTGCAGAAATTCCTGATTGGGTAGGATAGACATATATAGTATTAGGCATGGGTGTAAACCTTGCTGAAAACGGCCATTTAGGATTTGGGGGACGATTTACGGGAGCAGAATGAGTAAAAGCGATAAATTTGACATGCGGCAGCTTTTCTTGTACTTTTCTCACCGCCACATTATGGAGTAAATGCCAGCCTTGATAATGAATATCATGCATAATACATGCATCTACATCAGATAATTTTGTTACCAGATCATCCGCAATTACATCCACTTCCTGATAAAAAGTATCATGTACTTTCCCGCTAGCCTCTGTATAGTCTCTCCAATGTATTTGATTGCCGTTGAGATGATTGACCACTTTTCTCCATTCAATCCGTTCATCCAGAAAAATTCCATGCCGCGCATCAAGCGGACAATTTTCACTTACAAGCATGATCGGCTGTTTATCATCATCCAATAGCATCCTTATTTGTTCTGCTACAACATTTACTAATGAGTACGTACTATCTAAACCATTAAACATTGTTAGAAGCGCAACTTTCATTCGTCAAGCCCCCTTTTACAAACCCATTGTTAAAAATATTTACCTTAGAATTTATATGAACTTTTAACAAAATTATACTCTCGTTTAATTCTTGTTCTTACTGTCAGAAGCGTTTAGCATTTAAGATACATAGATAAGAAAAGGTCTGAAAACGGCTATCCAGACATCCTAAATCAGCCCTCAAATTTTCTAGATGGATATATATTAAGAAGTTCACAGGAGGAATTTCTTAATCAAACTGCATGATTAGTTAGCATTATTATTCAGTTTGACTAAAAAAGCTTCAATATTCATATCCGAGTAAATCAATTTCTTTTTTATAGTAGTGTTGGATTAATTCTTTTTGTTGTTTATTGTAAAACGTTCTATAATGTTGATGATTTTTCCTGAAGTTACCTTTTGCCCTAGGCAGCCAGCCATCAAAAGGTAAACCAATTTTATTACAGATCATCTTCAAGTCATTCTCTAAATTTTCATATTTCCCAATATAGTCGACGGCTAACTGATCATTAATTGTATATATAGGAAAATTATATGAACGCTGGAACACCGAGGATTTTAAAAAATCATCGAAAGTAACAGTGGCCGGATTACCTCTATAATGATAAAGCGATATGACTTTGTCCCACGGGTTTCTATCAAAGCAAAACTTATAATATGAGTTCCATATTTCCTCTCCTATTAAATTCTTAACGTGTTTTGCCCTAATATGATTATAAAATTCCCCTTGATAATTTTGGGGTTGTTTTCCAAATTCAGCCCTAATTTTCTCATCATCAGGACTTATCGGAGTAATGATATCTTTATCGCCGCAATATCTTGATAATGAAATTTCGATACTGGTGCCGGCTGTTTTTTTCGTTTTTAAAAAGATGAATTTATGTTCATGAGATATGATCATTTTTCTCGACTAACCTCCTTTACTGTTCGAGAGATTACGTGATTTTATATTCGTATAAATTACAAAAATTCTCTAATTCTAATACGATATCCTTATTACAATTTTCTTTTATAAAGGAGAACGTTAGATCAGGATGATTTCTTGCATTTACTTTCTTCTCTATTTTTTCAACTGGTAATAATGATTCTTTATTTTCAAATCGTTTTAGAAAATAAAATAATTTTTCTTCCGGATTTTTATCGATGCAAACTTTTAGATTTGGTCTTTGTAGTTCTATTTTTTTATACCAATCGAGAACACTTTTTACAGCCACTTCTACCCTATTTAAACCTTCTAAATTCAGATGTTTTTTACGGTAATCTAAACTTATCCTAGATGGATTTTCTGTAAAATAACTGCTACTTATAATATTAACGGGATGTCTCAAATTCATTATAATGTAGTCAAAGGTAAAATTTTTCCGGTTAAGAGTATGGTCAGTATATACTTGATAATCATCCACCGCAAACATCCAACTGCTAATTCCATCCCTTCCCATAATTTCATGCCCAATTTGATACCCAAATTGCCGAAATAGTTTGACCATAAATGCAGTACCACTTCTTGGATGTCCCAAAACTAAAAATTTTCTGTTTTCCATTTAAATTCAGCCTTTCATAAGTAACTTATTAACCAAAGGAAATTAGATTCTTCTTTTCTAGTATTCTTTAGGTTATTTTAAGTAATGTAAGTTTTTAGAACACACTTAATTATTGAATGTGGAAAAATTGTTTCGACTTTAAGGCTATAAACAAACAGTAATCTTTAATCCTATTTATATCTAAATGATCGGTACTCAAATCATCATATTTTCCCGCCGTAAATTGAAACTTAGAAAACATATTATTTGTATGCCAACAGTGTATGTGCGGATGATCATCGATTGATTCTGGTGAGGCACTACCAAAATCAAGTCTCTTTGGGTCTATTGTAATTTGATCTACAAAATGGTTAGCTGCAATTTCACAACCGTACATTGATGCAACCCCTCGATACCAGCTAGGCCATTTTCCCTCATCATCCTTAAATTCTTCTGTCAAAATATGAGCTGTAATAGTTGTCGCGAGTTTACAAACTTCTCTTACCAACGAGGCATTACCGTAATGAGTCGATCCTAGATTGTGGAGCCCTTGGTGGCGCAAATGAAATTGTGATGAGATTCTTTTTAGGTTGGAGCGTGTCTTTTCATCGTTTACATAACCGCCTCGTCCTACAGTATAGAGAGCAGGGTAAAAGGAATTCCATGCGGGTGTTAAAAATGTGTCCGCATCAGTTCTCAGAATATAATCGTAATGGTTTAAAAAAGCTGCTTGCTCTCCCGCTAAACAACTAATTGAATTAATAAATCGATAACGGAGAAATTCAGGGGGATTATTCGCTAACTCACACTCAACTTTTATACAGTCATCCGGAACTTTTTTTAAAGCTTCCTTTGTTCCAAATACAACAAGATCAGTATCATTTGACTGTATATATTTTAGAGAAGTATATAAGCAACCCAATTGAAGCAATAAATGCTTATTGTCCTCTACAAACACTACAACAGCTCTTCGCATTTCACACACCCTTTTTAAATTAATGTACAGAGGAGATATAGCTAGAAACAATCTAAAGATTGTTACGTTTCAAAATGTTACTAATGTTATTTATATGAAGATGGAAATGGAAGGGTGTGAAAGTTAGATAGAAATTCCATTTCCATAAACAAACTTAAACCTAGATTTTGCATTTGAAAGCTACTTTTAGCTGTTACTTATGGTAAGATTCCCCCTAATCGTTTTAACAACGGAAATGAAGAAAAATGAACAAACTACCTATCGAACACTAAAAATATATTCGCATATAATGTTATCGTATATGCTTGTCAACTATAAAGGTACATCAGCATCATGTACAATAAGGAATGACCTAATATACCAGTTACTCCTTTTACTTTTTGTGTTGCAATGTAAATTTGATATTTTTTGATATAACAAAAAATCAAAAAATTCATAGGGGGAAAGCCGTGAACTCGAAAAAATTTGTATTCATTTGTGGTTTACACCGAAGTGGCACGACTATTTTATCTAAATTACTTAGGGAACATTATGAAATAAGTGGTTTCCGTAATACAGGTTCTCCGATGGACGAAGGACAACATTTACAAACAGTATTCCCGCCGGCAAAGCGATATGGTGGACCAGGTGTTTTTGCTTTTGACAATGCTTCTTATTTGGACGAACACTCCAATATAATTACACCAGAAAATAAAAATAAATTATTTTTTGAATGGGGAAAACATTGGGATTTGTCCAAACCTATCTTGTTAGAAAAATCACCTCCAAATATAATTAGAACCCGTTTTCTACAGGAGATGTTTCCTAACTCCTATTTTATTGTAATTAAAAGACATCCTGTCGCTGTTTCTTTAGCTACAAATGCTTTTTCAGGGAAAAATATAGAATTGGAAAAGTTAATTGAGCATTGGATTTTATGCCATAAGCAGCTGGAAAAAGATCTACCACTACTAAAAAACACCATTACAATTAAATATGAGGAATTAGTGGCTAATCCAGAAAATATATTACATTCAATATCTAATTTTATTAGCTGTAACCCTATCGACGTTGCACTTCCAATCAATTCAAACACTAATGAGAAATACTTGAAAAAGTGGATGGGATTACCCGCTACTAAAAGAGCTGATATAGTGAATAAGTATGAAAGAGATATAAATGCTTTTGGATATAGCTTTAAAGAATTTTTTAAGTAGAACACGAGAGATTTATTATTAACTTCTTTAACTTTTGATTTTACTAGATTTCTTATGATGATTCATTTTTTTGAAGCTGACGGGGAAGCATGTTTTTTTATGTTTCTCCGTCAGCTTCTTTCTATAGCGTGCCCAGCCAAGTTGGACACTGCTTACTGGTGAAAGTCCAGTCTAGGTAAGAGCCAGGTCGCCTAGTAGCTGACGGGTAACTGGTGAAGAAATCCTACCTTGTTGGAAAAAGAAAAGAAATGTTCGAAGAAAACATGGGTGTATCAAGAATTTGATTGAGAGAACAAGATACACACCTGTGAAAGTTGGGAGTTAGGACAAACTGAAAGCCAAAGAAGGAAGGACATCGGAAAGCCATAGGCGGAGAAACTTCACGTACGGTTTGAGGAGGGGAAGCTGGAACAGAAAAGAGATGGCAAAGCCATCTCTAAAAGATTTGTTTCAGTTTTCTACTTTATTTTTTCAAAAGAAATTTGTCCCTCGATTTTCAGGGGATACATAAAGCCAGCCAGCATCGATACAAACTATTCACAGTAAACATTTTAACTCTGAGCTTGCATTCCTAAATAAAATTAGGTAGGATGTGAACTCAGAGTTAAAAATAAAATCAACAATGAGCTTTATTTCATTAAACAAAATATTAAATATATCCCTTGTCCATCAAATAGCTAATGATTTGATCCGTACAACCGTCTATTGACATACTTTCCGTATTGACCGTTATTTCAGGAGAAGCTGGGGCTTCATAGGGTGAAGAGATACCAGTAAAATCGGTAATCACACCTTTTCTAGCCTTTTTATATAAGCCCTTTGGATCTCGTGTCTCGCAAACTTCTAACGAACATTTTGTATATATTTCAATAAACTCTTCCTCTTCTAAAAGATCTCTTACTTTTTGACGATCTTCTGTATATGGAGAAATAAAAGCGGAAAGGACGACGATTCCGCCGTCGACAAATAGCTTAGCTACTTCACCGATACGTCTTATATTTTCTTTTCGATCTTCTTCCTGAAAGCCTAAGTCCTTATTTAATCCATGTCTGATATTATCCCCATCTAATAAATAAGTAGAAATCCCAAGAGAATGAAGCCTTTCTTCCACTTTATTCGCTAAGGTTGACTTGCCAGATCCTGATAATCCTGTAAACCATAGGACACAACTTTTTTGACCGTGTAATTTCTGACGGTCTTTTTTTGTTATAGCTGTTTGGTGCCAAATGATATTCTCTTTTTTTTGTTTATCCACGTGTTATTCCTCCAGAATTAGTCCTTTTATTAAGGCCTCAATCACTTCGGGACGGCTGAATTCCATCGGAGGTCTTTCCCCGTTTCTTAACATTTCTCTCACCTTTGTTCCGGACAAAATGAATCGATCCGTTTCATGATGAGGGCATGTCTTTAAAGACGCCATCGCATGACATTTTTTACAATAAAAACTGTGTTCAAAAAAGAGCGGAACAATTTGTAATTCCTCTTCTTTAAAACGGTTAAAAATGAATTGAGAATCATAAGTACCATAGTAATTTCCGACTCCAGCATGATCGCGGCCGACAATAAAATGCGTGCAGCCATAATTTTTTCTTACAAGCGCATGGAAGATGGCTTCTCGGGGTCCTGCATAACGCATGGGGGCCGGAAAAGCAGCTAACATCGTATATTTTTCAGGATAATAATGCTCGATTAACACTTCATAACTATTCATTCGAATATGTTGCGGAATATCATCTTTTTTCGTCTCACCGACCAACGGATGAATCAAAAGGCCATCGACCGTTTCAAGAGCTGATTTTTGAATATATTCATGGGCGCGATGAATAGGGTTGCGTGTCTGAAAACCAACCACTTTTCTCCATCCTCGTCTATCAAACTCTGCTCTAGTATCTATTGGATCCAAATCATACTTTTCAGCTACTTTTCTTTTTGGACGTTTCATCATCGTAATCTTACCGCCTACATAAAGCCCTGAATGTTCATAAAGCTTTGCCACTCCGGGATGGTTGTGATCAGTTGTTCCATAAACGTATTCAGCTTCTATTTTTTGATCCGCTGCATATATTTCTTCAATTTCAATAACTCCATAAACGTTGTGGTCATGAACAAGTTTCGCCTTGGAACCATGGTGGATGGATTGTGCTTCTTCAGTGGAAATCGATAATGTAATAGGTAGTGTCCAAACCAAACCGCTCTGCAAACGCATATGATAAAGTACGTTTTCATAATCCGCTTTCCCCATGAAACCTTGAAGAGGACTAAATGCGCCAATTGCTATACATTCTAGATTTGCAAGAGTAAACTCATCTATTTCGATTTGTTGCTTGATATCATCTACATTCAAATCGGGATTAAAACGATTGATTAATTGACCGCCGTGGGGGGATATTGCCATTGTTAAACATCACCTCTATTAGTAGTTAAAATTGATTATCTCTATAGAGTATGATGCTTTTAAAAAAATGATTAGACACTTGAGGTGAATAGGAAGTGAGTATTGAATTTGTTTTTATCGGATTGCTGGTCGGATGGCTCGTTGGAATGACAGGGGTCGGTGGAGCCTCTTTACTTACCCCTTTATTGATTTTTATGGGCATTCATCCAACAATCGCTATCGGCACGGATTTTGCCTATAATTCAATTACAAAAATGGTTGGGGCCATCCAACATATAAGACAAAAAACAGTTCATTTTCAACTGGTGAAATATTTAGCCATAGGGAGTATACCATCTGCTGCTACGGCTAATATAGTATTTTATTTGTTTTTAGCTGACTACTATAATAAAGAGTTTGTAATGCTCTTACTTGGTTCTATTCTAATGATTGTTTCCATCATTACATTGATTCAAATGACTTTTGGCCGTCATTCAGTTAACCGTTGGAAAGAAAAGCCACTAGAAGAAAAGCGGCATTTGACCATCCTGGCGGGAGTCCTCATCGGAGCCGTCGTAGGAATTACTTCGGTTGGATCAGGAAGCCTTTTTGCATTGTTTATCTTATATGTTTACAATATGAAATCTTCCGAATTAGTTGGTACAGATGTCACTCATGCTTTTTTGCTTACTTCCATTTCAGGCCTCTTAATGGCTGGATTTGGACACATCGATTATTTATTAGTGGGCAATCTTCTATGCGGATCCATTCCAGGAGCGATCATTGGCAGTAAACTTACAACAAAGATGCCGTCGAAATATATACGTATTATCATGATTGTAATCATTTTCATTAGTGGAATGAAACTTGTTTTTTAGAGTGAAACACTCTCTATCGAAAAGGCCGATTTCCTCAAGGAACATTGGCTTTTTTTATTATAAAGTCAATAAAACAGCCTTTCTATCTGATTCAACTGTACATCGATCACATTTTATAATCTATTTAGGTGTCACATTAGCTATACAAGAGACGGATTCCCAGGATGTTGCTCCCTCTGCTTACTGTTTTAAACAACATCCGATGACAAGAATGATTAAACTTTCCGTCTATGGATATGTGGGGGATTAATTTTATTCTGAAGGCAACTTATATAAATCTAAATTGAAAAACCAACATAAAAACCACCTTTTTTAGCTGGGCGAGAGCGCCTGGTCGCGCATAGAAGCGGTCAGTGCCCTTTTTTGCCACGTGCCATGTTAAAACAAAGGGAGCAAACAAGTAGCATTCACTTTTTGTTTTACATAACAGCAACTTGTATGCTGGAAAATCAAAGTGAATTTATATAAAAGGGTTCTGCTTTTTGATAATAAAGGAGATTAATAGAACATTTACATACAAATGATGAATCTATCCAAGCTTTTGTAAGCCTAAAGGCATACTATATTTTTGAAAATAAGAAAATACAGCAAATTTTGGCTCGTTTTCTTTTTTTCGAAACTTTATTGAATAGGAGTGTAAAGTTATATGACAACAACTGCGTTTGTTACGGGATCTCTGGGATGTCCGTGCTCACCTTTAGAGGCGACCGTTACGGTAACACTTTTAGCGAGCCCACCCGCGCCATTTTCCAGTTGTGTAGATGTTACCATAACCAATGATTCCACTAGTACAGGGAGTATAGGTTCTTTCTGTTTAGTTGTGAATAATGCCGGTCCATTTACACTAGTAGCTGTTGACGGTGTGCTGCTAAATCCCACTATAACACTAACAGGGGGGAATTGCCCGGGTTGTGCTGGTATTGATGCCGATATTATACACCAGTTCACAAACAATAAAATTGCCGCGGGTGATTCTCGTACGTTTACTATCTGTTCTGGGACCCCGTTTACGGAGTCACAATTCACGGCTGTCTTATTACATTTCCAAAGTATTACGGGTTGTAACGTGGATAGTTGTTGTGGAATAGGCTCATTTGGAGGTGCAACAACATCTACAACATCTACGTCAACAACATCTACGTCAACAACATCTACGTCAACAACATCTACAACATCTACTTCAACAACATCTACGTCAACAACATCTACTTCAACAACATCAACATCAACGTCAACGTCAACGTCAACGTCAACAACATCAACGTCAACGTCAACAACAACATCTACAACATCTACGTCAACAACGACAACTGTATGTCCAATTCCAAACCCGCAAACTTGCTGTCAAGAAGCCGTTGAATTTAAAACACAGCTCGTTCCGCCTGCATTGGCTGAAGCAGGGGTACACACAGAGGTGTTTTTCTCACAAGCACCTGTTATTGAAGATGTTTGCCCTGAAAAAGTGATCATTTGCGGCACACTAACGAAAAAAATTACGTTTATATCAGTGGATGACCAAGGAAATCAATGTCCAAAAGTTATTTGTGACGAAAGAGCATTCCAATGTATTATTGACCGTGATGATGCAAACGAAGGAGACCATTTCGAAGTTTGTGGATTTGCTGTTTTATGTGAAGGTATGCCAAGACCACAAAATTTCGGAACACGCCCAGGACTGGGAGGACAAGGCACTGTCGAAGTGTTCTGGAAAATTACTGAAAAAGACATCGTTAAGGTATGTATTAGAAAGAATAATTGCGACATTTGTAATCCGATCCCAGAGTGTCCCCCAACCTCATTTTCTGACTAGTCTCGCTAAGTAAGCAATACGAAAATGCAGAGACCTCTCGGCTCTTTATGATTCTTGAGGTCTTTTTTATATGACGAAGCCAGAACAAAGCTTTGATTGCCAGTTTAGGTACCATCATGAACAAGACGGGATAGACATCTATAACTTTCGGATAAGGCTATTAAATTGGCAGGTAAACAAATGAAAAAGGGGAAAATTAACTGTTATTATACATTCATCATTTGGATGTATATAAACTTCAACGTTATTGTTTGTTAGCTGCTTTAGGCTGATATTAGTGAACTATAGAGCATACTGTAGAAAAAGTTTACATAAATTGTAATAATATTGATTTTATCCCGCATTAACGTGCAGTAAGACCCCTGCCTCAAGATTGAGAGAAGCGAGGAAGATAGGTGGGGGATGAAGAAAACCCCCTACTGATGGAAGTTAGACTTTATAGAAATGATAACTTCATTAATTAAAAAACAGAGATTCTTACTTGTCTTATATGTAAGGAAATATAGTTTTGGGGGAGGGAAAATATTTGAAAGTTTTAGTTACAGGCGGGGCTGGCTTTATTGGTTCACATATTGTTGAATCCTTATTGGAAAACAATATAGAGACAGTAGTTGTTGATAATTTAGCTACCGGTCATAAGTATCATATTCCATCGGGAGTTGCTTTTTATCATTTTGATGTACGAAATCCTGATATTGATAAAATTTTTATGATAGAAAAACCAGACTTTGTAATACATCAAGCGGCGCAGGTGTCTGTGCAGGAATCTGTAAAACAGCCACTTTACGATTGTAGTGAAAATATCATGGCGACTGTAAATATTCTACAATCTTGTCTAAAGCATAACGTGAAAAAAATTATCCACGCATCAACTGCTGCTGTATACGGTAATCCTAAATATTTACCTATTGATGAGAATCATGATCTTAATCCTGTATCATTCTATGGTTTATCGAAATTGACTAGTGAAACTTATATTCAATTATTCGCAAAGCTCTCGGGTTTAAAGTATACAATTCTTAGATATTCCAATGTTTATGGCGCAAGGCAGGATGCAAATGGGGAAGCTGGTGTTATTTCTATTTTTATTGACCGATTATTAAAGAATGAGAGTCCAATTATATATGGTGATGGAAAGCAAACAAGAGATTTTATCTTTGTTAAAGATGTAGCATATGCTAACTTTTTGTCTCTTAGGAATGCTGACAATCAAATATGTAATATTAGTTCGCATCAACAAACTTCAGTCAATGAACTGCTGGATATAATCTATAGCTTAATGAAAGTAGAAAATAAAAGAATATACAAAGAGGAAAGACCAGGGGATATTGTTCATAGCTATCTATTAAATAATAAAGCTAGAAAATACTTAAATTGGAATCCAAAATCTTCATTACTTCAAGGATTGAAAGAGACGATTTCCTTCTTCCGTAATTAGGGATTTTCTTAGTTTTTAATCCTCTTGTTTATAAAAAATAGGGAATGTACCTTATGTAAATAGATAAAGAATGGATTTTTAATGAAACTTCTCCGCCTTGTATGAATATAACTGTAATAACATACGTTTTAGTAAAGAGGGGGAGTGGGGATGGCGGACAAACAAATAAAGGAAGGGAAAAATCAACCGTTATTATATACTCATCGTTTGGATGTATATAAACTTCAGCGCCATGTGCAGCGAAGTGTGATTGTGAAACAGACAGAACAAACGGCTGAAACACAGGAAAACGAAATAGATAATGTTGAAAATAGTGAACAAACTCATCATATTGAAACGGAGATACATGTCGCTGATCCACAACACATGCAAATGGATGTAACGGAGATAGATGTTGTTGATCAACATAACACGTATGCGGATGTAGCGGAAGAGAATCAACCAAAACAAAATAACGAACTATTTGTAGAATCTTCAAGTAGTACGTGGCAGGATAAATCGTTTAAAGAGATGAATAATGAAGAGAAAATTTATTTCTTATTAAATCAACCACATTATATACCAAGTGTGAAATGTATGGTGAAAACAGAGAAAGCTTCTTATGTAGGGGTTATTGCTTCTTATGAAAATGGGGTGCTGCAAATGGTAGTACCGAACCAAATTGGGAATTTTATCCTAAATATAGAAGATGTCGTATCCATTCGCATGATGGGGTTATAATGTACGAAAGGTGGTAGGATTCCTACCACCTCAATAGTTTTTGGGCTTACATGTTATACGCCTGAAACGTGTGCGTCACGTAGGCATTGAATTCCACAGAAACAATTTAAATCAACAGTTACAACAGAATTTGTTGCCTGTAGTGTAGCATTGGGATCTCTTAAGAAGACACAAACTGGCTCTTCACAATCTTTTTGATCTGAATTGTGTACTTCTAATGCACGTAATACTGCACAGCAGTCGTCTACACTTTCTACACGGAAAATGTCTGAAAAGCATTTTTTATTGCTACCAGAACCAATAAATACTTTGAATGGATCTCCTTCGCTAGTAAATAAGACAAATGGGCGAGTATTTGCGAGTCTAGAGCCTTGATGTGCACCAAGGAACGGAACATCGCATCCTGTCGGGCATGTGCTTGTTGCGCAACCTTGTAATTCATTGATGAAGTTTACAACATCACATACGCAATTGATGCGCATATTTTTTTTGTCATCATTGTTACCCATTCTGTTCACTCCTTATCATAAGTTTTGATTTACACTATTAGAATATTGAATGTAAGGTAAATCGGTTACTGCTCTTAAGTTGTTTTTTTAAAAGGATAAGCCTGTATTTAGGTAGAAAGGAGATGAGGAGTTTGCTTTTTGAGAGTTGGCTTATGTTTTTTATTTTCTCATTTGCAGTATTTCGGTTAACACACCTTTTGGTCTATGATAAGATTACGTCTTTTATACGTGCGCCTTTTATCGAAGAAATACAGATTACAGAGGATGATGGTACGGTTTCAACGTATATGAAAATAAGAGAAACGGGCTTACGTAAATTTTTTGGTGAATTGTTAAGTTGCTATTGGTGTACAGGAATATGGATGAGCGCTCTATTGCTTTTGGGTTATGAATGGATTCCTAAAGTAGCAGAGCCAATTATTTTGTTGTTAGCAGTTGCTGGGGTTGCGGCAATTATTGAGACGATTGTGAGTAGATGAATGGGAAACTGAGAAATAAAGGAACGAAACAGAAGGGTTGTTCATATAGTAAAGAGAGCGTTAAAAAATAGAGGAGATGTTTGCCATGGCAAAGTATCAACAACCTGATCCACTTCAATATTGGTATCAAATGCAGCAACAACAGCAGCAACAACAGCAAGAAGGACAGCAGAATCAGCAGCAACAACTAGAACAACAAGGATATATGAAGAAAAACGGTTGTAACTGCGGTGGAAATAAAAAGAAAAATCAGTAACAACCAAAAGAGGTTTAGGGGATGAAAAAATCCCCACTGATGGAAGTTTCATTTTATGAAAAATACCTTGTTTTCTCCTCTTTGTAAGGAAAACCAAGGTATTTTTTGTTTTGCAGGATGATTGTATTTCAGAAAGTTTCATCCCGCTATTCGCGGGCAGTAAGACAACCACCTCAAGATTTTGAGGAAATCGAAGAAGATAGTGGGGGATAACTGTTGGTATGCACCCGATTTGGCTCAACTAATCAAGAAGTGGGGGATGAAGAACCCCCACCACTGATGGAAGTTTCACTTTATGTAGTGGCGTTTCAGACAGAAATCAGTTCATTTGTTATTTTGTTTTTTGCAAGTCATCCCTCGTCAAAAATAAAAATCTCGAAACATCAAGTTTTTTTCCTCTAAAAAACTGCGGAGAAGAAATGTATAATTCTTCTTTTGCTCGTGTAATTGCCACATATGCTAAGCGTCGTTCTTCTTCTAATGCCTCGGAGGTATCGGTGACACGGTCATTTGCATCTTTTAATGATGAAGAATGTGGTAATATTCCATCACTTGCGCCGAGTAAGAAAACGCATGGAAATTCAAGGCCTTTGGCGTTATGAATTGACATAAGCGAGACAGCATCTTGCTGGGCTCTTGTTTTTAAGGCTTCCATTTCTTTTTGACTTTGTATCGCTGTGTTTACAAAGTCTAAATACGCTGGAATGTCGGAAAAGCGATTTGCAGATTCAATGAGCTCTTCAAGCATTTCTTCTTGTATTTCTTTTTGCATTGTGAAAGAAGAACGGTCATTGCTTTGCAGATATTCTAAATATTGTCCTTTTCCTTTAATGATTTCTTTTAATGCATTTTTCGGTTCAAGTTCTTTAATAAATTTTAGAAAATCAATACGATCATTGATTTTCTTTACTTGGAACGATTTTAAATTTGGATTCAGTAAAAGAAAATGTAAAAGGGAAGGGAAACGCCCTTCACCGTATTTCCATTGTTCTCGTTCAATAAATGATATACATTCATCGCGTCCGATATACATCGTTGGCAAAATACTTGCGAGTGATTCTAATCGAAATGGTTCAAAGGCCAACCGCAGTTGATCTAATACCGGTTTAATAAGCGAGTGTTCATAAAATGATTGGCTTACCCCGTATTTGACGAACGGTATTTTATGAATCGTAAGCTGATCGAGTAAGGATCGGCTTACAGAGTGTGTCCGGTATAATAAGCAAAAGTCTGTATAGCGCCTTTCACCGCTTGCTACTTTATCCTGAATCAGTTGCAGTATTTGATTTGCTTCATCCAATGTTGTTGCCGGTCTTGAATAAAACGGCTGTACGCCTTCTTCGTGAACGGAGTACAGTTCTTTGTTAAATCGTTCTTGATTTAGCTTAATGACTTCATTACCAAGGCCAACAATAAATGGGTTCGAGCGATAATTTGTATTTAAAGTAATAATAGTTGTATCATCAAATTCTTTTGGAAAAGAAAGGATAATTTGATGACTGGCTCCGCGCCAGCCGTATATCGCTTGATCGTCATCCCCCGCGATAAATAAGTTGTTTTGCGGTGCTGCTAATAATTTTACAATTTCATACTGAGCGTATGATGTATCTTGAAATTCATCGACCTCAATATATTGAAAGCGACCTTGCAATTGCGTTAATAAAGCGGCATTATTTTCTAACAAATAGAACGTTTCAAGTAAAATATCATCAAAATCTAAATAGCCATGACTTTGTTTTACATCTTCGTAACGTTGATACACTTCTTGAAATTCACGTTCCACAGGTGTTTTAGCTTGGACATCTTTCGGTCTATTTAATTTATTTTTTTCAAGTGAAATCATTGCTAGCATACTTTCCGCATCATAGTCATCTTTTAAACGAAGTTCTTTTAAAATTTTCTTTATAATAATTTGTTTATGTTTTTCATTTGCTAAAATTTGTTGGTTGTATCCTTGGCTGCGAAGTAATTTTAAGAACACAGAATGGAATGTTCCAGCAACTACATATTGACTCGCTGCGGGTGTCATACCAGGTAATGTTGCTACGCGGCTTCGAATTTCTTCCGCTGCTTTTTGTGTAAAGGTAAGTAGCAATATGTTGCGCGGATGAACACCTTTTACATTGACTAAATAGCCAACGCGTGTTGTTAAGACAGATGTTTTTCCGCTGCCGGCACCAGCTAATGTAAGAACGGGCCCTTCAGTCTGACGAACAGCTGCTAATTGCTTTTCATTTAAATATATTCCTTGTTTTTCAAGAGCGCGAAAATAAGTAACATCCGTATCGTTTTGATGAATTAAGTCCGTAGATGTTTTCGGAATATGATAAATTGCGCGAGGTATATTCGAATGGGTTAATGATTTTTGCGAAAAATTTTCCTTAGTCATAATTTCACCTTCAATAAGTAGCATCAACTTATAACTTTAGCGGAAGATAGGAGAAATGGCAATGTAAAAAAGTAGGGTGATAATGCGGTTAAGTTTTGGAAACAGGAATACAAATCAAAAAACCTTTTCCTTTTAGGGAGGGAGAGAGGAACTGGCCATGCATAGAAACGGTCAGTTCCTATGTCTGCCCCGTGCGATGTTCAACCAAAGAGAGGGAACGAGTGCAGGTAAATTTATGTTTGACGTAGCTGCAATTTATATGTTGAAAAATCATTATGTGATGAGAGTGTGCGTAAAACGTAGGATGATTGTAGAAATCATAAAAAGAAGCGCCAAACAAGGCGCTTCCTTTTATAGATCTTTTGTCATGACAACATGCGGGATATCAGCTTCCATAAATACATCGGAAGTTGTTTCGTATCCAAGTTTATGATAAAACGGCTCGGCATGTGTTTGCGCATGAAGTTTCAACCTTGGAAGAGATTCTTCTTTTGCAAGGGCTTCTAATGTGTCCATGATCATCTTGCCAGCCCCTTTTTGGCGGTGGGATGATAAGACGCAAATGCGTTCCATTTTCCCGATACCATCGACGATGCGAAAACGTCCAGTGCCAACTGGAACATCTTGATCGTATAAAACAACATGTTTTGCAGCGTGATCATATTCGTCGTATTCTTCTTTGGCTGCAACCTTTTGTTCATCTACAAATACTTGTTTACGAACAGAAAAGGCATCTTCTAGCTGTTTTTCATTTTGTACGACTGTAATTTGCAAATTATTGTTGCCCCTTTCCTAAATGGAATGTTTCGTATACTGTCCATGTTCCGTTTTCTAATTGGTATAGTAAATGGAACCGATCGATTGGTTGCTCATAATAGAAATCTTTCATCTTTAAGCGACCTAAAACATCCGCATGCTCTGCGTCTGATAATTGTTGTCCAATTGTAAGGTGCGGCACAAAAGCATATTCGCGATCTTGTGTGAATATATCGCTATGCATTTCTTCGTTTAGAAATGTTAATTCAGGTGTTTTTTCTACTTTAAAATAAATAACGTTATTTACAGGTGCAAATGAGCTAACTTTTCCAACATGTAATGTAAACGTATTTGTTTTATTTGCAATTGTATGAAGCTCTTGTACAATCGTTTCTAATTTTTCATCAGCTACTTCGAAAGGTGTTTTTAATGTAACGTGTGGTGGAACTAATGCATAATGTGGATCATAACGCTTACGTAGACCGTTTGCTTTATCTTGAATCATTTTTGATGGAAAAATTACAATACCTAGTTTCATCTATAAATTCCTCCCCTTGTCTGAACGTAGTTTGTATGAAAAAAGAACTCTTTGTTTATTATATCAGATAATTCTGAATGAAGCTGTGTATTATTTCAGCGCTAGCATATGAGAAAACGCATGTGGTAAGTTTTTTTGCCAATATTTCCATGTGTGATTGCCATTAAACTCTTCGTAATAAGTTGTAAATCCTCTTTCAGTAAGAAGAGAATGCAAATCACGGTTTGGCGCTACAAAATCAGAAATATTACCATCTGTTGTTTTTACAGCTGTTTCTTCTGTACCGATGATGTGATATAAATCTAAGACGTGCGGCTCTGTAAAGACTTTAGTACGCTCTAATACAGATTCATTTACAAATGGTGACTGCATAATTACCTTTCCGAATGTATGCGGATACATAAGTGCGGTCATAAATGAAACCGTACCGCCTAAAGAATCACCGATTAATACGCGCCCTTTACCCATTTGATATGTTGGATAGTGCTCATCTAAATATGGAACGAGTTCATGAGCTAAAAAGCGAATGTACATGTCATTTTGTGATCCGTTTGGATGATATTTTTCTTTGCGATCGTGTACATCCTTATATGGAATGCCGACAATAATTGTTCGATCAATTTCCTCTGTTTTGCGAAGTGACTCGATAACGCGATGGGCTTTTCCAAGTTGAAAATAATCTCTTCCATCTTGCGCAATAACAATCGTGTGCTTATGAAGCGGCGTGAAATTGGCTGGTAAATAAACGAGAAGCGTTAATTCTTCTTGCAATGATTTGCTGTAAAATGTCAATTCTTCAATTTTGCCTATTGTCTGTGTCATCGTGTAATCTCCCCTAAGTAAAAAGTTACTACTACTTTATTTTAGCATAAGAATGAGAAGAATCTAAAAAATTAGTATTCAGTATGGAAAGAAACGGCTATAATGAAATGAGAATTTTTCTTGTATAGGAATATAATTTGAAAAAACGACATGAAAACCTCTTTTCTTTTTAGATGGAAGAGAGGGACTGTCCATGCGTAGGAGCGGTCAGGGCCTTTTTCTGCCACATGCCAGGTTTAAAACAAAAGGAGCAGGCAAGTAGCGGTCATGTTGTATCCTCTGTGGCCGAGAATTGTATGGTAGTAAATCAAGATAAATTTATATGTAAATTGAGAAAATAACATAAAACCTCCTTTTTTTAGATGGGCGAGAGGGACTGTCCATGCGTAGGAG
>NZ_JAMBOP010000039.1 GCF_023715645.1 Bacillus cytotoxicus | reverse complement strand
TGCATCGTGTGGAAGTTATCCATATGGATGGAGACAGTTATCGTATGAAGAATAGGCAAAGCTTATTTTAAGCAGAATTGTAAAATGAAACTTAGCAGAAAGTGTAAAATTCGTCTTGACGGTTACAAAAATCTAACAAAACAGATTAATAGAGAGTTGAAGCACTGCTTCTTAAATCAAAAATATCCTTATGATCTTCTAGTTAAAGATTTAGAGTTAAGTAAAGATGGATATGATAGTTTATTTAAGATGTCTGTAAACTACTATAACACTAAATATACAAGTGATATCGATGGTATAAAGGTTGAGATTGAGGAATATTATTGTGGAAATCAAAGTTACTCATTACAACTTATTGTTAAGGAATTAGAAGATGAAAATATAGAACTAAATTTCGATTATAAAACTTCGGAATATACAGATGAAGAAATTGAAATGATGTACAAATGTATGATGAGTGTCATTGAAACTATTTTAAAGCATGAACATCTTAAGATTAATGAAATAGAAATGGTAACAGAAGAAGAAAAGAAACAAATCCTATATGAGTTTAATGATACAAATGCAGACTATCCAAGAGATAAGACAATACAAGAATTATTTGAAGAGCAAGTGAGTAAAACACCAGATAATATTGCTGTTGTATTTGAAGATAAAAAGTTAACTTATATAGAGTTGAATGAAAGAGCTAATAAACTTGCAAGAGAGCTAAGAAGTAGAGGAGTTAAAGCTGGTTCGATAGTAGGAATAATGGTTGAAAGATCACCAGAGATGATAGTAGGGATAATGGGGATACTTAAGGCAGGAGGAGTGTACTTGCCTATAGATCCAGAGTATCCAATTGAAAGAATAAGATATATGCTTGAAGACAGCAAAACCAAAATATTTTTAACAAAGAATGCTTTATTAAAAAGTATAGAATTTGATGGGGAAATTGTAGATTTAGAAGATGAAAGAATAGATTTAAGAGAAGTATATAACCTAGATAAAATAAATGCAGCCCAAGATTTAGCGTATATAATCTATACATCTGGAACCACAGGTAATCCTAAAGGAGTAATGATAGAACATAAAAACGTAGTAAGGCTAATGTTTAATAATAAAATGCAATTTAATTTTAATGAAAAAGATGTATGGACAATGTTTCATTCTTATTGTTTTGATTTTTCAGTTTGGGAAATGTATGGTGCATTACTATATGGAGGGAAGCTGGTTCTAGTTCAAAAAGATACAGCTATTGATACAGAAGAGTTTTTAAGGGTTTTAAAAGAAGAAAAGGTTACAGTATTAAATCAAATTCCTACTCCTTTTTATAGTCTTATGAATAAAGAATTAAGTTGTGAAACAAATGAATTAAATTTAAGATATGTAATATTTGGTGGAGAAGCATTAAAACCTGAAATGTTAAGAGAATGGATAAAAAAATATCCTCAAACAAAATTGATTAATATGTATGGAATAACAGAAACTACAGTTCATGTAACATATAAAGAAATTGGAGAGAAAGAAATAAATGAAGGAATAAGTAATATAGGAAAACCTATACCAACATTGGTTACATATATAATGGATAGAGATCTAAGGCTTTTACCACTGGGGGTACCAGGAGAGCTCTGTGTTGGTGGTGATGGAGTTGCAAGGGGATATTTAAATAAAAAGGAATTGACTGAACAAAAGTTTGTAACTAATCCTTACAAATCAGAGGAAAGAATCTATAGGTCTGGTGACAAAGCTAGACTACTTAATAATGGAGATATAGAATATCTAGGTAGAATAGATTATCAAGTCAAAATAAGAGGTTTTAGAATAGAACTGGGGGAAATAGAGAACAATTTGTTAAAAATAGACGGTGTAAAAGAAGTAGTAGTATTAGATAAAGGTGAAAATGAAAATAAGTATTTATGTGCATATTATGTGGGGGAAGAAGAGTATAGCGTAGGTGAATTAAGAGAAAAACTTAATAAATCTTTACCAGACTATATGGTACCATCATATTTTATAAGGCTAGAAGAAATGCCGTTAACGTCGAATGGGAAAGTAGATAGAAAATTCTTGCTAGAGATAGAAGCTGAAATTTGTACTGGGACAGAATATGAAGCGCCAAGAAATGAATTGGAAGCAAGAATAGCTCAAATATGGCAGGATGTATTAGGTGTAAGTAAGATAGGAATAAATGATAACTTCTTTGAACTAGGAGGACATTCATTAAAAGCAACAGTAGTTCTATCAAAAATTCACAAAGCATTGAATAAAAATGTACCACTTAAAGAGATATTTAAATCGCCAACAATAAAAGAGCTAAGCGCATTTATTGAAAATGAGAAAGACAGTAGTTTCTTAAAAATAGAAAAAATAAAAGATGAAGAGGAATACGAGACATCATCAGTGCAAAAGAGAATGTACATGCTACAGCAATTTGATAAAAATAGTACAGCTTACAATATGCCATTAGTGTTTGAACTAGATGGAAATATTAATAAAAAACAGATAGAAGAAACGTTTAGGAAGCTTATTGTAAGACATGAAGCATTAAGAACCTACTTCGAAACTAATGAAGATCAAATAGTACAAAGAATAGATAATTCTTATGGATTTAAGTTAGAGATAAAACAAGAAAGTGAAGATATAGATACAGTAATAAATAACTTCACAAGACCATTTGATTTAAGTAAAGCACCACTATTAAGAGTAGAGCTTGTAGAGAATAAAGGGAAAACATACTTACTCATAGATATGCATCATATAATATCAGATGGAGTGTCTTGTGATATTTTGGCAAAGGAATTTAAAGAGTTATATAAAGGAAAAGAATTGAAACCATTAAAACTGCAATATAAAGACTTTGCCGAGTGGCAGAATAAATTCTTAAAATCAGAAGAAATGAAAAAACAAGAAGAATATTGGTTAAATATGTTTAAAGATGGAGTGCCAGTATTAAATATTCCTACTGATTATAACAGACCTGCCATTAAAAGTTTTGAGGGTGATGATGTAAGTTTTGAAATAAATGGGGAAATTATCGAAAAATTGAAATACCTAGCAAAGGGATCAGGGACAACAATGCATATGGTGTTATTATCAGCATTTTATATATTGCTGTCTAAATATAGTAGGCAAGAAGATATCGTAATAGGAATACCAGTAGCTGGAAGACCACATTCGGACCTTCAAAATATAATGGGTATATTTATAAATACATTGGCATTAAGGATTAATGCGGAAGGTGGAAGGAAATATATAGACTTCTTAAAAGAGGTAAAAGAAAATTCTATAAAGGCATATGAGAATCAGAGTTATCAATTTGAAAGTTTAATAGAAAAATTAGATGTAAGAAGAGATATTAGCAGAAACCCAATGTTTGATGTTATGTTCAATATGGTTGATATAGAAACCGATAATATTAATGAATTTGAAGGGCATATTTTGAAAAAATATAATGATGAAAAAAGGACAGCTAAGTTTGATTTAACATTAAACATAACACAATCGGACAAAACATTAAATTTTACTTTTGAGTATTGTACTAAACTATTTAATAAAGAAACAATAGAAAAATTAGGTGAATACTTTATTAGGGTATTAGAAAATATTATTTATAATAAGGAAATTGAACTAAATGAAATAGACATATTAACAGAATCAGAAAAGTTTCAAATATTGTATAAGTTCAATAATACAAAAGAGGATTATCCTAAGGAAAAAACTATACAGCAATTATTTGAGGAGCAAGTGAAAAAAACACCAGATAAGGTTGCCGTTGTATTTGAAGATAAAAAATTAACTTATATAGAGTTGAATGAAAGAGCTAATAGTCTTGCAAGAGAGTTAAGATGTAGAGGAATAAAAGCTGATTCAATAGTAGGAATAATGGTAGAAAGATCTCTTGAGATGATGATAGGAATAATGGGTATTTTAAAGTCAGGAGGGGCATATTTACCTATTGATCCAAGTTATCCAAGAGAAAGAATAGAATATATGTTAGAAGATAGTAAGTGTCAAATACTACTAAGTGAAACTAGTTTACTAGATACGGTGAAGTTTAAAGGAGATATTCTGGATTTATTTAACGATGATTTACTTTGCGGAGAATCAAAGAATCCTGAGAAGATAAATAATTCTGGTAATTTAGCATATGTTAATTATACGTCAGGATCAACAGGTCTGCCTAAAGGTGTAATGATAGAACACAAACAGGTAAACAATTTTATACATGGAATAACGAAAGAAACTAAATTGAATTCATATCAAAATATATTATGTATTACAACAATATGTTTTGATATCTTTGGGCTTGAAACCCTAGTGCCATTAACAAATGGATTAAAGGTTATAATTGCTAATAGGGAGGCGTGTGTTGATAGTAAGAAACTTGCAAGAATTATAGATGAAAATGAAATAGAAGTAATGCAAAGTACTCCTTCAAGATTGAATATACTTTTGGAAAATGAAGAATTTCAGGAATCCATGAATAATATGAAGTTAGTATTAGTAGGTGGAGAAGAGGTAACATCAAGTTTATTTAAAAAGTGGGATAAGAATAAAAATACAAAGATTTACAATGTATATGGGCCAACAGAGACAACAATATGGTCAACAATAAAACTGTTAGAACAAGATGAAAAAATAACAATAGGTAGGCCCTTAAGTAATACAAGCATATATATTTTAAATAAGAATACACAAATGCCTATAGGAGTTGAAGGCGAATTATGTATTGGTGGGGACGGTGTAGCGAGGGGATATTTAAATAAAGTAGAATTGACAACAGAAAAGTTTGTAGAAAATCCTTTTGAACCAGGAAAGAAAATATATCGAACTGGGGATTTAGCAAGATGGTTGCCTAATGGAAATATAGAATTTCTAGGAAGAATAGATAATCAAGTGAAAATAAGGGGATTTAGAATTGAACTTGGAGAGATAGAAAACAGAATGCTGCAGCATGACAGAATTAAGGAAGCAGCAGTGGTAGTAAAAGAAAATAAAAAAAATGAAAAGTATATATGTGCATATGTAGTAAGTGACAAAGAACTTGGAGATTTGAAATTAAGAAGTTATTTAAGAGGTAGCCTACCAGAATATATGATTCCATCTTATTTTGTTCAGGTTGAAAAAATGCCGTTAACCTCCAATGGTAAGCTTAATAGAAAAGCGCTTCCAGAACAAAATATAAATGAAGTTTTAAATGAATATGAAGCACCAGGAAGTAAAATAGAAAAAATCTTAGCAGAAGTATGGAGTGAGGTGCTAGGGCTAGAAAAGATAGGAGTTAATGATAACTTTTTTGAATTAGGAGGACATTCATTAAAAGCTACAGTACTTCTATCAAAAATTCATAAAGCATTGAATAAAGATATACCACTAAACGAGATATTTAGGTTACCAACGATAAAAGAACAGAGTAAATATTTAGAGGGAAAAGAAGAAAATGTGTATTCGAAAATAGAAAGGATGGAATATGGAGGGATATATGGAGCTTCATCAGCACAAAAGAGAATGTACATGCTACAGCAATTTGATAAAAATAGTACAGCTTACAATATGCCAGCAGCGTTTGAATTAGATGGAAATATTAATAAAAAACAGATAGAAGAAACGTTTAGGAAACTTATTATAAGACATGAGGCATTAAGAACCTACTTCGAAACTAATGAAGATCAAATAGTACAAAGAATAGATAATTCTTATGAATTTAAGTTAGAGATAAAACAAGAAAGTGAAGATATAGATACAGTAATAAATAACTTCACAAGACCATTTGATTTAAGTAAAGCACCACTGTTAAGAGTAGAACTTGTAGAGAGGAAAGAAAAAACATACTTATTCATAGATATGCATCATATAATATCAGATGGAGTATCTGCTAGTATTTTAGTAAATGAGTTTAAAGAATTATATAAAGGAAAAGAATTGAAACCATTAAAACTGCAATATAAAGACTTTGCAGCTTGGCAGAATAAATTCTTAAAATCAAAAGAAATAAAAAAACAGGAAGAATATTGGTTAAATATGTTTAGAGACGGAGTACCAGTGTTAAATATCCCTACTGATTATGAAAGACCGGTAACTCAAAGCTTTGAAGGTGATAATTTAAGTTTTGTGGTGGATGAAAAGACTACAGAACAGTTGAGAAAGCTTACAAAAGAGACTGGAACAACAATGCATATGGTGTTATTATCAGCATTTTATATATTGCTGTCTAAATATAGTGGACAAGAAGATATTGTGATAGGAATACCAATAGCAGGAAGACCTCATGCAGACCTTCAAAATATAATGGGAATGTTTGTGAATACATTGGTTCTAAGAAATAAACCGGAAAGAAATAAAACATACGTGGATTTCTTAAAAGAAGTAAAAGAAAGTTCTTTAAATGCATATGAGAATCAAAGTTATCAATTTGAAAATTTAATTAAAAATTTAGATATTATAAGAGATACAAGTAGAAATCCAATGTTTGATGTTATGTTTGATATTGTAGCAACAGTATCAAATGGTGATATTGAGATGGAAGATCTAATATTAAAACCTTATAACATCGAGAACAAAATCTCAAAGTTTGACCTGAATTTAGAAGTAGTAGAATATCCAAAAACACTGGAAATATTATTATCGTATTGTGTGGATCTTTTCGATAAAGACACAGTAGAATTTTTATTAGAGGATTACAATTTCATACTTAAAACAATATCCACTGATAGAAATATAACTGTGAACAATATAGAGTTGAAATATTTAAAGAACGATTTAGATTTGAATTTAGACATGTTTGAATCATTCGCTTTATAAGAATATTTCAACTTATCTTAAATTAATTTTATGGAATGATGGTGTAATTTTTTTGCACATATTAAATTGAGCCACTTTGTTCATGAAAGTATGGGCTACTCTTTTTACAGAAAAAATACCTGCTTGATTTGGAGTAAGAGGCATGATAAGCTGGCGGTCTCTTGAAAATAACTTGATGTATCACTTTGCGAGCTAAAACATGCCTCTGGAAACTCCGTGTCAAGCCAGATTTACCATCTGCAAAGTTAAAAGTGGTTAAAATACAAATACTAAATATATGTAATTATATTTGGGTGATGTTATTGATGCTTTTTATGTTATTTTTATGGTACAAAAACAATATGATTACATAGAATTATTTACACTAGTGTTTTGCACGAAACGTTGAAAATTATATGTTCATAGATTGGTGGTTAAGATGCTATGAAAGAAATAAGAGAATATGATCCAATGAAATATTGGAAAGAAGCGATTAAAGTAGCAAAAAAAAGTGAAGAAATTACATGGAGTAATTATGATGCAGAGTTAAATGAAGAAGGTCAGTACGCAATATCAATCGATAAATGTTATTCCGACAGATTAAAGGAAATATGTAAAAATAATGATCTTGTTGCTTATACTTTTTTAGTATCAGTATTTAAGGTAAGTTTATCAAAATATTTATTAAAAAAAGATATAACTATAGGCATTCCTTGCTATAGGTCTGCAAGTCAAAGAAGGATTATGTTAAACAAAGTATTACCGTTATCATCAAATATAGATTATGATCAATCATTCTCAAATTATATGTTGAACATTAAAAATGAAATTTTACAAATATACAAGAATCAATCCGATTTAAATGCAAAGATATTACAAGATGAGAAAATCAATAATTTGATGGAACTAACACCAATAAATATATGCATGAAGGGATTACATCAGGAAAAAGATATTGACTATATAATAAATTCAAGCAAAAATCAGTTATCATTTTTACTTGAATCACTTCAAAACGGTTTTAGTAGCATAAGGATTATATATAACAAAAAACAATTTTCTGAGTCTGATGTAAAGGTTTTATGTAAGAGCTTTGATAATGTCTTCAAATCAGTATTAGTAAATTATAATCAAAAAATATCAGAATTAAAGTTATTATCAGAAGAAGAAAAGTATCAAATACTATATAAATTTAATGATACAGATGCATATTATCCTAAAGATGTAACAATACAAAGATTATTTGAAGAACAAGTAGAAAAAACACCAGATAAAGTTGCTGTAGTATTTGAAGAAAATAAACTAACTTATAGAGAATTAAATGAAAAAGCAAATAGCCTGGCAGGAACATTAAGAGAAAAAGGTGCAGTACCTGAAACTGTTGTAGCTTTAATGGTGGATCGTTCTGTAGAAATGATAGTGGGAGTATTAGGTATCATTAAGTCTGGTGCAGCATACATGCCTATAGATCCTACTTATCCAAAAGAAAGAGTAAGTTATATATTGGAAAATAGTAATGTGGATTTATTAATAACAGAGTCAAAATTTATAGACAGTATTGAATTGGATTGTGAAATTTTAGATATAAATGAAGAGCATTTATATTTAAATGATAAGTCTAACCTGGATATAGTAAATAAACAAGAAGATTTATTGTATGTTTTATATACATCAGGTACTACTGGAAAACCGAAAGGTGTAATGGTAACACAAGGTAATTTAATAAATATGGTTTATAGCTGGATCGGTCATTATAAGTTAGATCAATTGAATGTTAACTTACTGCAGATGGCAAGCATATCATTTGATGTATTTTCAGGGGATTTATGTAGGAGCTTATTAACCGGGGGCACCATGTATATATGTCCAAGTAATGTAAGAACAAATATGGAAGAGTTGTATCAAGTGATTAAAAAAAATCAAATAAATATATTTGAATCAACCCCGAGTTTAATCTTAATATTTATGGACTATGTGAATGAAAACAAGTTGGAATTAGACAGCTTGAAATTATTAATATTAGGATCAGATAGCTGCTCTATAGAAGATTATAAGGGATTAGTGAAAAAATACGGAAATACCATGAGAGTAGTAAATAGTTACGGTGTAACAGAAGCTACAATAGATTCAAGTTATTATGAGGATAAAACACAAAATATTCATAAGAGTTTGGTTAATACACCAATAGGAAAGCCGATGCACAATACTAAATTTTATATATTGAGTGAAACCTACGATATTCAACCTGTAGGTGTAATAGGTGAGCTTTATATAAGTGGTGCAGGCGTAGCGAGGGGTTATTATAACAGACCAGAGTTAACTACTGAGAAATTTGTTGATAATCCTTTTGTAATAGGGACAAAAATGTATAAAACGGGAGATTTGGCAAGATGGTTACCCGATGGAAACGTAGAGTTTCTGGGAAGAATGGATAATCAAGTTAAAATAAGAGGTTTTAGAATAGAACTCGGAGAGATAGAAAATAGATTATTACAACATGAAAGTATCAAAGAAGCAGTAGTTTTGGCAAAAGAAACTAGAGAAAATGAAAAATATATATGTGCTTATGTAGTAGGTAATAAAGATGTTAAAGAATTGAACTTAAGGGGTTATTTAAGAGAATATTTACCAAAATATATGGTTCCATCTTACTTTGTTCAAATGGACAAGATGCCGTTAACTCCTAATGGAAAGCTCAATAGAAAAGCACTTCCAGAGCCAGACTTAGAAGGATTTACAAATGAATATGAAGCGCCGAGAAATGAAGTAGAAGAAGTTTTGGCAAGAGTCTGGAGTGAAGTGTTGAAGCTAGAGAAAATAGGAATTAATGATAACTTTTTTGAACTAGGGGGACATTCTTTAAAAGCAACTATATTAGTAGGTAGAATTCGTAAAGAGCTGGAGGTAGAAGTCCCACTTAAAGAAATATTTAGTCTGGGAGACATAAAAGGACTTAGTGAATATATCTTATCCATTAATAAGAAACAATACGAAGAAATAGAAGAAGTAGAAGAAAAAGAATACTATGAAGCGTCCTCAGTACAAAAAAGAATGTACATGCTGCAAGAGTTTGATAGAGATAGTATTGCCTATAATATGCCAGGAATTTTGGAGGTAGTAGGTAACCTGGATATAAATAGATTAAATGAATCATTTACAAAATTAATTGAAAGACATGGGACATTAAGAACAAGTTTTTACGCTAAAGAGGATAAGATTGTACAAAAAGTTCATGCAGCAGAAGAGATAAAATTTGAAGCAGAAAAAGTAGATGTTAAAAGTGAGGAAGAAATAAAAGAAAAAGCTAAGGAATTCATAAAGCCATTTGACTTAGAGAAGGCTCCGTTACTAAGAGTTTCCGTACTAAGTCTAGAGGAAGACAGACATATTATGCTGTTTGACATGCATCATATAATATCAGACGGAACTTCCATAAGCATATTAGCAAAAGAATTTAGCGAGCTATATGCTGGGAAATATTTAGAAGAACTTAAGGTGCAATATAAGGATTATTCAGCATGGCAATTGAAGAAAAGAGAAAGTGAAGAGTATAGAAAACAGGAAGAATATTGGCTAAAAGAGTTTAGTGGAGAAATCCCGGTATTAAATATGTTTACAGACTATATAAGGCCAAAAGTAAAAGATTTTAGAGGTGAAAGCATAAGTTTTGTTCTAGATAAGAAAATAACAGAAAAATTAAGGAGTATTGCTAAAGAAACCGGTAGCACTCTGTACATGATTTTATTAGCTAATATTAATATTTTACTATCTAGATACAGTGGGCAAGAAGATATCGTAGTTGGAAGTGCAATAGCTGGGAGAAATCATAGAGACTTAGAAAACATAATTGGTATGTTCGTAAATACTTTAGCAATGAGAAGTACTGTAAATAGTAAATCGAGTTTTAAAGATTATTTGATGTCCGTAAATGAAAAAGCATTAATGGCTTATGAAAATCAAGACTATCAAATTGAAGAATTAGTTGAAAAGGTAGCTGTAAATAGAGAATTAAATAGAAATCCATTATTTGATGTTATGTTTGTTCTACAAAATACAGAAGAAGATAAGCTAGAAGCAGAGGAGTTAATTTTTAAGCCTTATGATACAAGTTATGATGTTGAAAAATTCGATATAACAATAAATGCGATGGAGGAAAATGATGAGATTAACTTTCATATAAGTTATGCAACTAGCTTGTACAAACATGAAACTATAGAAAGAATGGTCAATCATTTCTTAAATATAGTAAAGGAAACAGCAAAGAATACGAAAATTAAACTTAAAGATATAGAAATACTAGGCGAAAGTGAAAAAAATAAATTAATTGTAGAGTTTAATGATACGGTAACAGACTATCCACGAGAAAAGGTAATACATGAATTATTTGAAGAACAGGTAAACAAAGTACCTGATAATATTGCTGTGGTATTTGAGAGCAAGAAACTAACGTATAGAGAACTTAATGATAGATCTAATTCCCTGGCAAGAGTCCTAAGAGAAAAGGGTGTAGGGCCAGATGTTATTGTGGGTATAATAACAGAACGTTCTATTGAGGTAATAGTAGGTATAATGGCTATACTAAAGGCAGGAGGAGCATATTTACCTATAGATTTAGAATATCCACAAAGTAGAATAGAATATATGATAGAATCCAGTAATACCAGAATACTATTAGCTCAAAATGATTTGAAAGGTTGTAATGACTTCGGATGTGAAGTATTAGATTTAAGCAATGGAAGCTTATTTAGTAAAGATAATAGAAACCTTGAGATCATGCATACGAGTAATAATGTAGCTTATGTTATATATACTTCGGGAACTACTGGAATACCAAAAGGTGTAGAAGTTATCCAAAGAAATGTAGTAAGACTTGTTAAAAATACTAACTATATTGAGATTAAGGATAATGATAGGATACTTCAGACAGGTTCAATAGCTTTTGATGCATCAACTTTTGAAATCTGGGGAGCACTATTAAATGGTGCTGCTTTACATTTGGTAAGTAAAGAAATAATATTAAATGCCAATAAATTAAAACAATATTTAACAAAAAATGAAATAACTATCTTATGGTTAACATCACCTTTATTTAATAAGTTAGTTGAAGATAATAGCACCTTATTTAAAGGTGTAAAATACTTATTAGTAGGTGGAGATGTAGTTTCTTTAAAACATGTAATGATAGTAAGGAAACAAGCCCCAATTATTAAAGTTATTAATGGATACGGTCCAACTGAAAATACAACATTTTCAACATGCTATGAAATAAATGACACAACGAATGTATTACCAATTGGGAAGCCGATAGCAAATTCAACTGCTTATATTTTAGATAAAAATAATAAATTAGTTCCAATTGGCGTGCCAGGAGAATTATATGTTGGTGGAGATGGGGTGGCCAAAGGTTATTTGAATAATGAAGAATTAACGAAGGGGAAATTTGTTAAGAATCCATATAAGCATGGAGAGAAAATGTATAGAACAGGAGATTTAACTAGATGGTTACCGGACGGGAATATTGAGTTTTTAGGAAGGATAGACAATCAAGTTAAAATTAGAGGATTTAGAATAGAGCTTGACGGAATAGAAAATAGATTATTAGAAATAGAAGGTATAGAAGAAGTAGTAGTATTAGATAAGGGTGAAGCTGAAAATAAATATTTATGTGCTTATTATGTAACTGAAAAAGAGTATAGTGTAGGTGAATTGAGAGAAAATCTAAAAAAATATTTACCAGACTATATGATACCGTCATACTTTATAAAACTAAAGGAAATACCTTTAACATCCAATGGTAAGGTAGATAGAAGGTCTTTACCAGAACCAGAAGGGGAAATCAATACAGGATCAGAATATGAAGCTCCAAGAAATGAACTGGAAAATCAATTGGTGATTATATGGAAAAACGTCTTGAGATTAAGCAATATAGGAATTAATGATGACTTCTTTGACTTAGGTGGACATTCTTTAATAGCAACAAAGTTAGTTGGTAGAATTCATAAGGAACTAAATGTACAAGTCCCATTAAAAGAAATTTTTAATTTGAGAAATATAAAAAAGCTTAGTGAATATATAATAGAAGCTAGCAAAGGAGCATATAAGTCTATAGCTTTAGCTGAGGAAAAGGACTATTATGAAGTGTCATCAGCACAAAAGAGAATGTATATCTTACAGGAATTTGATAAAAACAGCATAGCTTATAATATTCCACTGGCTTTAGAAATAGTAGGTGATTTTCAATTAGAAAGAATTGACGAAATATTTTTGGAATTAATGAAAAGACATGAAACCTTAAGGACAACTTTTCATACTAAAAACCAAGAAATATTACAGCAAATTCATAGTATAGAGGAGATTCAGTTTCACATTGATAAAATTGATATTAGTGATGAAAGTGAAGAAACTAGAGAGGGTAAATTACAAGAACAAATTAAAAAATTTGTGAAATTATTCGATTTGGAAAAACTTCCATTATTTAGAGTGTCAATCATACAAGTAGAAAAAAATAAATATATTATGCTGCTGGATATTCATCATATAATTTCAGATGGAACTTCAATGTCAATCCTAATGAAAGAGTTTGGTGACTTATATGCAAATAAAAAATTAGAAGAGTTAAGGATTCAATACAAAGATTATTCTACATGGCAGCGAAATAGCAGGAGAACACTAGAGTTTAAAAATCAAGAAGAGTATTGGTTAAAAGAGTTTAGTGATAACATACCAACGTTAAACTTGCCTACCGATTATGCTAGACCTGAAATCAAAAACTTTAATGGTGACAGTGTAAAGTTTATTTTGGATAAAGAAATAACTTATAACTTAATTGATATAGCAAAAGAAACAGGAAGTACTCTATATATGATTTTATTAGCTAATATTAATATATTATTATCAAAGTATAGTGGACAAGAGGATATAATAGTTGGAACACCAATAGCTGGTAGAAATCATAGAGATTTAGAGAACTTAGTGGGAATGTTTGTAAATACCTTGGCTATAAGAACAATTGTGGAAAATGAATTAAGCTTTAAGGAATATTTGAAAAAAGTTAAAGAAAAGACGTTAAGAGCTTATGAAAACCAAGATTATCAATTTGAAGAACTAATTGATAAGGTAGGTGCCAGACGTTCACTAAATAGGAATCCAATATTTGATATTATGTTTGTGCTACAAAATTTTGAAGAGAGTAGCATAAAGCTAGATAATCTAACTTTTAGAACATATGACTTCAATAATTATGAAAATATGGAAAGGTTTGATATAACGATAGAGGCTTTTCAAAGTGATGATAAAATTCACTTTAAAGTAAGTTATTTAACGGATTTATACGAAAAACACACTGTAGAAAGAATTGTTCAATTACTCCAAGATTTAATTAAGTTAACAAGTACTACTTATTTAGATAAAAAAATAGGTGATATAGAATTATTAACTAATGAAGAGAAAAGTATTTATAGAGAGGAAATTAACTATTACAATTCAAACGAATTTGATTTTTCATTGTAAACTGCATAGCTATATTATGGTAGCATTGGTTATCTAGAAACTAGGAGCATATAAAAAAGTATGTTGCCCATTAGCGTAAGTACTGCGGTGATTGGTTCATCTCTCCAAGACAAGATGTAACTTCGATGAATGATTCGTTCCACATCCCAATTAATTGGGATGTGGAACATTCAAAATGAAGGTTGCGTAGAAAAAAACTACTATTTTTGGGTCCAATACCTTAACGTAGGCTCAGTATTTTAGTTGTATATTTAAAATATTGGAATACTTAAAAATGTTATGTTTTGTGGTTTAAACATGAGAAAGGGGATAATTGGTTCATGAATAATAATGTGAAAGAAAAAGAATATTGGAACAAAATTATATGTGAAGAATATGATAAGGTTGGCTTCAATAAAGAATTCCATAGGGATAAAAGGAAAAAAAAGCAGGTTGAATTGAAATTAGACCAAGAAAAAGCTATGTTTTTAATAAAACTCTGTAAGAATGATGATATGCTTTTACATATGCTTATATTAACAGTGCTTAAAGTTGTAATAAATAAATATTCTCAAAGTACAAAATTTTTCATTGGGATTCCACAATATATTAAATCAAGTGATGTAGATAGTAATAACCCATTTATAGTTTTATATAACGAAATTAATCAAGAGGATGCATTTAAAGAAGAAATTATTAAGACAAAAAAAGAAATATTAGAGGCTTATGTGTATCAATTTCATAATATGCAAGAGCTTTATACAACAAAGAATGTTTATAGTAAAGTCAATGTATATTGTTGTATGAAAAATATTCATAGCGTAAGTCAGATAGATACTATTTTTAGTTTGAGTGAAAATGAGCTTACTTTAGTTATAGATAAAAATGATAACAATATAAAGCTAACCTTTAATTACTGGGATAGATCATTATCCTCCGATGTTAATGTAATTATAAGTATTTTTACTCATGTATTAAATTCTATCACTAAAAATGTATCAATAAAGATAAAAGAAGTAGAAATATTAAGTAATGAAGAAAAGCAAAAATTATTAGTTGAGTTCAATAATACGAAAGTAAATTATTCTAAAAATAAAACAATACATCAATTGTTTGAAGAACAAGTAGAAAATACTCCGAATAATATAGCGATAGCATATGAAGGTAAAAAATTAACGTATAAAGAACTTAACCAAAAAGCTAATGCTTTGGCACGAGTGTTAAAAGAAAAAGGAGTTGGCTCAGATACAATAGTTGGCGTGATGACAGAGCGGTCAATAGAAATGGTTATAGGAATAATGGCCGTATTAAAAGCTGATGGAGCATACTTACCGATTGATCCTAAATATCCGCAAAAAAGAATTGAATATATGATAAAAAATAGTGGAGTTAAAATAGTATTATCACAAAGTAGTTTAGCACACATGGGTGAGTTTGGTTGTGAAGTAATGGATTTGAATACCGAAAAGTTATTCCATGGAGAAAATAGTAATCTTAATAAAATATCAAATGATACAAAGTTAGCGTATGTAATATATACTTCGGTCACCACTGGAAATCCTAAGGGGGTTGCGGTAGAACACAAGGGAATAATTAATTTAACAAATACATTTAAAAGAGATTTGGAAATAAATTCTGATAAGAAGATATTGCAATTTGCAAGTATATCTTTTGATGCTTTCGCTTGGGAATTATATATGAGCATTTTACTTGGAGCAGAATTACATATAACTTCCGAAGAAGTAATAATGAATCCAATAAAATTAAGTCAATATATAAAGGATAATGAGATAAATATATTAACAGTGCCACCATTTATAGCTAATGAACTAGATTTTGATGATTCTAAAGTTGAATTGATAATAACAGCTGGAAGTGAAGCAAAGAAAAATATGGTTAGCAAACTCTCTAAAAACAGTAGATATATTAACGCTTATGGGCCAACAGAATATACGATTTGTGCAACCATATGGGAGTATAAAAATGAAGAATGTAACACAATTCCAATAGGAAAACCTATAAGTAATACAAAGGCTTATATAGTTGACAAGTATCATCAATTACTGCCAATAGGTGTTGCAGGGGAGTTATGCATAAGTGGAGATGGAATTGCTAGAGGGTACTTGGTTAATCAAGATTTAACAAAAGAAAAATTTGTGGAAAATCCATTTGAGTTAGGAAAGAAAATGTACAAAACGGGAGATTTAGCAAGATGGTTACCAGATGGTAACATTGAGTTTTTAGGAAGAATCGATCATCAAGTTAAAATAAGAGGATTCAGAATAGAGCTGACAGAAATAGAAAATAGATTATTGGAAATTGAAGGAGTAAAAGAAGTAATAGTATTAGATAAAAGGGATATTGAAAGTAAATATTTATGTGCATATTATGTGTCAGAAAAAAATTACAAAGTAAACGAGTTGAGAGAAAGACTCAAACAATATTTACCTGATTATATGATACCGTCGTATTTTATAAAATTAAGCGAAATGCCTTTGACAACAAATGGGAAAATAGATAGGAATGTATTACCAGTATCCAATGGTGCGATTAATACAGGAGAAATATATGAAGAACCAAGAAATGAAGTCGAAAAATTATCAGTAAAAGTATGGGCGCAAGTGTTAGGGATTAATAGAATAAGTATTCACGATAATTTTTTCAGCCTAGGTGGAAATTCTTTAAATGCTATCAAGATAGCTTCATTACTTCAAGAGGAAAACATACATATTACAATAAGTGATATATTTATGTATCAAAATATAAAATCTATTTGTAATAATTATGTTACATATAATTACGATGATGAGAAAAATAACGAATCAGATATCATTGATGTATGTAAAAGTGTAGTGAATATACAAGAGTATGTAAATTTAACAAGGAATAATTTAAATAAAGAATATAATGAATTTACCGAAAAAATAATAAACCAAAATGTCATTAATAAATATAAATTAGCAGAAATACAAAAATTAAGTCAAAAGATAGGGTTGACAAAGTCAGCAACAAAAATAGAGTTTAATTTCGAAGTTGATATACCGAGGTTGGAAAATGCAGTAAGTTCTTTAATAAACCAGGAGGAGATGCTGAGAGCGGCAATAGTAGAAAAGCAATCTGAGATGTATTTATATGAATACGATACGGTAGAAAATGTGAAATTGCCATATCTGGACTTAAGTAAAATAGAGAATGATAAAAGAACATTTGTATTAAAGGAAGTAATAAGAGATATAAATGTTAAAGTCCATGAAAATAGTAATTATGTAAAAGACAAAATTTACTATGCTTTTATCTTAGTTAAAAATGCAAGTAATAGATTTGTTTTATATATGATGGTAAATCATCTAATATTTGATGGTATGAGTTCAGAAATAGTAAAGAATTTAATATTTAAAGAGTATATGAATTATGGTAGTAGTAGATTATCAAAAGACACAAAGGTAACATACTTAGATTATATAAATCAAATTAAAAAAGGTCCCAAAGAGATTACGGAAGAAGAAATAATAAAGAAATTTAATCTTAATGAATTTTTGGAAGCGTGTCTAATTTATAATGAAAAGTTGGCTGAAATAAAACATAAATTAAATTTTAAAAAGCTTGAATTTGAGGTGCCCAATGAGATTTTAAACAATCAAGATCAAATGTGGGAATTTGCTTTTGGGAAATTTGTGGAAACTTATAGACAGAACTTAGATATAGTGAATGTACCAATAAGTATTTTAAATATGGGGAGAAGATTTGGAGAAAAAAATTACTTCACAGTAATTGGAGAATTTTTAGATATAGTTCCATACATTTGCAAAGAAAGAAATTCTAATATTAATAATATTAATAATATTATTAATTTAGCGAGCGATAAAAATATAAACTTTTTAACTGTTATGAAAGATAGCGAATTATCGCAAAAGTACAAAGAAATAAACCGAATATTAAATCAATCTAAAATTATTGATTTTGATATACCTGTATTTAATTATTTGGGAGTGTATGATGCTGATTATAAAATAGCGGAATTATTCGATTCAAGTGAAGATTCAGGGTATACAAAAGAATATAAAACGCAAAGGGGAGCTAATTGTTATATAAGTGAGAATAAATTAATCATGTTTATCGATGTATTAGACGATAGAATTAACAATAAAATGTTAGAGGATGCGAATTTAGAGTTGGTGTATTAAATATATAAAGTAAAGATAATTCTAATATATTTAAGGAGAAAACTATATAATGTGGAAGAAAAAAATTAAAAATAGCAAACTATCATTTTTGTTAATTGCAGTGATATTAATGGTTACATCTAGCTTACTTTCAACATCTCGTATCTTTATAGATAGTATAAATAATTCAATATCAGACTATTATAGCAATTCTGCATTTCCGGATGTATATTTATTTAATTCATCAAAAAAGGAAATGAAAATGCTAGAAGAAAAAGCAAGTGAAGGGAAAATAATAAAAGATTTTCAAGAATATGAGTCAATGTACTCAGCAATGAACATAAATAAATTGAACAATGAAAAATTTAATGAAGATAGAAATCTTATAATATCCATAAAAAATATTGAAGATTTAAACTGGAAATTAACGATTTTAGAGGGGGATAGTAAGCCTTCCCCAGAGGGTGGAGAAATTTGGATATCTAAAATATTAGCGGATAAGAAATGTCTAAAATTGAATGATGTTATAGAAATTGATAAAGCGAATGGGAGTAAGTTTAAAATTTCAGCAATAATAAATGATTCACAAAATGCGTCCTTAGCTAATCCTACTAAAATAATGTATATCAATGAAAAAGATGTTAAGTTGTTTGATGAAGAAGTTAGAGGGGGATTTGCTGTATTTAAGTATGCAAGTAAAAAAGAAGATGTGACCAATTATATTCATGATAATTTTACAAGTAATGAATATTATATGGAAAAGTATTATCTAATATTAAACCAGCTTGCAGATACTGGTTTAGTATCTGTTGTTATGACTTTGGCTGGTATATTAACTTTAATAAGCGGGATTATTGTAGTGATATTTACTTTGAGGAATAATTTAATGAAAGAGGTTAAATCTATAGGAACATATAAAGCACTGGGATTTAGTGCATCAGAAATCAAAAAGATATATAGCAAAGCTTATCTTTTTGTAGGTATTATTTCGACGGCTATAGGTGTTGCAATTAGTTTTCCAGCAGCTTATATTTTACAAAAAAATATCCTGAAGTATTTGGGCGATTTTGGATATAGTATTAGGTATTTAATTATAGGTGGAATAATAATTGTGCTTTTTAATATTATTATTCAACTATTTGTGACTTTAGAATTAAGAAAGATAAAAAAAATATCACCAATAGAAGCAATTACGATGACGAATACTCCAAAGAGTAGTAGACGAAGTTGGGTACTATTTAAAAATACAAATAATCCTATTGCGTTATCAATTAATGATATTTTTAAAAATAAAAGATTATCATTTAACGTATGTGTAATAACAACAATATACATGTTTACTACTTTACTCTTCATAAATACAAATCATATGTTTGCTGTTTCAAACGATAATGCCAACATATGGCTAGATCTACATAAAACATCTGCAACAATAAATACAAATATCACATCTCAAGAAATGGAAAAAGATATAGCAAATTATTTAAATAACGACGAGAAGGTTGAAAATTATGGGTATGGATTATATCTAAATGCTGGGAATTACATTAAATACGATAGCGAAAAGTATGGTGCATTGGACGTTTATGCAATTGAATCTTTTTCTACTTATGATAATTTAGGTTTTGAAATTTATGAAGGTAGATTTCCTGAAAAGTTTAATGAGATTAATGTAAGTATTAAAATGCTAAGTGATACGAATTTGAAAATTGGGGACAAAATGACTTTTAAGATTAATGGTAAAGATGAAGAGTTTTTAATAGTAGGGTCTTTTGGTAGCATTAAATATGGAGGGCGTAATGTAAGGCTGCTAAACGACGCCATGAAACACTATAACATTAAACCGGATTATAATACAGTAGTAGTTCAATTGAAAAATCAAGAATATTATGATGAGTTTAAAAGAGATTTCGAAAATAGTTTCAAGGACACCTTTGTACAAGCTAATTTGGGGAATTATAATCAGCTACTGAGCGACATGACTTCAATGGTTCCACCAGTAGTAACAACTATCTCGATTTTTATGCTTATACTTAGTGCTTTGAATATAATTACTATTATTTCAATAATTATGATAGACGAAAGAAGAAATATTGGAATTCAAAAGGCATTAGGATTTACAAGTAAGTTTCTTAAGGTAAGGATACTTTCAAGAATTGCGATATTAACATCAACAGGTATAGCCGCCGCTATATTTATTCACGAAAGTATATCAAAACCACTAATTCAACTTGTAATAACTAGTCCCAATGCTATAATTTTTTCGCCAACAAAGACAATAATATACTGTTCTCTTACATTTTTTGTAATGTTATTATTTGCGTTTATAGGCACCTCGACAGTAGAACGTATAAATACTATAGAGTTAATGGAGGAATAAGAAAATGAAGAAATCAATAATAGCAACAAGTAATTTATGTAAAAGCTTCAGTATGGGAAAGGAAAAATTGGATGTTATAAATAACTTAAATTTGGAGATATACGAGGGTGACTTTACAATTATAATGGGGAGTTCAGGTGCAGGAAAATCAACACTGCTATATGCACTAAGCACAATGGACAAGTATAGTAATGGAAAGGTAGAGTTACTTGGAACAGATATAACATCTTTCAATGAAAATCAAATTGCAAACATCAGAAAAAAACAAATAGCATTTATTTTTCAAGGAATTAACTTATTACCTGATATGAATCTATTTGAAAATGTAGCCTACAATGGATATGGTAAATTAAAAAGTCAAAAATCAGTAGATGAAAAAGCAATATCGTTATTAAAAAAATTAGGATTAGAAAATGACATATATAAATACCCATCTGAAGTATCAGGTGGTCAAAAACAAAGAACGGCAATAGCTAGAGCGTTGATAAATGAACCTAAAATTATTTTTGCAGACGAGCCGACAGGAGCTTTGAATTCATCAATGGGAATTATCGTGTTAGATATATTAACACAACTTAATAACGACGGACAAAGTATTGTTATGGTAACTCATGACATAAAAGCGGCTACGAGGGGAAATAGGATATTATATTTAAAAGATGGAAGAATTGATGGAGAATTAAATTTAGATAAATTCGGGGTAGGTAATTTAAAAGAAAGGGAGGAAATTGTATATAAGTTTTTAAAGGATAGAAATTGGTAATGAATATTGAAGTTAAATTGATTGAATTAAAAGATAGCATAGGACTTGAAACTAACAGGTTTAATAGAGGAATGAGGTGTCATACATTTATTATGAGTAGAATAAAAACACTATAGGTTATTTAAGGGACATTCCTATCATTTTTAGAGTTTATTGCTGTCCAAAAGTTTTTGTGACTGCTTTTTGGTAGACAGCAGTCAAGGGGAATTGTTGCCAGATCTGCCATAAATGAATTACAGATTATTTTGGTAGACGAGGGTATTTCACTTCTGAGTCAGAAGTGGATATCAAAGGAGAATCATTAATGAATAGGGTACAAAAGCTATTCAAGCTACGCATATTCCGGATATGTCATTATACGTTAAACGTATAATGAAAATACTTGATGGTAGGGGGGGCAAGTAGATGAGTATATTCGGAATTTAAGCTCATTGTAAAAAAATACAAATAATCCGAAGTTTTCCTATTTATGATTGTTACTAAACATACATAAGTAGGAGAGGAGGTTTTTCCTAGTTTTTTTGTTACTTTATGTGGAGGTTGGAAATGCTGGGTTCAAAGTCAATAATCTATGCATTAAAACTAGATTTTAATATTGAGCAGACTCAATACAATCAGTTATTAACAAAACTTACATGTGAGAGACAACACAAGGTGAAACAATTCCGAGATAGAAAAGATGCTATCCGATGTATTTTTGCTGATATATTGGCAAGGTATGCTGTCCATGAATTTAACGGATGCACTGTGGATGAAGTCGAAAAGCAGATAGGAGTAAATGGTAAACCAATCTTAACTTTTCCTAGGAACGTACATTTTAATATATCACATGCTGGGATTTGGGTTGTATGTATAGTAGATGAACAGCCTGTAGGTATCGATGTTGAAAGAATCCAAGAAATTGACATAGATATTGCACAACGTTTTTTTACTAAAGAAGAATATGATTACATAATATCTTCATGGACAACAGATGAACAGCAAAAGCGTTTTTTTCAAATCTGGACTATGAAGGAATGCTATGTTAAAGCCACTGGAGAGGGTCTAAGTAAAAGTTTGATTTCCTTTTCCGTGCAGTTTGATGATCAAAACATACCAACCATTATTGATAATTCTATTGAGCAACAACATGAATGGCAATTTGAACAACATATAATAGATGAAAGTTACATTCTATCAGCAGCGAGCTATAAAAAATCTAAAAAAATTAAATTTTTGGAATCGTATATATTTTTCGGTGATTAGAGCGGAGGTATGGAGGTAAAATGACAAAAGTAAAACTATTATGTTTCCCTTATGCAGGCGGGTCTTCCGCGATTTATAATCCAATTGATGAATTTTTATCAGAAAAAGTAGAGCTAGTCACTATGGAACTTCCAGGTCGGGGTACTCGTTTTCCAGAAAAAACATTTACTACAATTGATGAGATAGTAAATGATGCTTTACTTTGGTTTAATGAAGTTCAACCCCAAAACTATGCACTTCTTGGTTATAGTATGGGCAGCATAGTTGCATATGAGTTTTATTATAAACTATTACAAAATAGATTTAAGCCGCCTCAACATATGTTTTTAGCAGCCAGTGAACCAGTTGGAATTACAAGAAAACCGAGAGGTATTGCACAAATGTCAGATTCGGAGTTTATTAATTTCATAAGGAATATGAACGGCACTCCCGAAGAGGTTTTTGCTAATCAAGAACTTCTTGATATCATCATTCCAAGTATCCGTGCAGACTTTTTAGCCATAGATGCGTATAATTATAAACCACGTAATTTACTAATAAGTTGTGATGTTACAGTTTTGGCTGGAGAATATGATAGTATCTCTAGAGAAAATATTCTGTTGTGGGATAAATATGTTCAAAATGGTTGTAAATATAAATTCTTTAAGGGAGATCATTTTTTTATTCGAGATTCGCATAAGGAAATTGCGGAGATTATTAATAAAGCTTTGGATTTTGAGTGTAGAAGCCCTCTAATGAATTTGGGCACCTATTAAGAGTGGGTTTATACTTGAGGTGGCCCCAAAATAAGAGGGCCTTTATGATGTGAAGACAGAAATATTTGGAGGGGATTAAACGACAAGAGATACAAGAAGTAATGGAAATTGGTAATAAAGCGTTAGTGGCAAAAAGACATCAACTCAGCTCAAATCTAGTTCATTGATGGATGAAAGCTTTTCAGGAAGATAATGAATTTGGGGCATAGAGGGGGAACTACGTCTCCTTCAGAGAGGTAAAGTAGTTAGAGAAAGAAAACGATCATTTTAAAAAGCTCTTAGAGGAAAAAGATTTAGAAATTGCTATTCTGTGGGACTTGCTAAAAAAGAAGAATCCGCACTTGTTGAAACGCTTGGAGTAGCGAATGAATGGATTGAAAAGGGTTATGCCATTGGAAAAGCCCTAAAGATTTTAGGTATTTTACACTCTACTTATTACTATTAGCAGAAGAAAAAGAAGAAATCAGTAAGCGAGAGTCGATCGATTCCTGTTATTCTCTTACTAAGAATTGTAAAGAGAACAAGATGAACAAATTCAAGAATGGCTAATAGAATTAATTTCAGACAACGCTGTGTCTATCGCTATCGCAAACTGTGTCTTCTTCTTCTTCAAAGGGAGTATGCCTTAGAAATCAACAATAAGAAAGTGTATTGCTTTATAATCTCCATTCACAATGAGAAATAATATTTCAATATCCAAGAAAATTAGCATGCAATCGTGTGATTACCAGATTAAATCAGCTTTGAGAGCTACATCAAAGGAGAAGCCTCTTTCTTCTTTATCCTATCGGTTTCCATTCTACTATTCATGATGCTGGACAGAGTGTGCAGTGTGCTTTGTATAAGCGATAGCAATTTCAAAAGAAAACAAAGCCTATTATTTGAAGAGATAATGGTCCGCAATTTATTTCAATAACATTCAGAAAAGTGCGTAAAATTACCGGATAGAACATGAACGCCTTTGAAACTGCAATAATGGTAGTATTTAACTATATCAAAGGTTGGTATAGTCATAAACGAATTTGTGGAGGTATAGGTTATCTAACGCCAGACGAATATTTGGATTCGATATCTTGATGGATGTTAGTTTGTATAGTTGTATATACATATGAACAAATGTATTGTTTATATTCTAAACATGAGAAAGGGGATAATTGGTTCATGAATAATAATGTGAAAGAAAAAGAATATTGGAACAAAATTATATGTGAAGAATATGATAAGGTTGGCTTCAATAAAGAATTCCATAGGGATAAAAGGAAAAAAAAGCAGGTTGAATTGAAATTAGACCAAGAAAAAGCTATGTTTTTAATAAAACTCTGTAAGAATGATGATATGCTTTTACATATGCTTATATTAACAGTGCTTAAAGTTGTAATAAATAAATATTCTCAAAGTACAAAATTTTTCATTGGGATTCCACAATATATTAAATCAAGTGATGTAGATAGTAATAACCCATTTATAGTTTTATATAACGAAATTAATCAAGAGGATGCATTTAAAGAAGAAATTATTAAGACAAAAAAAGAAATATTAGAGGCTTATGTGTATCAATTTCATAATATGCAAGAGCTTTATACAACAAAGAATGTTTATAGTAAAGTCAATGTATATTGTTGTATGAAAAATATTCATAGCGTAAGTCAGATAGATACTATTTTTAGTTTGAGTGAAAATGAGCTTACTTTAGTTATAGATAAAAATGATAACAATATAAAGCTAACCTTTAATTACTGGGATAGATCATTATCCTCCGATGTTAATGTAATTATAAGTATTTTTACTCATGTATTAAATTCTATCACTAAAAATGTATCAATAAAGATAAAAGAAGTAGAAATATTAAGTAATGAAGAAAAGCAAAAATTATTAGTTGAGTTCAATAATACGAAAGTAAATTATTCTAAAAATAAAACAATACATCAATTGTTTGAAGAACAAGTAGAAAATACTCCGAATAATATAGCGATAGCATATGAAGGTAAAAAATTAACGTATAAACAACTTAACCAAAAAGCTAATTCTTTGGCACGATTGTTAAAAGAAAAATGAGTTGGCTCAGATACAATAGTTGGCGTGATGACAGAGCGGTCAATAGAAATGGTTATAGGAATAATGGCCGTATTAAAAGCTGATGGAGCATACTTACCGATAGATCCTAAATATCCGCAAAAAAGAATTGAATATATGATAAAAAATAGTGGAGTTAAAATAGTATTATCACAAAGTAGTTTAGCACACATGGGTGAGTTTGGTTGTGAAGTAATGGATTTGAATACCGAAAAGTTATTCCATGGAGAAAATAGTAATCTTAATAAAATATCAAATGATACAAAGTTAGCGTATGTAATATATACTTCGGGAACAACTGGAAATCCTAAGGGGGGTGCGGTAGAACACGAGGGAATAATTAATTTAACAAATACATTTAAAAGAGATTTGGAAATAAATTCTGATAAGAAGATATTGCAATTTGCAAGTATATCTTTTGATGCTTTCGCTTGGGAATTATATATGAGCATTTTACTTGGAGCAGAATTACATATAACTTCCGAAGAAGTAATAATGAATCCAATAAAATTAAGTCAATATATAAAGGATAATGAGATAAATATATTAACAGTGCCACCATTTATAGCTAATGAACTAGATTTTGATGATTCTAAAGTTGAATTGATAATAACAGCTGGAAGTGAAGCAAAGAAAAATATGGTTAGCAAACTCTCTAAAAACAGTAGATATATTAACGCTTATGGGCCAACAGAATATACGATTTGTGCAACCATATGGGAGTATAAAAATGAAGAATGTAACACAATTCCAATAGGAAAACCTATAAGTAATACAAAGGCTTATATAGTTGACAAGTATCATCAATTACTGCCAATAGGTGTTGCAGGGGAGTTATGCATAAGTGGAGATGGAATTGCTAGAGGGTACTTGGTTAATCAAGATTTAACAAAAGAAAAATTTGTGGAAAATCCATTTGAGTTAGGAAAGAAAATGTACAAAACGGGAGATTTAGCAAGATGGTTACCAGATGGTAACATTGAGTTTTTAGGAAGAATCGATCATCAAGTTAAAATAAGAGGATTCAGAATAGAGCTGACAGAAATAGAAAATAGATTATTGGAAATTGAAGGAGTAAAAGAAGTAATAGTATTAGATAAAAGGGATATTGAAAGTAAATATTTATGTGCATATTATGTGTCAGAAAAAAATTACAAAGTAAACGAGTTGAGAGAAAGACTCAAACAATATTTACCTGATTATATGATACCGTCGTATTTTATAAAATTAAGCGAAATGCCTTTGACAACAAATGGGAAAATAGATAGGAATGTATTACCTGAGCCTAAAGAAATTTTAACCTTGAATGATAACTTTGTTGCACCTAGAAATAATGTAGAACGTTTAATAGCTTCTAGGTGGAAGGAAGTATTAGGATTACAAAATGTTGGTGTAATGGATAATTTTTTTGAATTGGGTGGTAATTCTTTGGAGGCCATCAAACTTGTTACAAATATGTCACTTGATTTTGAAGTAGATATTAATCATTTGTATGAGCATCAAACGATTGCATCGTTAGCTGAGAATATCACTTACAAAAAAGATCATCTAAAGAATAAATTTGAAGAGGCAAAGGATTTGATTATAGGAGCCCGAGAAAGCCATCAGGTTAATAGTATGGTTAAAGAACAGGAAACTTATATGGCTACTTGTGATAAATACAGTAGCTTACAGGTATATTTTGATGGGGATAAATATTCGAATATTCTGTTAATGGGAGCAACTGGATATTTAGGTATTCATCTTCTTCAAAACCTTATTAAAGATACAAATAGTAACATATATGTACTTATAAGAGAGATAAATCAAAAAGAGGCTGAAAATAAACTTTATAATAAAATCTCTTTTTATTTTGGTTCCGATTTCTTTAATAAATATCAACATAGAATATTTATCGTAAATGGAGATCTTATGCAAGATAAATTCGGTTTGTCTGAACAGGAGTATATAGAATTAGCGGGCATAATAGATTCTGTGGTGAATTCCGCAGCTAATGTGAAACATTATGGTCACTATGAGGAGTTTTATGAGATAAATGTTCAAGGGACAGAACGCTTGCTTGAGTTCGCGTTCTTCCAAAGAATCAAAGATGTACATCATATTTCAACGATAAGTATTGCTAGCGGTAACATTAATGGTAAGGAGACTTATTTATTTACTGAAAATGATTTAGACGTAGGGCAAGTAGTAGAGAATTATTATATCAAAACTAAGATTGAATCAGAGAAAAAGATAATAGAGGCAAGAATAAGGGGATTGCATACAAACATCTATCGTGTCGGCAATCTTGTTTGCCAGTCAGATACTGGCTTATTCCAAGAAAATATAAATGAAAATGGATTTTATAAGGTAATAAAATCACTCATCAGCCTTGGTGAATTTCCTCATGTGGAGTCTAAAACACTAGATTTTTCTTTTGTAGATTATGTAAGTAAAGCAGTTACTCTATTAATATTTCAAAATACAATAACTAATCAAATTTACCATGTATTTAATCATAAATTTATTAGTTTAAATGATTTGAAAAATTTCTTGAATGAAAATGGTCTTTTACTTACTTCTAGACCTCTACATCAATTTTTAGATTACCTTTATGACATGTATCAAAATAAAGAATTAAGTGAATTTGTTGAAAATTTACTTCTTCATTCACAGATTTTAGAGCAGTCTACAACAGCTCTAATTACTGTGGCTTCTGATAGAACCGTATTAATTCTGAAAAATCTTGGGTTTGAATGGCCAGATGTAAATAAGACTCATATTAAAAAAATGATTAATTATTGTTATAGTATAGAATTTTTAAAAGAAACTATGAAAATATAATGAAAGTAAGGAGACTATGGGAAGGAATATAGAGTGATTTGAAAATTTCTTTTTTGCGAATTACTTAATTATCGACTCGTGTATGAATAGAAATATGGGTTTGAAATGAAAATTTATTACAAACCAACAACAATATAAAAAAGTTCTTTACTTATTAGAGAATATAGGATTGCGCTAATTATTAGTATAGAACTTTTTTATATTCGGAAAGAAAGTGTTACGCTATGTCGTAACACCTTTTTAAATCGAGCGAGAAATTGGAAATGCAGCAAATGGGTAAGAGTTCTAACTTTAGGGAATAAATACGAAAACAATGTTTTATTTACATAAACGTAGTATACGTTAATTCTTTGAAAAAGGATGTGCAGTATGAACAAGGAGAAAAAGTATACAATTGTCGGTACTGATATTGATGAAGTGAAGAGGCTGAATAAAAACTCTGGTTTATCATATAACGAGGTAAAACAATTATTAGCAAAACAAATGAAGCGAAAGTGAATATACACCTGGCCGTAAGCGCATTATTTATGGTCAGGTGTATATTACTACAATTGATTACATACTAAAAAGGCGTTTATGATAGGAGTTTTTTCTTTAAATGCAAGGCTAATTTGCCGATGTTTTTTTTGTTTTAGTTTTTTTATTTCAATGTTTTTATGAGACTTAAAAAATAGTTCAGGCCCCATGCTAATCCCAATATTTTGCGAAATCATATTCACAATCGTTTCACAATTGATTACTTCTAATATAATGTTTGGATACACTGTATGAGCAGATAAATTTTCTACAACTAATGATTGATAATGGCCCTTTGGCATAATAAAATCCATATTAGCAATAGCCTTTATATCAATTGTTTTCTCCTTAACGAGAGGGTGATTTTTCGGTAATCCTAAGACAATTTCATCTTTTGTAATAGGTATGGATTGAAATTGTTTTTTTGTATCTTCTTCTATAATGAATCCAATATCTACAGTGCCGTTATGAATCCACTCTATAATCTCTTTGTAAGTACCTTCAAATAGTATTACTTTAACCTCTGAATAGTTCTCTTTAAATTGTGATAGCATTTTTGGTAAGATTTGAGCGGCAGCACTTGTAAATGCACCTATTTTTAAAGTTCCCGCTAGTTGATTGTTTTGCAGAGATATTTCTTGTTTTATAATGGCTTCGCTGTTTAAAATTTGTCGTATATGGGGAAGGATACGATCTGTAAAAGCAGTTTTTTGAATCTTTGCTTGTTTATTTCGGTGTAATATAGGGTAACCAAATTCTTTTTCTAAACTAGAAATAGCATGACTTACTGCGGATTGTGTCATGTTAAGCTGTTCAGCTGCTCTTGTGAAATTTCCTAGTTCAACTACCTTTTGGAGTACCTCGTATCTTGCTATAGTCATGAGTTTATTTCATGCCTCCTATGCTAAATATTAATTTCACTAATCTCATTATACACCTTAAGATAGAAAAAGGAATAATTGATAAGAGGGTGATGAGTTTGAGAAAGATTTTTTTATTAACAATAGGAATGTTTGCGTTAGGAGTAGATGCTTATGTAATGGCAGGAATTTTACCAAATATTGCGGATGAGTTTGATGTATCTATAGGGAAGGCTGGACAGGCTGTAAGTATATTTACACTATGTTATGCACTTGCAGCCCCTTTGTTTGCTTCAATAATGAGTAAAACGAATGCAAAACACATATTATTAATAGCGTTGTCTATTTTCGTGTTTGCTAATGTAGTAAGTGCAATTACTAACAATTTTATTATGTTATTAATCTCAAGAGGAATAGCAGGTATAGGCGCTGGTTTGTATTCGCCATTTGCTTCATCGGCAGCAATTGTATCCGTTCATGATAACAAAAAAGGTAGAGCACTAGGAATGATATTATTTGGAATGAGTGCAGGAACGGTAATAGGTGTTCCAATCGGTATATATATTGCGGACATTTACGGATGGCGAATGACAATATGGTTTATTAATGTAATCGGTGTGGTAGGAATATTAGGACTGTGGTTTAAGTTTCCGGTTATACAATCAACACATTTACCAACATTAAAAGAGCGGCTATCGATGTTTCAAAACAAAGCTATTTCAATGATTATGTTTATAACGATGATACTCAGTTTTTGTAGCTTAGGTTTATATACTTACTTAGATTTAATAATAGCTTCTTATGGATTTGAAAAATCCGTAGTCTTTATATGGATGTGGGGGATTGGTGGCATAGGAGGCAGTTTGATTATTGGATATATGATGGATTTCTATAAGAAGCCTAAAATCATATTAATATTTTTAATGGTTATCATGTTTTTATCTTTAATATGTATGGGGATTCTTCAGCACAGAGCAATTTTGGTAGCAGTCTGTTTAATTCTTTGGGGAGCGACTGGCTGGGCTGGTTTAGCGACTCAACAAAAAACATTAATTGAAATAAGTCCAGAACATGCTACTATTTCCATTGCTTTGCTTAGTTCTATTAATTATTTTGCTGGTTCAATGGGAACACTAGTAAATGGTATATTTTTAGAAAATGAAATAAATCCTTCAGATTTGCCGTATTTTACAGCTTATATATTAATAATTGCGATTGGGCTGCAAATTATTTTAATTGCAAAAAAGAAGTATAGAGAATTAAATTAGTAAAGCATTATTTGTGCAAAAATAGTCTAAGTCATGTGTTTTGACTTAGACTATTTTTATTAATTAATGATTTTTGAAGAGTTTCATACGCTATTCTTGAGTTAAAGAAGTATAATGAAAAAATAATTATATTTACATAAACAATTTTATAATTATAGCTGATATGGTAAAATTTTATCTATTGTGTGCATTCTTATACAAGATAGGCATGTTTATTAAGATAATGTACAATTTTTGTAACCCTTTTCTTATGAATTTCGTTTATACTTGTTAAGTGTAAACTGATAGAATTTTATAATGTAAATATTTCACATGGTTTTTAGAGAAAGATGGGGGTGACTATAAATGCCCACACCAGTAAAGAAAAGTAGTCGTTATATAGCTGGATTAGACAGTCTAAGGGGTCTAGCTATATTAGGTGTTATTTTGTATCATATCAATTTTAACTGGTTGCCTGGAGGATTTTTGGGTGTTACTGTGTTTTTTGTGCTTTCGGGTTATTTAATTACGGATATTCTTGTTGTTGAATGGAAGAGAACAGGGAGAATTGACTTAAAGGATTTCTGGTTGCGCCGGGCTAGGAGATTGCTTCCAGGAATGCTTGTTATGCTTGTTATAACCTTAGCGTGGGTTACCATTTCACATAGCTCATTACTTGGGAAAATGCGTGGAGATTCAGTAGCAGCTTTATTTTATTTTAGTAACTGGTGGTATATTTATCACAAATTATCATATTTTGAGAGCTTTGCTACAGTTTCTCCGCTTAATCATTTTTGGTCGTTAGCTGTCGAGGAACAGTTTTATGTGGTTTGGCCGATTATCATTGGCTTAGGACTTTTTTATGTGAAAAAACAGTCACGTCTAACTTTATTTATTTTTCTTGGAGCGATTGCTTCAGCTATCGCGATGGCGATGATTTATGTACCAGGGGCCGATCCAAGTAGAGTTTATTATGGTACTGATACAAGAGCGTTTTCCTTGCTGATTGGTGCAGCACTTGCTTTTATTTGGCCGAGCAGTAGACTGGCTGGGAAAATTATTCCAAAGGCTCGTCTCGTTCTTGATGTGATTGGCGGGATAGCTCTTATTGTGATTCTTGTTATGTTTTGGAAGACGAATCAATATGATCCTTTCTTATACCGCGGAGGAATGTTCCTTTTATCGATTGCTACTGCAATACTAGTAGCAAATCTTGCTCATCCAGCTAGCCGTATTAGTGTGTTTTTAAGATTTAGACCTTTACGCTGGATTGGTGTTCGATCTTATGGAATATATCTTTGGCATTATCCGATTATCACATTGACAAATCCGCAAGGAAATGCTGGAGAATTTCATCTTATAAGAGCTATATTTCAATTTTTTCTTATTTTGTTTATGGCGCAAATTTCATGGAAATTTATCGAAAATCCAATTCGAAAAGGTGCATTGAAGAACTTTCGTTTGCAAAATTATAGAATAAGAAACTTAGCGTTAGGTGGTAAGTTCGTCTTGGCGCTTGCAATCTTTATTACAGTGACAGCAAGTTTTGGTTTATCAACGGCAGGTAAAGCAAAAGAGAGTGATAGCAATAAAGTAGAGTCGGTACAAACGGAACAAAAAGATCAACTTAAACATCCAGATGTTATTTTGGAAGAGTCAGCAGTTAAACCAGCAGAAAACAAAGAAGAAGTTCATTCAACGGAGTCTAAAGAATCTGCGACGTTTACAGCTATTGGAGATTCAATTATGATCGATGTCACTCCAAACTTAAAAAATGCATTTCCTAATATTAATATTGATGCAAAGATTGGAAGGCAATTTTCTGAAGCGACCGCAGCGGTTGGCAGAATGAAAAAAGAGGGTACTTTAGGTCAGTGTGTTATTATCGGATTGGGTACAAACGGAGCATTTACGACGGAGCAAATAACATCATTAATGCAATCAATAGGTAATGAGCGTAAAGTTATATTGGTAAATACAAGAGTGCCGCGTCCGTGGGAATCAGTAGTGAATAACAAGTTAAAAGAAACAGCGTCAAAATTCTCAAACATTACGCTTGTTGATTGGTATTCAGCAAGTGCTGGGAAGAAGGAATATTTTGAACCAGATGGAGTTCATTTGACGAAAGCAGGGGGAGAGGCGTATACTTCGCTTGTAGTGAAGAGTATAAATAAGTAAATTAATAGAAGATTGATTGCCTTTTTATTTGATTTTACTTAAATATAGTTTCCAAATGAGAAGAGAGTTGCATGAGTATGCGACTCTCTTTATTATATTTTATGTGTTTTTTTGTAATAAAGTTTGATTACTATTTTTTCTTATCCAATGACTTGTGTGAGCCACCACAGTTGGGCGGCTTTTGAGATAGCCCACAAGTACAATCATTTAATCCCTTTCCATCGAGAATTTTCTGGCTATTTTTTTCAATCCTTGACTCTCGAGTTTTGGATTGTTTTGGTTGAGAAAAATAAAAAATGTATGCTCTTTGTCGTCCCGGTGTCAATGATTCAAAAGCAGTTTTAAAAGTAGGCATTTCATCGAATTTATTTTGAAGTTCTTCAGGAATTATGAATTCTTTATGCTCTTTCTTCTTCACTTCTAAACCGGATTTTTCAACTTCAATGGCTTCATAAATGTAGGCTTTCAAGATGCTTTCCATTTCAACTATTTCTTTCACATTGGTGAACCGAATCTGACGCGCCGCTTGTGCATTCTCCGTTTGTTGGATTAGAATCCCATGTGCATCCTGTAACAAAGCACCTTTGTGAAACAGAAGCGCACAATATTCTTTAAATCCATGTATTAAAACTATGTTTTTTTTCTCAAACGTGTAACAAGGATGCATCCATTTAAATTCTTCGGTTAGCTGACAGTCAAGAACGATATTTCTTAACTTTTCATATTCTTCCGTCCACTTATTGGCAGCGTTTAAAAATTCATCAACCTTAGGGTTCATTTTACTATTTGTCATCAAGGAACAACCCCTCTTCAATTTTACAATCAGCTGACAGTCAAAAATAATCACTCTTCATTTCTTGCTGTCACTTTTTAGCTGTACTTAAATATTCACCAACCTGGAATCATTTCCCTTGCCTAACTTGACAAACTTACTTAATCCTCGGGCAAGAAGGCATCTAAACAATTAATATAGTTAAATTAACATAAAGTGAAACTTCCATCAGCAGGGGTCTTACTGCTCGCGAATAGCGGGATAAATATGCAATAAAAAAATCATCTTACCTCTAAGGACCTATTGAGGAGGGATGATTTTAAGCAAACTATATTATAAATGATCAATCCTTTATATATAAATAGAACTTGAAACAACGACATAACAACCCTTTTCTTTTTAGAGGAACGAGAGCATCTGACCATGCATAGAAGCGGCCAGTGCCTATTTCTGTCACATGCAAGATTTAAAACAAAGAGAGAAAGCGAGTAGTGGACATGTTGTATCCTCTAAAGCAAAGATTTGTATGGTAGTAAATCAAAATGAATGTATATAAAACCACATTCATTTTGATGCACCTTGTAAAAATTGAGAGTACAAATCGTAAAAATAATTTGGGCGAAAGATATTTGCAGCATGACCAGCTAATGGGATTTCTTTATATGAAACATTTGGAAGAATGGATTTTAAATCAAATAAACATGATTTATAGAGATGATCATGTTCTCCCATTACCCATAAAATCGGTTGCGTTAGTTCTCGTAATCGGGATTTTAAATCGAATTCTAAACGATGGCGTAGTGACTCACGAATAATAGATCTGTGTAATTGTAATCCAAATCGATAGTATATATTTTTGGAAACGATCGCAAATGGGCTTGCTTTTAGAATGCCACTTGGAAATATAGTACTTGCATACTGATAAAGCCAAGAAGAGTACTCATGATTTCGTTTGTCCCAAAACTTTTGAAAGACACTAAATAACTTAGAGGGGTTATTGTAATGGCCTCCAATATGGCAAAGACTTAATACTTTTTCAGGGTGCTTATGAGCAAATATAGTAGCAATATAGCATCCATAGCTTAGGGCACAAATGTGAGCTTGCTGGATCCCTTCTTTTTCGTATAAATCTGACAATTGTTCTACTAATCGATCTAAAGAAAAATCAATGGCTTGTCCTTTGTCATCACCATGGCCAAGTAAGTCATACGTGATGATATTATAAGATGATGAAAATAGTTTACATTCTTTTTTAAATGCGCGGCGGTTTCCAACTAATCCATGAATGAATATAATCGTTTTTTTCTCAAAAACTTTTTTTGTTTGCAAAAGTATGCCCCTTTCAAGTCTATGGTAAAAATTTGTTTTACTAGAATGTTGTTATCACTAGTAATAAGGCACCAATTATGGCCGGAACATAAACGTAGATTTAAATATATAAAACCATGTTGAACAACTGACATAAAACCTCCTTTTTTAGGGGAGGACGAGAGCGTCTGGCTGCGCATAGGAGCGGTCAGGGATTTTTCTTGCCACATGCAAGGTTTTAACCAAAAGGAGCACGCCAGTAGTGGGCATGTTGTATTCTGCATAGCAACAATTTCTGTGTTGAAAAATCAAGTTGGATTTATATAAGTTAAGTTGTTTTTCATGTTTAATAGATTGGTATGACCAATTTTAAGTGCCAGGTAATAATACCAGATGATTGTGTGGTTTGTAAATGTAACAATCTGACAAGGAAATGGTAAAGTTAGCTATGTTAGAGATTAACATAAACTTCGAGTTGAAAATTGCTGATGGAGTGAGCATCTTTTAAGCATATAGAAGGTTTAAAAATATGGTGAAGTGTGTGAACTGAACTGGACTCTTATTTATTATATAAATCCAACTTGACTTTCTACTTTCTTCCTCTCTTTGTTTGAACAGCCCACGTGGAAGAAAATGGAGTTGGCTACGTCTACCCATGGTCAGACGCTCTCGACCATCTAAAAAGAAAAGGGTTTATGTCAAGTTTTTAATTTGTATTTATATCTATTCATCCATCATTTTTTCGAATGATTTCTATTAAAATAATTCATTTTATTTATTTTCACCATAAATATATAATAGAGATTAGGTGAGTGTACAGGACTGTTTTCGATTTTCTTTCGTTTTAAATTCAAATGTGAAAGATTAAGAATGTATAAAGTTTACCTATGAAGCTAACTATTTCAATTAGAATAGTTAGCTTCATAGGTGTTCTAGAAAAGTTTTTATTTGATTTATTTTCCTCATATTACTTTTCATAATGATGGAAATGTATTTATAACAATAAGCTGATGATACGAAACCTTGTGATCTTTATACATACATAAACCGTAATTTATGCTATTGAGGATGAAATAATGATTGTACAACAGGAGGCATTATTATGGAGCTGCGTCATTTAAAAACTTTTATTATTGTAGCAGAGAGCGGTGGATTTACACGGGCCGGAGAAAGACTTGGGTATACACAATCAACTATCACAAATCATATTCAACTTTTAGAAGAAGAAATTGGAAGCCCGTTGTTTGATCGCCTTGGTAAAAAGGTAGTTTTAACTGAAGTAGGTGGGCATATGCTTTCTTACGCGCAGAAAATATTGGCATTATCAAATGAGGCACTAGAATCATCTCAGATGAATGGTAAACCATCAGGAACGATACGTATTGGGGCAAATGAGTCTTTAATGATATATCGATTGCCTGTTATTTTATATGAATTTAAAAAGAAGTATCCGCAAGTCCATATCATTTTACAGCCATCAGAAAGCCAGGAGTTGCATAATGAATTAAAGTCAGGGAAGTTTGATTTTGCTTTATTTACTAATCCAGAAAAACTAGGTGTAGATATTGTCACTCGTTCGCTTGTTAAGGAAACAATTGTACTTGTTGCTCCGCCAAGCCATCCATTAACGAAGCAAAAAATTGTTACTCCTGCTGATTTAGAAGGAGAAATGTTATTGCTTACAGAGCCAGGAAGTTATCGAGACTTACTAGAAAAATGGTTAAAAGAAGAAGGGGTTAGTTGTTCACGTATTCATTTTTGGAGTATAGAGGCAATTAAGCAAACTGTTATGTGTGGGTTAGGATTATCGTATTTACCATTTATTACAGTTAAAGAAGAAATTGAACGTGGAAAGTTAATCGCCCTGCCATGGATGCATAGTGATGATTTTGTTACAACTGAACTGGCGTATCATAAAAGTAAATGGTTGACGCCAGCGATGAAGACGCTAATAAAAATGATAGAGAAACATGCAGAGAAATGGAGAGAAACAATTTAATTATAGATACAAATTGAAAGAGCGACAGCCTCTCTTTTTTAGGGGAGGGCGAGAGCGTCTGGGCGTGCATAGAAGCTTTCCTGCCACATGTGAGGTTTAAAAAAAGAGCAGGCATGCTTGCTGTATTCTACATAGCATAGTAGTCATTTGTGTTTTGAAAAATCAAAGTATATAAGTTGAACTTATTTTTTACACTTTCAAATTCAATAGCAAAATCATCATTCAAATCGCTTTCATAAGGAAATGTGCTTTAGGAAAATTGGCGATAAGAGAGGTTTGCAAGACAATGTTTAATTTAATTTATATCACTAGTGTTGCATTAAAATATCCCGAGTTTCAAAAATACTCAAAATCTTTCGTTATTTTATTTTACGCATAGAAAAAGTCCTTTATAATAGATGGAGTTAGGTGGTAACCTGTCCAAATCCATT
>NZ_JAMBOP010000038.1 GCF_023715645.1 Bacillus cytotoxicus | reverse complement strand
ACAAGCGTCCATTAAAGAATCAGTACAAGACTTTTTATCAGACATCGCTATCACTCCCCAAGCCGTGCTTCGCCGGCTTGGGTTGCATTAAACCACATGTCGAAAAGACAAGTCAGTTATATATAGATACATTCTGTATTAAATAAATATACTAAAATCCCACAATTATGGTAATCTATTAATTAATATACATAAATAAGAAGAATAATAATGCAAAACATGATTTATAATACTTTATCTTTCTTAAACAAACACCATACTCTCAAAATATTTATAATAGCAAATATCATTGTGTGGGGATACCTCTTATCCGAAAATATAGGTAAAGAACTAGGAAAACTTTTATATTATATAACACACTAAGATTGTCCATATTTTCCTAACAAAAAAATACTTTTAACATGGAGGATTCAAAATGAATAATCTAAAACTTTTTTTAAAAGAAAACCCGTTTATTAAATATTCTTTATACATAATATTCGGAGCCGGACTCATAAAAACAGGATATGAATTTGGCTATTTCATTACAAAATATGTTTTATAAAATAATTGAATCAATTATGAAATTGATTCAATTATGCATTTTTTATAATAATTATTAAAAGTATGTTTTATATTTATTTATAAAAATATAAAATGACAGCGTAATTTCTAATATTTAAAACACGAGGTGTCAACATGCAAAGCTTTGGTTCATTAGTATTCTCTACTGTTCTTTGGACAATCCTTTTATTTTGCAATCTCTACGCTTTCTACGATAAATACACAACGGGAAGTTCATATTATTGGTTTTACTGTTACAGCTATGATTGCTGAAAAGGAACGAACAGAAAGTAAACGACGACAAGCACAAGGAATAAAAATTGCGAAAGAAAAAGGGGTTTATCAAGGGCGACCAATCTTTTATGGACCAGATGCACGAGATCCGTAAAAACAAGCTGTCTATTATCAAATCGTGCAAATGTTAAGTTCAGGATTACCTATAAAAAATATTGCTGAAAAAAATGGTGTGACAAGACCAACGGTTTATCGTATCCAAAAAGAACTCAAGAATAGAGTGTAATCTCTCCTTGAGTTCTTTTTGTTAATTTAAAATAAAGTCCGATTAAAAGGTTGCGAAAACATTCATTTTATCATAAAAAGAATCCCTTATATTTTGAACAAAGATTGATCGAAATATAAGGGGGGGTATAGCTTAACTCTCAAAGGTTTTATAGAAAAGATTGATTATTTTGACGGGCAAATAAATCGCAATAATTACCATTTGTTTATAAACTTAGAAATTCTCTTTCTATACTATTTTGTTTGAAAAGAATGGTAGTAGGTCGCCATTAATGTCATTAACATTGGAATAGTAATGACAAGGGAAAATAAAAAAACCATCGAAAATGTTGTACTTAATACCCCTGAACTTACCGAATGAACTAAATAACTTACAATCGACATGACCATACTAATTACACCTGCTGACATAACTGGTTGTCTAAGTATTTTTATTTTCTCCTGTTTTGTTTCTTTATCTGTATAAATTGGTTTTGTACCAGGTTTGGCCTTAAATAGGTGCACACCATAATAACTTGAACAAACATATTTCCAACCTGCCAATTCAAACATTTCAATATATTCCCCTAATTCATTTTCTTCTAATGATCTTATATCAAGACTAAAAATAGTGTTTTCAGAAACGCCCTTTTCTAATTCATATCCCATTCGTTTAAAACGTTTCACAATCCATCCTTTTGCAGCATACTTTCTTAGCTTTTTTAAATCTTTTTCTTCTGAAAAAGCAATTCCATTTGACATTATATATTTTGTTTTCCCCATTTTAGTTCTCCCCTTTTAATCCGTTTTCAGCAAAATCAAGCATCATTTTACGTCTCAAAATATCTTGTTCCAACACTTCTCTACCTCTAGCTGTCAAAACATATACCTTCCTACGCGAATCTGAAGCATCAAATAATTCAATGTAGGATTCGTTTATTAACTTTTTAATAATTGTGTATAGTGATGCAGGTCCAATGATTACTTTCCCATTTGTTAACTCCTCAATCAAACTCATGACTGCATAGCCATGTCTTGGCTTTGTAAATCCTGCCATAATATAAAATACAGAATCAGTTAATTGTTCTAATGATTTCATTTTCTCCCTACCTCATTATGCCACTTTATGATATATCTAAAAATAATATATCATAAAGTGACATAATGAGCCAATAAAAAAATGGAATAAATATTCAATTTCACTCTATTTTTTAAGGGAATTCTTATCAATCTTTTTTATGAATGATCAGACTTTGTTTTAATTTATCAAACTACATTTTAAATTCACATTTTTTCTTCTCATATGCAATTTATCATTAAAAAACTGCGCAAATTATCTCCTAAAGTTACATTGTAAAACAGAATCACTTGTTTGAAGAAGAAACATAAAACATAACAAACCCCACAGAGAACAAGAATGTTTTCTGTGGGGTTTGTTATATTCAAAAGAGCTTGGGGGAGCTCGGTTTGATCGATCTTATCTTTCTAACAATTCATTTTCAATCATTTGTTTTAACAGTACTTGTTTAAGTAGACAATGCTTATAACAAATAAATGTACTTTGAAACTCATATCTTGCTCAAAATTCAAAAAATGATTCAATTCCCAATTAGGGTAATAGAAAGCTAATATACAGTTGATAAGGTAGTTTGCGTATATATTAGCAATAATTTTATCTTACTTTAAACATCTTTCAAAAGACTTTCATAAACATTACAAAAGACTGTCGTAAATGTTACAAAAGGCTTTCATTGAGTATAAAGGAGTTTAACTAATATGAGTGAAAAACAAGTGGAATTTAGTTTTTCATTCATACTAGCAATCAATGTCTATTTTTTTGTGCTTAAACCACCTTACAAAAACAGTTGCGGGATCTACAGGAAGAAAATGAAATCTTAAAAAAGGCGATGCACTACTTCGCGAAAAGCTCTCGGTAAAGTATGAATTTATTCAAAAAAATCGCTCCCATTACCGAATGGAGAAGATGTGCTTTGTTTTGGGAGTTTTAAAAAGTGGTTATTTTAAATGGTTAAAACGCCCGAAAAGTAATCGGCAAAAAAAGCATGAAAAGTTAACGCAACAGGTCTTACAAACGCACTTAGAGTATAAACAGCGATATGGCAGTATCAAGATTGCCAAAACATTAAACAAACGTGGTATAAAAGTCAGTGAACGCACAGTTTCTCGTATTATGACGAATAATCATTGGAAGTCCTGTACGGTCAAAAAATATAAAGCTACAACGAACTCTCAGCATCAACATCCAGTAAGCGAAAATAAATTGAATCGCCAGTTTCAGGCTAACAAACCAAATCAGTCTTGGGTGACGGACATCACATATATTTCAACCAATGAAGGCTGGTTGTATTTGGCGAGCGTAATGGATTTATATTCACGTAAAATCATTGGATGGCCAATGGATAAAACGATAACAAAAGAGTTAGTAATTCGGGCATTAAAAATGGCTTACAATCGACAGAAACCAGAAAAAGGATTGGTTCATCATTCTGATCGTGGCGTGCAATATGCTTCAAATAAGTATCAAAAACTATTAAATCAATATAGGATGATTGGTAGTGTGAGTCGAAAAGGCAATTGTTACGACAACGCATGTATTGAATCTTTTCATGGGATTCTGAAACGTGAACTTGTGTATCAAAACCGATATAAAACAAGAAATGAAGCGAGAAAATCACTCTTTGAATACATAGAATTCTTCTATAATTCTAAGAGGATTCATTCGACGGTTGATTACTGTACACCAAATGAATACGAACAACAATTTTATAATCAATTTGCTTAGAATTCTTTTGAATTTTGTAGGGAAATCTGTGTCTATTTTCTTGACGTAGTATCATTGTTTTAATCTTAAACAAAATGCACATTTAAGTTGTGGAAAGCAAATACTGTAGTTTTTGTTTTAATAGAACTGCCTTTTTTGTTTTTTACAAATCATATTTACATTTTTAATGCAAAAAATGTAAATATAGTAAGATTTTAAGAGATTAAATGCTATACTATATAAATCTAAATTAAAAACTTGATATAAAACCTTTTTCTTTTTTGCGGGGCAAGAGCATCTGGCCATGAGTAGGAGCGGTCAGTGCCTATTTCTACTACATGCAATGTTCAAACAAAGATAGGAAGAAAGTGGCAGTGTGCTTTTTGCTTGGCATTGCGGCGACTTGTAGATTGGAAAGACAATTTTAATTTATAGATTTGGATATTATGAATTTTGTATACAATCATAAATTAAATCAAGGAGTGGGGAAATGAAGTTTACTAGCAAGATTATTGGTTTTCGTTCTGGAAACAAAAGAAATAAAATAATTGCTTCGATAGCATATGTTCTATTCTTTTTGGTCCTTATTACAGAGATATCAACAGGGCCAACTCTATGGGATTCATTTGTACATACTTTAGCATGGATTTTACTCTTTTTACTCGTATTAGTGCCTATTGCAAACATCTTTTTAGTGAGGAATAGATTATTCTTTTTTAATAGAAAATCATTTATTGGCAAGATATTTGGAGTTTTTAGCTATGTAATACTTGTATTAATCGTTTATTCGATAGTGGGATTTGGGATGGAGTCTGCAACAGCAAAGGAGACCCGTGCGGAACAGGTAGCGGAAACTAAAGCAAAGCAGGAAACAGAAGCTAAAGCAAAACAGGAAACAGAAGCTAAAGCAAAACAAGAAGCAGAAGCTAAAGCAAAACAGGAAGAAGAAACTAAAGCAAAACAAGAAGCAGAAGCTAAAGCAAAGCAGGAAGAAGAAACTAAAGCAAAACAGGAAGCGGAAGCTAAGGCAAAACAAGAGGCGGAAGCTAAAGCACAGCAGGAAGCACAAGCCAATGCGCGACAAGAAGAGCAAAAGAAACAACAGGCCTCATCTAACTCAGTGAATACGAATGGAAAATGTGAAATTAAAGGAAACATCAATACTAAAACACATGAAAAAATTTATCATTTACCAGGTGATGCATATTACAACCGCACCAAGGTTGATGAAAGAAAAGGTGAAAAGTGGTTCTGTACAGAACAAGACGCGATTAACGCTGGATTTAGACGTAGTGATAAATAGGTTGATTGCTTGTTAGGTTGTTGTAATTCGTTTTTTACTTTCTCTTGTCTACGGAGCTTTTATAAGTAAGACTTTGTTCGAAAGTCTTTTTGTTTCAATTTTAGATATGGAAAAAATCGATGCATTAAACGAAAATCACCGCGTTGGTCCAGATCCTGATAACTTCGATTTCTAATGAAAATTAGTAAAAAGAGTGCAATTTTTGCACTCTTTTTTTGTACAGAAAAATATGTTTTAATTACATACGGAGTACCGCACACACCGGTATCAAGTTTCTTACTCATGAATAACGCCTATAACCCTGCCGATCGTAATAAAAGTGAAACACCATAAAAATGCACCGATAGCAGCGGACAACATATAAGTTTTCAATTTCATTTTGCTAATCCCTGAAAGGTAACAGGTTATATGTCTGAAGCCTGGAATGAAATACCCGAAAATAAGAGAATAGGATCCGTATTTCTCCATCCATTTTTCAACTTTGAGTATTCTCTTTTCCTTCAAACCGATCCATTTTCCGTATTTCTCAATAAAAGGACGCCCAGCCTTTTTGCCGATCATGTAACTGATCAGCATACCCGACAGCGCTCCGATAAAACTGACTAAAATGGAAAGCTCATAATTCAGGACATGAATATTCGTAAAGTAACCTACGACTGTCATCATGACTTCATCAGGGATTGGTAATCCGATAATTCCAAGAACAAGCATTAAAAAAATAGCGAGGTAACCATAGTCTGTTATAAACTGCTGTACTAATTCCATCTTTCAGACTCCATGTTCTTCTTTTTTTCTTCCCGTATAATTTTATTTATTTTAAGTAAGGTATCGGTCATTTGCTGGAAGGCTTCGATATCAATTTTCGAGAAGTATTTCTCAATAAGTACATCATCTAGCTGAGACATCCGTTCTATATAATCGCTACCACTCGGACCAAGTGTAAGGAAATACTCACGTTTATTGTTAGGATTTACTTGTTTTGAAATCATATTGCGCTTTTCCAATTTAGATAAAACTTGACTGACAGCACTTTTGGATATATTAAAAGTGGTCGCAATGTTGTTCGCAGTAGTGTCTTTATTTAAATTAATATAGAATATCATGCTCTCTTGCTGTCCTGTAAGACCGAACTCATCCTTTAGCTCATGAGATAGTAAAATGTAGAATTCATTGTAGGCCTGATTCATTTCGTTAATTACTTCTTTATAAGACTTAGTCATCGTATCCTTCCTCCGATTATTCTGTTATTGCAGTGTACGCAATTTTTTCGTTTTAACATACAGTTTAGTTAAGTTTACTTAACTATATTATACCTTTATGTTAGTGTAAAGGAAAATATATCTCAATACTTTCATTGGAAATTCTTTTTCATTTGAATTTATATAGAAATAGAGGAGAAGAAAATGGACCAATTTTTTGTAGAGTGTAATGGTTATAAAGTAAGTGTCTGTGAATGGGGAAATAAAAATAATCCTCAAATTATTTGTTTTCATGGTTTAGGAAGTACAAAATTTAGTTTTATAGAGATAGCTGAACTATTACAAGATAAATATCATGTTATATCGTTTGATTTACCTGGACATGGGAAAACATCCGGTTTTGAGAAAGATGAAGATTTTGGTGCATCTCATTTAACAAATTGGGTAGTAGCATTACTCGAGAAGATTGGAAGAGACACATTTCATATATTAGCACATTCATGGGGAGCAAGTGTTGCGCTTCACCACGCAGCGGAATGTCCTGAAAAGGTTCGTAAAATGGTTCTTTTAGATGGTGGTTATCATCATGGCGAGATGAATAAGAATTATTTTGCGGAATTATATAAAGAGGCGAAAGAAGGGGATGTTCCACCACGCTCGTTAGAAGAGGAAATTACCCACTATGAAAAAGACTTTGATGAATATATCTTTGATAGTAAAGAAGAATTTCTCCAATCAGAAAAACAGGCTTACAGCAGATGGTCACCATTAATAGAAAGTGCTGTTAATGATTTAATGCGAGAAGAAGATGGTAAAGTGAGATGGCATGAGACTGGTGATACTGCTAGAGGTGTAATTAAGTTCCAGCATACAGTTTATAAAACATTGAGGTTGGACAATGTTAAGAGTGACATCCTCCTATTGTATTGTGATCTTCCGCATGATTATTTAAAAATAAGAGAGTTGCAAGTTGCTGAATTTAAGAAACATATTGATATAACGGCTAAGTTGTACAAAGAAACGGGGCATTTAATGCACTGGGATCGACCGAATGAAGTTGCTGAAGACGTTGTAAATTGGCTGAGATAACGAGGGGAAAGTACGGTGTTCAAAAGTGGAACTGTACTTTTCTTTCTTTTGTTATATTTTAATCATTTATTTTTACAGTCAATATTGTTATGATGATGGTATCGTTTTCAAAGTGTGTTATAGGATACAGTGATCGTATTCTTTGGCTTTCTTTCTGTTTTAAGGTAGGAAGTCTGACTTATCTTTCGAGTGAAAATGCTAGTACGCATGAAATAATAGTTTTTTCTCGCGTATGCAAGTTGAAATAGGTGGGACAATATCACTGGTATGATTTAGTGTTGTGGGGAGGTTAATGTGTGAAAAGATATGATTTTCACACGATTATATATGGGTAATGTTGGATTATTACTTTCGGGTGCAGCTTTATTTTTAAACAGTCTTGTTCTGTTAGGAAAAGCAGAAGAAAAAAGTGCAGGTGTTTTTAATTTATTTATAGGAATGCTACAAATTGTCATTCCATTTTATCTCATTATGGTTTCGGATCAAAGTAATTGGACTGTATATTCATATGCAGCTACTTTTCTATTTGGTTTAACTTATTTGTATGTAGGTATTACCTTTATTACGGGAATGAGTAGCAATGGGCTAGGATGGTTTTGTCTTTGGGTAGCTCTTGTTGCATTATTTTATATGGTTGTATCGTTCGTTCAGTTTCATGACGTCGTTAGTGCGCTGACTTGGTTTATGTGGGCACTTCTTTGGTACTTATTCTTTGTAATAAATGTACAAAAAAAGAATATAAATCAATACCTTGGTAGAATAGCATTTGTCCAATCATGGGTAACGCTTACGTTTCCTGCACTCCTTTATTTTATGGGGATATGGGGAACTCCAGTAGTTTATCAAGTATGGATTTATGTCTCAGTGCTTTCCATTTTATATTTTTGTTACTGCATTTTTAAATATCGGGTACGATAATGGTTTTAAGTAGAGGAGAAGAGAATCTGGATGGATTCTCTTCTTTTTTAGGTGTGCCTAGCATGCGAAGATTGTATGGAACAATTATCATAGTTGTACGTTGTCGTCAGAAGAATGGAATTATAAAGGTTTTCGTGTAGGAAGCGATCAAGTATTAAATAATGAAACAGGATTTTTACACAAAACTAGCTTGGTTGAAACAATTCATTCGTTAGGAATAAGGAATTTGAAGTAATAGAAAAACTGACATAAAACCTTCTTCTTTAGGGGAGGACGAGAGCATCTAGTCGCGCACAGGAGTGGTCAGTTCCTTTTTCTGCCACTAAAACAAAGGAGCTGATTCAAAATCAACTCCTTCTTATATGTTCACTAATATATCGGTGCTTTTTCAAATATATCGACCACTTTTGGGAATATATCAGCGCTTTTTCAAATATATCGGCGCTTCGACACGATTTAAAGACACTTCGACAATGTTCAACATTCTGAGTGCACGAAAAGGAGCTGACATTACTTGTCAGCTCCTCCTATCAATTTTACGAAGCATCCGCACTTTCAAACTGACTATTATAAAGCGAAGCGTAGAAACCATCAGCTTTCAACAACTCTTCATGATTACCTTGTTCGATAATGTCTCCGTCTTTCATGACAAGGATTAGATCGGCATCACGGATTGTTGATAATCTGTGAGCGATGATGAAGCTTGTTCGGCCTTTCATGAGGTTTTCCATCGCTTTTTGGATGAGTACTTCTGTACGCGTGTCGATGGAGCTTGTTGCTTCGTCGAGTATTAATATTTTTGGATCTGCTAGTAGGGCGCGGGCAATTGTGAGCAATTGCTTTTGTCCTTGGGATACGTTGCTTGCTTCTTCGTTTAGTTCCATTTGATATTTGTTTGGTAATGTTTTGACGAAGCTGTGCACGTGCGCGGCTTTCGCTGCTTCGATGACTTCTTCGTCGGTTGCATCTAGCCTTCCGTAACGGATGTTTTCCATGATGGAGCCGTTAAATAGCCATGTGTCTTGCAGTACCATTCCAAACATGCTGCGCAATTCTTCACGAGTGAAGTCTGTTATGTCGTGGCCGTCTATGCAGATGGCACCGCTGTTTACGTCATAGAAGCGCATTAATAGTTTTACAATCGTTGTTTTTCCAGCTCCGGTTGGGCCGACGATTGCGACTTTTTGGCCAGGTTTGATATTAGCTGAGAAGTTGTTGATGATGATTTTGTCTGGATTATATCCAAATTCTACATCTTTGAAAGTTACTTCTCCGTGTACTTCTGGCAGTTTCACTGGATTTTCTGATTCTGGCATTTCTTCTTCTTCATCTAAAAATTCGAAAACTCGTTCTGCAGCAGCAGCTGTCGATTGAAGTACGTTCGCGATTTGCGCGACTTGAGCGATTGGTTGTGTAAAGCTTCTTACATATTGCACAAATGCTAAAATGTCCCCAACTGCGATCGTTCTTTTGGCCGCAAGCCATCCGCCTAAAATCGATACAGCGACGTAACCGATATTCCCGATAAACGTCATAATTGGCATCATCATTCCCGATAAAAATTGAGATTTCCATGCTGAGTGGTAAAGGGTATCATTGACCTCTTCGAATTTTTTCACTTCTTCTTCTTCTTTGTTGAAGGCTTTAACGATATTGTGACCACTATAAATTTCTTCAACTTGACCGTTTACGTGTCCTAAATATTCTTGCTGGGATTTGAAGTATTTTTGTGATCGTTTTACGACTGCCATAATGAGCATCATTGATACTGGCAAGATTAAGAGCGCGACTAATGTCATTTGCCAGCTGATGGAAAACATCATGATCAGTACACCGATGATTGTAATTACCGATGTGATAATTTGTGACATACTTTGATTTAACGTTTGGCTCACTGTATCTACGTCATTTGTAATTCTTGATAACACTTCTCCGTGCGTTGTTTTATCAAAGTATTTCAGAGGCATCCGGTTGATTTTTTCATCAATTTCTTTTCGGAAATTATAAGATACCTTTTGGGCTACCCCGGAAATGATATAGCCTTGGATAATGCCAAACGCAGCACTAGCTATATATAGTCCAAGGAGCAATACAACAATGTTTCCGATATAGGTAAAGTCAATTGCCGCACCTGGTGCTCCTGTTACTTTACTTACAAGTCCTTCGAAAAGTTTTGTTGTGGCTTTTCCTAAAATTTTTGGACCGACGATTGTAAACGCAGCACTACCGATTGCGAAAAGGATAACGACTAAGATTGATAATTTATAGGGCTTCAAGTATTGAAGAAGCTTATTCATCGTTCCTTTGAAGTTTTTTGCTTTCTCAATCTTTCGCATGCCGCCGCCCATGTGACCACCGCCGCCAGGACCAGGACCACCTTGTTTTCTGTTTTCTATTTTTTTATCGCTCATGAGGACAACTCCTCTCTTGAAAGTTGTGATAAAGCAATTTGCTTATAAACTTCACAGTTCTCCATAAGCTCTTCATGAGTACCAGTTCCAACTATTTTTCCTTCATCCATTACAATGATCTTATCGGCATTCATAATCGTACTGATTCTTTGGGCAACAAGTAAAATTGTACTTCCTGCAAGTTCATTATTTAAAGCTTTGCGTAGTAGCGCGTCTGTCTTAAAGTCAAGAGCTGAGAAACTATCATCAAATATGAAGATTTCCGATTGTTTCGTAAGAGCACGGGCAATCGAAAGTCGTTGTTTTTGACCACCAGAAACGTTCGTACCACCTTGTGATATTTCGGTACGGAAGCTTTCAGGTTTCGCGTTAATAAACTCCATCGCTTGCGCAATTTCTGACGCTTTTACTAGCTCTTCTTCACTTGCTTCTTTCTTACCGTATTTCAAGTTACTTTCGATTGTACCGGAGAATAAAACTCCTTTTTGCGGTACATAACCGATTTTTTCTCTCAATTCTTTCTGAGATACTTCTTTAACATTCGTACCATCTATTAAGATTTCACCGCTTGTTACATCGTAAAAGCGCGGAATTAAGTTGATTAATGTTGATTTTCCGCTACCTGTACTTCCGATGAAGGCTGTTGTTTCACCAGGTTTTGCGGTAAAGGTGATATGAGAAAGCACATCTTCTTCTGCACCTGGAAATTTAAAGCTAACATCTTTAAATTCAACGTAACCTTTTTTGTCTGACGCGAATGTTTTTAGCTCTTTTGCATCATGAATGGAAATGTCAGTATCTAGAACTTCCGCAATACGCTGTGCGGATACAGAAGCACGAGGAATCATAATCGATACAATTGAAATCATTAAGAAGGCCATGATGATTTGCATTGAATATTGCATAAATGCCATCATATCACCAACTTGCATATTTCCCATATTTACTTGGTGTGCTCCAACCCAAATAATTAGTAATGTAACAGCATTCATGATAAACATCATCATCGGCATCATAAATGACATTAAACGGCTTACGAATAAATTTGTTCTTGTTAAATCTTGATTTCCTTTTTCAAATTTCTTTTCTTCATGCTTTTGATTATTAAACGCACGAATGACAAGCATACCTGTTAACGATTCCCGTGTGATTAAGTTGATTTTATCAATTAACTTTTGAATCATTTTGAATTTAGGGATGGCAACGCTAAATAAACCGATAACTAAGCTTAAAATCGCGACTACTGCAACGCCGATAATCCATCCCATGGAAACGTCTGTAGTTAGTACTTTAATGATACCGCCGATGCCTAAAATTGGTGCGTAGAAGACGATTCGAAGCATCATAACCATCAGTGTTTGCACTTGCTGAATATCATTTGTACTTCTTGTGATTAACGAAGCAGTGGAAAACTTATCAAACTCCGCATTCGAGAAGCTTGTAACTTTTCGGAATACTTTCTTTCGAAGATCTCTGCCGAGTCCAGCTGCTACTTTTGCTGCAAGTAAACTTACGATCACGGTAGCTGCCACACTCACTAATGATAAAAGCAGCATTTTTCCGCCAGAAGTAAGAATATAATTGGATTGAAGTTTACCTGTATCGATTCCAATCGTTTTATATTCATTTTCAACGAACGAAACGGCCGCCTGTGTTACCATGCTGCCTGGCATCTTTTTAAATTGTTCATTCGCTTTTTCTTTCATCGCATCAATTTGATCTTGAGGAAGTTTTGAAATAACAGCGAAAGGATCTGTATTTGGCGGAAGCTTCATCTTTGTTTTATTGTCAGTGCCGCCTTTTTCAATTCCTTCTGTAATTAATATCGGTTTCCCAAAGATATCATTCAGTTCACTGATTGTATTTTTATCCGTTGTATGTAGCTTATAAAGTGGTTCTTTATCAAGCTTTGGATAATCTTTCAAGTCAGTTTTTAGTTCACTTTGAGAAAGATTGTTCTTATCTAAAAGTGTATAATTGTCACCTACTTTTTTCTTCTCTTTGTCATTCATAAAGAGTGTAAGTTTATCCATCTCACTTTTACGAATAACTTCAGGTACTGCGTTCTCGACACCTTTTTGTTGAATCCCTACATTGACAATGTTAGACATGTAGTCTGGCAGTGATAGATCACATACTGCCTGCACAGCTAACAAACATACAACTGCAATGATGGAAGCAACAAATGGTTTTAAATGTTTGATGATCTTTAACATTTAATGCATCTCTCCATTTTCCGTTTCTAATTTTTTTTAGTTTTTCCCTTTTTTCTTCATTTTAGCTACTCTTTATATATTTTCAGCCACAGACTAATTCTATGACTATATTAAGAGGTAATGCAACTTTTAGGCGTTAGAACATAAATACAAATTAAAACCTTCTTTCTTTTTAGGGAGAGATCTTGCTATGCGTAGAAGGTGCAGTTGTGAGTATAAGAAAATTCATACCTTATTTGTATTATGAGATGTTTAAAAGAGGGGGGATGTTTATCCAGCTATACGCGAGCAGTAAAACCCCCATCTCAACGTTCAGTAACATTTCTTTAGTAAACAATACTCCTATTCATGTAAATAGAGGTATTGTTGTTAATGACAAGATGGAAACGAATGTGGAATCTGTATATACTGCTAGGGATGTAGCAGAAGTAAACGGTGAAATTGGCGGACTATGGGGACGAGAGCGTCTGACCGTGCATAGTAGCGGTCAGGGCCTTTTCCTGCCACGCGCAAAGTTTTAAAACAGAGAAAGGTAGCAAGGTGCATTGCCATTTTTATCTTCATGACAGCAATCTATATGTTGAAAAATAAAATAACTTTCTGTAGGTAATAAGGGTCGTATTTTCGCTGGAATCATACTTCTTACTGAATTTCTAAATGAAATGTATGACTGAGTAGTTATAAAAATTCTTTTGATGTGATTTGGGTCACTAGTGTGGCTCTTAGGAAAAGATATAATAATTTAGGGGCGATAAAGATACTACCAATAAAAGCCTGATTGATGAGAGCTAATAATCAGTAGAAGATGAAAAACACGGATTAAAATTTCACTTTATATCATATATTTAAAGTTAGGTGAGGGAATATGAAAGAACATTGTTATCATAAAAATGCAGCGGGTCCTTGTCCAAGAAAAGTTCTTATTTTTAAATCTCTATCTGATCAAGAAATTTTAAAAATAGCTGCCATGTCAAAACATAAGCAATTTAAAAAGGGAGAACCATTAATTCATGAAGGAGAGAAATTAGACACATTATTTATTATTAATAAGGGACAAGTAAAGTTATCGAAATTAACCATTCAAGGGAAAGAGCAAATCTTGCATATTTTAACGAGTGGTGAGTGCTTTTGTGAATTAAACATATTTAATTGCGATGAGAATAGTAATTTTAGTGCGTATGCTATGGAAGACACAAAAATTTGTATGTTAACGAAAGATAATATGGATCGTATCATGGAGCGAAATCCAGGTATTGCATTAAAGCTGCTAAAAACCGTTACAAAGCGGTTAGCACATACAGAAAATTTAGCTAACATTCTTGCAACAAATAATCCAGAAGTTAGGATTGCTAATATAATTTTAGAATTTTGCGAAAGGTATGGTGAAGATACTGATAAAGGAATACTTATAAATTTACCATTGACACGAGAAGAAATAGCAAACTATATAGGAATGACAAGGGAAACAATTAGTCGTAAATTTAGTAAATTCGAAGACTTAGGATTTATGACATCAATTGGAAATAAACAGCTAATAATTAAAAATGAGTTAGCCTTTAGAAAATATATAGAGTAGATGGATAACTTATATAAATCATTTTTAATCTTTCGACATATAAGTCGCTGTTATGCAGACTGCAACACGACCTGTACTCGCTTGCACCCTTTGTTTTCAAACATCGCATGTGGCAGGAAAAGGCCCTGACCGCTTCTATGCACGGCCAGATGCTCTCGTCCTTCCCTAAAAAGAAAGAGGTTTTTTAATTTGGATATATATATTGAAATAGTTAAAAGCTTAACTGTTAAGATATGGCTGATTATTTTTCCCGCTATTCGCGGGCAGTAAGATCACCTCGAGGTTCAGAGGAAAGTATGGAAAAGAATGTAACAAGCATATTGATTTTCTACTTTCATGGATTGAAATCCTCTTAATAGCCCCTTATAAACCCCTACCAAGCCCCTTACAAGTAATAAATCACTACAAAAACAAAATAAAAACAAAAAAATACTACTACAAGAATTTCAAAAAAATTTAAAATCAATTACCAAATTCCCTCATTTCTCCTTATATATAGTAAGAAGCGGCAATTTAAAAACGGGAGGAATACAGATGGCGGTATACCGAAATGTACAGGTAAATTTTTGGTAAGATGATTTTGTACTCGACTTAACGCCGGAGGAACGCTATTTTTACATATATTTGCTGACATGTTCGAAAACGACGCAGTGTGGTATTTATCCGTTGCCAAAACGATTAGCGGAGATGGAAACAGGCTACAACAGAGAAACTGTTGATAAATTGTTGCAGCGGTTTATCGAATATGGAAAAATTTTATACGATGCGAAAACGAAGGAGTTATATATCATAAATTGGCTTCGTTATAATTCAATTACAAATCCGAACGTTGAGAAATGCGTCCTTCGTGAGTTAAAGGCTGTGAAAAGTAAACGATTTGTTCAGATGTTTCTTCAAAAGTGCTTGGAGGAAGAGATGAATATTCCGCTGTTAGTAGCGCATTTCGGTATGCCAGTTGAAACGCCAGAAGAAGAGCTAGAAGAAGAGCCAGAAAGCTGTGAAGCAGAGAAAGAAATAGATTCGAGCACGAATGTATTTGCGTTTTATGAACAAAACTTCGGCAGCTTGTCACCGTATACGGCAGAGGAACTGACTGCGTGGGTGGATGATTTGTCAGAGGAACTCGTTTTAAAAGCACTCCAAATTGCCCATGAAAATAATAAACGGACGCTTGCGTATGTGAAGGGGATTTTGCGTGATTGGCACGGAAAGGGATATACGAAGGTGTGTGAAGTAGTAGAGGCGGCAGCGCGGTTTCGGAAGAAGGAGTCATCAATTGTTCGGGAGACTGAGCAGTTTCTAGTGGAGTGTGAAGAGTGGGAGAAAAACGTACCGTCTGAAGAAGATCTCCAGAAGTTTTTAGCAGAGAAGGGGTGGCGTCCATGAGTATTCAAAACGTTGAAGCGGAACAAACGGTATTAGGTTCACTACTTCTTGACGGGGAACTTATTAAGGAGTGCCGACTGACGGAACACCACTTTTCTACTGCGTTGCATCAAGCAATATTTAAGTTAATACGGGAAGTAGAGGAAGACGGACAGCCGCTTGATCTGGTGACACTCATTTCGAAAATGGATCCTGCTTTTTTGGCGCAAATTGGCGGGATTGAGTATTTTGTCAACATGATCGAGAGCGTGCCGACGACGGCTAACTTCGCCTATTACGAGGGGCTTGTTCGAAGTGCGTGGAAAATGCGCCGCGCCGGAATGATGGGGCACAGTATGTGTGAGCGGCTTCTAGCAGATAAAGATGAGAAAATAATCGGCGAAACAATTACCGCTCTTTGTGAACTAGAAGAAGTGGATTGTACATTAGATTTTGAGTTAAAGGATGCGTTAGTTGATTTATATGAAGAGTTTCACCAAGATGTAGAAGAGCTAACCGGCATTGAAACTGGCTTTTCCACTTTAAATAAGATGACGTGCGGCTTGCAAGACGGCGAATTTGTTGTGATTGGGGCAAGGCCTTCGATGGGAAAAACGGCGTTCGCCTTAAATATTGCCCTTCACGCGGCGAAATCGGGTGCGGCAGTTGGGTTGTTTTCGTTAGAGATGAGCGATAAGCAACTCTTAAAACGGATGGTTTCCTGCGCCGGCGTGGTATCGGGGAAAAGGATGAAAAATCCGAAGAATCGTTTCACAATCGAAGACTGGGAGAGAACAAGCCAGGCATTTGCCGAAATTGGCGAGCTGCCGCTAGAGATATACGATAAGGCAGGTGTTACAATACAGGACATTTGGATGCAAGTGCGCAAGTTAAAACGAAAGCATGCTAATCAAAAACTGCTTGTCATTATCGATACTTACAACTCATTACAGGCGATTCGAAATATAGAGGAAACAGGTTTCAAGAAATGAGTGAAATTTCCCGCAAACTGAAGCTACTCGCTCGTGATTTAAACGTGTGCGTCGTAGCATTGTCGCAGCTATCCCGCGCAGTTGAATCGCGAAACGATAAGCGTCCGCTTTTATCTGACTTAAGGGAGACAGGACAAATTGAACAAGATGCCGATATGATTATGCTCATGTACCGAGAGGATTATTATGATAAGGAAACAGAAAACAAGGATGCGACAGAAATTCATGTGGCGAAGCATCGAAACGGCCCTGTTGGTGTGGTGAAGATGCGGTTTTTGAAAGAGTATGGCAGGTTTGTGGAGGAGAGGTGATGAAGTAGAAAAGGTTGTAATGAAGTAGTGGTTGATTATATATAATAAAAGAAATCTGTATCGCGGGATTACTGAGTAATCCCACGATACAGGTTTTTCTTTTTATAAGTAGGTTGTTAAGTTCACGAAAACATCACTATTCTCCCATCTCTTCTAAATCGATGAAAGAATAGTGATGTTGAAACTTATTCACATGATCAATTGAAATTTCCCGTTACCTATCATGGATTTTTCGTGATTTGAATTGCTGAAGCTCTATCATTCCAATACGCATCCATATTAGCAGTTTTACCATACCACTCATAATGTCTAAACATGACTCCTTGGCCATATCCTTGAGATGAAGTATGCTCCCATAGCGTCGTTGCGTAGCTTGCAGAAGGTGATGCTGTACTTAAGGAGGAAATTCTGTCATTCCAGCTCGAAGATAAGTTTGTAAATCCACTGCTCCAATAAATATACTGTCCACCTTTATTGATATGCTCATAGAAATCGGTACTTCCAGGGCCGCTTCCTAGAGGCTTAATTACATTTTCATGTTGAGGCTGTGTTACATTTTTAAAACTTTTCTTATCTTTTTCAATAAAAGCATCCAAGGCTTCTTTGCTCGTAAAGCCATATGCTAACCAATCTCCTTTGTTATTCTGTTTAGGTAAAACGATGGTTACTTTTATGTCTTTGTTAGATTGGTTATTCACTTTGGCCAAAGTGCCCACATTCTGTTCATCTACAGTTAAATACTCGAACGATTTAATCGTATAATCTTTTTCTGTACTTGCTGATACTGATCCCAATCCTCCGGTTAATGCAAAACCAGCTGCTAATGCTCCTACTACTAATTTCTTGAACATACAACCATCTCCTCTTTGCTTGGATTTTTTTGGTACAACTAAAATGTATATCGATTTTATATTTTTGTAAATATTATGAATTTTTAGAAATATAAAACAGAATATTTGGTGTTTTCTGTTTAATTTTTAGAAAAAAGGTTCATCACCGTAACATGGGGTTGATTTTTTAACATATAAGTGGCTGCCATGCAGAAAAAAACATGGCTGCTACTTGCTTTCTAACTTTGTTTTAAACTTTTCCTGCTACATGTTATAAAAAAGCAAAAAATGTTTATAATTTTTCGCTTTTTTATTTTTTTTATAATAATCACTGTAATATAATATATAGATAAACTAAGAAAAGTGTGGTGTATTATAATGTTATTTCTCAGGAACCATAAAATTAGTACAAAATTGAATATATTAATGATTACGGCTAGTATTGCATGTATTCTCTTATCAATTATAGGATATAGAGGATTAATACATACAGGGACAGGTGCTAAAAGTATGTATGAAGACAGATTGCTTCCAATTTACTTGATAGAGTCTGTAGAATCTAATTTTCATTATAATAATAAAAACCTTGTGGAACTTATCGTCTCAAATAATGAAGATAGAACTAAACAAATACTATCTAAAATGGATAAAGTACAAAACGATAATAATCAATTACTAGAAAAATACGAGGCTAAAATCCATTCACAAGAAGAAAGACAATTATATGAAGATTTTCAAAAAAGCTACAATGAGTTGAAAACAAAAATAGACAAAGCGGAAGACTTAATAAAGAACAATAATCAAGCAGCTGCTTATGATTATTATGTAAGCGAAGTCGAGTCGACTAGGACAAAATCAAGTAAGAAAATCAAAGATCTCATCCAGTATAATGGGGATCAGGCAGAACAATTACAAAAAAACAATGCCAGCAAAGGGCAAACTATACTACTAATGTTTATTGTTATTTCAGTGGTATCGGTTGCGGTTATTATATTTATTGGATATATTATTAAGTCTGCTATTCAACGTCCAATTACTTTATTGGAGCAGGATATGAAAGAAGTAGCAAACGGAAATTTAGTCACACGTACTTCTTATCAAGCAAATGATGAATTAGGAAATATCGTTACTTCCTTTAATCATATGTTAGATAACTTACAGCAACTAATGGGAAAAATAAAGATGACGGCACAAGAGGTTACTACCTCTACTGATAGCATGCTGCAAAATACAAAACAGGCATCTCAAATCTCTAATGAAGCAGTTCAAATAATTCATGAGGTAAACAAACAAATATTAGGACAAGTTACGAGGATTCAAGAAAGTTCAATTGCAATGAATGACGTAGCAGATGGGGTTCAAACAGTAGCTGAATCCGCATCAGCTGTTGCGGAAGTATCTGTTGCCACAACAGATCGTATAGAAAGTGGAAGTAAAGTAATCCAGCAATCTATTACGCAAATGAATAACGTGCACAAAACTGTTGAAGAAACATCCGCAGTGATAGAGCGTCTTGTTATGCGTACGCAAGACATAGATAAAGCTTTAAATGCCATTACAAATATTGCAGACCAAACAAACCTGCTTGCCTTAAATGCTGCAATTGAAGCAGCACGTGCAGGAGACAATGGAAAAGGGTTTGCGGTTGTTGCAGCCGAGGTGAGAGACTTAGCTGAGCAATCAAAGCAGTCCGCAAATGAAATCAATGATTTAATTAAATCCATCCAGCAAGATACAAAAGATACTGTTCAAATTATGAAAAAAGGGCAAGAAGAAGCAAAACAAGGAAGCAATGCTGCTAATGAGGCAGATCGAGAGTTTTCAACAATCATGACAGACGTTCATAAGATAACGCAGCAAATCCAAGAAGTCTCAGCTACAACAGAAGAAATGGCTGCTGGGACGGAAGAAATTAACGCTTCATTATCAGCAGTATCAGAAACTTCTACAAAAGTAGAAAAAGATACGGATGTGACTGTAGAAGCAATTCAAACACAGGCATCATCCATTACAGAAATAACAAATCAATCTATGCAAGTAAAGAAACAAATTGAGGAGTTAGAAGGATTGCTTTCGCAATTTAAAATTAAAGAATAACAGTAACTACTCAGTTACTTTTTGGTGTCCCGCCACATCGCTACCAAGCTAAGAAATACAAATACCTCCAAAACGAGAAAATTGACATCTTCATGTGCAAATGTGATGTACAATTTTTTTGTTTTGGGGTGCTATAAAATTCTTAAGTTGATGGGCATGTGAGCATGTCACCAAAAGGGAAAAATTGTACGTTAAGAAAAAAGAAAGCCATTAATCAGACAAACTGTAATGGCTAATGAATCTCTATTTTTCGAGATAACGATAGATTGTTGTACGTGAAACTCCCCATTTCTTTGCAACATCTTGAATAGATGTCCCGCTGTTTACTAATGCTTTTAACATCTTTAACGTGCTTTTTATGAATTGGGTCCCGCCACATTGCTATCAAGCTAATAAAACAAAATCCCTTCTAAAATGAAAAATAAGCTATTCTTTCTGTAGAATCATAAGAAAGGATGGCGTATTTGTATGTCTATTTTTGTATATGATGAATTAAAACTATTTGTTCAAGAAATTCAAAGCTTATTGTATGTAACATAAAACCTTTCTCTATGTAGATTCTATTTTATTTTAAAGTTAAATTGTTTTTTTTTAAGTTATGGAACAATATTGTTATTTAGATTGTCTATTAAGTGTAATTTTAAAAACTGATGTTCAAATTGGATATATTGTATCTAACTTAACATCTGTTTTAAGTATTAAAAGTCTGAAGAGAATCGGTTTTTTGCATGCTTATCATTTCCATTATATTAGACGGAAGAAATTTGTTTTATATAAATACAAGTTGACTTTTTAACATCTAAGTTGCTGCTATGCAGAACAAAACATGGCCGCTACTTGCTGTCTATCTTTGTTTTAAACTTTGCACGTGGCAGGAAAAGGAACTGACCGCCTCTATGCATGGCCAGTTGCTCTCGTCTCTTCCCCTAAAAAATTGGTTTTTATGTCATTTTTTCAATTTGTATTTATATATAATGAAACAGAATTGTATAATAGTTACGATAAATAAAATAGAAAGCTACATATTGCACCATTTATCAAAGAATGCAATTTCCCAAATAGTGTCCACTAATGTTAATTAGAGGACATTTTAAAAAGTACTAAATGGAAATTTAAAAATCAGACATGGTACGAAATTTTATATATAGTATACCGGCGGAGGAAATATGAACGTACTGATTGTAGACGATGAAAAAGATATGTTACGGATTTTAAAAGTTTACTTTGAGCGAGAAGGCTATAGTGTATTTCTCGCTGAAGATGGCGAGCGGGCACTTGATATATTTTACGAAAAGAAAGTAGATTTATTGATTTTGGATTGGATGATGCCTCGTGTCAACGGGCTAAGTGTATGTAAAGAAGTGAAAAAGCATAGCGACGCAAAAGTATTAATATTGACAGCAAAAAGCGAACATGAAGATGAGCTGATGGCGTTGAACACTGGTGCGGATGATTATGTGAAAAAACCGTTTCATCCAGGCATTTTGCTAACGAGGGCAAAAAAATTGCTGAAAGAGGATAAGGTCATATATATACAAGATATTAAAGTTGATATGCAAGCGAAGAAAATCTATAAAGATGATGAAGATTTAGAAGTGACGAAGAAAGAATTTGAGCTTATGACCTGCTTTTTACGGAATCAAGGGAGTATTTTGTCACGTAAAGATTTATTGGATCTTGTATGGGGAATTGATTACTTTGGTGAAGAACGAACAGTGGATACCCATGTGAGACGATTGAGAGAAAAAATAGGTGCGGATTTAATTAAGACGCATAGGGGTATGGGATATAGCATGGAGAAAAGAAATGAATAAACTTGGGAGAAAATTTGCCATTACCATCTCTGTTTGTATTATTTGTATTTTTTCGTTCTCAATGTTGATTACCAACTATTTTTTGCCCCGCTATTATGTACACAAAGTGAAACAGGATTTAAATGCCATTTCAAAAGAAATTACATCTATGGAATACAATGATTTTATAAATTCTGTGGCGGACCTCGAGAAAAAACATAACTTGACAATTGTATATGAGCCTATCAGTAGTGATGAGGAAAGCTTCAACTGGTCGTTACGTGAACAGCTAGCAAAAAAGCGGATGACATTGAATAAGTTTTGGATTACGAAGGAAACATTACGGGACGTGAAAACCGGAACCCTTGTAAATAAGCTGTACGATCAAGGGAAATTGAAATCAAGCTTTTTAACAAGTTTTGTAGGGAAGGACGGCTTGTTTATCATCGTGGGAGTATCTATCGTCCACTTTCAAGAAACGGCCTATATTATTAATACGTTTACCTTGTATGTCCTTGGCTTCGCTATTCTTGTACTCGTTGCACTAGTATGGATATGGTCTCGGAAAATTACAAGCCCTTTACAAGAACTGACGGATATTTCTAAAAATATTGCCATGCTGGATTTCAAAAAAACTAATGTACGGACAAATGATGAAATCGAGGAACTAGCCAATAGTATTAATATAATGAGCGATGCGTTAAAAGTGGCGCATGAGGATTTAAATAGAAGAAACAAAAACTTAAAACTGTTCATGTCGGATATTACGCATGAGTTAAAAACACCCCTATCTTTGATTAAAGCATATTCCGTAGGCATTCAGGACGGCCTAGATGATGGCACTTATGTTCATACAATATTGAAGCAAACTGATAATATATCTGCGTTGATAGACGAATTGCTTGAATTTTCACGGATAGAACGGGAAGAATTACACAAGGAGTCGTTTGATTTACAAGCTTTGTTTCAGCATTGTTTAGTGAAGCATGAAATTGAAATTCGGCTCAAGGAAATTGACTTTGTGATTCAACAGGTAGATAAGCCGTTATGGATCACAGCAGACCGTAGCAAGATTGAGAAGGTTCTAAACAATCTGCTTAGTAATGCAATTAAGTACACACAGAATAAGAAAGGTGACATACGATTTGAAGAAAAGGAGGATTTGGTTCTTTTCATAGTGGAGAACGGTACGAATATGAAGGAGGCGGAGATCGAAAATATTTGGGAGCCCTTTTATGTGATTGAATCTTCACGAAGCAAAGATAAATCTGGTACTGGTCTAGGATTAACAATTGTTCAGTCGATTCTGAATCGTCATCAATTTGATTACGGTGTGTCCCTATATGAAGACATCATTCAATTTTATATTTGCTTTCCGAAGAGTGTCTCTTCCGATAGAAAGAGCAGCTAGCCATATGTGAATGGATAGCTGCTTTTTTTGTTATTTTACCGAGTTTGTAACATTGGTGTCACAATGTGGACTTATAGTAGGTGACAGAAGGAGGTTTACAAGATGAAAAAAACCATTTTTTATGCGATTATTTCTATTTCATTGCTTATTACAACACTCACTGTGTATTGTGCAAAGGACAAAAATAAAAAGGTAAATGAGACACATAGCTTTCAATACAGCGATTTCTCATTTGATGTTACACCAGAAACTGGTGAAATCATAGTGGAGAAGGATGGCGTAAAAGAAAGTGCTTCTCTTCCTGTTCCAAAGAAAAAGGTTGAGGATGTAAAAAGGACAGATTGTCTTGTATCGTGGAGCTATCCAGAAGATAAGATGGAAATTAAGGTAGAGAAAAAGAAATATTATTTGGATATCACGCTGAAATCGGATGGAGCAAAGCAATTCGAATGGCCAAAAGTAAGTGCAAATAGCTACACTTTGCCTCTATGGGAAGGTAAGCGAATACCCGCTGATGATCCGCATTGGAAAGAATTTTTGAAGGACGAAGAATTTTCTTTTATCGAAAATTTTTCCATGAGGTTCTTCGCATTGGATAAGTCTAAATATTCGATTGTATATATTGCGGACAATATGTTTAACGATAGCATCCATTTCAATACGGATGGTAATATACAATTTAGCTTTACTCATGAGTTTCCAGCAATTAATCCAAATAAGGAGTATGGATTCAGATTATATGTGACGGATCCTGATCCTTCTCAAATCGCACAAGTGTATAAGAACTATATAAAGGAGAAAGGAGAGTTCAAAACACTTACGGAGAAAGCGAAAGAAAATCCGAACATCAAAAAGCTGTACGGTGCTCCGCATATCTATTTATGGAATGAGAATGCAATTATAGCGGAGAATATTCGTTGGAATCAGTTGAAGAGTCAATGGGACGAACCGTTTATTACTTGGATGGAACAATTGCTGAAACAAACAGAAGACGGCTCTACGGAGTTTGGAACAGCTATTAGCGAATTGAATAAACAAGACTATATTGATAAATATCAAAAAAATGTAATTATTCGTGCGTTTAATAACGCACTGAAGCTAGATCAGTTCTATAATGATGCAATATTTCCAGATACGGACCGCGAATCGAAAAAATTGTTGGAGAAAGGAATTTCTCATTTAAGTGAACAGGAACTGTATACACTGAATAAACGACTGCTAAAAAGTAAGCTAAAGGATGCAGCAGATGATATCGAGAAGTGGGGCGAACGGGATTCTACTAATTTAATTGAGGACATGCGCCAATCAGGAATCAAACATGCTTGGATTGGCTTGCCAAACTGGTCAAACGGTTTAATGAACCCGGGCATGGTGAAAGAAGCAAATGATTTAGGATATCTTATTGGTCCGTATGATTCATATCATTCCATTCAGGAGAATGCAAGCAAAGATTGGAACACTGCTTCTTTTGTAGATAAAAGTTTATACGAAAAGGCGACCATTACAAATAAGAATGGAGAAAAAATAAAAGGTTTCTTAGGAAAAGGAAGAAAACTGAATCCGACTCTATCGTTACCTAGTGTGAAGCAACGTACAGATAGTATTTTGCAGAACGGTATTTCATTTAATTCCTGGTTTGTAGATTGTGATGCGACCGGTGAAGTGTATGATGATTATTCTCTAGGCCATATTACAACACAAGCACAGGATTTGAAGGCAAGGTTGCAAAGGATGGATTATATTGGAAAGGAAAAGCGTATGGTAGTTGGTTCAGAAGGTGGTAATGATTTTGCAAGCAGTGTCATTGCTTTCGCACATGGTATTGAAACACCTGTGATTAAATGGGATGACGAGGACATGAGAAAGAACAAAACGAGTCCATATTATGTAGGCGACTATTGGTCATCAAATGGTACAACACCCGAACGTTACAGCAAGACCGTGCCAATCAAACCATTGTACCAACATATTTATCTAGATCTAGTATATTCTATTCCTCTCTATAAGCTTGTATACAATGATTCGGTGATTACGACGCATCATTGGGAATGGGGAAGCTTGAAAATCAAGGATGAAGTTGGAAATAGAATGCTGTCTGAGTTATTATATAATGTTCCGCCGTTATACCATCTCGACAAGAATATGTGGAATACCAATAAGGATATGATTGCGTCCTACGTAAACATATGGTCTGATTTTCATCAAAAAGCAGTGACAAAACCAATGACAAACTTCAAGATTCTTTCTGAAGATCGTTTAGTTCAATGTACAGAGTTCGGAGAAGACATGAAAGTCATTGTGAATTTTTCAAATAAATCGTTTAAATATAAGAACGAAGAGATAAAAGGAAAAACAGCTGTTATATATGACGGGCATTCAAAAGAAGTATGGGATGCATCGAAATACTAGAATGATGTTCGTTTGTGCAAGGAGAGAAGGAGGAAATAACTATGAAAAGGATTGTGTCAGCTCTGATCCTGATTGTTGCGGTTGTAGTAGCCTTTCGTGCAATCTATGAAGAGTATACGTATAAGCAAGAAGTGCGGAAAGTAAAAGAGACAATCATTCATACAGCAAAGCAGTATGATGTACCGTCATGGATCCCGCTTTCCATCGCTCAACACGAGAGCGGATTTAATCCGAATATTGTAGGTGACGACGGTACATCGTTTGGGAGGATCTTTCTTTAAAGCATATGTAATTAATGTCCGCTAATGATTAGTGCGTGATTTGGTTCCATTGCTACACAGGCCCCTATTATAGATAGTAAGTATGAAATTGAATCATATGTAAATTAATAACAAAAAAAGAATTGAAAAAATTCCTAAATTATTTTATTATATAAATATATAGATATAAATATTTTAGGAGGGAATTGTAATGAAAACACCTGTATTAGATACTATTTTAAATGCAATTATTGATTTTTTCCATTTTCCACGTTGCTAGTAAATAAAGAAAGAACCGGCTCCTTTTTGGAGTTGGTTCTTTTTATGGCGAAATCACTCATTTCTAGAATCGTTTTCATGTGCCGATAATAGAAATATATTTTTTGTAACTACTCAGCTATACCTTTTAGAAATTTAGAAAAGGGTATGATTCTAGTGAAGATGTGTCTCTCTATTACTTATAAATTCATTTTTGGGCATATAGACTGCTGTCATGCAAACAGGGCAGGAGCCTGCACGTATTGTCTACTTTTGTTTTCAAACCTTGCACGTGGCAGGAAAAGACCCTGACCGCTTCTATGCACGGCCAGATGCTCTCATCCATCTAAAAAGAAAGAGGGTTTCATGTCGTTGTTTCAAGTTATATTTAGAGGTTGTCCACTATTTAACAATCGGAACATGAAGAAAGTAATTGATAATTTATATAACTAGCGTCATAGTAAATGAACTGATTTCCGCCTAAGTTTAACCATCCATCTTGTTCGTAATATACTTTATAAGCTTCATTATGATGCAATGTTCGAATCACATTCCCACTTAGAGAAGGTTGATCACGTAAATTCACATTATCGCCTGTAATTGTAGCAACCCCTATATAGTTACAGTAACAAATGTAACTAGGGTCATAATAAACAAATTCATTTCCGCCTAAGTTTAACCATCCATTTTGTTCGTAAAATACTTTATAGGATTCATTACGATTTAATGTTCCAATGACATTGCCACTTAGAGAGGGTTGATCACGTAAATTCACATTATTACCTTCGATAGTAGCAATTCCGATATAGGAGCTGCTAGGTCCATTATTATCGTTATTAATATCCAAATCTACATAGGATATATTACAATCGGCATTCCCGTTTATTCCTTGTACACTTCCGGTATTTGTGAATTGCCAAATATCACAATCTATTCCGGGGCCGCTTGGATTAAAACGTGCAATCCACAATAAATCGTTTTGTAAGCGTGAGGCGTTTAGGCTATTTTGATAGAAATATAGATTGCTGTAAACACCAGTGGTTGTATATCCCGCATTTTTTAATTCTGTTAAAAATGCATTTACGGCATCTGTTAATGTGTCCGGATCTAAATTCCCATCATTGACTTCTACATCGACAAATACAGGTGCAGTTAATGTTACGTTCTGTAAATTTTTAATGAAGAAATCAGCCTCTTGTCTTGCATCATTAATAGAGATTGCTCGAAAGAAATGGTAAGCTCCTGTAAGGATACCAACACTATTTGCACCATTTATATTATATTGAAAGGTTGGATCGACAAAATTGGTGCCTTGTTCAGAACCTTCTGTTGCTTTTGCAATCATAAAGTTTACTTGTTTTGGATCATTCTTTACTTCATTCCAATTAATGTTCCCTTCATAATGACTCACATCAATTCCAAATGACATAATATAACACTCCTAAATTATTTATTTTATATTTTGAGGTATTATACTATTTTATATTCCGAATATTTTAAAATGTTAATTAATATGTAAGGGTACTTATACTATTTCTAATAATTTGGGTAATATTATAGTCTATCAAGTCAACGTTTTGAGGTGACTTGTTTGGCACTATGAGTATGATTTATATCTTTTCCATAAGGGACCGAATCCACTCAAGCTCATGTTCAATTTGTGATGTGCTATATTGCACTACCTCGGAAGAAAAGGTAGATGCGGTATTTACGGATTTCATAGATGTTAGTTGCTTGTTTAGGATATTATAACGTGTTGTTAATATTTCTTTTCTATCATACCTTTCGAGAGGACTCCCACCTCTAAACATATGTGAAGGTGGTGAGGTGAATCGAAAAAAATATTTTCTGCTTAAGAAAAATGATAGAAACATACGTTCCTGTTTTGTTATAATATCTTTAACAAGGAGGTGAAAAAATGACAACGGAAAATCAAATACATTATAAAACTCTTCAGATTTGGATTAAAAAAGGACATCGTATGTATTCTTATTTTCAAGAATCTTGCCAAAACGCTAAAAATATGTACAACACGACAAACTTTTATATACGACAAGTGTATACAGGTTTGACACAAGATAAGGAATTGCAACCTTTACAAAAAGAAGTTTTGGATACAATTGATAAAAACATGGGGAAGATGAATGATACACAACTTCTTGCCTATCAAAAGAAATTAGAAAAAGAGAAAACAAAACCAAAAGAAAAACAAAAAGAAGTGAAATGTAATTTGTTTTCAGAACCAACTACAGAAAAACCTTATGTAGATTATAATTTTCTGGATGCATTATTTAAAGCGATGATTCAGAAGGATTATCGTGCTTTACCTACGCAATCTAGTCAATCCATCATGAAAAATGTATTCCAAAATTGGAAGTCTTTTTTTGCTAGTTTAAAAGATTATAAAAAGAATCCAAATAAATATACTGGAAGACCTAGAATTCCAAAGTATATTCGTTCTTCTGAAAAGGAGATCTTGTATACAAATCAAGATTGTGTCATTAAACATGATAAGTTTTTAAAGTTTCCAAAGACAAAATTACAATTAAACATTGGGAAATTAGGGTTTACTGAAGGGAAACTGAAGCAAGTTCGTGTGATCCCAAAATACAATGGATATGTGGTGGAATTAGTGATCGATGTTGCTTTAGAACAACAATCCGTCGAAGAGAATGGTCGTTATATGAGTATTGATTTAGGGATTGATAACCTTGCAACCATCGTAACAAACACAGGTATGAAGCCTGTACTTGTTAAGGGCAAACATGTCAAAAGCATAAATCAATATTACAATAAAATGAAGAGACATTTTACAAGTGTTCTCAGACAAGGTAAACAAACAAATGAAGGCTCTTTTACTTCTAAAAGAATAGAAAAACTTCATCAAAAGCGTTACCTGAAAATAAAAGACATCTTCCATAAAGCTAGTCATCATATTGTAAAACTAGCTCAAGAAGAGGAAGTTTGCAAAATCGTTATTGGTCAAAACAAAAATTGGAAACAAGAAACGAATATGGGAAAGAAAAATAATCAAACATTTTGCCATATCTCGCACAGTTTATTGATTCAAATGATTACATACAAAGCGAGTACGGTAGGCATTCAAGTTGTTGTAATTGAGGAATCTTACACATCAAAAGCAAGTTTTCTAGATCATGACTTTATTCCAACGTATGGAACAAATGATCAAAATGCAACTTTTTCAGGAAAACGAATGAAGCGTGGTATGTATCGTTCTGCAGAAGGAATCGAAATCAACGCAGATGTAAACGCTGCGGCTAATATTTTACGAAAAGTAGTCCCGAATGCATGGACAAACGGGATAGAGGGGTTAGGCGTGAAACAGCTCGCTAGTGTGTTAACTCCACTGACGTTAATCGTCCATTAGGTCGAAACGTTAGAAACCCCCACTTCAAACTTTGTTAAGTGGGGGAGTATTCATCTTCGTAATCAAGTTTTTCAAATAAAGAAACACGTACAAGAAATTCCGCATGATTCGTAGCAAGTTTCTCAGGAAATTCTCGCATCATTTCATAAAAAATTTCTTCACCTACATCTGTCAATTCATAGATGTTACGATTTGGTTTCCCTATTTTAGTTGATCATAAATAAATTTTTAGTTAAGTGACCTCGTTTACTATTGCAGCATTACCATGCTACAATAGAACTATTAACGACAGAAAGGATGATGGGTGGACGATGATTAACTAATCTTATTTTTAAATGTTGAAATTGGATATTTCAATTTATAAAAAATAGGATTAGTCTGCCCATTCTCCATAAGAAAGTAAAGCTATTTCATACAATAGCTTATTTGGGTATATATAATATGACGACTAATCCTGCCAAATAATTGGGAGGATTTTTTTGTTCTCCTTTTATAGAAAGGAATAGATAGTATGAAGGAACTTTTAAAACTAAAAGATGTTTCTGTGGAAATAATGGAAAATACTTTATTTGAACAAATTAATGCGATAGTGAAGCAAGGAGATATCATCGGAGTAATCGGAAAAAATGGTGCTGGAAAATCCACCTTGTTACAGATGATTTATGAAAAGTTAGAACTAACAAAAGGGCAAGTAGAATGGCAACAGATGAACGTAACGATGGCATATGTGGAACAAGAAAAAGAGACATTTACATCTAAGGAAGTAACAACAGTAGAAGCGGAACTTCTTGCAAAATGGGCCGTACCAACAAATGATTTTCATACGTTAAGCGGTGGAGAAAAACTTAAAATCCGACTTGCGAAAGGATTCGCGCAAAATCCAACGCTTCTCATGTTAGATGAACCGACAAATCATTTAGACGAAAATAGTACAGAACTTCTTATTGAACAGATAAAAAGCTATCGTGGAACAATCATCGTTGTATCACATGATCGATATTTTTTAGATGCTGTTGCAACGAGAATTTGGTCGATAGAAGATAAAAAACTAATTGAGCATAAAGGGAATTACACGAGTTATATGAAATTTCGAGAACAAAAGAGACTCGCTCAGCAGCGCGAATATGAAAAGCAACAAAAAAACATCGAACGTATAGAATCACAAATGCAAAACATAACATCATGGTCACAAAAAGCACATGCACAGTCGACAAAAAAAGAAGGAGTTAAAGAATATTATCGTGTAAAAGCGAAGCGAATGGATGCGCAAGTAAAATCGAAACAAAAGCGTCTGGAAAAAGAGCTTGAAAAAACGAAAGTAGAACATGTTAAGCCGGACCATACAGTAGAGTTTTCAATTCAATCAAATAAAAAGGTAGGAAAACGGTTTTTAGAAGTGAAACAATTAAAAAAATGTTTTGAAGGAAGAACGTTATTTGAAAACGTTAATTTCACAATTCAACATGGTGAGAAGATTTCAATAATAGGTCCTAACGGCAGCGGAAAAACGACATTATTGAAGATGATTATGGGACATGAAACGCTTGAAGGAGAAGTGTGGATTTCACCATCTGCAAATATTGGTTATTTAACACAAGAAGTATTTGATTTACCGCTTGAAAGAACACCAGAACAATTATTTTATAAAGAAACGTTTGAAGAAAGAGGAAAAGTCCAAAATTTAATGAAACATTTAGGATTTACATCTTCTCAATGGAAAGAGCCAATCAAGCACATGAGTATGGGCGAGCGTGTAAAGTGTAAGCTCATGGTGTATATTTTAGATGAAAAAGATGTGCTTATTTTAGATGAACCGACCAATCATCTTGACTTACCTTCACGAGAACAGCTTGAAAGTACATTGGCTCAATATAATGGTACATTGCTGATTGTTTCGCATGATCGGTACTTCCTTGAAAAAACGACGAACAGCAAACTAGTGTTTTCAAACAATAGCATACAAAAGCAATTGAAAGAAGCACCTCAAAAAAGAGATAATCTCGTTGAATTACGTTTAAAGCTTGAAACAGAAAGGCAAGAAGTTTTAGGAAAGCTCAGCTTTTTAGCTCCTAAAGATGAAGCATATATGGAACTTGATAAAAGATTTACAGAACTGACAAGGGAAATAAAGGAGCTTTAATTGAAAAGATTTGTATAAGAAATGTCCATCAAACTAACAAAAAAAGTAACCATTACACTGAATGAACTGTAAGGGTTGCTTTTTTTGTTAATTTGAATTTTTGTGTAATAAAGATAAATCGAAAGAATGCATCATAATCAAGGAGATGTTTTGTATGATAAGTGAAAATCTAAAACAAACCATATATGAATTAGAGTGTAGCCACCTTGCTACCTTTCTTTGTTTTAAAACTTTGCGTTTGGCAGGAAAAGGCCCTGACCGCTTCTATGCATAGCAAGTCCCTCTCGCCCGCCTAAAAAGAACAGGTTTTTAGGTCAGTTCTTTAACTTAAATATATATGGTTTATTTTCTTTTAACCTTACAAAATTGTAATCTTTATGTAAGATTATTCGATAGTTGGTTTATTATATAAATGTAATAATAAGATTATAAGAAGTGATAATAAATTTGTTAGAAATGATAGGCGAGTGTTGTTCATGATTGTAACAACAACTAAAAAATGATTGAAAAAAATTCAATATATATAATAAGTGGAGGCAAATAAAATGGGTTTAAAATTAGTACTTATCGTTATTGGAGTGGCATTAATCTTATCGGGTGTATATAAAATGAAAAAATATGATGCATTCGTAGGGAAAACGCAAACAAGAAAAAATCTTTTTAACTTGTTATTTAATGGACAGAGTTCTGGAATCGGACAATTATTAAGCGGGATTGTGTGTATCATTTTAGTAATCGTATCTTTCTTCATTAAATAAGAGGATTGAATATATTGAAATGCATCTCCAATTGTATCAAACAATTGGAGATGCATTTTTTTTATGAGACGAATTGTATTATGAAGTGTGACACCTAAAAAAACAAAAAAAGCCCATTCGAAAATAGGCTTTTTTCTCAGGGGCTAGTGATGACTAACCACTAAGACGGTTTGATGGAACATTCATTGTAACATAATCACTTTTTTCTGAGAACAAAAACTCCATATGCAATATTGCATGTTTTACAAATATTTGTCCGTGCTATATTTAAAACGAGAATGTGGGGGGGAAGAGTATGAAAAAATTTATTGTGGGAAATTTGGTTGCGTTTGCAATGCTAACAGGGGCGTCTTTTGAATCTAATGAAGCTGTAAAGAATCCTAAGGAAGAAACGGAAGAAGTAGATTTAATGTCTATTTTGCCATTTGAGTATTAATGAAAAGAGAAACAATCGTTCATCGTAGAGGAGATTGTTTCTTTTTATGTAAACCAATGTGCCTGAGGTAGTATGATATGAACCTATTAATGGTGTGAATCATATTTCACCTCAGGCTCATCTATATATATCCAACATACAAGTCACAGCAATATCCTGCCACTTTCTTTCCTCATTGTTTGAACATCGCATGAGATAGAAAAAGGTTTTTTGTCAGTTTTTAAACTTGAATATATATAAATCCACTTTGATTTTTTGACATACAGATTGCTGCTATGCAGAAAAAAAGATTCTGCACTTGCATTCTCCTTTTGTTTTAAATCTCGCATGTGGCAGAAAAAGGCCCCGACCGCTTCTACGCATGGCCAGCCGCTCTCGCCCACCTAAAAAGAAAAGGGTTTTTAAACTTGGATACATATAGTTATCTCTTCTATAGACTACATATTTACCAAACAGGCTTTAACCTCGATGATAATTTATCGACATTTGCTCCATAAACTAATTTCGTTAAATCTTCTTTGAACATTTGCATTCGTTCAGCTCCTATGTTTTCGATCCACCGCTGCTCAATTTCAGCTAGTATTTCATCTTTCGCCTTCACTGCTAACCAACCTCGTTCGGTTAAAACGATAATTTTTCCTCTCTTATCAGTGGGATGAGTTTGGCGCACCACATAGCCACGTTTCTCAAGATAATCGACCATTTTACTCACAGCTTGTTTTGTAATTCCTAAGTATTCTGCTAGTTCTATACCTGTTGCTCCATTAGGGGTAATACATTTAAACAAAAAACCATGTGAAGGTCTAATGTCTGCAAATCCCAATTCACTTAATTTTTCATGTAGTTCATTAATCGATGCACTAAAGGATAATGATAAAAGCGATGTAAGATCTAATTCGCTAAATACTTGATGATTCATATATATAACCTCCTTAAATAAAGTCAATCAGGTTGACTTTATTTAAAATTCATTGTACTATGTGTGAAGTAGTCAATCAAGTTGACCATATTGTTTTTGTTAGAAATAGAATGTTCTTTTTAGGGAATAAATATAGAACAAAGTAAGAGTGAGTAACAGGAGGAAAAGAGAATGACAACAGTTTTATTTGTAAAAGCAAACAATCGTCCAGCTGATCAAGCGGTTAGTGTGAAATTATATGAGGCTTTTTTAGCGAGTTATAAAGAATCGCATCCGAATGATACAGTAGTAGAGCTTGATTTATATAATGAAGAATTGCCTTATGTAGGGGTAGATATGATTAACGGTACATTTAAGGCTAGTAGAGGACTTGATTTAACAGAAAAGGAAGCGAAGGCAGTAGCTGTTGCTGATAAATATTTAGATCAATTCCTTGCAGCTGATAAAGTTGTCTTTGGTTTCCCATTATGGAATTTAACGATCCCAGCTGTACTACACACATATATCGATTATTTAAACCGCGCGGGCAAAACATTTAAGTATACGCCAGAAGGTCCAGTAGGCTTGATTGGAGATAAGAAAATTGCATTATTAAACGCAAGTGGCGGTGTATATTCGAAAGGACCAGCAGCTGAAATGGAAATGGCTGTTAAATATGTAGCTAGTATGATGGGCTTCTTCGGTGCAAAAGATATCGAGAAAGTAGTGATTGAAGGTCACAACCAATTCCCAGATCAAGCAGAAGAAATTATTGCGGCAGGGCTTGAACAGGCGGTTAAAGTAGCAAGTACGTTCTAATGAACAAAACATCAAGGCAGTACCAAGAGGTGGTACTGCTTTTTTAATGAACCGATAGAAAGAAGGAGTATATTTCAATGGAACGTTTATGGACAAAGAACTATGTAATGCTGACAATTACAGCATTACTACTATTTAGTGGCTTTTATTTGTTAATGCCAACACTACCTATGTTTATTAAACAATTGGGTGGAAGTGAATCTCAAGTTGGATTTATTGTTGGCGTGTTTACCATATCGGCAGTCATTGTTCGTCCTATTGTTGGCGGATTAATGGATCGATATGGCCGGCGCGTATTTATAATAAGCGGACTACTCTTTTTTGCAATTACCATGTATTTTTACGATTGGGTAACAGGTGTTATATTTTTAGTGGCATTACGTATCCTTCATGGAGTTAGCTGGGCAATTGCGACAACTTCAATCGGAACGGCTGTGACGGATGTAATTCCACAATCTCGTCGCGGAGAAGGAATGGGATGGTATGGACTTGCGATGACTTTAGGCATGGCTTTAGGACCGATACTAGGTCTTTGGGTAGCGAAATCATTTTCATTTCATTATCTATTTTTACTATGCACTGCATTAGCAATTATGGCATTCATACTTGCATTTGGTACAAAAATTTCAGCAGTTCAACATACATCAAAACAACCAATATCATTTTTTGAAAAAACGGTTTTACCAATCGCTATAGTGACATTTTTCTTATCCATTACTTTTGGTGGCATAACAACATTCTTACCACTGTTTGCGGCAAAGATTCAAGTGAATGCAGGTGCTTTTTTCTTAGTTTATGCTGTCACACTTATAGTCATTAGACCGATTGCTGGGAAAATATCTGATAAGCGCGGAGAAGGAATCATTATTGTTCCTGCGCTTTTTATAATGATAATTGCACTATTCGTCCTCGCAATGACAAAAGGGATTGTTGGAGTCGTTATTACTGCTATTTTATATGGAATTGGATTCGGATCGGCACAACCTGCTCTTCAAGTAGCAACTATACGATTAGCTCCGCCAGAGAAACGAGGAGTGGCGAACGCTACATTTTTTACTGCGTTTGATTTAGGGATTGGGTTAGGATCTATCATTCTAGGGTTTGTTTCACAAATTATGGGATATCAAATGTTATTTATTGTTTGTGCGGTATCTGGGGTTGTTAGTTTGTTGATTTTTATTTTGTTTGTTAAAAAGAGATTAAAATAACTTTTTGATTTAAGATGATTTTTGTTTTTTTAGATATATGAAAAAGGACTAGTCAGCTCCTTTTCATGTATTTGACGTGTCGAATTTCGTCGAGCGGTCTTTATTTCGTGTCGAATCGCCGATATATCGAAAAAATCGCTGATATATTGAAAGAAATGGTCGATATATTTGAAAAATCGCCGATATATCAGTGAACATATAAGAAGGAGCTGATTCAAAAGACATCTACATCTCTTTTGAGTCAGCCCCTTTTTTCTTAGCCTTTTACATAGGACAGAACTAAGAAAAGTATAACCTATTTTACGTTTAATAAATACGACCCATTTTTATTTTCATATTTATAAACATGCAAATAATATTTCCCTGGTTTCGCATTATATTCGCCTTTAATGGTATTATCGTTATTTTTCCCATATGCTACAATGTTTTCTAGATTTGATTCATGATAAAGTGTCCATGTCATTCCAATTTGTTTTTCATTTACTACGGAAATATCTATATTTTGCGGTGAATTAATCGTAAAAGTATAGATATCTGACTTATCATTGTCGTTAAGAATTCCTTTAATAGTCGTATTGAAATCTATTGGATTTGCTTTTGTATCTTCGTTATTTGGTTCTTTTTCTCTCAGGTATTTTGAATCTTCTTCATTTGGTTGAAATCCTAATTTTGACAATATAGCTTTTAAATCTGGTAAAACACCAATTCTATCATAATCTGGTTCTCCAGATTGTGTTCCTGTATTTGAGTTACTTAAGATGTCTCTTAATTCACTTGGTTTATAAGGTTGACCTAAATGTTCCTTCGCAATACTTTGTAGTGAAACGGCTGCACCAGCAATAATTGGTGAGGCGCTAGATGTACCATTAAAGCTAGACGTATATAAATTTTTAGCACTTCTATTTGGTTCCGCAGAAGTTGTATCTACCTTTTCACCCCATCCATATACATCAATTCGACTGCCATAATTTGAAAACCATGAACGCCCGTGAGGAACAGCTGATAAAGCAGCTCCGACCATGATTGCACCGGAATCTTTAAAATCTTTGCTATTACGATTTAAGACTTGTTTACCATTTTTATCTTTAAATTTATCTAGGTCATTCCAACCATTTGCTCCAGCCTCGATGATTACAATCCCTTTATCCGTTCCCGTGCGAATCGCATCAAATACATCTGGTTGCACTTCAACCGGCAAATATCTATCACGATATCCTTCATAAGATGATTGTGCCTCTAGCAATAAAACATCACCAGCATGTAGAGTGTTTACAGCACTTAATATAGCATCCGCTTTGTTATTGCTACCGTCATCCCTAATTTGAGATACTACTTTTACTGTGGCTTTTGGTGCAATACCAATATTGCCGATTTGATTATCTTCTGCAGAAACAATCCCTAGAACCGATGTCCCGTGTCCGGCGTGAGCATCTGTATTTTTTCCAGATATAAGTTCGATATTTTGCTTTTCTAGATCTTCATGATTTAATAACCAGCCATACTCCATATCTGCAAATGTTGTACCTTCTCCATCGCCGCCCTTAATGCTCCATGCATAAGGTGCATTAATCCCATATGGCGCCTCTTTTAGATATCCTTGGTTTTCAAATCTAGGATCATCATAAGGATTAAGAAGTAAGTTTGGCATTTGTACTTCTGGTGGTGTTACATTTTCTGGTTCTTTTATGTATACATCCTCTATTAAAGGTGATTGTTTTAACTTTTCTACTAATACTTCGGCTTGTCCATTCTTTGAAACTTGAATTACATAATAATTTAATAAGTTAGAAGATGAAGTATTATTATCGGTTTTAACACTTTTATTTAGACTTTGAATTTCGTCAGGACTTACAGATGTAAATACGCGTGTTAATGTTAAATCTGGGAATTCAGAAAAAAGCTTTTCTAGTACTATATCATTTTTTTCTTGTTTTATTCGCTTTTCTATCCCATCTTCATACGGTAAATGAATCTCATTTTTAAACTTTACAATGATTTGCTTTTCTTCTTGTTTTTCTACATTCGCTTCTTTTTTCTGTACTACTGAATCGTTTGAAGCAGCACTTACTATATTAAAAGTTTGTCCTACTCCTGTAAAAGTTGTAATTGCTATTGTAGACACGAGCATTCCTTTTAAAATTTTCATTTATTTTCCCCTCTACTTTTTCGTTTTTGAAATATATTCCTACAAAAATATTAAAATCATTATGTACAAAGCTTTCTACTAGATAAATTATAATAAGCATTTAAATAGATTTCAATGTATTTACATTTTATTATTTAAATGTATTGATATTAAATGATGAAATGTAAATGTATAGGGAGGGATATTAACCTTAGCTTGATGGGCACTTGGCGGTACCACATTGTTATCAAGCTAAGAAATACAAATACCCCAAAAACGAGAAAATTGTACATCTTCATGTGAAAATGAACAATTTTTTTGTTTTTGGGTGTTATAAAATTCTTAAGTTGATGGGCATGTGTATATTTCTACAAAAAGAATAGCGTTTTTTAATATTCAAATGAAATTTTTATTTCAGATTAAATGAAACATTAACTTATATTTAATAACGATTCTTATATATTTTCAATATAATAAATTATAATATTATCAGGTAAAATATTAACACTTAAATTCCGCTTAAATTGATGGATACTCTATTGGATTCTAAAATCAATTAGTATTAAATTGAAAAATTTATGGTTAGTTTTATCGCAATAAAAAGAGCTAAATCTTATATTTGACATGTATCTTATTAAAGTTATAATTATTAAGATTCTTAGTATTAATCTTTGCTAAGATAATAAAAAATGGAGGGAGTACAGCATGAATCGACAAGGGAGTGGGGTTAAAAGTTACAAACTAAGTCGTTTTAAAGTTTCTGAATTATTACGCATTTTGATCGCGATCATGGTAATTATATTGCCACAGCAATTTTATCCAAAAATATCTCATGCGGCGTATGAGGATAAACCGACTAAAAATGAATTACAGGCAACAGATCGGAGTGAAAAATTTGTTTTAAAACCAAGAGGAGATGCGAATACCAGAAGATCTTTAGAAAATCGTACAATGTATCACACTGATTTAGAACCGACAGGAATTTTTGTTAAAAAAGGAGAACATATTAAAATTCAAGTTCACAATGCGGATAATTCAGCAAAACTGTATGCTACTATCGGAAGAATTGGAACATATGAATATTTAAATGATAATAAAGACATTGGTTATACTAATTTTGAATTAAAAAGTGGAGATAATGACATTGTTTTTGATAAAGGAGATGGAATGTTATATCTCAAAAATAAATCTGAAACAAATACGATTACAGTTTCAATATGGGGGGGAGAGGATGTACCTAAATTCATTTTAGGGAAAACCACACAAGATGAATGGATAAACATGTTGAAAAAAATGCCAAAGGCTCCGTTCGTTGAACTAATTGGTAAACATGTATTTGGTACATTTCAATATACACTTGCTGCTGAAACGTTAAAAAATAGATCAGTAGAAGATTTATTAGAGTACTGGGACAAGATGTATTTAATTCAAAATGAGGTTTCAGGATTAAATTTGGATGCCAATGGTGTTGCCAAAAAATATGATAATAAAATACACATTGTAAATCCGGATAACGGTGCCGGATACGCTTATGCAACAAGTGAATATATTTGTTTCCAAAAAAATACTGGTGCAGGTAAAGATATTTTGAGTACTCCATCAAATCAACAGCAATGGGGAGTATGGCATGAGATGGGACATACATATCAAAATCCAGATTATAAATGGAGTGGCTTAGGAGAAGTAACTGTTAATATTCCAGCGTTAGTCATTCAAGAAAAATTAGGATTTCCTAATCGCCTGAAAGGTTCCAAAAAAGAAATAAGAGACTTTTTAGAATTAAATGATCCTAATAAAAACTTTGATAATGAAAATGTATGGGTTAAACTTGGAATGTTTGAGCAATTACGCCAAGCATACGGAAATAATTTTTATCCAAAACTTAATCAAGAGTATCGAGTTTTAAAAAATCATAAATTGGATACTGATGATAGTAAAAAGCAATTATTTATTCAAATGGCAAGTAAGGTTACTGATAGGAATTTATTACCTTTCTTTGAAAAATGGGGGTTATATGCAAACGACGAAACAAAGAAGATAGTAGGAAAATATCCAAAAATAACACTTCCCATTTGGAAAAATATAATAGAAGAAAATAAAATAGTAGATAGAGAACTCAGTCCGTACATTATTCCAACAGCAAATATAAAAGATATTCCAACAGTATTATTAGGGGAACAAGATGCTTCTCATTTAGATGCCTCTAAATTTTTGACGGATATTCGTAATTTAAACGATAATTCCAATGTTAATATTTCTGTTACCACATCTTCTATTGAAGCTTCTAAGATTGGAAAAAATAAGGGGAATTTATTAATAAAGTTAACAAATAAGTATGGAAATAGTAATCTTATAAGTACTCCGGTTAATGTGGAATATGGAGATACACTAGAATTTTTAGGATTGGGATCATATTTAGTAGGAAGCTTAACAGTACATCCTCAAACCAAAAAATTAAGTTTTGTAGGAACAGATGGTTCAGTGCATAGCTATTTTGCAAACAAAGAATATATCGGTGTGGAAATACATGACAAAAACAAAAAACAAAAAGTAAATGTGAAAGTACAAGGACAAGAGAGTACTAAAAACACATTGGAAGGAGCTATTAACGGCTTAACATATGAGGAGGGGGATATAATTAAAATATATCATGCAGAACCTTCGCGACTAAAATATTATTATGGAAATTCAGAAACGACTAAGGAAGGGGATAAAACTTACCTATTCAGAATGAAAAATAATCGATTAGAGAAAGTAAAAGCAGAAACAGATTCACCAAGTGCAGGTGAGAAGCCAAGTACGGATGAGAAACCAAGTACAGGTGAGAAACCAAATACAGGTGAGAAGCCAAGTACGGATGAGAAACCAAGTACAGGTGAGAAACCAAATACAGGTGAGAAACCAAGTACAGGTGAGAAGCCAAGTACAGGTGAGAAACCAAGTACAGGTGAGAAGCCGAGTACAGGTGAGAAGCCAAGTACAGGTGAGAAGCCAAGTACAGGTGAGAAGCCGAGTACAGGTGAGAAGCCAAGTACAGGTGAGAAGCCGAGTACAGGTGAGAAACCAAGTACAGGTGAGAAGCCGAGTACAGGTGAGAAACTAAATACGAGAGAAGATGGAAAGATATTACCAAAAACAGGGCGTGGAATTTCTGTAAATTTATATATAGGAATCTTTTCTGTATTAATGGGTTTAGGTTTACTTTTATTGAGTAAAAAAAGTACCCAATGATTTTACTTTTTAGGTAATACCAGATACGCGGAAACAAACTCTCTATCATGAGGGTTTGTTTTTTTATTATTATTTAAAATTTTACGCGCCATAAAAAGTGTGTAAATAAATTTTTCAGTTTTGGGTCTTGACGCATGCTCATCAAGCTGAAATTTTGAAATATCCCCAAAATGAGAATTTTATATTTCTACAATTATTTATTAGGGGCCATGTAAGGTGACCCCTATCACTAATTTACAAGTACTATTTGACCTAACTCTGATACCAATATAAAGCGAGGTCATTCATTGTTGAAGCGTGCCCCTGTTGTCTTAACATGGTTGTTATGTTCCCACGATGATAGGTACCATGATTGACAACATGAAATAAAATTTCTGAGTATGCAGTCTCTCTAGCACCTAACCAAGGATTATTCAAATGGATTTTTTGTTCAAAATCTTTTTGGCTATTCATCCATTCATCATACTGTGAAGCTATTTCTTCGAAAGACTTAATAAATTCATCTACAGAATATAAATTAGTCTTTTCTAATAATGACATAGAAGCTTCCAATGCTTCTTGCATACCAATTCCTTTAAGTACTTGTAACCACATAACATCTACTACATAGATATGGCTATGTAAACGCTAAAATAAAATTGACAGTTTTCGCTAAGAAACCTTTTACACTTTAGCTCATTAAAACCAATTTTCTAGTAAACTGAAAGTATCTGTTTATTGGAGGTTGGGGATTTGGAGGAGAAGTT
>NZ_JAMBOP010000037.1 GCF_023715645.1 Bacillus cytotoxicus | reverse complement strand
ATCGCCTCTGCTTTCGTGTTTTTGTTGGTGTGGTTACTTACAATTATACAGGACAAGGCGATTTTTTTATGCAAAAAAACAAAAGGGCTGCCCATAAATCGGTTTCACCGACTTATGGGACAGCTCCATTTTTCATTTTGCAATATCTTTGTCACACGCTCTGGATAGTCTGTAATAATAGCCGTCACATTCATCTTCAAAAACTTCTTTATCGCTTCCTCATCATTAATCGTATACGGACGCACCATGACTCCATTTTCCATCGTCAATTCTACAATTCCATCTGAAATATACCGGTAGTTCGGATGAATAGCACTCGCTCCTATCTTTTTCGCATAAGCCCATGGACTATGCAACCCTTCCTTATACAAAATCGCCGTCTCAATATCAGGAGCCATCATATGACATTTTTTCATACTATAATGATTAAAAGAGGATAAAACCGTCCGCTCCTCCATACTATATTTTCGAATAAGAGTAATTACCTCTTCTTCTAAACCAGGGTACGGCACTTTATTATTCTTAAATTCAATATTAAGAATAAGGTTGTTTGTTTTCAGCCACTCTAATACTTCTTCCAACAAAGGAATGTGCTGCACACCGACTTTCTCATAAAATGTATAACTCGCATCTAACGCACGTAAATCTGCATATACATAATTTCGAACGGCACCTTTTCCATTCGTCGTTCGATTTACGGTTTCATCATGAATGACGACAATTTTGTTATCTTTTGTGAACTGCACATCTAATTCAATCCCATCAGCCCCAAATTTCTCTGCCGCACGAAAAGAAACCATCGTATTTTCCGGATACGTCCCCGCAGCTCCGCGGTGCCCAAAAATAAGCGTCATCTTCTCACCTCAAATTTCCTCTCACACATAAAGTGAAACTTTAATCAGTGGGGGTTTTCTTCATCCCCCACTGATTATTAGCCCTCACCAATCGGGCTTTTACGGGCAGTTTATCCCCCACCTAACTTCTTAAGAAAAGCGGAAGCGGCTCGTTAAGAATCGCAGGACGTTGGAGCCTCCGACAGAGAGGAGCTTTTTGCCTCGTCCGAGGGGGCGAAACGACCGGAGATTCTAGCCGCTAGAGCTGGACAATGCTTTCACCGAATTTTGAGGTGGGAGTATTACTGCCCGTTAATGCGGGATAAAAGTTAGTAAAAAAATTGTTTCAGGTTGTAAATTAAACGATGTATTTTTCAACTGGCATTTACATAATCTTATGCGCTACTACTATCATTGTCCCTACACTGATGCTTATTTCACTTTATGTTATACTATATGAATCCATTTTAATTTTTCGACATATAGATTGCGACTATGCAGAACAAAAGGAGCCTGCACTTGCTTTCTCCTTTCTCCCTTTGTTTTACCTTGCATGTGGCAGGAAAGGGCACTGACCGCTTCTATGCATGGCCAGATACTCTCGCCCACCGAAAAAGAATGGTTTTATGTCGTTTTTTTAATTTGAGTTTATATACAAAAAGGAGGTACTTTTATGAAACCATTACAACTTTCACCAGAGACAGCTATTAAATTATCTAAAGCTCTCGGCGTTCCACTTGAACAACTTATGCATATGCCTCAGCATATATTAATTCAAAAACTCGTTGAATTAGAAAAACAAAATCAAGAGAACGAATAGACGGTCCTGTTGTGTGCAGGGCTTTTCTTATAAGATTCGAATCCACTAACATATAGTACCTTTCATTCATTACGACAATGACCTATAACACTTAAATATTCTATCTATTCAAAAGAAAACCTCCAATACCGCCACGGAAATAACAAAAAGGACAACAATAAGCGTTAAGCCTGATCAACTAGGAATTGGAGTGCCCATGAATCAGTGTCTTTAAATTCATGAAAGAAAGATTAGAAAATAATAGGGATAATCTTCCCACTGCGATAAGCTTGAGATACCTTTTCTCTTCTCATCAAGGAACCTTTAAAGTTACTACACTAGTAAACAGGAAAAATGCGACAACTATCTTGACAAACACCGCCTGCTCAGGAACAAATTAAAGAAAGAGAGAACCTATACAAAATAGATTCTCTCTTTCTTTACTCTCTTATATTAACAAATTTAATAACATAAATTAACGCACAAATTACAAGTAAAAGTTTACAAATTCTAGTAATTAGACTAATAGTAGGATTGAAATCAAGACCGAAAATAATATGAATTAGTGTATATATCCCAAATATTAAAACCGCAGTTTGCAAGAATTTTTTCATTTCGCCCTCATCTCATTCAAATAATTATAGTAGAAATGTAACAATCACCCTTGCTACAATATCTGCGAACCAAGAAGGACATCCCATTCTTTTTAGTTGCGTAGATAAATTAGTGAAGTGAAAACTGTTAAGTATTTTAAACTGAATTTTTCGCATAAAAACATATCTTATTGTCTGTTCATAGCTTTTCAACATTTTAACTGCTAAATTTTCACTTGAACAATACAACATAAAATTATCTAGCTGTAATTCAAATTCAGTCAAAACAAAAAACACCGCCTTTCATTATTTTGATTTACAAACCAATAAAAGACGGTGTTTATTAAAATACATTAACGTTATTTGTTGGTAACTTTACATTACCAATAGACAATCAAAAACACTATTATATCAACATTTACGAAGCCTTATGTTCAAGCCTCAACTTATCCGCAACCATCGCGATGAATTCGGAATTCGTCGGTTTTGCTTTTGACATGGATACTGTGTAGCCAAATAAAGAAGAAATGGAATCAATATTTCCACGACTCCATGCAACTTCAATCGCGTGACGAATTGCCCGTTCCACACGGCTCGCTGTTGTATTATATTTCTTTGCGATATCTGGATATAGTACTTTTGTAATGGATCCAAGTAATTCAATGTCGTTATAGACCATAGAAATCGCTTCACGCAAATACATATACCCTTTAATATGAGCTGGTACACCAATTTCATGAATGATACTCGTAATGCTTGCATCTAAATTTTTTGGTTTTCCATCAGACGTTGTTACAGAGCGAAAAGCTGATAGCGGTCGTTTAATGGTAGTACTTGATTTCCCACTAACTTGACGAATATGACTCGTTAAATTTTCCATATCAAATGGTTTTAAGATAAAATATGACGCCCCCAAATCAACAGCCTTTTTCGTCACATCCTCCTGTCCAAATGCTGTTAACATAATAACATTCGGCTGTTTAAGACGCTCAATATGACGCATTTTTTCTAGTACTGCGAGACCATCTAAATGTGGCATAATAATATCGAGAACGAGTACATCTGGTTGTCTCTCTTTCAATAAATTTAAGCACTCTTGACCATTATACGCTACACCAATCACTTCCATATCATCCTGTGCAGCAACATAACTTTCTAACATAGATACAAGTTCCTTATTATCATCCACGAGACACACTTTAATTTTCTCCACAGCTTTTCCTCCCTACTAATGGTTTCTCCCGGCAAAAAGTATTACCTTCTAGACTACATGAATTGTTCGACAATTATGTGAAAATCCCCTTTAAAACTTTCTTAATTTCCGAAAAAATCACAAAAAAATATTTTTATCGTTCATTTCTTATTGTTCTTTTACATATTCCATCATATGATTACAGCCGAATATACATACTCTACTTTTATTTTACAACAAAAACCACCTGTTGCGAAATTTTTGTAACATTTTAACAGCTTTACAAGGGAAATTTTTATTAACAAGGAAATTTCTCCTTCTCTTTTCTCCATTTAAAAGTAACAAAAAAAGCAAGCTGAAGACAAGTTCAGCTTGCTTTTTTCTGATCTGTATAAATGTTAATTCCCGCTTCATTTAGCATCCACTCAATATGAACACCATATCCAGATGTTGGATCATTGACGAATACGTGTGTTACGGCCCCAACTAATTTTCCATCTTGCACAATCGGACTACCGCTCATCCCTTGAACTATCCCACCTGTTTTTTCTAACAAGCGTTTATCTGTAATCTTTACAACCATTCCTTTTGTTGCAGGGAATTTTTGCGGAACCGTACTTACAATTTCTATATCGAACGCTTCTACCTTATCTTGATCAATAACTGTCAAAATTTTCGCAGGCCCTTCTTTTACTTGATGAGAAAGGGCAATCGGAAGCGCTTCATCCATAATTCCATTTTTCATTTCCGTATTTAACTTACCAAAAATACCAAATGGACTATTCGTTGTAATATTACCGATAACTTCATGATCTGGTGAAAATCTTGCTAATTTTTCACCAGGATCTCCATTGCTACCTCGTTCAATAGATGTTACTGTCGAGCGAACAATTTGTCCATCTTCAACTTGAATTGCCTTTTTCGTATCATTATCAGAAATCACATGACCAAGCGCGCCGTATTTCATTGACTCTGGATGAATAAATGTCATTGTTCCAATACCTGCAGCTGAGTCACGGATGTACAATCCAATTCGATAGGACTGTTCTCCGCCATCTTTTTGCGGAGTCAATTTTGTTCGAATATATTTTCCATCTCGTAATAAAACGAGGTTAAGCGATTCTCCTGTTTTCCCGCTATTATGAATAAATGGTGCAATATCACTCATTCGTTCAATTGTCTTCCCATTTATTTCAGTAATCATATCCCCGATTTGCACACCTGCCAGCTCCCCCGGAGATACTTTTCCTTTTTCTGTTTGGATTAAATGATGCCCTACAACAAGTACTCCTTTTGCATTTAATTTCACTCCAATTGATTGCCCGCCTGGAATGACTTTAAAATCTTTTAGTACTTTCACATTTACTTTTTTCACAGGCAATCCCGCAAGCTCATAAACCATATCTGCTTCTCCGCTTTGATGTACATTTAGTGCAATTGTTTTTTCATTCACATGCCCAAAACCAGAAGCAACCGTAAATATTGTTTCATCAGTTGATTTTGGTTGAAATATAGGCAAAGCAGCTACTTTTGAATCTTGATTTTGAAATATAACCAGTTGTTTTGGAAGTGAAATAAACTCGCGGAACGGTTTATAACACCCGATAAAGACCAATGAAACAAGGAGACATATCCCTATGATTTTTCGAAATTTCTCTAATTTCAATCTTTTCACTCTCCTCGCTCCTAACCCACATTCAGCCAAGCGGCTTCATTATTTAATGTCTCCTTGCTACCATCTCTTTATAACCGGAAGAATTAAGTAATCCACGCTGTTAACAAAAAAGCTATCCATTATCGGATAGCTTCTGCTGCTTGTTTAAAACGATATGCCTGCGAGAGCAACTCTCTTGCATGTTCCGTCGTTAAATCAGTAATCTCCACACCAGAAATCATACGAGCAATTTCTGTTACTTTTTCATCTTGACTAAGTACAGTAACAGATGTAACCGTTCGGTTATTCACAATTTGTTTACGAATAAACAAATGAGAATCTGCCATAGACGCAACTTGTGGTAAATGCGTAATACATAGCACTTGCGAATTGACAGAAACGCGGTAAATCTTTTCAGCAATCGCCTGAGCAACGCGTCCACTTACCCCAGTGTCTACCTCATCAAAAATAACAGAGGCAACTCCTTGATGTTTAGAGAAAATGCTCTTTAACGCCAATATAATACGGGATAATTCTCCTCCCGAAGCTACTTTAGAAAGCGGCTTTAACGGTTCCCCTGGATTCGTAGAAATATAAAATTCTACACTGTCATACCCATCTTGCGTCATTTTGACAGGAGCCCCCTCAACTAGCGGATCGTCAATTGTTCCTACTTTTTTCTTTATCATCACTTCGAATTTTGTTTTTTCCATGTACAGCTCTTTTAACTCTTGATGAATAGCCGTTGTTAATCGACTCGCAAGATCATGACGCATGTCACTTAGTAACGTCGCCTCTTTCACTATAAGCTGTTCGATTTCCTTTAGTTTCTTTTTCGTCGTTTCAATGTGTACATCTTTATTTTCAATCGTAAATATTTCTTTTCCAATTTCATCTGCATACGCTAAAATTTCTTCTACAGTATTTCCATATTTACGCTTTAACATACGAATTTCATTTAATCGTGTTTCAATTTCATCTAAACGATTTGGATCGTATTCCATCATATCTAACTTCTCACGGAGCTGATATGCTACCTCTTCTAACAGATAATAACTATTTGCGATCGTATCGTAGTTTTCTTGATATGCAGTATCCAAATCCGTAATGCTCTCCATTTGATTCATTGCATTTCGAACATGATCTAAACCAGAACGGTCTTCTGTTAAAGAACGATACGAATCACCCAATACCTTATAAATCTTTTCGAAGTTCGAAATCTTTAAGCGTTCTTCTAATAAATTTTGTTCTTCATCTATTTTCAATTCCGCATTTCGAATTTCTTCATGTTGAAATTGAATTAAATCTAAACGATGTGCCATTTGTTGCTCATTCTCTGTTAAAGAGCGCAATTGTTTTTTTAATTGCTCATATTCCCTATACGCATTTTGATACTTTTCTAATTGAACTAAAATATGATCTCCCTCAAAATGATCAAGCATAAATAAATGACGTTCTTCATTCATTAAATCTTGCGTTTCATGCTGTCCATGAATATCGACAAGCGTTTTTCCAATTTCTTTTAGTGTACTTAATGTAACCAGCTTTCCATTAACACGGCATACACTTTTCCCATTCCCAGAAATATCCCTCTTCAAAATGATCATGCCATCTTCAATTTCAATATCAAGTTCTTCTGCTTTTATCACGCAAGGATGCTGTTCATCTTCAATATAAAATAACCCTTCAATTTCAGCTTTATCTGTCCCATAACGGACAAATTCTGCTGAGCCGCGTCCTCCAACAAGAAGACTAATTGCATCAATAATGATGGATTTTCCTGCGCCCGTTTCACCACTTAAAACAGTGAGCCCTTTTTGAAAAGAAATATTTAATGATTCTATAATAGCAAAGTTTCTAATCGATAATTCCGATAACAATGCCTCATTCACCTCGTTATTTCATTTACACTCCGCACGGGAGGCTTAAACTATTCACACATATATTCTTCTGCTGCTTCTTTTTGCTGAAGAATATGTTATGTAACCTGCTTCATTGTACCAAACATTTGTTTTCACGGTCAATGTAACAATACTGCATTTTCTATATGGAAATATACATTTTTGCATGTTACTTTAGGTTTTTCTCTCCATAACAAAAATATCTTGTCTACTTTTACTCTTCTGAGCAATACAGTAAACAAGATTCTTTTTGTTACAACATATTTAAAAAGCGATTCGATACAACCCCTGTATCTTCAGGTGTACGGCAAATAATTAAACATGTATCATCACCGCAAATTGTGCCAATAATTTCATCCCATTCTAAATAATCAATCAGCGCACCGAGAGCATGCGCATTACCTGGCAATGTCTTTAAAACAAGCATATGACCAGCTGTATCTAATTTAACAAACGAATCAACAAGATTGCGTTTTAGTTTTTGAAGTGGGTTAAAACGTTGATCAGCTGGTAAGCTATATTTATACCGTCCATCATGAAGTGGTACCTTTACTAAATGTAATTCTTTAATATCTCGTGATACCGTTGCTTGTGTTACATTAAAACCTTCATTACGTAAAATATCCACTAATTCGTCCTGCGTTTCAATTTCTTTATTCGCAATAATTTCTCGAATTTTAATATGGCGCTGCCCTTTATTCATATTTTTGCACCTCGCACTATCTCTTACCGTAGTTTTACCATTGTTATACTTCACTTATTTATGTTAACGTATAATCGGTTACTTGTACATATTTGTTTTTACAATCATTATACAATTCTAACTTTCTATATGAGTAAAAAGAGGAACAACAATTGTTATTCCTCTTTTCCTTTTTGCTTTAAGGCTTCATGAGCTTCCGCCACAACTTCCTCCGCTCGAACAGGAGATTGATTTCCCCCTTGCTCACACTCACCATACCATTTTAAATGAATTAAAAATTCAATGTTTCCATCTCCGCCTGTAATTGGAGAAAATGTTAAGTTTTGAACATCGTAACCTTCTGCCAGCGCAAAATCGACAATCATTTCTATAACAGCTTCATGAACTTTACGGTCACGAACAATTCCCTTTTTCCCCACTTGCTCTCGTCCAGCTTCAAATTGCGGCTTAATAAGTGCTGCAACATCACCACCAGGCGTTAATATCGTTTTCAATACAGGTAAAATTAATCTCAAAGATATAAACGATACATCAATACTTGCAAATTGTGGTAACCCTTGCTGTAAATCAGCAGGTGTTACATAACGAAAATTCGTACGTTCCATTACGACAACACGCTCGTCCTGCCTTAATTTCCATGCAAGTTGGTTATACCCTACATCTAAAGCATATGACAGCTTTGCGCCATTTTGTAAAGCACAATCCGTAAATCCACCTGTTGATGAACCGATATCCAGCATAATCTTATCTTGCAAATCTATACGAAACGTCTCTAACGCCTTTTCTAGCTTATATCCACCACGGCTTACATAGCGCATTACTTGTCCTTTTACTGTGATTTCTGTGTCTTGCGGTATTTTTTCACCAGGCTTATCTAAACGCATTTCGTTTGCATATACAAGCCCCGCCATAACGGCACGCTTTGCTTTTTCTCTTGTTTCAACAAGCCCTCGTTCTACTAATAGTACATCTACTCGTTCTTTTTTTCCGCTCATTTGTTACGCCCTTTTTTGTTTTAATGGAATTATTGTACAGATACGTTCAACAACTGCATCTGTTGTTAAACCAATTTCTTCAAGAAGTTTAGAGACACTGCCATGTTCAATGAAATGATCTGGAATACCCATACACTCAATTAGCGCATTATGATATCCATGTTCACTGGCAAACTCTAACACACCAGAACCAAATCCTCCAATTAAACACGCCTCTTCAATTGTTAAAATCGGCATATTCTTTCCTAATAACTCATGTAAGCATGCTTCGTCCATTGGCTTAATAAAACGAGCATTTACAACCTTAACAGAAATCCCTTTCTTTTCAAGTGATTCTGCCGCTTCCATTGCCATCGGAATTGTCGTACCAAATGTTAGAATCGCTGCTTGTGACCCTTCGCGAAGTGTTTCCCATGTACCAAGTGGAATCTCTTTTAACTCTTCATCCATCGGCACACCAAGTCCATTTCCACGCGCGTAACGAAGCGCTATTGGTCCATCTTCGTAATTCATGGCTGTATATACCATATGTTGACCTTCATTTTCATCTTTCGGCATCATCAAAACAATATTAGGAAGATGGCGTAAAAATGCAATATCAAATATACCTTGATGCGTTTCTCCGTCAGCTCCTACTAGCCCCGCTCGATCAATTCCGAAAAAGACATTTAAATTTTGGCGACATACGTCGTGAACAACTTGATCATATGCGCGTTGTAAAAATGTAGAATAAATTGCTAAAAACGGCTTCATACCTTGCGTTGCTAAACCAGCTGCCATTGTTACTGCATGCTGCTCAGCTATCCCTACATCAAACATACGATCCGGAAATTCTTTCGCAAATTTTTCAAGCTTTGATCCAACTGGCATCGCTGGCGTTACAGCAACAATACGCGGATCATTCTTCGCCAATTTACGAACTGCTTCACTGACAACAGAACTCCATGCCGGTGCAGCTTCTTTTGGCTTTACGAAATCACCAGACTCAATTTTGTACGGTCCAGTACCATGCCAAGTTCCAATTACATCACTTTCAGCTGGCTTATAGCCTTTTCCTTTTTTCGTAATAACATGAACCAGTACAGGCCCTTTCGTTTTCTTTGCATATTGAAGATTTTCAAATAAACTTTCATAATCATGCCCATCAACAGGCCCTAAATATGTAAAGCCTAACTCTTCAAAAAACACACCAGAAACGAGTAAATATTTCAAGCTATCTTTTACTTTTTCAGCCGTTGCAGCTACTTTACCGCCAACAGCTGGGATTTTCTTCAATAAGTACTCTAGTTCATCTTTTACCCATTGGTATTTCCCTGCGGTACGTAAACGTCCAAGTACGTTATGCAATGCACCAACGTTTGGTGCAATTGACATTTCATTATCATTTAAAATAACCGTCATATCTGTTTGTTCATGTCCAATATGATTGAGTGCCTCAAGCGCCATACCACCTGTTAATGCACCATCACCAATAATCGGAACAATGTACTCTTTCGTTTTCTTTAAATCACGAGCAAGCGCCATTCCCATAGCAGCAGATAAAGAAGTAGAGCTATGTCCAGTTTCCCATACATCATGTTCGCTTTCACAACGCTTTGGAAAACCACATAAACCCTTATATTGTCTTAATGTACCAAATTCCTTTGCACGCCCCGTTAAAATTTTATGTACATAGGATTGATGTCCTACATCCCATAAAAATTTATCTCTCGGGCTATCGAATATTTTATGCAAAGCAATTGTGAGTTCTACTACACCTAGATTTGGAGCAATATGTCCACCTGTTTGTGAAAGCTCTTCAATTAAAAACTTTCGAATATCTTCGCTTAACGCTTCTAGCTCGCTTATTGACATATCCTTCAAAAAACTAGGATTTTGAATTTGCGTCAGATCCACCAGGATCACTCACTTTCGTTTCATAATCTGTCATCATGTCAACCTATTATACATTCGTAAAATATAGTTGTAATTAATTGTATTCCAAAAGTCAACCATACTCTTTATTTTATCCCGCTATTCGTGGGCAGTAAGACCCCACCTCAAGATTGAGAGAGAAGCGAAGAACATAGGTGGGGGATAACTGCCCGTAAAAGCCCGATTGGTGAGAGCTTTCCATCAGCGGGGGATAAAGCCCCACTGATGGAAGTTTCACTTTATACGATGAAAAAAGAGCCGCTAACACAAAGTGATAACGGCAATGTAATCTACGTATATTTTTGCCAACAAAAAGAAAAGAAAAACCTTTGTCTACATTTATACCATAAAATCCCGAATGGCTCAACAAATGAGACCATTCTTATACTAGTGGTTGCGCTTTGCAATTAAATCACAAATGCCTAACAAATATTCATCTTGTAATTGTAATGAAGAAATTGCATCTTTTGCTTTCGTAATTGTTTCTTCTAAAATTCGCTTCGCTTCTTCTACTGTAAATAGGGTTGTATATGTACTTTTTTCATTTGTCATATCGCTTCCGACCGGTTTCCCAATTTCTTCTTCTATTCCTTCTACATCTAGAATATCATCACGAATTTGAAAAGCAAGTCCGACATACCTCGCAAAGACAAGTAATTTTTCTTGTTGCTCAGCCGTAGCTCCTGATAATAACGCACCAGCTAATACAGCAAATTCTAATAAACGTCCGGTTTTATTCTTATGAATATATTCTAATTCACAAAGGTTTAATTGCTTCCCTTCTGCTTCCATATCCGCAACTTGTCCACCAACCATACCTTCTGGCCCTGCTGCTTTAGCAAGTTCAAGTGCGATGCGCAGTTTTGTTTCGGAAGTAATTTCGTTATGATCTTGCTCTGTTACAACTTGAAACGCATATGTCAATAACCCATCACCAGCTAGCACTGCCATCGCTTCACCAAACACTTTATGGTTTGTCGGTTTCCCGCGGCGTAAGTCATCATCATCCATACAAGGTAGATCATCATGAATTAAAGAATAGGTATGAATCATTTCTAATGCACAAGCTGTACCTATCCCTAATTCTCTATCTTTTCCAAACGCTTGCAGCGTCGCAAATAAAAGTAACGGACGGAGACGCTTCCCGCCCGCATCTAATGAATACACCATCGCCTCGCGAATTACATCTGGACATTGCAAAGCATTTGCATAACGCACAAGATTTTCTTCTACTAACGCTTTACTTTCTCTCATAAAAGCATCAAAAGTTAGATGCGTCATTATACTTCCTCTCCCAAAGTAGAAAACGGACGAAGTTCACCATTTTCACCAAGTATAACAGCCATTTGTTCTTGCACATCTTTTAGTTTTCCATCGCAAAGCTTAGAAAGTTCCATACCTTCTTTAAAATACGAAATTGCTTCTTCAAGCGGAACATCACCTTGTTCGAGCTTGGAAACAATTTGTTCAAGCTTTGCAATCGCAGATTCAAAGCTCACTTTATTTTCCATTGCCTAGTTCACGCTCCTCTATTCCCCATACATTACAGTCTAGTACCCCATCTTGAATATGCACTGTCACTTTATCTCCAAGCCCAATTTCTTTGATGCTTTTTAGCACCTGTTTCTCATTATTGTACACAAGACCGTAGCCTCGCATCATCACTTTAAGTGGACTTAACGTTTCTAACTTCTCTATCGCTCTTGTAAAAACAAACTCTTTCCCTTGCAACAGAGATTGCATTTCACGCTGCAATTGCTTTTGCAGTGCATCTACTGTAAGCCTTGTTTGTTCAATTTTTTGGGCAGGATGATGCTTTCCTAAATAAAATGACAACTGCTGAAGTTGATTTGTCTTCTTTTCTATGTAACGCTCTTTCGTTTGCATCAACTTATCAATTGTACGATCCAATTGTTCTTCCTTTTGCTCATACAATTGCTTTGGGTAGCGAAACGCATATGATTTCTGTAATACTTGCAAACGTTCCTGCTTATAATTCAACATCTCACGCATAGCTCGCGTCAAGCGAAGTGTACGCTGCATCACTTTTTCTTCTAATTCAAGAATGTGAGGAACTGCCAGTTCAGCTGCCGCTGTTGGCGTTGGGGCTCTTAAATCCGCAACAAAATCTGCAATTGTAAAATCCGTTTCATGTCCTACAGCAGAAATGATTGGAATTTGACTTGTAAAGATTGCCCGGGCCACTGTTTCTTCATTAAATGCCCACAGTTCTTCAATTGAACCTCCACCGCGCCCAACAATTAACGCATCTATATCATGCATTTCATTCGCCTTTTCAATAGCTTGTACAATTGAGGGAGCTGCAAACTCCCCTTGTACTAAAACTGGAAATACAATTACTTTTCCAATCGGATAACGGCGGGCAATTGTCGTTATAATATCACGAATCGCCGCACCCGTTGGCGACGTAATCACACCAATCTTCGTTGGATAAGCAGGTATCGGCTGCTTGTATACTTGTGAAAACAGCCCTTCTTCTTCTAAACGAGTCTTTAACTGCTCATACGCTAAATGAAGATTTCCCACTCCGTCTGGCTGCATATCATGAATATAGATTTGATATGAACCACTTGCTTCATAAACAGACATTTTCCCTTTTACGAGCACTTTCATCCCGTCTTCTGGTCTAAACTTTACATTGCGATTCTGACTCGCAAACATGACCGCAGCAACTCTTGCATTTTCATCTTTTAATGTGAAATACATATGACCGCGGCTATGATATTTAAAATTTGAAATTTCTCCTTTTAACCAAACAGACTGTAGATGAGGATCATACTCTATTTTAGTTTTCATATAACGAGTTAACGCTGTAACGGTTAAATATTGCTTTTCCATCTCTCTCTCCTCATAGCCGCCTTGTAATTACTTACAAACAACACCTGCGCGCTGTGCAGATAATACTGTATTTTCTAATAGCATTGTAATCGTCATTGGGCCTACGCCTTTTGGTACTGGTGTAACGTGACTTGCAACGTTTAATACATCGTCGAAATCAACATCACCGCACAGTTTTCCTGTTTCTAAACGGTTTACTCCAACATCAATTACAACTGCTCCTTCTTTTACGTAATCAGCTGTTACCATTTTCGCTCTTCCAACTGCAACAATTAAAATATCAGCTAATTTCGTTAATTCTTTTATATTCGCTGTTTTTGAGTGACAATATGTAACTGTTGCATTTTCATTTAAAAACAGTTGTCCTACTGGTTTTCCAACAATATTGCTTCGTCCAATAACAACAACATGTTTCCCTGTAATATCAATGTTTATTTCTTTTACTAATTCTAAAATACCATGCGGTGTACATGGAAGGAACGTATCTTGTCCTGTCATCATACGACCGATACTAATTGGGTGGAAACCATCCACATCTTTCTCAGGTGAAATTTTTTCAATGATAGCTTTCTCTTCAATATGATTTGGCAACGGTAATTGTACTAAAATACCATGAATACGATCATCATTATTTAAGCGGTCGATTTCCGCCAATAAACGACCTTGTGTAATTGAATCTGGAAATGTAATTAACTCAGAATAAATTCCAACTTGTTCGCAGCCTTTTTCTTTTCCCTTTACATACGAATGAGAAGCTGGATCGTCCCCAACTAAAATAACAGCTAGCCCTGGTACAATTCCTTGTTTTTTTAGTTCTGCAACTTTCTCTTTTAACTGTGTTCTCTTTTTCTCTGCAACTTCATTTCCTTTGATGATTACTGCTACCATATCAAAATTCCCCCTTTAAAAATTACAAAGCTATGTTTTCTCCCGCTCTAACGGACAGTATAGCTCCCACATTAACATTCTGAAAAAAGAAAGAATAATGATGAAAGATAACTGCCCGTAAAAGCTTTTTTGACAAGAGCTTTCTTGAGTGGGATGAAGTTTCCCGCCCAAGAAAGTTTTACTGTATGCTAGATAAAACGCCGTTAATAAAACGCCGAGATTCCTCGTCCCCATATGCTTTTGCAATTTCAATTGCCTCATTAATAGACACGCTATGCGGAATATCTTCCATGTATTTCATTTCATACACAGCAATTCGTAAAATACTACGATCAACAATGCTAATGCGCTCTAATTTCCACTTTTTTAAATTCTGACGAATAAGCTCATCAATTGCTTCCTTATGCTCTACACATCCGAAGACAAGTACTTCTAGAAATTCATTTATATTTTCGCCTTCTTCAAGTGTGTTTTCTACTGCTACTTTCGGATTGTAGTCTCCGGTAATATCCATTTGATAGAGTGCTTGCATCGCTCTTTCTCTAGCCGTCCTACGTTTCATTATAACTCTCCTTTGTGCTTCAAGTCTTTCTTATGTTTTGTTATATTATTATAATTTATAAGCCATCGAATTACTTATTATTTATAATTTTTACTCAGCTTTCAATCTTATAATACAATGATAATACCACAATTTATCGTTTCATACACGAGTTCCCTCACGGAAAAATAATAAAAAGATTAACTTCAGGTTCCGTATCATAGCACAATGTACGTTTTTTCCAAAAACACAAGTTCACCTTTGTTTTTTCCCATTTTTCTAAATAATATAATACCTTTTCTGTTTAAATATATAAATCCTAATTAAAAACCTGACATAAAACCCTTTTCTCTTTAGCTGGACAAGAACATCTGGCCAGACGTAGAAGCGGGCAGGGCCTTTTTTTGCCACATGCTATGTTCAAGCAAAAAGAGAAAGTAAGTAATTGATTACTTTTCGCTTGGCATGGCGGCAACTTGTGTGTTGAAACAACGACATAAAACCCTTTTCTCTTTAGCTGGACAAGAACATCTGGCCAGGCGTAGAAGCGGACAGGGCCTTTTTTGCCACATGCTATGTTCAAGCAAAAAGAGAAAGTAAGTAATTGATTACTTTTCGCGTGGCATGACGACGACTTTTGGATTTATATATGAAGAATACAAACGATAAAAAAGGTGCCTGAATCACAAGGCACCTTTTTCAGTATTACACTGGTTCAATTTCTGTCTTTGGTGTCTCAAATGTTACACCAACGATATGAACGTTTATTTCTTTCAATTCAAGACCTGTCATTGTAAACAGCGCTTGACGAATATTATCTTGAATGTTTTGTGCAACAACCGGAATTGCTACACCAAAATACATTAATACGTAAACATCAACGATAATATCATCGTTTGCTAATTCTACTTTTACGCCTTTTCCATGATTTTTCTTTCCTAACTTCTCAACAACATCTGTTGCAAAGTTACCACGCATTGCTGCTACGCCTTCTACTTCAGAAGCAGCAATTCCTGCAATTACTTCAATTACTTCCGGTGCGATTTCTACTTTACCAAGAGTTGTATCTTGCCCCATGTCTAACATATGATCAGCCATGATAAAAACCTCCTTTAAATGTATCAGTGCGCCGTTAAATCATGCTGTTCTAAAAACTTCGTATTAAATTCCCCTTGTACAAATTCAGGGTGGTCAAGAAGTTGTAAATGAAACGGAATCGTCGTATGTACACCCTCAATGACGAATTCACTTAACGCTCGTTTCATTTTCGCAATTGCTTCTTCACGTGTTTTGCCATAAACAATAAGCTTCGCAACCATCGAATCGTAATAAGGTGGAATCGTATACCCAGGATATACAGCTGAATCGACGCGAATACCGAATCCTCCTGGCGGTAAATACATTTCTACCTTTCCTGGAGATGGCATAAAGTTTTTGGCAGGGTTTTCCGCATTAATTCGGCACTCAATTGCCCAACCGTTAAATTGTACTTCTTCTTGTTGCAGTGATAACTGCTCTCCTGACGCAACGCGAATTTGCTCTTTGATAAGGTCTACTCCCGTCACCATTTCAGTTACAGGATGCTCAACTTGAATTCGCGTATTCATTTCCATGAAATAGAAACTTTTCGTTTTATATTCGTAAATAAATTCAACTGTGCCAGCACCTGTATAATCTACTGCTGCCGCTGCTTTTACTGCTGCTTCTCCCATTTGTTGACGGATAGTAGCATCTAAAGCTGGAGATGGTGACTCTTCTAACAGTTTTTGCAAACGACGCTGAATTGTACAATCACGCTCTCCTAAATGAATAACGTTACCATGATTATCTGCCATTACTTGAATTTCTACATGACGGAAATCTTCAATATACTTCTCTAAGTATACACCAGGGTTTCCAAAAGCAGTACTTGCCTCTTGCTGTGTAATTTGAATTCCTTTTACAAGCTCTTCTTCTGTACGCGCAACGCGAATTCCCTTTCCGCCGCCGCCCGCTGTTGCTTTAATAATAACAGGATATCCAATAGTCTCCGCAAGTGCTACTGCTTCTTCGATATTTTTAATTATCCCTTGTGAACCCGGTACAATCGGAACCCCTGCTTCCTTCATTGTATCACGTGCAACGTCTTTTGTGCCCATTTTTGAAATAGCTTCTGGGCTTGGACCGATAAAAATTAAGTTACATTCACGGCAAAGCTCTGCAAAATCAGCATTTTCTGCCAAAAATCCATATCCAGGATGAATTGCATCACAACCTGTTAATTTTGCAACGCTAATAATGTTTGTTAAGTTTAAATAACTTTCCTTTGATACAGTTGGACCAACGCAGTATGCTTCATCCGCAATTTGTACATGCAGCGCTTCTTTATCTGCTTCAGAATAAATTGCAACTGTTTCAATATTCATTTCTTTACAAGCACGAATAATTCGTACCGCAATTTCCCCACGGTTGGCAATTAATACTTTTTTAATCATAATTCTAGACTCCCTTATTATGCTTTTACAAGAAATAGCGGTTGTCCATATTCAACAAGCTGACCGTTATTCACAAGAATTTCAACGATTTCTCCATTTACTTCTGCTTCAATTTCATTAAAGAGTTTCATTGCTTCTACGATACAAACCATTTTCCCTTCTGTTACGCGATCTCCTACATTTACATATGCTGGTGCATCTGGTGATGGAGATGCATAGAACGTTCCAACCATTGGAGATGTAATTTTAAGTAAGTTCTCATCTTGTAATACTTGTTTCTCTTCTTGCTTTGGATATTCTACTTGAGCTGGCGCAGCAACTACTTCTGACGCAATAGCTTGTACAGGTTTCTGCACTGCTGCGGCAGGTTGCACAGCAATCACTTCATTACCACGCTTTTTCATCTTAATTGTCGTACCATCTTTTTTGTATTCAAATTCATCAATATTAGAATCATCAATTAGCTTAATTAACTCACGAACTTCTTGAATTTTAAACATGTAAAATCCACTCCTATATACTTGTTTTTCCTGTTGTAACAGCTCAAACTATCAGTAATAAACACTACTGAATCCAGCTAGAACAGTCAATTAAAAATTCCTTCTCGTACTATCAATGAAAAACTACTATGAAGTTTCATACTATATAAATACAAATTGAAAACAAAATGTATTTATATGTATATACATCTTACGATAAATATTTTCAACATTCCAATTTTATTTTTCTGTATGATGTATGAAAATTCCTGTCAAAATAACAGTATGCTATTCTTATCACCTAGTAATAATACCAAGTTTCACTCGAAATTGGCAAGACCACTTCCTAAAAAACAATCCCAGACGCGCTCACCCTCCTCCAAAAAAGGGGGGTTATTTTCATTTTTTTATATTTTTCACTAAATAATTGAAGTTTATTTACATCCACTTCATATTCCCTTCATATAAAAATAGTATCGTAAAAGTGAAATCAAATACAGTGAGGTGTGAGACGTGAACATTTGGCTTATTCTCTTTCTACCAGCTGTTATTATTTGGGGCGCGGCACTCTGTATTCAAATGAAATGCGGAAAAAGTAATCACCTTCGTCAAGAACCGATGATTTTTCATTCGCAACAAATTTCTCCTATAAAAATAACAGAAGCGGAACTACAATTACTTGATAAACTTCTAGTAGATAAAAAAAGCTATCGAAAAAATCGATAGCTTTTTACTTTGCTATTTCGTATCGAACATCTGCCATTAAGCCCGTTTCACTTTTTACAAGTTGTATAATATTATTTGCTTCTTTTGCAGAAAGTTTTGTTGCTTTTACTGTCACTTTTACATCATTTCCATCTGTACGTACAAGCGCATCTTTAAAACCGCCTTTTGTTTTTATTAAAGTTTCCAATAACGTTTCTTTTGTTACCAAATCAGCCAATGCATTAAACTCAATTTTCGCTTTATTTTTCTCTTCTGCAGAAGCGTTTGTTGAATTCATTACATCTTGCAATTTTTCTTTCACTTCACTGCGCTGATCATCCATTTTCAAACGAAGTGCTGTGAAACTATCATCATTAGCAGAATGACTCGTTACTTTTCCTTCTTTCTGGCTTGTTTCTTTTTTACTCGTTTCCTTTTCAGAGCCTTGTTTCTCCTTCGCTCCCTCTCCTAACGACGTTGCCACTTCCCTGGTTTTATTATCTGGCGTCATTACATAGTAAACCGAAAGTACAATAACCAAGCTTAACATCGTTAATAACCAAACTGTCTGTTTTTTTAACACTTTATTTCCTCCCTAATTCTTTTTTGGTAAAACAGATACACGGTGACTTGGAACTTCTAACATACGCGTAACAGCCTCTACCACCATCTGTTTCACTTGTAAATTATCCACTCCTCTCGCAACAACAAGAACGCCGCGAACTTTCGGCTTATTTTCTCGAAGTATAATCGGAGCTTCCTTATCACCTTGGCGTACAATTACTGTTTTTTCATCTGTCGATTCATCTCCAACTTTTCGCTTTCCGCCTTCTTTATCTGTTTCATCTGTCGTTTGCGATCGTTTCACTGTATTTTTATCAAGTATTTTTTCTTCTGATGAATCAAGATTAATTTCAATTGTTACATCTTTAACGCCTGCAACACTTTCTAATGCTTCTTTTAATTGTTGTTCATATTCTTTTTCGTATTTATCAATGCTTGACTTGTTGTCACTATTCTTTTGTCCAAATGTCGGTACTTCTTTTACTTGTTCTGTTTGCGATTTTAGAACAGGTACTTCTGGTTCTTTTGCTTTGAAAAGGTTACTAGAAAACATAAGGATGATCCCAAGTATGAGTAACACGATTAAAAACTTTGCTGAAATTTTTTTCTCTTTCTCATCTTTTTCATTTCCTTTAAATAGATTACGAAGAAATTGAAATTTATTATTCATTTACTTTCTCTATCCCCCCTTCCACCTGAATCTTAATTTTGTTCTCTTCTAGTTGCCATTTGTTTGAGAAAAATTGTTTCATTTCAGCTGTATTTTGTTCTGACGTCTTTTGAGGTTCTTTGGAGTTAATTTCCACCTTTTGAATTGTTTCAATAACCCCTGTTCGACTTCGTTCATTTGCCTGAAGCGATACAACAACTGACTGAATATCCTGCTGGGATTTCACTTCCTTTTTGTCTTCTAGTACTTTTATCTGTAAACTCTTAACGGCCATACCATATTGTTCTTCTAGCTCTTTTCCAACTTGTTTTTTCATTTGGACAGCCATCTGTTCTAAAATATATGCACGTTGTGAGGCTTGTATTTCTTTTTTCTTTTCACTAATTTTATTTTCTATTGATCCGTTTGCCATATACTTGTTCTGACTAGCGTTTGCAATCACATCTTGAATATCTGTTTGAAATAATTTAAATAAGGGGGTTAAAATGAGAACGACTAAAAGTAAACTCACAACAAATTTGACATACTTTTGTAAATTCGAATTGGGAAGTAACATATGAAGCATCGTTGCTAACAAGAGAAATACAATGATATTTCGAATCCATTCCACGACAAATTGCAACCCTCTCAACTCCTAACGCATCATTAACGTAATATTTCCAGCTGCGATAACAATCGTGATACTTAGAAAAAACATAAATGATACAATAGCCAAACAAGCAAACACATATATAATACTCCTTCCAACAATATCCAAACACTTAATAATTGCTCCTCCGCCGACAGGTTGCAACACTGCTGCTGCAAATTTATAAATGAATGCAATGCAGAAAATTTGAATCGCAGGAAAAGCGACGATAAGCAATAAAATAACAACCCCAACAATCCCCACTGTATTTTTTAATAGAGCCGATGCACTAAGTACAGTATCTGCTGCTTCAGTAAACATTCGGCCTACAACTGGGATAAAGTTTCCTGTTACAAACTTTGCTGTTTTCACAGCAATTCCATCAGCTACTGCTGTTGCCGTCCCTTGCACGGAGAGCACACCAAGAAAAATAGTTAAAAAAATCCCAATGATACTAACGCTAACGTTTTGCAGCAGCTTGGACAATTTTGTAACTTTATATTGATCGCTCATTGTACTGACAATACTTAAAATTGTTGCGAGAAGAAGAAGCGGTAAAACAATATAATTCATAAGCATTCCACTCGTATTCATAAGAAAAACAATAATTGGATGAAAGAAGGAAACAGATACAACACCGCCGCCTGTCGCAATGAGCGCTAATAAAATAGGGAGGAGTGCTAAAATGAAATCGATCATTGTTTGAATAGTTTCTCTCGTATATGTCATGACAACGTAAAAGCTGTTTAAAGCAAAGACAATAAGTACCATATAGACAACAGCATCCGCTATTTTCCCGACGCTGCTTTTCGCAAAGGCCGATTGAAGCGACTGCAAAAGTGCACTGAAAATAGTAAGCATAATGAGTGTCCCAAGCAGCTTTCCGTTCGCTACTAATTCATGAAATAAATATTTTAGTAATCCAATCATCCACTCTTTAATCGAAAACTCTTTTTCCCCTTTGACGAACTCCATAAAACTTCCCTTTTGACTTTCCGGTAAATATCCTCCGTACTTCGCAACAAGATCGTCCCAGTATTTCTTTACATCCTCTATCCCAAGCTTTCCAAGTTGTTCATCTATCACATTGTGTTCTGGGGGAGAAGCTTGTACGATAATTGGAAAAGAAAAAAAGAGGAAAAAAGCAAACAAAAGCTTTATTCCAAACGGGCGCACAATTCATTCCTCCCTTATCCGGTCGGTAAAAAACCGAGAATCGTTTCAATTACAACCGTTAATATCGGAATCGCCATCACTAAAATTAAAATTTTTCCCGCTAATTCAATTTTTGAAGCGATTGCCCCTTGCCCTGCATCTTTCGTAATTTGTGAACCAAATTCTGCAATATAAGCAATCCCAATAATTTTCAACAGCGTTTCCACATACACATTGCTTACTTTCGCTTCATTTGCAACGCGCTCAATCATCGTTAAAATAGAATGAATTTGATCAATTACGAGTAAAAACATAACGCAACTTACAAATACAACAAACAATGAAGTTACACTCGATTTATGCTGATTCAATACTGCCGCCAGAAAAGTCGCTACAAGTCCCAGTCCTACAATTTGTAATATTTCGATTCAAATCGCCCCCTTTACTGAAACAGAAAGACGCTTTTAATCTTGTCAAATAAATTGTTAATTAAAAATGCAACTTGGAATAAAATGACGACAAAACCAACGAGAATTACCCAGTTAGCAATATCTTCTCGTTTTAATTCTTTTAACACGGTATGAATGAAGGCTAATATAATACCAATGCCTGCAATTTGAAAGATTAATCCAACGTCGATCGACATCACCTTTCCCCCTTACAACAGTAAAATAACGATAAGTAATCCTGCTAATACTCCTAAACTTTTCATCATCTTTTCGTACTGAATTTGGAGTTCCTTTGCTTCCCCTTCTTCTCTCTCTAAATGGGTAATACATAAACGAATATGCTTTTGCTGTGACTCACGATCATGTTGCCCTAACGTTTCTCCGAATTGCTGTAAAATCTCATATTCTGTTTGCTTCAATGCTGTAAGTTTCCAATTTTCTTGTAAACTGTCTATCCATGCTTCCCGAACCGTTTGCTCTCCCCTTTCTAACCGTTCATGAAAACTATCGAATAACCAGTTCAAAGGCTTTGGCATTTGTTTTACAAGACGTGCAGCTGCTTCTGACAACGGAGTATGTCCATACATGATTTCTGCCTCAAGCGATTGCAATGCTGCCTTTAACAACCGCAATTGGCGTGGACGCTCACTATATTTCTTCGCATATGAAAAACCAAAAAATGTTGATACAGCGACAATAAGTGCTGCACCAAAAAATTTAATCATACGCTCAGCACCTTCTCTCCGCGGCGAATTGGCTTTCCGCTGCAATCCTTCATATTCATAATCGTTCCTGGTCCTTTTATTTTAGAAAGCTCAATAAACCGATCAAACACACCTAGTTCTACAATTCCCCTTAACGAAGGACGTTTCAGTATATCTTCATATCCTTGCCCATGCACACTCGTAAACAATTGAACACCAGCATGAACGGCTTCCATAATCGCTTCACAATCTTCTTGCCGACCGATTTCGTCAACGATTAATATATCGGGACTCATTGAGCGAATCATCATCATCATACCTTCTGCTTTTGGACATGCATCTAACACATCTACCCTTGTTCCAAACTCATATTGCGGCACACCTTTCACGCACCCCGCAATTTCTGATCTTTCGTCTACAATACCAACTTTACTAGAAGGAATATGTTTCCTTGGAACTCCCGCACTCATGATTCGCGCTACATCACGCAGTAATGTTGTTTTACCTGTTTGCGGCGGACCAATGATCATCGTATTCAGCCAATGTTTTTCATATAAATATGGGATAAGAGGCTCAGCAATCCCCTTCTTTTGGCGAGCAATCCGAATATTAAATGATGCCACATCTCGAATCATTTTCACGGCACTCTTTTCCATAACTACCTTGCCCGCTAAACCAACGCGATGCCCTCCGCGCAGTGTAACATACCCTCGCTTTAGTTCTTCTTCCATCGTATAAAGTGAATATTGACTTAGCTTATTCAGTAAATACGCTGCATCTTCTGCAGTCACAATATAGTTATAAAAATGCACTTCCCCGCGTGCAATACATTCAAGCGGTCTTCCAATCCGAATCCGTATTTCTTCCAATCCGTCATCTTCTTTATAGTCTTGTAAAAAACGTTCAAGTTGCTTTGGCAACATCTCCAATACTTCTTTCATAGCTCTCTCCCCATCACATCGCTATTTCAGTACCGCAATAAAAATACAGCCAATTCCAAGCGCTAAAAAAAACAATTTCAAAAAAGAAATTTCATTCGTAACGCTCGCAATTCCTATTGACATCGTTACAATCAAAACAGTCGGGCCAACAAATGCAAGCATGCCATTTACGAACAATGCTTTTTTGGCATCATTAAAATACAACATAAGCAAAGCGGCGAAAATCTCTATGCTTCCCGAGAAGATCCTAAGGAGCGCCATTACGAGCACAGACGTTTCAAATGCCGCTAGCCACTGTTTCATCCTCTCACCTTCTCTCCTAAATCCAAATTGAATTTTGGGCACACAAGTCGCTGCCATGCCAAGCAAAAAGGAAGCTGCTACTTTCTCTCTTTGTTTGAACATCGCATGTGGCAGAAAAAAGCATTGACCACTTCTACTCATAGCCAGACGCTCTCGTCCATCTAAAAAAATAGAGGTTTATGTCAGGTTTTTAATTTGAATTTATATATAACATGACGAAAGAGTACGTTTGTACAACCATATGCACAGGTTGTCTATTTCAGAAGTGAAAAAGGATTTTTTTTAATTATCAAATAAAATTCAGTCCATCTTTTGTAAAAATATGTTATATTAAAACGAAAAGGGGAAATATATGAAAATTCTAAAAATAACACTAACACTCTTTGTAGAAGTAGCTATTATTTTCTTATTTGCCAAACTCGTTAATTGGACATTTATGGAAAGTTTATTTTTAGGAAGTTTAGCCATTTTCGGACTGACATGGCTGTTTCTTTTAAATATGAACCGCAATGCGAATATGGACCGTGCGATTTCAAAAAGTATGACGGGGGTTAACACTGGGGAGGAAATAACACCTTTTCAAATTCGAATGAATCCTTACATGATCGGAACTCTTCTACTTCTTACCATTAGCTTTATTGTTACTGTCATTCATTATTTACCTTATTTTACATAAAAAAAAACACTCGTGGATTAATCCACGAGTGTTTTTTATTACGCACGAGAAACGTATTTTGATTCTCCAGTGTTAATAATAAGCATTTCACCTTCATTAATGAAGATTGGTACTTGTACAACTAAACCAGTTTCTAATGTAGCTGGTTTTGTTACGTTAGAAGCTGTGTCACCTTTAATACCTGGTTCTGTTTCAGCAACTTTTAACTCAACAGTGTTCGGAAGTTCCACACCAAGTACTTCGCCTTGATATGTCATGATCGCTATTTCCATGTTTTCTTTCAAGAATTTTAATTCATGTTCGATTTGCTTTTCACCAAGTTCGATTTGCTCATACGTTCCGTTATCCATGAATACATGCGCATCACCGCTTGCATATAAATATTGCATACGACGGTTTTCGATATGCGCTTTTTCTACTTTTTCACCAGCACGGAATGTTTTTTCTTGAACAGAACCTGTGCGAAGGTTACGTAATTTAGAGCGAACGAACGCTGCACCTTTACCTGGTTTTACGTGTTGGAAATCTATAACCTGCCATAGGCTGTTGTCCACCGCAATTGTTAATCCTGTACGAAAATCATTTACTGAAATCATGCAAAAAATCCTCCTGTGTATTACAAAATGATAAGTTCTTTCGGAGATTTAGTTAACACTTCATTACCGTCAGCTGTTACTATAATATCATCTTCAATGCGAACTCCGCCTACATTCGGAATATAAATTCCCGGCTCTACAGTGACAGCCATTCCTGGCTCCAATACCGTTTCAGAGCGGAATGCTAAACTTGGTGCTTCATGGATTTCAAGACCAATTCCATGACCTGTAGAATGCCCGAAATATTCACCATATCCCTTTTCAGTTATGTAGTCACGTGTTAAAGCATCTGCTTCACGGCCAGTTAAACCAGCTTTAATACCGTTTACACCGCGTAATTGTGCTTCTAACACGATATTGTAAATTTCCTTTAACTTATCAGACGGCTCGCCTATTGCAATTGTACGAGTAATATCGGAACAATATCCTTTATAGTAAGCACCGAAGTCTAATGTAACAAAATCTCCCTTTTCTATCAATTTTTCAGATGCCACACCGTGCGGCAATGCTGAACGAAGTCCCGAAGCAACAATAATATCAAACGAAGAAGAAGTTGCTCCTTGCTTTCTCATGAAAAATTCAAGTTCATTTGACACTTCAATCTCAGATACTCCCGGGCGGATAAATGATAGAATATGTTCAAAGGCAGCATCTGCAATCTGTGCAGCTTCCTTTAATATCTTAATCTCTGAATCAGTCTTAATCAAGCGTAACTTTTCTACAATACCAGAAGTTGCAACAAATTCCGCATCAACTTCTTCTTTATATGCTGTATAAGAGCTGTATGTAAGAGTATCTTGCTCAAAACCAAGCTTTTGAATCCCTAAGTCTTTTACTTGTTTGGCAACTTCTTCAATAATCGTACCTGTATGCTGTACAATTTCATAACCAATCGCTTGTTTTTGCGCTTGGTCAACGTAGCGGAAATCTGTAATAAATACAGCGCGGTCGTTTGAAATTAATACAACGCCTGCTGTACCTGTAAAGTTTGCCATATATCTACGACTATGTTGATTCGTTAATAAAATACCATCAATACCAGCTTCCCCAAATGCACTTCTTAATTTTGTAAGTTTCTCCATGAATTACGCCTCCCGAATTTTCTCTATTAATGCAAGTAACGCTAATTGATAGCCATACAAGCCAAATCCTACAATTTGTCCCGCTGTGACCGGCGCCGTAACAGATACGTGACGAAATGATTCGCGCTGGTGAATATTTGAAATATGTACTTCAATAACAGGAATCGAAACACTCGCAATTGCATCACGAATTGCATAGCTATAATGCGTAAATGCTCCTGGATTTAGAATAATTCCTTTATATATATCCTCTGCTTCATGAATAATATCAATAATGGCACCTTCATGATTAGATTGGAAACATTCGAGCTCCACTCCAAAACTTTCTGCTTGTTGCTTCATATCTGTTTCTAACGATGCTAACGTCCCCGTACCATATACATTAACCTCTCGCACACCAAGACGGTTTAAATTAGGGCCGTTAACGAGGAGTAATTTCTTCATATATCTAACTCCTTAATAAAAATGTATATAGAAATCCAAATTTAACACCTGACATAAAACCCTTTTCTTTTTAGGTGGGCGAGAGCGTCTAGCCATGCATAGAAGCGGTCAGGGCCTTTTTCTGCCACTTGCGTTGTTCAAACAAAATGAGAAAGCGAGTGGCTGGGTACTTTTTGTTTGGCATGGCAGCGACTTTTGTGCCCAAATGTCAAGTTGGACTTATATATAATATTCTATCACACCCCTCACTTATTTGAATAGTTTGCCTTTTCCTCATCCGTTGTACTAGTATTGTTATTCACCTCAAATGAAACGGAGTAGGCAATAAAAACGCCATATAAAATAAAAATACAGGCTGTCGTTACAATCGTTTCCTTAGGCATTCCCATCATGCTTTTTATAACTGGCGCAACAGGTGCAATTACAAAGAATAATAATCCCCACCAGACAAGCCCAAATATAACACCTGGAATTAGACCTTCAAACTTACTCAAAACTGCTTTATATATAAACGCCACAAGAATTGAAAGTATCCCCATACATATAATGCCAACTATATTTCCCCATCCCCCTTCTTTCCAATCTCCAAGCGCAAACGGAAGCACCAAATAATTAGGTCCCAAGGCGGTAAAAGAAAAAATATGAAGGAAGTACCAGACGCCTCCCCAAAACAAACCCCCAAACAAACCAATTTGGACAATTTTTTTCGTGACAGATTGTTCTTGTTTCACATCCACACCTCCGCCTACTAGTATGTCCGAAACTTATGTAAAGCATGTTTAAATACTGCGAAATTTGTCTATAAAAAGAATAGAAAATGTCCGCCTAGCCTGCCGATTTTTCTTGTCAGAAATGCACTTTTGTCGATAAAATAAAGGAAACTGTAGTGATGTCATACAATAGAATGACATCACCTAGAGTCACTTCCTCTTTTCTGATAAGAGAGAAACAAATACAGGTTGGTGTTGACATGGCAGAGGAGACAAAACAAATCTACGGCGGTCAAGCGGTAGTAGAAGGAGTTATGTTTGGCGGTAGAGAATATACTGTTACAGCAATTCGTCGTAAAGATAAATCTATCGAATTTTATCGATTACCTCGCGTTCGTAATAAAGTATCATCTATGTTCAAAAAAATTCCTTTTCTACGCGGAATCGCAGCAATTATTGATGCAAGTGCAAACGGAGCAAAGCATTTAAATTTTGCTTCAGAACGCTTTGATGTAGACCCTTCAGAGGATGCACAATTCGTACAAAAAAAAGAAGAACAGTCAAAATTAACGATGATACTTAGCGTTGCAGCCGTTGGTGTTTTATCCTTTATCTTCGGAAAAGTGATTTTCACAGCAGTTCCTGCACTTTTAGCAGAACTAACAAGGCCTGTTTTTCCATCTCACGCAGGACAAATCATTGTTGAAAGTGTTATTAAACTCATGTTATTGCTTAGTTACATTTATTTTGTTTCGTTGACTCCACTTATTAAACGGGTATTTCAATATCACGGAGCAGAACATAAAGTAATTAATACCTATGAGAACAACCTTCCATTGACAGTAAAAAACGTACAAAAACAAACCCGCCTCCATTATCGGTGCGGCAGTAGCTTTATTTTATTTACTGTTATTATTGGAATGTTTGTATATTTTCTCGTTCCAACTGATCCTCTTTGGGCTCGCGTTTTAAATCGTATTTTGCTTATCCCTGTCGTACTAGGTATTTCATTTGAAGTGTTGCAATTTACAAACAAATTACGAGAGATTCCAGTGCTCCGCGCACTAGGATATCCTGGCCTATGGCTTCAGCTGTTAACAACGAAAGAACCGACAGATGATCAAGTTGAAGTAGCAATTGCATCATTTGAAGAACTACTGCGTTTAGAAGAAAAACAATTATAACTTTTTCGTAATATTATTCAATTCCTTAGCCTTTCGTTAATAAACTAATTAAAATATCTTTCTTTTTAGGAGGTGTTCCTTATGAACGGTCGCTCATTTATGTTCGCCCTATTTGTTGTAATTGTTGGATTGGCAATATTTAACCTTGTTTCATTCACAATTGAAGACCCAATGGGAATTGTAAGAAACATCATGCTCATGCTCGGTGTTGCTGGTGTCTTTTATTTACTTTATAAGATGCTTTCAAGTTCGAGCAGTTCAACTAATAACTCACGTTCTTCCTACAAACGTGCTGCGAAACAATCGAACCGAAAATATGGAAAACAAAATGTAACACCCCTAAGCAATAACCTGTTAAAGAAAAGTGCTTCCGATACGAAAGGAAAGAAAGGAAAAACTTCCTTCCTAAACCGAAAGAGAAAGCAATCCCATTTAACAGTTATTGAAGGTGAAAAGGGCAAAAAGAAAGACCGCGCTTCTTTTTAAGAAGTGTGGTCTTTCTTTTTTATCGTTTCTTACTGCGTTTGTTCTTCATTTGTCTTTTGAACACTACGAAGCTTCTCAATGCGAAGCTCATCTTGCTCAAAATACTGCACTAAATCGCCAATCCGATCAATGGCTTCCCAGCTTAAATGATGTTCAATTCCTTCTACATCATTATAAATCTTACTTTCATCTACACCGATAATACGCATAAACTGTTCTAACAATTCATGACGATAAACGAGGCTCTTACCAATCTTTTTCCCTTTTGTTGTTAATACAAGCCCTCTATATTTTTCATAAATTAGATATTCATCTTTATCAAGTTTTTGGACCATTTTTGTTACAGAGGATGGATGTACATTAAGCGCTTCAGCAATATCAGATACACGGGCATATCCCTTTTCTTCAATTAGCAAATAAATTTGTTCGATATAATCTTCCATACTAGGAGTAGGCATCGTTTTCCTCCATCCAATTCAGTTTATAAATTCCGTACTAAGCAATCAATAAAATGATACACCAGAAAGGATATTGTGACAAGGGGAGAAACAAGCTCATTTTATGTAAAATGTTGATGAATATAACCTCTAATGGTTTCTTCTAACTCTTGATGCCTTATCTTTTGGATAAACATATTTTTCAATTCCATACCTTTCTCGCTTCAGTAACTTGCCTTACAAGTTACTGGATGATATAATCCAAATATCAAGTACCTTGCAAGGCAAGTTACCCGGAGGTGGTAAAGTAATGCATAGTCAAATGCTAAAAGGCGTGCTTGAAGGATGTATTTTATATATCATTTCGCAAGAAGAAGTGTACGGATACGAACTCAGTACAAAATTACATCAACAAGGTTTTACATTTGTAAGTGAAGGAAGTATTTATCCTCTTTTGTTACGTATGCAAAAAGAAAAACTTATTGAAGGAACATTGAAAGCCTCCAGCCTTGGACCGAAGCGCAAATATTATCACGTTACAAAAAAAGGATTTGAACAGCTGGAGGAATTTAAAAAGAGCTGGGATATGGTATCAACCACAGTAAATGATTTGTTAAAGGGAGAGTGAAATGGATGAAGGCGAAAGATATGGTTGAATTGAACAATAAAAAACGCGAGCTTCTCACACCTGAAAACGAAGCTGCTTATGGGGATATGCTCATATATTTACGTTTTACTAGTGTTCCACAAAAGCAGATGGAAGAATTATTATTAGAAATATTAGATCACCTTTTAGAAGCACAAAAACAAGGGAGAAATGCTTACGATATTTTTGGAAAGGATTTAAAGGCTTATTGTGATGAATTAATTATCGCCTCCCAACACCAAACTTCCTTGGAGAAATTTGCGGTTATTGGTTTTACAGTTAGTTTATTATTAGCTATCCAATTTGGATATGATACATTTGTTACATGCATACAGATTCTTTTTACAAATACGAATAAACCAACGATTCCATTTAGTATTCCTGGAACTATATTATCTGCTAGCATCCTAACAATTGGCGTTTTTTTAACACTTTTCCTGTTAAGACGTTATTCTTTCACAATATTAGCATCTTGGAAACAAAAAATTACACTTGGTTTAACAATTGCAATACCATTTTCTTTATCTGTATTCTCAAATATACACTTTAAGCAAATTTCTTACCTCTCCTACAATTTAACAGTTTGGCAAAGTACTTTAATTGCTTTTTTATTTTATATAATTTATAAATTATTATATAACATTTCTAAATTTTAAAAGCCGTTCAGATGGCTGTTTCTCTTCTGTCTAATTTTACAAAATAAAAAAATTCATAAACAAAAAAAGAAAAATACAAAATAATTAAAGTAAATTGTTGACTTGATGCTTTTATTATCGGTATCATATTTCTTCGTGAGCAATTATTTTTCGTTATATGATTTTTTTATTGTTACTAAATTTTTGAGAGGGGAAATTTGATGTCACTTAAGAAGAAAACGCAAGTACGCACCGGCAAAATGGTACGTGAACTAATGTTAGCAGACGAAGATGTAAATGCTTCGCTAATTATGGTGTATAGTGAGAACGGTGTAAACGCAGAAATTAAAGTCGAGGGCTTAACACCAAAATGTAACGAAGAATTATTTTTGAGCGGAAAAGTAGATTGGAACAAGAGCGTTATTTATAAAATTGTCGATTTTACTGGCAATGCCGAAGTTGGAAAAGTGACATTAAGCGCTATGAACAAAAATAATGTTTCACTGCAAATTGAACGTGTTATGTGGAGTAAAGGAACAAAAGAAGAAACAGTAGAATTAGAAGAGAATCCGCTACCCGTTGTCGAAACGCCAGCGCCGAAAAAAGAAATAGTGGTTGAAACTTCAAAAGAAACGACACCTGTAACAAAACCAGTTGTAAATGTTGCACCTACACAGGTACCTACTCCGAAGTCAGTGCGTCCAGAGCCTGTATTGAAAACGACACCAAAACCTGTACAAAAAGAAGTAGTTGCACCAACTACAGCCCAAAAAGTAGTAACGGTGTCAACTCCAGCAGAGCCAACATCTTCAGTTAAACAACCTGTGAAAAATCAGCAAAATTCTGATTTACAAGAAAAATATGTTCGTCTTGTAAAACAGGCTGTAGATGTATGTCAAGATTACGAACTTGGGATGGATGTAGACGATTCTATCGAGAACTTAAAAAGCGAGTTACAAAAACAAGGGATATCGGTAGCATTCGATGCAGAAATCATGGATGTTGTAAACCGTTTGCGTTCATTAAAGCAAAAAGGAATTAAAGTGGAAAAAGTATTGAACTTATTATAATTGATAAAGCAAAGTTCTCCCCTTGCTGGGAGAGCTCTCATTCATATAAAAAATAAGGAGATGGATATCCATCTCCTTATTTTTTATAGTTCCATTCATCACTTTCATATTTTTCTTTTGCTAAAGTTTCTACTTCATGACGTTGTTCTTCTGTTAACTCATACGGAACAAGTTCCACATTTAATCCTTTTTCAAATCCAATATGGAATGCATCGATTAGTTGTTGAATCGTAAAAGTACGATCTGTTAATTCATTAATTGCAATTGCTTTAGAAGAGAACATTTTTTTCATGCGTTCTTTCACACGTTCATTCGGAAACAGGAACAAATCATACAGCATATCTAAATCAATATCTAACGGAATTGAACCGTGCTGTAAAATAACGCCTTTTTGCCTCGTTTGTGCACTCCCAGCAATTTTGCGACCTTCTACAACAATTTCATACCATGACGGAGCATCAAAACAAACTGCTGAACGTGGATTTTTCAAATTTTCGCGCTCCTCAGCTGTTTTTGGTACTGCAAAATATGCTTCTAAACCTAACGCTTTAAATCCGTCTAACAATCCTTGTGAAATAACGCGATATGCTTCTGTCACAGTTTTTGGCATGCTTGGATGCTCTTCAGACACAATGACACTATATGTTAATTCTTTATCATGAAGCACGCCTCGCCCGCCCGTTTGACGACGTACAAATCCAAAATCATTTCTATTCACTGCATCCATATCAATTTCTTTTGAAGCGCGCTGGAAATACCCCACTGTTAATGTCGGAACTTCCCATTCATAAAAACGAATGGTTGGCGGCATTTTCTTTTCACTTTGCCAATTTAACAAACATTCATCTAACGCCATATTAAACGCCGGAGAACATTTACCGGAATTTATATAACACCATTTTTCCTTTTCCATCCCACACCTCATATAACTAATTTTTTTCACATTCTCTAGTCTATCAAATTCGACAAAATTTGTGAAAGAATATGAAATTTCTTCGAATCCAAAATGAACTTGTTGCATAAATACATACGGGCATTATAATATGGAAAGTAGGATAAGAAAAAGGGAGCGATATAATCGTGTCAACAAATGTTATTATTTTACTAGCCATAACTCTAGGATTTATCGGCTATTCTGTATGGATGTATTTCTATCAAAAAAAATTAATTAAAACACTTTCAGAAGAAGAATTTCGCGCTGGTTACCGTAAGGCACAGTTAATCGATATTCGTGAAGCGGACGAATATAATGCTGGTCACATTTTAGGAGCGCGTAATATTCCGATTTCACAAATACGTCTTCGTTACAAAGAACTTCGTACGGATCAACCGATTTATATGTATTGCCAAAACGGTTTCCGAACAGGCCGCGCAGCACAATTCTTAAAGAAACACGGCTATAAAGAATTTTATCAATTACAAGGCGGCTTTAAAACTTGGTCTGGTAAAGTAAAAAAGAAAAACTCATAGTAATAATAGCTAGCTTGTATAACACAAGCTAGCTATTGCATTTTACTAGCAATATATACTAAATTTTGTTTAACATCTTCACTTTTTTGATCACGAACGTTTCGATAAAGCAACTGATACTCCACCTTCTTTTCTTTCCATGTGAGCGTTGCCATATCTTCTCCGTCCATTTCTTCATTACTATTTCGAAAATAGGCTGTTATACCGTTTGCAAGTGTTACTTTCTCCTGAAAACGATTTTGTTCTACAATATAAGGGAAATTGTACGAAAAGTTTGCAACTGTTAGTTCAAGATAATCTCGTAAACCTTTTTCTTGCCGTTCATATTTAATATCAAGAGCAATCCGCTTATCTCCCATTTTTCGAACAACTGCTTTTGGATTATCTGATGATTCATATGGTAAAAATGATGGTGTGTAAAAAGAAAAAGGAAGAACATTTTTTACAGCCTGTACCGGTATTGGATCAGACATCATATCTTCACTTGCCTCTAAATCTGCTGCAAACTTTTTTTCTTCGACCATCGTTTGCTGAAAAGAACATGCACTTAACACCATACTAGAAAATACGAAACATATCATCCGTTTTTTCAAATTGTATCCGCCCTTTCTCAACATTCTCTTTTCAGGCTTTCGTATGTTATGTTCATATTCTCTTTTTCTTACTGCTCTACCTTTGAAAACTTTCCTCGTTTATCTCACACAATTTGACAAACACGCTTTTGTTATTCTCACGCCGAATTGAATCGTTACGCGAATAACAAAAGCGTTAGTAACAAGATAGAGTATGAAACGCTTTTCATGTCAAGAGTTTCACAAGATTTCTTTTATCCTTTTCTGTATAATAGAAATAGAGGTGAAACATATGGTAAATATAAAACAAATCGCGAAAACGGCTGGAGTCTCCGTTACGACTGTTTCACGTGTCTTAAATGAACATCCATATGTCAGTGAAGAAAAACGAGAACGCGTCCTAGAAACTGTTGAAGAATTGAATTACGCCAAAAATGTAAATGCCGTTCATCTTCTAAAAGGAAAAACGCATACAATTGGTGTCATGCTTCCTTTTATTAATCTGCCGTACTTTAGTACAATTATTGAAGGTATTGGAACGAAAGCACTTGAAGCTGGATATCGCATTAATCTCTGTCAAACAAACTACGATAGCATTGAAGAAATGCGTGTTCTTGAAATGATGAAAATGAAACAATTTGATGGCATGATTATTTGCTCCCGAACGAGCTCATGGGAAGCCATTGAACCTTACGCAAAATTTGCGCCTATCATTTCGTGCGAAAAACTGCTGCATCCTCTTATATCTTCTGTCTATGTTAATCATTACGACGGCTTTCAGATTGGAACAGAATATTTATTACAAAACGGACACGAACGCATTGGATTTTGTTTAGCACGTAAAAAAAGCGTGAGTACAAAGCAGCGTGAGCAAGCATTCTTTGATACACTTCACGCAGCAGGGAAACGCTCGCAAACAGACTGGCAGTTTTATCAATGCTACACGATTCAAGACGGTGCGAATGTCATTCAAAGCATACTAACGATGGAAAATCGCCCTACCGCTCTTTTTGCTGCAAGCGATCAAGTTGCTTCTGGATTATTAACAGAAGCGAAAAAACAAGGACTACGAGTACCAGAAGATTTAGCAATCTTAGGATTTGATAACCATCCTATTTCTGAAGCGTTAGAGATAACAACAATTGAACATCCTGGCTTAGCAATGGGAAATCGTGCTTTTTCCTTATTTTACGAACAAGTACAACAGGAACAAATTACAGGGACTTCTGAAGAGTTACCGTTTCGTCTCATTGAACGAGGAACAGTGTAAAAGCTCCTATTACTGGAGCTTTTTTGTATAAATCCAAAGTAACTACTCAGTTACTTTATGAAAAACCGATAGAAAAGAATTTTTTTAAATGGGCGAGAGGGACTGGCGATACATAGGAGCGGTCAGGGCCTTTTCCTGCCACGTGCAAGGTTTGAAAACAAAAGTAGACAATAAGTGCAGAGGGCGCTGAAAAAGTCCCTTAAAAGGGAAAAAGAAGATAACCACCTACTGTATATAGGGGATTATCTTCTTTTTGATGGCTGTATATTGATAAAAATTCTGTTACTTACTCAAAGTAGCTAGTTTTTCAGTGCCCTCTAAGTGCAGGCTCCTTTTGTTTCTGCATAGTTGCAATCTATATGTCGAAAAATTAAAATGGATTTCCTAATGACTACGAACATATAAGTCAACAAATAATTTTCGTTCGATGCGTCCAAATTCTTTTGCGAATTGTTGATAATATTCATAAGTATTAACGATTACACCTTTACTACTCAGAACATTCGTGTTCTGAAGTTTTGTTTTGTATGTTTGGAACACGAATGATTTCCTCCTCTACTGTTTTTTGTAACTCTTTATGTTTTTCACTTCGTAAACCATACAGTTTTCCCGAAAAGCTTGTAATAATGTCCATTAAATCATCTGCTAATTCTTCTTGTATACTTTTTGTATTTTCTTTTTCATCTAATATATGAATCGTTACGTTGTGACTTTTAAAATATTCCTCTAAATAGCCATAACCAAAACGTGTCAAACGATCTCGATAACGGATAGCTACATCTGTTATTTCTCCTTTTTTCGCCAAGTCCATGATTTTTAGCAAACCTTTTCGTTTGTCGTTCAATCCTGAACCGACATCTGAAAAGGTTATAATAGAAGAAAAATGTAATTTCTCCATTTTTTCTTGCACGAATTGGATTTGACGCTCTAAATCTCCTTTTTGTTTTTGTTCGTTTGATGAAACACGACCATAAATAGCTAATTTTCTATTTGGTTGATTATTTGAACCTAATATGCGATGCACTTCGCTTTCAGGTATACGTCTTCTGCCACCAGGAGTGCGAACAACTTTTATTTTTTCTTGTGCATCCCATCTTTGTAATGTTTTAACGGAAACACCTAATGTTTTAGATACGGTTTTTAAATCTAATAATTTTTCCATACTTATACTTTATTACATATGATAACAAATGTCTATATATGTCTATAAAATTAATTAACTGCTAAAACCCTTCTTGACTATATCCTTTTTCTATCCTATACTTTAACTAACGAACGGTAGGTAGGGGATGAGTATGACAGCAAACCGTATTAAATCTGTAGCACTTTCACACTTTGCACGCTATGGCTATGAAGGAACTTCACTAGCAAATATTGCCGGAGAGGTTGGCATTAAGAAACCGTCAATATATGCACACTTTAAAGGAAAAGAAGAGCTCTATTTTATTTGCTTAGAAGAATCTTTACAAAAGGATCTTGCATTCTTTAAACAGTATGTGAAAAAGTCAGAAGAAACTCCCTTTGGAGACTTTTTATTTCATCTTCTTAAAAATTATGGCCATCGCTTTCAAGAAAGTATTGAAGCAATGTTTTGGTTACGCACTTCGTTTTTTCCACCATTTGCCTTTCGTGAGCAAATTATGGAAAAAGCAAATGCATACATTGAAAGCATCGGACAGCTTTTAGTACCTATATTTGAACAGGCACAAGAACAGAAAGAACTTTGTAACATTGAAGTAACAGAAGCTGTTGCAGCTTATTTATGTTTAATGGACGGATTAATGGTTGAGTTTTTATTTGCTGGAATACAACCATTTGAAAATCGATTATACGCATCTTGGAAAGTATTTTGGCGCGGATTGTCAAGCTGACGGATTGCACACGCAATACGTCATTTTCTCGTCCCGGGCCTAACGACTGGTAGGAAGGAGAATAAATAATGGAATGGATTTATGTTGTTATCGCAGGACTCATTGAAATTGTGTGGGTAATTGGCTTAAAGCATGCCACAACACCACTAGAATGGATGGGTGTAGCACTTGCAATTGCTATTAGCTTTTTCCTTTTATTTAAAGCTTACGCAAAGCTTCCTGTTGGAACTGTATATGCGGTTTTCACAGGAATTGGAGCTGGAGGTATTGTCCTAACAGAAATTTTTGTATTTGGCGAACCTTTTTCAATAACAAAAATCTTATTTATCGGATTAATTTTCGTAGGTGTTATTGGTTTAAAACGAGTAACAAGTGAACAAAAACAGAAGGAGGCCGCATAAAATGGCATGGGTATATTTAATTATTGCTGGTATTTGTGAAGTTACCGGTGTTATCTTTATGAAGATAGCTACTGAGAAAAAAAGCTGGACACCAAAACTCATGTTAATCGCTAACTTTGGAGTCAGTTTCTTCTTCTTATCCCTTGCAATGAAGACACTGCCAATGGGAACAGCTTACGCAATTTGGACTGGAATTGGAACTGCGGGAAGTGCACTACTTGGCATTCTCATTTTCCGCGAATCCGCTGATTGGCGCCGTCTTGTCTTTTTAAGTTGTATCTTATTCGGTGCAGTTGGTTTAAAATTAATGAATTAACGAGGTGAATGCAGTGTGGAAAAAAAGAGTAACACAAATTATGACAGGAATCATAATTGCTCTTGTATTCTTATTACAATCTATATTCCATATTGCAGAATGGCTATTTCATAAAGCATTTGCAATCCTTATGTTTCTTCCTAACATGGCTCTTGAGGTCGCTTCTGTTATGTGGTCCATTATCGCCTCTATTGGGATTATTATCATTTGGTGCACTGCAAAACTTTGGAAAAAGCTCTTTTCAAAAGACAGTTCTTCAGACAAGAAGTAACTGTCTTTTTTTCATATCATTTCCTCCTTTGGACATACTACGAAAAAAGGAGCTGATGATATGCAAACTTCTGTCCACAAACAGATTTTACTGTTATTTTTCGTCTTTATTGTGTTTGCTTTGTTTTTTAGTTTCGTCTTACATACATATAACGTGCCTGTATACTCGCCGAGTGTGGTGTCTGTTTATAAAATTGTTATGCATAGTTTGGTGCATTGAAGAAGGTGTCTCGTAATGAGACACCTTCTTTAACGAACGATTTTCTTTTACAAAACATCACGCTTTTGAAACAATGCACTTGAAATAACGAGTAAAACGACAAAATGAGCTAACACAAATAACAATGAAGTTGTAAATGTAAACTCTGAAAACATTGGTTTTGCTCCTTGATTGAGAAATTCATTACTATCATACACATTTAAATTCAGATGAAACATTACAACATATTTTGCTACCCCTTGGGCAAATTGGAATACTAATATTCCGAACGTTCCTTCTAGAAAAAAGAAGAAGAGTGTAATAACTAGCGGTAAAATTGATTTTCTAAAAATATTAGCTAATACCAATGCAACTGTTGGATAAAATAATGTCGGTAACATATTATACCCAAAACTTTTTAACAAAATCGCAAAAGTTACTTCTCCAACGCCTCCTCCAAAGGCAATAAAACCAATTAATATCGCTGTAAGTAAAGAAGTAATACACACAAAAATGGTAGCTAAAAGAACTGTAATATACTTCGAAAATAATATTGTAATGCGCTTTCTTGGACGAATTAATAATTGTTTAATTGTCCCCTTTTGAAATTCTTCTGTAATTGTGCGAGATGCTAACGTAATTCCAAAAACCGTCGCAAATTTCGCAATCAATCCAATAGTTTGCTCTGCAAACATAATAAATCCTTCCATTTTCATTTCAGGAAGAGCCCATTTTATAATAGCTACCCCTGCGATTTCTAATATTGCTAGGACTGCTAATAAAATATACATACTCTTTTTCGCATGTAACTTTAAAAATTCATTTTGAATTAATTTCAGCATTATGCTTTCACTCCCCCTGTGATTGCTAAAAATTCATCTTCTAATGATTTATTTTGAACTGTTACACTGTACACGCGAATATCGGCATGCACTAATTTTTTCACAAGCTGCGGAATTTCTTCTTTCATAACAGGTACCATAATTTTCTCTTCTTGTACGGTTCCTTTTATCAGCTCATCCGCTTTCTCTACTTGATCCACTTCAATCGCTACTACAATCTGATCGTCGCTATTTACCTGTTCACGTAAACTATACTCTTGTACAAATTGGCCATCCTTAATAATAACGACACGATCACACATCAACTCAATTTCACTTAATAAGTGACTGGATACAATAACTGCAATGTTTTCTTCTTTTGCTAAACGCTGTAAGTAAACGCGAATTTGACGAATTCCTGCTGGATCCAAACCATTTGTCGGCTCATCTAAAATTAAAATTTTCGGATTATGTAGTAGTGCTTGTGCAATCCCTAAACGTTGTTTCATACCAAGTGAGTATGTTTTTACCTTTTTATGAATCGCATGTTCTAATTCCACAAGCTTTACAATTTCATCAATTCGTTCTTTACGAATTGATGTAACAGCCATATTGGCAAAATGCTTTAAATTTTGCATTCCTGTCATATATTCATATAGTTCCGGGTTCTCTACAATCGCTCCAATATACTCTAGCGCTTTTTCACGCTCAGTACGTATACTGTGACCACAAATTGTAATATCGCCTTCTGTTACCGAAATCAACCCTGTCATCATCCGAATTGTCGTCGTCTTCCCGCTCCCGTTTGGTCCCCAAAAGCCGTATACTTCTCCTTCCCGCACTTCAAATGAAAGCTCACGAATAATTTCAGCACTACCTATTTTTTTATGAACATTTTCTAATTCCACTACCACATTCCCCAATACTTCTTCCTCCCTTAGACCTCTAATTTTTTATCAACATAGTCAAATGTCATTAATACTAATAAAAAGATTAGCAATCATTCGTAGCATAAACTAAACACATTCAGTCCGTAGTCTGTCAAAAGGTATTTTAAAATAACCTTGTCTATTCATTAACTCTAAATATTTATTAAAGGTTATAGAATTCCCCATCTTCTCCTACAATTTCTAGCGAAAATTAATGTATTATACTGAAAACGGAGAAAAATAACACTTTTCCTTATTCATCTTCAGCTTACTCTTTTAAAATTCCCTACCTTGAAAAACCGAAATAGAAAAAAGCATAGAAACAAAATACGCGATACATACTCCAATACTTAACATACTTATGATAAACATAAGATTTGAAGAGTGAAAAAACATTAACATGAGCCTTTCCTCACCTAAAACATTACACATAAATCCCAACAACCCTATTAGTGGAAATATAGAAACCACATTAAAAATATTAACTATTTGCTTACTACTTCCATACTTCAAAGGAAGTAGCATAATCGCATAAAGAGCTGAGAGAAAAACACCTATAAAAATTGCATACCATGGAATATTTATCGTTTTACCTAACAAAAATTTAGGTAAAATAGCAATGATTAAAGTGGTAATTATCCCGCATCCAATAAAGAGAATTGTCGATATATATTTCGCTATGACAATATCTTTTCTGAAAAATGGAAAACTAATTAATAATTTATCTGTTTCATTTTTATCTTCAACTTGTAATGATCCAAATATCAATGGACTACAAGTAAGAAAACTAATAACCGCAATCTGAAACGGGTCAACGGATTGTTTTAATGTATAATAAATTGGAAATATAAGATAAAGAAAAAAAACTTTTCGTTGTAATAAAAAATCCTTCCAAACTAACTGTTGCATGATCCCTTCTCTCCTTTATATATCTCTTTTTTCATATAATTTAATTGCAATAAACGTAGAAGCAATATACATAACTGCCAATCCGACTAACCCCACTATGCATATGCCTACATGTGACAGATTTATAATCCAATCACTAAATGAAGCCTCCGCACGATTTCCTCCTCCATCTATAACAAATAACGGTATAAGCGTAGTTGGTATAATTAGTCCCATTGCACATATACCTCGGATGATTTTAGACTCAGTTCCATAATAAACAGGCAAGAATAATGCGGTGTATATAAAAGGAGTTATAATACCTCTTAGCACTGTATACCACTTGAGTTCAATATAAAAATAAGGATGATATACACGAATGTCTTCAATTACAGTCATTCCTCTCATTATCCAAACGACCGTTGTTGTTAATACAATCGCTATAATCGTAACTATAATAAAACCCATATATTTAACTATAACAATTTCTCTTCGTTCTATCGGTAAACTAGCAATGATTTTTTCACTACCATTCTTTTCATCCGTTGCAACAGACAACATAAGAGATACGACTACTGATAGTAAGCAGTTTACAGAAAAAACGCTTGAATCAGATGGATTCGTTATAAACATTAAAGCCGAAAGAACTAAACAAAATACCCACATGGAACGCAGAAAATACAAATCTTTAAACACAAGCAGACGCATGTCTCTTTCTCCCCTTCGCCGTATACACGATAATATCATCAAGCGTCGCCTTTTCCAGTACAACTTCTTGCCCAAACCATTCTACAACTGCCTGTTTATCACGCGCTAATCCTTCAAACCCATATTTATTTTTTCTTAAACCAACAAACAGTTCTTTTCCTTCTACGTCTAACAAGTCATTGCTTCCTTTTACGATTATGTAATTCTCCAGTAGTTCGTCTTTCTCTCCAGTAAAGACGATTTCACCTTCATTTATAAATGTAATATAATCAGCAATGCTTTCTAAATCCGTTGTAATGTGTGTAGAAAATAACACGGATATTTCCTCTTCCATTACTATCTCTTGCAATATATCAAGCAACTCACTCCGGACAACCGGATCTAATCCTGCTGTTGGTTCATCCATAATGATTAACTCAGCATGATGTGACAACGCCATAACGATGGCATATTTCATTTTCATTCCTTTTGATAACTGTTTAATCTTTTTATGTTTCGGAACTTGTAATCGCTCCATGTATGATTGGTATTGTGCTTCATCCCACTTTTTATAAAAAGGCGCAATAATACGCTTCATTTGTTCACATGTTAAATCTTCATAATAATGATTTTCGTCATATACAAAGCCGATATTTTGTTTTACTTCTTTTTCATATTTTTGATTGTCCTTACCAAAAATATGAATTTCACCACTATTTCGTTTCACTAAATTCATTATCATTTTAATTGTCGTACTTTTTCCTGATCCATTTGGTCCAATAAACCCCATAATATATCCGCGTGGCAGTTTAAAATTTACATTTCGGACTGAAAAACCTTGATAATCTTTACAAACATTTTTTAATTCTAGCATGTGTCTTATTCCCCCTTATATAGAAACGCAATCATATGCTGCAACTCTTCAAGAGACAGCTGGAGAAGTTTACTTTCATTTACTACTTCTTCAGCTTTACTTTCTAACAATCGCAACCTTTGTTCTCGTATGAGCTCATTATTTTGCACAGAAACATACGTCCCTTTTCCAGCGACTGTCTCTATATACCCTTCTTTTTCAAGCTCTTCATACGCCCTTTTCGTCGTAATGACACTAATTTGTAATTCCTTCGCTAAACTACGGATAGACGGTAATTGCTCTCCACCTTTTACATCACCATTTAAAATAAGCTGCCGAAGCTGCTTACTAATCTGCTCATAAATAGGATCTGGTGAAGAGTTTGAAATAATAATATTCATATTTCCCTCCACGGTGTATATACTGTACATATCTTACATATACAGTATATACACACTTCTCTATTTTTGGCAACAAAAAAAGACCAACAATTTCCTGTTGGTCTTTCATATATGTATCACTTCTCAAAGCGATTTAACATCTCATCTCTCATACCAAAGCTCACAATCGCAATTCCAACGTACATAAAAATAAGAAATGCTGGATGTACTGTGTTATACCAATGGCTATCAATAATTAAATACACCGTTAATGCTGCAACAAGTAAAAATGCAACAATAAACATATAGAAATGTCTTTTACTGCCCATAATGAACTCCTCTCTAATTACTCATTTATTGTAACGAATTATCCCTTATGACTCAAGACTAACTTTCTTGTAAATGATCTAACTCGACTTTCACAATGTCATGACAAGCGATTGGAATCAGTGTTCCTTTACAATCAATTGCAGTAACACTCTTATTATCTAATACGTGATGTTTCACTCTCTCTAACATCTTTTCTGTATCTTGGTAATAAAATTCTTTAATATCTTTAATCATATCACCATTTTCTAAATGATACACCATCCTGCAACGTTTATAGCCCATCTTTTTCATCCCCTTGTTCATTTCCTCACATATATATGAAAAATTGACATTCTTGCTTCTCACCCACTTTAATTTCAATAAAATTCTAACAAAAATACACACTTTTATCAAAGGGACTTTTTCAACAAAAACGTTGAAAAAGTGCGATAATTCTCCAATCTTACATATAATCTTCAATTTTATAACATCTTTTTAGGTAATAACGCTTTCTTCGACAATACAATAAAAACCACCCGTGATAACGGGTGGTTTTCTCTGCGGCTGGAAGCCTTTGTTACTGACCAAACCCTAAAGGGCTACTGAACGGTTCGCCATATGTACTACTTCTACTGGCCAGACCTCAAAGGC
>NZ_JAMBOP010000036.1 GCF_023715645.1 Bacillus cytotoxicus | reverse complement strand
TGTATTAGGCACGCCGCCAGCGTTCATCCTGAGCCAGGATCAAACTCTCCAATAAAGTGTTTGTCTAGCATCATAAAATAAAAATTGACGTTTCACGTTGTTTGTTTCGTTCAGTTTTCAAAGAACTCATCTGCCGCTCAAAGCGACTTTATCAATATAACATTTCGTTATTTATCTGTCAACAACTTTTTTCATTTTCAAGTTGTTAACCGCGTTGCCGTTCGTGACAACGAATATAAATATACCAGTTCACAAATTAAAATGCAATAGTTTTTTTATAATTTTTTTACCTTATAAAATAATAGAAAAAAAAAGCTTTGGAGAAACCTCCAAAGCTTAGTCTTGTTTATGTCTCATTGCAGGGAATAGTAATACGTCACGAATAGACGGTGCATTCGTTAATAACATCACTAGACGATCAATACCGATTCCTAATCCGCCTGTAGGAGGCATACCATATTCAAGCGCTTCAATATAATCATTATCCATCATGTGCGCTTCATCATTACCTTGTTCACGCTCTTTTAACTGCGCTTCGAAACGTTCTTTTTGATCGATTGGATCATTTAATTCTGTAAATGCGTTCGCATGTTCGCGAGCAACAATAAATAACTCAAAACGATCCGTAAAGCGTGGATCTTCATCATTCTTTTTCGCAAGAGGAGAAATCTCCACCGGATGACCATAAACAAATGTAGGTTGAATTAAACGTTCTTCTACTTTTTGCTCGAAGAACTCATTAATAATATGACCAACTTCCATTGTATCTTTAATTTCCACACCGTGCTCTTTCGCCAATGCACGAGCTTCTTCTACGCTCATTGGATTCCAGAAATCTGCTCCAGAGTATTGTTTGATTGCATCTACCATGTGCAATCTTGTCCACTCTGGCTCTAAATTAATTTCATATTCACCATATGGAATTGTTGTTGTACCTAAAACTTCTTTTGCGATATGAGCAACCATGTTTTCTGTTAGTTTCATAATATCTTTATAATCTGCATATGCTTCATATAATTCAATCATCGTAAATTCAGGATTATGACGAGTTGATACACCTTCATTACGGAATACACGACCAATTTCGTATACTTTCTCTAATCCACCCACAATTAGTCGTTTTAAATGTAGCTCAATTGCAATACGCATATAGAGCTCCATATCTAACGCATTATGATGTGTAATAAACGGACGCGCAGATGCTCCGCCTGCAATTGCGTGTAACATCGGTGTTTCTACTTCTAGATAACCATTATTATCTAAATATCTTCTCATCTCACGAATGATTTTACTACGAGTTACAAACGTTTCACGACTTTCCATGCTCGTAATTAAATCTAGGTAGCGTTGACGGTAACGTTGTTCAACGTCTTTTAATCCATGATATTTATCAGGAAGTGGGCGAAGAGATTTTGTAAGTAAAGTAAAAGTAGTCGCTTTAACCGAAAGTTCTCCAACTTTTGTTTTAAATACTTTCCCTTCAATCCCTACTAAGTCACCTAAATCAGCTGTATTAAACAGTTCATATTGCTCATCACCAACTGCATCTTTACGAACGTAAATTTGAACTTGGCCATGTAGATCTTGGATATGTGCAAAGCCCGCTTTCCCTTTACCGCGTTTTGTCATAATACGACCGGCAATCGAAACAGAGATTTCTTTCTCTTCTAATTCTTCCTTAGAAAGTTCCTCATATAAGCTTAACAATTCTTTCGTTGAATGCGTACGTTCAAAACGTTTACCAAATGGATCGATTCCTTGTTCACGTAAGTTATGTAGCTTCTCGCGACGAACGAGCAATTGGTCATTTAATTCTTCGTGGTTCATGTTATCCATGGTATTGATATCACTCCAGCTCTATTAAAATTTACAATATATACAGTATATCATTTTCTATCCAACTAGAAAAACTGCCAGCAACCTGCTGGCAGTTCTTATTTCTTAGACGTAATTATAGGTAGTAAAAACCGGAATGTCAAACACCCCTTCATTCACTAACCATTATCCAATTTGAATAGATGTTTGTTTCACTTCTACTTCTTCTACAAATGCCGTCAATAATGAAGCAAGATCAGCGCGTGTGTTACAACTATTAATTTCATTACGTACTTTAGCGTTACCACGAACACCTTTTAAATACCATGCCGCATGTTTGCGCATTTCTCGAACTGCGATGTTTTCATTTTTCAAATCAATGAGACGATCTAAATGCAACATACATACGTCAATTTTTTCTCGCACAGACGGTTCCGGCATTAATTCACCAGTTTCTAAATATTTCACTGTGCGGTAAATCATCCATGGATCACCAAGTGCTGCACGACCAATCATTACACCATCCACACCAATTTCATCTAACATGCGCTTAGCATCTTGTGGCGTTTCTACATCACCATTTCCGATAACAGGAATATTGACAGCTTGTTTTACTTGCTTAATAATATTCCAATCCGCTTTTCCCTCATACATTTGAACACGAGTACGGCCATGAACAGCAACTGCCTGACCGCCTGCACGTTCAACTGCCTGAGCATTTTCAATCGCAAAAATGTGATCTTCATCCCAACCGATACGCATCTTTACCGTTACTGGCTTCTCGACTGCATCTACTACCGCTGCTACCATTTCGTACACTTTATTCGGATCAAGCAACCATTTTGCACCTGCGTCACATTTTGTAATCTTCGGCACTGGACATCCCATGTTAATATCGATAATATCCGCCGTTGTATTTTTATCTACATATTTCGCAGCTTCTACAAGCGTTTCTTTTTCTCCGCCAAAAATTTGCAAACTTAATGGTTTTTCTCTCTCATCAATATATAGCATATCTAACGTTTTTTGATTGTTAAATAAAATTGCCTTATCACTTACCATTTCCGCACATACTAATCCTGCACCAAATTCTTTTACCGTTAAACGGAATGCAGAGTTACATACTCCTGCCATCGGTGCTAGCACAACCGGATTTTTCATTTCAATGTTTGCAATCTTTAACAACTGATTGCCTCCCTTCATTTATCCCTACTTCGGCATTAATTCCTCTATTGAAACTTCTAACGTCTTTGCAACCTCTACAACAAAATCACGTGACGGAACTCGATTCCCTCTCTCAACTTCACCTAAAACCGATACAGATACCCCTAATTCTTTCGCAAATCCTTCTTGCGTATAGCCTTTTAGTTTACGAAAAGCGCGAATGCGTCTTCCCCATTTCTCTGCTTCCATACCGTTACTCCCTCTCGCCTTTTCATTTCTTCTACTTGTGAACATGAAATGTTTCGGTTAATTTCTTGATTAATCTCCATCAATGGAACGATAACAAAAGCTCTTTCAAACATCCGCGGATGCGGAACAATAAGATTCTCTGCTTCAATATTTTCGTGATTATAGAGCAAAATGTCAAGGTCAATGGTACGCGGTCCCCACTTGATTTCCCTTTTTCTTCCTAGCTCATTCTCCACATTTTGCGTCACTATCAATAATTCTTGAGGTAATAAATTGGTAGAAACTTTTATAACTAAGTTTAAAAACTGTTCTTGTTCTGTATATCCAACTGGATCTGTTTCATAAACAGATGATACACTCTCAACCTCAATAGCTGGATGCGCCTGCAACAACTCTATCGCTTGTGATAAATACGTATAGCGATCCCCCATGTTCGAACCTAAAGCAATATAAACTACACTATTCATGAACGCCCTCTCTCAATCTCCACCGCCACCGCACGGTAATGTCCTGGAATTGGCGGATCTGGTTTAATAACTTTTACAATACAATTCATAATACAATCGTAACGTTCTAATATATCCGCCGCAATATTTTCCGCAATACTTTCCACAAGTTTATACGTTTTCTCTTCTACCACACATCTACATAACTCGTATAACTCTCCATAATTTACGGAATGCTCTAAGTTATCGCTCATTCCAGCTCGCTTTAAATCTAATTCTACAGTTAAATCTACTTTAAACCGTTGCCCTAATTTATTTTCTTCAGGGAATACACCATGATAACCATAGAACTCCATGTCATGAACAAAAATTTTATCCAAACCTTTTACCCCCTTAACATAGCGTCCATCATCTTCGCCATGCGGGACATCTCTTTCACATCATGAACGCGTACAATTTCACAGCCTTTTTGAATACCAAGACAAACAGTTGCACCAGTTCCTTCTAAACGTTCTTCTACAGACAAATCTAATGCATGGCCAATAAATGATTTTCGAGAAGTTCCAAGAAGAACCGGGTACCCTAATACTTTCAACTGTTCTAGATTTCGCATTACTTCTAAATTTTGTTCAAATGTTTTTGCAAATCCTATACCTGGATCTAAAATAATATTCTCATCACGTACACCTGCACGTTTTGCAATTGTAATACTCTCATACAAATCAGCAATCATATCCGCCATCAGATTTCGATAATTTGTATTCTCACGGTTATGCATGAGAATAATCGGTACATTGTAATCCGCCGCCACTTTTGCAATTTCCGGTTCTGCTTTCGCTCCCCAAACATCGTTAATAATATGAGCACCAGCTTCAATAGCTTGTTTGGCAACCTCCGCTTTGTATGTATCAATCGATATAGGAACATTCACCGCTTGCGATATCGATTGAATGATCGGTACAACCCGTTGCAACTCTTCTTCCTCTGAGACTTTAGCAAAACCAGGACGAGTAGACTCTCCGCCAACATCAATAATATGCGCGCCGTTCATTACCATCTCTTTTGCATGACGGACAGCTGCTTCTACCTCATTATAATTACCACCATCCGAGAAAGAATCCGGTGTAGCATTCAAAATCCCCATAATGAACGTCTTTTCATTTAAGTTTAATGTATATTCACCGCATTTCATATTAGACATCTCCTTCTAACAATTCATTTCTGCTCCAAAGCTTTTCACGATACGCTTCATATACACGCAAAAGCTTAGTTGTAATCAATCCTTCTTTACCCGGGAAATGCACTTCTTCAATGCACCAAATCGGGACAATTTCCTGAATGGAATTCGTAACAAATACTTCATCAGCTGCAAGTAACTCTTCTTGTAAGAATAAACCTTCCCTTACCTTGAGCCCCAATATATCAGCAGCTGCTAATATAAAAGCACGCGTAATCCCGTTTAAAATTCCAGTCTGTAATGACGGTGTATACAATATGTCATTTTTCACAAAAAAGAGGTTCGAAACAATCCCTTCCGCAACATACCCTTCTTTTGTAAGAAAAATCCCTTCTTTCGAAGCTGTATTTCCGATCTCACGTTTCCCCAATATATTATTTAAATAATGATGTGACTTTAAACGAAACTCTCCTTCTGGTGTATTACGCGTTTGTTTTAAAATGACCCCTTCTTTTTCTACTATCTCACCAGGAGTAGATAAAGGTTTTATAAAAACAATAACAGAAGGCTCTTCATACATATCTGTCTGCAATCCAATCTCCCCACTACCTGCAGACACGTTAAAGCGAACATACGCATTTTGCAAATCATTTCCTACCATTAACTCTTTTAAAATGCTTTTTACATCTTCTTTTGTCATTTTCCATGCAATATGTAATGACGAAAGGGCGGTCATAAGCCGCTCATAATGATCATCTAGTAAGAAAGGGTGTCCGTTGTAAATACGAAACGTTTCAAATACACCTAGACCATATAAATATCCATGATCATAAGGAGAAATTTTAGCTTCACTCGCCTCCACAAATGAACCATTCACATAAATTAACATACAGAAGTACTCCGGCTATAATGACGGATGAAGTTTTGCAGCAATTCCTTACCATGGGAAGTCATAATAGATTCTGGGTGGAATTGCACACCTTCAATTGGTAATGTTTTATGACGAAGCGCCATAATTTCTCCTTCCTCTGTCCAAGATGTTACTTCAAAGCACTCTGGTAATGTTTCTTTTTTTACAATTAAAGAATGGTAACGCGTTGCTGTAAATGGATTTGGAATATCAGCAAAGATTGTTTTCTTATCATGATGCATGAAAGATGTTTTCCCATGCATCAACCGCTCCGCACGAACAACATCCCCGCCAAATACTTGGGCGATCGATTGATGCCCTAAACAAACGCCAAAGATCGGAATTTCCCCTGCAAAATGGCGAATGACATCCATACTGATCCCTGCTTCATTCGGACTACACGGCCCTGGAGAAATCATTAAGAAATCAGGCTGCATTTTTTCAATATCTTCAATTGTAATTTCATCGTTACGTTTGACGATAAGTTCTTGTCCTAACTCTCCAAGAAACTGCACTAAATTAAACGTAAAGGAATCATAGTTATCAATCATTAATATCATTTCTCTCACCTAACCGTTTCTTCGCTACTTTCTTTCGCTCGCCATAATGCTATTGCTTTCTTTAACGACTCTTTATACTCATTTTTTGGATTAGAATCAATAACGATTCCTGCACCTGCCTGTACATATGCTTGTCCATCTTTCGCAAGCAACGTACGAATGACAATATTTAATTCCATATCTCCTGAATAGCCAATCCAACCAATTGAACCTGTGTAAATACCACGGCGAACTGGTTCTAGTTCTTCAATAATTTCCATCGTCCGAATTTTCGGCGCTCCAGTAATCGTCCCGCCCGGAAATACAGCCTTCACACCATCAAAGGCATCTTTTCCTTGCTGTAATTCCCCGCATACATTTGAAACAATATGCATAACGTGGGAATATTTTTCAATTACCATAAATTCATCCACTTCTACTGTTCCATACTCACAAACACGCCCTAAATCATTTCTCTCTAAATCAACAAGCATAACGTGTTCCGCACACTCTTTTTCATTTTCGATTAACTCTTTTGCAAGCAATTGATCTTCTTGTTCATCTTTTCCACGAGAACGCGTACCTGCAATCGGGCGAGTACTTACTTCACTACCTTGTTTTTTAATTAATAACTCTGGTGAAGCACTTACAATTTGAAAATCTCCAAGTTCTAAATAACCCATATATGGAGAAGGGTTAATTTCACGAAGCTTCGTATAAATTTCCAGCGGATGCGTTTGCAATGTTTTCTCTTGTCTTGTAGACAAGTTCACTTGAAATACATCTCCTGCGCTAATATAATCCTGAATTCGCTCAACCGCCGCAACAAACCCTGTTTCTGTAAAGGAAACTGCCTCTTTATTTGTTTCAGGTCGAATAAAATTCATTGTCACTTCCGGCACATCTTGTAACCACAGCTCTTTCAATTCACTTAAGTGCTGCTTCGCTTGCTTCTCATCATTTGTATAATGCGTAATAATCCATAACATTTGTTCTTTTTGATCATAAACAACTACATCATCAAACAATAAGAAAAATATATCTGGTACATTTACATCATCTTCTGCAATAGAAGGTATTTTCTCAATATAGCGGATACAATCATAACTGAAATAACCAATTGCACCACCTTGAAACGGCGGATATGCATCATTATGTTCTGTTTTCCATTGTTCCATATACTTTTGCATTAGGTGCAATGGATTCCCCTTTTCTATTGTTCCCTCTCCATTTTCCCATATATGTAGTGTTTCATCTTTCCCACGAACAATCGCCACAGGATCAAGTCCCACAATACTATAACGTCCCCCGCGCCCACTTTCTAAAATGATATGATGAGGTTTATTTTGCGAAAGGAACTTATACTGTTTAAAAAAGTCTAACTGATATGGAACTGAAATAGCTAAAGATTTTCGTCGCTGCATATAAACACCTCGTCTTATTTTATCCTGTTCTAACGATCGGTTAAAAACATTGAACCGTTCGCAGAATCCCGTTTTTGTTCAACTAACACTTATTTTACATGAAGTTTTCTAGTCATTCACTCTTTTCCTATTTTCAAACGAAAAAAGAAAAAGCATCCCTTTTTTGAGGAATGCTTTCCATATATTAAGCTTATGATTCAAACTGATATAGTGGTGTACTTAAATAGCGCTCTCCATTACTCGGAATGATGACAAGTACTTTCTTACCTTTTCCAAGTTTTTTTGCAACTTCTGTCGCCGCATAAATAGCTGCTCCAGATGAAATACCAACTAAAACTCCTTCTTCACGCGCTACCCTTCTTGCATATTCAAATGCTTGTTCTGCTTTTACTTGAATAACTTCATCATATACATCTGTATCTAACGTCCCAGGAACAAATCCAGCACCGATACCTTGAATTTTATGAGGACCTGGTTTTCCACCTGATAATACAGGAGAATCAGTAGGCTCTACAGCATATATCTTGATATCCTTATACTTCTCTTTTAACACTTCACCAGCACCTGTAATTGTTCCACCTGTACCAACACCTGAAATGAATGCATCTAATTGATCACCCATCTGCTCAACAATTTCCGGACCTGTAGTTAAACGATGAATTTCTGGATTTGCGTCATTTTGGAACTGCTGAGGCATAAAGTATCCATGTTCTTTCGATAACTCTGTTGCTTTACGAATTGCTCCGCCCATTCCTTCTGATCCTGGCGTTAACACTAACTCTGCCCCGTAGGCGCGCAATAAATTACGACGTTCCATACTCATCGTTTCCGGCATAACCAAAATTGCTTTATACCCTTTTGCCGCCGCAACCATCGCTAAACCAATTCCTGTGTTTCCACTTGTCGGCTCAATAATCGTATCGCCTTCTTTTAATAATCCTTGTTTCTCAGCAACTTCAATCATCGCTAAAGCAATACGATCTTTCACACTGCTCCCAGGGTTCATGAACTCTAATTTCAAATAAATATCTGCACTATCCTCTTCTGCAATGCGGTTTAACTTAACAATCGGCGTTTTCCCGATTAATTCTGAAATCGATTGTGCCACTCGCATCTCCGTCACTCCTAACACCAAGTATTTTCATTGGATTTATATACATCTTGTCAAAAAGAAGGTTATTTGTCAATCTATTTAGATGATTTAAAATAGACAAATAACCTTTCGTTCCTTACAAACTTTCTATTAACTTTGTTATATCTTCTTTAGAAAAATTATATCGTTCATTACAAAAATGACAATGTACTTCCGTCTCTTCTTCTTCATCGCGCACTTGTGTTAATTCGGTTTCCCCTAAGCTTATTAATACGCCTTCAATACGCTCACGAGAACATGTACAATTAAATTGCACATCCATTATCTCTAAAATTTTCACATTTTCCTTTCCTAACAGCTCATATAGTAGCTCTTCAGGAGTTAGACCTTGTTCAATAAGCTTAGAAACAGGCGGAATTTTTTGTAAACGCTCTTCAAGAATCGAAATGGTCTCTTCTTGCGCACCAGGCATGATTTGTAAAATAAATCCACCTGCTGCTAAAATACTATCATCACCATTAACAAGAACGCCAACACCAACAGAGGAAGGTGTTTGCTCAGAAACAGCAAAATAATACGTGAAATCTTCTCCTAACTCGCCTGAAACAAGTGGAACTTGGCCAATAAATGGCTCACGCATACCAATTTCCTTAATAATTGTTAAAAATCCTTCCGTCCCTACAGCTTGATATACACGCAGCTTTCCTTGTTCGGTCGCTTCAAAATCAACATGTGGATTCGTTACATAACCACGTACATCCCCATTCGCATGTGCATCTACTAAAATTGGACCAATAGGACCATTACCTTCTACCTTAATCGTAAGTTTCTGATCCCCTTTAAGCATTGCTCCCATCATTGTACCCGCCGTTAAAGAACGACCCAGTGCCGCCGAAGCAGTTCTCCACGTATCATGACGTTTTTGCGCTTCGCTCACCGTATTTGTTGTACGTACACTATAAGCACGAACTTCCCCATTAAACGCTAGCGCTTTTACTAAATAATCTTTCATTTTCATTTATTCACCTTTCTCATGTTGTAGATTGGCATTGCGTTCATATAACATATATAAACCTTTAAGCGTCAAAAATGGATCGACAATATCGATAACTTCCGATTCCTCTGCAATTAATTTTGCTAATCCACCCGTTGCAATAACAGTTGGTTCTTGTTTAGCTTCTTCTTTCATTCGCTTTACAATACCTTCTACTTGTCCAACATAGCCATATAAAATACCCGCTTGCATTGCACTTACTGTATTCTTTCCAACGATACTACTTGGTCTTGTAATTTCAATACGCGGAAGCTTTGCCGCTCTACTGTATAACGCTTCTGCAGAAATCATAATCCCAGGTGTAATTACCCCACCCATATAATGCTTATTCTCATTAATATAACAATATGTAGTTGCCGTCCCAAAGTCGACAATAATAAGAGGACTTCCATATAGCTGAATACCAGCTACCGCATTTACAATACGATCAGCCCCTACTTCACGTGGGTTCTCATACTTAATGTTTAAACCTGTCTTAATTCCAGGTCCAACTACAAGAGGTTTAATTTTAAAGTACTTCTCACACATACGCTCTAAAGCAAACATAATAGGCGGTACAACCGACGAAATAATAATTCCTTGTATATCATGAAAAGTAATTCCTTCATGCTCAAGTAATTGCTTTACGAGCATTCCATATTCATCTTCCGTTTTATGACGATCTGTTTCCATACGCCAATGCTGACGAAGTTTACCATTTTCAAACACACCAAGTACCGCATTTGTATTCCCTACATCCAATACAAAAATCATATTCTCACCACTTATCTTATTTAATGTATATTTGTGCAATATGTACAAGATTTATCCCGCTATTTGCGGGCAGTAAGATCCCCCACCTCATGATTCAGAGAAAGGCAAAGAAGATAGGTGTGGGACAACTGCCCGTAAAAGCCCGATTGGTTCAACTAATAATCAGTGGGGGATGAAGAAAACCCCCACTGATTAAAGTTTCACTTTATCCCGCTGCTAGAAGTTTCACTTTATAACCTCATCATACCATATTTATACACATGTTCAGCTTTCCTATCCTCATCATTTTACAAAAATCCATTTCCTTTTTTCAATGTTTACGTCCACTTATATTGCAAAGAAAAAAGGAGCGACAATTGTCACTCCTTCGGCTCTTCTTTATCTTCTGACGCTTCATCTTCTTTTTTCATTGTGATGTTTACTTTCACATCACCTTCAGAAGATGTTTTGCGCTCTGGTAATGTACCATGTTCACATAAATGATTGATTTGCTCTGCATCTAACGTTTCCACTTCAAGTAACGTTTTTGCGATAATATCAAGTTTATCACGGTTTTCAGTAAGAAGTTGTTTTGCACGAGCATAACATTCTTTCATAATGCTTTGCATTTCCATATCAATTTCATGTGCAATTGCATCACTGTAGTTTTGCTCAGAATGGAAATCCCTTCCTAAGAACACTTGACCGCCTTGTGAGCTACCGAATTGCATTGGTCCAAGCCTATCACTCATACCGAACTCGGTTACCATACGTCTAGCGATGCCAGTCGCACGTTGGAAGTCATTATGAGCTCCTGTACTTACTTCTCCAAATACAATTTCTTCAGCCACTCGTCCACCAAGTAGACCCGTAATTTTATCAAGTAATTCTGGCTTTGTCATGAAGTAACGATCTTCTTTCGGAAGCATTACTGCATATCCACCAGCTTGACCACGCGGTACAATCGTTACTTTATGAACAATATCCGCTTCATCAAGCACTACCCCAATTACAGTATGTCCTGCTTCATGGAATGCAACGATATTACGTTCTTTCTCAGAGATAACACGACTTTTCTTAGCCGGACCCGCAATAACACGATCCGTTGCTTCATCAATATCACTCATATCGATCTTCTTCTTATCTTGTCTCGCTGCTACAAGAGCCGCTTCATTTAATAAGTTTTCAAGATCAGCACCAGAGAAGCCTGGTGTACGCGTTGCGATAGCACGTAAATTAATATCTTCATCTAACGGTTTATTGCGTGCGTGTACTTTAAGCACTGCTTCACGACCATTTACATCTGGACGATCCACTGTAATTTGACGGTCAAAACGTCCTGGACGTAATAACGCTGGGTCAAGAATATCAGGTCGGTTTGTTGCAGCAATGATAATAATACCTTCATTCGCTCCGAAACCATCCATTTCTACAAGTAATTGGTTTAATGTTTGCTCACGCTCATCGTGACCACCACCAAGACCTGCCCCACGCTGACGACCTACCGCATCAATTTCATCAATGAAAATGATACAAGGTGCGTTTTTCTTTGCATTTTCAAATAAGTCACGCACACGAGAAGCACCGACACCGACGAACATCTCTACGAAGTCAGAACCACTAATAGAGAAGAATGGAACACCAGCCTCACCTGCAACAGCACGTGCAAGTAATGTTTTACCTGTCCCTGGAGGTCCAACTAATAAAACACCCTTCGGAATACGAGCACCAACCTCCGCAAACTTACGAGGGTCTTTCAAGAACTCTACAACCTCAACAAGTTCTTGTTTTTCTTCATCCGCTCCAGCTACATCTCTAAAACGAACCTTTTTCTTATCATCATTGTATAACTTCGCCTTACTTTTACCGAAGTTCATCACACGGCTACCGCCGCCTTGCGCTTGGTTAAGTAAGAAGAAGAATAAAATGAAAATAATTACAAAAGGAATGATGGAAGTGAAGAATGTTACCCAAGCACTTGTTTCTTCTGCTGGTTGATATTTCACTTCTGTACCTTGTGCTTTGTCATTAATTTTCTTTTGCAATTCTTCAGTGTTAGGTGCATAAGTTACAAACTGTTTTTCCTGACTATCAGTACTTAGTTGTCCTTTTACTTCAAATACACCATTTTTCGGTTGAAGTTGTACATTACGAACCTCACCCTTTTCAAGTTTAGCAATGAATTTATCGTAGCTAATTGGCGTTGTTTTTTGAGTTGAACCATTAAAATAGCTCACAATACCAATTACCACTAAAAATATCAGTAAATAAAAGATGGTATTACGGAAGATCCGATTCATCCCTAACCTCCTCTCACAGCATACAGACTATAATAGTAAATAGTACCATAGAAAAACTTTCCTATCCAATTGTAATGCTTAATATTATTAATTGGAATATACGCTTGGTTTTAATACACCGACATAAGGAAGGTTACGATATTGTTCCTTATAGTCTAATCCATATCCCACAACAAATTCGTGTGGAACAGTAAACCCAACATAATCCGCTTTAAGATCCACTTTTCGACCAGTTGGCTTATCTAATAACGTTACAATCTTCACAGATTTTGCTTTACGATATTTAAATAAGTCTACTAAGTAGCTTAATGTAAGGCCGCTGTCGATAATATCTTCTACGATTAAAATATCGCGTCCTTCTACAGAAGTATCTAGATCTTTTAAAATTTTCACTTCACCAGTTGAAACAGTAGAATGACCGTAGCTAGATACAGCCATAAAGTCCATTTCAAGATATGCATCTGTGCGCTTTAATAAGTCTGCCATAAATGGCATTGCACCTTTTAGTACACCAATCGCAAGAGGTACTGTGTTTTTATAATCCTCTGCAAGAATTGCACCTAATTCCCTTGCCTTCTCTTGTATTTGCTCTTCAGAAATTAATACTTTTTCAATATCTTGATTCATCATTTCATTATCCTCCTGGAAGACTCCTTGCTTTTGTAATGAATAATAATATATGTATCCTTATCCACCGTTTCTCGCGAAATAGCAAATGCAGATCGTTTCAACAACGGAACCCAAACAATATTTCCACTCGCATCACAAACAATTGGCCAGTCTGCTCTTTTCTCCTTCGGTACTTTTGCCTCAATAAAAATAGACTTTAACTTCTTCGTACCATTCATACCTTGAATTGACATTCGATCGCCATTTTCCCTCGGACGAACAATAAGTGGAGATGTTATTTCATTATATTTTGCAACAAACATCATCTCATTCACCAGATTAGGTACACAATCGCTAATTTCTACTTCAAACTCATCACCATTTACTAATGTTACCTTTCCTGGCACTTGTAAAACACGAGGAGAAAAAATAACTTTTTCTTCCACAAATCGAAAAATACACTCTTCGTATGTACGAACAACCTCTAATCCACCCGGAAAATGAAGTACACCAGAAGGATGAGTTCGTTTGAGAAAATCAATCACCTTGTCAATATGTACAGAAGAAAGCGAAGATGGAATTTTATATTCATAAAGATAGTTTAATATTAGTTGAATCCCTCTCCTTTGTAAAGGTATAGGCGTAGATTCAAATGCAGGAATTGATACGACAACTCTGTTTGTATCCTTTTTCTTAATTACTTTATTCATTTTTTCAAAAGCTAATTCCTGCAAATACGCTTCATCCTCTTGCATAAACTTACTAAAAGCTTGAAAGCGTTCATGAACATTTGGATTCTCCTGCTTTAAATGAGGAAGAACATATTTTCGCAATCGATTCCTTGTATACGTTTCTTTTGTATTACTAGGGTCAATACGAGGGTCAACATCCTTTCTCTTACAATAGGCAAGAATCTCTTCTTTCGTTACTGCCAGCAAAGGTCGAATCAAAAAACCTTTATCCAAAGCTCGTTTCGCAGAAATTCCAGAATAACCTTTTGAAGTGCTACCACGCACAAGACGCATTAAAACCGTCTCAATTTGATCATCACCATGATGACCAAGAGCTACATATTGTGCATTATGTTTTCTCATTATTCTTTCCAAAAATGCATATCGACATTCTCTTGCCGCAACTTGCGCACCCATTCGATTTTGTTTCTGATACTGCGTTACATCAATTTGTATCACTTCACAGATAACATTAAGATTTTCACACAATTGTTTCACAAATCGTAAATCTTCTTGCGATTCCTCACCGCGAAACATATGGTCAACATGAGCTACTACAATTTGCAATTTCTTCTCTTCACGCTTCTCTAACAAATAGAAGAGGAGCGCTAAAGAATCAGGTCCTCCTGATACACCAACAACAACCGTAGAATGTACCTCTAATAAATTATGCCTTTCTACAAAAGCATCTACCTTTTTAACAAATTCATCTTTCAATGCTGCAATCACCTTTCATTGAGCTAAAACGATAGCATACCTTGATATAATGGTACAACTTTTACAAGTTTTCTGCAAAACAAAGATGTATAAATTTCACAATTTATCTTACATATGCATTTGTTCTTTGAATACAGAAATAAACAAAATTAGTAACTACTCAGTCCCTCTATGAAAAAAAAGGCAGAAAACCACTTTCTTTTTAGGTTGGCGAGAGCAACTGGCCTTGTGTTGGAGCGGTCAGGGCCTTTTCCTTCCACGCGCAACGTTTGAAAACAAAAAAAGGTAGCGAGGTGCATTGCCATTTTTACTTTCACAACAGCACTCTAGATGCTGAAAATAACTTTCCAATGAAATGTATGACTGAGTAGTTACCAAAATTAAATATTTTATGTATAACAAACAGGCCTCAGGTATATTCCCGTGCCTTGTCGTTTTCCCCTTTCAAATCAAAAAACAGTTAGGAAGTACGCATATTTCCTCTTCTTAAGATTACAAAAAACGTAAAGAATAACTATCCACACCTTTCGGTAAGAGAGAATAAAGACCATAGGGGCTTAATTAGTTCAACTATATGAGCCTATTTTAATATTTCAGCATATAGATTGCGTCTATACAGAGCACAAGGAGGCTGCACTTGCCTTCCTCCCTTTATTCCACCTTGCGCGTGGTAAGAAAGGAAACTGACCGCTTCTATGCATAGACAGGTGCTCTAGCCCACTGAAAAATGGTTTTATGTTGGGTTTTTAATTTTGATTTATATAATAACCAGCGGGAGATGAAGACCCTCCCACTGATTAAAATTCCTCTTTATTGCGCTTGTTTACTAACAATAGGAATTGTTGCCCATTTCGGCATATTCTTTTTTACTTTTGCTACCACAATTGTCATGTCATCATTAATATATCCATTATCCGTACGAATAACATCTTCCATAATAATATCAGCAATCTCTTGTGGATCTTCCGTTTCTAATTCTTTAATCTTCCGCTTCATCCACACTTCATGATTCTCTACATGTTTTGCCCCTTCAAAAATCCCATCGCTCATCATGATTAAAATATCACCAGATTTTAATTGTTCGCCTACAACATCTACTTCAAAGTCTTCAATGATTCCCATTGGTAAATTACTCGCTTCTATTTTAAACACTTGATTACCACGTTTTACAAAACTTGGCGTAGAACCAATTTTTAAAAACTTGGCATCTGCATCACGCAAGTCAATCATCGCTAAATCTAATGTTGTAAACATTTCCTCGGTTGTCCGCAGCGAGAGAATTGAATTAATCGATTTGATTGCAATCTCCTCATCTATACCTGATTGCAGTATTTTTTGCAACAACTTCACTGTCTCTTTACTTTCCATGTGAGCCCGTCTTCCATTTCCCATCCCATCACTAATAGCAAGCGCATATTTCCCCACACTCAACTCCATCATGGCATAGGAATCACCAGATACAAATCCCCCTCCTTTAGCCGCTGTAGCAAGGCCTGTATCAACAGAAAACGTTTTAGCCGAACCAAAAGATACTGTACTGTAACCATTCGGATACGCTGATTGTTCCTCATGTTTCACAACAACCGTCTCGCGTAAAATATCAGACAGCATCGGGGCAACTAGCTTTTCACATTCCCCATGTTTATTACACGATGCAGGAATCATCATTTCAATATCAATGTTCCCCCGATCTAAACAATAAATATCAACATGTTCAACCTCTACACCAAAATCCCGAAATGCTTGTAAAATTTGCTCTTCTTGCACCTGATGATTCTCTCTTTCCTTTTGAATCTCTTTCGAAAAATCTGCCATTACTTTCGAGACACCCATAAGTTGCTCAGCAACAATTCTACGATTTTCGCGCATTTGCTTCCTTAACTTTTGCCCTTCATAAAAATGCTCTAATTCATCATCTATTAAACCTGTTACCTTCGTTCCTCTCACACAATATTTTTCAAAATCACGGAGCAATTTACGATTATTTTGCAATGTACCTTCCTCTGTTTCATCCATGAGTTGCTTCATATAATCGTATGTCTTATCAAAATTCACAACCCAACACTGATCTTTCTTAAAGCACGTTTGACATGTCTTAGCAGTAATTGTGCTTAAAAACAAATCCGTCTCCGTTTCCTTATCCTCATCTTCTACATATCCATATACGGAAAAACTATTAGACAATGCTTCAAACACATTTGCGAACTGATTAATTTTATTTGCCGTTACATCACGCATCCTTCTTAAATATTGTTGTTGATCATTCGCATGCTCTTGCGTGCCCGGCATATACTTGGAAAGACGTTCAACGATAAGCTTAGGCGTTAATAAAAACAACGTAATTGCTACACCAGATTCTAATAGCGTTATTACAATGCTCGTTTGTTTGTCTACGTATAACGTAATTAAACTTGTTCCAATTAATAAACCTAAACTTACTCCTATTCGCTTCCCTTCTTTTAACAAGCCCCCTAACAATCCAGAGAACGCCAGTAAACTTAATTGATATAAACTTGCCACGTTCGCTAAACTTAAAATCAAGCCTGTCACAACACCTACAGTAGAACCTGTTGCTGCCCCTGCCACAAATGCAAACACCAATACTAAATATCTCGTGAAAATATGTTGAACGGATAAACCATAAACAAACCAATCTGTTGTACCGGTTAATACAGATGCTAACAATATAATTAGACAAACAATTTCTTCCGTTTCTAATGATTGTTGTTTTCCTTTTCGTTCTATTAAAAGGGGAACACTTTGCAAGAAAATCATTGCTAACACGAAGCTTAACCCTGCTTCAATTGTACTAATAAGCAAATCATACATACCAATTGTTCCTTGCGCGAAATAAACAACGAGAAGGTGGGCGGTTAATGCGGAAATAAATACTTGAAATGGTACAAGTCCAATCGTCTTACTTGTAAAACGACTAAAGAAGATATTATAAATGAAGAATGTAAATATAGATGCAAAGGCAAAGAAGAGATTTTCTAATGAAACCGAAAACGCACCTGCCATTACAGCAAGAAATGCAAGAGCCATTTTATCGCGTTTCATCACATATACAGCAGCAAAAAACGGCAAAGTAAACGGTAAAATGTTAGTTAAAATATATGCTCGTCCCAAAAGAAAACCGATCAACACAACCACAAATCCCCAACGAAAGAAAATTTGTTCCAATTTCACCCTTAATTTGCTTGTCCACTTTTCAGCTGTCATTTGCCCATGACCTATAGCCAGCGCACTAGAATTGGAATTGGGATTGACAGTATTCCTTCCTGCTCTTGGCATAATTTGAACACCACCTGCATATTTTATTACTTGTAATTATAAAATGTATGTTGCGGAGTTTTTGTCAAAATAACAGTTTGTATCACAATAATTGTTCGACTTGTTATACAAAATAGCACCATATATATACAGGGTTACATGCAAATCTTTTATTAAATGATAGAATTTTCAAAAAATAATGGTTGTTTTTGTAGAAGAAGCGCATAACTTTACAATCTCTTAACATAAAGAAATTATTTCATCATTATTTTTTATCCCGCTATTCGTGAGCAGTAAGACCCCCACCGTCCACAATAACGAGACAAAAAAAGATCATGCATAATTTGCATGATCTTTTTTGATGACCCGTACGGGATTCGAACCCGTGTTACCGCCGTGAAAGGGCGGTGTCTTAACCACTTGACCAACGGGCCGTTAAAAATATAATATATAGCGGCGGAGGGGATCGAACCCCCGACCTCACGGGTATGAACCGTACGCTCTAGCCAGCTGAGCTACACCGCCATGTCGTATTTAACGGACAATTAGTATATTATCTTAAATATCATTTAAAGTCAATATGTTTTCAAATATTTTTTCTACAAACTGTTTTCACCATAAAAAAGCACCCTGAGTAAATACTCAGGGTGCTTCTCTTTATTTTAAAATAAACAGCAAGTTCTATCCGCGACGAGCGCCACGACCGCCACGTTTTGACTCCGTATTACGCTTTAAAGAAGTTAAACGATCTTCACTGTCTTTTAAAAAGCGAGCCATCTTTTGCTCAAATGTTTCTTTTGGAGCACGGTTGTCGCCGCCACCGCGATTATCTCTGTTAAAAGAACGATTACGCCCAGGACGTCCTCCAGCGCGTTGATTATCACGTTGGTTATCGCGTTGGTTATCGCGTTGCTCACCTTCTGCTCTTTCACGCTCTTTCGCTTTTTTAATAGATAAACCAATTTTACCGTCTTTCTCAACATTAATAACTTTTACTTCTACTGGATCTCCTACTTTTAAGTGATCATTAATATCTTTTACATAATTATCAGCAACTTCACTAATATGAACAAGACCAGTTAATCCCTCTGGCAGCTCTACAAAAGCCCCAAAATTCGTAATACCTGTTACCTTACCCTGTACCTTGCTGCCTACCTCGATTGACATAAAAAAAACGCTCCTCCTTAGTGGTTAAAAAGTCAAATTTTACTTCATTATATATAATCTTAAAATATAGTGTCAATACAACACCTACTACTTAGAAATAGGAAAAATTATCTCCCCAGGCTTTGAAAAGTAATAATCTCTTCTAGCAATCTCTAAAACATAGTTCTCATCATGTAATTTTTGAATCTCATCTTTCAGTTGCTTTTCTTTCGTTGTTAACACATTTGTTTCTTTTTCCAACTCTTTTACTTTTGCTTCTTTAGCGTTAACCGCACTATTTTGGTTATAGAACGTCACGCTGACACTTACAATAACTACAAATGCAAATGCTAAAAATAAAGCCAACCGACGATAAACGTGCCTTCTACTTTCGTTCGATTGTATAATATGCTCCTTAACAGATTTAGGATCCTGTTCTAGTACATACTTTTGCTTCAGTTCCCTCATTTTCGAGGTCCCCCTAACTTCTTTTTTATAAGTTCCCAAATTAGAAATATATATTTCTTCATTTTCTTGAAACATTGTAAAAATCCTGCTTGTCTCTTTATAAAAATTTTAACATGATTAGGGAGAAGTTTCCATATAGCAACCCAAACAAATCGAATAGGGATAAAAATAATTTTCCACACTAGCCGCAATATCGCTACAATAATTTTCCATAATCCAGTTCCTACTCCAACTACAAAACGAAATAAAAATAGCATAAACGCTATAATTAAATGAATCAGCATCGTAATTGGCTTAACAATAAGTAACTGAACAACATGAACACAAAAATAAAATATTTGAACGAAAATGTAAATCAAAAAGTTTAATACTTTCATGTACAACGACTTTAACAAACTTTGATATGCAGCAAAACCACACAACAACGCTAAAAATACATACATACGTAACTCTGCTTCATTTACAAGCAACAATACATAAAATACAACAAGAGCTTGGACAATCCAAAATAAAATATCATAAATAAATACGAGCCAACGCTTTCGCCCTCCACGTTTCAAAAAACGATGGTATGTGTCTAGAGATGCTCCAAGTGAAACGCCCATCCCAATCATTGAAAGCATTGTATATAATTGAATCGTTAAGCTCATTTAAACAACTTGCTAAAGAATCCTTTAGCTTTCTCCCCTTGATGCTCGTCAATGTAAGCCATCTCATATATTTTCCCTTTAATGGATACAAGCCCTTTTTCAACATCAAGGTTTTTCATTTGTAGATTTTGACCGCGTATCGTTAAAAAACCCATAACTGTTTCTAACAAAAATTCTTCACTATCAAAACTTTCTACTTGCTTGACTCCTGTAATATCAAGAACGCGTCTTCCTCTCATTACGACATCATGTTCTACAGTAACATTTTGTTGATTAGAAGACGACATTAAATATCCGTTGTTCACGTCCATCCCCCCATAACTTTATACTAGTATCAATGTATGAGGGGACAAATTTATTTAGAACAAGCTATCTTCCGCTTTTACTTCGACCTTCTCTTCACGCACAACAGTATACAAATTTGCAGCATCTTCTTTTTTTGTCATTTCTTTTAATTCATTAATTTTTACCGTAACAACTTTTTGACCGAAACGAATCATTAATTCATCTTCTACCTTTACAGTTGAGCTTGCTTTCGCAGCTTGACCATTAATCATAATTCGCCCTTGATCTGCAACTTCTTTTGCTAATGTTCTTCTTTTAATAAGACGAGAAACTTTTAAAAATTTATCTAAACGCATAACGACTCCCCCTTATTCATTCTCTATTCGCTTTGCCTCTTCCCATAATGCATCGAGCTCTTTTAAAGAAAGATCTTTCATTTCCTTTTCTATACTAGCAACTTTTGCTTCCATGTATAAAAAACGGCTCATAAATTTTTCATTTGTTTTATGAAGCGCTTCTTCCGGATTGATTTTATAATAGCGGGCAATATTTACAAATGCAAATACCAAATCACCAAATTCCGCTAACATTTTCTCTTCATCCATAGCTATCACTTCACGTTGAAACTCTTCCCATTCCTCATCTACTTTTTCCATCATTGGCTTGACATGATCCCAGTCAAAGCCAACCTTTGCTGCTTTTTTTTGAATTTCATAAGCACGCATTAACTGAGGTAAACTTTTCGGAATGCCTGATAAGATAGACTCTTTTACATTTCCTTTTTCTTGTTTCTTAATTTCTTCCCAATTTACAACAACATCATCAGCGGTCTCTACACTAACATCTCCGAATACATGCGGGTGACGACGTACCATTTTTTCAGCCAACGTGCGAATGACATCATCAATCGAGAACCAGCCTTCATCCTCACCAATTTGTGCATGAAGCATAACTTGCAAGAGCACATCACCAAGTTCCTCAACAAGGTGATCGTCATCTTCCTCATCAATAGCCTCTAATACTTCATATGCTTCTTCAATTAAATATTTCTTTAACGTTTGGTGTGTTTGCTTTTTATCCCACGGGCACCCGTTTGGTCCGCGCAGTTCTGCGATAATACCGCGTAATACATCAAATTCTTGATACAGTGATTGTCGATTTAACACCGGTGGTACGTACACACTCGTTAAATTATTAAGTTCGGCCTCATGATCTAATAAATAGAGCGGTACTTTCTTTACTTGTTCAAATGAAGTTCCTGCCGCAGTCACAATATATACTTCATAATCATCTGGAAGCATTTCCATTAATGTTAGTTTGACATCAGATGCAATAAATGCATCATACACTTGACAGAAAATTAAATGCTGACGAAGCTCTAATTGTCCTCTTTCAAATGACGTCGCATCAATCAATTGAAATCCTTCAATTGGATCCATTTTCAAACTTGCAAACATTGGATCTAAAAAGCTTTGCCCACCCTCGATGCGCACATCAATATTCTCTTTTTCACCTTTTTGTAGCACAAGTTGTACTGTACGCTCTGCCACAAGCGGATGACCCGGAACTGCATATAAAATATCAGCTTCCTTGGCTTTTTCAATCAATGTGTTAGAAATTGTTTCGTACACTTCCTCAAATGTATCATACGCTTCATATACAGCATCAAATGATGTGTATAATACACCTTCTTTCTCGAGTTCCTCTATAACTGGGTGTTCTTTTGTTCGAACGTACATGTGCGCCGCTTTTTTCACCTTTCGATATACACCCATTGTAAGCTGATCTAGCTCACCAGCCCCTAATCCTACAATCGTAATTGTTCTTTTCATAATACCCACCTCTATCCACTCTTCTTCAGCGAAGTTTGTACTTTTTCATGTTTCATAACCGTTCCAAGTTCCTGCGCTGTAAATACTTGTAGCTTTAAAATTAAAAATAAGTATAGTAAACCACCTACACCTACACATATTAGTGCTTGAATCGCCGCCAATCCTCTATGCTCCTCGTTAGCTTGTAATCCAAACCACTCAAACATATACATGCAGCCAGCAATCACTAACACCATACTTAATGCTCCAATTATCACACCTACAATCGTTTTTTTCTGTATAAGCGGCTCATTAACAACCCGAATCAGTAATACACTATTCAGTATAGCAATACACAACAACGCAATCACAGTTGCCATCGCTGCACCGATTACACCGAAATGCGGCATGAATATATAATTGAGCAATAATTTCACACATGCACCGATTACAACAAACAAAGCTGGTTTTACAGTTTGTCCCAATCCTTGCAAAATAGATGCAGTTGTAATTGCTAGTGAACTAAACAGAATAGAAATAGATAAAATCCCCAGCATAGAAGAGCCGTCGCCATTTGCAAATAACATAACATTTGTTGGACGAATAATACTCGCGAGTCCTAATGATGCAGCAAGCCCAATTACAAACGTAATTTTAATTGCTAGCTGTACTTTTTTGCGAATGAACACTTGATCTCCTCTCTCTTTTGCAGCCGAAATCATCGGGGTTAAAGAAAGTGAAAACGATGTTGTCACGACCGTCCCGAGCTGCATAAGAGGAATACTGCGATCATATATCCCCTTTAAAGTTTTTGCTAGTTCTACTGGCTCCCCATTCTGAACAAGTAAGCTATAAAGTGAAATAGAATCTGCCATTTGTATAAAAATTAACACTAAGTTACTAACACAAATCGCAATCCCTTGCCAAAACAACGTACGAATAATGGCCTTTTTACCCGGAATTCCTTTAAAGCTTTGCAAAAAAATAGAACAAAAGTCCTTTCGCAAATAAAACAGCAATACAATCACACCAACAAAACCACCTGCTATAGAACCAAACATAGCCCCTGCTCCGACCGTATATAAATCAAATCCTTTTTCTATAAGGAATAATGATAAAAATACGATAATGGATACGCGAATTGTTTGTTCTATTACCTGTGATACAGCTGTTGGTATCATATTTCCAACCCCTTGGAAATATCCTCGTGCTACCGCGAGAAATGGCATTAATAAAAAAGAAAATGCAATAACGCAAATTAGCTTTTCTAAATCCTCATCTCCCATTAAAGATGCAATTGTATGTGCACTGAAAATTAATACACTACACCCTATAATCCCGATAGCTAATAAAAACCAAAAAGAAATACATATAATGGACTCTGCTTCTTTTCGCTCTCCTCGCTCTAAACGTTCTGCAATCATTTTTGAAATAATGATTGGAAAACCGTATGTTGTTAAAATTAAACAAAACCCGTAAAACGGGTAAATTTGTTGATAAATATAAAAACCAATATCACCAGCTATATTTTGATATGGAATACGGTAAAAGGCGCTTAATACTTTTGTAACAAAGCTCGCGATTGTTAATATAATCGCTCCGCGCCAAAAAGCGTGGTACTTCTTCGTCTCCATAACCATGCAATCTCCCTTTTCTTCTATACTCATCCTACGTATTATATCACAAAGAAAAAACAGCTTTTCCCTTTCAATGTGATCATATAAAAAAAGGTAGCAAAATGCTACCTTTACACAAATATATAATTCCACGGTACATTGTGGTATATCACGAAGCTTGAAATTTATTGCTTTATTGTTCCATTTGTTTTGCTAAGAAGCTTGCTGCTGTTTCCACAGCTTTATGTTCTACATCACTAATGATTGCTTCTTTTGAAAAAATAATAACAGCTCCAATCGGATCGCCATTTGCGATAATCGGACCGATTGTATAAGATTGCACCTTTTCGGCCACCCCATCAGTAATCGAAACTTCACTTTCGTCTGTCATGGCAACCGATTTTCGTTCTTCCATCGCTTTCTCAACTAAATCGCCAACGTTTTTATTTAAGTATTCTTTTTTAGACACGCCAGCGACAGCAATAATTGAATCGCGGTCACAAACAAGTACATTATGTCCTAAGCTATCATATAAAGCATCTGCATATTCTTTAGCAAAATCACCTAATTCGCTAATTGGAGAATACTTTTTTAAAATAACTTCTCCATCGCGATCAACAAAAATTTCCAATGGGTCACCTTCCCGAATACGGAGAGTTCTGCGGATTTCTTTCGGGATAACAACCCTTCCTAAATCATCAATTCGACGTACAATTCCAGTTGCTTTCATTCTAATGCTGCCTCACTTTCTACTGATGATAAAAGTGGCGTTTTTACCTGTTCATGTAAAAATCACCAACTATTAAGCATAGTATTTTACACATTAGTTCTTCTATGCACGTCGAATGCTATTTTTTATTCTCACTTAAGCATTTATCTCTTCTTTTTTCGCATCTTTTAAACCCTTTAATAAATTTTCAGCGATTGTAAGCCACTTTGCTACTTCTAGTTCACGCACATTCATCACAATTTTTAGGCGTGAGCCTTCCATGCCAAGCCCAATCATGCGCCCAAAACTGTTTCCAAGCATAAATAATTTTCCACCATCAATATTTTGACTAGCCTTTTCTGAAAACAGCAGTGTCACTTCTTGTTTCGTTTGTTTAATCAATTCGATCCCTTCTTGCGTTGCTAACACTTTAATATTTGCAATTTGGAGTAAATATCCAACTTCTTGTGGATAGTCACCAAAGCGATCGATCATCTCTTCTTGCAATTCTTCAATATCCTCAATAGCAGAAACGCCTCTAAATTGCTTATACATCATGATTTTTTGTTTACTATCGGAAATATACGCATCCGGTAAATATGCATCTACTTCTAGATCAATCTCCACATCAATTGTTTGCTCTTCTGCACCCGTACCTATTCGCTGTTCGATGGCATCTTTTAACATTTGTGAATATAAATCAAAACCAACAGAATCAATAAATCCATGTTGCTCTGCACCTAATAAATTACCTGCCCCGCGGATAGATAAATCACGCATAGCAATTTTAAATCCAGATCCTAACTCTGTAAATTCTTTAATAGCCTGTAGACGTTTCTCTGCAACCTCAGATAACACTTTATCACGCTTATAAGTGAAATATGCATAGGCAACACGATTAGAACGTCCTACCCGTCCACGCAACTGATACAACTGCGATAATCCCATACGATCTGCATCAAACACAATTAATGTATTTACATTCGGAATATCAACACCTGTTTCAATAATTGTTGTACTTACAAGTACATCGTGCTGCCCCTCTAAGAAGGAAAGCATAACAGATTCTAATTCGCTTTCATTCATTTTTCCATGCGCATAAGTTACACGTGCATCAGGAACAAGCATGGAAATTTCATCTACTTTTCGCTCAATATCCTCAACGCGATTGTATAAGAAATACACTTGCCCGCCCCTTGCAAGTTCGCGTTCAATTGCTTCTCTTACTAACGCTGGGTTATATTCCACAACGTATGTTTGTACTGGAAAGCGATTTTCTGGCGGTGTTTCAATAACAGATAAATCACGAACACCTAACATAGACATATGAAGTGTACGCGGAATTGGCGTCGCGGTTAACGTTAATACATCGATATTAGCTTTTAATTGCTTAATTTTTTCTTTATGCGTTACCCCAAACCGTTGCTCTTCGTCAATAATAAGTAATCCTAAATCTTTATATATGACATCTTTCGAAAGAAGACGATGTGTACCAATAACAATATCAACAGTACCATCTTTTAGTCCTTTAATTGTTTCATTTTGCTTTTTTCTCGTACGGAAGCGACTTAATAAGCCGATATTAACCGGATAATCTTGGAAACGTTCTCGAATGGTTTCGTAATGTTGCTGTGCTAAAATTGTTGTTGGCACCAAAATCGCAACTTGTTTTTCATCCATAATCGCTTTAAAAGCAGCGCGAATTGCCACTTCAGTTTTCCCATATCCAACATCGCCGCAAAGCAGACGATCCATCGGACGACCGCGCTCCATATCCTTCTTAATTTCTGTAATTGAACGGAGCTGATCGTCTGTTTCTTGATAAGGAAATGATGATTCAAACTCCTGCTGCTCAGCTGTATCTGGAGTAAACGCGTAGCCTTTTGATGCTTCGCGCTCTGCATACAACTTAATTAAATCATCCGCAATATCTTGAACAGACTTTTCTACCTTCGTCTTAACTTTCTTCCAATCATTTCCGCCAAGTTTATAAATCTTTGGATCTTTCCCTTCAGATCCCACATACTTTTGTACTTGATCAATTTGTTCAATCGGAACGTATAACTTATCATTCCCTTGATACTTAATATGCAAATAATCTTTATGGATACCATTAATTTCTAATGTTTCAATTCCCAAAAATTTACCAATACCGTGATTTACGTGAACAACGTGATCACCAACTTTTAATTCAGAGTAGCTTTTAATTCTCTCCGCATTCGAAAGTTTTTGTTTACGCTGTGATTTTTTTACCTTTTTATTAAATAATTCTTTTTCGGTAATAATTGCAAGCTTTTGCATCGGCATTTCAAAACCTGCATGTAAGTCACCCACCGCAATTTGAATACGACCCGGGAGTAATACATCTGTTCCTTCAATAATATCCGCTTCAATGTCATAATCATTTAAAATGTGCTGCAATTTCTTCGTTCGTTCTTCATTTGTGCCTAATACAACCGTTGTAAACCGACTCTTTGTCCATCTATCAATTTCTGTTTTTAATAAATTTATTTGACCATGAAAGTCTTGCATCGTTTTACATGTCAAATTCACAATGTTTTGCGGATTTGTATGCGGAATATGACGTAAAAACAAAGTTAAGTATAAGAAATTTCGTTTTTTATGATTCAAAAATTGGGAAAAACTGTGAGAAAAAGTTAAGTCTTGAACAATTGCTCCTTCTCCAAGAAGCGATATGTACCATTCTGCTTCTTCTGTTTCTAAATGATCTGCTGTTTCTTGAATTCGAGAGATCTCGTCTAGAATAACCACACCATTTTCCGGTAAATATTCTATTAGACTAGCAGGTTCCTTATAAAATAAAGATAAATATTTGAACATCTGCTCAATGGTCTGTCCATTTTTCAATAACTCTAACTCATATGTAACAGTTTCTAATATTGTTGTTTTTAGTTTCTCATCGGATACTTTTTTTAATGTATTAGCTAACCCTAGCTCTAACTTCTGAATTCCAATTGCTAATTCTTCTTTAGAAAATACAAATTCAGTAGCTGGGCCAAATGATATACTATCCATCTTCTCTTGCGAGCGTTGTTCTTCTACAGTAAAAGAACGGATAGAATCTACTTCGGTATCAAAAAGTTCAATACGAATTGGCAATTCTTCCGTTAATGGATAGATATCTAATATCCCACCGCGAACACTAAATTCACCCGGTGCTTCTACCATAGATTTACGTTCATAGCCCATAGTCGTTAACGTGCGAAGCAGTTCATCAAGTTCAATTTCTTGTCCCATTTTTAATTCGACTTGCTGTTTCCCCCACATCTCTTTTGTCGGTAAAAAGCGCCGCAAACCAGCAACAGGGGCCACAATAATGCCACTTTCTCCAGCCGCTAAGCGATTCAACACTTCAATGCGCTGTGCCTTCAATTCTGGGCTCGCAACACCGATTTCTGATGCAATAGATTCATTTACAGGATATAACCAAACATTCTGCTCTCCAATTAATGAAACTAAATCCTCATACACCTTTTGCGCCTGATATAAATTATGTGTGATAACAAGCTGTGACTGCTTTGTTTTTTTATATAAACTAGCCATTAATAATGACCGAGAAGAAGTTGCCATACCTGAGATAAGCTGTTCTTTTAAACCTTCTTCTAATCCATCTATAATGGATCGTATTTCTTTATTTTCGTAAAACTGCTCTAGTAAACCTATCATTTTTCAAAACTCCTCTCAACATAAAGAGCAAGCTACTATATTTTATGCAAATATTTCGGACAAAGAAAACAGAAAAATGCTTTGGGCAAGCCAAAGCGAAGCATTACATCCTATCCCTTATTACTTTAAATCTCTTATCTTCATAAAAAGAGAAGGATAAAAATCCCCATATTACAACGGGATAATGTGTTCAACTAACTATCAGTAAGAAAAACATGCTCTAATAGAAATTTGATTTTCACTGTAAAAACATTTCATATTCATAATATTCCGGGTAAGATGCGAGCGTTGTTTGACACGATTCACAAATTGTTTTTATATATATATTTCCATTTTCATCAAAATGAATCATTTCTAACCGCTCTTGCTCTGTTAGTTGACCTAGCACAAAGCCATATACTTTTTCCGCTGTAATACTACCTATTCTATATCCACAATGTCTGCAGTAATAATGTCCGTCCATAACTTCCTCCTAGCCGCACAATTATTACTATTATGGATATAAGTATTAAAAAATATTCCGTTTTGGAAATGTTAATTATTAAAAGTATTCATAACTTGTAAAAATGGAGTTTTCAACCATTCTTCACACGCATTTGCACTTTTTTCAATCGCTCGTTTTACCTCAGGCATCTCATCTTCCGTAAAACGTCCTAATACATAGTCAACTACTTTCATACCATTTTTAGGACGATCAATTCCAATACGAATGCGTTGAAATTCCTGTGTTCCTAAATGCGCAATTGTTGATTTCACACCGTTATGTCCACCCGCACTTCCTTTCATACGAAGGCGTAATTTCCCAACTGGCATATCTAAATCATCATACATCACTATAAAATCTTCAATATCAATTTTATAGTAATCCATAAGCGGGCGAATACTTTCTCCAGATACATTCATATATGTAAGTGGCTTTAATAAGATGACTTTCTCTCCATTTACAAAACCCGCACCGAATAACCCCTTAAATTTCTGCTCATTTAACGGGATATTCCAGCGTCTAGATAATTCATCTATCGCCATGAACCCAATGTTATGCCTTGTTAATTCATATTCTCTGCCTGGGTTACCAAGTCCTACTATTAATTTCATTGTAACACCACTTTCTTTTTTCGATACGAAAAGACGTAACCAACACTGGTTACGTCTCATTCTATCCAATTAATTGAATAGTACACTTACAGATTCTTCTTCGTAAACACGAATAATTGCTTCGCCAATTAATGGAGCAACAGACAGTTCTTGTACTTTATCAATTTTCTTTTCTTCTGGTAATACGATAGAGTTTGTTACAACTAACTCTTTAATGTTTGAATTTTGAATACGTTCAATTGCTGGACCAGATAAAACTGGGTGTGTACAGCAAGCATATACTTCCGAAGCACCGTTCTCTACAAGAGCGTTTGCTGCCAATGTAATTGTACCAGCTGTATCAATGATGTCATCAATTAAAATTGCTGTTTTACCTTCAATATTACCTACGATATTCATTACCTCCGCTACATTTGGACGCGGACGGCGTTTATCGATGATAGCGATTGGCGCTTTTAAACGATCTGCCATTTTCCGAGCACGTGTTACACCACCATGGTCTGGAGATACAATTACAATATCTTTAAGACCTTTCTTCTGAAAGTAGTCAGAAAGAATAGGTACACCCATTAAATGGTCGATTGGAATATCGAAGAATCCTTGAATTTGTGGAGCATGTAAATCTAGAGTAATTACACGAGTAGCACCCGCTGTTTCAAGTAAATTTGCAAATAATTTCGCTGTAATCGGCTCACGAGAACGCGCTTTACGATCTTGGCGTGCATAACCATAGTAAGGGATAACAATGTTAATTGTTTTCGCAGATGCACGTTTTAATGCATCGATCATAATAAGCAATTCCATAATATGCTCATTTACCGGGAAACTTGTAGATTGGATGATAAATACATCGCAACCACGAATACTTTCTTCAATGTTAATTTGAATTTCTCCATCACTAAAACGTGCAACAGAACATTTTCCTAATTCTACTCCAATGTGCTTTGCAATTTGCTCAGCAAGCGCCTTGTTAGAGTTTAAAGAAAATACTTTCAAATTAGAATTTTGATATTGAGTCGACATCTAGATTAACCCTCCACATTATGAATTTTTCTTATTCAGCAATTGATCAACATAATCTTCTTTGTTTGTTTGACGTGCACGTGCAATTGATAGTGCTTTTGCTGGTACATCTTCTGTAATGGTAGAACCTGCTGCAACATAAGCACCATCTTCAACTATTACAGGAGCAACAAGGTTTGAGTTACAACCAATAAACACCCCATCACCAATCACAGTTTTAAATTTATTCTTGCCATCGTAGTTTACCGTAATAGAACCACAACCAAGATTCACATCTTCTCCCACTTCTGCATCACCAATATAGCTTAAGTGAGAAGCTTTACTTCGATCTCCGAAAACAGTCTTTTTAATTTCAACAAAGTTTCCAACACGAACTTCATTACCAATAACAGATTGCGGACGGATATGAGCGAACGGTCCAATAGCAACATCAATACCAATCTTACTATCATGAACAGTAGACTGACGAATAGTTGTATTATCGCCCACTTCACTATCACGTATGACTGTATGCGGTCCAACTTCACAATTTGATCCAATAACAGTATAACCTTCAATACTTGTTCCCGGATAAATAACCGTATCATTACCGATTTTTGCATCAACAGAAATATACGTGTTATTCGGATCAATAATCGTAACACCATTTACCATATGTTGATAGTTAATACGTTTTTTCATAACGTCTTCCGCTTGCGATAGAGCGACCCTGTCATTAACTCCTAACGTTTCATCAAAATGTTCTGTTTGATAGGCAGATACAATATGACCTTCATTTTTCAAAATCTCAATTACATCTGGAAGGTAATATTCTCCTTGCACATTTTCATTGGAAACTTTGGAAAGGGAAGCAAATAGCGCTTGATTATCAAAACAATACGTACCTGTATTAATTTCTTTAATCGCTCGCTCTACTTCATTTGCATCTTTATGTTCAACAATTTTTTCAACGTGACCATTTTCATTGCGAACAATTCGTCCATAACCAGTAGGCTCTTCTATGTAGGCTGTTAATACTGTTGCCTTTGCCCCTGATTCTTCATGTTGCTTTAATAAAGCTTCCATTGTTTCTGCTGTAATAAGAGGTGTATCACCACAAATTACTAATGTTGTTCCTTCCTCGTTCCCCAGTGCGTCAACTGCTTGCATAACAGCATGCGCTGTTCCTAGCTGTTCTGTTTGCAATGCAAATTCACTTGCACTTCCTAATTGATCTTGTACTTTTTCAGCGCCGTGCCCAACAACCGTAACAAGTTTCTGCACTTCTAGTTGAGAGACTTGATCAACTACATGCTGTACCATCGGTTTCCCGCATACCGAATGCAACACTTTGTATAAACTCGACTTCATACGTGTGCCTTTTCCTGCTGCAAGAATCACTGCATATCTTTTCGACATATAGACCCTCCATCGCAACCTATTTATCCATTAAAAATATTATCCTAAATAACTATATATTTCAAGAAACACCTTATAACTATTAAATTTTACCATAACTTTTATATAATGTTTTAGTATTTCATATCTTTTTATGAAATAAGCGATACTATATGAAATATTGACATAAAACCTCTTTCTTTTTAGATGGGCGAGAGCATCTGGCCGCGCATAGGAGCGGGCAGGGCCTTTTTCTGCCACATGCCAGGTTTTAAACAGAAGGAGCAGACTAGTATGTTCAACAATCAAAATCGATTTATAGAATATATGAAAAAACAACAAACTCCTGTAAATGCTTACAGGAGTTTGCCAAAATTATAGAGCTCTTATTTTTGAGCTCTTCTTATTCGAATTTTACGAAGCTCCAGCTTCTTCAAACTCAACTTCTTCTAACTCGCCTAAACGGTGATACTCAGTTAAAACCGCATCTTGAATTTTAGAACGAGTATTAGAATTAATTGGATGAGCAATGTCACGGAACTCTCCATCTGGAGTACGTTTACTTGGCATTGCTACAAATAATCCATTATTGCCATCAATTACACGAATATCATGAACAACAAATTCGTGGTCTAGTGTAATAGAGGCAATCGCTCGCATGCGGCCTTCTGTGTTTACACGGCGTAATCTTACGTCAGTCACTTCCATCTTGTGTTCACCACCCTTTTTCTAAATAAGCGATATATTTCTATAAATTCCACAAATGTTCTATTTTTCCTTCAATTTTTTAAAAATTTTTAAGATAAAATTTTTTATATCAATGAAATATATAAATAAATATACGTTACCGCTTACAATTCCTTATTTTACAAGAGCAATAACTTCAATTTCAACAGATACATCTTTCGGTAATTTCACTACTTGTACACAAGAACGTGCTGGTTTATTTGTAGAAAAATATGTACTATATACTTCATTTACCACATCAAAATCATTCATATCTTTTAAAAATACAGTTGCTTTTACCACCGTCTCAAACGATGCTCCCGCTTCTGTTAATACTGCCTTTAAATTTTGAAACACTTGCTCTGTTTGTTCCTTTACATCCCCAGTCACAATTTCACCATTTACCGTCATAGGAATTTGTCCAGAACTGTAAAACATATTATTTACAATCATACCTTGTGAATATGGACCAATCGCTTGCGGCGCCTCATTTGTTTGAATTACTTTCATCGTTCCTCACCCTTTTATATTTTTATCCTGCTTTTACAAGCTGACCCTAACAGGAAGCCTATTGTTCTAACAGGTGGTAAGCCTCCGAAGCTTTGAGCTTACCACCTGTTAAAACTTATCACCCGTAAATAACGTGACAAAGTTGTAAATTAGTGAAATCTTATGTAACTACTCAGTCACGCTATAAAAAAAGATAAAGCAGCTGCTTTATCTTTTCCCCACTCTGCCGAACAGGATCTTCTTGAAAACAATCGATTAAGAAGATTGTTTTATATTATTCAACTTCTACAATCACATCAGCAAATGGACTTAAAGAATAATTTCCTTTTTCCACTTGAATCGTCTTTTCTCTCACATCTACTTCAGACAAACGAATTAACGAAACAAAGTTATCTACAAGTCTTTCCTCAATATCACTTGATTCCACTAAAACACCAATGCCAACAACATTTGCATTAAATTCCTCAAGCATACTCATCATGCCTTGCACTGTTCCTCCGGCCTTCATAAAATCATCAATGATTAATACATTCGCGCCATCGGGAAGACTACGCTTTGCTAGTGTCATCGTTTGAATACGCTTAGAAGAACCTGATACATAATTAATACTTACTGTTGGGCCTTCTGTTACCTTATTATCTTTTCTAGCAATTACGACCGGGACATCTAAATAATTTGCTACTGCATATGCCAAAGGAATTCCTTTTGTTGCAACTGTCATAACAGCGTCAATTGGCTGTCTTGCAAATACAGAAGCAAAAAGTCTCCCTGCACCATTAATATAGCGCGGATTACTTAAAAGATCTGTCATATATAAATAACCACCCGGAAGAATACGATCAGGATTCTCAAATAATTTACAAAGCTCATTAATAATTTGCTTTGCTTCCTCCTGACTTATATATGGGATATATTTCACTCCTCCTGCTGCACCTGGTACCGTTTGTAATGTGCCGACCCCTTGTTGTTCAAACGTTTGTTTAATAATGACTAAATCTTCACTAATAGAAGATTTAGCAGATCGATACCGTTCAGCAAAAAAAGTGAGAGAAACTAACTGACGAGGGTTTTGAAGCAAATAATAAGTCATATCGACTAACCTTGTACTTCGTCTAATCTTCACACTCTCACCTCTAATTACGAATATTTTAAACAAATCATAACTTATTATACGCCTTTATTCAAGGCCTTCTCGCTCTCCTAATAAACGAACTGCGTATACTTGATCACAAAATCCTTTTAAACCATTATAAATACGGTGCATGCGTGAATCATGACGAACTAAACCAAAAACGGTTGGGCCGCTACCGCTCATTAAAACCGCATCTGCACCGAAACGTTTCATCTGAGCTTTAATATTTGCAACTTCAGGATGCATTGAAAATGTTACATCTTCTAACACGTTACCAACAGCATGACAAATTCCCTCATAGTCACCATTTTGAATCACTTCAACCATACGATTTACATCTGGATGTGTTACACGATTTAATCGTAAATTCCCATATACGTCAGCTGTAGAAACACCAATATGTGGTTTAGCCAAAATAACCCAGCAAGAAGGAGGTGTCTTTATATGTTCGATTTTCTCTCCGCGACCTGTTGCAATGGCAGTTCCGCCATATACACAAAACGATACATCTGATCCAATCTCAGCACCTAATTCTGCAAGTTCATCAATTGTAAGTCCGAGATTCCATAATTGATTCAAACCTCTTAATGCTGCAGCTGCATCGCTGCTTCCACCTGCTAAGCCCGCTGCAACCGGAATCGTTTTTTCAATTGCAATAGATACTCCTCTTTTTACTTGAAAGCGTGTCTTTAACAATTTTGCCGCCTGATAAGCTAAATTTCTTTGGTCGTCTGGGACATAACGGTTATGAGATACAATTTCAATCCGGTCTTCAGATAACTCCGTTAGTTCTAACCGATCTGCTAAGTCAATTGTTGTCATAATCATTTTCACTTCATGATAACCGTCCGGTCTTTTCCCTAGTACATCTAACGACAAATTAATTTTTGCTGGTGCTTTAACTAGTAGCTTCAATCTATTCACCTACTCTATGTACTCAATCTTTTATCGTTTATTTTACCATAAATTTATAGTAGAACGATGACACTTTCCTAATTATAACGAAAAGCATCAAGAATGAAACTACTTATGTACTACGAATACAACTTTTTCGCGTGCAAAAAGCCGAGGAACATCCCCCTCGGCTACCGTAGCATAGAAGTATCTTACTGTTACTGATTTTGTTTCATCAATTGCTGCTCTGCAATTTCAATTGCCCGTTTAACCATGTTACCAGCATCTTTCGCACGAATTCCGCCCCATCCTTCTTTTTGCACAACATCATAAAATCCAAGCTCTTTTGCAAGCTCTTCTTTAAATTGATTTGACATGACTCCTCTTCGTCTACTCAACGCCAGTCCCCCTTTATCGCTACGGTACATTTAGTATGTGACACTACGAATCCCTTCAAATCCGGAAAATATATGTAATAAAACAAGCCCCATCCTTAAACAGATTGTTCACCTAACATGATTTCATTATCTTGTGCATCATAAAACGTAAGCTCCACAGTTTCTGTTAATACGTCTGCATAACTATAGGAAACACGCTGCAATGTATCTTCTTGTTGATCAAGTTGAACGACAAAAACCGAACGATATGTTTCTGCCAACACACCGGATTTTTCTATCGTTTTTCTTCGCCCACTATTCGCTTTTAGCATAAGCCTCTGACCAAGATGATGATCCAGTGCACTTTTGATTTCGTCTAAACGTTTTGACATATCGTGCTACACCTCGCTGTAATTGGGATGAAAAGTATAAAAATACAAGTTATACATATATAGTCTGTACGTTCTTATACTTTTTTATCCAAATCGCAAAAGGTGCGTACATAAAAAGCAAGGTAATTGCTTACCTTGCTCACTCTTCATAATATTGAAAGGGCAATCCTGTTCGTAAAATTCCCTTTGTTTCAATTCCACCAAGCCCCTTCTCACCGGTTACTGTATTGCGCACTACATCCCAAACATTAACTCGTTCCATAAAAGATGTAAAGCTCACTTTTGCTACAACATACACTGGATCTAACGCATGAATATTAATGCGTGCTGGAGAACTTGCAAAGTTTGCTCCAGCTCGAATAAGGGCTTCAAAATGCGATTGGCATGCCCCAGCAAAAATAACAGGGTGATCTAATGAAGGATACTTTTTCCGTACTGTACGTACAGCCTGTACAAAATGCTTAGAATGACGATAAGCTGCTAAATTCCCCATTTCTCCCTTTGATTTTGTATAAGCGTCATGCCCAGTAATTACTAAAATATCAGGACGAACATGCTCAATTAAATCTAGAACCTTCTCTTGCATCTCCGTTTCTTTACAATGAATTCCCTGTACAGGTACACCTATTTTCGTATATAAATCTAAGCATTTCCTTAAATATAAAGGATCCCCATCAAGATGAAGCACTTTACCTGGCATTTGAAAATAATTTACTTCATTTGCGTAGCCGCCTGTTGACTGATATTCTTGGCGCTCTCTCATTAATACATAATCTTGCTGAAATAAGCGATATGTCTTTTCCATTGTTTCTCGTTCCTGCTTCACTCTTTTCGTGTAATCCCGTTGATCGACAAGAACTAAATCTTCTATTGGTGCATCTGCTACGAGTCGAAATTCTTCCCCAAACAAAATCGCTATTGTGTCTTTTATTTCTGTTACTCGAAAAAGAATGTCGCGCTTATAAGAATTTCTCTCCACTAAATCTCCAACGTGTACAGTCATCCTTTTACCTCCAAACTCGTAGGGACATATAACTCACTACGTTCTGTTTTTAGCCTATGAACTTATAGGAAAAAGGTGACAAAAAAGGCAGCTCAAAACGAGCTACCTTTTACACTTTATATAAAGTGAAACTTCCATCAGTGTGCTTTTCCATCCCCCACTGATGGTTAGTTGAACCCATCGGGCTTTTACGGGCAGTTATCTCCCACCTAGCCTCCCCGGTTCTCTTTGAACCTTGAGGTGGGGGATTTACTGCCCGTTAATGCGGGACAAAAATAAAGCGTTGCTTAACTTTGCAAACTCTTCAATAGATAAAGTTTCGCCTCTTCGCTTCGGATCAATTTCAACCTCTGCTAGTATACGTTCAAGCAATACTTTATCCTTTGGGAAACCATTTAAATTATTAGATAGGTTATTCATTAATGTTTTACGTCGCTGCGCAAAGCTTGCACGCACTACTTCAAAGAAGAACGCTTCATCTTTTACTTCCACAAGCGGCTTTGGACGTCTTAGCAAACGAATAACCGCTGAATCAACATTTGGCTGTGGTACAAATACTGTACGCGGAACCGTCATCACCGTTTCTGGTTCTGTATAGTATTGAATGGCAATTGACAACGAACCATAATCTTTTGTTCCTGGACGAGCTGCTAAGCGATCTGCTACTTCTTTTTGCATCATCACAACAAAGCCACGCACTGGTAATTGCTCTTCTAATAGCTTAAATAAAATTGGTGTTGTCACATAATATGGTAAGTTCGCTACCACCATTACATCTTGGCCTTCTTCAAACTGTTCTTGAAACACTACATTTACATCAGCTTTTAAAATATCCTTATTGATTACCGTTACATTATCATAAGGTGCTAAAGTCTCTTCTAAAATCGGTAAAAGGCGTTGATCAATTTCAAACGCTACAACTTTTTTAGCACGCTTTGCCAACTGCTCTGTTAATGCTCCAATACCAGGCCCAATCTCAATTGCCCCGCTCTCAGGTCCAACCTCTGCATAATCTACAATTCGGTTTAATACATTTGTATCAATTAAAAAATTTTGCCCTAAACTCTTTTTAAATGAAAATCCATACTTTTCAACAATATCTTTCGTACGATTTGGCGTTGCGATATCTTTCATTTCTTTTCCTCCTGTAATACTTGCTTATATGCTTTTGCAAAATCCTGCTTTGAAATTTGGAACATTTGCAAGCGTTTATGTAACTGCTTTGCATTTGCATAACCGATCTTTAATAGCTTACCCATTCGTTCTCTACGGCTTTTTGCTTTTTCTCCACCAACGAGTCCAGCTTCTACTAAATCAATCCAATGAATTTCACTCGTGTACTCTTCCATCTCTTCATGTAAATTTTCCAAAGCGCGTCGGATCGATTCGTTCGAAGCATGTTCAATTCCAACGCCTTTCTTTCGCTTTGCTAACGCTTCTTCTTTCGGTAAGAATGCGTGCTTACAACCCGGTACTTTTTCAGAAATAATTTTACGAATACGCTCTCCTGGATAATCAGGATCTGTAAAAATAATAACACCTCGTGTTTGTTGCGCCAATTTCACCTGTTCAATCACATGATTTCCAATTGCCGAACCGTTCGTTTCAATTGTATCTGCATCTACTGCACGCTTTATGGCAACCGTATCATCCTTACCTTCTACAACAATTATTTCTTTAATCTTCATAACTTCCTCCACACTCATTTCACATCTCTAATTAGTAAAACAAAAAAACGCCTACTTTTCCATTATTATTTTCCTAGTTCATACAATTTAAAAAGCAGAGGAGAAATCCCCCTCTACTTCTCATTATTGAATGCCAAATAGTTTTTTTGCATTTTCCGTTGTTTTGATCGCTACTTCTTCATAAGATAGTCCTTTTAAGTTTGCAATTTCCTCTGCTACAAGCTTTACATAGCTTGGTTCATTTCGTTTTCCACGAAACGGATGAGGAGTTAAATATGGACAATCTGTTTCGATTAAAAGCTGTTCCATTGGAATTTCCATTGCAACTTCTTTTGGTTTCTTTGCATTTTTAAAAGTTACTGGCCCGCCTAATGAAATGAGAAAATTCATTTCCACACACTGTTTGGCAACTTCAACACCGCCGCTATAACAGTGCATGATTCCGCCTACTTCGGATGCATTTTCCTCTTTTAAAATATCTACAATGTCTTGCGTTGCCTCTCGATTATGTATAATGATTGGTAAATTTACCTTTCTTGCTAGCCTAATTTGCTTACGAAATACTTCTTTTTGCACTTCTTTCGGAGATTTGTCCCAATGATAATCTAAACCCATTTCACCAAGTGCAACAACTTTTGGATGATCCGCTAACTCTTCCAACCATTTTAGATGTTCTTCTGTCATATCAATTGCATCAACAGGATGCCACCCTACAGCTGCGTAAATAAAGTCATACGTCTCTGCCAATTCAATTGCCTTTTTGATAGTCACCTCATCAAAACCAACTACAACTGTATAAGAAACACCCACTTCTTTCATTCTTGCAATTACTTCCTGTAAGTCTTCTTTAAATTGATCTGCATTTAAATGTGAATGTGTATCAAATAACATGATAATAACTCCTTTTATTTGGAATAAATTCTATCATAAGGAAAAATCGCTTTCCTAACACCGCAATAACAACCATATTACAACTTTGATACAAAAAAGGGAATTTTAGAAGGATTTTGGGCGAGAAAAAAGATGCTTCACGAATGTTACACGTGAAACATCTCTCGTTTCGTCGTTATTACTTAATTTTTGTACCATTAGGTAAGTTTTGGTCGACCGTTGCTAACGACAACTTTCCATTTTCTTCACCTGCTAAAATCATACCCTGTGATAATTCGCCACGTAGTTTTACTGGTTTTAAATTTGTAACACAAATAACTTTTTTCCCTTTTAACTCTTCTGGGGAGTAAAATTTAGCGATTCCAGAAACAACTTGTCGTTTTTCTGTACCTAGGTCAAGTTGAATCTTTAACAGCTTATCCGCTTTCTTTATAGGTTCTGCATCCAATACTTCTGCTACGCGTAAGTCTACTTTAAAGAAATCGTCAATTAAGATTTCTTCTACTTCTGGCTCTGCTTCTTTCTTTTCTTCTATTTTTGGCGCAGACCCTTTCATTTGTTCTTTAATATATTCCACTTCTACTTCTACTTCTAAGCGCGGGAATACAGGTTGTCCTTTCACAACTTTTGTACCAACTGGAATGCAACCAATTGTAGAAAGACTATTCCACGTTTTGTATTCTTCATTTGTAATTCCAAGTTGTTCGAAGATCTTTCCTGGTGTTTCCGTTAAGAATGGCATTAATAAAATTGCTGTTTGACGCAGCGTTTCTGCAAGGTGTGCCATAACAGAACCTAGTTTCTCGCGATCGCTTTCATCTTTTGCTAACACCCATGGTTGTGTTTCATCGATGTATTTATTTGTACGGCTAACAAGCTGCCAAATTGTGCTTAATGCTACTGAGAACTCCATGTTTTCCATTGCATCTTCCACTTTTTGTAGTGTGTCTTTTGCAAATGTTACTAAAGCTTCATCAAAATCAGTTACATTGGCTTTATAAGCTGGAATTTCCCCGTCAAAATATTTAGCAATCATTGCTACTGTACGATTTAATAGATTTCCTAAATCATTCGCAAGATCAAAATTAATACGCTCAACAAATCCTTCTGGTGTAAATACACCATCTGATCCAAATGGCACTTCACGAAGTAGATAATAACGAAGTGCATCTAAACCATAACGATCAATTAACGTCACTGGATCTACTACATTTCCTTTTGATTTACTCATTTTCCCATCTTTCATTAAAATCCAACCATGCGCAAATACTTTTTTCGGAAGTGGTAAATCAAGAGCCATTAAAATAATTGGCCAATAAATTGTATGGAAACGAACAATTTCTTTTCCTACTAAATGAACATCTGCTGGCCAATATTTTTTATACTTTTCTTCATTCGCCGTTCCATAACCTAATGCCGTAATATAGTTAGATAATGCATCTACCCATACGTAAATAACATGCTTCGGGTTCCCTGGTACACGAACACCCCAATCAAAAGAAGTACGAGAAACAGCTAAATCTTCTAATCCTGGTTTAATGAAATTATTGATCATTTCATTTTTACGTGATTCCGGTTGAATAAAGCTTGGATTATCTTCATAAAACTTTAATAGTCGATCTACATATTTCCCCATTCTAAAGAAGTAAGACTCTTCACGAACAAGTTCTACTTGATGACCACTATCCGGGCTCTTCCCACCAACTATTTTTCCATTCTCCATCACTGGATCAACAAGTTGATGCTCTGTATAAAACGTTTCATCTTGTACAGAATACCAACCTTCATATTCATCAAGATAAATATCACCTTGATCAACAAGTTGTTTAAAGATTTTTTCTACAACTTCTTTATGACGGTCTTCGGTTGTACGAATAAAATCGTCATAAGAGATATCCATTTTACCCCATAGGTCTTTAATTCCCGCTACGATGTTATCAACGTATGCTTGTGGTGTAACATTTAACTCTTCTGCTTTTTTTTGAATCTTTTGTCCGTGTTCATCAGTGCCTGTTAAGTAGTGCACATCGTATCCTTGCATACGTTTATAGCGCGCCATTGCATCTCCCGCTACTGTCGTATAAGCATGTCCAATGTGAAGCTTTCCACTTGGATAATAAATCGGAGTTGTGATGTAAAAGGTCTTATTTTCCTCTATCATTATTTTAAACCTCCCAAATGACCTCATATTATGTATTTTTATAAACAGTATATCAAAAACTTACGTATAAAAACGAGTTTATGTGTTATATCTTTATCATCTATTGCTCATATCAATGAAAAATATACATTTCTATATTTCGACACTATGAATAAAATTCCAAAAATAAAACAAATCTTTCTATACATCTACTATTTTTTAGTATATATAATAAATATATACATCCGTTTTAATTTTTCGACATATAAGTCGCTGCGGTGCAGAATACAAAATGACCTGCGCTGGCCGTCTTAAACTTTACACGTGGCAGGAAAAGGACCTGACCGCTTCTATGCACGGCTAGACGCTCTCGTCTCCCCTAAAAAAAGGGGTTTTTATATCATTTTTCTTAAACTTTTATATAGATGCGAAAATCTACAAAACTTTTATAAATTTTATAATTAAAGAATTGACGGAAATGTAAATGATTGGTATCATATGTTCATAGGGTATTTTGTCGAAAAATGGCGAATTAAAATAGACTTGCAGAATATGAGGAGGAAAAACAAATTATGAAATCTACTGGTATTGTTCGTAAAGTTGATGAATTAGGCCGCGTTGTAATTCCAATTGAATTACGTCGTACACTAGGTATTGCAGAAAAGGATGCTCTTGAAATTTACGTTGATGATGAAAAAATCATCTTAAAAAAATATAAGCCAAACATGACTTGCCAAGTAACTGGTGAAGTTTCTGATAGCAACCTTTCATTAGCTGAAGGTAAAATCATTTTAAGCGCAGAAGGCGCAGAGCAAATCTTAAATGAATTACAACAATTTATCGCAGCAGCAAAATAAAGCTTCTCTTTTAGAGAAGCTTTATTTTTTTTCAACATGATACGCTTGATATACGTCCCTTTTCGACATATTTCGTTCTTTAGTCACAGTTTTAATTGCTTCTTTAGAAGAAAGACCTTTCTCCTCTATATAGTAGTCGACATGTCCCTCAACTGTTAATGATTCCCACCATGCCTCTTCGCTAATTTCTTCTTCTGTAGAACCCTCTACTAAAACACAAAATTCTCCACGCACTTCATTTTCCTTTGCCCAATGAATAACTTCTTCAAAAGAACCGCGAATAAACTCTTCAAATTTTTTCGTAAGCTCACGACATAATACAACGTTTCTATTCCCTAATACATCTTTCATAGAGACTAATGTTTCTCCTAATCGATGTGGTGCTTCATAAAACATCATTGTATTTGGAATATAACGTAGTTTCTCTAATTCTGCTTTACGTTCTTTTTTATGACGCTGTAAAAAACCATAGAAATAAAAGTGCTTTGTTTCTAATCCTGATGCAATTAACGCTGTAAGTGCAGCATTTGGTCCAGGAAGAGGCACAACTGGGTACTGCTCTGCTACTGCTTGGACAACAATATCATAGCCAGGGTCTGAGATACACGGCATCCCCGCATCGCTAACAAGTGCTACTGTTTTTCCTCGCTCTAACATATCTAAAATTTTTTGTCCGCTCACTTCTTTATTATGCTCATGATAACTCATTACCGGCGTCTCAATTTCAAAATAATTACATAGCTTTTTCGTTTGCCTTGTATCTTCTGCTGCAATAAAATCGGCTTCCTTTAACATACGAATTGCACGAAATGTCATATCTTCCAAATTACCAATTGGAGTTGGAACTAAATATAATATTCCACTCTCATTCATCTGAAAACTTTTTTGCTGCCACATAATAATCTCCTTTTTGTATATATTCATCTTTTTGCTTCCGTTTTAGCTGTTTGAAACGATATTCTGCCTGCATCGCTGTTCTTTTTTCTTCGTAAGTTTCGAAGTATTTTAATATAACAGGGCGTCTGGCTCTTGTATAACGTGCTCCTTTCCCACTATTATGAGTCTCGATTCGCTTCTCTAAATGGTTTGTATATCCCGCATAGTAGCTTCCATCAGCACATTCCACAACATAAAAATAATGTTTATTCTGCTCCATATAAAATCGTATTCATTTCCTTTGTATATTGATTATTCTCTTCATATACAAATAGGGGGGGCAAAATTTTTAAATCTGCATTCCCGTCTTTAATACCCTCGATTAATAATGTATTAGCTTCTTTACCTGCTTTTGGATATATAAATTGGAGGCGTTTTGGCTCAATCTTATATTTTCTCATAAGCGTTACAATATCAAGCAACCGACCAGGTCGATGTACAAAAGCAACTTTTCCTCCTTGCTTAACAAGTTGGCTACTAACACGTACAACATCTTCTAGTGTGCACATAATCTCATGACGAGCGATTGCTAAATGTTCATTTAAATTTTGCTCAGATGGTTTTGGCGTTTGAAAATATGGCGGGTTGCATGTAACAACATCAAACTGATGTCGTCCCAATTGCTCTGGCATACATTTTAAATCTCCGTGAATAACCTGGATTCTCTCTTCTAAATCATTATATTGAACACTTCTAATACCCATATTGTAAATACGTTCTTGTATTTCAACTCCCGTAATCTTCCCCTTCGTACGAGAACTTAATAAAAGAGGAATCACTGCATTGCCCGTACACAAATCTAATATATTTCCTTTCTGAATGGGCACCCACGTAAAATTTGCCAATAACACTGCATCTAATGAGAAATTAAATACTGATGGGCTTTGAATAATTTTCATATCTTTTGATAGTAAATAATCTAAACGTTCATCTCCATACAACTGCATATCATTCTTTCCTTCCTTATCATTCAAACTTTATTTTAACAAACGTTAAGCCAATTCACCTATATTTACAACAGTCTAACGTCCATTACTTCTATTTTGGTTATATGTATAAAAAATTACCTTTCCAATAAATTGGAAAGGTAATTTTATTTTTTATTTAAAAATGATAAACAGAATAAGCAATCCCCTTCTTTACGTACACTTCCATAATGCAAATTGCAAATATGAAAACCTTCCTGGTACAGGCGTGCTAGATTATCATATCCTTCACCGATATCTATTTTAGGCTTTATTTCTTTTAGCTTATTCGATTTCTGTTTCTGCTTATTCTGCACTTCTTCAAAACGATTCCGCAAATTATCATTTTCCATTTTAATATGTTGGTTTTCTTCCAGTAGCTCTGCGAGATGCTGCTTTAACTCTCCCAACTGTTTATAGAGATGTCCAATTTGCTCTTCCATACTGGAAACTGCTGCAAAAATATCTTTTTTCTCCACAAGCACCCACCTCATTAATCTGTGGTTTGACTCGAAACGACCCCTTTATTCATTAATTCATCTAACGTATACTCTACTATCCGTTCCTTGTCTACTAATTCCACTTGAATTAATCTTTCTAAAATATTTAATCCGATTACACGACCAATACCGTGCGGTGTTTGTATTTTCTCATCTAAATCTGGAAGCTGCTCTTTTGCTGCTTCATATTCATCATTTTCATACTTTAAACAACACATCAATCGACCACATAACCCTGAGATTTTCGCAGGATTTAACGATAAATTTTGATCTTTTGCCATTTTTATGGATACAGGTTCAAAATCCCCTAAAAAGGTAGAACAGCAAAGCATTCGGCCGCACGGACCAATACCACCTAGCATTTTTGCTTCATCACGAACACCAATCTGTCTTAATTCGATTCTTGTCCGAAAAATAGCTGCCAAGTCTTTTACAAGCTCACGAAAATCAATACGACCGTCTGCTGTAAAATAAAAAATAACCTTATTGCGATCAAATGTATATTCCACATCAACAAGTTTCATATCAAGCTCATGTTCGATTACTTTCTCCTGACAAACTTGATACGCTTCTTTTGCTGCACGTTTATTTTCTTCAACAATTGTACGGTCATTTTCATTTGCAATCCGAATCACTTTCTTTAGTGGCAGGACAACATCATTTTCATCAACCTGTTTCTTCGTGATGACAACTTTTCCATATTCGATACCTCGTACCGTTTCCACGATTGCAAACTCATTTTCTGAGATATCAAATTGATTCGGATCAAAGTAATACACTTTTCCGGCCTTCTTAAATCGAACACCTACTACATCATACAAACGGTCATCCCTCCTGCAACCGCAACACTAACTGCTCGAACACAAGCTGCGCATTTACATTAGCGTTGATTCTATTTTTTGCTTCTAATATATTGAAAAGAACCGATACAATGCGCTTTTGAGAATAGGAAAAAGATTGGAATAATCCCTTTTGGTCTTGAAAAACGAGCCGCTCTTCTTCTTCCAATTGAACATATAATAAGTCCTTATAAATAAGGAGCAACATATCTAATCCTAGTTGTAGTTGTTCTTTCTCTCCAAAATGCTTTACCCACTTCTCCTGAACAAAAAAAAGAGACGTGGTATCTTTCTCTAGGGCTTCACATAATTTTATCACTAAAGTTCGTGCTTGTGCAAACCATTCATCATTACAAAACGAAAGCACATCATCAAAACTATTTGTAAGTTCCGCTGCAAGATTCCCTAAAGAAAGACTTACATTTTCACTTTCTAAACGGTTAACCAAAATATTTTTCGGAAGCGGCCTAAATGTAACAATTTGACATCGAGATAAAATAGTGCTTAAAATCTGATGGCTTTGCTCAGTTAACAAAATTGCCGCTGTATCACCACTTGGTTCTTCTAAAAATTTAAGCAATGTATTTGCAGCATTTGGTGTCATCTTATCAGCATGCTCAATAATATATATTTTTTTCATTGCTTCTAAACCTGTTTTCGAAAACTCTTCTTGTAACTCATGAATTTGCTGTTTCTTAATGGATAGACCATCCGGTGCAACAATATATACATTTGGGTGATTGCCTGAATCAATACGTCGGCAATTCGTACAGGTATGGCAAGGTTCTACTCCACTTCGTTGTAAACAAAGAAAACTTTTCGTCATTTGCATAGCTGTTTCTAGTTTACCTGTTCCTTTTGGTCCTTCTAACAAATAAGCGTGGGATATACGCTCTTTTGCAATACTATTCATTAACATTTTTACAACAATGGGTTGTATAAGAGACAGTTGTTCCCACGTCTTCGTCATATTCCATACCTCACTTTTTATACTTTCTTCTATTATACCAATTTTTTCTCAATAAGCTGAGTAACTTCTTCTACAACAGCTTCCATTGGTTGATCTGCATTTACTACGACAATACGATCTGCAAATCGATCTACTAATTGTAAATATCCTTCACGAACACGTTTATGAAATTCCATGCTTTCTAAATCTAAACGATTCACTTCTCTATTATCATCTTTTCTAATGCGTGCTAAGCCAACCTCTGGTTCAATATCTAAATAGATTGTAATATCTGGCATACAATCTTCTGTCGCAAAACGGTTAATTTCAAATACCTTATCAACGCCAAGACCCCGTGCATATCCTTGGTAAGCAAGAGAGCTATCTATAAAACGATCACATATGACAATATAATCGTCTTCTAAAGCCGGCATGACCTTCTCTACTAAATGTTGTCTGCGTGCTGCAGCATATAATAATGCTTCTGTACGTGCTTCCATCATTGTATGCTCTTTTTTATGTAAAATGGTACGAATTTCTTCTGAAATCGCAATCCCGCCTGGTTCACGTGTTGCCACTACTTTTTTATTCTTCTTCTCAAAGTACGGCATTAATTTTGTAATTAACGTAGATTTCCCTGATCCTTCTGGCCCTTCAATTGTTACAAACAATCCCTTCATCCGCAAAACCTTCTTTCCCTATGTATAAATACACTTTGTTTTTTCAATATCTTTGTCTAGCTTCTGCGGCTAGAATCTCCGGTCGTTTCGCCCCCTCGGACGAGGTAAAAAGCACCTCTCTGTCGCGGGCTCCAACGTCCTGCGATTCTGATCGAGCCGCCTCCGCTTTTCTTTATTGTCTAGCTTCTGTGGCTATGCAGAATACAGCATAATCGCTAATAGCCTAATCCTTTTGTTTAAACCTAGCATGTGGCAGGAAGAGGCCCTGATCGCTCCTATACGCGGCCGGACGCTCTCGCCTTCCCTAATAAGAAAAGGGGGCTTGTGCAATTTCCCCATTTTGTATTTATATATCGTATACAGTAATATTTTTTATATTTCCTTGAAAACGTGCACCAGTCTCTTCTAACTCAGAAATTTGCTTTATATGCTCTAATGTAATTTCTTCTCCATACATGACCAGCGGAATCCCTGGTGGATACGGTATAATCATTTCGGCCGCAATCATGCCTAACGCCTCTCTTAATGGCACGACCCTTTTCTTATATTTCTCCAATTGCTTATACGTAAATGACAAAGAAGATAAATGATTCTTATAAGGATAATTTATGCGCGGTTTATTATCTTCTACATCGTATGAACATAGTGCCTCTTGCAATTTATCAATTACTTTTATATACTCCTCATTTACTTGGAGTGGTAAAATCAGTAAAACATTATATGGATCTGCCATTTCAGCATAAATACCTATCTCTTCAAATAGACGTTGTAATTCATATCCAGAGAGCTTACAGCGCGTTTGCACTGTTACTTTTAATGTATCTTGTATCGGATAATCTAAAACAGTAAGTTGTGGAATGCGATTTAATGCTTTGCGAAAGCGCTCAGTAAATGCCGCAATTTCCTTACCCCCTTCTTCTTTTAGCTCTGCTAACGCAAAACGAGCTACATCTAAAGAAGCCATGATGGGATATGACGGACTACTAGATTGCAACATGCTTAAATAAGAAGAAACTTTTTCTTCATCAACGAGCGAGCTATTTACGTGTAAATACGAACCCATTGTCATTGCTGGTAATGTTTTATGTGCTGAATGAACAACAATATCAGCCCCATACGCAAGCGCCGATGTCGGAAAAGGTGCCCCAACACAAAAGTGCGCTCCGTGTGCCTCATCTACTAAAACAGGAATACCATTTTTATGCGCTAATGCAATACTCTTTTCTAAATCGGTACCCATACCATAATAGTTTGGATGCGTTAAAATAAGAGCTTTTGTTTGTGGATATTGTAAGATTGCCTCTTCAATCGTTTCATATGGAATGCCAACTGGTACACTATATTTCTCATCAATCCATGGCTCTAGAAAGACAGGACGCGCCCCAGTTAATTTAAGAGCATTCATAATCGATTTATGAGCGTTTCTTTGTACAAGAACTATATCATGTTCATTACAACACGCGAACAGCATAGCTAAATTCCCGACCGTTGAACCGTTAATTAAAAAATAACTTTTTTGTACTTCATATAGCTCTGCCAATAAACACTGTGCTTCTTCTATACATTCAAATGGACTATGCAGATCATCAAGTCCAGTAAGTTCTGTTACATCAATAGAAAGTATATCATGAAAATACTTTTGTGCCTCATGAGGAAAGTTTGTTCCATTTTTATGCCCTGGAACATGAAAGGATACAGGTTTCTTGCTCGCAAAAGTCTTTAGTGCTTCATATAAGGGCATTTTTCTTTGATCCATATTCACTCTTCCTTACTATTCATTCTCTCTATATTATACAGAGATTTTCACAAAAAAAAAAATAGGCCAATATGCCTATTTTTCTATATAAATCCATTTTAATTCACTAAGATACAAGGTCACTGCCATGCCAAGCAAAAAGCAACCTGCTGCTTTCTTTCTCTCTTTCTTTGAACATCGCATGTGGCAGAAATAGTCCCTGACCGCTTCTACTCATGGTCAGGCGCCCAAGGCCATCTAAAAAGAAAATGGTTTTATGTTGGATTTTTATCTCGTATTTTCATTTTGGATTTTTCGTAGTTGCTGTAAATAAAACATATACTTTGGATCATTTGTATTTGTTTCTATCATTTCTCGTTCACATGATTCACATATGAAACTCGTATACAAATGAATTCCACTATCTTTTTTATGCTCACACACAATACAAACTTCTTCTTTTATTGTGACATACCCCATATTATTCGCCTATTTATCGTATTCTATCTAACCATTGCTATATAAAATTAGACCAACGATAAATAAACTGTTCCTCCCCCCTATATGAAATGACAACATACATATATAAATCCAAGTTGCCGCCGTGGTGTACAAAAAGTAACCTGCTACTTTCTTTCCCTCTTTGTTTAAATATCACATGTGGCAAAAAAGGCACTAACCACTTCTACTCACTGCCAGACGCCCAAGGCCGTCTAAAAAAAATGGTTTTATGTCAGGTTTTTAATTTGGATTTATATATAATCGTTAACATTTTTTCGAAATATATACATCCTTTATACTTTTAGTGTATGAATCATTTCTAGGCGAAGTGTCTGTCTAATACGTAATTGAGCTTGTTATCCCCAAATAGCGTACTTGATAAAGCAAAACCTCCATCTAATGCGGAGGGGAAAATAAAAAGACGAGTCCATTGACTCGTCTTTTGTTTGCCTGGCAACGTCCTACTCTCACAGGGACAAAGTCCCAACTACCATCGGCGCTAGAGAGCTTAACTTCCGTGTTCGGTATGGGAACGGGTGTGACCTCTCTGCCATCATTACCAGACTTTTGAA
>NZ_JAMBOP010000035.1 GCF_023715645.1 Bacillus cytotoxicus | reverse complement strand
CCTTTGAGGTCTGGCCAGTAGAAGTAGTACATATGGCGAACCGTTCAGTAGCCCTTTAGGGTTTGGTCAGTAACAAAGGCTTCCAGCCGCAGAGAAAACCACCCGTTATCACGGGTGGTTTTTATTTGACGAATTGTGCCAAAAGGAAATGTGAAAAGGTGTGTTATACTAGAAAGCGAGGTGTTTGAGTATGAAGAAGAAAATCATGTTAGAGTGGTTTGAACAAGGTAGTATTGCGATTCCAAAATTATTAATGATGCATTATAAAAAACTTGGTTTAAATGAAATTGAGTTTATGGTACTTTTGCATGTACACACATTTTTAGAATCAGGAAACTCTTTCCCGACACCAGGAGAAATTGCAGAGCGAATGACGATTACACAAACAAAGTGTATGGAGATTATTCAGGCGTTAATTCAGAAAGGTTTTTTAGCTTTAGAAGGAGGCCGGAAACCTGCAGCAATGATTTGTGAAAGTTATTCACTACAGCCTCTATGGGAAAAAATATTACATTTTTTAATGAATGAAAACATTGAAGAGGAAGAGCGTGAACAAAAGCAATTACAAATTAATTTATATACAGTATTTGAGCATGAATTTGGCAGACCGTTATCTCCATTTGAATGTGAGACGTTAGCGATGTGGCAAGATCAAGATCATCACGATCCACTGTTAATTCAAACGGCTCTTCGTGAAGCTGTTATGAGTGGAAAATTAAATTTCCGTTATATTGATCGTATTTTATTTGACTGGAAGAAGAACGGAATTAAAACGGTGGATCAAGCTCAGAACCAAGGGCGAAAATTTAGAGAAAGTCAACAGCGGAACCAGCAAGTATCACGCCAAGAAACGAAGTATACTGGAAAAGTACCATTTTATAACTGGTTAGAGCAGTAATGGTAGGAGGAAATAATGCTAAACAAAACACAAATTAGACACTGTCTCGATGTAATGGGAGAGATGTACCCCGAAGCACATTGTGAGCTGAATCATGACAACGCATTTGAACTTGTTATTGCGGTAGCGTTATCTGCACAGTGTACAGATGTTCTAGTAAATAAGGTAACAAAAAGTTTATTTCAGAAATATAAAACACCAGAAGATTATTTAAAGGTGTCTTTAGAAGAATTGCAGCAAGATATTCGCTCGATTGGTTTGTACAGAAATAAGGCGAAAAATATTCAAAAGCTATGTCGTATGCTTATTGATGAATATGGCAAAGAGGTGCCGCAAGATCGAGATGAATTAACGAATTTGCCAGGTGTAGGACGAAAAACAGCAAACGTTGTTGTCTCTGTTGCATTTGGTATTCCAGCAATTGCAGTTGACACGCACGTAGAGCGCGTTAGTAAACGACTTGCCTTATGTAAATGGAAAGATTCTGTATTAGAAGTAGAAAAGACGTTAATGAAGAAAGTACCGATAGAGGAGTGGGGAGTAACACATCATCGTATGATATTCTTTGGGCGTTATCACTGTAAAGCGCAGCGTCCGCAGTGTGAAGAGTGCAAGTTATTAGAGATATGCCGTGAAGGAAAGAAGCGCATGAAGGAGAAGGAAAAGAAATGAAGCAAGTACTTGAAATACCGAATGACTTTCGGTGCCCCCCTTTCTTTGAAGGCGAGACTGTCATCGAATACAATGCAGAGAAATCATTTGGAGAGCTTTTAGAGGCGACATGCTTTTTCTTTGATATTGAGCAGGAATATAAGCCATGGAATGAGATAGAAACGAGCATTCCTACTGTATTAGGCTTATGGAAAGAGCAAAAAGAAGAGATGTCTATGTTATTTCAAAATCGAAACAAAAAAGAAGTAAAAGATCCGATGGTGCGATTTGCAGGACATCTTTTATCTATTTTACACTGGATGAATGGAACGGCTGTTACAAGTTTACAAAATATAAGTGAACAAATCGACAGACTTGAGAAAAAGCCAGTTAACTTTTTAGAACGCTTTTCATTCATTATGAATAAGCCAGATCATTATCATTCCTTCATTCAGCTCACACAGTTGTATGAAGAAATGGAAAAGTTATATGTAAAAGCCCTGATTATGCAAAAGAAGCCATCTTCCCGTTAGGAAGATGGCTTCTTTTTTCACTATCGTAATTATTGATTCGGTTTATTTGGTTCTGTTGGTGTGGTTGGTGTGGTAGTTCCGTTATTTGGCTTTTGTTTATCTTCTTCAGCCTTTTTCTTAGCGTCATCCTCAGCTTTTTTCTTAGCTGCGTCATCCTCAGCCTTTTTCTTAGCTGCGTCTTGCTCGGCTTTTTGCTTAGCTGCGTCTTGCTCGGCTTTTTGCTTAGCTGCGTCTTGCTCGGCTTTTTGCTTAGCGTCATCCTCAGCTTTTTTCTTCGTATCATCGCCGCCAGGTACTACATATGTTATTGTTACTGGGTCACTAGAACCACCAGTCTTTTTGGCAACAAGAGAGATGGTATAAGTAACACCAGGTTTGACACCGCTAATTGATGCGCTTGTACCACTTATTTTTGGACTGCCGCTAGACCCGTCACTACCTTTATAGCTTAGTGAATAAGATACGTCTGAATCGGATGAAGCAGACCAACTTAATGATATAGTCTGTGATGCCGCATCATATGATGGAGTGATTCCAGCTGGTCCATCTACACTGATTTTTGGAACATCATCTTTTTTCGCACCTTTAACATAAAGTTCGCTACCGATGCGTTCTACACTACTTGGCATTTCAAAGCGAGCTGTATCGCTTCCAAATTCACTCATCATCGCTTTAAATAAGCGCTGTGCGATAGGTGATGAATTTTTATCAATATATCCTTCACTTTGTTTATTATATCCTGTCCATACAGCCATTGTATATTGTGGTGTATAACCTGCAAACCAGCTATCAGGACTTGCGGAAGCAGGGAAATCAAATTTCCTTAGGTCTTCTGCAGAATAGTTTGTTGTTCCTGTTTTACCAGCAACGTCTAATGAAGGAATGTTTGCTGCTTTACCAGTACCAGTACTTGATTTTACAACACTACGCATCATATCCGTAACCATATATGCTGTAGAATCTTTCATTACTCGTTTTCCTTTTGGTGTAAAGTTTACTTCTTTCCCATCAGGATAGACAACTTTTGAGACAAAATGTGGTTTATGATACACACCGCCACTTCCGTAAGCTGCATATGCTCCTGCAACTGTCAGAGGAGAAGATTCATTACTACCAATTGCTGTTGCTTCTACTGCGCTATTTGGAAATGTAAAGCCGAGTCCTTCAGCGAAAGCTTGTGCTTTATCTCGTCCGACTTCATTCGCAAGTTTTACAGCTGGAACGTTTCGTGATTGCGCTAATGCTTCACGCATAGACATTATACCTTTATGACCGTTGTCAAAATTTCGAACCTCTCGTTTTCGATCGGTTTCATAATAGTACGTTGAGTCATCAACTTGATGATACGTAGACCATTGTTTGTATTCAACAGCAGGGCCGTAGTCAAAGACTGGTTTCATTGTTGAACCAACTTGGCGCTGCATATCAACAGCCATATTTTGTCCTTTAAATGTTGCTTTATTTTCACCGCGTCCGCTGCCGAGTGCGCGAACTTCACCTGTTTCCGTATCCATAAATACGAATGCCCCCTGGAATTTTTCATCCGGGTAGTTAATGATGTCTTCTGTGTTCAACATTTTATCTGCATAGTCTTGGGCTTTTGTATCTAATGTTAGATAAATATTAAGACCATCAGAACCAATGTTTACATCTTTAATTTCTGTTTCAATTTCTTTTACAGCAGCATCTATAAATCCTTGATATGGCATTTGCGTTGCTTCTTGAGATGGTTTAAGACCTTCTGTTACTGGAACTTTCTTAGCATCTTCCATCTCTTGCTTTGTAATATAGCCATGTCTGTTCATTAAATATAATACTGTGTCGCGTCGCTCTGTCGCAGCTTTCACATTTTGTGGTTTCGTAGGATCGTAACTATTAGGACCTTGTGGTAATCCTGCAAGCATCGCGGCTTCGTTTAATTTTAAATCTTTTAATTCTTTTCCGTAATAATTTTGCGCAGCAGTTGCAATTCCGTAAGAACGGTTACCTAAGTTAATTTTGTTTAAGTACATTTCAAGGATTTGTTGTTTTGAATATTGCTGCTCTAATTTGTAAGATAAATACCACTCTTGTACTTTACGTTTCGTTGTTCTATCCCTCGTCAAGAAATAGTTTTTAATAACTTGCTGTGTAATGGTACTACCACCTTGTAAACCAGAATCACCTGTTACGTTTTCGAAGATGGCTTTCGCTGTACGTTTAAAATCAATCCCATTGTGATCATAAAAGCGTGAATCCTCTGTAGCTAGGAAGGCATTTTCTACTACTTTTGGAACTTGATCATATGTGACATTTGTTCGTTTCTCAGCGCCGTATTCATATATGAACTTTCCATCTTTATCATGAATCTTTGTTGATAATGGATTTACAAGCTTTGCTTTATCTAGTTTTGGAGCATCTTTTACCATAACAAAGAAAGCGGAAACCCCGGCAACTAGTGTTACAATGCCGATTAATAAGCAAGCAATTAGAAATTTACGTAAAAAAGAGCCTTTTTTCTTTGGTTTCCCTTTTTTAGGATGTTCTTGCTTCTTTTTTTGAACTTGTTTTCGTTCTTCTCGAGAACGATAATTTTCTGACATTATACTTTCTCCTACCTTTCATTTTCTCCCAAAAAGTCGAAAAATGAGCCTTATTCTTGACTCTATCACGAAAAATAAAGTGTGTCTAGTGTGTGGAGATAATCAATGCGGGGATGATAACCGCATTGTAATAAGTACCCATATTCTTCTATTTCTTCTTTTGTAATGGATTTACGTCCACCAGCTTCTTGTCGATTCCAAAACGTAATGATATGTTTTGCATCCAATAAATAAAATGCGTCGTAAAGTGTAAATTTAATAATAACAAATGCAATACCGCTATGAGTTAATACTTCCTTCATATGATTGATTTGATGAAGATGGAAATTTTGCAAAGGAAAGCTCGTTTTATTTTTCGTCTCTTTCGCTTCAAAATCAATGTACTTGCCTTTGTACACACCGTTGTAATCAGTTGTAGAAGGTTGTTTAAAATACGCTTCTTTAATTACGGCAGCGCTTCGTTTTGGATAATCGACCTTTACGATTTGAAGAGGAGTCGGCTTTTTATGTACACAAGCAATATTATGAGTTAAATAGTATTGATTTGTTTCATTCAGCTCCTCTTCAAGGGACATCCCTCTGTTACTATAAGTATTTTTCCTTATAGGTGACAGGTTATGAGTTGGTTGAGTCTGAGTATACTTTCTTCCGTTTGGGTAACGAATGGTCATAATTTGTCCACTCCAAATTGCATAGATTCACTTACAAAGGTGATTATATCAAAAAAAATAAAAAATAGGCTATTTTTTTAGAAAGATACGAGGTGAAATCATTATGTTTACACAAAGAAAATATGAAAAAATAAGACAAAAAAGAAAGATATCTTCTTATACAAATGAAGAAAAAAAGCTTGTAAATGACATTTGGAAACAAATGATTCTTGCGAATGCTGATAACATTTCGCGTACGCATGCTTATAAGGAATATTATGAGCGTAATAAAGAAATCCGTTGGTCATTTTTAGCTAGTATGGTGTCTCGCAATGCAGGCTGGAATATGACGGATTTAGAAGGAAAATATTATCCGAAAGTTTTATCCAAGGAAACGCGGAAACAATTATTTCTTACATATGAACGTGCGAATTGGCTTATTTTTTTAGATGCGTATCCACAGTTACTGTTGTATGAATACAGCGAACGAATGAAAAAGCCATTGTTTCATTTATTACAAGTGTTTTCTGTTTCGGTATTTATGGAAGAGGAATGGTCGCGATTTTGGCAGCAAAAAAATGAAGAACGGCTTATGACAGCTCTTATTATTAATGAACAATCTATCATTCAAGAACCGATAATTGAGCATCCATTTTATCAAAAGCATATTTTTCAAACATTCATGTTTAAATTTCAAGAGTTATTTCATTTTAGTGCAGTAATATTTCCAACAATAACAGGGGAATTATACGGTTTTTCTGTACATCAATTTGAAACATTAACAAAGAGAATCGAATTAGGAAAACGATTAGCATGGTTGTTGTTTCATCCAACTTATAAGGAGTTATTTTATACATTTTCTTCTCAAACAGTTCACACGGGATCAAGATTCGATTATGAACAATATCTCGTTTTATCTAAGGAACAAAATACGCCGCAGCTTCGTGATGTATTTTCTGTTGTTTCTCATCACCGTAAGGCAGAAGAAGATTGGTTTCAGACAGAGGTTGATGTAGAAAAGTTGTTTTTATTTGAAGAACCGAAAGAAGAAGTTGAGATGACAGAATGGTTTTTACAAAAACAGAAGCAATTGCATTTTGTTGCTTCGTTACAGAGTTTCTTTTAACATGAAATATAAATCCAAAACCATAAGCCTCTTTTCTTTTTAGATGGGCGAGAGCGTCGGGCCATGCGTAGAAGCGGTCAGTGCTTTTATCTGCCACGTGCGATGTTTAAACATAAAGAGGAAGAAAGTGGGAGGTTACTTTTTGTTTGGGATGGCGGTGATTTGTGTGTTGGAAGGTTAAGTTGGATTTAGATATAATAAAAAAATCCCGCTTTGTGGAAAGCGGGAAGGAAACTAACTGTAAGAGCTTGATTGGTTCAACTAACTATCAGTGAGAAAAACGCTCACTGATAGAAGTTTCACTTTACCCCGCTCAAACGGCTGGTAAGAAGTTTGGGCAGGAAGGAAGGCAAACCATCCGTAAGAGCCCGATTGGTTCAACTAACCATCAGTGAGAAAAACGCTCACTGATAGAAGTTTCACTTTATGTTGCAGGGAAATTTGGGCCGTCTAATTTTGGATTTCCTGTTTCTGGTTTGTTTCGTTTGTTTTGAGGTTGTTTTTTATTGTTTTCATTTTTGTTTTTAGCCAATGTTGACACCTCCCTTTCGTATTGTTGCCACTTTCATAAACTTCATACAAAAAGTCACTTTCTTTGCCGAATTACAACTAGTTTTGTCAAGCATGCAGGAGTAAAATTAGAGCTGGCGAATTTACATGACAAAGAAAAAGCAAAGAGGGAGGCGTGTTGAAGATGAAAATGGTTCAGAAAGAAGATGTAATGAAAAAGATGGATCAGATATTAAATACTCTTGATTTGCTTGAAATGAACGTGTCACTTAGGATTGATCATGCGCTTAAGGATAAAAGAGAATTTGTAGTTAATAAAGTAGAGGTAATGGAAATGCATATAAAGCATATGGAAACGAAATTATTAAATCATGAAGAGAAAGGTAACTGGGTACAAACGTTTCAAGTAGTAGCCGTTAGTATATAAGTGGGTGGGAATAATGGAATATATAACATTGATTGAATTAACAAAAAAACTAATTGAGTATAACGATGAAACTATTATAAAAAAACGAGAAAGTGAAGAATGTGAAATTGACTTTAATCAGGATATAAAGCCATTCGTATCTGTAGTGGATCAAAACTTAAAAGAGTGGAAAGAACTTGCTTTGGAATGGTTGCAGCATACAAAGCCTAAATATATACATGTACAGCAAATTGAACAAGTATGTACAAATTTACAAAATAATTCTTTACAGTGCTTTGCGAGGAAAATGAATGGAAAACGTTTTTTTGAAACGCATCAAGCAATTCATTATACATTACAAAATATTTTAGAACAGTGTAAGTAATAAGAGGGGGAAGCCCCTCTTATTTTTATGCTTCCGTTATGATATCTTTTTCTGTTTCATAAGTTGGTTTTGTAGCCCCTATTGTTTCTAATTCACGTATTACATTTCTATACTCTGACAAACAAATTTTTCCTTGTAAGTAAGAATGTCTTGCAAAATCAAGTAACTCATTTAAATCTTCAGGTTCATACCCCTTTTTTATGACGAATTCTTGTTTTAAGTCCCCTAATACCATGTTGATTCCTCCCCCATGAGAATCTTTCTATTTAATGGTAGCATACAAACGCTTACTTTTTTATTTTTCGAAAATTTAAATTTCTTAAAAATCAGAGTTTGTATTTAAAATTTGTAACTTATAGGACAATTACACATTTTTTTTTTGACTTCATATTCTAACTATATAGAATATCGTTAGAGGAGGGAGAATGCATGTTTCAACGTCCTAACATGTATCAAAATGAGCAAGCCTCATACTTATATCCTAACATGTATCAGAATGAACAAGCCTCACACTTACGTCCTAACATGTATCAAAATGAGCAAGCCTCATACTTACATCCTAACATGTATCAGAATGAACAAGCCTCACACTTACGTCCTAACATGTATCAAAATGAACAAGATCCATACTTACGTTATAATATGTATCCTTTTATGCCTTACTACACAAATTACACAAATTATTTTCAACCTTTTCAGCTTCCGAATGTGAATCAATCAATGTTTTATCCACCAAAACAACCTATTCAACCTGTTTTTCAGCCACACACACCATATCCAATGATGAATAAACAAAACAATACAAAACAACAGCCAAGTCAATTTTCTAGTTTTGTGTCGCAGTTTAAAACATCTGATGGAAATTATGACATTAATAAAATGATGGGTACTGCAGGCCAAATGATGAATGCAATGAACCAAATTACCGGTATCGTTAAACAAGTAGGTGGCTTTTTTATTAAGTGAAACTAACCTTTCATCGACGTTTTTCCCATGAAAGGTTAATTGAACAAATCAAGTTTATCCGGGTAGTTATTTGAGTCCTTTATATAGGAAGATATGTGTAAAAGGTTAAAGGGGAGTGTTTTAGCATATATAAATCTGACATAAAACCCTTTTTCTTTTTAGATGGACGAGAGCGTCTGGCCATGAGTAGAGGAGGTCAGGGCCTATTTCAGCCACATGCGATGTTTAAACAAAGAGAGGGAGAAAGTAGGAGGTTACTTTTTGTTTAGTCTGGCGATGATTTGTGTGTGGCAAGTCAAGTTGGATTTATATATTTATGAAATGTGAAGACTAATAAATACCCAAATTTGGCATATGAAATGTCATAAAAAAGAGTTGTTCGGATCTTCTATCCACTTTACAATGGCAGTAGCATTAAAAATATAGTATATGGAGAGGAAGAATGTGAAGAAAGTTATTTTACTTTTGTTTTTTGTCATGATTACATTAACTATTATCATTTTCTCAAATTTCAAACAATTTTTATAGACAAATTTCCAATATAGAAATAGGTGTTTGTTACAAACAGCTTTTACTCTTTTCACATATTGTACAATGTAAGGTTATTTTCAAATTGTGAGAGGAGAGAAATACTATGTATCATTGTCATCCTTGTTTTGGAGGACCTGGCCAAGTTTCACCAATTACAACAGCACCTCCAGTTGTGCATCCAACAAAATGTTGTGAAACGCATACATTTTCAAAAACGGTTGTACCTCATATTCATCCAATTCATATGAAACACGTTCACCATCAAGTCGTACAGGCGCAACATCATTTCCCACAAACAAACTCTAGCGAGAATGTTATACAATCTGCTCCCCCAACTTTTGTTGGAGGATTTGGAGGACCTGGACCTGGGGTTGGAGGATTTGGACCTGGACCTGGGGTTGGAGGATTTGGACCTGGACCTGGATTTGGAGGACCTGGCTCTGTAGTAGGGGGAGTTGGCGGGTTCGGCGGATGTTCCCCATGTGGTCAAGTATCACCATTTGGACCGAATGTAAGTCCAGCTGTATCACCAGCACCTAACATGGGACCAAATGTAGGTGGCATGTTTAAAAAGTAAGTGCTATGCTAGAACTAGCAAATTGCTAGTTCTTTTTTTTCGAAAAGAGGCGTATTATTTTGAAAGTAGTAGCTGTTACAGGATATAAACCATTTGAACTGGGTCTTTTTTCAAATGAACATCCTGGTGTAGAGTACATAAAAAAAGCTGTGCGCAAAAGATTACTTTCTATGTTAGAAGAAGGATTAGAATGGGTAATGATTAGTGGACAATTAGGGGTAGAGTTATGGACTGCTGAAGTGGTCTTTGATTTGCAATTGGAATACCCAGATTTAAAATTAGCTATATTTACCCCCTTTTTAGAGCAGGAAGAAAATTGGAAAGAAAACAATAGGGAGTATTATGAATTCATACTTTCGCAAGCGGATCATGTGGATAGTATAACGAAGCGAAAATATGAAAGTCCCGAACAATTCCGTTTAAAGAATCAATTTTTTATTGAAAAAAGTGATGCTTTACTTGCTATGTATGACGAAGAAAAACCAGGAAGTCCTAAATATATGGTGGAAATAGGAAGGGGAAAAGCAGAAACTCAAAATTATCAATGTTATTTCATACTTTTTTCTGATTTACAAGATATAATAGAAGAAGAACAGTGGAATAACGATATATGATTGACAAAATGAGCTGTTTCTGAAAAAATTTAAGTAAGTAATGAAAGTTTTGGTAAAGACTTGAGGTGGAATGAATGATTTCTGATAAAATTAAGTTAACAGCAAAAAGTATTTTAGAAAAAGAGTTTAAAACGGGAATGCGAGGATATCAACAAGAAGAAGTCGATAAGTTTTTAGATTTAATTATTAAGGACTATGAGGCATTTCATAAGGAAGTTGAGCAACTAAAGCAGCAGAATGCACGTTTAGAACAAGAATTGGAAGAACAAAAGCAAAAATCGTTGAGTGTACCAGTACAACCAACACCATCTCCAATTTCTACTCCACAACCAGTATATAACAATACAAATACAGACATTTTAAAACGTTTGTCGAATTTGGAGAAAGCTGTATTTGGAAGTAAACTGTACGAGTAATGGAAGAGAATAAATAAGTTCGCAGTATTTTTCGGATAAAAAACGTTGCAAAATATTTATGTTTCCACTATACTAATTCATGTCATAACGTTTGGGTAATCGCTGCAACATTTTGTTGTAGAGGAAAGTCCATGCTCGCACGACCTGAGATGGTCGTAGTGTTCGTGCCTAGCGAAGTCATAAGCTAGGGTAATTTGGCGTAAAGCTGGATTAACGGCAGGGAAAGGACCTAAGTCCATTGGATATGGTCTGACTACCTTTAAAGTGCCACAGTGACGAAGTCCCAGAAGAAATGATGGGAGTGGAACGAGGTAAACCCCACGAGCGAGAAACCCAAATATTGGTAGGGGAACTTTTCCTAAGGAAATGAACGATGGGAAAGGACAGATGCAATTGCTCTGTAGATAGATGATTGCCACCGGAGTACGAGGCGTGGGCCGTTTGCAGTACAAAGGTACAGAACATGGCTTACAGAACGTTATGAACCAATCATGAATTTGTTCAGCTCTCCTTTGTAAGAGGAGGGCTTTTTATTTGTATGAAGTTTTGGAATGTGAGTTAAAATGGTAAAGAAAGTTTTATAAACTTAATAAAGTTGAATTGAATGAAGTTGTTATGAATGTAACTGATCAGCAGAGGCGAATGTATTGCTGATTCGTGTTTGATTATACATTATGAGGAGAATGAAAATGGGAAAAGTTACTTTAATTGCAACTGCTGCAATGGGAATTGAAGCGCTTGTTGCAAGAGAAGTTCGCAATCTCGGTTATGAATGCCAGGTAGATAATGGAAAAGTAACGTTTGAAGCGGACGAAAAAGCTATTTGTCGCAGTAATTTATGGCTCCGTACAGCGGATCGTGTGAAAATCAAAGTTGGTGAATTTAAGGCAACAACTTTTGATGAATTATTTGAAAAAACAAAGGCGCTTAATTGGGGAGATTATATCCCGGAAAACGGAGAATTCCCTGTTATCGGTAAATCGATCAAATCTACATTGTTTAGTGTGCCGGATTGTCAAAGTATCGTAAAAAAAGCTGTCGTGGAAAAATTGAAAAGTACATATAGACGTACAACTTGGTTTGAAGAGAACGGCCCGCTATTTCGTATTGAAGTTGCGTTATTAAAAGATGTGGCAACGTTGACAATTGATGCAAGTGGTGTTGGACTTCATAAGCGTGGATACCGCGTTGGACAAGGGGATGCACCGTTAAAAGAAACGCTGGCAGCTTCGTTAATTACGCTAACAAACTGGAAGCCAGATCGTCCATTTGTAGATCCATTTTGCGGTTCAGGTACAATTCCAATGGAAGCAGCGTTAATTGGTCAAAATATTGCTCCAGGATTTAACCGTGAATTTGCTTCTGATGGCTGGGGTTGGATTGGGAAAGAAAACTGGCGCATGGCTCGTGAAGAAGTAGAAGACTTAGCAAATTACGATCAACCGCTTCAAATTATCGGATCAGATATTGATCATCGCATGGTACAAGTTGCACAAGATAATGCTGATGAAGTAGGACTTGGTGATCTTATTACATTTAAGCAAATGCAAGTAAAAGATTTTACAACAAAAGAGGAATATGGGTACGTTGTGACGAATCCTCCATACGGAGAACGTTTAAGTGAAAAGCCTCTTGTTGAAAAAATGTATGCGGAGATGGGACAGGCGTTTAAGTCACTAGATACGTGGTCTTTATATGTATTAACAAGCCATCCGGAGTTTGAAAAATGGTATGGCAAAGATGCATCGAAGAAACGAAAGTTATTTAATGGATTTATTCGCACTGATTACTATCAGTATTTCGGGAAACGTCCGCCGCGCGATTAGTATAAAACTTCTTTAGAACGCATATACTTGCTATTATGCGGTAATCTAAAGGAGGAAGCGCTAATGGATGGTTTGCAATTTTCTATGATTCAAAAGGCTATTCATCGAACGTATGATGAATTAGAAAAAGAAGTAAACCTTCACGGCGTAGCTAATCATGAATTACTAAGAGCACGTGAAGAATATTTATTAGCTTTATCACATGAAACTTTAATTGATAGACAGTATTTAAAATCATTGATAGAATAAAAAAGTTTTCCTGCATTCAGGAAAACTTTTTTCGCTCCATTATGATGCAAACAACAAGAAAACAGCAACTGCTCTTTTTATGAGGAGTTGCTCTGTCTTTTTATATAGAAATTGAGTAGTTGGAGGAATAGCATGTTTACGAAGCAAAAGCTGCCGTTTGAAGTGGGAAAACAAGATAATTTTTTCGACAAGTTAAGTGAATGGATTGGAGACGTATTTTACGACGTTTTACCAGAAAAGGGATTTGAAGAGCGCGATGAGCAAATTTTTATGGCGTTTCAATTAGAACGAGCATTTCAAGAGAAAAAGGTAATGTTTGCGGAAGCAGGCGTTGGAACAGGAAAAACGATTGTATACCTTTTGTATGCAATTTGTTATGCGCGCTATACAGGAAAGCCAGCTGTTATTGCTTGTGCAGACGAAACATTAATTGAACAGCTAGTAAAAGAAGAAGGCGACATTGCGAAATTATCAGAAGCATTAGGGCTATCAGTTGATGTGCGTCTAGCTAAATCAATGAATAATTATCTATGCTTACGTAAACTTGAAGATGTAATGAGTGGACGAGCTCCAGAAGTAATTGAAGATTTATATTATGAATTGCCGCAATTCGTATTTGATCATGGAACGATGCAAAACTTTACTCATTACGGTGATCGCAAAGAGTTTCCGTTATTAAGTGATGAAGAATGGTCTAAAGTATCGTGGGATTATTTCCAAGATTGTTTTACATGTGAGTCCCGTCATCGCTGCGGACAAACATTATCTCGGGAACATTATCGTAAAGCTGCAGATTTAATAATTTGTTCGCAAGATTTCTATATGGACCACATTTGGACATATGAGGCGCGCAAACGTGAAGGACAAATGCCATTGTTACCAGAAAGTAGCTGTGTTGTCTTTGATGAAGGTCATCTGGTGGAGTATGCAGCGCAAAAAGCACTTACGTATCGTTTAAAACAAACAATGATGGAACAGCTTTTAACAAGACTACTGCAAAATGATGTTCGTGAAGAGTTTGCTCATTTAGTAGAAGAAACGATTTGGCAAACGGAGCAGTTTTTTGAGACGCTTAAAGAAAGTAAGAAGGAAATTGCTGGTTCTGATCGTTTAGGAATTCAATTAACAGAAAAAGTCATGAAAGAAGCAAAACGCTTATATGCAAAAATCTCTGAAGTTGGCGATGCGCTTGTTTTTGAAAGTGAAATGTACACAGTAAACACATACGATTTAAATATTGTTGATGAGCATTTAGATGTATTAGAGCACTCATTACGTTTGTTTATGCATGAGAAAAATGTCATTACATGGGGAGAAGAAAACGATGGTGCTTTTACGCTTGTCATTATGCCGCGTGCTGTAGAAGAAGTGCTGCAAGAAAAAGTATTCTCTAAAAAAATTCCGTACATCTTCTCATCTGCAACATTATCAGAAAATAATTCATTTTCATTTACTGCAAATAGTTTAGGAGTAAAAGATTATTTGTCATTCTCAGTTGCTTCACCGTTTGATTATGAAGAACAAATGAAAGTGTACTTACCGTCGCATACGAAGGAAAATGAATGGGAACGAAAATGTCAGTATACGCTTGAGAACATTCAAAAATCAAATGGACGTACGCTTGTATTATTCCGCACAACACAAGAGCTTGCAGCATTCAAAGAATATGTGAATAAAGAGCAAATGTCTGTTCCATTCTTATATGAAGGAGACCAGGAAATTAGTCAGCTTGTTTCTCGTTTCCAAAATGAAGAAGAGACTGTGCTTTGTGCAGTTCATTTATGGGAAGGTTTAGATATTCCAGGCTCATCATTATCTCATGTCATTATTTGGTCGCTTCCATTCCCTCCAAATGATCCTGTATTTGAAGCGAAGCGTAAGCATGTAAATGATCCGTTCTGGGATGTTGATGTACCGTATATGATTTTACGTCTTCGTCAAGGAATCGGCCGTTTAATTCGTACGAGTGAGGATCAAGGATCTATTTCGTTATTCCTATCAGAAGATGAAAATGAAAAAGTAGTAGAAGCTGTGAAGCAAGTACTTCCGGTAGAAGGTACAGTGCTATAGAGTGAACTGTTTAACTTTATATATAAATACAAATTGAAAGCCTAACATAAAACCTCTTTTTTTTAGGGGAAGGCGAGAGCATCTGGCCGCGTGTAGGAGCGGTCAGGGCCTTTTTCTACCACATGCCAGGTTTTAAACAAAAGACCATGTTATAAGAAAACGGGGTCCATCGCCTACTATATCAAAGGTGATAGGACCCTTTATAATTTCAGCATATTGATGAAATTTGCGTTATTTTTTTAATACAATCACTTTTTCAGTGCCCTCGGTCAGTAGCGGGCGTGTTGGAAAGTTAAGTTGGATTTATATATAATTAAGAAAAAGCTTGGCGTTTGCTAGGCTTTTTTTTCTATTAGAAAAGGAATTTATATATTTATGTCGAAGTAAGGTTGAGGTAGAAAAAGGAGGTTTTATTATATGACGATTGCTACATATGAAGTAGAAAAAGAATTTTTAGCATATGTGAAAAAAATAGAGAATTACGGGGAAGCGTTAAGCTTAATATTTTGGGATTTACGAACAGGGGCACCAAAGAAAGGTGTTGACCAGCGCTCTGAAGTTATCGGGATGCTTTCATCGGAAGTATTCACATTATCAACTTCTGATGAAATGGGTAATTATTTAAATGAATTAGAGGCTTTAATTGTTGAAAATAAAATTTCGGAAACTACAAAAAAAATTGTAGAAGAGTGCCGTAAAGAATATGATCGAAATAAGAAAATTCCACAGGCTGAGTATGAAGAGTTTGTCAAATTACAAGCAAAATCGGAAAGTGTTTGGGGAGAAGCTCGTGAAAAATCTGATTTTGAAATGTTTCGACCATACTTAGAAAAAATTGTTGAATATAAGAAGAAATTTATTACATATTGGGGTTATGAAACTTATAAATATAATACGCTTTTAGATATGTATGAGCCAGGTATTACGGTAGAAGTGTTAGATCATGTATTTGGACAATTACGTGAGCGTATTGTTCCGCTTGTAAAAGAAATTTCGAAGTCCGATAAAGAATTAAAAACAAATGTTTTATTTGAACATTTTTCAAAAGAACAGCAAAAGAATTTCACTTTAGGGTTATTAAAACAATTAAATTATAATTTCGAGGCCGGTCGTCTCGATGAAACGATACATCCTTTTGAAATTACATTAAATAGAGGGGATGTTCGGATTACGACTCGCTATGATGAGAATGACTTCCGTATGGCAGTTTTTGGAACGATTCATGAATGTGGACATGCTGTATATGAACAAAATATTTCAGAGGAATTAGAAGGAACACCACTTTGTGAAGGAACATCGATGGGGATTCACGAGTCACAGTCCCTATTTTTTGAAAACTTTATTGCCCGAAATAAATCGTTTTGGAAGAAAAATTATGATCTATTGAAACAATTTAGTAATGGTCAATTTGAAGGTGTATCAGTAGATGAATTCTATGATGCAATCAATGAGTCAAAACCTTCCTTTATTCGTATTGAAGCAGATGAACTTACATATCCGCTTCATGTTATGGTTCGTTATGAACTGGAGAAAGAACTATTTGATGGAACATTAGAAGTAAAAGACTTGCCGGCAGCATGGAATGATAAAATGGAAAGTTATTTAGGTATACGTCCAGAAACAGATGCACAAGGTGTACTGCAAGATGTGCATTGGTCAGATGGATCGTTTGGCTATTTCCCATCATATGCACTTGGCTATATGTATGCAGCACAATTTAAACAGAAGATGCTAGAAGAAATTCCGAACTTTGATGCATTACTAGAGGAAGGAAACGTGACACCAATTCGCGAATGGTTAACAAAAAACATTCACCAATATGGGAAAACGAAAAAACCTTTAGAAATTCTACAAGATGTCACGGGTGAAGGATTGAATGCGAATTATTTAGCAGATTATTTAGAGGCGAAGTATAAAGAGATTTATGAATTATAAAAAAGCAGAGGAGCTACATATATGTGGCTCCTTTTTATGAATTAACATTTTACTGTATGTGCGTTGCTTAAGGAGGCATAGAAGTGAATTATACTTTTGAAATGATGACACAAGAGCAAGCAGAAGAAATTGCGTATAATTGGCACTATGAGGACAAGTATTCTTTTTATGATATGGAAGCTGATCAAGAGGATTTGGCTGAGTTTTTAGATCCTAAAGAGCGCGGAGAAACCACATTTACTGTTTGTGAGAATAATGAAATAGTTGGATTTTTTAGTTTTAATAAAATAGATATACATACAGTGGATATTGGACTGGGAATGGAACCAAACTTGACTGGAAAGGGCTTGGGTTTGGCATTTATAAAGGCAGGTCTAGAATTTTGCGTAAAAAAATATCGGCCTAAGTATGTAACGCTATCGGTAGCGACCTTTAATAAAAGAGCAATAAAAGTGTATGAAAAAGTAGGTTTTGAAGCAGTTGGTACATTTGTTCAAGAGACAAATGGAGGGTACTTTGAATTTTTAAAAATGATGAATTCGATTTAAGTCTGTAGGTGCATAGATTCAATCGTTATGCAGGGGTATCCCTCTGCTTTTTACTTACCACAATTTAAAGCCTTTCGAACCAGGCGGGGCATTTTGAATCATATCTATAAACGGAATTGTGTAAGCGAATAAAATAAGCAGTGCTGTAATGCCAAGCCATAGTTTCCAATTTTCAAAAACCATTGGTGGTTGATCAGATGTATCAGATACTTCTGCAACTGGAAATTCAGTATGGCCTTTTGGTGCGAAGAAAGCAAGGTCTAGGAAAATGATGATAGCTAAAATGATGCCAACAAATAAAATTGTGCCGCCAACTGCTTGGGCAATTTGATATGGTATCCATTCAACGGCCTGCGGTGCATTTCCGTATGTGGAAAAAGAAGAGCGGCGCGGAGCACCTAATAATCCAGCAAAGTGCATTCCTGCAGACATGAAAAACATTCCAAGTGTCCATACACAAGTTTGAATCATTGCTAGACGGTTCATTTCTTTTGTCATTACACGTCCTGTTAAGTGAGGGATCAGCCAATAGCTGATTCCGAAAAATGTTAGTATAACAGATGTAGCTAATGTTAAATGGAAATGTCCTGTTATCCAAATGGTATTATGAACGACTTGATTTAATTGATGACTTGCATTGACAAGTCATCCAGCTCCAGCAGGGATAAACATAAGCATTCCAACGAACGGTGCAAAAAATCTAGCGTCAGACCATGGCAGCATACGAAGCCAACCAAATAGTCCAGTTGCTCCTTTTGAACGGCCATATTGTTCAAATGATGCAAATAAAGAGAATGCCGTCATTAATGAAGGGATAATAACCATAAATGTTAAAACTACTTGTAAGTATTTCCAACCTGGATCGATTCCGGGTTCTGTTAATTGGTGGTGAAATCCAACTGGTACGGAAAACAATAAGAATAAAATAAATGATAAACGAGCGAGAGAATCACTAAAAATTTTTCCGCCAATAATTTTTGGGATGATGACATACCAGGCCATATAAGCAGGGAGAAGCCAAAAATAGACGAGTGGATGACCAAAGTACCAGAATAATGTTCTGCTGACGAGAACATCAATTTTATCTACGATACCTAAGCTCCAAGGAATGAACTGGACGAGATCGTTGCAACGAGCCAAAGTAGCATCGTAATAACAGCCATGAAGCTCAGTAAGGGACCGACTTTTCCTTTATTGTATTTTTTCCATGTGCGATAGTGAGCAAACATTGCAAATCCGCTAAACCAACTGCCGACAATAACGAGGGTAAGACCGATGTAAAAACCAGGATGAGCTTTTAACGGAGCATAAAATGTATAAAGAACGGTAGCCTTATTTAAGAGTATAAAAACAGCAGTAAGAGCGGTCCCGATTGTCATAAGCCAAAAACCAATCCAACCTGTTCTGCGCACTCCTTTTGAAAGAGTACCAGTAGTTTTACTCATACAAGTGAATAAAAAGCCAATAATAAAAAATGTTGTTAATACGAGCCCTAGTAATACGCCGTGTGTTGTTAACACTTGATAATAACCGATTTCAGCTGGAAGATTAAACTTTCCAGATCGGACAAGTACTTGCAGTAACCCGCATACGCCCCCTAAAAATAAAGAGATAAATGCAACGTGGATATGAGCCATTGCTAATTTTGCATCTCGTTTACTTATTTTCTCTTGCAGTGCGATCATTTTTCAGTCACCTCTACTTTCGCGCTCATCATATGATGGCCTGTTCCGCAATATTCATTACATACGATTAAATACTCACCAGCTTTGTGAAACACTTGAGAAGCTGTGCTCACATAGCCAGGCTCAATCATCATATTCACATTTGTTCCCGCAATTTCAAAGCCATGTACAACATCTTTCGTTGCGACAACAAAGTCAACTTTAGCTCCTTTTGGCACTTTAATGACATTCGGTGTAAAAGAAAATGCCTGTGAGACAATTGTAACTTGATAATGATCTTTACCGACTTGCTTAACACCAGGATGATCAAAGGGAGCAGTCGCATTTACTTTTTCTGAATCAATTGTCGTTAAGCAGCTAGGTGGCTGGTTCCCCATATAAAACGCGCTTACTCCAATTACAGCTAAAAATACAAATAATGAACCGATACCGAAAATGAGCCAAATTTTTTCGTACTTATGCAAGTGCATATTTCATCTCCCCTTTGTTTACCAGTGACATTACAATCGATTTACAAAAATTTGATATACGCTAAACCATGTGAAGATTAAAAAGAATCCGAGGAAAAAAACAAAAATTAATGTTCCTTTCAGTGAACTGTTTTTTTGCTTTTTGTTTTCTGCTTGCTGTAGTTTACGCTCTCCCATTTTTCCCCCTCCTCGAGAAAATGAATCTTATATTTTTTATCATACAAAATATTTCGACAACTTCTACATAGTCGGTGGTGCTTTCAAAAAATGTTCATTGATACAATTAAAACTATGGTTATGATGAAAAGTTGGTAAATCTTGATTTTTTACCGTTTTTTTAATGATGAAATGTGAAAAAATTGTGAAGTTAGTGCTGATTTACAATAAGATTAAAGACATTGATTTTAAAATTAGTGGAGTGTGATTACGGGATGGAAGGGATTACAAAAGTCGAACGAAAATGATTGAGAAATGATTTTTTGTACGTGTTTTTTTAAGAGGATGCTTTTCAAAGTTAAAAAAGTACGTTATAATCCTTTTATTAAATTAAATAAGTTAGCAACACTCATATAATCGCAGGGATATGGCCTGCAAGTTTCTACCGAGGTACCGTAAATGCTTCGACTATGAGTGAGGACGAATATATTGCTATAGTTGCATTCTTTTTTTGCAAGCTCCAAAAGCACGTCCCTCACTTGTATTGGGTGAAGGCTGCTTTTGGAGTTTTTTATTTGCATAAGAGGAGGAACAAACTATGAAATTATTACAAGAGAAAATTATGCGCGAAGGTAAGGTATTGTCTGATGATGTGTTAAAAGTAGATGCATTTTTAAATCATCAAATTGATCCAGTGCTTATGCAAGAAATCGGAAAAGAGTTTGCGAAGCGTTTTAAAGACGAAAAGATTACAAAAATCGTGACGATTGAATCTTCAGGAATTGCTCCAGCTGTGATGACTGCATTGCAATTTGGTGTAACAGTTGTTTTTGCAAGAAAGCGTAAATCGTTAACGTTACAAGATAATATGTATACTGCAAAAGTATATTCATATACAAAGCAAGAAACGAATGAAATCTCTATATCGAAACAGTATATACATGAAGACGATCGTGTTCTTATTATTGATGACTTTTTAGCAAATGGTCAGGCAGCACTTGGTTTAATGAATTTAGTAGAGCAAGCTGGAGCGACGGTGGCAGGTATCGGAATTGTAATTGAAAAAGCATTTCAAGAGGGAGGAAGTAAATTACGTGAGAGCGGTGTTCGCGTAGAATCGCTTGCGGAAATTGCATCACTTGATAACGGGACGGTTCGTTTTGTGGAACGCGCAGTAGTGGAGGTAGAATGATGAAGCAACATCCTATTAAAATTGCGTCTCTTGGTATTCAACATATGCTAGCGATGTATGCCGGGGCAATTATTGTACCGCTTATTGTTGGCGGGGGACTTGGATTAAATCAGCGTGAGCTTACGTATTTAGTATCAATTGATTTATTAATGTGCGGCATCGCGACGATTTTACAAGCTTTGACGAATCGCTTCTTCGGTATTGGACTTCCAGTTGTGTTAGGCTGTACTTTCACGGCAGTTGGACCAATGATTGCAATTGGTAAGCAATACGGGGTATCCGCTGTGTATGGTTCTATTATTGCAGCGGGACTATTTGTTGTTTTATTTGCTAGTGTCTTTGGAAAGCTTGTAAAACTGTTTCCGCCAGTTGTTACGGGTTCAGTTGTAACGGTGATTGGAGTTACATTAGTTCCAGCCGCGATTAATGACATGGCTGGTGGTGTAGGGAGCAAAGACTTTGGGAGTTTATCCAATTTAGCATTAGCATTCGGAGTATTGTTATTTATCATTATCATGTATCGTTTTTTTGATGGTTTCATTCGATCTATTTCAATCTTATTAGGATTATTATTTGGTACAGCAATTGCTGCGTTAATGGGAAAAGTAAGCTTACAAGCTGTAGCACAAGCAGACTGGTTTCATGGTGTACAGCCATTTTACTTCGGTACACCAACATTCGAATTAACGCCAGTTATTACAATGATTCTCGTTGCTTGCGTAGGAATAGTTGAAGCAACAGGTGTATATTTTGCATTATCTGATATTTGTCACAAAGAAATTGGTGAAAAAGAGTTAGTGAAGGGATACCGCGCAGAAGGAATCGCGATGGTGTTAGGTGGTATTTTTAACGCATTTCCGTATACGACATATTCACAAAATGTAGGTCTTGTTCAACTGACAGGTGTGCGCAATCGCGTTGTTATTTACACATGCGGTGGTATGCTAATTGTCCTTGGATTTATTCCAAAGATTGCAGCACTTACAACAATTATTCCAAAGCCAGTACTAGGCGGTGCGATGCTCGCTATGTTCGGAATGGTTATGGCATATGGTATTAAAATGTTAAGTAGCGTTAATTTTGCGAAACAGGAAAATTTATTAATTGTGGCATGTTCTGTTGGAATGGGTCTTGGCGTAACCGTTGTGCCAACGTTATTCTCACAACTTCCAGAGAGCGTTCGTATTTTAACAGATAACGGAATTGTATTAGGAAGTGCATCAGCAGTACTTTTAAATATTGTGTTTAATATGATTCCGCAAAGGCAAGCGAAAGTAAAAGAAGAGCAGGTTGCTAAGGGAGAAGAAAGCGTAGCAAATTTTGCGGGTTAAACGGATTAAATAATACATCTTTATACAACATATTGCCGACTAAAATATGTTAAAACGTCGTCTATATTTTCTTTCCTTTTGGAATGAATTTAGAGATGGCGTTTTTTTGTGAAAAGAAAAAGAATTAGTGTTAAAAAAGTATCTGAGAATAATGAAAAGAATTTGTAGGATTTCGATTTTCAACAAGCATATGATTACTTTTTATCCCGCATTAACGGGCAGTAATACTCCCGCCTCAAAATTCAGCAAAAGCAAAGAAGTTAGTCGGGAGATAAACTGCCCGTAAAAGCCCGATTGGTTCAACTAATAATCAGTGGGGGATGAAGAAAACCCCCACTGATTAAAGTTTCACTTTATCTGCAAAAAATCGGAAGGATTACGAGAAACAACATTGATTAGTTATGATGAATATTTTCGTTTCTTTATGAATTGGTTGAAAGAATTTCATAAGGCAAAGAAGACAAAATGCTTTCTTACACAAACGCAAAGAAAGTCATACGAATATGTATGACTTTTCTTTTTAATAGCCTAATTACCACCTTGAAATTACGTTTTTAAGTATGTAAATCAACCGCCACCGTCACCTTCGGACATCATAACATTAGTTATTACAGAAGAGTTAACCTCTGTTTTATTTGTTACGCCTACTGTTAAAACTAAAACTGTAACGATTCCCATTAAACTTAACAATGCCTTTTTCATTTTAATGCCCCTTTCTCAAATGATTTCCTTTTTGCCTGCATTCCCAAGTAGAAATATTTACTTGCTATAACGTGCTGATCTTCTTCGTAACATTTCACACCCAGTACTTCATAATATTCCTGAACATTATCATATAATTCTTCTCTTTCAAAATACTCAATTCCTGCTAACACTACTTTTTCAAGTTCTTTAGTTGGTGAATTGTTGTTCAGTGTTTTCAGGATTATGTTGCGGTGCTGGTATTCTTCCTGATGTAATTCGTTACTGATCACCAATCCTCTTTCGATTAGTTCCGCAGCTATTCTATGTTCTTTTAATTTGTAGTGTTCCTTCGCTTTAACATAGATCGCTTTATAGTGGTTCGGTGACTTCTCCACAACTTCAGAAAGGTAACGGATCGCCAGTTCAGAAAGGTTTTGCGTTGCGTACATCCATCCTAAATTATGGCGAACCATTAAGATGAACTTTTCCTCACCGATTTTTTGGAACTGGTCCATTGCAGCTGTATAATGTTCTTCAGCCAGTTCCCATTCCCTTAAATATGTACAGGCTAGACCTAACATATTATCACAGAAAGCTATATTAATTTCATAACCAGTATGATTAGAGAACATGTCCTTCGCTTTTGTTACCTCTTTGATCGCTTGTAATCCTTGCTGATTATCATAGTAAGAATAGCCTAGCTTATAATAGAATTCAGCCTTTTCAACTTCATCAGGAATATATTGAAGTAACGATTCAGCTTTATAATAGTGATTTTTTGCTAGAATGTGGTTTCCGATAGCATCATAGTGGATTGCTTTAAAGAAATGATAGTAGTATGATAGAAAATTATCTGTCGGTACATCAAATGATTCAATTGTATTAAAACTGTCTTTAGATACACCTAAATTATCTATTAAATAATTGTATCTGAAATCTAATAAGCAGTAGTAAAGTAGTAGGTTTTGATCCTGCATGGATTCTTTTTCTTCTTCTTTTAATCTTTTTATTTGAACATCTATCTGTTCTTTCAAACGGTGGGCATTGTTTATTTGTCTAGATCGAATTTCTATGTACCATTCATTTAATAGTTGTGTAATTTTCTCATTTCTAGTTGATGTAAACATGGAGTCCCTCCTCATCCTTTAAATATTTATTTAATAATAACAGAAAATTGAAACATTAAACACTTTACCTCATTTAATAATGAACTTTCTCTACAATTGACAGAATATTCACTTGTATATGTACAAATTAAAATGAACATCATATATGATCGTTTATATTTATCTGAAAAAATCTTGTGTAAGAATATTACAGTCATATGTTGAAATGTGCTGGTTTTATTGATGCAAGGGGACATTTAGTTGAGATTTTCTTTTATTGGACTGGGAATGAATAAATGATTATTTGTTTTTTAAGATAGGGCTTAACAATAAATTGATAAAATTGTGATGTTATTGTTTGCTACAATAAGTTATATTGATTGTGGCATCCCTTATTTGATTTACAATTTTGCGTGTCATAATAATCCGAAATTATCACGGAGGAAGAAATGAAGAAAGTAATAAACATGATTAATCCGAGTTCAAAAGTGGCAGGTGTGTCGTTACTTGAATTGAAAACAATAGAAAAAGCACTTGGTGCTACTTTTCCAGAGGAATACAAAGAACTCTTTTTAGAAACGAATGGAGCAAAATTTGGTGATTGGACTTTGTTCCCTATTCCAACTACTGAACAATCAGCATTAACAATTGATATTGTAAAACAAAATCGAGAGAACAGACCGAAAAATGTACCGAGTGATATGATTTGTATTGGTGAAAGTATCAATGGTGATAAACTTTGCTACCGTATTAGAAAAAGATTTATGCAGGAACTAATTTTTCTTTGGAATGATAAGACTGGAATAAGTGATTGTAAAGCATTAACTTTAAGCCAATTTATTGATTGGTATGTGCCAAAAGTGAATACTAATAAGCCTAAAACAGTTGGTACATTTACAATAGAAAGTGGTAAGTTAATTATTACTGACCCATGTTATCAGGTGGATGAAGAAGACCTGCAAATCATAATTTCAAATGTGAAAAATGGGAAATGGACAGCATCCATCACTTACACCGATGAAGAAGTGGTTGAAAGTTTAATTGTATTTTAAGGAGATTTCTTCTGTTGCAGATTTGTTAAATGTACACGTAACATCAATGATGAACCCTTTTTCATGTTGAATTACAAATTTGGAAACTGAATCGACTTGGTATAAAAGGTTCCCTCCATGACACAATAGTTTCTAAATTACCTGGAAAGCAGTATCTCAAGATGAGACACTGCTTTGTTTTTTTAGCGGCATGCTTTTTCCATATGTGCCAAGACGCCAAATATATTCAAGCGGGCCGTATTGATAACGAGAGAGCCACCAGCGGCTAATAAAGATTTGAATGATATAAAAGCCAATGCAAAAAAGTATACCGCCCCATAGCGGAAATGTGATATTTACTTTAAATAGTAATCCAAATACGAATAACGTGACGATCGTTTGCGAGATATAGTTTGTTAATGCCATACGGCCAATATATTGGAAAGGGCGGAATACTTTTTGCCATTTCGCATGCTGCAAGAGGCGCATAAGTGTAAAAATATAAAAAATGAAGAGTGTCTTTCCGCTTAGTGTAATAAAGGAAATCATTGAAAATGGTACGTATAGATCGTGCATATTAAAGTAGGTAATAATAATCCCCCATGTTGGCAAAGTAGCAAGGAAGGTAATAATTTGCCATTTCTTTAGCTTTGCATCAATCTCGTTTACGCGGCGAAACATCTCTTCTTTTCCGGCATATAGACCGAGTAAAAAGAGACCAACTGTTTCTGGTAGCATAATAAGAGAGCCACTAATTTCTTCTGAGTAAAAAGTAGTAAAGCGATTTTGAACTTGCAAGCTCCAATCTAACAATGGAATGGTAGGAGCAGAAAAAGCGTCAAGCGTTTCAGGCGTCATCAGCAGCAGCGTTACATTTAGAAGCAATACAAAAAGTTCCCAAATACTTAACAAAATAAGTGACCAAATGAATAACGTTTTTGGCTGTCTTTTATAAAAGAAAAGCAGTACGAATCCACTTATCGCATAATTGTGTAAAATGTCGCCGTCCCAAAGTAGTACATAATGTAAAAAGCCGAATAAGAATAAAATAAGTAGTCGCCGTATAAATAATAATTTTGGACGATGTGTCTTTTCTTCTGCGCGCTTCATAAAAATATAAAAACCAAGACCGAACAAAAAAGAAAAAATGGTGTAAAATTTTGTTTGGACAAACAGATCATAAAATAATCGAATGTAACGATCAAATCCTTCGTAAACAGTCGTTAAATCTCGGGAATCGACTCCAGCTAACATAGGCCAATTTACAAGGAAAATACCAAAGATGGCAATCCCTCGTATAATATCAATAGAATGAATTCTTTCGCTTTGTGATATGCTGTTCATATTTCATCCCCTTACATATTTTTCTTTAAGTATACATTAAAAAGTGATAGGTAAATATATCCATTTAAATTTCTTGTTCTTAACTTATATAAACCCAATTTGACTTTCCACACACAAGTCACCGCCATGCCAAGCAAAAAGTACCCAGCTACTTTCATCCTCTTTTTGTTTGAACATAGCATGTGGCAAAAAAAGTCCCTGCCCGCTACTATGCATGGCCGGACGCTCTCGCCCACTTAAAAAAGAAAAGGGTCTTCAGGTCAGTTTTTCAACTTATATATACATTTCCAAATTTTTTACCTGTTAACAATTCGCATGTGAGTTATAATAAGAGTGCACAACAATCTATAACTCCTTGAAAACAGGCAGTAAGAAAGCTCTCCGAAAGGGAGCTTTTCTTTTTAAAATATATATTGATAATCATTCTCTTTAATGATAAAATATATTTAAAATCGATAATCATTATCAAAAGTAAGGTGTGATAAATATGGTATATGCATTTTTAGGAGGAACAGTTGTTTTATATGCAGTTGTCACAAAGCATATACTACATCGAGTAGGTGCAACTAAATAATGAACTATGCTACATAGAAATCCTTTTCATTTTCACGGAGAATGAAAAGGATTTTTTTATTTTTTTACTGTGAAGATGCTGAAAGTTTAGTAATATAAGAGATGGATATATCTTGGAATAAAGGGGCATAAAGGGATGACAAACACATTGCAAACAAACAGTATACAAAAGCTTGTTTGTTATTATGAAGAATGGCAGAAAAAAGGTGATATAGAACATAGTGAGAAGTTGCTTGAAGTTATACGGAAATATAAAGAAGAGCAGCTTATGATTGCATTTTGCGGGCATTTCTCTGCTGGAAAATCAACAATGATGAACTATTTATTTAAAAATCAATTGTTGCCAACGAGTCCGATTCCAACGAGCGCGAATGTTGTGAAGATAGAAAAAGGACAGAATCGCGTTATTGTTATTTTAAAATCAGGACAGAAATACGAGTATGAAGGTATGTATACAGCAGAAGAATTAAAAGAGCTTTGCAAAAATGGTGATGAAGTGATTGGCATTCACATTTATCGCAATGATGCAACGCTTCCAGATGATGTTGTTCTTGTTGACACGCCGGGTATTGATTCAACAGATGATGCCCATCAACTTGCAACAGAATCGACATTGCATCTTGCTGATGTGATTTTCTATATGATGGATTATAATCATGTGCAATCAGAAGTGAATTTACAGTTTGTTAAAGAATTAAAACAGCGTAACAAAACTGTTTATCTTGTTGTGAATCAAATTGATAAACATAAAGAAAATGAGTTACCTTTCGAGGTATATCAAAAAAGCGTAGCGCAATCATTTTTTAATTGGAATATAGAAGTTGATGGTATCTTTTATACCTCTTTACGTATGCAAAATCATTCACATAATGAATTAGGGCAGCTAGAGGAACGCCTTTCCTCGATAGTAAAGGAAAAAGATATGTATGTGAAAAGAGGAATGGAGAGAGAAGTATCTTATTTGTTACACGAACATTTCTCGTTTTTACATTCGCAATATGAAAAACAATTGGAGCCGTTTCAAAAAGAGTTAGCATCGATGTTATCGCTTCAAGATGTAACGGCGATATTAGAACAGCTTGCGGAAAAAGAAAAACATACTACAGATACAGTATCGCAAGTGAAAGAACAGTTTTTTAGCGGCTTGCAAAATATTTTAGATAATGCATATTTAATGCCGTTTGAAATGCGTGATTTAGCAAATCAATATTTGGAAACGAAGCTCACAAAATTTAAAGTTGGTTTACTGTTTTCGAAAGGAAAAACAGAGCAAGAAAAACAACGTCGTTTAGAAGCGTTTTATGAGGCACTACAGAAAACAGTAGAGACGCAGCTTGATTTTCATATGAAAGAGTACGTTGTCTCCTTTTTTAAGAAAAAAGAGCTATTCACAGAAGAACTCGGAAAAGTAATACATGACTTAAATGCAGACTTTACTCCTGCAGTACTGGAAGCAACTATTAAACAAGGAGCGGGATTTACTGGAGATTATTTGCTTCATTATACAGAAGATGTGGCAAATGAATTGAAGAAACGTTATCGCCGCGAAGCACAAAATATATTTGAAAAAAGTTTGCCGCTCTTGCACAGTAAAGTACAAGCAAATATTCAACATGTACAAGAAGAAATAGCACAATATGAAGCGATACAAAAGGCAAAGGGAATAAAATTACAGTGCATGCAGGACTATGATCAATATGAAAAATACTTACAAGATATATGGCACAATCGTTTTTCTGTTCCGCAAAGCATAGATATAGAAAAAGCTTTACAACAAACAAAGAAAGTAACAAACGAAAAATTTCAGTTGCAAACACAAATCGAAGTAGAGGATGAACTCACTGACAATGAGTCCGAACCAATTACGGAAACAAAGCTTAATATTGCCGGGATTATAGAGCATGTTAAGGATGCAGAAGATGTTTTGCAGCAAATTCCAGCTCTTAAACATGTACAGCAAGAAATCATGGAGAAAAGGAAACGTGTAGAAACGAAACAGTTTACAGTGGCGCTATTTGGAGCGTTTAGTGCTGGGAAATCTTCTTTTGCGAACGCGTTATTAGGAGAGAAGGTATTACCGGTATCACCTAATCCTACAACAGCAACGATTAATCAAATTTTGCCAGTAACAGATGATAAGCCGCATGGCACGGTAATTGTCCAGTTTAAATCAGAAACGGCGCTTTTTGAGGATTTAAAGGCTATTTATAAATTATTTTATCGTGATATTACTTCTTTGGAAGAAGCGCTTTTACAAATTGATGATGTCTTACAATACCCAGCACCAAGTGGTAGACAAAAAACAACGTTTAGCTTTTTACGCGCTGTGCAGCGTGGATATAATGATGTAAAGCAGCGCTTAGGAGAGCAATCTCATGTGACGTTAGCTGAATTTGCTGATTATGTTGCAAACGAGGAAAAATCATGTTTTGTAGAGTACATGGAGCTTTATTTTGATTGTGAGTTAACGAGACAGGGCATTGCACTTGTGGATACACCGGGGGCAGACTCTATTAACGCTCGCCATACAGACGTAGCGTTCCAATATATAAAGAATGCAGATGCAATTTTATTTGTAACATATTATAACCACGTGTTTTCACGAGCAGATCGAGAATTTTTAATTCAACTTGGTCGTGTGAAAGATACATTTGCACTTGATAAAATGTTTTTCTTAATTAATGCGGCGGACTTAGCACAGTCTGAAGAAGAGTTACAAACAGTAAAAGGATATATTAGCGATCAATTACTGCAGTATGGAATTCGTAATCCACGCTTGTTTGCAATATCTAGCTTATTTGCATTAGAAGAAAAACAAGGAAAAGAGATTTCGAAAGAAGCGTATGGCATTTTAGAGCAATCTGGCCTTGCACAATTTGAACAAGCTTTCACCTCGTTTATTATGAGAGATTTAATGCTTGTGTCGGTGCATTCTTTATACGGCGCACTTCAAAATGGTTATAAGCTTCTTGCAAAAATGATTGAAAGCGCAATGCAAGGCAATGAAGTAAAAGAACAACAACGAAAAAAATATGAAGCAGAACGCGAAGAACTGCTTCACATTGTTTCTTCTCACAGTGTAATAACAGAGGGAAAATCTTTAGGAAATGAAGTGAAAGAACTTCTGTATTATGTACAGCAACGGTTATTTTTACGCTACAACGATGTGTTTACAGAATTTATTAACCCAGCTTCTTTACGAACACAAGGGAATGTGAAAGATAAATTACAAGAGTGTATGATGGAGTTAATTGCTTTCTTACAACATGACTTATTACAAGAAATGCGGGCAACTTCACTCCGTCTTGAAAAATGGATAAATGAAACAATGAAACATGTACAACAAGAAGTAATAGAGCAATGTGTTACAAAAAATGAACAGCTCGTAGTTCAGACGGATATTACATATGATTATCGCGTTCTTACTCATGAAAATCCATTTCCAAATATAGAAGAAAAACAATTTAAAAAAGCATTAGCTCATTTTAAAAATGAGAAAAGTTTCTTCGAGAAAAATGATAAAGCATTCATGCAAGAAGAGATGAAGCAAACGTTAGAACCGTTTGTAGCAGATTACGTAACGGAAGAACAACGCCTATTTATGAACCATTATAATCAAGAATTGCTTCATAGATGGGAACTTGTGAAAAAAGCTATGATGAAAGATGTAACACAATACTATGAAAGTTTATTATTTGTGTTATTGGAAACAATTGATGTTTCTGCATACGAACAGCGAAAAGAAGAATTAGGAGAGCAATTAATAAAAATAGAAGATGGACTAGAAGAAAAGTATTAAGAGAAAAAAATACGTTCAATCCGTTTTTGTAGTACAGTATCTAACGATTTTACAAATCCAGCAAATTCATCTGAGGAAACCATATGGGTTAGGACGAGACGTCTTCCATCTGACGTTTCACCGCATAAGACGAAGGAAGTGAACTCATATGGTTTTCCTTCTATCACTAATTTTGGATAGGAGTACGTACCGTTTTTCTTTTTCTTCTCATTAATGGAGATTATATTGCACTTCTTTTCATTGTTGTCCATAATAATGACCTCCTTTGTATTACTTATGGAAGACAAGTATGGTTTAGAACAAAGAGGGGAGAGATTTTTCATGGAAGAATTAGTAATTGAACGCGTTTTACCAAATGAAGAGCTATTGCCACTACTATTACTTGCTGATCCAAGCGAACGACAATTGAAATCGTATCTCCATCGGGGCATTATTTATGTCGCAAAGCGTCTTGAAGGTGTGATAGGAGTATATGTATTGCTAGAAACGCGCCCAAATACAATGGAAGTCATGAATATTGCTGTATGCAATAAAGAGCAGGGAAAAGGCGTCGGAAAGCAGTTGTTACAGCATGCGATTCTAACTGCAAAAAAGCAAGGCATGCACACGCTTGAAATTGGAACAGGCAATTCTAGTGTTTCGCAGCTTGCTTTGTATCAAAAATGTGGATTTCGCATCTTTTCTATTGATTTTGATTACTTTTCAAAGCATTATGAAGAAGAGATTATGGAAAATGGCATTGTATGTCGTGATATGATTCGGCTTACAATGGATTTACAATAGGAGGAAGAAGACATGGAAGTACATGAAGCAATTACAGCACATTCTCGTAAACAAAATGAAGTGGTGAAAGCATTTCTACAGTTAGATGCACAGCGTGAAGCGGCGGTTGAAGCGGCTATATCACTTGCGTTAAATGGAAAATCTTTCTCTGTTGATGTAATTAATATGGTAACAAAACAAATTAATGAACTTGCAAAAAACGGCATTGCGCAGCAGCGTAAGATTGTAACAGAAGAAATGGTTATGGAATATGTAGGACGTTTAAAAGAGAAAGAAGGTCGTTAAGTATGATCGTTACAGTCGAATGGTTACATGAACATATACAAGATGAGCATGTTAGAATTATCGATTGTCGTTTTGACTTAGCAAATCCAAATTGGGGAAGAGAACAATATGATGAAGCGCATATACCATTTGCGCTCTATTTTGATTTGAATAAAGATTTATCAAGTTCAGTTACAAAGCACGGAGGACGCCATCCACTTCCAAATATAGAAGAGTTTGCCCGAAAGCTTTCACAAGCTGGTATTGATGAACATACGACAGTTGTGGCGTATGATAGCCAAGGAGGAGCGATGGCTTCTCGTCTATGGTGGCTCTTAACATATCTTGGACATAATAAAGCATATGTGTTAAATGGCGGTTTTCCAGCGTGGCAGGAACAAAATTTTGAAGTAACGAATGAGATGGCAGTCTTTGCACCGAAGACGTTCGTTCCATCAGTGCAACAGGATGTTATCGTAACAATGGAAGAGTTACAAGCGAAAATTAGCAAACATGCAGATATTACACTGATTGACTCGCGTGAACCAAAGCGTTACGCAGGATTAGAAGAATTAGTTGATAAAGAAGCTGGTCACATTCCAACTGCGCAAAATTATTTTTGGAAAGATGGTGTAACAGAATCCGGTGCTTTTAAAGAGCGAAAGGAACAAGGAAATCGTTTTACTCATCTTAATAAAAAGAAAGAAACGATTGTCTATTGCGGATCTGGTGTAACAGCATGTCCAAACGTATTAACATTAAAAATGGCTGGTTTTACCAACGTGAAATTGTATGTAGGCAGCTGGAGTGATTGGATTTCTTATCCTGAAAATGAAATTGTGAAAGAAAAACAGTAGCCTATTGCACCTCAAATAAATTTGTATTACAATAGGGTCACAAACAAGAAATACAAAAAACGATATATTTTACACGTTGTAAACAATGTGATAAGATAACGACAGATAAATAAAACATCCTGCGGTGTGCGTAACTTATTTATGTCTAAAACCGATGATAGTAATACGGAAGTTCGATATTTAGGGACCAACATCATGCCTTTCTTTGAGAAGGAAGATGAAGGTAACTGTGAGAACATCCACCTGCGAGTAGCGGGTTTTTGGACATTTACGAGGGACGGCACGTGCGGGGTTCTATTTATACTTACAATAGTAACTACCTACGATGTACGTAGCTTGTGTATGTCTTAAACCAATGTTAGTAATACGGAAGTTCAATATTACAATGTGGCCATCAAGCCATCTTTTTAAGAAGGAAGATGAAAGCATTTTTGAGAACATCCACCTGCGAGAGCGGGTTTATGGACATCTAGAAGAGAACGGCATATGTGGGGCTATATAAAAAACCTTACGTTTTAAACGTAAGGTTTTTATTTTGTTTGAGAATCCTTTTTTGTCAGTTTACTAGGAATGATTTGAGTTTCATTGTGTGGAAAGCATAAAAAATACTTGTTGTAATAAGAAAAAGTTTAAATGCAAAGTGTTGACATCTATTTTAAATAAGAGTAACATTTTCTATATAATTAAATATGTCTCTGTTAGGTGAGGCTCCTGTATAGAGAGATGCTACTGCCCAAAAATGTCGAGAGACGCCAATGGGTCAACAAGAATGATCGAATTAAGGTCTTTTTTAATGTAGCTGGTTAAGAAACCTATGCTATACAGTGCTAAAGCTCGGCGAGGGAGAGGTGCAATTGTTTTCATATAGGCTACATGATATGTAGTTATATTAAACATTGCTTATTTATGTATGTTCAGACCTTTACTCTCTCTCGAGTAAAGGTCTTTTTAATTTAGGTATATGTTGTACAAATATATATAAATCTAACTTGACTTTCCATCCCATAAGTCGCCGCCATACTAAGCAAAAAGTAACCTGTTACTTTCTTTTGCTCTTTGTTTGAACATCGCATGTGGGAGAAAAAGACCCTGACCGCTTCTACACATGGCCAGACGCTCAAGGTTATCTAAAAAGAAAAGGTCTTTATGTCAGATTTTTAATTTGGATTTATATACATAGTTAATAATAATTTATATGAGGAGGTGAGGAGCAATGTCAGCTTCGGACTCGGTTCCGTTACCCAGGTATTTCGAAAATAGAATGTGTGATGTAGGTAGGAAACGACTTGTTCCTCCCTCTATATCTGTAAATAGATAAATTGAGAAACAATGAGTTTCTTCCTGCATGTGCGAAGGAGGAGACGGACGATGTTATATGTAAACAAACAAGAGGGAATTATAAATAATATAACTCATAAAAAAACGATAAAAGTACAAGAGATTTTACAAAAGAATAATGAAATGTTGATGGAAGTCGCGATTCGCGATGTGAAATCTGTGTACGCTTATTTTAAAACAACAAGAAATGGTCTTTCTGTTAAAGAGGCAAAAAGACGTATTGTACAATATGGGAAAAATGAACGATATGTGAATAAAAAAGTGATGTTGACTCATATGATGATGAAGTTGATGGAAAAAGTAAGTCTGTTCGAAAAGGAAGCAAATCAAACGAACGCAAAAACAGTTACTGTTTTAAGAGTAGAAAATGATAAAGCAAATGGGATAGATACAGATTCTGAAGTGATGAATATTCCAATAGTAGAATTGGTTCCAGGAGATGTGATCTGCCTTACTGCAGGTGATATTGTACCAGCTGACGCTCGCATTATTTATGCAAAAGACGTACTTGTTGATGAATCTCATTTAACTGGAAAAGAGATACTAGTAGAAAAATATGAAAGTTGCTATCATATTGAAAAAAAACGATTTATGCCGTTAAAACGTGTAAAAGATTATAATCCACTTTGTCTTGAAAATTTATGTTATCAAGGTACTCATATCGTTAACGGAACGGCAAAAGCAGTTGTTGTATCCACTGGAAATAATACATATGTGGAACTATTACAACAATGTTGTAAGTAATTATTATGGATGCTAAATATAACAAATCATTGTATAATAACAATTACAATCATTATTTGATTATATAACCTTGCGTCATGACGTGAGGTTTTTATTTTTGTCATTAGGAGATGAATTATGAATAAGGTATTATTAGTAGATGGTATGGCATTGTTATTTCGTGCCTTTTATGCAACAAGTGTGTACGGACAATTTATGAAAAGACAAGATGGTATTCCAACAAATGGGATTCATGGTTATATGAAGCACTTATTAACAGCAGCTAGTACAATTGAACCAACTCATATCGTAACGTGCTGGGATATGGGGAGTACAACCTTTCGAACAGAAGCATTTTCAAACTATAAGGCGAATCGCGGCGCACCGCCAGAAGAGTTAATTCCACAATTTGATCTAGTGCAAGAAATGACTGCACATTTATCAATCCCGGTTATTGGTATGAAAGGATATGAAGCTGATGACTGTATTGGAACATTAGCGAAACTGTATCAACATGAAGCGGAAGTGTTTATTTTAACAGGTGATACAGACTTACTTCAGCTAGTTGATACAAAAATTACAGTTATGCTTCTTCGAAAAGGAATTGGAAATTATGAATTTTACACGCCTGAAAAAATTGTGGAAGACAAAGGTGTAGAGCCGTGGCAAATTGTTCATGCAAAGGCATTTATGGGTGATTCAAGCGACAACTATCCAGGTGTTAAAGGCATTGGTGAAAAGACTGCATATAAACTTATCCAAGAGCACGGAACAGTTACAGGCGTTTTAGAAAATATGACATCATTAACAAAAGCGCAGCGTACAAAGATTGAAAGTGATTTAGATAATTTACACATGTCACTACAACTTGCACAAATTCATTGTGAAGTGCCAATTTCGTGTCAATTAGAAGAAGCATTTCACACAATTGATAAAGAAAAAATACAATTTGTTTGTGAAAAAATGAACTGGGGCAGACCGGAAATGTTTGTAAATATGTTATAGAAAGTAACCTTAAGAAAACCCCTTTATGGAAGATAACGCCCGATCAAATTACAAATTTGATCGGGCGTTATTATTTATATAAAGATAAATGGAAGAAACGACATAAAAACCTGTCTTTTTTGGAGGACGAGAGCATCTAGCCATGCGTAGAAGCGGTCAGTGCCTTTTCCTGCCACATGCAAGGTTTTAAAACAAAGGGAGAAAGAAAGTAGCAGGTTATGCATTGCTGTGCACAGCAGCTAATTTTTCTGATTCAGAGAATTTCTGCATATAAAGAGCACCTCCAATTGTTAGAGTGTGTCTAACAATTGGGGTGCACTTCTGAAACGGTAGGTGGGGGTAGTTCAATTAATTAGTAGAACGAAATACGAACAAAACGATTGTAAAAATATACGTAGTTTTCATTTGAATTTCAAATGGATTTCACACGATTCATTTATTATTACGCAATACAGATAATTATTTATCTTTTATATAAATAAAATCTATTATCCCGTATGAACGGGCTTCCCTGCTCCAAGATTCAAAGAGAAGTGAGGAGCGGGGGATGAAAAACTCTCGCTTAGGGAGGTTTCACTTGTAACCATTAAGGAGGAAGATTGATATGCGAAAAAAAATAAGAAAATCTTTTAAACAATTACTAATAGAAAATAAACAATTATTATTGAACGATAAAGAAAACATAAGAGAAATTGAAGAGAAAATTGAAAAAAGACATATATCATATGGAGTAGCGAGTAATTGAGAAATAGTAGCTGAAAAGCAAAGTGGAACTTAGCGGTTTCACTTTGCTTTTTTTTTTGTAACTACTTAGTTACTTTATGAAAAAACGTCAGAAAAGCATTTTTTAAAATGGACGAGAGGGACCGGCGATGCATAGGAGCGGTCAGTGCCTTTTCCTGCCACGTGCAAGGTTTGAAAACAAAAGTAGACAATAAGGCCCCTGCCCTGTTTGCATGACAACAGTCTATATGCCAAAAATGAATTTATAAGTAATAGAGAGACACATCTTCACTAGAATCATACCCTTTTCTAAATTTCTAAAAGGTATAGCTGAGTAGTTACTTTTTTTGAGGAAAAAGAGGATTCTAAAGGGGTTGTCAAAGAAATTTCATTCTCATTGCGTTAGAAAACATGTATGATAGGAAAGGTAGACTTTTGAATTTAGGTGGGGAAATAATGCAAACAGTTCAAGACTATCTCTCATTTTTACATACGAAGGGGTTTAAATTACAAGAGGAAGCACAAGGGTTTATTATGTTTGGCCAAGGTTATACCGGTTCATCTGATGGAATTGTGAATGCGGCCATTGAAGCGACCATTAAGCATCAATTACAGTTTGATGGGAGTTATTTTATCGCTTTGCTAGAACGGTTAAAAGAAGAAGAAATTACCGATAAAAAAAGCGCAAAGGCTTTTTTGCGGAAGCTACAATCATAACTTCACGCAGCCTGCGCTTCTTTTTTTCGTCTATTGGGTAGTTCTACAACGATCATTCCTAAGAAAATGCAAATACACCCAATAATAGCTGATATGGATAATTGCTCATTTGCAACGAAAACACCTGTCATTGCTGCAAAGACGGGTTCCATTGCAAAAATAATTGCAACGCGGGTAGGAGATGTATATTTTTGCGCTGTTGTTTGAATGAAAAATGCAAGGGAAGTGGCAAAAAGTGATGTTAGCAATAGTGCAAATAAAAATGAGCGATTTGTCCATAATGACATCGAAAATAATTTCTCCCAATCTTCAAACAGAAATGCACAAATAGAAGAGAAGAGTCCAACCGCTAATATTTGTGTTGTACTTAATAATAACGGAGATACCTTTTTGGAAAAGAATCCATTTACAAGGATGTGAGCAGCAAATGCGACAGCACAACCTAAAACAAGAAGGTCTCCGATATTGAATTGAAAAGCGTCTCCAGCTGTTAATAAAAATAGTCCAATTGTAGCCGCTGTAATTCCAAGTACAATAAATAAATTTGCTTTTTGTTTTAAAAAGATAAACGATAAAATGGGTACCATGACAATGCTAAGGCCTGTTAAAAATCCCGCTTTAGAAGATGTTGTATACAATAAACCAAATGTTTGGAGTAAATACCCAACAAATAAAAAGAACCCTACGATTATACCAGCACCACTACTATATCCTACATGTTTAATGGGTGTTTTTTTCATAAAAATGAGCTGAATGATGAATAAAATCATTCCAGCTAATAAAAAACGTATACCATTAAAAGAAAATGGCCCGACAAATGACATGGCATTTTGAACAACAACAAACGTAGCTCCCCAAATGAAAGCAACAAACACTAAAGCGAGAGGAGCAATCCACTCTTTTTTCAATACACTACCTCCGTTCATTTTTTTTGATGGCTTTTCGTGCTAATTCATCGGCTGCTTTATTTTGGCTGCTCGGAATCCATTTTATAAAAAAGAGATCAAATTGCTGGATCATTTTGAGCGCCTCATCTAAAAGTGGTGCATATAATGGGTTTTTTACATATTGTTTTTCAACCGCTCGTTCCACAAGTTGTGAATCTGTTCGAAACGATACAATTTTATAATTATGTTCGGTGCAATATTTTAATGCAGTAAGTAATGCGTGATACTCTGCTTCATGATTGCTCATCATTCCAAGTGGAACAGCCAATTGCACAGGCGGTTGAACTCCTTTAATAAAAACCCCAGCACCAGAAGGGCCAGGGTTTCCTTTTGATGCACCATCAATGTATACTTCAATCAAACTGAAACCCTCCAATTAACCGATTGTAATACTATCAGCATATAAATATTTCATTCGCTTTTAATATTTGAACTCCTTTTTTCTCTTTGAAGTCTTTTGCGGGTTCAAATCCATCGGCGATGCCATACCAAGGTTCAATACATAAGAATGATGCATCGTTTTGAATCGTTGCTGCCATGAACAAACCTCCTAAATCCTTCATGTTTTTATTATACGTTCTCTAAATAGAAAAGGACAGCGTATGACTCTTCTTTTGTAAAGTAAGGATTTTACTATATAAATCCACCTTGACTGTCCAACCCACAAGTCGCCAACAACTTTTTCCATCTTTTTGTTTGCACATCGCATGAGGCAGAAAAAGGCCTTGACCGCTTCTATGCATAGCCAGACGCACTCGCCCATCTAAAAAGAACAGAGGTTTAAGTCATGTTTTCACTTTATATATATTGACTTAGATCCGAATAATAATTATAATCTAATTTTGTCTATTAAAATATTCACGTGGTTCGTAACCATCCCACGTAAAAAAACTAAGGAGATCGTATAATGAAAATTAAGACGCTTGTTGGTAATGGTATTTTAGCGGCGTTATATATTGCTGTAACAATGCTTATTCAACCTTTTGGTTTTACGAATATTCAATTTCGTATTTCAGAAATGTTTAATCATCTTATTGTGTTCAATAAAAAATATATTTACGGAATTGTATTAGGAGTATTTTTAGCAAACCTCTTTTTCTCCCCAATGATTGCATATGATCTAGTATTTGGAGTAGGGCAATCTATTATCGCCTTGCTTTGTACAATCGTTTCTATGCGTTTTATAAAAGGAATATGGGCACGTATGATCTTTAATACAGTGGTCTTTACCTTTACAATGTTTATCATTGCAATTGAACTTCATCTTGCATTTGATTTACCATTTTTGTTTACATGGTTAACATGTACGATTGGTGAGTTTGTTGTAATGGTGATTGGCGGACCTGTTATGTATTTTATAAATAAACGAGTACAGTTTGAGAAATTTGTGTAAGATTCATCTGAGAGTTGTTCACTTTATAGTGGCAACTCTTATTTGTTTTTTCATATTATCTCGCGTATGTGGAGGGAATATCTTAAGCACGCAGATAACTTAGTTATGCATTTCGAATAGAATACGGTCCTTATAGCCAAAATAGGATAAAATAAAGACGTAATAGCTGATAGAAACGTGCACGGCTTTTGCATAAAAAGGGGGAGCGTAATGAAATATAAAATTACCTGGTTATATCGAACAAAACATGGCTTAGAGACTAGTGTGGAAACAGACTTCCTTCGTTTAGAAGAAGGAATCCAATTCGCAGCTGATTTTGAAAAAACAGGGAGAGCGAAGGAATTAGTATTTCAAGATGAAATGGGAGTAGAATGGACGTTAAAAGAATTTAAGAAACTAAGTAAGCAAGTTGAAGAAGAGCCGCAAGACCTTACGCTGTTTTTTGACGGTGGATATGATATTGAGACAAAAGAGGCGGGTGTAGGGATCAGCATTTATTATAAGAAACAAGGGAAACTGTATCGAATTCGCCGCAATGCTTACATAGAGGGAATTGATGATAATAATGAAGCGGAGTATGCAGCATTATTATATGGGATGAATATATTGGAAGAGCTAGGGGTTAAGTATGAATCGGTTATACTTCGTGGTGATTCTCAAGTCGTACTCCAACAATTAGCGGGTGAATGGCCATGCTATGAAGAGAATTTAATTCATTACTTAGATCAAATTGAACAAAAAGCAAAACAGATGAAAATAAAACTAGTATGTGAACCGGTTTCTAGAAAACAAAATAAAGAAGCGCATCAATTAGCAAAGCAAGCATTGGAAGGAACGAATATTGATAGTCATAAAGAAATAACAGAATAGGAGTGTAGAGGGAGTGGATCATAAGCAGTTAATTACCGAAGTAAACGATTTATTAGAAACATATTGCGATGGTTGTTTTTTACAGAAGCATTTTCGAAAAGAACAGAGTAAATATTATGCTCACTCCTTTTGCATTCGACAATGTACGATCGGAGAAAAGCTACAAGAGTATGGAAAACAATTATCTTGAACAATCATCTCTTTGTTTTGCTCTCTTTTATCTTATTAATGGAAAATGAGATAAAAGGTAACTACTCAGTCACTCTATGAAAAACCCACAGAAAAGCATTTTTTTAAATGGTCAAGAGGGACTGGCCATGCATAGGAGCGGTCAGGGCCTTTTCCTGCCACGCACAAAGTTTTAAAACAAAGAGAGGCAGCGAGGTGTAGGTCCATTTTTACCCCGCTATTCGTGGGCAGTAATACTCCCGTCTCAAAATTCAGCGGATGCAATGTCCAGCTTCAGTGGGGGATGAAGAAAACCCTCACTGATTAAAGTTTCACTTTATGAAGCGGTATTGGAAGAAAACAAAAAGATGGCATTTGCCATCTTTTTGTTTCGTACTTCTATATTGTAAGTTTTAAAATACAATTCGCTTTATTATAGACGATAGGATGAAATGTTGATGCCTTTCCACTCATAGTAATCTAAAATACCAGAGTAAATTGCTTCAGCAGCACGTTGTCTCCAATATTCAGAACCTAATTTTTCATTTTCTTTCGGATTGTCAATGAAAGCTAGTTCTGCAAGGATAGCAGGCATTGTATTTTCACGAACAACATATAAATCGCCATCTTTTACACCGCGGTTTTTCGTTTCCAGCGCATCTACGAGACGACTCTGTACTTTTTCAGCTAATACACGGCTTTCTTCTGTATTAGGGTTTCCATAACTTTCGGATTGCCAATAGTATGTTTCTGTTCCATTTGCAGTACCATTGTAGCCATTTGCGTGAATGCTCACAAAAATATCTCCGTTATTTTGCTGTGCAAACTGTACTCGTTTTTGAAGTGATTCTTTAGCTGAATTACCAGGGCGCCAATCCGAATCACGAGTTAATAACACTTTAAACGGTGATTTGCGATTAAATAAATCACGAACACGTAAGGAAACATCTAATACAACTTCGTCTTCTGTTATGCCGTCGTTGATACCAGCATGACCATCATCGACGCCGCCATGACCTGGATCAATGACAATTGCTTTTCCGTTTAATGGATCTCTGTTTTCAATTACTTGTAGATCGTTTGCTTGAACCCATCCTGTTTGATTGCCAACGCGAACTTCAATCCAGTTATTTGGATCTTTACGTAGTACATCAACAGTTGTTCCTTGTTGCAATGTCCATTTTTTATTATTGCCATATGGATACGGTTCTGTACGGAACTCGTCTGTTGTTTTTGTAACTTTTCCTTTTGTATTTGCTGCGTAGTTTGTAAAAGGAATATCTTTTGGCAATTGATGTGAATCGGTAATCGATTCATTATTTTTAGGTAAAATATTTACACCGTTATATTCAGAACCATTATATGGATGTATTTCTTCCATAAGGTTAGCAATCTTAGTTGCCCATCCAGTATCTGTTGAATAGTTAGCATTAATATCTGTTACTGTAACTCCTTTATAGCGCCAATCTCCAGGTTCTAAATAATACGCTCTTACGTAAGCGGTATTATAATTAATACTGTCATTAAACGTATTGAAGTAACGAGCTAAACCGTATGGATCAGAATCTTCAGCACGAAGTCCAAATAGATTATGTTTTCGGTAGGAAATCAATGATTTGCCGTAACCGGACTCTAAAATCGCATGTGATGCTAAAAAGAGAGCATTCACACCGTATTTGTTTTGTGCGTCAATAAACGCCTGTCCATATCCAGTAAGCGGGCTAGTGCCATTCGTTCTGCGGCTCATATAGTTATCAATTTCCCCAGCAGTTACTTTTGAAGGTTTACGTAAATCTAGCGTTTCATAAGGTTTACCAATATAGTAATCTAGTGAGAGATTTGCTGAGCCACTTCCTTCGAAGTACTCTACGCGCAGCTTATGGTTTCCTTTTGTTACAGACATTTTTTCTTTACGTACATCGTTGTTACTTGGTTGCCAAGAGTTAATAACAAGTTGATCATCTACATAAACGCGAATCCCATCGTCTGCTTTCGCTGTGAATGTATAGTCTCCGCCTTCAAAGTATTCCGTTTTTGTAAAGCGAGCCGAGAAGTTATCACTTGAAATAAATGAGCTTGGAGACCCATTTTGCCAATTGAAATTAAGCTTCTCAATTTTCTGTAAGGCATTCATGCCGCCAAGAATAATAGAATCACCTTGAAGGTTCGTATTATTATAGATTTCACCAATCCAAGTAGATGGATATTGTACAGTACTGTAGGGTTCAATACTAAATTCTATGCGACTTTGACCTGTTTTCTCTAAATACTGTACTTCAACTAAATGCGTATTTGGTTCATTGGCTTTACCAAATGCCCAGGATGCAGTTCCATCAGAAATATGAATTTTCTTCGCATATTCTGAAAATTCTCCTGAATCCCAACGGTCAAGAACAAGTTGGCCATCTACAAAGACACGAATCCCATCATCAGCACGTCCGCGAATGACGTAATCACCAGCGGATAATCGTTTTACCGTTGTGTAACGAGCCGAGAAGTTGTCAGCGGGTACTTTAGAAGTTGGTGTACCGTAGCCGTTATTCTCAGTAAGTTGTTTTATACTTCCTTCTGGTGCTAGTACTTTTGCATCGACTGGATATCCCGCTAAATTCGTATTTGGATAATAATAAGCTAGCCAAGAATCAAATGGTACAATATCAGAAAAGACAGCAGCTTGACCACCATTTTCATAGAAATCAGTTCGAATTTTATGATTACCTTGTTGTACATTTGTTACGATAGCACGGTCGATTTGACCACCAGAATCATACCAGCGGTCAATCACTTGTTTCCCATCAAAAGAAACTTTGACACGATCATCCGCTAATGTATGTATAAAATAATCGCCAGCAGCTAGCGCTCTAGATTGATCAAAAACTGCTGTGAAATTGTCTGCTACACGATCTGGTGTAGGACTTCCGTATCCCCAATTATAATGTACATCCCCGCCTGTTTGATAAAACGGTCCAGGATCTTTTTTATAATCGAATTGAAGATTAGCTTTTCCACCTTGTTCCAAATATTCAACAGTAATTTTATGCTCTCCAGCTGATATTGGTACTTTTATTTTACGAGTTTCACTGTCACTAGCAATCCAAGAATCAATTACCATTTTATTATCAATGTAAACACGTACACCATCATCTGCTTTAGTGGTGAATATATATTCACCTTGTTCAAATTTATCTACCTTAGTAAAGCGGGCAGAAAAATTATCGTTTGAGATAGTTGGATGCGGAGAGTTGTAATCCCAATTAAAGTTGATTGTATTCAACTTCTTCGAAGATTGATCTCCACCGATAACGACAGCATTCCCTTTAAACTCTTTGTTACTATAGAATTCGCCGAGCCAACTAGTTGATTTTGTTGCTTCTTTGTAAGGCTCAATTTGAAAATCTATTTGGCTGTCTCCGCCTTCTTCTAAGTATTGCACTTCAACTAGATGGGTATCCTTTTCGTTGGTTTTACCAAATGCCCATTCTGCAGTTCCATCATTAATGTGGATTTTTCGAGCATCTTCTTGTGAACAGCCAGATCCCCAGCGATCAAGCACAAGTTGTCCATCAATAAAGACACGAATACCATCGTCTATTTTCCCTCGAATTATATAATCTCCAGCAGGTAATCGCTTTACTGTCGTATATCGAGCAGAAAAATTATCTGCTGGTACTTTCGACATTGGAGAACCGCTTCCGTTGTTTTGGAACAATCTCTTTTCTTTTCCGGTCGGAGCAATCACTTGTGCGTTTACTGGATAACCTTCTAAATTTTTATTTGGGTAATAGTAGGCTAACCAATGATCAAAGGGAACAATATCAGAAAAAACTGCTGCTTGACCAGCATTTTCATAGAATGTGGTTTGTAACTTATGAGTTCCTGCCTTTACATTTGTTACAAGTGCACGATCAATTTGACCAGCAAAATCATACCAACGATTAATTACTTGTTTTCCATCAAAGGAAACTTTAATACGATCATCAGCTAACGTATGTATGAAGTAGTCTCCAGATGATAAATCTTTTGATTGATTAAAAACACCGGTAAAATGGTCTGCTGAAATACCAGGTTTTGGACTTTCGTATCCCCAATTGTAATGAACCTCTCCATCATTTTGGGTAAATGTATCACTGCTCGCAGCATGTGCAATAAGTGGCGTGAGGAACAAACCAGCTGCTACGAGTGGAACATACCATTTTTTATTCACTTTTTATTCATCTCCTTTCTTTAAAATAAATATGGGCCTTTATTAATCTACCATAATTTTATGTTGAAAGATATACAAATATATAGATGTAAAAATATCTCCTGGATATACATGTATTCATTTCCTTGATCTACTATATTTAAGGTAATATAGGTGTACATATATAATAGAAATAAAGTATTACAGATAGAGGAAACATACGGTTGAGGATGGATAAGTGAATTACTTCTATTTGTATGATTATGCAAGGTCACGGCATTGATGTTGCTTGAATCGTAAATGGAATTTCTGAATACGTGCGTTTATTTACAGAAAGAGATGTGTCTTGTGGATGCAAGGTATAAATGTTTAAATGGGGGTTAGTATATTTGCTAATTTGGATTTGTATAGTGTGCTGTGTAGAGGGCGAAAACTATAGGAAATGAAGGGGACTTACGTAGAAAAACACCCAGAGAAGTGATCTCTGGATGTTTTTAATGTTTTGCTTCTTGTAATTGATGCTCGCATCTTTCTAATTTATCCTCTTGATCCAATAAAAACGATGTATCTAGATCGGTGGCTACTTCTTTCATTGTTTCGAGCTGCTGACGAGCGGATTCAACGGCATTTGTAGCGTGCTGCAATGATTCAGTATCCATTGTAATCGTCGCAGAACCAACCATCTTTTGCGCAGTTTCTACACGGAACTTTACTTCTTCAAAGTCGTTTATAGGTGAACCCATTGTTTTCTCCTCCTTATTTTCTCATTTCACATAGTTTTTACTCTGTGGAAAAGAAATATGCAGAAGAATAACAAAGGAGGTTATCGAAAGATAACCTTCTGTCATGTATCAAATTAAAGTTTCACTACGTTAGCAGCTTGAGGTCCGCGACTTCCTTCAACGATCTCGAAAGAAACTTCTTGACCTTCTTCTAAAGACTTATAGCCTTTACTTTGAATTGCAGTGGAGTGTATGAAGATATCGTCAGCACCTTCAACTTCGATAAATCCAAAACCTTTTTCGCACTATATGAATAAAAATTCAAAAGCTAATAAAAAGGATATTTTTTATATTTTTCTGTAAATTCAACTGTGTAAAACAAGGAATATTACATTCATATATCGAATATATAAGGTAGGAAGATATAGGTAAAGCATATATGGAAGTGAAATGATTTTATGGAATAATATTGATTTTTCTATTCATTTTTCTTATAAAGATTTATAATTGTTTTATATATAAATCCACCTTGACTTTCCAACACACAAGTCGCTGCCATGCCAAGTAAAAGTAACCAGCTACTCGCTTCCGTTCTTTGTTTGAATATCGCATGTGGAAGAAGAAGGAACAGATCGCTTCTACTCATGGGCAGACACACTCACCCATCTAAAAAGAAAAGGGGTTTATGTCAGGTTTTAAATTTGGATATATATAAGGTTGAAGGGGAGATTTCTATGTATCGAACCACAATAAATGAAAAAGAAATTATTATTACATTAGCAGCAAAACTACGTAAAGAAGTAACAGATAGAAATGCATTATACGAGGCTGTTCTTCAAATAGCTGAACGATTGCTTCAAACCACCCAACCGACATTTGCTGTAAATCATGAAATATTAGGGTTGATTATTGGAGAAGTACAACGAGGAGAAGTGACAGTTTTTGCAGTGGAACACATTATACCAAAACAGAATATATTCGGTTCGAGTAATATTTTCTATCCAAATGGGGAAACAAGTAAACTTATAATGGGAATAGAATAGAAATAAAAAGGCGGCCATAACAATGTGTTACGGCCGTTTTCTAAAGAGAGGGGAATGGGGATGAGACAGGTAATAAAAGAGTATTTCTTACAGCACGATATTGTCATTATGATTGGAGTTTTAATTGCTTTTATTGTGTTTTTGAACATGCAATTATTTACATGGATAGCAGCGATTGCTGTTATTGCAGGTATTATCTTTTATACAATAAACGAATATGTAACGCATCGTTTTTTATTTCATTTAAAACCACCAAAGAATCCATTTTTATTAAAAATGCTAAAGCGTCTTCATTATGATCATCATGTATACCCGAATGATTTAAATTTACTTTTTTTGCCAGTGTGGTATAGCCTTCCTGGATTTACGATCTATTTATGTATTGTATATGGTATTACTTCTAACATTACGCTAACATTATCATTTGGAATTGGAATGATTCTTATGCTATTAGTATATGAATGGAAGCATTACATTGCTCATCGTCCAATTCGTCCAATGACGCCATACGGAAGATGGCTAAAGAAACAGCATTTATTGCATCATTTTAAAAATGAGAAATATTGGTTTGGCGTATCGAATCTATTTTACGATTTTCTGTTTAAGACATTTAAAGAAGGAAAAGATGTTGAAACGAGTGAAACAGCTCGTAATTTAGAAGGCGAAAAAGCGGTGCGATAGGCACTGCTTTTTCTTTTAATAAGAATATATATTGTAATTTGGAGAAAAATGACAGAATTTGTCTATCGAAAAATCTTTGCTTCCAATAATAGATTGTCTAAAATAAACTTAAGTTTCTGAATATTTATAAAATTTAGTGTTTTGGTGATGAAAGAAAGTGATTGGAGATTTGTATGGAAAAGAAAGGAGTAGGTTTGAAATGAAACAAGAAACATCTGCGCGTAAATTGAATGGTGAAATCAATTATACAAACGTAGTGCAGTCTGCCGAATTTCAAAATTTGTTACGAGAAAAGAAGAAATTTATTGTACCGATGAGTATTTTTTTTCTCAGCTTTTTTATTGCTTTGCCAATTTTAACATCATATTCAAAAGTGCTCAATACATCAGCATTTGGTGATATTACATGGGCGTGGGTATTTGCATTCGCTCAGTTCGTTATGACATGGGCATTGTGTATGATCTACAGTAAAAAAGCAGAATCATTTGATCGATTCTCGGATCAAATTCGCGAAAACTTGGATAAAGAGAGGGGATAAATATTGAATACAACAGCTTTTACCTTATTTTTAGTTATTGTTCTTGGAACGCTTGTCATTACGTATTTTGCATCGAAAAAAACAAAAAATGCAAGTGATTTTTATACAGCAGGCGGTGGATTAACAGGGTGGCAAAATGGTTTGGCAATTGCAGGTGATTATATGTCCGCTGCTTCTTTTCTTGGAATTGCCGGAGCAATAGCATTAACAGGGTTTGATGGTTTTTTTTATAGTATTGGTTTTCTTGTTGCCTATTTAGTTGTACTGTATCTTGTTGCAGAGCCACTTCGAAACCTTGGGAAGTTTACGTTAGCAGATATGATTGCAGCACGTTTTGATGCAAAAAAGGTACGGGGAGTAGCAGCGCTTAATACGATGACAATTTCAATTTTTTATATGATTGCACAGTTAGTCGGAGCAGGAGCACTTATTAAATTATTATTAGGAATTGAATATACAACGGCTGTACTCATTGTTGGGGTATTGATGACTGTATATGTTATTTTTGGAGGAATGACAGCAACGAGCTGGGTGCAAATTGTTAAAGCGGTATTATTAATGGCGGGTACTTTTATTATTTCTGTTATTGTGTTTGCGAAGTTTAACTTTAGTATTACAGAAATGTTTGCGCAAATGAAGACAGCGACACCATTGAAAGAAGCATTTTTAAATCCTGGTGTAAAATATAAAGTTGGGTTAGATACAATTTCGTTAAATTTAGGGCTTGTTCTTGGTACAGCAGGATTGCCACATATTCTCGTTCGTTTCTTTACAGTACGTGATGCAAAAACAGCCCGTCAATCTGTTGTATATGCAACGTGGCTAATCGGAGCTTTTTATATTATGACAATCTTCTTAGGATTTGGTGCAGCAGCGTTTGTTGGGAACGAGGCAATTGTAAAAGCGAATGCAGCTGGAAATATGGCAGCGCCAATGTTAGCAGAAGCGTTAGGCGGAAATCTTTTATTTGCTTTCGTTTCGGCAGTAGCCTTTGCGACAATTTTAGCTGTTGTAGCAGGACTTGTTTTAACAGCGGCATCGGCATTTGCTCATGATTTCTATAATGAAATATTACGCCGCGGAAAAGCAACGGAAAAAGAACAAGTAAAAATGGCACGTTACGCATCAGTGGGGGTTGCAGTGTTTTCCATAATTTTAGCTCTATTTGCACAATCGTTAAATGTAGCGTTCCTTGTATCCCTTGCATTTGCTGTTGCGGCAAGTGCGAACTTACCAGTTATTCTATTTACGATATATTGGAAGCGCTTTAATACAACGGGAGCTATTTGTGGTATGCTTGTTGGTTTAATCTCTGCAATTCTCCTCGTTGCAATGAGTCCGAATGTATGGAATCCAGTGGCTGGAAAAGCAATTTTTGTTGGAAATCCGTTATTTCCATATACAACACCAGGAATTGTGTCTATTCCACTTGGATTTTTAGCAGCCTATTTAGGCACAATTTTCTCAAGTAAAAAAGAAGATGCAGCGAAGTTTGATGAAATACTTGTAAAGTCGAATACGGGGCATGGAATTAGTGATGTTTCAGCGCATTAAGAAAAAGAAGTGTTTTCCGATTTGGGAAAACACTTCTTTTTTATTTGTTTTCGTAAGAAATAGTGTTATCTAGACCATATTAATAAAAGGTCGACTTTCACCTAATACATTTGAATAAAAGGATGGATAACATGAAGGATGAATTAAATATACATGTTTATTTAGATGAAACTGATACTCCGTTTTCAAGGTATTATAGCTCAGATGATGTTCACCTAAGCTCTGACCTTGAAGAGTTTCTTTTGTCAAAGCTACATAGCGGCAAAAAAAAGGAGGTAGAAATATTATTTTTAGGTGAGAATGACTTTGACGAGAAGTCATTGCAGACTGCCACATTTAACACTTTTTCCAGCCTCTTGAACGAAGAGGAATATACATATGCTAGAAATGTTAAGAAGACTATTGTTTTATTTGTGATTGGTATTATTGTTGGGGTGATATACTTGAATCTTACAAGTAGTCATTCTTATCTTGCGGGAATATTAAGCATTGTGAGCTGGGTTTTCATTTGGTCAGGTACAGAGATTTATTTTTTTGACAATCAGCAAATTAAACGAAACATAAGAAGGTGCAAAAGTATTGTAAACGCGAATGTGTGCAAAAAATAAAGTAAATAGATAGACAAATAAAAAGAACGGAGAAGTAAATATGTTATTAAATCAACGGTTTACCATTGGGGAAATGGCGAAAATGCATAATATTCCTGAATCAACATTGAGATACTATGATGACAAGGGAATCTTTCATCCAGCAATAGTTGATTCGCAAACAAATTATCGTTACTATACAATCGATCAATTTTCAATGTTGGATACGATTAAGTTCTTAAGACAACTAAATATACCGCTAAAAGAAATAAAACGATATATAGATGAAAGAACACCAGCCTTTGCGTTAAATTTATTAGAAAAACAAGAAGAGATGTTACGAAAAAAACAAAGGGAAATTGAATATAGTTTAGTAAAAATTAAGCATAAAATTCATTTAATGAAAGAGGCTGTACAAACAGATGATCATACGGTCTTTTTTACAGAATTACCAAAGCGGAAAATTACCGCTCTTCCGATTACGCCAAATACAACAGATGATATGTTTGAATATTATATTCATTCACTTCAAAAAAATATGAAACAAGTAGATGATAGCGTATTTTCAGGTGATATAGGTGTTACCGTAGGAAAAGATGCATTATTACAACATGATTTTCAAGCATATAATAGTGTATTTATTCTTCTTGATTATATGCCCTTTCAAGCTGCTACTTTTAATGTAATTGAAGGAGGGATGTATGCATGTGCGTATCATCATGGACCATACGAAGAAACTGGTAAGACATACAAGAGGCTGTTACTAGCTATTGAGAAGGATGGATATGAAATATGCGGTGATGCTATTGAGCTAGCGCTAATTGATTGGTCTGTAACGAGTAATCAAGAGGAGCAAGTGACAGAAATTCAAATCCCTGTGGCGAGAAAAAAATAAAAACACCATTCATAACAAAATATATTTTTTACTTCTTTCTTGACCTTAAAGTAACTTTAAGGTTTACAATGTGAACAGAGAGTCGTAAAGGAGAATTTTGAAATGGAAACAACAGAGCATTTAAGAGAAAAGCCGATTAAAAGTTTATTTATTTCTTATTTAATTCCAGCAGTACTTGGAATGGTACTGATGTCGGTAAATATTATGATTGATGCGGTTATGGTGAGCCGTGGTGTTGGAGCGAATGGTTTGGCTGGAGTAAACGTTGCCGTTCCTGCATTTTCTATCTTTTTCTCCATCTCATTATGGATTGGGATGGGCGGAGCTACATTGTATTCTATCGCTTTAGGAGAAAATAAAATAGAGAGAGCACGTTCTATTTTCACGCAATCGATGACAGTAGCTGTTGCGATTGTTGGTGTGTTAATGATAATTTGTTTATGGAGAATAGAAGATATAGCATACTTGTTTGGGGCAAATGATGTAATTTTACCGTATTCATTAGATTACTTACATGTATTATTCACATTTGGAATGATATATGTATTAGAAAATATTTTAAGTACATTTATACGAAATGATGGAAATCCCACTTTAGCTATGGCAGGTCTTATTGTCACAGCATTGTTAAACATTGTATTTAATTATATTTTTATCTTTATTCTAGGCTGGGGAGTAACAGGGTCAGCATCTGCAACGATTTTATCTGCAGCGATTGGTTTTCTTGTACTACTGAGTCATTTCTTTAGAAAAAACAGTATTTTAAAATGGACGAAACTTCATTTAGAATGGGAAACAGTAAAGCAAATTATGATTATTGGTTTTCCAAGTTTCACGACAGAAGCAACTGTAGCGATTGTAACGATTGGATTTAATGTCACTTTTATTCAATATGCTGGTGAACAAGGCGTTGCATCGTATGCTATAGTGAACAGTATTCATTCAATGACGCTACTTTTATTCTTTGGCGTTGGAGCAGCACTGCAACCTATCGCGAGCTTCCATTATGGTGCGAACTTAACGGAACGATTGAAACAAGGAGTACAACTTGCAGTAAAAACAGCGGTTGTACTTGGTGTTATCGCAACATTAATTGGTTTATTCTTTGGGAAACATCTTATCGGTTTATTTGACATTCAATCTGAAAAATTATTAAGTATGACGGTAATTGGAATTAGTTTATTCTTCATGCAGTACGTATTTTTAGGTTATAACATTGTATACGGAGAATATTTTCAATCCGTAAGACAAACAAAAAAATCTGTTTTGATTATTTTAAGCCGTGGGTTGTTGCTTATTATACCTCTTCTGTGGATTATGCCAAAATTATTTGGTGTAAATGGAATATGGCTTGTAATGCCTGTTGCAGAACTATTGACCGCGTGTGCTGTATTTGTAATGAATCATTTTTCGCATCCAGTTTCTATACGGGCGTTGGAAGAAAAAATCCCCTTATAAAGTGAAGTGCACCCCAATTGTTAGACACAGTCTAACAATTGGAGGTGCTTTTCTTATGGCTAAATTTACAATTGAAGAGAAATTACAAGCTGTAAAACGTTATTTAAATGGTAAAGAAAGTCAAAAAAA
>NZ_JAMBOP010000034.1 GCF_023715645.1 Bacillus cytotoxicus | reverse complement strand
GACCAGAAAGGGTCAGTTGAAGGGCTGTTTTTCTTATTTTTTATTGTTTCGTACAATTTTTTTATACATAGTTACAATAAAGGTCATCAGAGGTTGGGAAACCCAAAGGGTTTCCCAACACTCTGAAGGATTCCACATTATGTGGAATCCTTATTTTAATAGTAAAGAAAATAAGAAATTACTATGAGAAAAATCATGCCGTATAAAAAAAATTGACTATTTCTATTGCCTTTTATACCAAAGAATTCATTTGTTCTTTCATATGAGTCTAAAAAAGATTTTGTTAGACTAGCTTTGAAAAATCGTTGCACTATTTCCCAACTTTCCGTGTTTCTTGGTATTGCTGTTTACGATGTTCTGGAACATATATATACTGAGATACTATAAGAAGAATAGTCATAAAAAATACTGGAAACATTGTGGAGGCATGTAATCCGTTAAAATTAATGTTTGTTAATAAAGAACTTATAATGAATAGGGCAGTATATATGTGTGAAATATGTCGCTTTAGTCGAATTTTGTATGTTTCCATAATCACTTCACAAGCGACAAATACAGTAACAATGCTTAAAAATACAACGTTTGTGTTATAAATTATTAAACAACAAATTAGACCGAAAAATGCTAAACACTCAATAGTTAATGGGATGTTACGTGTTGTCATTTTTCATCACCTAACTAGGAAAGGAAGCGGATTTACTGCATTTGTTTTTTCAAAATTCCATTCCCCATTATGTAATTCAAAATGTACGTGTTGTCCATATGAATGTCCTGTATTTCCCATATAACCGAGCAATTGGCCCGTCGTCACTGTATCGCCCACTTTGACAGCACGACTGTTCATGTGAGCATATACAGTTGTGTATAAATTTCCGTTTATATGATGGGCAACAAATACAACATTTCCATAGCTTGTAGAATAATACGATTTAACAACAGTCCCAGATGCGGCAGCTTGGATTGGAACATTTCCTGTTGCTGCAATGTCTACGCCATAGTGCATTTTTCCCCAGCGTACGTCAAATTCTGAGCTTACTTTTCCTTGGGCAGGATATTTAAATACAGCTGGAATAGATGGTGTGGCTTGTTGCTTTTGTTGCTGCTGTTGTCCTTGCATTATATAATGCTGCGCGACGTAGCCATATCCTGATCCGTAGCGAATTTTATACCATGTGCCCTCATTTCCAACGACTTGTACCTGTGTTCCATTTTTTAAAGAACCAATAGCAGCTGCATTTGTTCCTGCTCCGCTTCGTACTTTTAATGTTGGAGTGGCAACATAATAAGAACTTCCGCCTTGTACGGTAATTCCTTTTACTAATGGCTGAGCTATATTAGATAAAAATTCTTTCTTTACATAGCCACTTGTTCCATTATGTATAACTTTATACCATCCTTCTTGTTCTTCTTGAACAGTGACAAATTTTCCATTTGGTAATACATTAATAATTTCAGATTGTGTATTTGGTTCAGAGCGAACGTTTAATGCATCTGCATTTACGATATATTGATTCTCACTATAGCTTGGTTTTGTTAAAGAAATTGCTTCTTTTTTTACATAGCCAGTTTTATTGTGAGCGTGAACTTTATACCATTCATTTGTTGCTTCAAGAATTGTAACCGGAGTGCTATGTGTAATGGTCTCAATAACAGAATCTGTTGCTTCAGGACTAGAATATATTTGTAATGTATTCGTTTTTACAAAACCAATTTTTGCTTTTGATATTTGCTGAGCTGCCACGGTTTGTACATTGGATTCTGTCATAGATGGGAGCATAGAAGCGACTGCTATAGTAGTTGCTGTCATTGCTGCGACTTTCATATTCATATTCATATAATTATAGGCCTCCTTATGTAGCGAATCGTTACATTAATTATAATATATTAATATTAGGTTTGTTATATATTAATAGAAATGTAACACTAAAAATAAATGAATATTTTTTCGATACTATAAAATCATGTAATAACAGGATAGCAGATTTATAAATTTTATGGAAATAGATAGAAGGAATTCGTTTTTTTCTGAAATTACAATTCACTTTTATCTCGCTACTTTTGGGCAGTGAGCCCCTCCACCTCAAGAGTGAGAAGTAAAGAAGATGTGGGGGATGAAAAAAACGCTTATGGAAGTTTCACTTTATATAGATGGGATCTTACTGCTGGGATATGCTATGATTGGTAGAGTTAATACTCACTGATGAACGGTTATAAATGAAAAGAGTTGCCGATGAGATATGGCGATGGTATACTGACTATGTTAAATGAATATAATGCTAGGGGAGCTAGTGTGGCTAGCTGAGAGTAAGACGTATAATCTTTGACCCTTGAACCTGATCTAGATGATGCTAGCGTAGGGAAGCAATTTGGACGATGTAAATAACGTCCCCGTTTCTTTATGCATAGAAATGGGGCTTTTTTTATTGAAAATTTTATAGAACACCACTAGGGGTGCTTGAAAGCTGAGAGAGGTAGAAACCTTAACCCTTATAACCTGATCTAGGTGATACTAGCGTAGGGAAGTGGAACAACAAATGATGTTTTCTTTTGTTTGCTGTGACCACTTCTTATATAGAAGTGGTTTTTTTGTTTGAAAACATTTTAAAGTAGGCGAATGGATATGAAAGAAGAGCTTCACGTTATATCAAATGGTCGTATGTCATTTGACGAGTTAGCAAACATAGCAATTGATATTGAAAGTGAAATAGATTATTTGCACATTCGTGAACGGGAGAAAAGTACGAAAGAATTATATGAAGGTGTGGAGAAGCTCTTACATAAGGACTTTCCCTCTTCGAAACTTGTAATCAATGATCGGATTGATATTGCAATTTTATTCAATATTAGACGTGTGCAACTTGGATATCGCAGTGTGGATGTAAAGTCTGTTAAAGAAAAATTTTCTTATTTGCACGTTGGTTACTCCGCTCATTCATTTGAAGAAGCAGTATCTGCTTTTCAAAGTGGTGCAGATTCTCTTATGTATGGACATTTGTTTCAAACAAACTCTAAAAAAGGAGTTCCGCCAAGAGGATTAGCTGGAATTACCGAAATGGCGAAGCGGTTAACAATTCCAATTACGGCTATTGGGGGGATTACTCCGAATAATACAGCGGAAGTGTTCGGCACTGGGGCTACTGGTATTGCAATTATGTCTGGAATTTTAAGTGCCGCAAAACCGAATGAACAGGCAAAGTTATACAAGGAAACGATACGAAAGTGGGCGGAAAATCATGAAAAAAATATATGATGCTGCCATCGTTGGCGGCGGTGTAATCGGAAGTTCAGTTGCACATTTCCTTGCTGAAAGAGGTTATAAAGTTGCCATCATTGAAAAACAAAAGATTGCTTCTGAAGCTTCTAAAGCAGCAGCTGGATTACTAGGTGTACAGGCGGAATGGGATGAATACGATCCGCTGTTTGAATTAGGTAGGCAAAGCCGCGCGATGTTTCCAAAGCTTGCAAGTGTATTGCGTGATAAAACTGGAATTGATATAGGATATGAAGAAAAGGGGATTTACCGCATTGCTCAAAATGAAGAAGAGAGTGTCCGGCTTCTTCATATTATGAAATGGCAACAGCAAACAGGAGAAGAGTCCCATTTTATCTCAGGAGACGAATTACGCGAAAAGGAGCCATATTTATCTTCTTCTATTGTTGGCGCGGTATACCATCCAAAAGATGGGCATGTAATTGCACCTGAGCTTACAAAAGCATTTGCACACTCTGCTGCAATCTCTGGAGCGGATATATATGAAGAAACTGAAGTGTTTGATATTCAAATGAAGGATAATCGCGTAACAGGATTACTCACAACAGAAGGAACGATTTCGTGTGAAAAAGTAGTAATTGCTGGAGGTTCATGGAGTACAAAATTACTAGGATATTTTCATAGTGAGTGGGGGACATATCCTGTGAAAGGTGAAGTCGTTGCAGTGCGCAGTCGTAAGCCATTATTACAAGCCCCTATTTTTCAAGAGCGATTCTATATCGCACCAAAGTGTGGTGGACGCTATGTCATCGGGGCAACAATGAAACCTCATACATATAACAAAGCAGTGCGTCCAGAAAGTATTACTTCTATATTGGAGCGGGCATATCGGATTTTGCCAGCATTAAAAGAAGCAGAATGGGACGGGGCATGGGCAGGACTACGTCCACAATCGAATCATAATATGCCGTATATTGGTAGGCATGAAGAAATTACAGGTTTATACGCTTGTACGGGCCATTATCGAAATGGAATTTTATTAAGTCCAGTTTCAGGAAAGTATATGGCAGATCTAATAGAAGGAAAACAAGAGAATCGTTTACTAGATTCGCTGCTTTCGGAATCTATGTAAATACAAATGAAAAAGAAAGTGGTTTTCTGCCTTTTTTTATAGAGGGACTGTGTAGTTACGTTTTTTTTTATATTTCGTAAGGGGGCTGAAAGCTTGAATTTAAAAATTAACGGAAGGCAAGTTGACGTGCCAAGTGAGATTAAGACGGTAGCTGACTTACTTGTTCATTTAGGATTAGCGACGAAAATTGTTGTCATAGAACGAAATCAAGATATTTTACAAAAAGATGATCATCAAGATACATCTGTTTTTGATGGAGATCAAATTGAAATTGTCACATTCGTAGGAGGCGGTTGATTATGTTAAAGATTGGATCATTTACTTTTCATTCAAGATTGTTATTAGGAACAGGGAAATTTTCCGATTTTGATGTACAGAAGAAAGCGATTGAAGTATCAGAAGCAGAAATCTTAACATTTGCTGTGCGTCGTATGGATATTTTTGATGCAGAGCAGCCAGATTTACTAGAAAAAATTGATGTAACAAAGTATACACTTCTTCCAAATACAGCAGGGGCAAAAACAGCAGAAGAAGCAGTGCGTATTGCAAAATTAGCAAAGGCATCAGGATTATGTGACATGATTAAAGTAGAAGTAATTGGTGATGATAAAACGTTATTGCCAGACCCAGTTGAAACGTTAAAAGCGTCAGAAATGCTATTAAGAGAAGGGTTTATCGTTTTGCCGTATACGTCTGATGATGTTGTATTAGCACGTAAATTACAAGAATTAGGCGTCCATGCGATTATGCCTGGTGCATCACCAATCGGCTCTGGTCTTGGCATTGTAAACCCATTACATTTAGGCTTTATTATAGAGCAAGCTACTGTTCCAGTTATTGTTGATGCGGGCATTGGTAGTCCAGCTGATGCAGCATTTGCGATGGAGTTAGGTGCAGATGGTGTGTTATTAAATACAGCTGTTTCCGCGGCAAAAGATCCTGTGAAAATGGCAGAAGCAATGAAGCTTAGTATTCAGGCAGGAAGATTAGGTTTTGAAGCAGGACGTATTGCTCGTAAGCGATGCGGGGCTGCAAGCAGCCCGTTAGAAGGAATGAGCATTCTTGAATAGCCGATATTCTCGTCAAGTGTTGTTCTCTCCAATTGGAGAAGAAGGACAGCGTAAAATAAGAGAAAAACATGTACTGATTATCGGCGTGGGAGCGCTTGGGAGTGCAAATGCAGAGATGCTCGTTCGAGCTGGAGTTGGCAAAGTGACGATTGTTGACCGCGATTACATTGATTGGAGTAATTTGCAGCGTCAACAGCTATACTGCGAGGAAGATGTCCAAAATCATTTACCAAAGGCAGTGGCAGCTAAGCGGCGCTTACAAGCCATTAATAGCGATGTAGTGATTGAAGCTTACGTACAAGATGTAACAGCAGAAGAGTTAGAAATACTTGTTATAGATGTAGATCTCATCATCGATGCAACAGATAACTTTGAGACGCGGTTTATTGTAAATGATATATCACAAAAATATTCTGTTCCGTGGATTTACGGAGCGTGTGTTGGAAGTTACGGTCTTTCTTATACGATTTTGCCTGGAAAGACGCCGTGTCTATCTTGTTTATTACAAGCGATCCCGCTTGGCGGAGCGACATGTGATACGGCAGGGATTATTTCGCCTGCTGTATCCATTGTTGTATCCTACCAATTTGCGGAAGCATTAAAGATTTTAGTAGAAGATTATGAGGCACTTCGCGCAGGGCTTGTGTCATTTGATGTATGGAAAAATGAATATTCATGCATGAATGTCCAAAAACTGCGAAACAAGCAATGTCCGTCATGCGGGGAGGAAGCCGTTTATCCATATCTAAGTAAGGAGAATACTTACAGGGCAGCTGTTTTATGCGGCAGAAACACAGTGCAAATTCGTCCGCCGCATAAGGTACAGCTTCATTTGTCTATGTATCAAAATTTGCTACAAAACCATGTAACAGATTTAACAGCCAATCCATATTTATTATCGTTTTCTGTTGATAATAAACGGTTAGTTGCATTTCAAGACGGCCGTGTGCTTGTGCATGGCACAAAGGATATAACAGAAGCAAAAACGATTTATCATCGTTATTTTGGGTAAAAAGGGTGAAGGAAATGAAAGTGAATAAAGCATTAACGATTGCTGGATCCGATAGCGGCGGCGGTGCGGGAATTCAAGCTGATTTAAAAACGTTTCAAGAACTCGGTGTGTACGGAATGACAGCCATTACAGCAATTACGGCCCAAAATACGATCGGTGTACAAGGGGTGTATCCTGTACCGATAGAAGGGATTGAAAGGCAGTTACATTCTATCGGTACGGATGTAACGCCTGATGCAGTGAAACTTGGGATGTTATTTAATAGTGAAATTATTAAAATCGTAGCTGAAAATATTAAATCGTTTTCATGGAATAATATTGTGCTAGACCCTGTTATGATTGCTAAAGGCGGAGCGTCGTTATTACAACAAGAAGCAGTTGCCGCACTAACAGAACATTTGCTGCCACTTGCAACGGTTATTACGCCAAATGTTCCTGAAGCAGAAGTGTTAACAGGGATGAAGATTGATACGATTGAAGATAGTCAAGAAGCTGCGAAAATGTTGCATAATTTAGGAGCGAAGTTTGTTGTGATGAAAGGCGGACATGCAGCGTATCAAGGGAATGAAGTAATTGATTTATTGTTTGATGGAAATGAGTTTATGGAATATAGAAGTAAACGGATTGATTCTAGTCAAACGCACGGAAGTGGTTGTACGTTTGCGGCAGCTATAACAGCAGGATTAGCGAAAAGGTATGAGATTGCAGATGCAGTTCGTGAAGCGAAGAGCTTTATTAGTATAGCGATTGAAGATGAACTGAATATCGGCAGCGGTCACGGACCAACGAATCATTTCGCGTACGGACGTAGAAATGTACGTGTATAAATATGTATTTCCTTTGCAAAAGCCAATTTAAAAAATTGGCTTTTTTCATGTTTACTTTTTCCAAATTTAGGAGTAGTATATCAGCCAGAATCTATTTTTGTAGAACGCTGAATCCAAAATTTGGAGCGGAGGAACCAATTTTGTGCATTGTCACTTGGGGTGAATCCTTTTTTGAAGGTAGGGCTACTCTCAAAGCCCAAATCCGACAGCTAACTCCGTAAGCGTGTTGAGAGAGGATGGTGCAAGTGAATACATCAATTCATCGATCCGACTAGCATAAAAGAATTTTAATCTATATGTAAATATTCTTTTATGTGAAGGAGGATCCAGTGTATGGATGAGGAAAAAGAGTACACGCTTATTTGTGTAGGAGAGGCTGCGAAAGTAAAGAGTTTGAAAGATTTAGTGCCTTTTCAAAGTGAAATGGTTATTTTTACAACAAGTGAACATGTGGCAAGTGAAGTGAAAGAATGCGGGTTTCAGCAAGCGTATTGTTGCCCGGATGACCCGAGCATGATTGTGAAAATATGCAAAGGAGTTAAAAAAACGATTTTGCTAGGCGATGAATTATCCACAATTAGCTTCTTCGCCGAACGTATTCGTTCTTCTTTTACTGCGCCTATTACAGTCGTCACGCGAAATAAACAATATCCAAAGCACCTCTATGAAACAATTGGCATTAAAATAGTGGTGTTTACAACTTGTGACAATATTTCGTTTTTGACCCTAGAGTAGGAGCGGAGGAATCGGATATGAACGAAGTGATGAAAATATTACTTTGTCGTGATTTAGCAAAGCGTTGGGCACTATCGTTAGAACGAGTACATGAATTAGCAGAGCATGATCCATTCTTTCCGAAGCCGCAGGTGATTCTTCCGCCAGAAGGTATCCGATTGTATTTAGAGCAAGACATTATTGAATATGAGAAGCAACATGCAGAACTTTTGCAAGTGTGTATTCGGGGGCGTAATTTACGGTCTTTTCTGTAATGTTTAGAAAGTTAGACAAACCTCTTTTCTTTTAGGGAGGATGAGTGGCTCTGGCCGTGCATAGAAGCGGTTAGGGCCTTTTTGGTGCCACGAGCGGGGTTTGAAACAGAAGGAGTAAGCGAGTAGCGGATCCTATTTTATACAGTGTGGCAGTAATTTGGGTGTTGATAAAACTGCATTTTTTTAGGGAGAGGTCCTGGCTGTGTATAGAAGCGGTCAGGGCTTTTTTCCACCAAGAAGAGCAGGTTATGTTGTATTTGATTTATAGAGATAATTTCCTTTTTACATTTGTAAAAGAACGTATACATAATGAAAAAGGAAGAAAATAAAAGGAAATAGATGATAGAGATGTATTTATCCTAAATGTAAGCGTTTAAAGGGTCTTATATTTTCATATTTTGGTTATTTTAACTCTTTACAAGTGAAATGTAGAGGAGTATATTTACATTCATAAATTGTTCATAAAATTTCCAAAAAAACAACCTGATATCGCTGAGTCCAGAAATGGAGCGGGGGAACCAATTTTGTGCATTGTCACTTGGGGTGAATCTTTCATGATGAAAGTAGGGCTACTCTTTAGGCCCGAATCCGACAGCTAACCTCGTAAGCGTTTGGAGAGGAGGTTTACTTTCGTGTTGTTCATTTTCGAACACTGAGTAGATCCTCAGTGTTCTTTTTTACGCTTTAGATGGAAAAATTTTACATTTAATGGGGGATGAATGATGTTAGATATCGCTATGATAGCAATTTTAGTTGTGTTAGTTGGATTGATGATTGGTATTGCAAGATGGTCGGATCATGTTATGAAGGAAGGGAAGAAGCGATGACGATTGCACTATCAATCATTGTTGCCTTACTTACTGTGTACTTAGTTTATGCGCTATTAAATCCAGAAAAGTTTTAATTAGGGGGAAGCATTTATTATGATTTGGATTGCCGTTTTGGTCACAATGTTATTATTTGTTCTTATTGCAAAGCCAACCGGAATTTATTTAGAGAAGGCGTTTCAAGGGAATCGTAGATTGGATAAAGTGTTCGGGCCGATTGAAAATATTATTTTTAAAATTTCGGGTGTGAAACCTTATAACCAGAGTTGGAAGCAATATGCATTATCATTAGTTGCACTTAATGGTTTTATGATTGTTGTTGTCTACTTCGTACTTCGCTTGCAAGGCGTATTGCCATTAAATCCAGCTCATGTTCAGGGAATGGAACCTACACTCGCTTTTAATACAGCGATTAGTTTTATGGCGGATACAAATTTGCAGCATTACAGCGGTGAAAATGGTATATCGTACTTATCACAATTAATCGGAATTACGTTTTTAATGTTTACAGCACCAGCGACAACATTAGCAATTGTAATGGCTTTTATAAGAGGTTTAGCAGGGAAAGAACTTGGAAATTTCTTCGTAGATTTTACACGTGCATTAACAAGAGTTTTTCTCCCAATTGCATTTATAGGAGCATTGATCTTCGTTGCTCTTGGTGTACCGCAAACGTTAGAAGGAGCAGTTACAGCTCACACAATTGAAGGTGTGAAACAAAGTATATTACGTGGTCCAGTTGCTTCTTTCGTTTCGATTAAGGAACTCGGGAACAACGGCGGAGGATTTTTCGGGGCAAACTCGACGCATCCATTTGAAAACCCAGGTCAAATTAGTAACATTTTACAGATGATACTTATGATGTTGTTACCAACAGCCCTGCCATTTACGTACGGAAGAATGGTTGGGAATAAAAAGCAAGGACGTGTTCTTTTCGTTTCTTTATTCATCGTCTTTTTAATGGGGTTTGCAACAATTGTGACGTCAGAGTTACATGGAAACCCAACGTTAAATCAAATGGGAATGCAGCATAGTCAAGGCAGTGTAGAAGGAAAAGAAGTTCGTTTTGGAACAGTATTTTCGTCACTGTATGCAACCGTAACAACGGCAGCGGAAACAGGTGCTGTTGATACAATGCACGATACGTTAACACCAATTGGCGGACTCGTACCACTTGTAAATATGATGTTAAATACAGTATACGGCGGGGTTGGTGCAGGATTTATCAATATTATTATGTACGCAATCATCGCGGTCTTTATATCAGGGTTAATGGTGGGACGGACACCAGAATTTTTAGGGAAGAAGATTGAAGGAAATGAAATGAAATTAATTGCGGTAACAATACTATTTCATCCTTTACTGATTTTAGGATTTTCAGCATTAGCTCTTTCGACTCATCTCGGAACAGATGCTATTTCAAACTCCGGTTTTCACGGTTTGACACAAGTTGTATATGAATATACTTCTTCGGCGGCGAATAACGGTTCCGGTTTTGAAGGGTTAGGAGACAATACGGCGTTTTGGAATATTACAACTGGTATCGTGATGTTTTTAGGACGTTATTTCAGCTTAATTACAATGCTCGCTGTAGCGGCTTCATTAAAAGAGAAAACGGTCGTACCAGAAACAATCGGAACATTCCGAACAGATAATAGTTTATTTGGCGGCATTTTCATTGGAACAATTGTCATTGTTGGGGCATTAACGTTCTTCCCAATGTTAGTGTTAGGACCAATTGCAGAATTTCTTACATTGAAGTAATGGAGGAGACATGATGAAACCTGTAGTGGTAAAAGATAAACAACCGAATCAATCGCTTGTATCACCAAAAACAGAAGTCGAAAATGAAGTGAGACAAGCAAAAACGATGGATGGTGACATTATTACAAATGCGATAAAAGAAGCTTTTGCAAAATTGAACCCACGAGTGATGGTAAAAAATCCGATTATGTTTGTGGTGGAAATTGGATTTTTCCTAACATTAATTTTATCATTTTTACCTAGTGGATCTAGTAATATCCCAGGGTGGTTTAATATAACGGTTTCTCTTATTCTATTATTCACTGTTTTGTTTGCTAATTTCGCAGAAGCATTAGCAGAAGGACGCGGGAAAGCACAAGCTGATTCTTTAAAACAATCGAAAAAAGATGTCTTTGCTAATGTAATCAAAGAAAATGGAAGTGTTGCTAGAGTTTCAGCAACGGAACTAAAAAAAGGTGATGTTGTTCTTGTTAAACAAGGTGAAATGATTCCGAGTGATGGAGAAGTCATTCGCGGGTTAGCATCTGTTGATGAATCAGCAATTACTGGGGAATCCGCACCAGTTATGAAAGAAGCTGGCGGTGATTTTTGCTCCGTTACAGGCGGAACAATGGTGGTAAGTGATGAAATTACAATTCGAATTACAAGTAATCCTGGCGAATCTTTCTTAGATAAAATGATTTCTTTAGTAGAAGGGGCATCTCGTCAAAAAACACCAAATGAAATTGCTCTTAATACGGTATTAACGAGTTTAACACTTATTTTCTTAATCGTTGTTGTGACATTGCCGATCTTTACGAATTATCTTGGTTTTCAAATTGATACAGCTATACTCGTTGCACTTCTTGTTTGTTTAATTCCAACGACAATTGGTGGTTTGTTATCGGCGATCGGGATTGCCGGTATGGACCGTGTAACGAAGTTTAACGTATTAGCAATGAGTGGTAAAGCAGTAGAAGCAGCCGGTGATATTAACACAATTATTTTAGATAAAACGGGGACAATTACATTCGGTAATCGTATGGCACACACACTTTTACCAGTAGGAAATGAAACGATTGAACAAGTGGCAAAATGGGCAGCAATTAGCTCTGTGTTAGATGAGACGCCAGAAGGACGTTCAGTGATTGAATATGTACAATCAAAAGCACTCCCTTATAATGGTGCACTTGCTGAGCAAGGTGAGTTTGTCCCATTTAAAGCAGAGACACGGATGAGCGGTGTGGACTTAGCGGATGGCATAAAAGTACGAAAAGGTGCGGTTGGTGCTGTTATTGAATGGGTACAATCACAAGGCGGCACAGTTCCGAAAGATTTAAATCAAAAAGCGGATCTAATTGCAAAAGAAGGCGGTACACCGCTTGCTGTTGCAGCGAATGATCGTATTTACGGATTAATCTATTTAAAAGATACTGTTAAACCAGGGATGCGCGAACGTTTTGAACAGCTTCGTCAAATGGGGATTAAAACAGTAATGTGTACAGGTGATAACCCGCTTACTGCCGCAACGATTGCGAAAGAAGCAGGTGTGGATGAATTTGTTGCAGAATGTAAGCCGGAAGATAAAATTGCGGTGATTAAAGCAGAACAAGACAAAGGAAAGCTTGTTGCGATGACAGGTGATGGAACAAATGATGCACCAGCTTTAGCACAGGCCGATGTTGGTTTAGCGATGAATAGTGGTACAGCAGCGGCGAAAGAAGCCGCAAATATGATCGACTTAGATTCAAACCCAACGAAAATCATTGAGGTTGTAGGGATTGGTAAGCAGCTATTAATGACACGCGGTGCTCTTACAACATTTAGTATCGCAAATGATATTGCGAAATATTTTGCAATTATCCCAGCGATGTTTACATTGGCAATTCCGCAAATGGAAGCTCTGAACGTGATGAAATTACATTCACCGCTATCAGCGATTTTATCAGCACTTATCTTTAATGCGATTATTATCCCGCTGCTTATTCCGCTAGCGATGAGAGGGATTGCATATAAACCGATGAGTTCCAATGCATTGTTAGGACGTAACTTATTCATCTATGGACTTGGTGGAGTGATTGTTCCATTCGTTTGTATTAAGCTGATTGACATGATTGTCGGAGTGTTCATTTAAAGAAAAGGGGAAATGAAAATGTATGAGAAACAAAAGATACTTTCACCTGTCATTCGTATAACTTTTACATTTCTTGTTGTGTGCGGGCTTATTTATCCACTTTTAGTTACAGGAATTGCCCAAGCAGTTATGAAAGATAATGCAGACGGAAGTCTTATCTATAACGACAAAAATGAAGTGATTGGTTCGAAATTAATCGGTCAAAATTTTACAGACCCACGTTATTTTCATGGACGTGTCTCTAGTATAGAATATAAAGCAGAAGCATCTGGATCGAATAACTATGCACCGTCTAACCCGGATTTAGTAAAACGTGTAGAAGAGAGTGTGGAAAATTGGAAGAAAGAAAATCCGGCAGTTCCTGTTACAGAAATTCCAATGGATTTAGTAACGAATTCAGGTTCAGGATTAGATCCAGATATTAGTCCACAAGCAGCTCACGTACAAGTGGATCGCATCTCTAAAGTAACGAATATTCCGAAAGAAGAACTTAATAAGCTGATCGAATCGCAAACAGAAGGAAAAGCACTTGGATTGTTTGGGGAAGATCGCGTCAATGTGTTGAAGTTAAATGTAGAATTACAAAAAATGATGAAATAAAATAACAATGCTACCTCAATCTAAGGGATTGGGGTAGCATTGTTTGGTAGGATGGGGGAACTTGTAATGTATGCAGATGACTATAAGCCAACATTTCAAAGGCGAACGCCAGAAGAATACTTAGAATACATTCGTCAACAAAACAGAGGGAAATTAAAGCTTTATGTCGGAGCAGCTCCTGGAGTTGGAAAAAGTTATAAAATGCTTTTTGATGCAAGAGAGATGCGAAAAGAAGGCATTGATGTTGTAATTGGCCTCATTGAAACGCACGGACGAACAGAAACAGAAGAGGCGATTGTTGATTTAGAAGCTGTTCCGTTAAAAGACATTCATTATAAAGAGAAAGTGTTTCCAGAACTGAATGTCGAAGCAATTATTAAACGGGCACCACAAGTTGTGATTGTAGATGAGTTAGCCCATACGAATATCCCTGGTTCGAAACATAAAAAACGCTATCAAGATGTGGAAGAATTATTGGATGCGGGCATTGATGTTTTATCTGCATTCAACATTCAACATTTGGAAAGTGTTCACGATATTGTCGAGCAAATTACAGGAGTTAAAGTAAGAGAGCGCGTGCCTGACTTCATTTTACAAAAGGCCAATGAAATTCAGCTTGTGGATGTCACGCCAGAAGTACTACGAAAACGATTAATGGACGGAAAGATATATAAGGAAGAAAAAATAGGGCGGAGCTTAAATCACTTTTTTACACTAAATAATTTAGGAGCACTCCGCGAATTATCACTTCGAGAAGTTGCGGATGATATGGACGAGAAAATTAGTCAATTTTCGGAAGAACCAATTGGAGTAAAAGAAAAAATTCTTGTTTGCGTGCAGTACAGTTCCACGGCAGAAAAACTCATTCGCCGCGGATGGCGCATGGCCAACCGTTTAAATGCAGAGTTATATGTATTAAATGTAGAAAGAGAAACAATTGAATCGATAGCAGAAGCAAAAAAACAAGTGATTGAAGAGTGGAAAGCATTAACGAATCAATTTGAGGCAACCTTTTTATTAGAAGAAGCAAAAGGTAGTAAACCAGCGGATGTCATTATTAAAGTGGCAAAAGAACGACAAGTCACCCAAGTTTTGCTTGGACAATCAGCCAGAACAAGATGGGAAGAAATTCGCAAAGGTTCGATTGTAAATGAAATTATGAGACAGACGAAGAATATTGATATTCATATTGTTGCGGATCAAAGGGGGTAGGGGAGAATATTGCATACGTTTCCAGTTAACATAATCACTTAGAACGATTAGAGCAACTTAATGTAGAGTTAATTATCGATAATCATACTTATGTGAACTAACAGTTGATAATCTTTTTATATTCAACATATAATTTTAAAAATGCCTCCGTAGCTTTATAAGGGAAGAGCGCCGGAAAACATTGTAGAACCGGGTCGCAAGGCAAAGGTTTCAGAAGCACCGAAAAGCAAATGAGCTGAGACAGGTGAAACTCCTATCGGTGAAATTCCGTAGGGAAGCGTGTTCCCCTTAGCCTATGCTTACGAAAGGAGTGCGGGTTCGAATCCCGTCGGAGGCACTAGCTTTTCTTTTTATGTATTATTCAATCGCACCAATAAATGAATAATTGTAACTACTTAGCCACCCCTATGATTTAGCTGTTTAATATTTCTATTTCGTGATTTACCTTCTGAAATTCCTGTTAATGCTAGACATATCAGTTTACAGGAGGTGACGTGTATGATCGATAAATCAGTTATTTTAAAACCACATTTAGGCTATCCAATTTTAGTTAGAGTATAGCTTTAATAGTTCTTGTATTGGTAAACTATTTGTATTGTTCATCTCAACAAAATATTCTAATTGCCATTTCTGTGTTTCGATAGCTTGTTTGCTCGTGGGATTTTCCCAACTAGGATAAACTCTAATTGCCATTTTTCCTTTTGTAGTGGCTGTTTTAAGGATATTTTGTTTTACAAGTACTTCTTTTGGAAAAACGAATTGTCCAAAATTATTATTTCTAGTAAAAGTATTGATAACCAATAAATCAGTAGCTTTTTCATATGAAAAGGCTTGGTTTTTATTATCCCCATCTTTTTCCCAAAAAACAACAAACTGTCCTATCTTGTTAGGTGTTATTTTTGCGACTCTAAATCTAATCGATTTTGAATTTAGCTGAAATATACCAGCCCCATAATCTGAATTTTGAGCTTCTTCTCGGATAGCTTTTATGGTTAAGTGATTGGGTTCATAAAACATTTTATTTACATATGTTAACGCATTATAAAATTCATTCATTGCTTTGCATCCCCTATTTTTTATACTATTAATTCCAACGCCGTTTAAATCAATATTATCTTAATTTGAACGCAATGCCCAAATAAAACTATTGAACTAACTGTTTGTGGAAGAAGGAAAACTGAAATAATAACATTTCGGTTCGACTTTTTTATAAACGGTATAACTTTTTGGAATTATCAAGGCCTAAATTGTACAACTCCTTAGTAAATAAATGTATATACCTCCCGTTATTTCTATTCACATATCCAGTATTATAGCTTCGTAATTCGTTCTCAACTATCCTGCTTCGTTCGTTGGAAATGTAACATTAATATAATCTTTGTTAGCCTATTAAATGCGTTTAAACAGACGGAAGGTTGCTAGATTTTGGGAGCTAAAGTTACTAAAATAAATCAAGTATAATATCAGCTATGTAGGTTTCTAAGAATGCAGCAATGATAATTATAGGTAAAGTTAAAACAATATAAATTTTTATTACTTCTAAAATCTTTTTACTAAGAGATACTCTTTCTTTATCCTTTTTGAACATGATTTTTAATTTGATTCTAATACATTTATTTAATTCAAAAAGAATAGCCGCAAATAAACACAAAGCGAAAACTTCAAAAAGGTAATGAGGGATAGAAGAAATTATTAGCCCAACCCCTTTTTTAAAATCAGCTTGTAGCATAATTCCAAAAAGAATCCCAGGAAGTGAAGCAGTTAAAACTATATTTATAGCATATAAAAATTGTATTGGAATCAAGGCTAATATAAACATTTGTAAAGGCACAATAAAACCATTATTAACAATATATTCCCATGCCTTTTCTATACCTGTTGATTCCTTTACTTTGTCTGGTAGTCTATTTCCTATCCCTTCCACTATTTCTTTTAGATTGGGATTGATCATAAAGGTTATTATGGTTGCAATAACTGTTAGTGCTACCCCTAATATGAAAAAATTAATAGCCCTTTTAAATAAAACTTTATTCATTACATTCGAAATAACTATCACCTCATTCATTATAATAAGTGGCTTTAGTCCCGCTGTTGGTTCAACTTTACTAACTTTGCGATTTATGACAGCCACCCTGTCACTACCTATCCTAAGTTAAGTTTTCATGGGTAATTATAGCATTTTCATAAGATTTAGAAAAATAATGCTCTTGTTTTGACACTAGGCACCTTTTGATAATCTGCTATTTTTATAGTCTTTAATATAAGTTTCCTATTCTTTCTTTAATTGGTGTCTTTCGTGAAAAATCTCCACATGTAGTATGTAAGGAGATTATCTCATGGGTTATTTACAAAGGGTAGGCGGGAATATTTGACGCTTACTTTACATTCTTCATTGCATATAAGAGAAACAAAAGAAAAACAATGGATCCCGAAAAGAAAATCCAAAAGTAATTTTGATCAAATACTAGAAAACTGCCAAGGAGCGGACCTACTCCCATTCCGAAATAGCGAATAAAGTTATAGATACCAATAGCAGTTGCACGTTCGTCCACAAATTTTTCTGTTAATAACGTTGTATGTGTTGGCAGTGATAATCCCATGCTGAATCCGTATAAAGAAGTGACAATGATAAGGATAGGGATATTCATGTTATAGGTGATAGAAAATAATAAAATACATGCAATATGAAAGAAACTTGTAAAGAGTAAAGCATGCTTTGTCTGCATTTTCTTTTGTAACGTTTTATAACAATAACTGCCTAACATCATACATATTGACATGGGAACAAAGATTAACCCAATTGTATCTGCATGAAGATGAAATAAAGTCTTTAATATGGATGGTAAAAAGACAAGGAAGCAAAAATAAAGATAAAATTGTATAAAACCAATTATGACAATGGTAAAACCAATCTTATTTTGTAAAACGTGAAAATAGTATTTCGTTGCTTGTTGTTTGGAAGAATGTGGTTTTGTTTCGGAAAGTAATATCATGTTTATAATTAATAAGATAATACTAATTGCCGCTAAAAAGAGAAAGATAGAAACGTGCCCATTTCGATTTCCTAAATAACCTCCCATTAAAGGACCGATAGCAGGTGCAAGTGCTAAAAGCGTTTGGTACATACTCATTGCTTTGCCACGCTCATTTCCTTCATATAAATCACCAATTATCGTAGCTGAAACAACTGGGATAGCTGCTGTTCCAAAGGCTTGAATCGCTCTAGAAATAAGGAATGTATAAATGTTTTGTGTAAAAACGCAACCTATTGATCCGACGAAACTTAACAATAGACCTAGAATGAGAATGGATTTTCTTCCTTTCGTATCAATAAGGGGACCGTAGACAATTTGCATAATTGCCAGTACAAAAGTAAAAACAGAAACAGTAAGATTGACTAAATATAATGATGTGTGAAATGACCCCTGAATAATTGGCAAGATGGGGGTATACATATTTTGTGCTAGAGAACCTAATAAAGCACTAATACAAATGATATAGAAGATAGTTGTTCGGTTTGTTGTAGTTGTCATTAACATCCTCCTCCTCCTTTTGTTTCCTTGGAAACTAAAATAATTTTAACATGATTTTCTTTTTTGTAAATAGATAATATGGATTTTGTTTTTAATCTGAAATTCTATGCAGTATAATTGTTTCTAAGGAAACGTAAATTGTGTTTGGAGGGAAATAAAGTGAACCGAACAGCTGAGCAAAAACAAATATTAGTTGATATGCAAGCACTTATTCATAAGAAAGAAGAGTACAAGAAAGAAGTACATGAACAGTTTTTAGGGGCAATGGGGATAAAGGATATTTCATTATCAGAATTACATGTGATTGCTTGTATCGGAGAACAAGGTTTAATGAATGTAACAGCAATTACTGAAAGTATGGGGATGACAAAAGGGGCTATTTCTAAAATTTGTACGAAATTATTTAATAAAAATTTTGTTGAAAAGATGAAAATGTTGAACAACCAAAAAGAAATATTTTTCCGTTTAACAGACAAAGGGAGAGAAATATATCATGCTCATGAAACGTTACATAATGAAGCTGAAGAAGCGTGGTTATCACTTTTAGACAAATATACAAAAGAAGAGCTGGAGGTTATTCACCAATTCATAGCGGATGTAACGGTGCATATAGGAACGAAGGGGAGATAATCATTAACAAGAAAATATTTCCTTCCAGCTGAGTCGTCTGAGTATGGTTTTCTAATCGTTTTTTATATAATAGGAAGAGATATTTAACATTGTGAATTATTATAAATTAAATATAAAACGAGGAGAGAGAGCCATGCTTGAAAATACGGGTTTAGTATTAGAAGGCGGCGGTATGCGCGGCGTATATACAGCTGGTGTATTAGAATATTTTATGGAGAATGATTTACATTTTCCATATGTGATTGGTGTATCAGCAGGTGCGTGTAATGCAGCGTCGTATCTTTCAAGGCAGAAAGAGAGAAATAAAACAGTAAACATTGAATATGTGACACATCCAAGATATTTATCGTATAAAAACTTTTGGAAAAAGCGTCAGCTCTTTGATATGGATTTTATTTTTCATGAAATCCCGTTGCAACATGTACCATTTGATTTTGAAACGTATTTCAATACGGAGCAGCAATTTCTTGTCGGAACAACGGATTGTGAAACGGGACAGCCTGTTTATTTTGAAAAAGGTCGTTCCCAAGAAGATTCATTAATGGTATTACAGGCGTCAAGTTCACTCCCTTTTGTCGCACCTGTTGTAGAATTTGGCGGGAAAAAGTTATTGGATGGTGGCATTTCAGATCCGATTCCTGTTCGAAAAGCACAGGAAGACGGTTACCGAAAATCCGTTGTTATTTTGACAAGGAATAAAGGCTATATGAAGAAAAAATCAAGATTTGGATGGGTTGCAGGGAAAGTATATAAAAATTACCCTAATTTAGTAAATACGATGTTAACTCGTTACGAGGTGTATAATGAGACTCTTCATTACATCGAAAAAGAAGAAGCAGCTGGAAATATATTTGTCATTCGGCCGACCGAGCAATTACAAGTGGATCGTATGGAGAAGGATCCAGATAAATTACAGCGGTTGTATGAACAAGGATTTAAAGATGCTGAAAAAATGCATGAAGATTTGGTGCAGTTTCTTAGTAAGTAAAAAGGAGTTGATTCAAAAGAGATGTAGATGTCTTTTGAGTCAACTCCTTCTTATATGTTTACTAATATATCGGCGCTTCGACACGATTTAAAGACGCTTCGACAACGTTTGATATTCTGAATGCCCGAAAAGGAACTGACATTACTCCTTTTTTTAATGCGGTATAAATACCAACTGATAAGCAAACAAAATACCAAACACATATACAAGCGGATGCACAGCACGGAATTGTCCTTTTGCTATTTTCATCAGCGGGTATGAAATGAAGCCAAGTGCAATACCTGTTGCAATGCTTGATGTAAGCGGCATGCTTAAAATGACTAAAAATGCTGGGAAAGCTTCATCAAATGTATCCCAATCAATGTGACGAACTGCGCTCATCATTAAGCTACCAACAATAATTAATGACGGCGATGTAATAGCGGAAACGCCAGATACTGCACCGACAAGTGGGCCGAAGAATGCAGTTGCTGCAAATAATACTGCAACAGTTAATGTTGTTAAGCCTGTACGCCCACCAGCTGCAACACCAGCAGAAGATTCAATAAAAGCAGTTGTTGGTGTTGTCCCAAACATAGCACCAATCGTTGCTGAAATAGAATCTGAAAGAAGAGCGCGTCCGGCATTTGGAAGTTTGCCATCTTTCATAAAGCCTCCTTGCTGTGAAACGCCAAGGAGTGTACCTGTTGTATCAAATAATGTTACAAGGAAGAGCGAGAAGACAACGCCGTATAATCCGTAGTGAATGACATCAGATACTGCTGTAATTGGATTAGAAACAATTATGCCTTCTGGTAAACCAGGCAAAGAGGTAACTCCGTTTGTAAACGTTAATTGTCCAGTAAAGTAAGCGATAATTCCTGTTAATAACATCCCGATAAATAATGCACCGTTCACGTTTAAACACATTAATACTAACGTAATCGCAAGTCCCGCTAATGCAAGTAAAACAGGAGGAGAGTGAAGATCTCCAAGTCCAACTAAATTGGAAGGGTGTTTCGTAACAATGCCTGTTAGACGTAAGCCGATAAATGCGATAAATAAACCGATACCAGCTGTAATGGCATGTTTTAAGTTTTCAGGAATTGCTTCCATTAATTTTGTACGGAAAGAAGTTAATGATAGCAAAATTAAAATCATACCTGCTACGAATACAGCAGAGAATGCAATTGCAAATGTCATGCCTTCATGAGTTTTGACAACTGAGTAAGCAAAGTAAGCATTTAATCCCATACCTGGTGCAATTGCAATTGGTAAATTTGCAAAGAATGCCATGCATAATGTTCCGATAACAGCAGCGATAATTGTCGCTGTAAATGCTTGTTCAAATGGAACGCTTGCATCACCAAGGATAACTGGATTTACGACGATAATATATGCCATTGTTAAGAAGGTTATAATACCAGCTGAAATTTCAGTTTTAATAGAAGTTTGATGTTTTGAAAGGTTAAACATAAAAACATCCTTTCTTTTTACGAATAATTGTCACAACAGTTATATATAATATTCGTTATTTTGTTTTTTGGCAAGAGATTTATTAGGTAAAATTCATTTTTTTGGTTTTTTATGTGGAAAATTCGAATGTTAAACATATTTTCTACGCATATATTTCGTTTTTTGTAAGAATTAAGTATATTTTTTGATTTCGTACATCATAAGAAAGACATATGATAAGGAGGTTTTACAGTATGACGGAACAACCGAAGAAAACATTACCACCACAGCATCAAGAGAAACAGCCGGGAATTGAGAACATCATGAATCCACGTCCGAAATGTATAGATGAGAATTATGTAGGAAGTGGGAAGCTTAAAGGGAAATCCGCACTGATTACGGGAGGAGACAGCGGAATTGGGAGAGCGGTAGCGATTGCTTTTGCGAAAGAGGGTGCAAATATCGCCATTGCGTATTTAGATGAACATGAAGATGCAGAGGAAACGAAGCGCTGGGTCGAACAGCAAGGTGCGCGGTGCGTTTTAATTCCGGGAGATATAAGTGATGAGCAGCATTGCCAGCAAGTTGTAACGGAGGCTGCGACGCAATTGGGAGGTTTACATATTGTTGTGAATAATGCCGCGCAGCAATATCCGCAGCAAGGGTTAGAATTCATTACAGCAGAGCAGCTGGAAAAGACGTTTCGGATTAATATTTTCTCGTACTTTTATATAACAAAAGCGGCACTTGCTCATTTAAAACAAGGGGACGTCATTGTGAACACCGCCTCCATTACGGCATATGAAGGAAATGAGCAACTCATTGATTATTCGGCAACGAAAGGAGCAATTGTTTCCTTTACACGTTCATTGGCAAAATCTTTAGTTCCAAAAGGCATTCGAGTTAACGGCGTTGCCCCGGGGCCAATTTGGACACCGCTGATCCCGTCCAGTTTCGATGAGAAAAAAGTATCTGAATTTGGCAGCAATGTTCCAATGAAACGGCCGGGTCAACCGTATGAATTAGCGCCGGCATATGTGTATTTAGCTTCAAATGATTCTACTTATGTTTCCGGACAAATCCTTCATGTTAACGGAGGGGTGATTGTTTAGTGTTGTTTTATGTTGAAATGTGTCGAGGGGTCTTTAAATCGTGTCGAAGCGCCGATATATCACAAATATCGCCGATAAATGTGCCATTTCCGCCGATATATTGAAAAAAGCGCCGATATTTTTGAGAGCTGGCCTTCCCGGTCAGCTCTCGTTCATAAGAATTGGATTTATAGTAAAAACTACATGAACCATAGTATTTTCATGGTGAGATTTTGAGGGGAATGTGGAGGTGACATTGATGAAAAAAGCATGTTCACTTGCATTATTATTTCTTGTCTTTTTTTTATATGTACCCATTACATTTGCTGAGAAGACAGATCATTTATTGCTTATCAATGTAACGACAAATCAATTATCTTTTTTTGAAAATGGAAACTATGTGCGAACTTTTCCGATTACAACTGGCAAGAAGCATACACCTACACCAGAAGGAACGTTTTGCATTATTAATAAATATAAAAATAAAGAATATCACCGAAAAAAAATTCAGGGTGGTGCACCGAATAATCCACTGGGAACAAGGTGGATGGGTTTAAATAAAAATGAATATGCCATTCATGGGACAAATCGTGAATGGTCGATTGGACAGCGTGAGTCGAATGGGTGTATTCGTATGCATGATCGCGATATTCAATGGTTGTATGAACGAATTCCGTTGCAAACGAAGGTAATTATTACTCATTTTTATACATCTCCTGAATATGCGGCGCATCAATTTGGATACCGCGTTGTTAGCTGGAACGGACGTGTGTTAGAGGAAGAACAGATTGGGAAGATTACAACGATCGATCAGACGAAAATATATTGGCAAGAACCGAATGGACAATTTACAGAAATCCAAACCGTATTACCGAATGAGGTGTATCCTGTATATTCCAAAGAAAAGAACGGATTTTATTATATAGGAAATAATTTGTACATTATGGATGATAAAGAAACGATGGTAAAGTATGAGCAAGTGCCTTACTCGATACTAAGTAATATATATAAACGAAAATATGAGGTGAAGTAAAGGTAACTATTCAGTCACTCTATGAAAAGCCAATAGAAAAGCATTTTTTTAATGGTCGAGATGGACTGGCCATGCATAGGAGCGGTCAGGGCCTTTTCCTGCCACGTGCAAAGTTTTAAAACCAAGGTGCAGGTCTATTTTCGTCCCGCTATTCGTGGGCAGTAAAACCCTGATTGGTCGGGCTAACCATCAGTGGGGATGCAGAAAACCCCCACTGATGGAAGTTTCACTTTATATCGCACTTGAATCCCTCTTTGAATAGAATGTTGTTAAGGTGAGGGGGAGGATAGTGTGGACAAGGAAGATGGCAAATATGCATTTAAAATTTTTTTAATTACATTGTGTTTATTTACTATATATTTGTTTATTTCATTTATCTTTTCGATGTACATTCCGTATGTCGATTTGTTGTTATTAGTGGGATTTGTATGGGCATTTGTTGAAGCGCGGGGGTGTGAAGATAATGTATATCGCTGGATTACATTAGGTGGAACCGCTTTTATTCTCATTGTGTATGTTGCAGTGATGCATGATGCTTGGAAGTGAGGGGTTATTTGCATTGAAAAGCATACAAAAAGAAAGCCCATCTCATGTACGTGAGATGGACTGGTGGTTAATATTTTGGCTGAAAGGTATGACAACATGTTTCTACGCTTGTTGTTGCCGAACTTTCGCTTGTTTGTCCAGATACAATTGTATCTGTATATGACTCGTTTTCTGAGCTTGTAGACTCTTGAGAGTCAGGTTGTACGAAGATGGCAGTTGCTTGACAAAAGTTATTTTGTCCCCAAAATGAGCAGTTAGAGACAGAGCATCGTACCTCTGGCATAGAATCCCCCTCCTTATACAAGTAGTGTGAGATTTTTCGGCACACTTCATGTATACAGGAAGTTTCCTTTTCTTGTTACTTTTTATTTTCTGTAAGCCACTTTTTAAATTGGTCTTTCGGTTGTTCACCTTCAATACGGCTTACTTCTTTACCGTCTTTAAAGTGAACGATCGCTGGTGTACCTGTAATTTTAAATTCATCCCACACAGCATCTGGTTCATTTTCTAAGTCGATAACTTTCATATCAATGTTCATATCTTTTGCCATTGGAACGATAATTGGTGAAACCCTTTGGCAGTGTGAACAACCTGTTTTATAGAAATAAATGGTTTGCTCTTTCTTTTCTTGTATGTTTTTTCGAATATCTTCTGGAGAAATTTTATTTGTATAATAATCTGTTTTCGTTTCTTCTTTGTTTTCCATGTTTGATACAGAAAAAATAACGATTAACAAAGTGATGACAATACCGCCAAATAGAAACATTTTCTTCATTACTTCATCTCCTTGTTTGTTTTTAGTAAAAGAAAACTACAAATTGAAATGATGATAAATGCAAGTAGTGCTAAAAATGGAATTGTGACGAAGCCGAACCAATTAATATATTGTCCTGTACAAGGAACTCGTCCGCACACTGCACCGGCTTCTGAAAATGCAGGCACCTTTTGAATAGCATAATGGTATAGCGAGATACAGGCGCCGATACTTGCGATTGGAAAAGAATACGTGGCAATGCGGTAATCTTTGCGCGCCACGGCAATTCCAAGTAGTAACACGAATGGATACATAAAAATACGTTGGTACCAACATAATGTACATGGTTCAAATTTCATAATTTCGGAAAAATATAAGCTTCCGAGTGTAGCAACAAATGAAGTTCCCCAAGCGATAAATAACAGAGCCTCTTGTTTTTTTTCACGGTCCATTTTTTATACCTCTCTTATAATAGTTACACAAAAAATTATAGTATGAGGAGAAGGAGAAAAGAAAGTAAAATATTCCATTTAATAAAAGTTTTTTGCGTTGAAAACTCGGAATTGAAAAAACAAGGTGAAATACACCTCGTTTTTCAGGGGATGTTACTGATTTACAGCCTTCGTAGAATGTATAAAAAAGTTACGAATCGCTGCTAATTAGGAGCATGTTTAGTAATCCTTGTTCATTTGTCGCTCCTTGAAACTTCGAGTAGTTTCTTTTTGTGACAATAAAAAGAAGTAAATGTTTTTTATCATATGTATTATGAATAAGACGCTATCCCGGTTTATCCCGCTATTCGTGGGCAGTAAGACCCTCACCTCAAGATTGAGAAAGGATCGTTGTCCAGCTCTAGCGGCTAGAATCTCCGGTCGTTTCGCCCCCTCGGACGAGGCAAAAAGCGCCTCTTTGTCAGGGACGTGGGCGTCCTGCGATTCTGAGCGAGCCGCTTCCGCTCTTCTAAAGAAGATAGGTGGGGGATAACTGCTGGCATGCGCCCGATTGGTGAGGGCTAATAATCAGTGGGGGAGGAAGAAAACCCCCACTGATTAAAGTTTCACTTTATCAGGATAGCGTCTTATCATAGTAGAAGCTTCATTCGTTACATATAAACTTGCTCTGCATATGTTTTCTGCGTAGCATGGTCAATATATTGAAACAACAGTTGAAGTTGTTTATCAATTTCCGATAAATCTTTGCCGTATTGATACGCGTGTAGGAAGTGTTCAATTCGTTTGGAAAATACCTGATCTTCTGTTTGTACCATAAGTACAAGCAGCTTCTCCCAATTGCAACAATATGTGTAATAAAGAGCTTTATCGTAGTCGGTGTATGTGTGCATTGTGTGCCTCCTTTAATGAGGAGTTATATATAGTGTGCGACAGAAAAAAAAGAAATACACTTGAAAGAATTTGTTAACAAAGTAAGAACATAAAAAAACGAGGAAGATAATCCCTCGTTTTTATTTCGCTAAAATGGAGAATATGTTAATACATCATGAAAGTTTCACTTTATGCTTTTGGCATCGGAGTAGGCGTTGGTTTTGCATAGCCCTCTTTATATTTATTATCAATGTATTTTCGAATTTCAAGCGGTGATTTCCCTTTTTCTTGTAACCTTGACGCTTCTAATGCAATCTCAAGGCAATTTACGCAAGTTGTAGCATGAGAATCCCAAACGACTTCACCATTCTTTTTGATCTCACGAATGAAACAGTTTTTATTGCTTTTATGTCCCGCGCTCACGCCGCATCCGCAAAAGCACGGAATCCATTGAAGCAATTCCGCATGTTGTCCTGCCAAAGCGTAAATCTTTTTAATTTGCGCATCATTTCCAGATAAGAAAGAAGGAAGTGTATCGATCCCTTTTGTTGTTTCAGCAATATCCCTTTGCTCTTCTGTATGATGGTTATGTGATGAGTTTGTTTCTTTTGCTGGTTGTTTTTGTTCAGCGTTGTTGCAGCCGATCATGGTAAATGCAAGTACTCCTGTCAGACAACATAACAAAAGCGGCTTTTTCATTAGCATTCCTCCTTTAGTTTCCACCGAAAATGGACAGGTATATAAACTATATTAAACACAGCCCAATTTTAGAAGTAAAAAAGAAGGAGTGAATATACACTCCTTCCTTATCTAGCTTTTGTTATTTTAATTCTGCTTTTAATTTCTTCATTTCTGCTTTTATATCCTCTTTTTTCACATTTAATTTTTCAGCAATTTGTTTTACATTCATACCGTCCTTTTTCATTTTTAAAACGTTATGTAAAGGTGTGTTACTTTTTTGTGAAATAATGTTGAGCACAGTGAGCTGGAATAAAGATACTTCATAGTCGCGCATTGTTTGTTTCACTTGGTCTGGCGTTGATTTTTGCATTTCTGCTACTTTTGGTAACAATTTTGCTTGCATTTCTTTACTCATATGATGTTTATGCAGCTTCTTTATATCAACGCCGAAGTGCTGCGCTGTTTCTTTCCATGTCCGTTTTTCCTTATAGTAGTCCAACACAGTGTTAATATCTTTGCCGCTTAACTTTGCGATGCGAGCTGCTTTCCTAATTTCATGCTTTTGGTAGCCTTTTTCCGTTAATGATTTGTATTGCTCTTCAGAAATGAATTTGTGATGATCCGTTTCTTGTTTCGTTTCTGCTCGTGAGTTATCCGTAGAAGCGTATGTAGTTAGCGACGTTGCTCCGCATAATAATGATACCGCTAATATTCCTGTTACTAGCTGTTTTTTCATGTTTGATCACTCCTATATGTAGTTGATTGCTTTTGTTATAGCTTATCCAAAAAGTATGACAAAACTATGAACAAATTATGTTTTAAATAGGTACAAATTGAAAAAACGAGGTCAAAAACCCTTTCTTTTTAGGGAGGACGAGAGCAACTGGCCATGCATAGAAGCGGTCAGGGCTCTTTCCTGCCACGTGCAAGGATTAAAACAAAGGGAGAAAGTTCATGTTTTATTCGGCATAGCAGCGGCTAATATGTTGGAAAATTAAAATGGGTATATATAGAAGTAGAGAGTTGTTTCTATATGATAAGAGCTTTAAAATGAAGAAAAAGATTTCAATGAATGGAGAAGATGCTGCGATGCATGTATTAATTGTAGAGGATAATGAGAGTGTGTGTTCTATGCTTGAACTGTTTTTTATGAAAGAAAACTTTCAAGCAACATTTGTCGCAGATGGTTTAGAAGCATATGCATTGTTTCAAAAGAAAGAGTGGGATTTGCTTATTATAGATTGGATGATCCCAGGGATGGACGGTATAAAACTATGTCAAAAAATAAGAGAAAGCAGTGACGTTCCAATCATTATGTTAACCGCAAAAGATAGTGAAGCGGATCAAGTGCTAGGATTAGAAATTGGGGCAGACGATTATGTGACAAAGCCGTTTAGTCCACTTACATTAATCGCAAGGATGAAGGCAGTTGTCCGCCGGTTAACAAAAAATCAGATAAAAAGTGAAACGAATCATTTTCATATTAATGAAGAAACGAGAGAAGTATTTTTAGACGGTGAGAAAGTGAATAATTTAACGCCAAAAGAATTTGAATTACTCGTCTTTTTTACGAAGCACCCGCGCCAAGTATTTCGCAGGGAGCAGCTTTTAGAGCGCATTTGGGGCTATCAATTTTACGGAGATGAGCGAACGGTCGATGTGCACATTAAACGGCTTCGTAAAAAAATTAGAACTGACTCGCATATATGGATTCATACGGTATGGGGCATTGGTTACAAATTTGATGAAGTGGTAGCTGGCTGTGAAAAAAATTAAATATTTTTATCAGCTGTTGTTTAGTTACATTTTTGTTTTTCTTGTTGCCTTTATTCTATTAAGCGTCATGTTTTTAAGGTTAGCTGAAAATCTTGCTTATGAGACAAAAGTAGAAGAGCTTACTTCTTATGGGACGAAAATTATTGATGAGCTTGAGAAAAAGGAAATGGATGTTCATGTAGTGAAATTGAAACATTTTTCTAGTCTATTACGTGCACGTGACACGAAATTTTTCATTTTTAATGAAAAGGGAGCAATTACGCAATCACCAGTTCATATAAAGAAAAATCCATTGTTAAGCGAGGCAGAATGGAAGGAACTTCAACGTGGTGAAACTTTGAAAATAAAACGAGACGTAAACAGATTTGAACAACCTGTATCAATTGTTGCGATTCCATATATGAGAAATGGTGAACTGCAAGGCGGGGTGATGTTAACAGCTCCTATTCGCAGCACACTTGCAATTATTACGGAATTAAATCGGTATTTATTCATTGCAGCAAGTATTACGTTTCTAATTGTACTCGTGGTCAGCATTTTTTTCTCGCGCTCTTTAGTAAAACGGGTGCAGCGTCTTCGCAGGGCAACCGCAATGATCGCAAAAGGTCAGTATGATGTACAGATACCTATTGGACAGTATGATGAAATTGGTTTGCTCGGAAATGATTTTAACAATATGGCACAACAACTTCAGAAAGCGCAGACAGAAATCAATCGTTTAGAAAAACGAAAACGACAATTTATCGCTGATGTGTCCCATGAATTAAAAACACCGCTCACAACAATAAACGGTTTAGTAGAAGGGATGAAGAATGATCTCATTCCTGAGGGGAAAAAGCAGCGTTGCTATGAAATGATGGAACAAGAAACGAAGCGATTAACTCGCCTCGTTAATGAAACATTAGACTATGAAAAAATTCTTTCAAATGAAGTTACACTTCAAAAAGAAGAAATTGATGTAAAGGAAATCTTTGAAGTCATTAGCGAACAATTAGAACTGCAAGCAGAAGAAAAAGGAAATACAATTGAAATCGACGTCTTGGATTATGTATTTGTTTACGCTGACTATGATCGGTTGCTGCAAATTTTACTAAACATCACAAAGAATAGTTTGCAATTTACAGAGAACGGAACGATTCGATTACGAGGAAAAGAAGAAGGACAAACAATAATAATTGAAATTACAGATACAGGCATAGGAATGAAGCAAGAAGAAGTCGCGGCCATATGGTCCCGTTTTTATAAGGCGGATGCTTCTAGAACGAATAGCTATGGTGAATTTGGATTAGGATTATCGATTGTAAAGGAACTTGTGAAACTGCACGATGGAACGATTGAAGTAACGAGTGAACAAGGTAAAGGAACAACGTTTATCATACGTTTTCCAAAAACATAAAAATCGTCTTACATAAAGTAAGGCGATTTTTGTTGCGTTATATAAAAAGTAAATATTGATTTGTATGAGGGAACTATCTTATAATTGAAATTGATAATCTTTATCAATTGAAGTTGTATACATATAGATAGCAAATGATGAAGGAGAGGAAAAAATGACAACTTACACTTCCATCGCAACGGTTGTGAAAGAAAGAAGATCCATTCGTACATTTACAAATCAAGCAGTAGAAAAAGAATTGTTAATTGAACTATTAAATGATGCAACGTGGGCGCCAAATCATAAGAACCGCGAGCCATGGCAATGTAAATTATTTATCGGAGACGGCCGCAAAACATTAGTAGACGCTGTGTTAAGCTCATTTTCAGCAGAAGAAAGAGAAAGACGAGGAAACATGTTAACAGACCGGTTTATGAATACACCCGCTCAAATTGTTGTTTATATGGATGAAGACCCGCGCCAAATGCAGCGTGACGAAGACTATGCCGCTGTATGTGCATTTATCCAAAACTTCCAGCTGCTAGCTTGGGAACATCGATTAGGAACTGTTTGGAAAACGGGAGGACTCATTTACAATCCTGATTTTATGAAAGCAATCGGTCTAACGAAAGGACACCGCGTTGTTGGTATTTTACATATTGGCTATTTTGATAAAGTACCAGAAGGAAAAGAGCGTACGCCGATTATGGAAAAGTTAGAGGTTGTTGAGGGATAAAGTGAAACTTCCAGCAGTGGGGGCTTCACCCCTCACTGCTGGAAAGCACGTCCAATTGGGTGTTGGTTTGAAATAGAAGTTTGATTAACGGCGTGCTGCAAACGTTGATTTTAAAAGTGAAAAATCTCTTTTTATACATAACATTACTCTGTTTTTGTTCATCTAGTGTAACTATTCAGCTATACCTTTTAAAAATTTAGAAAAGGGTATGATTCTAGTGAAGATGTGTCTCTCTAGTACTTGTAAATTCATTTTTTTTGCATATAGACTGCTGTCATGCAAACAGGGCAGGGGCCTGCACTTATTGTCTACTTTTGTTTTCAAACCTTGCACGTGGCAGGAAAAGGCCCTGACCGGATCCTATGCATCGCCAGTCCCTCTCGCCCATTTAAAAAAATGCTTTTCTGCCCTTTTTTCATAAAGTAACTGAGTAGTTACCATCTAGTTATTGAATTCATTAACTGGAAGAAGTATTCAGGTTTTTGAGTCTTATGTAGGTTATACCATGAATGCAATGTATCTGGTGCAAATACATCTAAGATTTTCAATACTTCCATCGCAAATTCCAGAGAAGCTATTCCTGATGCAGTAACCAAATTCTCATGAGATACTGCAGGACCCATCTCATAAAATTGTTCTCCTTTATAATTAGGGCAAACCATTTGCATATATTCTAAGTTATTACTTGTATGTTTTCTAGAGTCTAGGTATCCAACATTCGCAAGTCCCTCAGTTGCACCGCAAATTGCCGCAACGATAGTGCCAAGCTTTAAAGCTTCGCCAACTTTTTTCAAGATAGGTTGATGAATATCTTCTCCCCAAGTCGTTCCTCCAGGTAAAATGATAAGATCTGTACTCTCAAGCGTACACTCATCAAAGGAAATATCTGGTTTTATATTCAGTCCTCCCATTGTAGTAATCATTTCTTTAGTAGCTCCTACTGTAACGACTTTTAAAGGTGCTAAACCTTTTTTGAAATATCTTCCTGAGTTTAGTTCAGCAATTAAATATCCATATTCCCAGTCTGACATTGTATGAAATACATAAAGATAAACTTTTTTTGTTTGCATCCAATCACACTCCGATCATAATTGATATAGCCTATTATAAGATAACTTCCCTGACAGCTAACGTCAGGGAAGTTATCATACTTGGTGAAATTGTATTAATTCCGACAGAACCTCAATAAGGCTTTTCTTAAGACTTATTGGTTCAATAATTTGAATGGATTTACCGTAGGGTAAAAGTAAATAAGGTACATATGTATGTATGATATCTTTTTCCAGAAGGAATACAGCTTGATTTGAAGTTTGTTCATGTAAATAATTCCCTAAAAACCAATGTTGGCAAAGATCATTTAGTGTACTTTTATTTCCACTAATAACTAAAGAGATAATTCCTTTCTTATCTTCTATAGTAGGAAGGAGGTTTTTCAAAAAGAAGTCACGTGCTGAAAAATTTTCTGGCAGGCTAAACTTATTTCCAGTTAACATTAGACTTTCAATCCTCTCTACTCTAAAACTACGGATATCATTTCTAAGATGACAAAATCCAATCATATACCACTTATTATTCCAATAAATAATTCTGTATGGATCAACTAATCTATACTTTGATTGCTCTTCGCCACTTTTATGGTATCGAATTTTTACAGAGTATCCGTCAGCTACGGCCTGCTCCAGTTCCTTCAAGAAAGGTTCCACCGAGAGGGAACTTGTTCGATTTATTACTTCAAGACTGGTTAAATGTTGGCTTATCTTTGTTTCCTGCTCTTGGTTTGAATATTTTCCTAGCTTTGAAATAGCCCTATTTAGTGCCTCGCCTCCATAATATCCTGCCTCTTCTGCAAAAATAGCAGCGTGAAATAGTGATGTTTGCTCCTCAGAATCAAAAAAAAGAGGAGCTTCAATAAATGTATTCAATAAAGTATATCCACCGTTATGTCCTGTGTCTGAAATGATAGGTACACCACTTGTCGAAAGTGTATCAATATAACGATATACAGTCCTTATATTCATCTCTAACTTTTCTGAAATTTGTTTTGCAGTAATTTTTTCCCCTGAATTAAGCATCCATAAAATTGCTAGTACATTGTCCATTTTAGGCATATAAAGCCACCTCAATATGGAATTTATTATCTATCATATACATTTTTCCCCTTAATTAGTGTTAAGTAAATTTCACTGTATTTCCCTTAAATTATACTATTCTGTCTTATTAGTTTAAATATAACTCTTTACAATATATCCCGAGACTGCGGATTAAGAAAAAAATCCTGCCAAAATATTTTGACAGGATTTTTGAACAAAACTTTATTAATAAATGATCAATCTTTTTTTATGTGAGTTCTGCTGGAAGAGTAAACGTACCATCCGCATGTTTATCTAATGTGTAGACATTTGTAACCGCGCTCGTATGGATAACACCGTAAATGTGCGGATATTGTTCACCGTTTGCAGCTAATTCGTATTGAATCTCTGCTTGTACACGCTCGCCATCAATTGCTAACAATACAAGAGAAGGTTCTGCTGCAAAATGTTTATGGGCAACTCGCAGTGATTGATGAAGAAATGAGCAGTGAATGAAGCCTTCTTCTTGTAAAGAAGGTTCGGTAATTATTCCTGTTTCCTTTGCGTTCTCCCATGCTTGTACGGTCATAACTTTCATGAGTGTTTTCATAGTATTTTCCCCTTTGTACTATCTATTTTCCTAAAGAAAATTTTACATGTTTTTTAAGTGAACCGCATCTAAAAGATTGGAGGGAGTTTCTTTTATCTTTATAAATTTTAACGAACTAATATTTCGGTTTGATTGAGGGGATAATATGTTTGTTTTTTTGCAGGTTTGTTATAATAAACGTCAAATACATATGTTTATGGAGACTTTGTTTAAAGGAGACAATAATTTCTATGGAAGAAAAAAAATTAATAGAACTTCTTGAACAAGGAGAAAGTGCCGAACTTGAATGTAAAGCTGCGAAGGGTGGCTTACCAAAAGATGTGTGGGAAACCTATTCAGCGTTTGCGAATACAGATGGTGGCATCATTTTATTAGGTGTTAAACAAGAAGGGGATGAATTTTCACCGATTGAAATAGATGCTCCGAAAGTAGCGAAAGAATTTTGGGATGGTATTAATAATGTACAGCGGATTAGTGAAAATATTTTAATGAATCGAAATGTACAACTTGTGACATTAAACGGAAAACAAGTTGTATATATTAATGTACCTCGTGCTTCAAGAAGTCAACGCCCCATTTACATTGGACATAATCCTATAGTTGGAACGTATAGAAGAAATTATGAAGGTGATTATAAGTGTCCGCCAGATGAAGTTAAGCGTATGCTTGCTGACTAACAAGATTCGCAAGATTATCGAGTTCTTCCGAATTTTGATATCAATGATTTAAACTTAGAATCGGTAAAGAGCTACCGCCGTCGTTTTGCTTCATTAAAACCAGATCACCCGTGGAATGATTTAGAATTAAACGATTTCTTATATCGCATCGGTGCTTGGGGACGAAATCGTGAAACAAATCAAGATGGATTAACACTTGCTGGATTAGTTATGTTTGGTGAAGAAAGAAGCATTGTAGATTTATTACCACAATACTTTTTAGAGTATCGAGAAATCACTTCTGAAATTACAGGACAGCGTTGGAGTGATCGAATTACGTCTGCCGATGGTACTTGGTCTGGGAATATATATGACTTCTATTTTAAAGTCATTCATCGTTTAACGAGTGATTTGAATATCCCGTTTCAACTTAATGAAGGATTGTTTCGAACAGATGATACTCGTGTCCATGCCGCATTGCGTGAAGCTCTGGTGAATACCCTTGCACATGCTGATTATTACGGTGATAGAGGAATTGTGATTGAAAAAGAGAAAACATTCTTCCGTTTTTCAAATCCAGGTACACTAAGAATTTCTATAGCACAAGCTAGGCAAGGCGGGATAAGTGATCCTAGAAATGCAAATGTCTTTAAAATGTTTATGCAACTAGGGTTAGGTGAACGAGCGGGATCAGGAATCGAGAACATTCACTTAGCATGGAAAGAGCAGCATTGGAAGCATCCTGATTTAGTAGAGGAATACCAGCCAGAACGTATTATATTAACTTTAACAACACAGTCATTATTACCAAATGAAAGTATACAGTTTTTACAGACAGTCTTAAAATCAGTGTATGACGAGTTAACAAATGATGAAGTATTGGCACTTGTTACTGCACATCAAGAAGAAAAAGTAACAAACCAACGATTACAAACATTGATGGATAAACATTCACCAGATATTAATAAAGTTTTAAGCGGTTTAGTAGAAAAACAGCTATTACAAACTAGTGGACAAGGTAGAGGAACAAAATACGAGTTGTCTGAGAAATTTTATAAACAAGCAAGTAGTATTAACTTTAGGGGTAATGAAAATGACCTTGGGGGTAACATAGAAAACCCTGGGGGTAATGAAAATGACCTTGGGGGTAACATAGAAAACCCAGGGGGTAATGAAAACGACCTTAGGGATAATTCTAATGAAGAAACATCACAAGATAGGAAAGAGGATGTTGAGGATAAACTGCTAGCTATTGCTGAAGAAGCAAGAAGAAAGAAGAGAATAAACAAAAAAGCGATGGAACAGATCATTCTAGCATTATGCAGTATTAAGCCATTAGCATTGAAGGAATTAGCAAGTCTATTAAACCGATCGGTAGATACTCTTAGAAAAGAGTACATGAATCGTTTGGTAGAAGAAGGAGAATTGGAGTTGCTGTATCCAGAGAGTATAAGTCATCCGCAGCAAGCTTATAAGACAAGCAAGCGTAATATGTAATGATAAAGGTATTGAAGTCTTTATGGATTTCGATACCTTTTTTGTTATGAGATCGTCTTTCTTTTTCGTAATAATTTCTATTTGATGTATTAAGTAAAAAGTTATTTCGAGGAGTTTCTTTTATCCTCATGAAAGCTTTCTTCTATTCATACACTTTCATAAGGGAATGTGTAAGGAGGGAAAAGAGATGAGAAGCAGTGAGGATAAAGCATTGCAGTATGCAATTGCGGAAATTACGGAAATCGCGACAGGGTTTGGGTTAGATTTTTATCCGATGCGTTATGAAATTTGCCCAGCAGACATAATTTATACATTCGGTGCGTACGGGATGCCTACGCGCTTTTCGCATTGGAGCTTTGGGAAACAATATTATAAGATGAAACTTCAATATGATTTAGGACTGAGTAAAATATACGAGCTCGTCATTAACTCGAATCCGTGCTACGCATTTTTATTAGATACAAACTCACTCATTCAAAATAAATTGATTGTCGCTCACGTATTAGCGCATTGTGACTTCTTTAAAAATAATATTCGATTCTCTAACACAAAACGGGATATGGTCGAAAGTATGGCGGCAACTGCAGATAGAGTGAAAAATTATGAGCATAAATACGGAAAAGCAGAAATCGAAACATTTTTAGATGCAGTATTAGCGATTCAAGAACACATTGACCCATCGCTTATGAGACCAAAGCTGTCATGGAGTGCAGATGATCAAGACGAGGAAGAACAAACAAGAAGGGCCTCGCCATACGACGACTTATGGAACTTAGAAAATCGAAATAAGAAACGTGAATTACCTAATGCAAGGAAGAAAAGAAAAATTCCACCCCAACCAGAAAAAGACTTACTGCTTTTCATTGAACAATACAGCCGCGAACTAGAAGAATGGCAGCGCGATATTTTAACGATGCTGCGTGAGGAAATGCTATATTTTTGGCCGCAGCTTGAAACGAAAATCATGAACGAAGGCTGGGCTTCATACTGGCACCAACGCATCCTCCGCGAAATGGACTTAAGCTCAGATGAATCCATTGAATTCGCAAAACTAAACGCAGGAGTCGTGCAGCCGTCAAAAACAAGCATTAACCCGTACTACCTCGGCATCAAAATGTTCGAAGACATCGAAGAACGCTACAACAACCCGACAGAAGAAATGATACGCCGTGGCGTCAAGCCGAATTCAGGAAGAGAGAAAATGTTTGAAGTGCGCGAAATCGAATGGGACGTATCATTCCTGCGAAATTACTTAAACAAAGAACTCGTCATGCGCGAAGATATGTACTTATTCCAGCGCCAAGGAAAAGATTATAAAATCGTTGATAAAGATTGGAAAAATGTCCGCGATCAGCTCGTTAACACGAGAACAAACGGCGGTTTCCCGTATTTAATGGTCGAAGATGGCGATCACTTAAAGAACGGAGAATTATACATTAAGCATTATTATGAAGGAATTGAACTTGACCTGAAATATTTAGAGAAAGTATTGCCATACATTTATCAGTTATGGGGAAGAACGGTGCATATGGAGTCGATTGTAGAGAGTAAGAATGTTGTGTTTTCGTATGATGGGAAGATGGTGCATCGGAAGTATGTGTGATGAGGAAAGCCACTATGTATGTAGTGGCTTTTTGTCTTTCATTTCATGTATACGATTTAAATTCTTTTCGTAATCGGGAGGTTTGTTTGACATGAAAATAAAGAAGTGAAAATTGCGAATGTTGTGTTATCATGTGAGTAGAAAAGTTAATATCTTATTCAGTGGAATAGGAAGTGGGGTAATCTGTGAATAGTTCAAGAAACAGGCTTGAAAGTATTCGTGTACTTGTTAATGAAATACTTGATTTGGACAACTTAGTTAACAGACAAGAAGCTTATGCTCAACTTAATGGAGTATCATCTTTCGCTTCGATGCTTGCCATGAAGAGAGGATTAGAGACAGAAATTGCGGCTATCACAGGTTTACTTCACAACTATTATTTCTATAAAACTAGTATTAGTTATTTTCCCGGTATTAATAGTGCTGAAGCGGTTAGACCTATCATAAGAGATGTAAATATTTTTTCTAAGGATGAACAACTTACCATTCTTCGGGCAATATTCTACCAGAATCAGCGTGGGAAAATCCACGGTCCATACGATGAATTAATCAAAGATGCTATTATGCTCAATAATTTCTTTCAGAACTTGGATCACACTGGATCTTATATAGATGTTCAAAGATTTCATAATGTATGTGGCGAATTATCCATTCCAAAGGACCAATTTGAAGAAGTAGTTTCAACCAATCATAATGAAAAGATTACAAAAAACGGAAAAGATAAACGAAGCTTGTTGGCCGATATTTCAGAAGAACTAGCAAGTCAAAACATTATTGGAATTCCAGAAGATAAACTGTATACCGAAATTTACCATTATTGGCCTGATCCCGATATATATAAAGTACTCCAAGGGAATTGGTGTGCAGCATTCGTATACCATTGCTGTATGCAGGCAGGAATTTTGCTGCCGATACGTTATCCAAACAGTAATTATCGACTAGCTGGTGTAGGTGCTATACTTGAGTGGGCTCAACTACCCGAAACTGGATTTTTTAATTATGATGACCAGAACTTTAGACCACAACGCGGCGATATAGTTATTTATGAAAAGCTTTTATCAAATCATTCTCACGACCATATTGGAATTGTCCTTGACTGCGAAGACAAAGAAATTCTTGTCGCAGAAGGGAACAAAGATAATGAGAACTATTCAAGCGTTTTTTGTAGGAGTAGGGAACAAAACATTCTAGGCTATATTCGAATCGACAATGAATACGAATTTCATTTCGATGGGGACTATAATCCTAGTATTTAAAAAAAGAGAAACTTCTATAAGGCTCTTATTTCAAGATACAAAACCAAATATCGTTCAACAAAATTCAAAATGGAATTTCAAGAAGCAGAAGCAAATTCCGGCAGTTTAATTGAATGAAATAACTAATTACATAAATAAATAACTGGAGAAATTCAAATGAGTAAAGTAGGAATATATAAGGTAGATATCACACCGCCTTTAGGTATCGACTTCATTGGATACCACAGAGAAACAGGAGTCCGTAATATTGATGAACACATTTATGCAACCGCATATGTATTTGAAAACAATCAAACAAAGTCCGTATTCATCAGCATTGATAACATAGGGATGTTAATAGAAGATACCGTAATCATTCGGGAACAAATCGCCAATGAGTTGAATCTTCCATTTGAAAACATAATGGTTGTTTATACTCATACTCATTCTGGCCCCGAAACAGCTGGTGATGATGAGTTAGTAAAGTCTTATAAAACGATTTTAATCGCTAATGTAGTAAGAGCAACTGTTAATGCGAATGACAACATGCAACCGTCTGAGGTTGGTTGGAACGTAACATTAGGGGAAATAGGGGTGAATCGAAGAGAGAAAACACCTGATGGCAAAGCGAAAATGGGTGCTGATGTAAATGGAGTTGTGGATAAACGGATTGGCGTCCTAGCAATCAGAAACGATGAAACAAAGGACTTAAGCGGAATTATTGTATTTTGTACGGCGCATCCAAATGTTTTAAGGGGTGATAGTGATAGATTATCAGCTGATTACCCGGGTTTAACGAGGAAAATTCTCGAACAAACACTGAATTGTCCTGTAGTAATTGTGCAGGGATCGGCGGGGAATGTGAATGCAAAATATCGTGGTTCAATGGAATCATTAAAACAAATGGCTTACATAGTAAGTGGGAATGTCTTAACGACGTTGCCAACAATTACTTACAATTCTATTTCAAAGTTAAAAGCCGTTTCAAGCACACTACAAATGAAGTTACAGGACATTCCTGAACCTGAAGAAATCAAGAGGATGGCACAAGTAGCTGAAACACATTGGGGTGTAAATACTGATGAGTGGCTGACGATCATGTTAGATAAATACAACCGAAATATGAGACAGTTAACAATTGATTTAGAAATTCAGTTACTTCAAATCAATGAAGGGTTGTTTTCTGGAATACCAATGGAGCCATTTTCAGAAACAGCTCTAGAGATTAAAGAGAAATTGAATAACGAACTTGCCTTTTTTGGTGGTTATACGAACGGTTATGTTGGTTATTTACCTACAAAAGAAGAATATAGATATGGTGGGTATGAAGTAGAATTAAATCCTGTGGTCTACGGACCAGTTACGAAGTTGTGGATGCCTCCAGAAGAGGATACTGCTGATATTGTAGTGGAGAAGGTTTTGGAGCTATATCATTCTTAAAGGTTTGATAGAAAAGGAGTTTGGAAGTGATCCAAGCTCCTTTTCTATGTTTTTTTAGTATAAATGATGTCATTTCAATTGAATAGAAAAATAGTAACTACTCAGCCATACCCTTCATTTAGCCGTTAGGTAAGGAGTATGATTGTAGCGAAAATACGCCCTTTATTACCTATAGAAAGTTATTTTCATTCTTCAAAATATAGATTGCTGTCATGAAGTTGAAAATGGACCTACACCTTGCTATCTTTCTTTGTTTTAAAGCTTTGCGCGTGGCAGGAAAAGGCCCTGACCGCTCCTACGCATAGCCAGTCCCTTAGGGCCGTTTAAAAAATGCTTTTTTTATAGAGTGACTGAGTAGTTACGAAAAATACTACATTTTATTTAATATTCAGTAAAAATTTGATAAAATTTTACATAGGAAATAATGGAAAGGAGTGAGGCGTATGGGTATTGGGAAAATTATTTATTACCACCGAAAAAAACAGAGTAAAACACAAGAACAATTATGTAGCGGAATATGTTCAGTTACACATTTAAGCAAAATCGAGAACAACTCTAAAGAAGCAAATATAGATACTTTAAAATTATTATGTGATCGATTAGGGATCTCCGTTGAAGAGGAAGAGAGAAAAATTCAAGATTTCCAGAAGAAAATAGCTGGTTTTTATGATGCGATAGAGCGATTAAATAAAGCGAAAGCGAATTCTTTACACAACTTTTTGAACGACCATAAAGAGTATATAAGTTGTACGGAACTTATTTTTTTATATGAATTATGTGAACTAAGATATTATTTGTTTTTAGATCAATTGGATGAAATAGAAAAAGTGTTTGAAAAGATTAATAGGTATAAAAGGAAATTTTCCCAATATGAAAGGTATTTATCAAATTTTTTATATGCTATATATTTTTTTAAAAGGAAGGAGTTTACCACTTCATTAGAAATATTAAATGATATTAGTGAATCGGTTGAAATTTATGGCGATAAAATAAAAGAATATTTTTATTACAAATCGTTAGTACATAGTAGGTTGAATCATTCTGCTTTAGCTATTCATTTCGGCTATAAAGCTTTAAAAGTATTTCAAGAAACGAGTAATATTTATCGGACATTTCATGTTAAAACAATTATTGCAATTCATCTTTCTAGAACAGGTGAATATATGGCGGCTGAAGCAATCTTATTGGATATGCTAGACGATGCTGAATTGATACAAAATGTGTCAGAAACGGCAAGGATTTTGCATAATTTTGGCTTTTTGTATTATTCTCAGCAGAAGAAAGAAAAAGCATTGGATTATTATTATAAATCATTGCAGTTAAAACAAAAATATACAGAAACTTATTACTTAACATTAGGAAATATTGCACAAATTCTTGTGGAAATGCAAGAGTTTGAAAGAGTAGTTGAAATGTTAAAAGAAGAACTTTATATTTTTGAAAACAAAGAAAATCCTGAATATGTGAGGTTAAATGTGCTGTATCTACAGGCATTGGGAGAAGAGGAGTCTTTAATTGACTATTTAATTAAGTGTGGTGTACCCGTTATGAGAAAGGGGAGTCGTTTAAAAAGGGCTTCAGAATACGCAGAGAAGATTGCTTCTTATTATGAAAAAAGTAATCCTTTATTGTCTAATGAGTATCTGTGTATAAGTAATACTATATTAAAAAGTTTATTAAGTAATAAAGGGGATATATAACTATAAATAATTGAATATTTTGTGTTTTTAGGGGTTATAGAAACAGAAAAAGGGGAGGGTGCTATGAAAACAATCAAACTCCAAAAAATAACCACAGCGATCACACAACTCATTCTAGCTGTTGCGGGTATTCTTTGTTTAAGTTCACTACCGAGTTTGTTTAAAGGAATGGAAATTGATATAAGTAATTATTTTAAAGCTCTTGGGAACTTATGTGGAAAGTTATTGAATTTTTCTCATTTGACGTATGGGAAAGGAGGACGGCAAATATTTCCACAAATTTTTGAGTTTTATGGGCAGTCTTTGTGGTTATTTATGCTATCACTGTTTATTTCGGTTGTATGTGCGTTTTGTTTTACCTATCTGATTATTCGCTTTTGCTATGAGAAGTTGAAAAAAATGAAGTTTGTGTTGGTTATATTAGAATCGGTACCTGATTTGTTCATCATTATGTGCTTTCAAATTTTGGTGCTTTGGTTATTTCATAAAACGAATATCATGGTGTTCAATATCGCTACTACATGGCAAAAGCAGTCCATTTTGATGCCTGTTGTTTGTTTAAGTATTCCCCCTACGATTATGTTAACCCGTATTTTCTTGCTGCAAGTGGAAGCAGAGCTGCAAAAAGATTATATTGCGTATGCTCGTGCGAAGGGTTTGAATTTCTATCACATATTTCGTCATCATGTGCTCCGCAATGTGTTGTTTACGATGTTCCATTATTCCAAGACGATTGTATGGTTTATGTTTTCTAATTTGTTGATGGTTGAGTATTTGTTTAATATTCCTGGTATTGTGTATTTTGTTTTGAAATATCCATTTCCAGAAGTGTTCGTTGTGACGCTGTTATTGCTTTATATTCCATTTTTCATTATTTATAAAGCTTATGATCTATTTGTACCTGCTGTTATGAGAGGGGAGGGAGTGTAGGTGATTAAACATCTTGTACGAGAAAAGCAGTTTCTGTTTAGTTTTTTGTTTTTAGTTATACTGTTACTTGCTAGTATTGCGAATACGATTTTCAACGATGGTCAAATTAGGCAAGTGACAGCCCTTTATGAGAATGGGAACTTGATTGGGGCGCCGCCATTCTCCCCGTCTACTCATTTTTTACTAGGTACTGATATGTATGGATATGATTTGCTTCATGTCATTATCCAAGGTGCAAAGTATACCATTGGCTTATCGGCGTGTATTGCCATGCTGCAGGTCGGATTTGCGATTGTGTTTGGCGTTGGGATCGGTACGTTTTTGAAAAGTTGGAGCAGTAAGATTGAATCGTTTTTTGATAGTTTTACGATTATGCCGCTGACGATTATTGCGTACTTCTTACTAGTAAATGTAATGTCGATGCCGATAGATGGATTTCAGCAGCCGTTTTATCAACGTGCTCTTTTCGAAATGTTTATTCTTACTATTCTTGCGCTGCCGACAACATCTTTTTATGTAGCAAATGAAGTGAAAAAGCTATTCACGACAGAATTTGTGGAAGCTGCCTCTGTATTAGGCGGATCAAAGTTTCACATTTTACGTAAACATATATTTCCGCAGCTTCGTTCTACGTTAGTCATTTTATTAGTACAGCAATTCAATAAAGTTCTTCTCGTTTTGGCGCATTTAGGAGTATTGAAGATGTTCTTCGGCGGAACAGTTATTGATCATAGTCCTGCAAAAGAACCGCCGCGAACGTTATCATTTGAATGGTCTGGATTAATTGGAGATAAGTTTCACATGCTTTCTATTCACCCTTGGATTGCGCTCGTTCCCATTATTTTTTTCTCATTAACAGTCGTTGCGGCTAATTTGATGTTAGTAGGGTTGCAAAATGCATTTGAAAAATCAAGTTTGAATGATTCGAAGGTACAAGAAGTAGAGTGTGACGTAGCGGAAGAAAAACAGATATCTAATTTTTAACTGATTAAAGGAGGGGGTATATACACTTACCGTATTACTGAAAAAGTTAATTGAAGAAAGTTTACCCGTTTATAAAAAAGATGTAGTGAAATAAAACTTTTATTCCATTTAGATTAAGAATATTTATACATTTGATTACTAACCTTAAGGAGAAAGTTAAAATGAGATTAGAGAGTGAAAGAATTTATTTAAGGCCCCTTTGTGAGCTAGATGCACCTATTATATTAGAACTTACAATGGATGAAGAAATACGATATATGACTGGAACCAAGTCTGATTTTTCATTGGAGCAAATTAAAACACATATAGCTAATATAAATAATGATTCAAGTCGCTATGATTTCGCTATTTGTTTAAAAGACACTGACGAAATGATTGGAGAGTTATCGATTTTAGATATCGATGAGGGGAACCAAAGAGCAGGATTCAGAATATCGATGGTTTCCATTTCATTAACAGGGAATGGATACGGAACTGAAGCGATTAAAATAGTTTTAAGGTTTGTTTTTGAACAACTCACATTAAATCGTTTACAGTTAGAAGTATTTAGCCATAATTCACGTGGAATTAGAGCTTATGAAAAGGTTGGGTTTGTAAAAGAAGGAACCTTACGTCAATCCTTATTTTATAATGATACGTACTCGGATGAAATTATTATGGCAATACTTAAAAGTGATTATAAATATATATTATCGCAATAATCTTTTTTGTAAATGAATGTACTTAAACTATCTATCGGGTGTTTTAGTCGAATAAGAATGAAACAACTTTAAAGAGCCTTACTACAATAAAATGTAGCAAGGCTCTTATAGTTTTATATCCAAATTAAATAACTTTATTATCAATTTATAAAAGTGTTTAATCAAAAAAGCCCGATACAATATCGGACTTTTTTTGATTAAACACTACTGCTTGCAAAATTCATTTCTTTTTGTAATCTTATAAACGAACGGTACATGCCAATTCTCCAAGAGACGATCATCGCAAAAGCGAGTAAGAAGAACATACCGCTTAATTGTCCTAAATCAATTGATTGACTTAAATATTCTTTCATACCGAGGCGGACAACTAGTAAACCGACTAAAATAAAGATAAATGCTTTAGAAGGTATTAAATAGATGTCTTTTCCGCGTATTTCAAATTTTGATGTTTTAATAAGAAAAATAGAGAAAAATAAACCAACGATAACTGCTTCGAGAATTTCAGATGATGTTAAGCGAAATTCTGGTAAGATGTACATGCATGCTCCCGTACTCATAAAAAATGGCGGGAGGATAATTTTTTTAAGTGTTACAGGTTTCTTTGCTGATTTTAGGCGAAGAAACATCATTCCAACAGCCATACAAAGAGCGACAATACTTGATAGAACAGCTAAGTTCATGTTTGACCACCTTTTATCCTTTGAATGATTTTTTTAATAGAATCATAAACCAAACGAGAGCGATACCAATGATCGTATGAGACATTCCGGCAATATAACTTAATCCTTCAAAATCAGCTCCATTGAGTTGAAGAAGTCCGCGGGTCGCCATTGAACCAACTGTTAAAGCTAATCCTAAATTATAGACGATGAACCACATGTTAAAACTTTTTGCCTCATGGAATGCAAATGATTTTGATAGAGCAAAGGCAACTAAGAAGAATATAAATCCAAGAACTAGCACATGTGTGTGCAACTTGAATAGCGATGTAGTACCTTGAATTCCTTGCGCTTTTGAATATTCTCTCGCGAATACACCTGATAATAAACCGATAATTAAATAAGTGAATGCTGCATTATATAACTTTTTCATCATATACCTCCTAGGTAGCATTAGCAATATTTATTTTTTGGATAGTAGACTGCGATTATTAGTGGGTTGTCATGCCGTATATAAGGCCAGAAATATATGGGATGAGCCAAATGAACCAGACGATAATACTTAGCTTGTGGAATGTTGTTATCATTTTTGTATCTTTTTTGATTAACACAATCGTTGCCCAAACAGCATGGAATAACATGAGTAAAATGGCTGCTAGACCTGTGATTCCGTGGAAACTAAATAGGGATCCTGTTTGTGCCATTTTTTCCATTAATGTCGTCCCGAGTGTGTCGCATACGAGCCCGAGCCAAAAGATGCCGACATGCCAAGTTTTTAATGTCTTTTGGAATTTTTCACTCCATACGCCAATTGTATAAAAGATGAGCGCAGCTGTAATACATGTAATAGCAGATGCTAACACGTTCATCATTCCTTTCTAACAATCATGTTCCTTATATAGATCATGTTACATGAGAATTATGAATGGAATATGAACACAGTATTACATATAAAATTGGCGTAAACATTATATTTAAATTGTATTATGTTGTAAACAAAAAATGAAGAGGCACTTGTGAACAAAGAAAAAACTTTCTTATTCACTATGGAAATAGGGATAAGAAAGTTTTTTAATTAATGAGATTTACGCTTCATTTTCTCGCAATAATTTTCCATCGCGAAGTGTTAAAATTCGATCGCATACATCAAGCATTTTTTCATCGTGTGTAATCATAATCGCTGCTTTTTTATGTTTCTTTACTTCTTGCTTCATTAATTCAACGACTTCTCTTGCGCGTTTTGAATCAAGGCTCGCAGTTGGTTCGTCAGCTAAAATTAAGTCTGGATCATTCATGAACGCACGAGCGATTGCTACACGTTGTTTTTCACCGCCTGAAAGTTGATTTGGATGATGATTCATACGATGTTCTAATCCAAATGTTTTCAGTAATTGCTCTGCTAATTGACTTGCTTCTTTTTTATCTTGTCCCTTTAACTTAGCGATATACAGAAGTTGTTCTTTTACCGTTAAGAAAGGTACGAGGTTTGCGAATTGGAATATGAAACCAATTTTTCGTAAGCGAATATCCGTCATTTCCTTTTCTGATAAGCTTGTTATATTTTGACCTGAAACATAAATGTTTCCTTTTGAAGGAGAGAGCAGTGCACCTGCGATGGAAAGCAATGTACTTTTCCCTGAACCAGATGGACCAACAATACCGATAAATTCGCCTTCTTTTACATCTAATGTAATAGGGTGGAGAGCAGTTACTTCTGTCTCTCCTTGGCCGTATGTTTTACTTACTTGATCAAGCTTTAATAATGACGCTTGGTTATCCAATTTTACTTCTGTTACCATTACATGCCACCTCCGATTGCTTCTAATGCATCTACTTTTAATACTTGATATAGAGAAATTAATGTACCGAGTATACTAATTACGATAAAAGCACCTGTATATTGCAAAATTGTTGTTGGTGTTAATAAGAACGGCATACTAGCTGGTAGAACAGTTTCTACAGCAAAGATTAAGCCAATGCCGATAATAAGAGCAACGCCAGTTAAGACTATAGATTGTACAACTAACGTATTTGCTAAATATGAGTTTTTCGTTCCGATCGCTTTTAATACACCTAATTGATGTGTTTTTTGTAATGTAATGACATAGAAGAAAACGCCAATTAACAATGCTGAAATAACAAGTAAAAACGCGATAATCATCGTTAATGTTCCTTGTTCTTCTTTATAACCTGGAATACTTTGTAGTACGTCTTTTTTATCAACAACTTTTGCGTTATCAATTTTTTTATCAGTATTTAGGGCGATCACACTGTAATCTTTTTGATGTGGAAGCGCAATAGCGTCCCATTCAGTTTCATTCATATGAACAACAGGTGAATGACTAAACATTTGATTTTGCGTAAATCCGACAACTTTGAAAGACTTTTTAGAAATAGGATCTACTAGCTCATCGCCAAGCTTAATTCCTTTTTCCTTAATAGATTCATCAGCAACGATCTCATTGCCTGCTAACGCACCATTTTTTCCTTCAATCACTTTTGGAGCAATGAATGAATCTTGTTTACTTGAGAAAACAGCAACATCAACTTTATTTGAAGTTCCTTCTTTTTCAAATGTTGATACTTTAATATGCATTGGAACTGCATCTTTTTCATCAACTTGTGCTAATACTTTATCTACATCTTCTTGCTTAATTTGAGAGCGTAACAATTTCCCATCTGCATCATCTGATAAAATAAATTTTTCTCCCTTCATTTCGATGAAAGAAGAGGCATTAGCATGAGATAAACCATTTGCTAGGCCCGATATGATAAGTACAAGAAATGATAATAACATCATGATTGTACCAATTAACCCGTAACGTAATTTCGATTGTTTTAATTCTTTAAGTGCTAAAAACATTAGGTTCGTTCCTCCTTGTTTCGTTCTATGCTCTTATCATAAAGAGGAAATATGAACGGAATATGAACAGAAAGTTACAAAAGACGAGTTTAAAGAAAACAAAAACCTTTTCTTTTAGGTGGGTGAGAGCGTCTGGCCGTGTTTGGAGCGGGCAGGGCCTTTTTTGGCCACGGGCGATGTTCAAACAAAGTGAGCAAACAAGTAGCACAGCGCTTTTTACTCTGCATAGCAATAAGTTGGATATATATAAATGACATACGTTTTGTGGGTAAAAGTGTCCATTATAAAGAGAAAAAGGAGATAGGAGCTGACTCAAAAGAGATGTAGATGTCTTTTGAATCAACTCCTTCTTATATGTTCACTGATATATCGGCGATTTTTTTAATATATCGACCACTTTTTTCAATATATCGGCGCTTCGACACGATTTAAAGACGCTTCGACAATGTTCAACATTTTGAGTGCAGGAAATAGAGCTGACATTACTCCTTTTTCGAAAATATAATACAGAATTTTCAAATATATAAAAATAAGATATAATAGAAGTATTAACCAAAAGGAGTTGTTAATATGATTGCGATAATCGCAGTAGATGTTTTGTTTCACCAACAAAAAATCTAAGGGGTTGTACCTCAGGCTGCACCCCTTAATAAAGGGAGAATAACATGGAACAGTTTTTGAATCACTTTTTAACAGGTCAAACGGTTATATTAAAACAAATGGAACAAAATCAAATTGAGCGCTTTGCTCAATTTGAAAATGAAAAACGTACGCTATTACTCGCAAATGATGACATTCCGTTTCCATCGACATTGGAAGACAACAAAACGTTTTTCAATGGTATTAGCAGTAAAAAAGAAGAATTTATTTTTGGTATTTTTGATAAGGAATCGAATGAACTAATTGGATCGTGTGGTGTCTTTGCAATCAATTGGAAAAATAGCACTTGTTTTGTCGGCATTTCTATCGGCACACAATGGCAAAATAAAGGCTTTGGTACAGACGCGATGAACACTTTAATATCGTTTATTTTCAATTACATTCACATTAATAAAATTAAACTGCAAGTGTTTGGTTTCAATGCGAATGCGATTCGTTCATACGAAAAATGTCACTTTGTAAAAGAAGGTACTTTACGCAATGAAATTTTTAGATTTGGCAAATTCCATGACGTATATATGTTTGGCCTATTAAGAGAAGATTGGAAGGATCTACATCTACAAAGCAATTGATATATGAATCCACTTTGATTGTTTAACAAACAAAGCGCCACATGCCATTTGTTGCAAATCTGGCATGTGGCAGGAAAAGGCCCTGACCGCTCCTACACGCGGCAGAGGCTCTTGCCCCCCTAAAAAAGGGGGTTTTGTCATTTAAATAGACTTAGGGAGTTAGAAGGGAAGGAAGTTTTTTTCATCTATCTTATCTTGTAGTACTTGTTGTTTATTTCTTTTGGACTTATAAATACACCCCTTATTACCTAATTACAATTGCAAAGAAAACGAAAAGTGTGCTGGAATGCACACTTTTCATTTTTACGGCTATTTTACATCGGTTTGGAAGGAAGAAACATGCTTGGAACGTCTCGGTTTGAAAAAGATCAAAATCGAAGGGAGCAGCATACCGCGAACAAGGAACGTATCAATTAAAATCCCCATTGTCATTGTTAACCCGAACAGGAAAAGTTCTTGAAGCGGCTGCGTAATAAGTACGCTGAATGTGGCTGCGAGTATAATACCAGCTGATGAAATGACGCCGCCTGTTAAGGCAACCCCGCGCGCCACCGCTTCTTTCCATTCATATTTTTGTGCTTCTTCCTTAATGCGGGATACGAGCATAATATTGTAGTCGACTCCTAATGCAATGAGAAATACAAAGGTGTAGACAGGAAGGCGATAGCTAATCGAGTCGTAGCCTAAAATATGATGAAAGATCATCCAACCTAGTCCTAAGGTTGCGGAATAAGAAAGTAACATTGTGACCATCATCGTTAACGCAATTATGATTGAGCGTGATTGATAGGCCAGCATAATGAGAATGAAAACGGAAATGAGCGAGAACGTTACAATTGTATCTTTTGCGTTTAACGATTGCACATCTAATTGCTGCGCTGTTTGCCCGCTATAATGTAAGGAATATTGCTGGGAATCAAAGCCGCTCTTCGTTAACAAATTGGTACTGTGTTCGCGCAGTGCATTTACTGTTTTTAAAGCTGCTTGGTCGTAAGGATTGTCTTGTAAAGTTAATTGCAGTTTGATCGCATGTTTTTCTTCTGATAAGAAGTTTTTTGGTAAGTTCGCATTTGTTAGTGCGGAAGTAATTTCAGGTGTGACGGTGTTTACCCCATCTATTTGTTTTAGTGCGTTTGATAATGAAGTTAATTTATCAAGAAAGGATTGATCTAAGACAATTTCCTTGTCTGATTTTACAATGACAGTGACAGGCGCTAATTGTCCTGGCGGGAAGTTTTCCTCTAAAGTTTCAAACCCTTGCCGCGATGAAATGTCCTTTGGAAATGACTTCATTAAGTTAAATGAATATTTCATAGAGCCAACGTTCAGCGAACTAAGAATAAGCATGATTAGCAGTATACTTGCTGTGATGGAAGGCTTTTTCTTTATAAGAGCGCCGACATTTGTCCAGAAGCCGCCCAGTTTTTCTTCTTTTTCAGCTACTTTTGGAATGAATGGCCAAAATGCTTTTCGGCCAACGAGTGCAAAGAGAGCGGGAATGAGGGTGATGCCTCCAAGCAAAATGAACACCATGGCAACTGAAAATACTGGGGCAAAGTTATGATATGCATTAAAAACTGCAAAGAACAATGTCAGCATTGCAACCAGCACGGTTCCGCCGCTAAATAAAATCGGTTCCATTACTTGCGTTAATGCATATTGCATCGCATCGTACTTCGGACTCGTCTTTTTTAACTCTTCTTTATAACGAGCTAATATGAATAAACAATAATCCGTTAATACAGCAAAGAGTAGAATCATCATAATGGAAAGAGCTTGCTTCTCAACGACGAACCAGCCATTTTTTCCTGCCAATCCTAAAATGCGATCGACTACTTCATATACGATACCGGAAATGAGTAATGGAAAGATTGCGAGTAATGGGGAGCGGTAAATGATGATTAATATAATAAGAATTAATCCGATTGTTGCAAACATTAAGACGAAATCAGCATTTTTGAACAGTGTAATCGTATCCGCTGCAATTCCAGCTGGGCCTGTAATTTCAAGCTTTAACTCTCCGATATCCATTTGTTTTATATGATTTCGAATTTGGTCTAATGTCGCATAAATTTGATCGGATTCTAAATCTTTTGTCAGGGCAACATTTAAAAGAATGGTTGTGTTATCTTTGGAGAACATTTTGTCCTGTGTGGCTTTTGGGAGTTGGTGAAATGGTAAGGCACTTGCGATATTTTTGGGTTTATCATCTGAGGAAAGCCATTTGCTAATTTCTGAGATTTTGGCACGCTCGGCCTCAGTGATGGCAGATTTCCCATGAAACACAAGTAGGGCGACTGCGCCATCTTTGGATGGGAATTGTTCATCCAATATTTTTTGCGCTACAGCAGACGGCGTATCTTCATGGATGCTTCCTTCACCACTGCTTGTTGTGTACTTTTTAGCTGATGGTGCGACAATACTTAAAACGCCAATAGTAAGAATCCAAGCGATTAACACGATTTTGGCACCCTTTGGACTACTGATGAAGCGAGCAAGTTTATGGATCACAGCTATAACCTCCTCTTTTTATTTTCAGGAAGATTTTAAAATAAGAATATGAACGGGATACGAACAGAATGTTACAAAAATTAAAATTATTTACTCGTTTCGATTTTGTGAATAAATAGTGAGAGTGAGCTTGAAATGTTGCACAATTATTTTTTTATGTTTAATATATACCTATACGGGTATAAGTAAGGAGGAGAAAAAGTATGAGTAGAAAAATTGTTGTAGTTGGCGGAGTAGCTGGCGGAGCATCCGTTGCAGCACGTTTGCGTCGTTTAAGTGAAGAGGATGAGATTGTGATGTTTGAGCGCGGAGAGTATATTTCGTTTGCTAACTGCGGACTGCCATATTATATTGGCGGAGTGATTCAAGAAAGACAAAAGTTGTTAGTGCAAACAGTAGAAAAAATGTCTAAGCGCTTTAATTTAGATATTCGCATTTTAAGTGAAGTAATCAAAATAAATAAAGAAGAAAAAACAATTGTTGTGAAAAACGTAGTGACAAATGAAACTTACGAAGAATCCTATGATGTTTTAATTCTGTCACCAGGTTCTAAGCCGATGGTTCCACCAATTCCAGGAATTAAAGATGCGAAAGCATTATTTACATTACGAAATGTGCCGGATACAGATCGTATAAAAGGCTATATTGATGAAAATAAACCACAACATGCGACCGTAATTGGCGGAGGCTTTATCGGCGTTGAAATGGCGGAAAACTTAAGAGAACGTGGTCTTGAGGTAACACTTGTAGAAATGAACAATCAAGTCATGCCGCCAATTGATTATGAAATGGCAGCATATGTGCACGAGCATATGAGAAAACATGGTGTTCAGCTCATTTTAGAAGATGGGGTAGAGGCTTTTGAAGAAGACGGAGCAGTTATTCGTCTGAAAAGCGGTACAAAAATTCATACAGATATGATCATTCTTTCTATCGGTGTACAGCCGGAAAGCAGCTTAGCAAAAGATGCAGGCCTGAAGTTAGGAGTTCGAAATACGATTAAAGTAAATGAAACGCTGCAAACTTCCGATCCATCTATTTATGCAATTGGAGATGCGATTGAAGTAAAAGATTTTGTGACGGGAACAGACACGATGATTCCACTTGCAGCACCGGCAAATCGTCAAGGTCGTCTATTAGCGGATATTATTCATGGCCATGCAGATTCTATCTATAAAGGAGCGATGGGTACATCTATTGCAAAAGTATTTGAGTTAACAGTTGCTTCAACAGGTGTGAATGAAAAAGTATTACAGCGTTTAGATTTGCCGTATGAGGTCGTTCACGTCCAAGCGAATTCTCATGCTGGTTATTATCCAAATGCGTATCCTGTTTTACTAAAGCTCATTTTTAACAAAGAAACAGGAGAAATTTACGGAGCGCAAGCAGTAGGCCGTGATGGTGTAGACAAACGAATTGATGTGATTGCAACGGCACTGAAAGGGAAATTGAAGGTAATGGATTTACCAGATTTAGAATTGTCATACGCTCCGCCGTATTCTTCTGCTAAAGATCCTGTAAACATGGTTGGGTATGCAGCAAGCAATATAATAGAAGGACTTGTCGATACCGTGCAATGGCATGAAATTGATGACATCGTGGAAAAAGGCGGATATTTAATCGATGTTCGGGAACCGCACGAATTAAAACAAGGAATGATCAAAGGGTCTGTCAATATTCCATTGGATGAAGTGCGTGATCGCTTACATGAAATTCCAACAGATCAAGACATTTATATTACGTGTCAACTCGGCATGAGAGGATATGTAGCGGCACGTATTTTAATGGAAAACGGGTATGAAGTAAAGAATGTTGACGGTGGTTTTAAGCTGTATGGGACAGCTTTACCGAATGGCATTTGGCATGAATAGAGATTACGGCCTGTCAATTTTGATAGGCCGTGATTGAGTATACTATTTAACAAAAAACAAGTGAAACTCTGGAGGTGCTTATCCATTGGAATATAATCAAGATATGAAAAATCGTTTGAAGCGAATTGAAGGACAAATTCGCGGTGTGTTGCGCATGATGGAAGAGGGAAAAGATTGTAAAGAAGTCATTACACAATTGACGGCATCACGCTCTGCGGTAGATCGAACAATTGGATTAATTGTCGGAACAAATTTAGAAAAATGCCTTCGCGAGCAATTTGAAAAAGGTGATACAGCGAATGAAGATGTCATTAAAGAAGCTGTACAATTACTTGTGAAAAGTAGATAATCTGTCAATTTATTGACAGATTATAAAAATGATTTCTATATACCTATGCGGGTATATGTATATTGTGTAATGCACGAGAGTTTTATCATGAAACATACTATCGGAGGTATATAATTATGAATGGAGCAGTGAACATCGCTATTGTTGCATTCATTTCTTTGTTTATTATTTCTCGTTTGTTACCTGTTAAGGGAGTGAAAAATATAAGCGGGAAAGAACTAAAAGAGGAAATGAAAAAAAAGAATAAGCAATTGATTGACGTTCGGACACCAGGTGAATTTAGAGGCAACCATATTCAAGGTTTTCGTAATATACCGCTAAATGAACTTGGACAACAAGCAAATAGATTAGATAAAAGTAAAGAAGTAATCGTCATTTGTCAGAGCGGAATGAGAAGTAAACAAGCAACAAAAATGTTAAAGAAAATGGGATTTGAACAAATTATTAATGTTTCAGGCGGTATGAACGCTTGGAATTAAGGAGGATGTAGAAACATGAAAGAAATGACTGCGAAAGAATTAGAACACAAACTAATGAATCGTGAAATAGTAAACATTATTGACGTACGTGAGGTAGGGGAAATTGCCGAAGGGAAAATTCCAGAAGCGATTCATATTCCGCTTCGTTTATTAGAGTTTCGTATGCATGAGTTAGACAAACGGAAAGAGTACGTGATTGTATGTCTTTCTGGTGGGAGAAGCATGCAAGCAGTGAACTTTTTAGAAGGAAATGGTTTCCAAGTGATCAATATGAACGGCGGTATGCTAGCTTGGGAAGGAAAAACAGAATAAATAGTTGATTGAGTTGCAGTGATTTGTGTTGAATGTTGTCGAAGCGCCGATATATTAGAAAAAGCGCCGATAAATCGGTGGGGTGTAATTTCCAATCAGCTTCAATGGAGAGATAGATGGGGCTGTCCCAAAAGTCCCTTTAAATGACTAAAACCCACGGAGAAAATAAGTTTTCTCCGTGGGTTTTGCTGTTTTTTAGATTTTCTTCCTCAAACAAGCGGTTCTGTTCCGCTTGTTTGAGGA
>NZ_JAMBOP010000033.1 GCF_023715645.1 Bacillus cytotoxicus | reverse complement strand
TTTACACGCCTGTTTCTTTGTGACGTCCTGCCATTCGAGTGGAGGATTAGCATAAAAGAAACATTGAAATTTTATCGGTGTTTGAATCAATTGGAGATTGTATAATTTTGGTTAATCAACACGCGTGATTTATTTTGATAATATTATACTTCCACCTCCTATTAAACACTTTGATAAAAGCGGTCATGTTATTTATTTAAAAGGGTTCAGTAAAACGTTAGCACCTGGCCTTCGGATTGCAGCTTTACTAGCCGAAGGGCCTATATTTGATTGGTTACACGCTTCCAAGGCATTGATGGATATAGGTACTCCGCTGCTAACACAAAAAGCCATTCTCCCTTTTTTACGGGCAGAAAGAATGAAGAATCATTTAGAAAAATTACGAACCGCCTTACAAATTCGTCGTGATACTACAGTAGAAATACTCAGTTCTTTAGCGAATACAATACTTTTTCAAGTACCAAAAGGCGGCTTTAATTTGTGGGTTTCACTTCCAAATTCAATGAATTCATTCGCATTACTAAAAAAAGCAAATGAAGCTGACATTTCTTTTCTACCGGGAACAGCTTGCTTTGTTCATCCATCAAAATACGAATATATGCGTATCAGTTACTCAACGCTAAATGATCAAGATTTAATTATTGGGCTCCAAAAGTTACGTAGAATAATTTTAGATTTTCAAGGATAGACACAATTTACATTCCCTATTCCTTAGAAAGATACTGTCGCAGTATCTTCTCAAGCACTTCACGAGTAACTGGCTGTGCTTGAGGGGTTAATTGATAACCAATACGGCCGCTTGGCTCTGCAGTTACTTGCTGTAAAGTTTGAATATCATGAATTCCTTGTCCTCGTAAATGCATAAATAATTGCTGTTCTGTCATTTTGGCACGATTTAAATTATCCTTTAAAATTGTTCCATCTTGAATAATAACGATTGTGTTTCCATCTAGAAATTGTTCCACCTTTCGAGATTTCACTTCTAAATAATGAATGATCAGTAAAACAATTGAAAATGTACACGCGGTTACTATTGTTGTTCCTAACTTCCTACTTAACACAGGCTCTACTATAATGCGCCCAATTGATACAATGACAATTATTTCAGCTCTTGTCATTTGACTAAGAGACTTACTTCCCGCAAATTTTAAAACGATCACACCTGTAGCAATTAGTATTATGCTTTCAAGAACAATATTCATATGGTCCATTCCTTTTACAGCAATTTATACACAGTATTACCATCTTCAAATTAATCTTAATCCTGCTTATCAAATATAAAAGAGTATGTTTAAAACAATTGTTCCAAACATACTCTTTTTCATATAGAAGAAAATGACCTTATTCCTCTTGTGTATTCAATTTTGTTTCAACAATTTTCAATCCACTATTCTCTCCATTTTCAACTACATGTTTCAAAATGGATAATTTATTATTCCAAAATTGTTCGTAAAACGAAAGCCACTGCTTTAATTCTTGTAAAGGCTCTGGCTGCAGCTGATAAATTTTTTCTCTTCCTACCTTCTTTCCACTGACTAACTTTGCCTCTGAAAGAATGTGAAGATGTTTTGTGACAGCTGTACGACTAATCGGAAAATGAGATGTTATTTCTGAAATAGGCAATTCTTTTTCTGCCAGTAATCGAAGTACTTCTCTACGAGTTGGATCAGCAATCGCTTGGAATACGTCGTAATTTTCTGCTGATGGAGACACTTAGCGTTCAATAACCTTTTTAAGTTTTTCGTTCACAATGGCCATCCAACCAAATGCCATATTCTCACGAATAACAGAACTTTTCTCATTTGGTTTTGGAAGAATAAAGTCAGGCTCTTTCCAGCCACCGTGAATAAGTGTAAATTCAGTTTTATCTCCTAAATCTTTTAAAAGAAAAGAAACAATCCAGCCGTCTGTATCCCAGGCAAAAGAAAGATGATGGGGTGCATCGATTTCTAATACTTTACATGGAGATGGTCCAAAAGGAGATTGGATATGAAATTCATGTCCTACTTCTAATTTGAAATCATTTGGCATAAACCATAATGCAATACCTTCTGCAGTTGATACTGTATCCCATACTTTTTGAATAGGTGCTTCTAGCACGATCGTTTGCTTAATATCTTGTAATGTGTTCATATTGCTTGTCCTTCTTTCCTAATTATAAAATGCAACCCTTTGGTTTCACTTCAATAGAATATAACACCTTTTGGTTACATGTCAATATCAATTAACCCCTTTCTAATTCCTTACCTATCGAAAGACTATGACCATAACCAAAAAACCCCGTATAATGACGAGGTTTTATTTATTCTTTCCTAAATTCATTAAAATCTTTATAAAGTATGTTTTACATGTTCTTCAAAGTATCTTCCCCAATCAGGCTGTCTTCCATCGATATCCTTGAATTTATATTCCCTTGCTAATTCCCACGAACTAAGTGCTTGTCCTGTTTTCATATGAACATTCAGATCGCTCGCTAAAGCAGTAATTGCTCTTCCAATAAAAAATGGTGTTTCTGATGCGATAAAATGCGGATCTTTTTTTGCCCCTTCTTGCCAATTATCTTCTGTTACACCGAAAATATCTAACATCGCTTCAGAACGTAAAAATCCGGGACTTACTGCAACGGATGTTATGTTATAGGGAGCTAAATCTTTTGCCATTGCTTGAGCTAAATGAATTGTTGAAATTTTAGCAAGGCTATAAAACAAACTCCCACGATATTCGTAATCAACACCATCTGTAATTTCAACAATCAATCCTTTCTTGTTTTTCGCCATAAGTGGGACACCATAATGACTTGTTATGATATGAGAATGTACAGCGGTTGTTTGTATTTGAATTCCATTATCTAAATTATGTTCCCAAAATGGTACATTCCACTCTGTCAGCGGATCGCCTCCCCATACGTCATTCACTAAAATATCTAACTGTCCATTCTGCTCTTGATCAATCTTGGCGAATAAAGCTTCGACCTCTTCTTTCACAGTATGATCAACACGAATTGCGATTCCTTTTCCGCCTAGTTTCGTTACAAGTTCAGCCGTTTCATCAATAGTCTCCGTTCTTCCCATTGATGATAGGTTTCCTTTTGTGCTTCTTCCTGTCACATATACAGTAGCACCAGCTTCACCGAGCATCATTGCTATTCCTCTTCCAGCACCACGTGTTCCACCGGCTACTACTGCAATTTTTCCGTGTAATGGTTTCATATGTTTCTCCTTTATATTTTATTAGATTACAATTCGTTTCGAAAAATGAAACTCTTTTCTCTTCATTCTGCTATCTAAATTTAATATAAGCTACCTCATCTTCAATATTTATCTCTGAACATAACATATTCTACAAAAAAGTGGTCATATTTATGGTGGTCGGCTTAGGCCCAGCAGCATTTCACGGTGTAGAAATTCACCATACCACTCCTCGAGTAAAAGAAAAATTTTTATCTACAGTTTAACCTAAATAACAATATATCAATAACCCAAAAACAGCTACCAATATTGATAACTGCTTTACAAAATCAAACTAATTTGTTTTTTAACTTATTTCACTTGCTGTGTAATTTCATCTATTTTTTGCTATCTAATTAAACGCTAAATAGCTAAGGCTTTAAGAAACGTTTGTCATCGTATTTTTCATACGTTATTTAAATTATTCTGTAAGTTGTATGGGTTTCATATGATTGCAAATGTTTTGATTTAAACCCTTTATTTCGGACTGAATTTTGTATAACATGTTACACATTATAAATCTACCTATTTTTTCAAATAGTCACCTCAACTTGTATAGGGTTTAAAAACTAACTAAGACTACCTTTTTCCCTTTATAAATTTTAATAATACTCTGTGAGCATTACTACTGAAAATATTTCTGCAATGATTCTGTCTTTACTTCTTCTTGAGTTTCATAATCCATTCCATCATCATTGATTATCTTTAACGTATACTGGTAACCTTTTATTTTGTCTTTCATCTCCACAGGTTTCAATTCCATATTGCTATAGTTTGATAGTATATCTTGAATTTCACTTTGCTTTTTGACAATAACATGATTGCCATTCCCCGTACGAATCTCAATGAATACTCCCCCACTTAGCACAGCTTGAAGTGGGGGTTTCTAACGTTTCGACCTAACGAACGATTAACGTCAGTGGAGTTAACACACTAGCGAGCTGTTTCACGCCTAACCCCTCTATCCCGTTTGTCCATGCATTCGGGACTACTTTTCGTAAAATATTAGCAGCAGCGTTTACATCTGCGTTGATTTCGATTCCTTCTGCAGAACGATACATACCACGCTTCATTCGTTTCCCTGAAAAAGTTGCACTTTGGTCATTTGTTCCATACGTTGGAATGAAATCATGATCTAGAAAGCTTGCTTTTGATGTGTAAGATTCCTCAGTTACAACAACTTGAATGCCTACCGCACTCGCTTTGTATGTAATCATTTGAATCAATAAACTATGCGAGATATGGCAAAATGTTTGGTTGTTTTTCTTTCCCATATTCGTTTCTTGTTTCCAATTTTTATTTTGACCAATAACGATTTTGCAAACTCTCTCTTCTTGAGCTAATTTTACAATATGATGACTAGCCTTATGGAAGATGTCTTTTATTTTCAGGTAGCGCTTTTGATGAAGTTTTTCTATTCTTTTAGAAGTAAAAGGTCCTTCATTTGATTGTTTACCTTGCCTGAGAAGACTTGTAAAATGACTCTTCATTTTATTGTAATATTGATTTATGCTTTTGACATGCTTGCCCTTAACAAGTACAGGCTTCATACCTGTGTTTGTTACGATGGTTGCAAGGTTATCAATCCCTAAATCAATACTCATATAACGACCATTCTCTTCGACGGATTGTTGTTCTAAAGGAACATCGATCACTAACTCCACCACATATCCATTGTATTTTGGGATCACACGAACTTGCTTCAGTTTACCCTCAGTAAACCCCAATTTCCCAATGTTTAATTGTAATTTTGTCTTTGGAAACTTTAAAAACGTATCATGTTTAATGACACAATCTTGATTTGTATACAGGATTTCCTTTTCAGAAGAACGAATATACTTTGGAATTCTAGGTTTTCCAGTATATTCATTGGGATTCTTTTTATAATTTTTTAAATTAGCAAAAAAAGACTTCCAATTTTGGAATACATTTTTCATGATGGATTGACTAGATTGCGTAGGTAAAGCACGATAATCCTTCTGAATCATCGCTTTAAATAATGCATCCAGAAAATTATAATCTACATAAGGTTTTTCTGTAGTTGGTTCTGAAAACAAATTACATTTCACTTCTTTTTATTTTTCTTTTGGTTTTGTTTTCTCTTTTTCTAATTTCTTTTGATAGGCAAGAAGTTGTGTATCATTCATCTTCCCAATGTTTTTATCAATTGTATCCAAAACTTCTTTTTGTAAAGGTTGCAATTCCTTACCTTGTGTCAAACCTGTATACACTTGTCGTATATAAAAATTTGTCGTATTGTACATATTTTTAGCGTTTTGGCAAAATTCTTGAAAATAAGAATACATACGATGTCCTTTTTTAATCCAAATCTGAAGAGTTTTATAATGTATTTGATTTTCTGTTGTCATTTTTTCACCTCCTTGTTAAAAAATATTACAACAAAACAAGAACGTATGTTTCTATTGTTTTTCTTAAACATAAAATATTTTTTTCGATTCACCTCACCACCTTCACATCTGTTTAGAGGTGGGAGTCCTCTCGAAAAGTATGATAGATTATTTCCAGAAATAATTACTGTACTTATTTCTCCATTGCCTTTAATTTCGTCTCTACCCTAAAAATCATAATAATTATTAATAGTATCATAAGAGCCATAAGTGCAATTATTGTATGTGGATACCTAAATGTTAGGCTAATTATACTTCCTATAAAAATCATCAAAAAACCGCTTTGTCTCATAATTTCAGCACTATATTTATTCCCTGCATTCCATAACTCAATATTCTTCATAGATCGACGCGTTCGATAGCCAAATGCTGCATTAATATCTGTTGGTGGATATTTTTTTAATAGCAGTGCGGATAAGATGAATATGATGCCAATCAATAGACTAATTCCTATATTTACAAGCATATATACCATGTATATCCCTCCCTTAATTAATTTTTAAAAATTAATTATTACCATTACAAACTATATTGTACCATATTATTACAATTTAACTTCATTTTGTTAATTAATGTGAATATATAGTGTAACGACTATATTGCATTATTCACGGGAACCCACAATAATCAAATAAATGTATGGTATTCCCGAATTTTCCTAAGTAAAGATACTAAGGGAAATAAGTAACAGCAACATTGATTTTAGATATAGTCAGAAATTATAATCTGAATATTTATAAAATTTCAAGTAGGATTTCCTTTGGCGATATAGAAATTATAAAATATGTCATTCTGTTTTTTTACATTCCAATCTTTGCAATACATGATCAAAGTCTTCCCAGCTAAATAAAGTGGTTTTTATATTGGTTTTTAACACATAGATTGCTGCTATGTAGAATACAACATACCCGCTACTCGCCTGCTCCCTTTGTTTCAAACCTGGCATGTGGCAGGAAAAGGAACTGACCGCTCCTATGCGCGGCCAGACGCTCTCACCCAGCTAAAAAAAGCGGTTTTTATGTCAGTTTTTCACTTTGTATTTATATATAATCCAAATGCTTACCTCTTAGATTACTATTCTACTGCAATAAACCAAAGGAAACTCATTTCTTTAAATTAATTTCTATTTCACAGTAAATGAACTAGAAAACGATTATATTATTAGGAGGATTACGATGACGCACCTTGATACACTACATCCAATTGTAGAAAAGATCATTACCAATATCGAAAAGTTAATGGTAGGAAAACGAAAAGAAACAATCCTAACTTTGACAGCTCTCTTAGCTGAAGGACATGTTTTATTAGAAGATGTTCCAGGCGTCGGAAAAACAATGTTAGTCCGTACCCTTTCAAAATCAATTAATGCAGATTACAAGCGAATTCAATTCACACCTGATTTACTGCCGTCAGATGTAACAGGTGTTTCTATTTATAATCCAAAAGAATTGCAATTTGAGTTCAAGCCTGGGCCAATTATGGGGAACTTCGTGCTTGCTGATGAAATTAATCGTACATCGCCAAAGACTCAATCTGCCTTACTTGAAAGTATGGAGGAAGGCAATATTACAATAGATGGCATCACAAGACCGTTACCAAAACCGTTCTTTGTCATGGCTACACAAAATCCAGTCGAATATGAAGGAACATATCCTTTACCTGAAGCGCAGCTTGATCGTTTCTTATTGAAACTAAAAATGGGTTATCCTACACCAGAAGAAGAATTTGAAATTTTAAATCGTATGGAAAAAGCAAATCCACTCTCCCGTTTACAAGCTATTATTACAATCGAAGAATTACTGAATTTACAACAAAGTGTTCAGGAAGTAAGTATAGACAAATCGATTAAGCATTATATTGTAAAGCTTGTTAATCAAACTCGTTCTTATAGTTCTATACAACTAGGTGCCAGTCCACGTGGCTCTATTGCATTAATGAAGGCTTCACAGGCTTATGCATTCATCCATGGCAGAAGTTATGTTATTCCAGACGACGTTAAATTTTTAGCGCCTTATGTTTTAGCTCACAGACTTATTCTAAAAATGGAAGCGAAATTTGAAGGGATAACGGGAGAGAAAGTTATCGCAAAAATCGTTGCAAGAACGACTGTACCGACTCAAAGGACGACGAACTTTTGATGAAACGACTACTACGAGCAATTTATCACGTTGCAAAATTATTGCTAATTCCTTTATGCCTTGTTTCAACATTTGTATACGCCATGCTGCAAGGAGGATTTGTAAGCTGGTTTTTGTTTTACAGCACAATCCCTTTCGGCCTTTACTCATTACTACTTCCCTTCTATGCCTTACGGGACGTTGAAGTAAATCGAATAACGAATCAAAAGGAATATGTAGCAGGAGAACCATTTATAAGTACGATTACTATAAAGAGAACACTCCCTTTTCCCTTATTTTATTTAGTTGTGGAAGATGAACTACCACCACATTTTACAAATCGGAAACAAACAAAGGAGAATAAAGTAATTCTCTTTCCTGGTTTAAAGCGCAATATTTCGTTTCAATACGTCATTGACACAATTCCTAGAGGAGAACACAATTTTTCGCGCGTACGTGTAAAAACTGGTGATTTATTCGGTATTATGGAAAAAGCGGAAACTTATTCAGTTTCTGATACTTTTTTAGTCTATCCCCAGTATGTAGATATGAAGTATCGACAACTAGAAAATCATTTCGAACAAGGAGCGCTTTCGGCAAATATAAATTTAGCAAGAAACTCAACAGTCTCTGTCGGTGTCAGAGATTATATACCTGGTGATCGTTTTTCTTGGATTGATTGGAAAGCAACTGCACGAACAAACAATATTATGACGAAAGAGTTTGAGCAACAGCGCAGCCAAAATATCATGATATTTATGGACAGAACCCCATCTCCTCTATTCGAATTAGTCGTTTCATTTACCGCCTCGATTGTGAGGGCTGTGTTGAAGCAAAATTCACCAGCGTCATTCGTCTCTGTTGGCAAAGAACGAACTATTTTCCCTTTAGATAATGGAGATACTCAGTTGCAACAAATCTTTTGTCATTTAGCGAAAGTGCAAGCGGACAGCATGTTCCCGCTCTCTCAAAGTGTAGAAATGGAATTAAAGAAAATATATCAGCCAATCACTATTATACTTATCACAAGCGATCTTTCTCTCGATATTCAAAAAGCGGCTGATTATGCAGCGATAAAAAATAGAAGATTAATAGTAGTAGTCGTGAAAGAAAAAGCAAACCAACTCTCACACCGAGAGCTAAGTATACTAGAAACTCTACAAAAACGAAAAATAATGGTAAAAGTGGTTTATGAAAACCATTATACGAACGTGTTTTTTGAGGTGAGCAAATGAAAACATTACAAGTGAAAAGTCAATGGGATATGAATAGATTTTTTATACATATATGCGGATTTCTTCTTTTACTAGAGTGGATAAGACCACTAATAGGTATTACAAACGTAGGTAGACTTGATATTTTTGTAATATTTATAGGGATTTGCTTCACCCTCTCTTTTTTTCAAACGAAGTGGAAAATCCCAATAAAGGTTGTAATAATTTTATTCATCATTCATTCCTTATATTATAAAAATGCTTTTATAAATCCATCTTGGCTCACAGCATTCGTTTCTGATATTTCTCAAAATTCCTCCCTGTTTTTTCAAGGGAATTTGCTGGATATTTCTCCAATTTTTCCGACATTCTTGTTTTTTCTATCATTCTGGTTTTTAAGTTCTTTCATCTCTTTTTGGATGATTCATAAAAAACGTGGATTGTTATTTCTTATTTTGACTATCGCTTATATTTCGACTTTTCATAACTTACATTTATACAATTCAAATTACGCGATTATTCGTATCATTGTTATCGGCTTTTTTATGCTAAGCCTTCTTCAAATTGAACGAATAAAAGCGAGTGAACAATTACAAAATTATGCTAGACATCTCACGAAATTACTTAGACCTATTGCGGTATTTATTGTCTTGTCAACAACCATTGCATACTTTGCTCCAAAATTCAGTCCTCAATGGACCAATACGATGAATTTTTTAAAATTCAACACATCTGAAACTAGTAAAAAACAAGAAGTTTCTAAAATCGGATACGGTTTAGATGACTCGCGATTAGGCGGGCCATTTGAGGCAGATAATACAGTTGTTTTTGTGGCACAAACGCAAAACAAACAATATTGGAGAGTAGAAACAAAAGATTTTTATACAGGTAAAGGCTGGGAGGTTTCAGAAAAGGAAAAAAAGGTTACTTTTCAAAAGAAAAACGACGTTGTGAGATGGTATGAACAAAGTACAAAAACGGAAGTATCCACAGCATCGATTACGATACAAAAAAGTTACCCTCATCTTATTTATCCAGCAGGTTTACTATCAGTTGAGACTATTTCTGATATATCATACAATATTGACCCGTTTTCAGAAAAAATTTATACGTTCAACGGAGATTCTCCTACTGCTATAAATGCGTATAAAGTAACATATGAAACCCCACAGTTTTCTATAGAAGATTTGAAAGCTGTAAAACCGAATGAAGGTAATGAAACAAGTTCTTATTTCATGACAAAGTACACACAACTTCCCGAATCATTACCACAGCGAGTAAAAGACTTAGCTATCAATCTAACAAAGGATAAAGAAAACCGATACGATAAAGTATTAGCTATCGAAAATTACTTCGCAGACAATTCATTTGTATACGAAACAATCGATGTCATTGTGCCTGGTAAAGAGCGAGACTATGTAGATCAATTCCTTTTCGATACACAAAAGGGATACTGTAATAATTTTTCGTCGTCGATGATCGTATTACTTCGTTCTATCGGGATTCCCGCTCGTTGGGTAAAGGGCTATACAGAAGGAACACTTGACAATACATTTACTGGTTTAGAAGGTAATAACGTTTATAAAATCGAAAACAATAACGCACACTCTTGGGTCGAAGTATACTTTCCAAAATACGGATGGATTCCGTTCGAACCAACGAAAGGATTTACCAATCCCTATAATTTTATAAATAATACTCCTGCCTCTACTTCACAAAATAACCAAGAAACTAATTCTGACAACGAGCAAATACATCAGCGGAACAATGAGGCAAAGTTGAAAGGTTTAATAGAAGATACAGAAGTAAACTCTACTAAAAAGATGACAGATTCTAAAAAAGGATTTTCTTGGTGGCACTTAATCCTCTCTACCATTCTAATAAGTATCACGGGGTACATTCTCTACACCACTAGAATGAAATGGATTGCATTTATTATTATTCATTTCTATAAATACAGAAAAAATGATACCGTATATCCGAAAGCATACCATGCACTTTTAAACCAATTTACAAGAATCGGTATTCCCCGTAATGAAAGTCAAACATTACGAGAGTACGCACTTCGCATCGATATGCTTTACAATTCGACTGATATGCAGCAACTAACTCTTAGTTATGAAAATGCTATATATCAAAAAGGACAGGCCGCAGCCGAGTGGAACAAATCTGTACACTTATGGGAAGTGCTAATGAAAAAAGCAGCATCTCAGCCGAAATCAACTGACTTCGATGCAGTGATTTAATTTCGATAAAGTAAGTTAAAAGGAAATGCCTCAAAGACTATGATTTACTCTGTTCTTTGAGGTATTCTTTTTAATTAGTAATCTTCTAATCCCCTCCGCCGTTTCATTTTCTTTAGTTGCATCAACAATTATAACTAAATTTTATTTCCTACAAGACTTAAAAACTCCTTAATTTGCTTAATATGGTGGTTGTCATGTTCCATCATTCCTTTGAAATATTCATTTACCGTCATTTCATTTGACCCTATTTTAAAAATCATCTCTAAATTCTTATCCTCTAAAGAATCTAATAATCTTTGTCTTGTCTCACAGACTTCGCGAATTAGTTGTACCTTACTAATTCCTGAATGTGCATATTCCTCCGCCAACTTATTCATATCACCTACATTCACTTTAGATTTTTGAAGTAACTCCCCATTCACCATCTCCGCAAGACGTTCTTCTAAAATATATTGATCCCAATACATAAAATGAGAGATAATTGCAGCCATTGACCATTTCCCTTCACAAATAGGACTAAACAATACCTTTTCACTTACTTCCTCCAAAGAAATAAGAAAAGGGATTAACTGATTTAGTTCTCCAATAACGCAATGAGTTGAATTTTTCAAAATTCTCTTCTCCTTTGTCTTAAACACGTATAATCCCGTTCTAATTTTAGGACAGGATTATACGTGTTTGCCTTCACCATATTTGAAAATATAGCAATAACGCGCTTTTTAAGTTAAGTGGATAAATGACGATCTAGCGGTAAGTGTCATGGTTTGGTTGAAACAAATCCTCTTGTGTAGTCCGAACAACAGAAAAATTATCAACATTATAATGACCATGAAGTATTTCATTGTGATGATTGATGATCTGCTCAGCAGACAGAATTGAAGAATCTGCCGTCGAATGGCCATCCCCAACTAAAGTAACATCAAAATGATTCACCGTTGCAGTTCTAACCGCCGTATCAATACAATGCTCTGTTTTACATCCCATCATAACAAGATGTCCAATCTCATTTTCCTTTAAAAAATCCATTAATGGCGTACCATAAAAGGCATTTGTAGCTGCTTTATCAAATATTTTTGCTGTGGTTGGCACTTTTACTTTTGGGTGTATTTGAAACCCAGGGCCTTTCCCTTCAGCAACATCCTTATCCCTTATAAAGATGATTAAAGCTTGTGATTCTATTGCCTTATTAATAACTAAATTAATGTTATCTAATAATGCTTCTTTATTAAACACTCTTTTCATTTCATTATTCCCATCAACTAATTCTTGTTGGACATCAATAATAAGCAATGCTTGATTCAATAGATAAACCCCTTTTCATTATAAGTTTTATACATGTTCTTCAAATCTTTCTTCATTTTTATATTCATAATATCGCCCCCCTTATCTTTTAATTTATTCAGTTATAGAAATGTAAAATCCTTTTTTCAACCTGATATCATTTGGAAAATTTCCCCTTTAGTTATTCAACAATACTGTCTAATCGAATAACGTTTGATTATCTCTCGAAAATAATTTCTTCAATCCCTTTCATTACTTCAAAGGATCCTGAACTTTTGTTTGAAGATACTACTATCTTGATTCCTGACTTAGGATAAAAAGCGGAATGGAAGCTTACGCCAGGATCATACCCCATTACATGATACTTAATTATAGATTCTCCACTTTTGGTGATCCAAAGTCCGTATCCATAATCTACCCCATCTTTAACATGGACTTGTGAATTCAAAAGTATTTCTGTACAATCTTTACTCAAAAGCCGATGATTAAACAATGCTTCCCAAAATTTGATCATATCTGATGATGTGATGAAAGCACCCCCATCAGCTCCACCTTTTATCGGAATAGAGTAGATATTCGTTCTCCATGTTCCATCTTTATTATCTATATACCCATGGGCAGTGTTTTTAGGGAGTTGATCTAAAGGAAAATATCCTGAATCATTCATTCCACATTGTTGGAAGAGATTCGATTCAATATAGTTGGTAAAAGAAAGTCCTGATTGTTGTTCTACGATTAAACCTAAAACAATGAATCCAGCATTATTGTAGTGGAATTTATCTCCAGGTCGAAACATCATAGTCCCCTTTTGAAATAAAGGAAGAAAATCTTTTGCGTCATTCAAAAGATACATAGGTGTCTGTTTCCAAATGTCTTCAAAGCTATCCATTACTTGTTCATCAAAATAGTCCGGTATTCCAGAAGTATGAGTCAACAGGTGATGAATTGTTATGTCTTTGTTAAAATGCGGGAATTTTATGTTTAAACAATCTTCAAGGCGAGTGTCAAATGATAGTATACCTTTATCAACGAGTTGGCAAATAGCAACAGCCGTAAACAATTTACAGCCAGATGCAATTCCAAATCGTGTATGAACAGTATTTAATTTTTTATCAGTCCTGTTCGCATAACCAAATGCTGATTCAAATAAGACTTCATTGTTATCTTTGATGTAAATAACTCCAGAAAATTCTTCATCTATTATGAATTGCTGTAGTAGGTTTAAAAGCTTGATTACTCAAAATAGTCCCCCTCATTCTGTTAAATTAGTGTTATTGTTTTGTCTTTTCTACCTCATTAATAGATAACAATGTATTATTCTCCATTCCAATACGAATTTCCTTTTACTCATTAATACTAGTAGAGAATAATATCCAGCTTTTCAGGACAGGATTTGATTAAACTTTTTCACAAACGCTTTAACTTTATTCAAAGCATCGTTTAAATGTTTAAACTATACAAGCAGACCAACTAAAAGCTAAAGATTGTTTTTTATGGTAATATAAGGATTGAAGGCAACCTATTTTAGTCTAAAGGAGACGTTTACATGTCAACAATAAGGATTGAGAAAGCATCTATTATAGACGCTGAAACATTAACAGAAATTTCAAAAAGAACCTTTGATAAAGAAGCAAAAAAATGGCTCCAAGATCGTGGGGGCATAATTGACTATAACATTCAGCCGCCAGGTTATGCTTCAGTTGAAATGACTAAGTATATGATTAAAGAGTTAAATTGCTTCAAAATTATATACAACGAAACGATTGTAGGTGGAATTATTGTCACGATTTCAGGTAAATCTTTTGGGAGGATAGACCGTATTTTTGTAGATTCTAACTATCAAGGGAAAGGGATAGGCTCAAAAGTCATAACTTTGATAGAAAAAGAGTTTTCAAATGTAAGAACGTGGGATTTAGAAACATCTAGTAGACAAATCAACAACCACTTCTTTTATGAAAAGATGGGATATGAAGCAATCTTTAAAACAGAAGATGAATATTGTTACATAAAAAGAATCGGAACTTCATCAGGAATAGAAAACTTAGTTGAAAATGAGGATATTTCAAGTATCCAATATGAAAACTGTAATATGGCTAAAACGGAATGTTATCAAGTAAATCTAAAAGGAAGTTCTTTTAGCAACAGTAACATGATGAACAGCCATGTTAACAACTGTAATCTTAGTCATTCAAAGTTCCATAATATAAATTTCAAAAATACATTATTTGCCGATTTAAACTTTTCTAACAGTGAAATGCCTTTCGTAACTTTAGATGGAGTTCATTTCGCTGATACACGCCTTGAAGATGAAGATAATCCAATTACGTTTAAAAGATGCAATCTTAAAGGCAGTAAAATCACTCATAGTAATCTTAGGAACGTAGAAATACAGCAAAGTGACATAACAGGTATGAAGATAAACAATATCCCAGTTGCAGATCTTCTTGAGTTGTATTATCAAGTAAATGGAAAGTAACCATTTAAATATTGAGGCTTGTTTAACATTTCTAAAGGAGCTTTTATATGAGTAGTCTAGTATAAAAGCCTCCTTTATTTACTTATAAAGATCGCCATTCATCACCATCAAGCTAAGTGAAAAGGTTCTAGTAAGCCTACCTTAAGTTTATATACGTCTCATCTCATCAATAATCTTACATATCCCCTCTTCAATCCATTCCGTTTTTACATTCGATACATTCAACTTCAATATTTTTTCTTTTGGAAACGAAGATAAATAATTATTCTCAATCGAATCTAGTAATATTTTATTTTGCTGTAACTTTCGTATAAGTGGTTGAACGATAATCTTCTTATTTAAAATGATATGTGTGTGCACACACGGAAAAGTTGAATCGTAATATCGAAACAGCTGATTGTTCTGAATACCCCATTCTTTCAAAGAAGCAGCTAACTTCTTGGATCTTTCATGGTAGGAAGCACGGATTTTTTGTTTATGCCGGTCGAACATCCCGCTCTTTATGTAAATTTCTAGAGCAGCTTGTGAGATCATCGAGCTATCAATATCTTGTAATTTTTTATATGTTAAGAAACTTTCAGTTAAACAATCAGGTATAACAGCAACACCAACTCGGAGTCCTGGAAAAATAATTTTAGAGAAACTTTTCAAATAAATAACATATGAGGAATCATCATAACTATACATCGGATCTGCTTTTGTATCTCTTTCTAAATCAGCTAAATAATCATCTTCCACAATGAACACATCATACTTTTTCGCTAAACGGACAACGGCTTCCTTTTCTTTCTTAGAATACGATGTTCCTAAAGGATTATGAAATCTTGGCATTGTATAAAAAAATTTAATGTCTTTTGTTCGAAATATACGTTCTAATTCATGTAAGTCGATTCTTTCAGCTGTTCGGTCTATGCCAATCACAGGGATGCCATGCGTTTCTAGATATTCGATATACAAATGATAACTTGGTTGTTCAATTAGAATCGTTTTCTTGTTATGTGGAAATGGAATAGAAGTTAACAAAGATAATGCCTGCTGCACACCTGATGTAATAAAAATGTTTTCTTCATTTGAAAATACTTGATAGTTTGCTAGTTGTCTTTGCACAACTTGAATTAACGAAGGCAATCCTTTGGGAGTCCCATATATAAACAAATCATTTTTGTATGTATCAATTGCTTTATTTATGCAATGCTGAAAATGCAAATATGGAAAAACATCCGGATCAGGCGCAGATGTTGCAAAATCTATGACACTACTATGTTTAACATGATTTTCATTTGTTTGTTTCACAACATAGTATCCGCTTTTCAAAACGGAGTATATCATATGTCTTTTTTCTAACTCTTGAAGCGCACGTATAATGGTACTTTTCGTGCATTGATAACTTTCACATAATGATCGAATAGACGGTAATTTACCACCTTCTTTTAATTCACCGGTTTGAATTAACTTTTCTAAATCATTAAAGACAATTAAATATTTATACATGCTTACACCCCTATATATTTTTGTACCGGTACAGATCATATTTATTTGTATTGTAGCAACCATAAGAAAACATTACCATTTACATATACTGGCCAGTAAGAAAATTGATGATATGAGGTGTGACTATGACACAAACTAAAAAAGCGTATGCCGCAGCAATTCTTTATACATGCATTATTGGTTTTTCATTTATGTTTGTAAAACTAACCCTTACAATCACTGGGCCGCTCGATACATTAGCTCATCGATTTACTGTTTCTTTTCTAACCGCATCTATTCCCGTACTATTTGGGTTTATCAAATTAAACATTTCATTTAAAAATATGCTTTCTATTTTACCTGTAGCCATACTATATCCAGCTTTATTCTTTACGTTTCAAGCATTTGGATTAGTGTATACCTCTTCTTCTGAAGCAGGAATTATTCAAGCTACCATTCCTATCTTCACAATGGTATGTGCCTCTTACTTTTTAAAAGAGCAAACAACAATCTGGCAAAAGATTTCGCTTCTGTTGTCTGTATCTGGCGTCATTTACATTTTCGCTATGAAAGGATTAGGCTCTCATACTACTAGTTTTACCGGTGTTATACTTATTCTCTTATCAGCATTATCATCGGCTGGTTATAACGTGCTAGCTCGAAAGATGACAAAACAATTTCGATTAATCGATGTAACATATATGATGACTGTAATTGGGTTTGTTTGCTTTCATACATTGTCAATTGGAAATCACATTGCAACTGGAACTATGCATCTCTATTTCCAGCCCTTTACAAGCTCGTTATTTGTAATTTCCATCTTATATTTAGGAATCCTTTCCTCACTGTTAACAGCATTCCTATCAAATTATACTTTATCTATTGTAGAAGCATCAAAAATGAGTGTATTTAGCAATGTGTCTACTTTAATTACACTGTTCGCTGGTGTCCTCTTTTTACAAGAAGAAATAGCGTATTACCATATTATCGGAGCAATCATGATTATTCTCGGCGTATTAGGTACAAACTTTTTAGATGAGAAATATGTGTCCTCCAAAAAGAAAAACGTTAATGTGTAAAAGAAAACGCCTGTTTTGATTAGAATCAAAACAGGCTTTCAACGATATTAAATACTCTATTCATTATTTTATAATTGCTCTTGTGCCTCTAATCTAAGCATTGCTCCAAAATATTGCGAAGCAGTCGTAAAAGCAATAAATGCACAAAGTTCACTTATTTCTTCTTCACTAAAACATTCCCTCAAAATATCAAAGATTGCATTTGATATATCTCCTTTTTGCTTTAAAAATACTTCCGCAAATCCTACCGCAATTGATATTTTTTCATTAAATTTTTCAAACTCAGGCTTTCCTTTTGCTTTACAATACTCACAGCCATTACTTTGTGCTAATGTTCTCCTTACTTGTTCCTTTAATTCTGCAGAGAGCAATCCTTCCTTTTCTAATACATCTCCTAAGTGAGACCACCGTTTCATCACTTCTATGTTATGCCCTAACAGTCTTTGAAATGGTGATTCTCCGAAATTTGATTCAATAATTCTTGCCATTTAAAACCCCTCCTTGTTATATTAATAATAGAAAATAAAACCATTAAATTACATTAAATCAATAACGAATTAATGAGAAATATTTTAAATAATTAACAAAAAAAGAGGATTTATTTTAAAAATGAAAATAGATAATATTGATAAGAAAATAATAGATGAATTACATAAAAATAGCCGATTATCAATGAGTGAAATAGGCAGAAGAGTTAACTTATCTTCACCTTCCGTAACAGAACGCGTAAGACAAATGGAGTCATTTGGAATAATTAAAAGATATACTTTAGAAATTGATTATACGAAATTAGGTTTACCCATCCAATGTATCATAGAAGCAACAGTTAAAAACGGAGACTATAAATCATTTAAAAATTATATAGAGAAGCTTCCAAACGTAGAATTTTGTTATCGTATAGCAGGAAATGCTTGTTATATGTTAAAAATTCAATTTGAAAATTTCACCAAAGCGGAGGAATTCATTGATGATGTAAATCCGATTGCACATACTGTTACACATTTTATTTTTTCACCGATTCAAACAAATTTACGAATTAATACGGACTAAACACCCGCTTAAAAATTACTAAGGTTTAATAAATTATCCTAAATCTTAGTGAAAGAATTCGAAAAAGATGTAGTTAATCAGATTAGGATTAGCCGGCCTTCATCATATGAAAGTAAGAAAACGATATTCGTAGGAGGATTTATAATGAAAAAGAAAATTACTTATAGTGTAATTGTTTTAGTAACTTTATCATTAGGAACATACATAACTCTAACGTGTAATGATAAAAAAACCGAAAAAAAGGTTCAAGAAAAACCGAAAATTCAAGCCATTCAAAAGCAACAAAAAGATAGTTATGTAGTTAGTAGTGATGATTTATCTAAAGCAGCTCAGGCTATTGGAGAAATCAAAGACGAGCAAATTATAAATGATATGATGATACATATGTCTTTCCAAAAACTCACATTCAATGGAAATAATCTTCACGTTCGTGGTACCCGTGATGTAGGTCGAGTTCAAATGACCAAAGAAAACATTCAATACTTAAAAAACAACTTACATGTTATCAATAATGATGAAAGAGCAAAATATGAATCTATTCTGAACAAATGGTACAATGGAAATTTCGAATCTGCAGTTGAAAACTTTATAGAAATTCATTATTTACGTTCTGGAAAAAAGGTAAGTGCGGAGGAATTTAAACTAGCTAGAAAAACTGATAGCGATGAAAAAGAATTTATTCTCCATTTCTTTGGTCAAGAAGGATTAGATATTCATGATAAAGAGTGGAAACAGGGAAAGTTATAGATAGAAATGAAACAGAATTTTATTCCACTAGAAAGTGCAATGTTTTAACTCCGCATTACGGTATTTCCTTTGTGAAAAAATATTGTCATTAAAAACACCTCAATTTAATATCAAATTGAGGTGAATAAAATACAAAGTTTTTAATCTATCACATGAGACATTATTATCTTTTTATCATCATAATACTAGAGACTCGTCTATTTCTTCAGCTGTGCGAACACAATACAATAAAAACATTCCGTATGCGATGATTAATGTTAACCAGATCATGTGCTCACTCCTTATCACTCTACCTTTTAGTTAATTGATATATTTCTAGTTTAACTCTATTTTTTCATTGTAAAAATTCATTTTCCTTACAGATGTCTTACATTATTGTAAGGGTAAGGTCATCTATTCAAATGTTTATTTCATTAAATCCTAGATTTGTTATATAAATTCTACATAACAAAAAAAGCATCTAACATCATAGATGCTTCATTTATTGATACAAGGGCTTGATTTAGTTCACTTGCCTAAAGCTCTATATCGTTGTTATAATTCTCATCCTTTAAGTACTGATAAATTGTTTTCTGCTCTTAAACGCGTAGATTGAGCGCGGATACTTTCCTCTAGCCATTTCCGCCCAGTTCTATATCTTTTTTTACGATGTGCGACAAGATAATGCAGGACTCATGCGTTAACATATAGTCTTTATCACTAGATTCTATATTTCGAATTTTAATTTTTTGATTTGTTATTTTCATAATTGGACATGGAACTTAATTCTATTCACTTTTATTGGGTATATGCATACGCTAAATTAGTATCAAATAAACTTATAAATTTCATGTTTAAAATAGAGGGAGAAATGTATATGAAGAAGCCTGAAAATCTGTTATACTTCTCAATTCTATCCTAGAGCCCTTTCTATTTCGGTATGTGAAATTGTTTACATTCGACTTGGTACTTTTATAAAAAATCCACTGTAACTATATTTTTGCCTCTGAAGATTCTATTTTCAAATTATCTACCCAGTTTTTTAAAATATCTTTAGATGAGTGAAAATCCTTGCCTATAATGAACTCACTATTTTCTCCGCATCTACCTCATATTTTACTAAACAATCATTTTCCATGACTAGTTCTTTGCCAACTAAGTTACCTGTGGCACGATTCACTATTTTTTTATAAATTTTATTTTGTCTGTATACTTGACCATCTACTTTTTTTACAAAACAATGATCTTCTTCAACGATAGAATACTTATATGGAGGATACTGAGACGCTCTAATTTCTCCGTAGATGTATTCCTCGTCAAGATGTAAATTGACTTGATATGTAATATTTGAATTGTTTCTTAATTTGAGATCAATAATACCATTCATCAAAGTGGCGCCTGTACCAAATGGAATCACACGTCCATAGTCAGGGAATGGATCGAAACTATGACGATATCTTTCCACAGTTTCCAACTCTGAATGGAGAAACATCCAGTAGAGAAGATTCCCTAACTGACAAAGACCTCCGCCTATTCCCTTTATCGCTTCGCCATTCATTAGAATAATTCCCTCTTTATATCCAGCCTTTTCACTCGAATTCCCAACAAGATGCCAAAATGAAAATGTTTCTCCTGGTTTAATTACAACTTGATTTATTTTACAGATTGCTAGCTTCAAATTGGTGATTTTATTATATTGTAGCTGCAAATCTGTATCACCTAACTTTCTAATAAGTAATGATTTATGTTTATGAATCCTGTAAGGTAATGGTTTTTGCTCAAATGTTTTTGAAAATTTATGACCAGCCAGACGGTCACTTACTTTTTTAAACAGCCTACGCTGTCTGATTCTAATAGGAACTAAAAAAGGAAGCCTTTGTGTTAATAATTTTCTTGCCATTGAGAGTTGAGCTCCTTTATATATTTGTCATCATCACTAACCATTGATCATCCCAGTATAATATGTTTTGACATGATAAGTAGATTCCCACTCGTTCAAAATGCTATTCCTGACAATGAAAAGTCAATCCTTCAACATACTTTTGCGTCATGATATATGCCATAACGGACAGGAAAGCAATATTTTTTGAAAAACAGGAGTCGTATATTCGCAGTTAAGATTGGTATAAAAACCTAAGCTAGTTCACACTTTCGGCAAGTAAATTGTACTTATTTCACAAATGTATCGCACATCCATTTATAAAACTTTTCCTTCTCTTCAAATTGTGGATAATGAGCTGATTTCTCAAAAGGAATACATTCTTTTTTATCGGCTTCAATCATATCAAAATATGTTTTTGCTGCATTAGAGGAAGTCATATAATCATATTTACCCATGATAAAATAGCACGGTAATTTAAGTTTTGTTATGAAAGTAGGTAATGGTTTTTTTAATACATCATCTACCAAAGTCTTTTGCGAATAGGATACTCCATAGTTATAACGGATTACATCTAATAAGTTATACTCACTACTAAACAACATACCTATGTTATTTCCATCGGGGTTTTCAATAAGTCTTGATCCCCCACCATATTTCATAACATAATTTCGCGGGGTAAACGTATCGCCATTTTTAATTTTTTCAGTTAATCCTTGTAAATATAATACATCATCTGTATTCCCATCATTTTCAGCCTGATTTATAGTGTAGTTCAAACTGTCAATCTCGCTTGCTACGGTATCACTCATTTGTCCAATACCAATATATGCTTCATATTTTTCAGGAGCTTTATACGCAGCTTGCATTCCAATATATGTACCATAAGAATGACTAATTAGAATTACCTTTTCTTTTCCAAGTCGTTCTGAAATATAATCCGTCATAGCCAATAAGTCCTTCACTAGTAAGTCTTATGAAAGATTTGAATAGTCCTCAAAAAAATGATATGATTTTCTACTTGCTCTTTGATCGTAATTCACAACCGTAAAATTACTTTCCAATAAATCTTGGTATTTATCGGCATACGGTATTTCTGAACATCCAGGTCCTCCATGTACAAAAATAATAACTGGATTATCCTTATCTTTACCTCGTATCATAATTTCATGACTGCTTCCATTTATCTCTACTTGTTCTAATGTACTTATACTGTTATTACCTTTTATATGTGAAGTCCATGTAGGGAAAAAAAGTGCTATGATTAGTAACGTTAAAATAAATACTCCGACAAATTTTATTGATTTTTTAATATTTTTCATATTACCTCTTTCTACTTAATGTTTTTGTCTCGAAAAATATAAATTATTACCTTAATTCATAGAATCTCCTCTTTACTTTAACACAGTTCCGATAAAGAGAGTTACATAATTTAGAATTTCTTCTATTAACAACCAATAAAAAGAGGTTACTGCTTTTTTAGCAATGCTTCTCTCTTAATTAAAAAGAAAATTCCCTTAGATATATACTTACCTAAGGGGAAAAGCATCGTAACATTTTTATATACGTCGTATCTCTTTTACAAATGTAGTCTAGTGCCCAAAACAGCTATTTTCTATAAAAAGGGCTAATCATTTAATGCTCCTTATTTCCACTAAATGTTAGTTCAAGAAGATTAATTGTTATTTTTATAATAGAGGATGGTAGCAACTAATTCACCATTCTCAGATTTCGCATAGTTAGGAATCCGCCCAGCTTGAATATAACCTAATGAAGTATATAGTTTATTAGAAGGATCCCCTTCCCTTGTATCAAGAACTAATAATGATCTATTCTTCTGTTTTGCTATTTCGTGAGCTCTTTGCATAAGTAAACGACCAATACCATTACGTCGATAATTTGGGTGTGTCATTAATTTTGCAATTTCAGCTCTATGGCTTCCATTCTGCTTCGTCGATAATTGTAATTGTACACTTCCAACAATTTGATTGTTTAACTTAGCAACAAATACAATCATTTCAGGGCTAAGAACGGTTTCCCAGTACTTCACTGCATCTACTTTTCCCATTGGCGGTAAAAATCCAATCGAAGCTCCATCTCCTACGACTTTTATTAAAAGTTCTGAAAGCTCATTAATTTGTTCTTCAATTAAAAATAATTGTTCAATTTTTACATTAATATTCAAGATAATCACCTCTATTTTAACTTAGGAGCTCAATAAAAATTCGCCTCGCATGAACAATTTTTAAATTCTTCCTGTTTTCAATGCTCTCGCCCAATCTAGACGACCATTTATTTCACTTTTGCTAATTGCTCCATCTTGATTATAAGGAATATGTAATTGCTCTATTATCCAATCATCTTCTTGTTTTGTAACAATTGTATAATTAGCAAATGGCGAACCCGATTCCATTTTATGATAGATTGGTAAGTCATCTTCATATGCGGGTAGCCCAACACTTCCTGGATTAATAATTATTTTATCATTTGGAAGATAAATGACCCTTGGTATATGTGTATGAGCACAAAAAATAAGCCTTTGTGGAATATCACTTACTATTTTCATAATATCTTCTGTCTTTTTAAGCACTGATCCATTAGAGTTTATTTCCTCTAACAAATATATTTCATCACTTGTCGGTGTTCCATGACAAAAATAAAAGTCCTCTGTTTGTAAGAAATTAGGTAAATTAGAAATCCACGTTTTATGCTCATCCTCTAAAAAATTCTGTACATATTGAACTGTTACATTAGACGTGTTAGTTTCTAATAAAATTCGATCGCAATTCCCTTTAATACTTTGAATATTTTGGTTCATTAAAAGCTCATAGGTTTCCAATGGAAATAAAGGACCATATAAACTATCACCCAAATTATAAATAGATTGAATCCCACGGTAATTAATATCTGTTAGTACAGCTTGTAAGGCATCTTTATTTCCATGAATATCAGCCATTATTGCAATTTTCATGCCTATCATCCCCTTTAGAATTTATAGTTTCACTTTTATTTCATCATAAATATGAAAAGAATTCGGTCCTCGCCTTATATAGAATGAATATTCATAATATTATTGTACATCAATTAAAAATAGCCGACACTAAATATTTTTAGAATCGGCTATTGCGATTAAATATCTTTATTAATTTTTAAGCAACTTTATTATCACTTTCCTTCCACTCTATCTAGCCATTCATTTATTAACGAATGAAATAAAACATCCTGCTCAATCTGCAAGTTATGTCCTGCTTTATCTAAAACCGCAAAAGTGGCCCGAGGAAATTTATCAAGCAAACTCCAAGCATCTTTATAGCCTGTTATTGAATCCTGTTTGCCCAATAAAAATAGGCTTGGTTTTTCATACAAGGATATTTGGCTATCCACATCAAATGAAAAAGCATATTGTCTCATTATTTTTGTTAAAAATGCCTCATCTGCTAATTTAATACCTGAGATAACCTCTTCAAGATAACGTTGCCAATTATATTTGTTAAGCACAACAAATTTCGAACTGAAATTTTCACGTTCCTCCATATTTAACTGCGATAAAAATTTTTCATCTCGGTAAATAACCGTATGCGGTGGAGTCTGCCTCTTGCTTGTATCCGGAATAATCAAAGGACAAATAAATGCTGCGCCATCTATTCTCTCTCTTCTTTTGGATATAACTCCTCTAATTATGTAGCCTCCGTATGATTCACCTACAATTAAAAAAGATTCATCTGGAATAATTGTATCTATAAATTTTAAAACAAGATCTAACATTCCATCTGAGTTTTGAATCGTCTCGTGTCCCTTCGTTTTTCCCATGCCTGGCAAATCAAGATAAATCCGTTTCCAACCTTCTCTTTGTATAAAAACAGGCTCCATGCATCCCAACATCAGTCTATGATCAGGAGAAAAACCATGAAGCATAATAATTGGTTTACCAGAACCATAAATTTCATAATGAACTTTAACATCCCCTAATAAACATTCCATTATATCCACCCCAAATTTTCAATATTCCTAATACTATAATAAGGTAAACTCTATTTTTTTCCAAACAATTAATCTAAGCCTCTTATAATTAGTTCAAGAACACTTTTATCTCTTTTCATCCCGAAGGAAATTTACATAATATTATTATGAAGTATTACACTTCTTATTAATTACCTACTCTTGTAAAAGGTTTTTAAAAATATATTTTATTTTCTATTAGAGGTCTTGCTACATCGCCATCAACTTTAGGGTGCTAAGAGTATGTATTATTCCCCATTTCAATACGAATTTCCTTTTACTCATTAATATCAGGAGAAAATGAAGTCCAGCTTTTCAAGATTTTGATTAAACTTTTTTACAAATAGTTTAACTTCTTCAAAACATCACGACTTTATTTGAAATCAACAACTATTGTTGTTTTAGAATTGACATCACATTATATTAAGCATATACTGTCAGTAACATATTACTGTCAATGACAGTATACTGTTGTTAACAGTTTTAATTTTAATGTTATGTTAACGAAAAAAGTTTTCTTACACTTAAATTAGGAGGTTGGATATTTCATGAAACATACAGGGAGACATACAGGTGCATTTCTTTTGCTGTTTTTAACAGAAGGAGATAGCTATGGAGGGAAACTTCTGCAGAAATGTGAAGAAGAGCTTCCCGTCAATCCAATTGATAGTGCCATTATATATCGCACACTAAAAAAATTAGAAAAAGAAGGTGCTGTTGAATCTTATTTGGACACATCTGATCAAGATAAGCCGATAAAAATGTACAAAATTACTACAGTTGGAAAAAGACAATTAGAAGATTTTCAAATGGATATTGAAGAAAAAATTAAGAATTTATCATTTTTCTTAAACAAATACAAAAAGTGGAAGGTGTGTAATCATGATTAATGGCGCTATTCTTTACGCTATAGCCATTACTCTTACCACTATTTCTTTTATAAAAGATCGAAATAAAACAAAAGCAGCTCTATTAAAGTCATGGAAAATGTTTCGTAATCTTATACCTTCCATGCTGTCAATTATGCTTTTCGTTGGACTATCACTTTCTATATTAACGCCTTCCTTCATTTCTTCCATCATTGGGGAAAAATCTGGATTCATCGGTATTGTTTATTCAGCAATAATTGGCTCTGTTGCACTCATTCCAAGCTTCGTTGTGTTTCCTCTTGGACATACATTAGTCCAAAATGGTGCAGGCCTCCCTCAAGTTGCGGCATTAATGTCTACATTAATGTCAGTAGGAATCACAACTTTACCGATGGAACAAAAGATATTCGGGCGAAGTTTTGCTTATTCTCGTAATGCATCTGCATTGTTAATGTCTCTCATATTCTCGTATATTATTTGGGTGGTGATGGTATGAATGAATTAAGAAGATATCGTTTCTTTTTCATTTTACTATTGGGACTCATTATATTGACTTTTATAAACCAATCATTGGGATGGAATGCATTTCAATTAACAGGAAAAAGTATTTTGGATATGCTGTTTCTACTTCCTCCTGTCTTAATATTCGTAGGATTGCTTGACCAGTGGGTGAAGAAAGAAACATTAATTAAATATATGGGGGAAAAATCTGGAATCTATGGCATCTTGTTCTCCCTATTATTAGGAGGAATTGCAGCTGGTCCCCTCTATGTTGCTTTTCCAATCGCGGCACTTTTATTAAAAAAAGGAGCGAGCATACGGTACATTGTATTTTTTCTAGGAGTTTGGACAACTGCAAAATTACCGGTTATGGTGTATGAATTTTCTTCATTTGGAGCTAAATTTACACTCATTCACATTTGTTTTGGTCTATTATTTTTCTATGTAATGGGTATTATTTATGAGAAGTTCTATGACCAGCGACAATTATTAAAGCATGATATAACGAAAGAAGTTTAGATTTAGATGAATACATCTTGAAGCCCCTCAATCCCGGATTCTTTTGTAGCTGTAGATCTTAAATAGGGTTTAATCAAAAACAACTTATAAACCAGTATTTTAAGGTAAGTAAAAAGAGTCCACTTTGAAAATTCTTTTTATCAAACTGGATTCTTCTTCCGTAGATTTAAGTTTTGATTTTATAAAAGATAAACTTTTTCACTCATAAAATGGCGTCCTATTTAATAAAATTCATCATACTCTGAACAAAAATTTTCTATCTGCTTATCTGATAGTTTAAAGAATGTATTCTGAGATACTTCTAAGACTAGTGCCTGATCTTTTATTAAACCTTGATATACCCCTCTTATTATTCTTCCAGTAAGTCCATGTGACATTACTATCACTTTTTCTTTATTCTGTATAGAATGTAGCCATTCTGATACTCTCTCTACAACTGAATCATAGCTTTCTCCACTAGGGGAATTAAAATACCAATTGTATTTGTTGGTGTTTTCCATAAGTTTCGGCCAAGATTTTTCAATTTCTTTTGTGGTTAAACCCGCCCATTTACCGACAGAGACCTCTTTTAATCGATCGTCCATTTTAACTTTGCTTTTATCGTAACCTATAACTTCACATATTATATCAGTACTTTGTTGTGCTCTTCCTAAAGGACTGGAAATAAACTCCCACTCTTTAGGGTTATCTATAAATACTTTTAGCAATTTTGCATTCTTTTTTACTTGTTCAATGCCATCAGACGTTAATGCTGAATCAAGTTCTCCCTGATATCGCCCTTTTACATTTAATTCAGTTTCTCCATGTCTAAGTAAATAAATGATTTGTTTCAAATACATACCCTCCAAATATTTAAAATCTAATACCTATTCTTTAGTGAATTCAACAATCCTAATTTAATCTTAAACCAGCCAGCTTAGAAAATTAAAATTTTCTCAATCCCCCGTTTTTATGAAGATTAAATGTTCGACAGATTATTTAACTGGGGGACTTTCGTGTTCACATAATTCTCGTTCTCGGTTGTACTCACTTTCCATATTTTAAATCTATTCTAAAGAAGTGACATACTTTTTATGCATAATTTCAGTGTACACAATGACATTATTTTTTGCACCAGAACCGGATAAACTACTGGTGTGCTATATTAATCTCCATTTCCCTCGTTATTATAAGCTAATAATGGTTCGTACATCATTATAGCGTGATTCTCCGTTACATATTGATCTTCTACAAACTGTTTCTGTTGGCTATATACTCTACGTTGAATAACATTGTGTCGTATATAACCACCCCAGTATGCAGATTGGATTGAGTGTTCTTTTTCATAAACTTCATATTGATAAAGCTGCGGATAAGCTGTTCTCCATTCACCAACTAAATGTTTATCTGTGATATAAAGGTGAAGTTGATACGATTGGTCCGTTTCATTTTTAATTTGTAAGTCTAAATAATTATAGGAACAAGTTGCTCCGCTTCCAAACGGCTGGGTCCGCTTGGAATCAGGAAAGACATCAAAGCTATGACGATATCGCTCTGTTACTGTCAGTGGTGTATGTAAGGTCATCCAATATATTAAATTTGAAAGCTGACAAAGTCCCCCTCCAATGCCTGCTTGAAAAGATCCATAGTGTAATATCATACCTTCTACATACCCTTTTCTCCTAGTAGGCTTACCTATTAAACGCCAGTAAGAGAATGTTTCTCCCGGTCTAATGACGATACCATCTAGCTGTTTAATGGCAATCTTTAAATTAACAACTTTATTCTGTTGATACCACATATCTACATCCTTGAGCTTACGAAGTAGTATCGTTCGGTGCTGAATCGCTGTACAGGGTAACTTTTCTTGTTGTAAAGTTTTTGCGTATGTTTTTCCGTCTGCTAACCACTGGATGTGCCTCTTTGTAGAGTAATACCATGTTCCTAGCATAATACGATACTTAGACCGCTGTTTAGGACGTAAATTCACTATATTCATTTTATTTCCTCTCTTTTCTATAACTCTATTCATTTTTCATACATTCCTATCCTGGCGCGAGTTTCAGGGTTCCCGTTTGTTACTAGATTAGCAAAAAAACTGTATGAAATCTTGCATACTTTTAGCGTGGGGAGAAGCGAAATACTGGCGATAGCACCTCACCTTTTTGAACATAGAAGTCCCTCTCCTACAAGATTGTGAGGGGTTTGTTTTCCGGCTCCAAGAAATCAAATAGTTCCTCCACTATTAATAAAAGCTATCCTAAATCGGATAGCCAAAACTCATGCCGTTATTGTTGTTTCATTACCGCTCCTCTAGTTGGACAAATAATAAGGCCTTTAAATTTCTGATAGACAGCTTTCGATACTTTTTTGCAGCGATAACAAATTAGAATCTTGGTTTATTTCTAGATACAAACTTTTTAAAAATGACTTGCAGTTAGCCCTTAGGAACAAATAATTTTCATAATCAAGCTTTTCTTTTTGATACTTCATTTCCTGTGGTATATCTTTGATTATAGTTTCTAGTGCTTCTATCTCTAAGCCGCGATTTAACATTGCTAGGATTGGCCTTACAATCCTCTCGTCTTCATTATGGATATAAACACATTTTGAATGAAATAATTTCCCCAAAAGTGTTTCTAATATTTCAGAGTAACACTTCTGTTCTATTTTTTCGTTTTTCACAAGTTCAACACAAACGTCAGCCAAATGTGCTACACTGTGAGCCCATCCTTTTTCAGGGACATATCCTCTTACATCTTTTTCTAATTTAATATAATGAATTGCCGTATCTTTTGCTTTGTAAACAACAGATTCAGGTAGAAAATGCTCCTCGTTATCCTTGTATAAAATGAGTTCTATTAATAGTGAAGTAAATGACCTTGTAAATACAGTATCTGTCCCATTTTCGCCAATTCCTTTAAGCAACAAGTCACTTAAACAAAATTCTAATATTTCCACTTGTAACTCATGCGCAAGTTGATTATCTAATATTAATTTACTAAAACAGCTGTAAATCAATTCTCTAAGTTCACTATCCGTTGAGCCGATATGATTAATCATTGCTTTAACAATATCAATCTTTCTCTCTTCATCCCATGTTTTTTGACCACTTTGAATTTCTTTTAAGATTTTTTCTAGTTCATTTCCGCTCATTTGAACTGGGCTGGACATTAAATTCATCATCTGATTTTCTTCCTCCTAGTTTATAGCAAGAACAATGCTGCTAGGATATGAGGCCCATAAACCTATTCAAGTACATGAATAATCCTTTACTAATAAGCAAATAAAAAAGATTATCTACTTACAATAATCTCACGCAAGTTCATTTCAGATTATTATCTCTATACCTGTTATAAGTAGGCTTAATGCCGGACATCGTAATTTTTATTGTTCTTGTATGAAATTTAATAATACACAAGACACATAACCTCCTTACATAAGTATATTTCCTAACATATTCCATTATACAGGAATATCCAACTAAAACAATTGATATTTTCGAATTTTAAGAATTTTTTATTTTATAATTTGAAAGTGTACAAATGAAAATAGGTATTTTTATTCTATTAGTCCGGAAAATGACAAGCTCTTTCAATATTGGAGGGACTCCTACTAATCAAGAGATGCTTTAGCGTTTAAGTGGTGGGTACGTTCCAACCTGTTCCCTATGCCTAACTTAACATATAACAGCCATCTTAATCACTTCATTATAAAGGAAAACCCACAACACAAATATTTCTAAATTAAACTCGTAATCTAGTGCTATCTTAATACAAAGGTCTTCTTCTCATCCATTGCGTCGCAATCCATTTTTCCCCTTTACCAACAGATGCACCGCCGTGTAAAGTGAGTTGGTTTACTGATGCATCCTGATAAAAATACTCGAAATATACCGCCATTCCCTTTCTCGGAAATACAGAAAAGTTGAGTTTTGGAAAGAACGTCTCACCGCCTTCTTCTACATCGGATAAGTACATGACAAGGGTACTTATCCGATTGTTCGCTGCTGCCGCGCTGTTTTCTGAAAAAAAATCATAATGCTCTTGATATTCTTGGCCAACTGTATACCTTACTACTTGCAACCCTTCTCCATGTTTGACAGGAACACCCATAATTGAAGCAATTCGCTTTTCTATTTTAGCGGTAGTCTCATGATCTTCTAAAAATGTACCACTACTTGTTCGAATCCCGTTTATTTCGCGTGAAACACCAATTTTAGAACGCTTTATTTTATGTTTAGACATTTCCATTAATATTTCGCACTCTTCATCACTTAATACATTTGCTAACACGACAATAAGAGGTTCCTCTAATCTTGAAATCACTTTTATTTCTCTATCTTCCGTTACAATTGTGTTTCCTGTATGGTTAAAAATTGTGCACTCCTTATTTTCCGTAGTTTGATTTTCCATTAACATTTTTCTATCTCCTTTAAAAATTAATTGGATAGTATTAATATATCAAACTTTTCTAATTATTCATATTTTATTTAAAAATCAAAATGAAGGCTATTTAATTGTATAAATCACCATAAAAAAATCTCGACTCAAATAGGCATCGAGGTTCATAATTTTTCTCGAAATAAATGATCAAACGCTTTTTTCAGACGCACAAAAACTTCTTGCAAAGGCTGAGAAGGCATTTCTTTTAGAAAAGGGATACGTCTTCTTATCCAATGTAAGTTGTCTTTGCATATTAATGATCGTAATTTCCCTTGTTTTTCTTATATTTCCGTTCTTTGTCTAGCAAGGCAGAGTTCTACCCTTCTCATTCCTTGAGGAAGGGGAATTCTTTTGGAAATATGTTAAACCAATTACCATCATAAACAAGAATAACAAAGCTTTTTTCATCGTCATTTCTATATCCATCCCCCTAAATTCGTAGAAATCTATCTATTTATTATTAACTCTTAGAAAGTAGACGCCAAGTAACTCAAAATATGCATTGAATTAGCCGCACTTATTGACTAACGTCATTTGAAGTGGGAGATTCCAGTCCCTCTAACAGACTTCAGAATCTATTCCGTCCAACAAGGGAAATTCTTACCGTCAATTCGAAATTTCTATAGATGCCCCATTTCTTCCTCTGTACAAGCGAACAGAAAAAAGTGCTCCCTTCACCAGAACAGATAATGTGCTTTGGTGAAGGGAGTAAAAGACTGGTATCATGTGTTCTATTTTGTATCATTAAGAAGTTGGTCGATCTATACATCCCAATGTCTATATTTATTTATCTCACTCTTTTTTCTAAATACCTCTTCTAAGTCAATATTAAGTTTGTTAGCTAGATCAAAAAGATTCCATACCACATCGTAAATTTCAAAACCTAACTGTTCCTTTAGTTCGTTAATATTACCTGAATCAGGTTTTGAAGAGATTTTTAAGACTTCTTGAGCAACCTCTCCTATTTCTGTAACCAAAAATAATGTTCTTTCTTCAATCGTTGTGTTCTCAAAACCTTTATCTTTACTAAACTCTCTAACCTCTCTTTGTAATGCAGATATTTTCACTTTGCCAATCCCCCTATTTTGAAACTCTCCAAAAATCTGCTCCGTATTCTCTATTCTGAAATTTAATTGGTAACGATGGTTTTGAAAAGCTATCACCTACGCCAATCTTATATATCTTATTTTGCACTGGTGATCCAAAGGAAAATTCCAGCTGACAATCAGTAAGGTTAAACAATACAGAATGAACAGTTCCAAAATTTTCTTGGTAATTATGAATAGACAACCCATCTGGAAACTCGGTAGAAATAAGTTTCTTTAATTCGCCAGGAAATCTTTTACCATTAGCACTAAATTTACGTTCTAAAGCATCAAATCGTATTTATGAATGAACTAATCTTCCTATTTCAAGATTTTCAATTTCAGGAAATAGAGCATGATTCGTTGCGATTAAATAGTCGTGATCCGTTTTTTTTACAGCCTTAGCACCATCATACGTTTCATATAAAGCTGCTTGACCATTTGCATCGACTAAGAGTAAATTCATATTCACTCCAATAGGCATGTCCTCTAAATAACAAATTCCTTCCTCAACATTTTTACAATTTTCAAGTAAGGCTCTTACTATGACCATAAATTGTAGTCCTTTTGTGACGGGCTTTTTCATCCCCAGATACTTTCCAACTGGAATACCACATGAGGCAAAAGCTACACAGAACCCCTTCTCATTTAAACCTTCACTTCGACCAAAGTAAGAAACGGAGAATCCGCCATGGCTGTATTTACCATGTACTTTTGTCGTACAAAGCCTCATATCTGATATTGCTGGTGACAAATCGTAATTTCTAAGGACATAAGTCTTATTATCAATTGTTTTAGACGGTAAAATAGCACCTAAACTACATCCTCCTGGTTGTAACCAAGCTTCATCATAAAAGTTCAGGTAACTAGACTTTACATCAAGTGCATCGGCAAATCCTTCTAGTTCTTCGTTTAAACCAGGACAATACTGTTCAATTAACTTTTTCATATTTTTAAATTTACTTTCATCTATGGATTCAGATGATAAAAGTACATTCATTGCATGAGGATTCTTTTTTATTTCTTCTCCTTGTTTTCTACCAATCTCATAGCTATTTCCTTCAAGAAAAGAAAAATTTGCTTGAAATGAATTCATATTTGTCTCCCCAATCCCAATTAATATCTTATCTTTCCTTTAAAACAGCATCTATTAATCGTCTATCTGATAAATATTTTGCTCTATTTGGTTGACCTTCCGCTCTTCTTACATCTAATGTATTTAAGTTCGCTACAACAGAGAAAAGCGTGCCAAATTTATGCTCTTTTAAATTTAAACAAACATGTCCTTTCGTTTCCGACATAATTGATTGTGCAATGGAAAGGTTTATTTTATTTATGTTTTCTTTAAGACGTAATTCTAGTGTTTCAAAACGTTCTTTCGATTTGCTCCAATTCCAGTTAGCACATACTGATGTACTTTCATGATGGTTTGTGCAATGAATATAATTATTAGTTGGAAAACGTACAGTATAGTCGTTAGGAGCAACCTCTACAACAGCCATCTTCCCCGATGGATCCGCTAATAAATAGTTATTGGCAACCGAGCTTGGAAAACTTTTCAATACTTCTATACCTTGCTCTACAGTACAACAATTTTCTAAAATGTATTTAACGGCAAAATAAAAATTCAATCCTGGCTGAATTCCTTCATGAGGAACGGATGTAATTCCGACAAATAAACCATATTGATTTATACCATCAACTTTTCCAATAAAACAATCCGAATGACCTAGATATTTATTTTTATCTTCAAAACAAACTAACGAGGACTCAGTAGTTTTCTTCAAATGAAAGAGCATGTCATAATTACGACCAATAATCATTTCGCTTCCATTGAAAGCTGAAAAAATACTACATTGACCGTTCAATTCAAATACTCCTATACTTAACAAAAAAGAACTGACCTCTTCAAAAGAAGAATGGCAGCCCTCAGCAAATCCTTGTATTTCCTTCACAACATTAGGATCAAATTCAGTAAGAATAGGTTTGCACGCCTCTCCAAATTTTAATTTTTCTTTAGTTACCTTTGGAAATCGAAATCCATTTTTATAAAGGATTTCTGCATAATGCTTTCCAGCTTCATACGCATTTCCTTTTAATCTCGGATGATACATTATAAATCCCTCCATTGTGCATTTCTTTGTATATATAAATAATAAACCCTCCATTAACTGGAGGGTTTACTCTGTTTTTATAAAAAAATTGCTGGTAAACTCTAATTCTTGTTAACTGGTATACATATTTTGGTGATAAATTCTGAAGGATGTCTGTTTAAATCTGGTCTTATATCTCTTATGTTAAAATCAGATGGAACAAGTCCCTTTTCATAAATCTCTATTCCTTTTCCTATCTGAGTTAGATTCTGTTCCCTTATCCAACTTTCCAACATTTTATATCCTACATCCAATTCTGAATAAGAACCTTTAACAGTGGTACACGCGTATATACCACTATCCAAAGTTTCACATCCATCTATCTTCTTTGTATCTTTTACTGGAAGAAGTATCTCTACATCTGCCTCTTTTTGCTCCAAATCTCTTTCGTGAAAGATAGACATTAACTTTCCATTAACTACAAGATTAAAAGCGTAAACTCGATCAAATAAATTTTTAACCAATTGATCTATAAATTTTATCTTTATTCTCTTACGAATAGTATAGACTGTTATTTCCTTTCGATTTTCAATATAACAGCTAGATAAAACTGGTTCTGGAATTATAGAAGTTTCTTTTTCTATTTGCATTTTTAACATTTTCATTTCTTCTATTTGTTTAGAAATTTGCTCTTTTTGACATTCAAGGTCAGAAATTTTATGCTCTAATACGCTTGTCCATTGCAATTGATTAGTGCTTTCAATTAATTCCCTAATAGTAGTTAAGGGGAATTGAAAATTTTTAAAAAGTATAATTTTTTTCATGACCTGAATTTTTTCATAGTCGTAATACCGATAGTTTGTTATAGGATCTATGTAAGAAGGTGTTAGTAAACCAATGTCATCATAATAGCGCAATGTTTTAATAGGAACATTACATATTTTAGAAAATTTACCTATAGAGTACATTATATTCTTCCTTTATTAGCTAATTATAAAAAAATTAAAATCTCAACATCTTATTCCTCTTCCTCTAATAACTCCAGCTCTTTCTCCACAAACTCCATCAACTCTTTAATTGTTTGCGCCGAAAAGTCAAAATGAATACCAGCTGCTTCATATACTTCTTTTATTGATTTTGTACAACCCAATGATAAGGCCTTTTTATAATTAATTAGAGTTTGTTTAGGATTTTCTTTATATTGCTTATACATCTGCAAAGCACCTATTTGTGCAATAGCATACTCGATATAGTAAAAAGGAACCTCGAAAATATGTAAAATAGACATCCATTTTGTCTCTAACCAGTTTTCATAACCTTCCCAATTCACAAGGTTAGAGTCATATGTTCTTACTAGTTTTCTAAACTTGTCTCTTCTTTCCGCATGTGTATGGTTCGGATTTTCATACATCCAATGCTGAAATTGATCAACTACAGAAATAATCGGTAAATATTCTATCATCAAGCGGAATTGCTCACGCTTTGCTCTTTTGAAATCTTCCTTGCTTGGATAAAATGTATTCCAATGTTCCATCGTTAAGAGTTCCATTGTTGTACTTGCCAATTCTGCGGTTTCCATTGGAACATTTCGATATTGCTGAAGATCAATGTCTTTCATAAGCTCATTATGAATACAATGCCCCATTTCATGTAAAAGTACCACAACATCATCTTGTGTGTTACAACAATTCATGAAAATGAACGATTGTTTAGAAGCAGGTAAGGATACACAAAAACCACCTGGAGCTTTTCCTTTACGGCTCTCTAAATCTAAAAGATTCTTTTCTTTCATCTCATGTAGTAAAGCTGAAAAACGAGAATCAACATTTTCTAAAATATGAAAAGTGCCTTTTACTAACTCATCTACATTTTGTACTGGTTGTAAAGGCTTCTCGTTTATTGGAACTGCTTTAATATCCCAAGGTCTAAGAGTATGTAATCCTAAAAGTTTTTGCTGTTTTTCTTGAAGTTTCTGCTGTAACGGGACAACATGTTGACGCATTGCTTCTGCTAACTCAAGACAATCCGCTGCTGTATAATCAAACCTTTCATATTTTTTAAACATAAAGTCGCGATAATTTTGCAAACCAACATTTTGAGCTTTTTGATGTCGCAACGCAATTAACTTATCCATGATGGTTTGAAGATCCTCTTCAACCGATAACATACTTTCTTGAATAAGAATCATTGCTTTTTCTCTAACCGCACGTTCAGGATCTTGAATATACCCTTCCATGTCACTTAACGACTTTTCTTCACCGTCCCACATTACGGTTAAATTACCAGTAATCTCGAAATACTTCGTCACTAACTCATCTTCTTCAATTTCTAAATCTATATTTTCTTCATGGAACAATTCAATGGCATTTTCTACTTTTTTATTCAGTAAACCAAAATATTCAGGATTTAGCTGCAAACGAAATGGAGACTCATAGTATTTATTGTCTAGTAAGCTTTTATATCGTTTCACCAATGGCTGCACATGCTTTTGATCAAAATCGAATGCCTCTTTCGCTTGCTGGTCATGAATGTTACACTGAAATTGAATATAATGTTGCATAAGCTGTTCTTCTACTTCACCTAATAGTCGAGATTGCCTCTTTAACCAATCTTCAAGTTCCTCACTACATTGAATTATTGTTTGTAATAAATCTTCAAATTGTTTTTGTAGTGTTTCTAAATCACAGATAACGCAATATTCAGTATTATTCACGCGTTATACATCCTTTCATACAATATTCTTTGCAATCAGTTTCAAATGCTCAGCAGGAATAATTTGTTTCACCGTTTCTTGCAAATCTTCTGCCAATACCTCTTCAATATGTTCCAAAGCTACTTCTAATATGCTACACTCCATCGTTTCCACATTAAGCAGTGAATAATGATCATTTTTCTTAATTACCAAATATCTATGATCTTCTGTCACTAATAAAGCTCCTAGTTGAATCCCCAATACTCTGTCATCTTCAAATTTCATATGTATTCCTCCTATCTACAAATATTTTACAATAAAAGGATATTAGAAGATATAAAAAATAAATAGATGTTTTACTACCGGTCAATTATGCTAAAAAAACACCTCTCATTTTGAGAGGTGTTTACCATTAAGATTATAATTCTTCCCCAATAATTTTTACTTCTGTTTCTAATTCTACGTTAAATTTAGATTTTACCGTTTCCTGCACATATCGGATAAGGTTTACATAATCACTTGCTGTACCTTCACCTACATTCACCATAAATCCAGCATGCTTAGTAGATACTTGGACACCGCCTATTTGTTTACCTTGAAGCCCGCTATCTTGAATTAACTTACCAGCAAACATACCCGGAGGACGTTTAAACACACTGCCGCAAGAAGGATATTCTAATGGTTGTTTTGATTCACGTAAAAATGTCAATTCATCCATTTTTTCTTTGATTATATTATATTCACCTTCTTGTAAAGCAAATGTCGCTTCTAACACAAGATATCCTTCTCTAGAAATAGAGCTGTTTCTGTATTCTAATTTTAAATCATTTTTAGTTAAATTAAGAATTTCGCCATTCCTAGTTAAAACTAATACACTTTCAATCACATGTGATACTTCGCCGCCATATGCTCCTGCATTCATGTATACTGCTCCGCCAACTGTTCCTGGAATGCCACAAGCAAATTCTAATCCAGTTAGATGATTTTTAAGTGCAAATTTAGAAGTATCAATAATAGTTGCTCCGCTTTGAACAATTATTTTATTATCATTCAATGCGATATTAGTTAATTTAGTTAAATTCAAAACAATCCCTCTAATACCGCCATCTTTAATAATTAAGTTTGAACCATTACCTAAAATAGTAACATTGATATTATTTTGATTTGCATATTTTATTACCTCTTGTACCTCTTGATACGTAGTAGGTAAAATAAAATAATCTGCATTTCCACCCGTCTTAGTGAAAGTGTATCGTTTTAACGGCTCATCTTTTTTCACTTTATTATCATCTAATATATTTAATAAATCGTTGTATACTTTATCCATTTCCATAACCTCTTTACCTAGAATCTGTCTTATCCATTATAATGCATTTCATTAAAAAAAGACTAAAGTATTATTTTTAAAAAGATTCAAACAATAGTTTGTGGTTAGGAAAGGCCTAAATATTTTGTGAAAGTTTTTCAAGTTCATCTTCTGTTAATTTTTTATGATATAGATTCACAATTTCCAAATCTCTTTTTCGCCCTGCTTTTGACTTTCTCATAGTATTGGCTCTCCTACTAATGCACAACAAGCAATCATCTTATTCATATATTTTCTCTAGCTTTGTAACCTGTACCTTAGCAGGAAAAGATTCAAGTATCTTACTACATTCTATTCTAACTTTATCACCTGTTCGTAATTCCTTTTTTATATTCGAATTATTAAAATGTAAAACAGCGTCAGCGGGTATTTTCCTTTTTAATCGCTCTTCTAAATGTTCTCTATCATAGTCGTCTTTTATATACTTCTCTTCAATGAAATAAACAATATCTCCCTTAAGCAAAATATAGCCATCTATTCCTTTAGAAACCGCGTCGTTAACTGTTTTCGTTGTACATCTTGTTAATTCACTATTTCCATCTATTTTCCACATTAATACAATCATAAAGATAATTATAAAAAGGATAATTACAACAACAAGCTTTATACTATTTTTCATCTCCATCACCCAAAATATTTTTTAAACCATTCCGTTCTAAATATGTTAAAACACCATAAGTGAAATCCCCACACTCCAATTTCTTTTTGATTCTGTTAATTTATAGCATTCCGACATTTAAAGTTCGTACAACAAGAAAGCCGAGAGAATAAGTATTCAACCGATTTTCACACATTAATCAAATGGTGCTAAATTCTCGAACGGCTGCTATAAAAGATTCCTTCTCTTCAACAAAAGGAAAATGATTACTATCCTTAAAAATTACTAATTTAGAAGTTGGAATTAAAGTATGTATTTCTTTTGAGTACAATACCGGGCATTGAACATCATATTGCCCACAAAGAATAAGAGTAGGAAAATTAATATGTTTTAATTTATCTCGAACATCATATGTTTTAAGGTCTTTGTTATAAGCCCTCATTCTTTTTTTAATAATTTTACTAAAGGATTGTTCACTAAAATACTCATTATACTTTTCTGATTTATAGATAGACAATTCAATCAACTTCTTATTAGCCATTCTTTTTTTATCTTTCGAAATAAAGGGTAACATCAATGCTAAAAATATTTTGGATACCTCCTTACGATGTTGACCAGTTTTAAAATTATATAGGCAATTTTCCGAACTTAAAAACTCCTTAGATGCGGAAGTATCGCATAATATAAGGGCATCTAAAACCTCGGGTTTACTGGTAGCATATGTTAACCCTAAAAACCCACCCGCAGAATGTCCAGCAAAAGACCATTTTGAGTACCCTAGCTCAGTTCGTATGCTTTCAAGGTCTTTAACAGTCTCATACATTGTCAGTTCATTTGAGTTTCGGACCTTCGATGAATTTCCGGCATGTTTTAAGTTGACTAAGATAACCTTGTAAAGGGATGATAGACAATCCGCAAAAATCGAACCTTTAATGGAGAATACTTGATATAGGTGTGTTATACACAATGGCTTGCCGCTACCACTAATAAAAATTTCAAAGGAACCTCTTTCTGTATTAATAATCCTCTGTTCATAATGTACCAATTCATTCACCTACTTTACACTTTTTCCAATTCTGCATGATTCAACTTAATAATTTCTACCACTTATTCCCTTAGCATCATTTTAAAATCCAAAACAAGCATTCTTATTTATATTTTAGAACCCACGCTCGAATCAATTATCAACAGTGCTCATTAACAAATCCTATTTTTAAAAAATGAAGTAAATATATAACCATATATTCGCACGCTTGCTCACATGCTAGCATCTTAAATACTTTTTGTTCTTCTACTGTTTTGTCATTCGCTTGATCTGACGCAGCTTTTAAGCAAAGAAATGGTTTTTCATTTACATAACAAACGTAAGAAAATGCCGCAACCTCTTGATCTGCAGCAAGCGCTCCATATACTGTCTGAAGCAATTCTCTCGTTTCTGAACTACGAATACGCTGGTCACCCGAAACAAATGTACCATAATGAGATTTATAACCTAATTGCAACTTTTTCATTTCTTTAATCAACTGTTTGGAAGGTCGTATACTTGCAGCTCTGCCAGTATACAAATCAAATGGATCCGTTCCTGTCCCTGCTCCCGTTACATCATGTTGCATTACTTTAGTGGCGACAACAATATCACCGTTTTTCACACCGTTTGATAAACTACCGCAAATTCCCGTCATAAAAAGTTGTTCTGGTTGAAATTCGCTAATAAGAAGCTGGACACAACTTGCACATTGTACTTTTCCGACTCCTGTTATAACAGAAATCAATTCAATACCGTTTAGATTATGAAAATGAAATTCCCAAGCTGCTCGTTTTTCCTTCCGATAGCTTGGATAATAGTTATGTAAATACGTGAGTTCCGGTTCCCATGCCGCCACGATAGCAATTCGATTCATATGTAGAATTCCTTTCCTACTATACTTTGTTAAACTCAGTTAACAATAATATAATTATGTATTTTGAATACCGTAAAACATTTAATATTGGTATATAAATCCATTTAAATTTTTCGACAAATATTTCACTGCTATGGAGACTACGCCATGACTTGTACTTGCTTGCTCCCTTTGTTTTAACAATAGCATGTGGCAGGAAAAGACCCTGACTACTCCTATGCACGGCCAGATGCTCCCCTCCTCTCCTAAAACAGAAAAAGGGGTTATGTCGTTTTTTCGATTTATATACATATATAACTCCAACTTAACTCTCCAACACTTAAGTCGCCGCCCAAAATAAAAAGTAACCTGCTACTTTCTTTCTCTCTTTGTTTGAACATCGCATGTAGCAGAAATAGGAACTGATCGCTACTACTCATGGCCAGACGCTCTCGTCCATCTAAAAAAAGAGGTGTATGTCAGGTTTTCAATTTGGATTTATATCGTAATATACACAATCATTTACTTCTCTTTTTATAATCAATAACCTTCTTTTTCCTATAGTACATGATAATTTAAGATTTTTTTACAAGAATTCAGTCAATAATACAGAAATTAGTTTATATTAAAAATAGTGTAAACATACTAATTATTAGGATGTGAAATGAAATTGGAAAAAGAATTCATGGTAATTAATAGCTTCTCCGGTGAAAATTTAACCGGAAACCCTGCTGCTGTTTTTTTTGATCCTAGCGGTTTAGATAATCAGACTTTACAAAACATCGCTAAGCAGATGAATCTTGTGGAAACAGTATTTGTCTATCCATCTGATAATGCGGATTTTCTATTTCGATATTTTACCCCGCATAAAGAAGTATCGCTTGCTGGACATCCAACAATCGCAGCATGTATCGCATTAGTGAACGTCAAGAAAATTGATCCTTATAAGCAGAATACATATCAAATTGAAACGCAAAATGGACTACGTGAAGTTGTTATTGAAATCATTAAAAATCAAGTACTTGTAAAAATGAAACAAAGCTCTCCTAAATTCATTTCACCATTAATAAGTAAACATATAATCGCCAATACTTTAGGAATTCATGAAACAGATATTGCTTCTAATCTTCCCATTCAAACGATTGACTTGGGCGTAAAATATTTAGTAATTGCAGTGAATTCATTAAAAGCATTAATGTCCGTTAAACGTGATGTTCAATTGTTGCAAGAGTTGTGTGAGAATATAGGCGTTCGCGAAGTACAAGTATTTACGTTTGAAACTTATGGAAAGGATTTTGATTTTCACACTAGAAATTTGTGCCCTAGAGAAGGTATAGAAGATCCTGCTTGCGGAATGGGAAACGCTGCTGTTGGGGCATATCTTGCTCAAAATTATTATAAAAACCAAGAGTTTATTCACCTTCGAGCTGAGCAAGGTACGATTGTAAACATGCCTTGCCTAATTGAATTGTTTCTATCAAAAAAAGAAAGAAATGTAGAACTTTATATAGGTGGTACTGGCAAAAAAGTCGTTGAAGGTAAGTTTTTTATTTAATGTATTTTTGAAAGAAGTCCCCATCTTTAAGCGCTTGGCAGAAAATCTAGTGGTAAGATGGGGTTACAGATTAGAGAATCTTTCTTGCGTAAGCAACCTACAAACCGATTCTATAAAAGACTATTGAACTTATGTCAGTTCTGATTCATTCCAGAACACAACTTGTTTATTTACTAAATGTTATTGGTATATCATGAACGCATATCTTCCAAATCATATGATCAAACCCATTCCCCCAATAATCCTTCAGCAAATAATCAGGTTCTCCAAATTTCTTCTTCCATACCTTCTGTGCATTTTTATACCCACTATCCAAACAGAATCCCTTAATTCCTCCGCTTAACAAGGTAAGAAACATTGCATTTAAAAGTAAATTTCCTATACCATGCCCTTGGTAATTTGGATGTACAAACACCGTTCCTATCTCCGGTAAATCTTTTAGCGCTTTATTTGTGCAGTTGATAATTAGTTCACTAGCTGGGCCATATTCAATTGTACCGATAATTTTGTTGCAATTTGTATCGACTGCTATCAAAAAGTATCGATTTTTTCCTTTGCTATTAAAGTCACATTTCAAATATTCTTTCTTAATTTCAATTTCATTTTCTATATCAGCAAGTAGTTCTGATAAACCTTCTCTAGCAAACGTATCTTTAATCGTTGTAATAAAAAATTGATTTATCTCTTCAATGTCCTCAATGCGTGGTCTCCGTATCTCAACATGGTACACCGACAATCACTCCTCATTTTTATTTCAAACTAGCTCTTAATTCATCAAACCAGCGAGCACAAGCCATTGTTTCTTCAGATACTCGTCCATGACTATCAAAGTACCACCAAGATGAAAGGATACAGTGAGATAGGCCCCACGCTATAATTCTTTCTTTGTCTAGTTGAAGTTCCTCTGCCAATTGCTGCACTCGATTTGCTAATACCTTCTTCGGATTTATTTTATTGAATAAATGATTTCTTAAATACGGAATAGTTTCATACTCTGCTTCACCAATGACTCCCTTTGGATCAATTGCAGGCCACCGCTCCTCTCCCATACATAACACGTTATCATGATGTAAATCACCATGAAGCAAAAGCGGTTTAGAAATTGTTTTGATTAATTGTGGAAATAAATCTTCTGCTTTTCCGACAAGATCTTTTGGTAAAGGCCCCGTTTCACCATCAAAATGTACTCGTAACCGCTGCAATCCATTTGCCCATTGTTCAATAGAAGGAAATGTATACTGAGTAGGAACTGGTTTCCAAAGTTTTTTCATCGTTTCTCCTATTATAGTCGTTGCTTTTTCTTCATTGTCTATTTGTGCAAGTGACATGCCCGGTTTTAAATATTCTAAAAGTAAAAATCCATAATCAAGATCTGAATCAAGTAAAGTCACTGCTCCCTCTCCTTGAAAATAACGAAGTGCTTCTATTTCGTTGTTCAAATCCTCACATGGTACACCGAGTTTTAACACAAGTTCTTCTCCATTTTCCTTTCGTGCTAGACAAACATAGTTATAAGAAAGGTTGGAAAATGGTTGGATGATTTGTAGTGCTAATTTTTCTTCAATCTCTTGAATCGTACGTGGAAGCTTTTCAATCCATTGCTGTCCTCGTTCTCCGTGAACATCTTGTATCGTTGTTTTGAAAGATGAAGGTATGCATAACATTGTTTATTCCACTCCTAATTTCTCTTTTAAGTCAAAATAAGCATCCTGTAACCATGGGTGAACAACTTTTAAATTCTGTCTGCGCTCCCATAAGTATGAAATGTAAGCAAAACATGCGTGTTCTAATGATTGTTCCAACGCTTCTTTAATTTCTTTAATATATGGTGGTGTCCCGTTTTGATCCCATTCGATTTTATCCGCAACAAATAACACCATATCTAAAGGTGTCGCATTATTCCTCAATGTCGTATGACAGCTAATTGCATCTAATATCGTTTCGTTTTCCACTTTAAAAATATCATGTGCAATTCTTTTGGACAGTTTTTGATGAATAATCATTGGAAATATTCTCTCTTCTTGTAACACTTCAATTTGCATTTTCTCTGCTACTTGAATACGTTCTTCATTTGGGATAATGGCACTAATATCATGGAGATAGCCAGCAATCGCTGCTTCTTCTTCATCTAATCTAAATCTCTTGGCAATTCTTTTCGCTTCATTCGCAACCCTAACAGAGTGCTCATATGTGTGAAGTTGTTATATTGCCCTAGCATATATTGAATATCTAGCTCCCAATCTCCTGTTACAGCAGTAGAATTAATCATTTGATTCATTCTCTACCCCTCCTAAAAAACTTATAGTTTCTTAATTTTTATTCTAGAAATATACAAATAATCCTTTTTATTACGTTACGTGAAATTTTAAGACGTGTACACACTAACAAATTGTATATTTCTTTTTATTTGCTACAAAAAATACAACTCTTATGTCATTTATTCTTTCAATCTGCCCTTTAAACAATAATCAGTAATTGATATGATGGAGAAATGAACAAATGCTTTAATAAATGTTAGGATGTGTTTTTATTCAATGGTTTTACAGTCTATCGATTATGAAATCTTTCAGTGGATCAACTCATATGTTTATAAATACCCTTTCCTAGATAAAATGATGATTTTTTTCGCTGAGTATGCCCAGTACATTTTGATTGTCGCATTATTTATTTTATGGATTACAACTAAAGAAAATAGAGTGACCGTATTTCAAGCTTTATTTGCCTGTTCAATAGCATTTACTATAAATAGAGTAATTGAACTGTTTTTCTATCGTGATCGACCATTCGTCTCGCATCATATTAAACAATTGGTAGACCACACTGCAAATTCTTCTTTCCCAAGTGATCATGCCACAGCTGCTTTCGTAATTACAGTAACAATTTGGCTATGTAGTAGAGGAAAATCATTTATGTGGATCATTTTTGGTATGTGTATCGCTTTTTCAAGAATTTGGGTTGGTGTTCATTATCCTTTCGATGTATTGGCCGGTATAATTCTAGGAGGATGTACAGCACTTCTTGTCCACTATCGAATCATGAAATTGAATCTTATGAACAAAATAACGAAATATACGTTATTCCAAAAATAGAAGCAGTTCAATAAAAAAGTTTGAACCAGACCGAAGAGTTATCAGGATAGATGCCTGATAACTCTTCGGCCTTTTTTTATGAAGGAAACAGGAGAAAAGCGAAGGATCGAATAGGATAATCCATTCCTCTGAATAAATGATTTCAGACTAACTTTTTTCTATATGAACAATATGTGAAAGCGCTAACAAAATCATTATATTATGTTAGAATAATTATGAAATAAATCCAGAAATGTTAGAGGAGGAAGGCAAAATGAAGTTACATGGAATCAAAAAAGCATGTGCAGCAGCAGCCATTACTACCTTAATAGTTGGAGGATTCGCTATTCCCGCAAGCGCTTGCACGTCGGTTTTTGCAGGAAAAAAAGCAACCGCAGATGATTCGGTCATGGTTGCACGAAATGAGGACGTATCTAGTGCATCGTCGAAACATGTCAAGGTATTCCCTCGTAAAACACATAAATCAGGGGAAAAACTAAAATTTGAAACTGGACTAACAGTAGATCAACCAAAGGTATCCTATAAGTATATTGCAATACCGGACTGGGATCCTTCAAAAGGACCTTTTGAAGAAGCAGGGATAAATGAATACGGAGTAGCTATTTCTGCTACAAATAGTGCTTACGCAAATAAAAAAGCAGAAGCATCTGACCCATTTGTGGAAAAAGGTGTTAGCGAATCAGTTATTCCAACCTTGATTTTACCACGTGTTAAAACCGCCCGTGAAGGTGCTGAATTACTAGGACATTACATTGAAAAGTATGGTTCTGCTGAAGCAAATGGCATTGCGATCGCAGATAAGAATGAAATTTGGTACTTTGAGGTTGGAACAGGACATCAATGGGTAGCAGAAAGAGTACCTGATAATGCTTATTTAATTGTTGCGAATGGATTAAGAATCGATAATGTGAATCTTTCCGATACGAAAAACTTCATGGGCTCTAAAACATTAATTTCTCATGCAGTTGAAAAAGGCTTAATACAAAACAATGACAAAGATCAAAATCAAATTTTTGATTTTGCTGAAACTTACGGTGATGTTGGTCAAAAATACAATACACGTAGAGAATGGTGGGGACAAAAGACATTTACTCCATCTATAAACCAAGATGCTGAATTAACACGTTATCCATTATTTATGATTCCGGATCAGAAAATTACGCCAAAACAAGTGATGAAATTCTTGGGCTCTCATTATGAAGGTACTCCATATGATCCTTCTACAAGTACAGGTAAAGATGAGCGTGCTGTTGGTGTAGATCGTACAGTGGAATCCCATGTTATTCAACTAAGATCCAATATGCCTGCTGATATTGCCAATGTTATGTGGCTTAGCCTAGCAAGCCCGGAATATAGTGTTTATTTACCATTCTATCAAGGATCATATGACACACCAACTGCTTTTAAACTTGGTAATGACAAATATGATGATCAATCAGCTTACTGGGCTTTCCGCGCACCAGCTGCTTTAGCTGCAACAAACCCAGACACACTTGGAATAGGATTGAAAAACTATTGGGATAAATACGAGGATCAGTTATTTGCAAAACAAAGTTCGGTTGAAAAAAAGGCTACAGAGCTTTATAAGGAAGACAAACAAAAAGCAATTAAGTATTTAAACAAATATAGTAATGACACGGCTACAGATGCATTTAAAAAAGCAAAACAATTAAGAAATGAATTAATTACGGATATTGCAAAAAAATCAAAAGACGCATTCAACCCGGATCTATAATCGATAAGAAATGAAGAAACTTTTTGGGCAGTCCTCACAGCTCTTAATCTGCGGGGCTGCCTCCTTTTTTGATTGATTAATTCAGTCAATTATATAACAAGTCGATTTCCGATGTTTATCAACAGACTATCCCGCACCTTAGAGAAACCCTTAAAATGGGAAGTTTTCATAAAGAATTACACTTCATGAAGCGATGATTCCTTATAATGCTTTTCCACTCTATTTAAAACAACATCACGCTCTTTGTCCCATACCGAATGCCACTCAAATGTTCCCGGTTCAAAGAAGAGCGGAAACCTTTTCCTAAACCAATCTTGCATCGGTAAATGTAGCGCATCTTTTCTATCCACCCATACTAACTCTCCTTCAGGTGGATCTTCAAGTAGTTTTCCTTCAAAGGATGTCGCCAAATAGTTGAATACCATATATCGTAGCTTAGTGTTTGGCTCACAAAACTCAACAAGTCCTTTATAAATAATGTCCTTTACGATTAAACCTGTTTCTTCACGTACTTCTCGGATCGCTCCGTCTACAATACTTTCTGGAAAATCGACTTTTCCGCCCGGAGCGATGTATCCTGGAAAACCTAAACGATCTGGGCGATTCATTAGTAAAACTTTGTCTCCATCTTGTACCATACACATCGTTAACATTTTGCATTCAAAATTACTCATCAGACATTTCCTCCCTTATGTAGATTCGTGCTGGAAAATGTATTGTAAGAAACACTTTTCATTTTTTTCTTGCTAAATACAACGCAACAAACTGTGGTTTTTCAATTTTCCCACCATGTTTTTCAATGACGTTATGAATACTACGAAATAATTTTTCTTTTACCTCTTGTGGAAGTAAACGATGGGCAGATTGAGTATGTATTAATGCAATGTAATCATCACTTGTATATGTATCAGTCCATTTATAAGTTTTTACAACTAAATCTTGGAACAAATCATGCTGCATTGTAAGGTTTTTTCGTTCTTCAATTAGTTCTTCCGGCGTCGGGAACTGATTAGGATGTAATTGCGGTGCATATTTTTCATAGCAAGCTCCAATCTCCCGAAAAACATCTGCATCAGGTTGTATGTGATATGTCCAAAAGAAGGCCATTGTCCCATGTTTGTGCAGTAAATTGGCTACTTTTTGATAACCAATTTCAGGATTTATAAAATGAAACGCTGTTGCTGAAACAGCAAGCGAGTATGAATCATCCTGCTGATCCCAGTTTTCAAAATTCCCTTGATACACATTTAAACTATTCTCATTTTGAAATTTGGCAGCTGTAAATTTTGCTAATCGTTCTCCTAACTCAATACAATCAATTTGCTTATATCCTAATTCAACAAGACCTTCCGTTGCTTTCCCAGTACCACAACCAATTTCAAGAATCCGCTCTTCCTTTTCAATATTTGCATACATGAACAGATCTTGAAAAAGTTCCTTTGGATATGTCGGTCTTATTTTCTCGTATTCTTCGGCAATATCATCAAAAGTATATTTTCTTTCTTCAAAATTTACATCCATTCTTTTCTTCCTCCTCTTCCTAAAAAACTGTTACCTCACTTATCATTTCATCCACAATAATCGAGATGTCTTTCTTTTCTTGTTTCGCTTGTACTAGTTTATTTGACTCATACCATTTCCGCCCTATCGCAATGCCAATCGGACAATCTTGCTCCCACGTTTGTAGTAATCGATCCACATCATGTCCTCTCCGCAACACAAAATCTGTCTTCAGAACAAACTGGACGATTTCTAGTTCTTTATGCGGACCTGAAACTTTCATATTTTTCCCTTGTAAATAAACATTTCCATCTTTCAAATTGGTTGCTCCAACCATCTTATCTCTTGCTGCATAATGAATATTTCGAATCCCAGACATAACAATCGCCCCAAAACATAAAGGGCATGGTTCCATCGTAGAATACAGTTCATACTCCTTACGGGTTGTGTTTGTTTCTAAATTATTTATTTTTAAAATTGCATTAATTTCCGCGTGAGCAATTTTGTTATTACATATTTCATTCGGCATTGCTTCCGTCTCGTAAACTGTATTTCTACCTTTTGAGATGATTTTTCCGTTCCCGTCTACTATAACGGCACCAATAGGAAATGAACCGTTACAATACGATAGCCAAGCTTGATTGAAACATTCTTTCCATGGTTCGGATAATGTATGCCACATATGAGAACACACTCTCCTTTCATAAATTTTTAACGTATTTCCGAAAGAAGTCCCCATCTTCCAGCGCGTGATGGGCAATGAAGTGCACCCAAATTGTTAGACGCCTTCTATTTATTTCCTTTTCATAGACTATTTTTCCTTCTTTATTCGACAAAATTTACATAAGAAAAAGGCAGACCTCTCGTTAGAAATCCACCTTTTTCTTATTCTATTGCTTTATATATCTTTTATACCTTTGCACTTTCTTTTCCTTTTTCAACATAACTCATATCACCAACAGATTCGATTGTATACTCTCCATTTTTATAGAGAATTTTAGTTACACTTGCATTTTCTAGTCCAAGTATTATTTTGCTACTATCAATCATGGCTACTAATGCGGTGATTGTTATTCCGTGAGAGACTACTAAAACGTTACCTCCACCATTTTGGGTAGTCTCTTCACTAATTTTATCAAGCTCTCTTTTTATACGAGTTGAAAAGGTTTTCCAATCTTCAGCTTGATTTGTATCGTCTGCCATTGCAATGCAATTCACAATTTCTTCAATAGAGAATCTCATTAATTCATCTGCTGATTTCACACCAGCAACAACACCGATCATTTTTTGCATATTTTCATTCTTATCGCCTTCAAAAATCCCAAAATTTAATTCTCGCAAATCTTTCCTTTGTTCTAGATTTAACGTTGATGGCTCATTACATTTTAATACTAAATTAGCAGTTTCAATAGCACGACCGCTATCACTACTGTAAGCATTAACAAATTGAATATCTTTTAAGCCATTTCCTAAATTTTTAGCTACTTCAACACCAATTTCTACTAACGGAGAGTCCGCCCAACCTTGCACACGCTCACTAGCATTCAACATCGTTTTGCCGTGTCTAGTAATATATAACGTAACTATATTTTCTTTGTTTTCATCTAATGTATTACTGCCTTTTCCCATCACGCTCATGAATTTCTCTCCTTCAGAATATAATCTTTCTATTTTAATTATCGGATTTAGTAACCACAAATAAGTAAACCCTGTCTCCTTCTTACATCAAGTTCCTTATTGTTTGTGAAATTTTATAATCAATACCGCCATATACTCTTCTATAATTATATCATCTTCCTATGTATTGAAATAGGAATAGATTTGCAAGTATATTACATCTCTTTTCAAAAATGATGAGATAATTCGATTGTTAACCTAAAATAAAGTGAAACTTCCAGCCGTGTTTTTTCATCCCCTTTGGATGGAAAGCCCGCCAAATCGGGCTAACCCCTTATTATCTAATTCCTCTTGTGGCATACTCGCAACAAGAGATATTAATCACTTACAATTCCATATATCACATTGCCATTCAAATGATTGTCCTTTTCAGTAAAAAACTCCATATAAACAGTAAAGAGCCCATCATTCTAGATGAACTCTTTTTATACTGTCTTTCTCAATGATTTTAAATAACGTGCTGTCATTAAAATCATACCGATTAAATTATTTACTATCTCTTGTTCTTTCAGATAAAAAACTAGAAAGGAAAATGATAACAGCAAATATTAGACCGAAGTTTTCGGTATTATCAATTTCTAAACCGTTTTTCCATTGGTATATAAAAGATAGCAATATTAAAAGTATAGCGATTCCGGCCGCATATCTTGCTATTTTTTGCTTCGTTCCAGTTTCGTTTCTTTTCGTATTCATATTTATCCCTCTTTCTTATTTATTAGGTAAAGTATGCTGCATTTTCTTTAATATAATGCTGTCTGTTTAATCCACTGTAAGACTATTAAAGGCAATATTATTTTTTTGAAATCGAATGACAGCTGAACTTGTTCTTCTAACTCTCCGTGTATATGCACTTTCTTTTGCAAGGCTACCATACATTCTGTAGTTTGCTCTTTTAACCTTTGATACATAAATTCTTTTGAATGCTGGATTCTTTCATTTTGGTTTACCATATATCCGATAGCTACTGGTCCTTTTTGAGCGCCTATTCCCGCCTTCAATTCATGAATATTTATATCTTTTAAATGAACAAAATAATCATTATAAAAATCAATTGAATAAGCACCTGGTGCCAATATACCAGTTACACTATTCGGCTCAAAAACAAATAGAATAGGCACTAAAGCTGTAAATGTTTGATTGTGAAATGCTTCGTATAAAATTTGAGCTAACGTATTCATATGAATCAATGGTTTAACTAGACTACTCATTTCTTTTTGTGATGCTCGTTTATTCAATGGGTGTTTATAAACATGATATGGCAATATTTCATGTTCATTTGAACAGATTTTTAAATGTTGACTATTTTTCTTACACTGATTCAAATGATAGCTTATATTGTCTATCATATTTGCAGAACGTTTTGTCTCTAATATCAGAATGACCACACCTCCTTGCTGTTTGACTTTCCGTACTTAAAATATACGTGTTAAGTTATGTTAATAACAATTAGTAAAATTTCATTAAAATTTTAGTGAACTATTACGTATTTTAAACTTGAAATTTTACTTATTTTGAAATATTAGGGGATGTTAAAACTCTTTAGTCTATATATTTGATGAAAGTAATGTAATTGCATGGAAGCATTTTGGCGTGGACGAATATATAAGAAATCCCACTTAAAGCACGGCTTAAGTGGGAGGGAGTTGACTCAATATTTTTAGATATTTTGCTGACATTTTATAAGCACGATTATCATAAAAATAGTTTCCTAGTTCCGTAGCGAATTCACGGACTAAAGGGTATTGTTTTTTTTCTAAACCCATTTCAATTGCTTTTTGCATCTCTTTCTCATATCCATAATAATCACCACGTAATTTGAATATGGCGGCTTTAAAACCATATAACTGAACATGTGCATAAGGAACATCGTAAACTGCTAAAATTTTAAATGCGTCAGCTATAAGTCTATTAACGTTTTCCCAGTCTTTAAGTTCTATATAAATTTCTATTAAGCTACGTAATGTATATACTTTGTCTGCTTCGTTAGGAAGAAATTCACTAAATTCTAAGCTTTCTTCATAATATTTAATGGCATTGGTATAGTCTTTTAAACCTTGATATATTTTCGCATAATTATATGAAATTATGGGCAAATACATAGAATTACTAATGGATTTCGCTCCAAGTTCTGCCTGTTTTAAGGATTCAAACGCTTTATCATATAGCTTATCTAAATTATATTGTAGTGCAAGAATTATCAGAGCATCTATTGCTCGATCTTCTATATTTAATTTTTCAAATAATTTGTAGGCTTTTGTGGAATACAAGCGACTAATACTTTTATCTTTAAAAAGACGACTGTTTACTGCACTTAGGTTATAATATACGTTAGCGTGTTGTAAATGTTCTTCTACACCGAGTAAACTCTCTACTTGAACATAAATTTCACGGGCTGTAATATTGTCTTGTTTATTATAGTAATAAAGACCACGGGCCATTAAGTAGTATATGAAATCCTCATTATTTTGAGCTTCGACTCGATTAGGAATTAATTGTGAAGCCTGATCCACAATAGGTTCTATATATGTTAAGTTATAACTTCGAGAATGATAGTATATTAAAACACCGTAAGCCTTAAGTAGTAAGGGAATTGAGTTTGTTTCTCGAACATAAATCTCTAATAAAGATAAATCTTGTTCAGATATGATCTTTTCTGTTTTATATTCCATACATATTTCGAGAAGTTTAGGTTCTATATCTTCTTCATCAGCATTTATAAGAAAATTGTAATCAACATCTAGCTTTTCAGCGACTTTTTCTAAAAAAGAAGTTGAAGGTTTAATTTGTCCATTTTCAATTCTACTTAAATAAGTTATCGAACAAATACCGGATACTAGTTCTCCTTGCGTGAATTCTTTATGTATACGTATTTGTCGAATACGCTCACCAATGTTCATATCTTCATTCCTTTCTTTGAATGGTCTGCTTTGATTAAGGAGCGTTAATATTTTTGTGTAAATAACTTTCCAACCTTCTCGGTAATTACTTTAATTATGAATACTTATCTGGATGTATATGGGTTTTATATTCCTGATTTACTAAAATCTGTTATCTCCTCTCTTTTACTTACATCACTATATTATACCAATTTTCTGAAACCTACACTTAACATAATTCATCTCTACCTAAAATTGATGTTTTACACCTCTAAATTTGTAGGTAAAGGGTTCTATCTGAAAACAAAAAATAATTAAAGGAACTTAAATGTTGCAGAAACTGTCCTAAATCACCAAATATATTGTTTTATACATCTATTTACTTTGCAACAGATAAATCGGTTTAGCTGCTAGCGATTGTTTTGCTACGATCCAAACAACAATCGCTGTTGTGATTACAGATAACAGGATGCCAAAAATAGACTAAGTTATATCGATTTTCAGTGAAGAATCGTAAAACAACACCTAAAATAGCTAATGTAATGCTAGTCAGTGGCTGATGTATTCTATAAGGAGTTATAGTCTAATCTTAACCTCAGTACCGTCCTTAGCTTTGACATCTACTAGCACGATCCCCCTATAATTTTTCAGTTCCTTGACGATAGGCTTTAGCGTTTTTTTGTCTATTAGCGGAAAGGTAAAGTCCGTTTTTTTTCTTTCCAGGTGCTCTTTTGTCCATTTGTTTACATTTTGCTGAAAAAATTTCGAAGACAAAATTGAAATAACAATGTTTAAAATAGCGTATGGTATTGGGATGGTAAACCGAACGTCTTTTGTTTTCACTTTTACATGCATCATAAGCAAAACACTAATCAATGATGACCAAAACGGTATCCCCGTTTGCCGATTTAATGTCAACAATTTGGCCATCTAATTCGTTTTCGATTGCTTCAATAATTAGGGTTATGTCTATATCTTTAACGTATTTTTCCGATTGAGGAATACTCGCTGCGATGCTGTGTCCAGCCATTAATACTGCCTTGACAAGTTTTATAGGCAAATTGACTGTGACGTTATCATTTTCGGCTGATACAACACGAATTTTTAATGTTTTATCTAAATATTTAGTTGGTTTTTCTAAAAGCTTATTACTTGTTTCTTCTTTCTCTTTTAAAACCTGAATCAGTTCTGATCCTTTATCTGCATCAATTTTCCCTTCTTGAACCATTGTTAACACTCTTGTAATTTCCTCTTTCATGATAAATTCCTCCCTATTCCTCTTTTAAAAGCTTAATGGCTTCTTCTGGTGTGATTTCGCCATTTTCCAACATGGTGACAACTTTTTTCTCGTCTACTTCATTTTTCTTCTTCTGTACATATCCAAGGGATGAAATGATGTCTGTTAGCTTGCCCCGAACCGTTGGATACGAAATCCCCAGTTCCTTTTCAACTTCTTTGATATTCCCTCTGCATGTTAAAAATACTTCCACAAAATGAAGCTGATCCTTTGATAAGGATGCTAGCTTAGATAATTCAAACTCATTTTCAATCGTAGTGTGACAATGAGAGCACTGCAACTTTGTAATTTTCAATGTTTTACTACAAACAGGACAATTTGTGATTACTTGATAAGCCATAATGAAATTCCTTTCTTTTAGTTATTTCAATTATATAACAAATAATTGAAAATGAAAATAATAAATTTAATTTTTTTAACTAAAAAAATAAATAATATTAATTAGTCGTTTAATATTATTTAATTTTTTTATTTTTGTTATCTATTTATTTACAAACAGATCAACTTTGTTTCAAACCGACAATTAATAAACACAAACTAAAAAGAAAACTCCTTCAATATGAAGTGACCCCATAAAATTAGACATGTTATTTCATTAAGCGGATTTTTGGGCATGAGCTCGGTATTGTACCGGGCTCATGCCTTTTAGTTTTGCTTTAATTCGTTTGTTGTTGTAGTAATTTATAT
>NZ_JAMBOP010000032.1 GCF_023715645.1 Bacillus cytotoxicus | reverse complement strand
CACAGTCTAATTGTAAATAAAAACCAAATGGATAGGTCCACCTTTATTGGGATGTTTCCTTTTTTGGTTTTGAACCGAAGGGGTTAATAATTTGAATTTTCAATCGGTTTTTACGCAACACTAGTGAATTTATATAAATATATAAACATCAGAAATAGGCGGGAGGAACACGTAATGAATGAACGTATGAAAGAAATTATACTTGTTGTAATTGGATCGTTATTATTCGCGATTGGAATTAACTATTTTGCTATTCCAAACCGATTATCAGAAGGAGGAATTATCGGTCTTACGGTAATTACTTACTATTTGTTTGATTGGTCACCAGGAACAGTAAATCTTATAATGAATGCCATTTTACTTGCAATTGGCTATAAATTTTTTGATAAGAAAACGATGGTATATACAATTCTTGGTATTATATCTACATCTTTCTTTTTATATATCACGGAGGGTGTGGCAAGCCCGATAAATCATGATACATTATTAGCAGCTCTTTTTGCTGGGGCTTTTGTTGGTATTGGTTTAGGATGTATGTTTCGTGCAGGTGGTACATCAGGTGGTTCAGCTATCATAGCTAGGTTAGCAAATCAATATTTAGGCTGGAGTGTTGGGAAAGGTGTACTCATTATTGATATCGTTGTTATTGCTGGCTCAGTATTTATTATTGGACAAGAAAAAGCTATGTATACACTTGTAGCAGTCTTTATCGGTGCAAAGGTTATTGACTTTATTGTGGAAGGATTAGATACAAAAATAGCAGTGACAATTATTTCAAATGATCCCAATACTATTCGAGAGTCCATTATGCAAAATATGACACGCGGTGTAACAGTACTAGACGGACGAGGTGGTTACACAGGAAATAATAAGGAAGTGTTATATGTTGTTATTAATAAACAAGAACTCGTTCAATTAAAACACGTGGTAAGCCGGAAAGATAAAAATGCATTTGTTGTTATTCATGATGTACGAGATGTATTAGGTGGCGGCTTTAAAGCAAGTTAAGAAAACTAGTCTTCAAATGATTGAAGGCTAGTTTTTTTTTCTGTATAGTGAATATTTTACAAAAATTGTTAGAAATCATACCAAACATTCTAGCCCACTGAAGCTGGACAATGTTTACGCCCAATCTTGAGGTATGGGTCTTACTGCCCATGAATAGTCGGATATAACCTTACAAAAATGTAAGGTTACTGAAATATAATTCGATTCTATGGATGTTACGTTTCAATTACAATAATAGAAGATGCTTTGAAAGGGGAAGTGAAATGAAAACAGACATGGAAGCAACCAGTAGAAGTGGACAGAAAAAAAAGCGCTCTAAAAAAAGAGTTTTTTTATGGTTTTTCATAATTCCTGTGCTATTTCTCATCATCGGAGGAATAGGCTACAGTTCTTTTATATATAGTAAGGCAAAAGCGGTTGTCAGTAATTCATATGCTGAAATAAATAAGTCTGATAAACGTGATGCAGAGGTGGCTCCTTTAAAAAATAATATTTCTATTTTAATAATGGGTGTAGATGAAAGTGAGAAAAGGAAAAGTCAATATGGTGAAGCGGTTCGTACGGATGCTTTGTTATTAGCCACAATTAATAAAGATGATAAATCAGCAAAGTTAGTTAGCATTCCTCGTGATTCACGCGTATATATACCGTCAAAAAAGAAATTAGATAAAATTACACATGCACACGTATTTGGCGGGGTGGAAAGCACACGTGATACGGTTGAACGCTTTTTAAATGTACCTGTTGATTATTATGTAAAATTTAATTTTGAATCATTTATTAAAATAGTAGATTCAATTGGTGGTATCGATATTGATGTGCCGGTTACTTTTACAGAACAAGATAGTAAAGACCAAGCTGGTGCCATCCATCTTGAAAAAGGGTATCAACATTTAAACGGAGAACAAGCGCTTGCGTTAGCGAGAACACGAAAAATAGATAGCGATGCAATGCGTGGTCAAAGACAACAACTTGTAATTGAAACAATAATCAAAAAAGCAGTATCAGTTAATTCCGTTACAAAGCTTAGTTCATTATTAGATGCAGTGGATCAAAACCTGAAAACAAACTTAACATTCAATGATATGCTAGCAATTGCAAAGAATATGGCCGGAACAGACTTAAAGTTAGAGAAAATACAAGTACAAGGTACAGACAAACGTATTAATGGTATTTATTATTATCAACCAAATGAGCAAAATGTAAAAGAAATATCAAAACAATTGAATGATCATCTTGGGATTGCTGAGCAATCAAAATCTAATAAATAAGGGAAAGGTTGGATTTTTGCCAGCCTTTTTCTATTTATTATGAGGTTATATATGTTTTTTAGAAAATACAGCTTCGACATGGTTACTAAATGCTCTGGTTCCTACTATAAAAAAGAAATGGGTTTTATGTCGGTTTTCTAACTTATATGTATTTGTATCAGGATATTTTGAATAACCAAATGTAATTAAGTGAATAGCTTCACTAACATATAAAACGCAACGGCCCAAATAATCACACCAGAAAGTTTATTTAATAATTGTATGCGTTTTCCGGATGCATCCACTTTCCCGAGTACCCTGCCAGCAATCGCTAATCCGATAAACCATAGCCAAGAAACGAAAATTGTTGCGAAGGTAAACGCCCATTTTTCAGTTCCTATATATTGAATGGAATTTGTTCCAATTACCCCAATGGTATCTAAAATGGCATGAGGATTTAGTAAAGAAACAGAAGCTGCAAAGACAATTTGTTTTTTTATTGAAATGGTTCGCTCTTCATTTTGAGGCGAGATCGGTTCACTTTTCCATATTGACAATCCCATGTAAAGAAGAAAGAAAAATCCAACTGTGTAGAGTGCAGTTGTTAGCCAAGAAAATGTTAATAGCACAAGAGAAACCCCTTGTACAGCAACTAAAATTAAAATAGTGTCACAGATTGCTGCCGTTATAACAACTGGGGCAGCCTTTAATAATGTAGATTGACTAGCACCTTGGTTAAAAACAAACACATTTTGAACGCCTAAAGGTATAATAAGTCCAAATGCAAGAATGATGCCGTGAAGAAATGCTTCACTCATTTTTTCACCTCCTATGTAAAAGTATGTTTTGTTGTGTAATAGTTACCTATTGGTATCTAGTATAAAAAGCAAAATATCAATTGTATCCATCCATATGGATGGATGGTGACCCAACCAAAGTGTATACTACAATTGTAGAACATAATTGGAGTGATGTTATGGAATGGTTTGATTGGCAACCAAATGCTTTATCTTTAATTCCTTTATATAAACAAATTGAAGATTATATAAAAGAGAAAATTGCAAATGGAGAGTGGACGATCGGTACGAAATTACCTTCTCAACGAGCGTTAGCTGATGCATTTAAAGTTAACAGAAGTACAATTGTCACTGCGCTAGATGAATTAGCTGCTCAAGGATTAGTTGAAGGAAAAGGAAGACAAGGAACGAGAGTAATAAATAATACATGGGGGTTATTAACTTCTTCGGAACCTCTAAATTGGAATTCGTATGTTGATACTAGCATGCATTATCCTAATTTACCTATAATTCGAGAAATTAACCGTGCAGAGTTTGATCCGGATATCATTCGATTAGGAACAGGTGAACTCTCGTCAGAACTTTTGCCACAAGAAAAGACTAAACATATTATGAATATACTGTCGAAGCAGCATTTACCTTTAGGATATGAAGAACCAAAAGGGGATATTTTACTACGAGAGCAGCTAGCAAAGTATTTACAAACATTGGGAATACAGGCGTCACCATCATCTATTTTAGTTGTTTCGGGTGGCATTCAGGCTTTGCAGTTAATTTCTATGGGGCTATTACAAAAAGGAGCAACAGTTTTAGTAGAAAAACCTTCTTACTTATATTCTCTTAACATTTTTCAGTCAGCAGGGATGCGTTTAATTGGTATTCCGATGGATCAAGATGGAATACAACCAACACTTATCTCAAAATATAAAAAGCAATTTCATGGCTCACTACTTTATACTATTCCTTCTTTTCATAATCCAACTGGGACTTTGATGAGTCAAGAGAGAAGAAAGGTTCTTGTAGAAACTTGTAATGAAATTGGTCTACCTATAGTAGAAGATGGAGTGTATCAAGACTTGTGGTTCGGCTCGCCATCTTCAAAGCCATTAAAAGCATATGATAAAAGTGGGAGTGTCCTTTACATAGGAAGTATGTCTAAGACAATTAGTCCAGGTTTGAGGATTGGTTGGATTGTAGGACCAGAGGCCGTTATTAATCGATTAGCAGATATTAAAATGCAAACAGATTATGGATCAAGTTCTTTGTCACAACGAGTTGCTGCTCAGTGGTTTTTAAGCGGATTGTACGAAGAACATTTAGAGCGTATTCGCCGACAATTACAAATGCGCAGGGATATTACATTGCATGCATTGGAAACACATTTTGCACATATTGCAACGTGGAATGTACCAGAAGGTGGGTTTTACATCTGGCTACATATAAATTTGAAATTTTCTATGCAGGAACTATTTTATAAGGCTTTACAAGCAGGGATTTTACTTAATCCAGGGAATTTGTATGATCGACACGCTGAGCAACATTTACGAATTTCCTACTCTTATGCATCGCTGCACGACATTGAAAAAGGAATTGAAAAACTTGCACGAATTATACAAGAAATAAAGCAATAACAGGAGGATGAAAATGAAACGTTATGTCATTTGCCAAGTGATAAATGGAACAAAATATTTAGCTGCTTATGCAGAAACAAAACAAGAAGCAATTGAAAAAGCAGAATTGTTAGGGTTAAGAACGGGAGAGCGTTATATTGTTATAATGGAGGAAGAAGCAGAGGGATTGCAATATCCGTAAAGGGATGGTAATCATTATGGCTACCGTTTTTTCTTCTTGCACTTATTTTTTTAGTTGCTTGTCTTTAATTAGTAGTATTCAGTGAATTTTAACTTGAGAAGGAATCATATGACCTAATGCGAAAGTATATATGCGGTACATAATAAAGGGGCTGAAGTGAAAAAATGAACCGAATTCAACATATAAGACAAAAAGAAGAAGGGTATCACGAACATTGTTATGCCAACTATAAGTTATTTGAAGAAGGATCATGGTTATATAAGCCAGTTTCGGGTGTTATTGAAATGATGAATGTATTTCAAGACCAACAAAGCGTTACTGCATTGGATTTAGGATGTGGGGTTGGCAGAAACAGTATACCGATTGCACAAAGAATGAAAGCAGGGAAAGTGGTATGTGTAGACTTGCTTTCTTCCGCACTGCATCGATTGCAGCAATATAGTTATGATTTTGACGTTGCTGATCGTATTCAAACTGTAGAGAGCCATATCGAAGAGTATCAAATTATCGCAAATGAATACGATTATATTGTGGCTGTATCTAGTTTAGAGCATGTACCTTGCAAAAGTGCTTTGGAAAAAGTATTGCATAATATGAAAATCGGGACGAAAGATAACGGAGTTAATTACATTGTAATAAATACTAGTGTGGAAGAAATGGATATGAACATAAATGTAAAATTGAACCCTTTATTTGAAGTGAATATTTCAACAGAAGAAATGCTTTGCATGCTGCGCAAGATATATAGAGGGTGGGAGGAATTGTATGTAGTAGTAAAGCCGCTAGAGTACCAAATTGAAAGGGAAGAGCAGCCTGTTTTATTAAGGACAAATGCAATAACTTTTTGTGTGAAGAAAACCATTTAAAAAATATAAATATATTCATTTTGATTTATTAACATACAAATCTCTGCAATAGAGGATACAACATGATCTGCGCTTGCTTTTAAACCGTGCATGTGGCAGAAGAAGGACCTGGCCGATTCTATGCATGGCCAGATGCTCTCGTCCATCTAAAAAGAAAGTTTTTTTGCCGTTATTTCAAGTTGTATTTATATAAGTAAGTCATTTGAATTTACATTTTGAAGGAAAAAGAAATGAACTGAAATCTTACTACTCGAAGTTTTAGACTATTGCTTATCATAATTAGTAGTTTGATTGTGTATAGTGCGAGATGGTTCACTACGATATTGACGTATATATTGATTGGAATTCCAAGAGCTTAGAAAATTTTCAGCTGCCTGATAACCAGAATGATAAAGCCATTCTTTTTCTTCATCACTTAAATTGAAGTTGGTACTTGTAATATTTCCGGTAGGGATTTTAATTGTGCGTGCCCTTGCTTCTGTATTGAGATGGCGTAAATCGTGGGCTTGCATCATTGTTTTAAATAATCCTTTAAACATAGAAACAGGTTCTTCAAAATGAACAGGTTCAGCTTGAATTTTACTTTTCACGAAATGAAATCCAAAAGTAGGCCAGCGTGGAATGTTTGGTGAGTCAAAAATCCATATCGGATAATTACTGAGAATGCCCCCATCAAGTATATAACAAGGTTGCTTCCACTTAGGAGTTTTCCATTTTACAGGCTGAAAAAAGAAAGGAATCGTACTGCTCATTCTTGCTGCTTTTGCAATAGAGAATTTTTCATTTGAAAATCCATATTGCGGTAAATCGTCAGGGAAAATTACCATTTTACCATTGCTAATATCAGAAGCAATAATTTTTAAACCGTCGGGATTAGGTAAGTCACTAAAACAATAAACTCCTTTTTGGGATAACAAATCCCCCAACCATTGCTCTATAAAATCATTTTTATATATTCCCATTTTGAACCATACATTTGCTCCTTTTCCGATAAGGGGGATTTTATCTAACCATGTTTTTGTTAAAAAGTTTGTATAATCAGCGCCATTTATAATCGTTCTTAATTCTTTTCCTGTATAACCGCATGCTAGTAGTGCAGCTATTATAGCACCGGCTGATGTGCCAGCAACTCGCTCCCATTCATAACCGTGTTCTTCTAATGTACAAATTGCTCCAACATGTGCAATTCCTCGAACTCCGCCACCTTCAAAGACACCATCTATTTTCATAATTGCAGTTCCTTTCAATTTATTATTTATTAATTTGAAGAAAATAAAAAAGCACGACAAGCACGTGCTTTTTTACAATAGTTGTTAAAGATTACTTAGCAGAGAAAGCCGCCGGTGCAGCTTGCTCCAATGATGATAAGAAGGATAAATAAAACGATTAATAAAGCAAAGCCGCCCAATCCACAACCGCCTCCGCAACCGTAACCATATCCACAACCGCCATATCCATAACCCATATTTATTTCCTCCTTACTATAAAAATTTTGGGTAAACAAAGTGGAAATTATGAGGATGTCTTACAAAGGATGATAAGTTTGTATGTTTGTAGGAACACTGTATATTATGTTTTAGAAAGCACTTCCGATTATAATGAACAAGCCCTTTTTTATAATGGGCAGTAGAGATAGGGGAAAAGAAAAGATGAAAGAAGTTTTATAAAAATTTTATGATATGATGTAGATAATCATGTAGAAGAAGGAGCTTGTATGACGAAACATATTGAAGAATTAATTGAAAAATATCAACTAAATCATATAAAGGATGAATTATTAAGGGCAGCATTTGATTGTATAAAAGTAGTACCAATACGAGAAACGATATTACCGGTAGGGGGTTCAAAAATGGGTGGGTCACCTGATTTACCAGCAGAGCTAGCATATCCTACTTATAAAGGAACCCCTCTTCACTTTGTAGCACAGTTTAATTTAGCTGAAATTCAAGCTGTAGGTATAGAAAATGATTTACCTGAAAAGGGCATGCTATATTTCTTTTATTTTGCTGATGATAAGCATGAAGACTTTTATGAAGTGTATGGAAATCCGAATGTAAAAGAAGGCTGGCGTGTTTTATTTTATGAAGGAGCAGTAGAGGAGTTACAAAAAACGCATCAAATGAAAGAACAATATTCTCAGTGTAGAATTACATTTGAAAAGGTGCAAAAACTTCCTGAGTTGTTTATTGAAAACGAAGACGATTCAGACCGTTTCTTACAGCTGTTAGAGGAATTAATACCGGATCACTATGACAATCATCAAATTTTTGGTACACCATTTTCCGTTCAAACAGAGGTGTTTGAAGAAGCACAGGAATTTATGAATGTGCACCATAGTGAGATGACATTATTATTTCAAGTAGATTCCGATGAGCAACATTTGAACATGATGTGGGGAGATATGGGAATGTTATATTTCTGTATTGCAAGTGAAGATATAAAGCAATGCCGTTTTGAAAATGCTTGTTGTATTTTACAAAGCTTATAAGTGAAGAAGAAGCAGCTTTACGTGTGAACGGAAATTGCTTTTTAAATTTTTATTGGTTCATCACCAAAAGAGGGGGTGACATTTAGATAGATGTACACTCTACTCCGAGTGGACGCTTTCCGCGGGCGAGAGCATCTGGCCATGCATAGAAGCGGTTAGTACCCTCTCCTGCTACATGCAAGGTTTAAACAAAGGGAGGAAGTAAGTGCGGGCTATTCTGCATAGTTGTAATCTCATATGTTGAAAAATTAAAATGGATTCTTATAGATTTATTATATAAACTCAAATTAATAGTTTAATGTTGTTTGAATTACGATTAAGCAAATACATTTTAGGTGGTGTTAATGGGTTCGGACTGTCTAGCATTATTTGTATATGCATTTCTTTCGAAAATGCGTTAAAATATAAAAAATGTATTTTCTTTTTCAATAGAATTAATATATATTTATATATAAGGTAAATACAATTTATAGTAATTTAATATTATGAGGATGTGATGAAATGAAGAAATCTGTCAAATGTATAACAACTATAGCACTTTGTTCGTCTATTATAAGTGGAACCCTTCATATGCCTTCAGTCTCATATGCTGCTACAAAACAAGTAACAGATAATAGTTCTGTAAGCGATGCGAAACTGATTGCAGCATTTCAACAAGAATTACAACAGCACTTAAATAATCATGAAACAAATATTACGATTGGTTATAAGACAAAAAATTCAAATATAAAAGAAGTGTTAAATACACTAGTGCAAGCTTATAATCAAACCTTAGAAAAGGATGAATATTTAAAATATAATGTAAGTGGTACAAAGTTTTCAATTCGTGGTGTACCGGGTAATTATTCCTTTACATTGAATATTTCATACCGAGAAACGAAAGAGCAATCACAGTACGTGATGAAGCAGGCAAAATCAATTGTAAATTCAAATATTACAGCTGGAATGGATCAAAACGAAAGAGTAAAAGCGATTCATGACTATGTAGTGAAAAATGTTTCATATGACACATCACTGCGTTCTTTTACTGCATATGATGCGCTAGCAAAACATTCGGCAGTTTGTCAAGGATATGCACTATTAACCTATCAATTATTAAAAGAAGCAGGAATTCAATCTCATATTGTAACGGGAACTGGAAATGGGCAGTGTCATGCATGGAATCTTGTAAATATTGATGGGAAATGGTATCACCTCGATACGACATTCGATGATCCAATTCCGGATAAACAAGGACGTGTTACATATTCTTATTTTAATATGTCCGATGAACAAATGAGTAAAGATCATCAGTGGGATCGGAGTAAATATCCAGCTGCAAATACAAGTTATTATAATGAGTTAACAAATAAAATTAAAGCTGGAAACAAGAAAGCACCTGTTTATCAACAAATCTTAAAAGATACAAATCTTGTTTATTTAGCGGCGGAATTTGGAGCTGAAAACTATAACCAATTAAAACAAAAGTTACAGCAAAAATTTACAACGAAACAAGAAAAGGTAGAATTACGTTACCATCAAACAGCCGATAATACGATGAATGATGTTAAAAAAGTACTGAATGAAGTGGCTTGGCCAAAAGGGGCAAAACGAGTGTCATATCAAGTAGCTCCTTACCAGGCGCAAAATGGATATTCATTGCTAACAATTACATTTTCATATTAATAGCAAAAAAGAGCATCTTGATAAAGGGTGCTCTTTTTCGTTATTAATAAGGTTCTGTTGCTTGTGAAATCGCGTTTAATAGCCCTGGGAATCGTTTGTTTAAGTCGTCTGTCCTAATAGAGATAAAACGTTGTGTCCCTTCAATTCTCGTATGCATGACACCGGATTCTCGTAATACTTTAAAATGATGAGAGAGTGTAGATTTTGCGATAGGGATGTTTAAAGCACCGCAAGACTGTTCACCGCATGTTAGTAAGTCGTTTACGATTTTTAATCGAATTTGATCGCTAAGTGCATATAACACAGAGGAAAGTTGAATTTCTTCACAATTTGGATGATATAGAGTTCGCATTTTTTCACCTGCTTTTCATAACGTATTTTATTTTATATTTTTGAATAGAAAGCTCCACACAGCAATATAAAAAATGAAATAAGGTAAGCTCAATTGATTAGAGCTTTGTTATTGTTTGAGAAGATGTATTGTATTTGCATTATAACATTTATCATGATATATTTCTATTGTTCGAATATATTAGAACAATAGAAATATAAAGGGGATAGAAGAATGAAATTAGTAACTTTACAGAAGGCAAAATTGGAAGTTTCACAAATTGGTTTTGGAACAAATGCGGTTGGTGGCTATAATTTATTTTCAAACATTAATGAGGCAGAAGGAACGAAAATGGTAGAAGAAGCTCTATATCAAGGAGTTACTTTTTTTGATACAGCAGATACATACGGATTTGGACGTTCAGAAGAGCTACTAGGAGAGGTGTTACGAGAAAAACGAAAAGATATTGTACTTGCAACGAAAGGTGGAATTCAAAAGTTATCAGGAGCTACTACTCGTATAAACAATGAACCTAGTTACATAAGAGCTGCTGTAGAAAATAGTTTGCAACGGTTACAGACAGATTATATAGATTTATATTATTTGCACTTTTCAGATCCCGAAACTCCATTTTCAGAGTCAGTGGGGGAACTAGTGCGTTTAAAAGAAGAAGGAAAGATAAGAGCGATTGGTATTTCAAATGTCAATATTAGGCAGTTAAAAGAAGCAAATCAGCATGGGGATATTGCTGTTTTGCAATCATCATATAACATGTTAGATCGAACTGCGGAAAAAGAACTCATTCCGTATTGTATTGAACAAAATATTTCATTTATTCCATATGGACCACTTGCCTTTGGAATTTTAGGTGGTAAATATTCGAAAGATTTGCAATTGGGCGAGGGAGATTGGCGAAGAAGTATTTCTTTATTTGAAAAGGATATATATATACAGAACTTTGTGAAAGTAGAAAAACTAAAGAAATTTGCAACTGAAAAAAATACGACTATGCCAAATTTAGCGTTAGCATGGTTGCTTGCACAAGACGGGATTGATGTTGTCATTCCAGGGGGGAAACGCGTAGAACAAATAAAAGAAAATGTAAACGTAAATGACGTCACTTTACTCAAAAGTGATTTGCAAACGATTCAATCTATTTTAGAAGATGAATAAGATGCATGTTGTATGTTTTGCTTTTATTTATAAATAGAAAGGGTGATTATAGTGAAGAAAACGATATTTTTATTTTTTATGATTATGTTTATGATAGGAACAGATACATTTTTAATTTCACCCCTCTTACCCGCACTGGAAGAGTTATATAATGTCTCCACGGAAATTTCAGGTTGGATGGTAAGTGCGTACGCATTAGGATATGCTCTATTTGCGTTAATTGCTGGTCCCATTTCTGATGGTCTAGATAGAAAACGGGTTATAATAGGTGGAATGATATTTTTTTCAATTAGTACATTTTTGTGTGGAATAGCTCCTACTTTTTGGTGGATGATTACCTTTCGTTTTTTAGCTGGTGTTAGCGCGGCGTTTGTATCACCGCAAGTGTGGGCATCTATCCCGCTCGTTGTATCACCTCAACATATTATGAAATGTATAGGAATTATTACAGCTGGGTTATCCTTATCACAGATGATTGGATTACCTATCGGAGCTTACCTTGCATCTATACATTATTCTACTCCGTTTTTTGTAATTGGAATTTGTTCTGCTATATTAGGGGTACTCATATATTTTACATTGCCTCATCTACGACCATTACAACAAGAATCTCAAAAACAGACAGTGTTTAGTCGTTATAACGAGCTATTACATATATCAAAAACAGTACCATCATTTTTCGCTTATTTCTTATTTCAAACAGGCAACTTTGCAGCTTTTTCATTTATGGGAAAATGGTTATCAGATCAATTTCAATTAGAAGTAAATGAAATTGGAAGTGCTATGCTTATATTAGGAGTTGGGAATTTAACTGGTAATTTGTTTGGCGTTAAAATTGTCAATTGGTTTGGTAAGACCCGTTCGTTATATGGGGGGATAATTGTGCTAGTTGCAATGTATTTGATATTGCCTCAATTAAAACATATGTTATTTATTGAAGTGTTCCTCTTTATTATATTTTTTATAACAGGTATTCTGTTTACGATTATGATGAGTGCACTGCAAACATTATCACAGTCAGCAAGAGGTACTATAGCCGCGCTAGCTAATTCATCAATGTATATTGGACAAATGATTGGAGCAGCTTTAGCAGGTTTTTTATATGTTAGATTTTATAACTTTTCTGCTGTTGGGATATTTACAGCTATCATGTATATTTTTTCTTTATTCATATTCACACGAGCGGGAATTATACAAAATATAGAATCTGAAACAAAACAAAAAATAGTTTCATAGTGTAAATGTAAAGCATAAAAATATTATGTAAACTTTAAAAAATAAAGGGACTGTCCCAAAAGGGTAAGTTCCTCCAAGTTGTAAAAATAAAAACATTGATATATCAACGTTTCTAAAACAAAAAGGAGTGTCACATAGTCAAAAATTTGACTTATGGGACAGCTCCTTTTCGCTTTGATTGAATTGTTGCAGCATTTTCATCTTTGATACCAGCTTGTTTAATAATACGTTGTTTTGCTATATCTAACAAATCGTTTACTGCTTCGCCAAAATAGTTCGCTTCTCGCTTTGTGCGGGCTTCTCGTAAACATTTGTAGTTTTCTATCAGCTCCTCTTTTTCAGAGTCTGTTAAGAAATCTTCTGTTTTTTTGTTTGCCATACGAAACACCCTCTCTTCTGACAGACGCTTTCATTCAGCATTTTTATTTTTCATTATATCAGTAAATTGCAAATTGTGGTACATATTAACGCTTTAATAATTTGTCAATTTCTTGTATTTTTTCATTTGCTTTATTCATTTGTGTATTCTTTGCTTGTTCTCCTCCAAGCGCTTGATGGAGTAGAAATGTTTGGCCAGAAATAGCAGTAACGATTGCAACTTTAATGATTTCTTTTATGGTTGTTGCATCAAATAAAACAAGGCCAAGTAGGGCAGCGAGGCTACCAGTGATGATATCAGCTAAAAAGCCAAGATGGAAAAATGTTTTTAGGCGGCGTGGAAGCAATAATTTGCCTTGATGATTGATAAGGTGGGCAACAAAACCGGTAATTCCACCAACGAAAAGAGCAGTCAGCCATGAATACATATCCATCAAACTCACTCCTTTTAGTAAATATCATTCTGTTTTTGACGTACTTACTCCTTTTTAAATATTAGATGTGCATATTGAGAAAGTTTGTTAGGTAAATATTTTTGTTATATAAGATTTAGTCTGATAATTCTGTTATAAGTAGTGGATATTTTATTTGAAATTTCATATAATAAAATTAAATCTAACAAGAACGGAGTGATGTTTTATGGCGGTTGTTTATAAGATTTATACAGTTCATAAAAATAAGGAAGGAACGGGCGAAACTTTATAAAGTGCCGTTATATCCTTCCGCAGTAAACATTATAGGGAGGATTCAAGAATGAATCGTAATTATTTAATGGAATTTGGATGGGCTACACATTTTGAAGATCAATTATCAGAACAATATGAAGTAGGACGGGTTTTATTAGAGCATAAACATACGTATCGGATTATATGCGAAGATGGTGAATATGTAGCTGAGTTAACAGGGAAATTTCGTTATGAAGCGATTGAGAAGGGCGATTACCCTGCAGTAGGAGATTGGGTAAGCATAACAAAATTGCCAGGAGAAAAGAAAGCGCTGATTCATACTGTTCTTACAAGAAAAAGTTCTTTCTCTAGAAAGGTAGCTGGAGAGAAAACGGTGGAACAAATTGTCGCAGCAAATGTGGATTATCTCTTTTTAGTTAATGCGCTAAATGCTGATTTTAATGTAAGGCGAATTGAGCGTTATTTATTGTTAGCATATGAGAGCGGGGCAATGCCTGTCGTTATTTTAACAAAGAGTGATTTATGTACAGATGTAGAGCAGAAATTAATGGAAACAGAGGCGGTTGCAATTGGAGTACCTATTTTTGCAGTTGATAGTTTGCAGCAAACAGGGATGGACAGATTGCAACAATTTTTACAACGAGGAAAAACGATTGCGCTTATTGGCTCTTCGGGAGCAGGGAAATCCACGTTATTGAATGCTTTAATGGGAAATGAAGTGGCCAAAACAGGTGAAATTCGTGAGGATGATAGTAAAGGGAAACATACGACAACACATCGAGAATTGTTCCAATTACCAACTGGTGCACTTGTTATTGATACACCGGGAATGAGAGAACTTCAACTTTGGGAAGGAAGCGGCGCAATGCACGCAACTTTTTCTGATATTGAAGAAATTGCTCAAAAATGTCGCTTTCGAGATTGTCAACATGAAAATGAACCTGGTTGTGCAATTCGCGCTGCGATTGATGAGGGGACATTGGAGAAAGCTCGATTGTTCAATTATAAAAAATTACAAAAAGAAATTGCTTACGCGATGAGAAAGCAAGATGCTCTTTTAGCTCGTGCAGAGCGAAATAAGTGGAAAAACATAACAAAACAGATAAAAAAGAATAAGTAAAAAAAGAAAACTCCAAAGGCATATACGCTTTTGGAGTTTTCTTTATGTATTTGTAATTTTATATTAGAACATCAAAATTTAACATTTTGTATATAGACAAAGATAATTTGTTTATATAAAATTCGTGATATAGTAATTTAAAAATGTCGTACATTTAACGAATTCATATTTTTTCTTTACTGTATACACTTTTAAAGTATCAGCTTCGATAGAATATAAAGGGGTGAGCTGTATGTCAAAATTGTTTAAATCATTTCAGCATATGAATGTAGGGAAAAAACTTCTACTTTCATTTTTGGTCATTTTAATTTCAGCTGTGTCTGCAATTGGTACGATATCTTATCAAAATGCAAAAAAGAATTTTGATAGTCAAATTACAAGCAGTGCAAGTCAAAATATTAAAGTATTAGATAGTCTAATTAATCAAACAATTGATGCGAAGTATAATGATGTTACATATTTTTCTAAAGTCATTCAACGCAATATGCAGGAGACTGAAAATGGAGAAAGCGTTAGGAAAATATTTGCAGAGTATGCGAGTTTGCATCCTGAGATCATATACACTTATGTAGGAACTGATAATGGGGGATATATTCAAGAACCAAACGAACAAATGCCGGCAGATTTTAATCCGAAAGAGCGTCCTTGGTACATAGATGCAATGAAACAAAACGGCGGTATTGTGATAACAAGTCCATATAAAGACGAAATTACTGGGAATATTGTTGTTACAATTTCTAAAAAATTAGATGATGGAAGCGGCGTTATCGCTATTGATTTAAAGCTTGAAAGTTTATTAAAAACAACAAAAATGATTAATATTGGGAAAAAGGGATATGCATTTATTTTAGATCAAAATCAAAATATTGTAGCTCATCCACAAGAGAAGTCAGGTACAAAAGCATCTGATGTTTGGGCAAAATCAATGTATCAGGAAAATCATGGAACGTTCACATATTCATCTAGTGGCTCAGATAAGAAAATGGTCTTTGCGACGAATGCGAAAACGGGTTGGAAAATTGGCGGTACGATGTACGCGAATGAAGTCGTTACAGCGGCAAATCCTATCTTTTATAATACGTTAATCGTTGCAGTGATTTCCCTTCTTTTAGGAGGAATGATTATTTACTTTATCACCCTTTCCATTACGAAACCTTTAAAACAATTGGTTGTTTCTTCTCATAAGATTAGTGAAGGCGATCTAACAGAAACAATTGAAGTTCGTTCAAATGATGAAATTGGTCAACTTGGAAAAGGTTTCAATGAAATGGCTGGGTCGCTGCGCGAGTTGATTTCTAAAATTAATTCTTCGGCAGGGCATGTAGCTGCTTCATCAGAAGAATTAACAGCAAGTGTGAGACAAGCAAGTGAAGCAACTGAGCAAATAACAATGGCAATTGATCAAGTGTCAAGCGGTGCAGCAACACAGACAAAAGGTGTTGAAAAAGGTGCAATGTTACTTCAAGAAGTGACAGAAGGCATTCAATGTGTTGCGGATACTTCATCTGTTATCGCAAACTCATCTGCGTATACACGTCAAAAAGCAGAAAATGGAAATCAACTTGTTGCACAAACAGTTAGTCAAATGCAATCGATTCATCAGTCAGTTGCAGAATCTGATGCGATCATCCAATTATTAGATAATAAGTCAAAGAAAATTGGCGATATATTAGGGGTAATTCAAAATATTGCAGATCAAACAAATTTATTAGCATTGAATGCTGCAATTGAAGCAGCAAGGGCTGGGGAACATGGAAGAGGTTTTGCGATTGTTGCAGATGAAGTTCGTAAATTAGCAGAACAGTCGAGTACATCTTCAAATGAAATAGGAAAGTTAATTACAGAAATTCAAGAGGATATGAGTAAAACAGTTAGCTCTATGAATCATGTGAATACAGAAGTGCAATCAGGTCTCGTTATTGCCAATGAAACAAAACAAAGTTTTACTGAAATTCTTCAATCTACAAGTGAGATTGCAAAACAAATTGATAGTCTAGTTCAGACAGCAAAACAAATGTCCAAAGGGGCAGATGAAGTGTCGGTTTCAGTTGGTGAAATCGCAGTAACAGCAAATAGTAATGCATCTAGCACACAAAGTGTAGCGGCATCCGCAGAAGAACAATTAGCCTCTATAGAAGAAATTAGTTCGGCTGCTGGAACGTTATCGCAAATGGCTGAAGAGTTACAAGTATTAATTGAGAGATTTAAAGTGTAATGAAAAAGTGCGTGGATCAAATGATTCACGCACTTTTAGTTTGGGGATGGAAAATACATCGGTCACAACGATTTAATATATTTTTGTTAAAAAGATAGATATTAAAAAGGAAGAAGAAAGGCTTCTATTTGTATAAAATCGTATACCGAGCTGTATGATTCAATTACAGTTAAAACTATTTTTAACAATTGAAATGAGATTATACTTGGAAGTATGTGAAGATTGTGAGGAAAAGCATCTGTTACAAATGGATGTTTTTTGCTATTCGTAGTCAGTAAGAGATTCGTTCTTCGAGATTTTGAGGGTTTCAAAGAAAGTAGGTAGGGATAACGGCTAGCGTTTGCCCGATGAATCTTAATTATAGCAATTTATATAGAATTAAATCTGTAGTTCCTTAATATCTTATAATGTATATATTTATATATAGACAAATTACAAATAAAGGTATAGAATCTACAAAGAATGAGTTGGATAATGCTGTATATTCCACTGATTCATATTTTTTGAATTATTATGTTGGATAGTACATAAAGGGGGAAGCTATATGTCAAAGTTGTTGAAACTATTTCGAAATGTGAATGTAGGAAAAAAACTGCTACTTTCATTTTTTGTTATTTTAATTTCTGCTGTGTCTGTAATTGGCACGATATCTTACCAAAATACAAAGAAGAATTTTGATAGTCAAATTACAAACAGTGCAAGTGAAAATCTTAAAGTGTTAGATAGTTTAATTAATCAAACGATAGATGCAAAGTATAACGATGTTACACATTTTTCTAAAGTGATTCAGCGTAATATGTATGAAACTGAAAATGGAGAAAGTATTAGGAAAGTGTTTGCAGAGTATGTAAGTTTACATCCTGAGGTAGTGCAACTGTATGTAGGGACTGATAATGGAGCATTTATTCAAGAACCAAACGTACAAATGCCAGCAAGTTATAATCCGAAAGAACGTCCTTGGTACATAGATGCAATGAAACAAAGTGGAGGCGTTGCGATATCAAACCCATATAAAGACCAAACAACTGGGGATATTATTGTGACAATTTCGAAAAAATTAGAGGATAGTAGCGGCATTATTGGGATTGATTTAAAGCTTGAAAATTTATTAAAGACAACAAAAATGATTAATATCGGGAAAAAGGGATATGCATTTATTTTAGATCAAAGCCAAAATGTTATAGTCCATCCTCAAGAGAAGTCAGGTACAAAGGCTCCTGATGCTTGGGCGAAACCACTGTATAAAGAAAATCACGGAACATATACATATGATGGTTCAGAGAAGAAAATGGTCTTTGCGACAAATGCGAAAACAAGCTGGAAAATCGCCGGTACGATGTACGCAAATGAAGTCACTACGGCGGCAGAACCTATTTTTTACAATACGCTAATCGTCACAGTGATAGCCCTTCTAATAGGAGGAGTGATTATTTACTTTATTACCCTTTCCATTACAAAACCTTTAAAACAATTGGTTATTTCTTCTAATAAAATTAGTGAAGGCGATTTAACAGAAACAATTGAAGTTCGTTCAAATGATGAAATTGGTCAACTTGGAAAAGGTTTCAATGAAATGACTGGGTCGCTGCGCGAATTGATATCCAGAATTAATTCGTCAGCAGGGCATGTAGCTGCTTCATCAGAAGAATTAACAGCAACTATGAGACAAGCAGGTGAAGCAACTGAGCAAATAACAATGGTAATTGATCAAGTGTCAAACGGTGCAGTAACGCAGACAAAAGGTGTTGAGCAAGGCGCGATATTACTTCAAGAAGTGACAGAAGGAATTCAACGCGTAGCAGATACTTCATCCTCAATTGCCACTTCATCTGCTTATACACGTCAAAAAGCAGAAAGTGGTAATAAACTTGTTGCGCAAACGGTAAATCAAATGCAATCGATTCATCATTCAGTTACAGAATCTGATGCGATTATTCAATTGTTAGATAATAAATCGAAGCAAATTGGTGATATATTAGAGGTAATTCAAAATATTGCAGATCAAACGAATTTATTAGCATTGAATGCTGCAATTGAAGCAGCAAGGGCGGGAGAACATGGAAGAGGTTTTGCGATTGTTGCAGATGAAGTTCGTAAATTAGCAGAACAATCGAGTGCATCTTCAAATGAAATAGGAAAGTTAATTACAGAAATTCAAGAGGATATGAGCAAAACAGTTAGCTCTATGAATCATGTGAATACAGAAGTGCAGTCTGGTCTTATCGTTGCAAATGAAACAAAGCAAAGTTTTACTGAAATACTTCAATCTACAAGTGAAATTGCAAAACAAATTGATAGTCTAGTTCAGACAGCAAAACAAATGTCCAAAGGGGCAGATGAAGTGTCGGTTTCAGTTGGTGAAATCGCAGTAACAGCAAATAGCAATGCATCTAGTATACAAAGTATAGCTGCATCAGCTGAAGAACAATTGGCGTCTGTAGAAGAGATTAGCGCGGCTACTGGAACGTTATCGCAAATGGCTGAAGAGTTACAAGTATTAATTGAGAGATTTAAAGTATAATATAAAAGCGTGTGAATCAAATGGTTCACACGCTTTTCGTTTTTGTTACGCTATTAAAAAGTAAGCGGTAATATGTAGTTTTGAGCGGGGAAATACAGCTGTTATAGTCGTTTATGGTACAATAAATGCACTTAGGGTATACTGAGCAAGAGGTAAGAGAGGAGTTATTGTATGCTACAAGAGAAGATTATATCATTTTTTCAAACTCTTCCGCAAGAAGATGGAAAACGAGGATGGAAGTATTATATTCAAGAAGAAAAAGGTACATATTTTATAACAAACACAATTTCATTAACAGGTACAAGTATGGAATTATTTTTTAATGAAGACGATGAGATTCGTTTTGTTTTATATAAAGATGGTCAGCCGATTACAACGATTCAGCGTATTGCTGTCAAAAAGATGGATATTATAAAGGAAGAGGAAAGCCTTCAATTTGTAATAGATCGTATGCCGAGCCGTATGATTCAGTTGCAGTTAAAACCATTTTTAGCGATTGAAATGGGGTTGTACTGGGAAGTATGTGAAGATTGTGAGTGAAAACATCTGTTCCTAACAGATGTTTTTTTCGTGATTCATAGCCAGTAAGAGATTTTTTCCTCAAGATTTTGAGAACTTCAAAGAAGTTAGGGGGGGACAACGGTTGGTGTGTGCTTGATGCATCTTCATTCTGGAAATTTAATTTTGACAGAATTAAATCTTTATTTTTGAATATTTTTAAATATTACTATCTATATATAGACAAAATAAAATTAATTGTATAGAATCATACAAAGTATGAGTCGAAAAATGTCGTATATTCCACTGATTCATATTTTTCTTCATTTCATATATTTTTAGATTATCATCATGGATAGAACATCAAGGAGGGGCTGTATGTCAAAGTTGTTTAAAATATTTCAGAATATGAATGTAGGGAAAAAACTGTTACTTTCATTTTTTGTTATTTTAATTTCTGCTGTTTCTGTAATTGGTACGATGTCTTATCAAAGTGCAAAAAAGAATTTTGAAAGTCAAATTACAAGCAGTGTAAACGAAAATATTAAAGTACTAGATAGTTTAATTAATCAAATGATTGATGCAAAGTATAATGATGTTACACATTTTTCTAAAGTCATTCAACGTAATATGTATGAGACTGAAAATGGAGAAAGTATTAGGAAAATGTTTGCTCAGTATGCAAGTTTGCATCCTGAAATCATATACACGTATGTAGGAACTGAGAGTGGGGCATTTATTCAAGAACCGAACGTACAGATGCCGTCAGATTATAATCCGAAAGAGCGACCTTGGTATATCGATGCAATGAAACAAAACGGCAGTATTGTTGTATCAAGTCCGTATAAAGCTAAGGCAAGTGATGATGTTGTTGTGACAATCTCGAAAAAGTTAGATGATGGTAGCGGCGTTATCGGTATGGATTTAAAGTTTGATAGCTTATTAAAAACAACAAAAATGATTAATATTGGGAAAGATGGCTATGCATTTATTTTAGATCAAAATCAAAATATTGTAACGCATCCAAAAGAGAAACCAGGTATAAAAGCACCAGATGCTTGGGCAAAACCAATGTACAAAGAAAACCATGGAATGTTTATATACACATATGATGGTTCAGAGAAGAAAATGGTCTTTGCGACAAATGCGAAAACAGGATGGAAAATTGCTGGTACGATGTATACGAGTGAGGTCGTAAAAGCGGCACAACCAATCTTTTACAATACGTTAATTGTTGCAGCGATTGCCCTTCTTTTAGGGGGAACAATTATTTACTTTATTACCCTTTCCATTACAAAACCTTTAAAACAATTGGTTGTTTCTTCTCATAAGATTAGTGAAGGCAATCTAACAGAAACAATTGAAGTTCGTTCAAATGATGAAATTGGTCAACTTGGAAAAGGTTTCAATGAAATGGCTGGGTCGCTGCGCGAGTTGATTTCTAAAATTAATTCTTCGGCAGGACATGTAGCTGCTTCATCTGAAGAATTAACAGCAAGTGTGAGACAAGCAAGTGAAGCAACTGAGCAAATAACAATGGCAATTGATCAAGTGTCAAGCGGTGCAGCAACACAGACAAAAGGTGTTGAGAAAGGTGCAATGTTACTTCAAGAAGTGACAGAAGGCATTCAATGTGTTGCGGATACTTCATCTGTTATCGCAAACTCATCTGCGTATACACGTCAAAAAGCAGAAAATGGAAATCAACTTGTTGCACAAACAGTTAGTCAAATGCAATCGATTCATCAGTCAGTTGCAGAATCTGATGCGATCATCCAATTATTAGATAATAAGTCAAAGCAAATTGGCGACATATTAGGGGTAATTCAAAATATTGCAGATCAAACGAATTTATTAGCATTGAATGCTGCAATTGAAGCAGCAAGGGCGGGAGAACATGGAAGAGGTTTTGCGATTGTTGCAGATGAAGTTCGTAAATTAGCAGAACAATCGAGTACATCTTCAAATGAAATAGGAAAGTTAATTACAGAAATTCAAGAGGATATGAGCAAAACAGTTCACTCTATGAATCATGTGAATACAGAAGTGCAATCAGGTCTCGTTATTGCCAATGAAACAAAACAAAGCTTTACTGAAATTCTTCAATCTACAAGTGAGATTGCAAAACAAATTGATAGTCTAGTTCAGACAGCAAAACAAATGTCCAAAGGGGCAGATGAAGTGTCGGTTTCAGTTGGTGAAATCGCAGTAACAGCAAATAGTAATGCATCTAGCACACAAAGTGTAGCGGCATCCGCAGAAGAACAATTAGCCTCTATAGAAGAAATTAGTTCGGCTGCTGGAACGTTATCGCAAATGGCTGAAGAGTTACAAGTATTAATTGAAAGATTTAAAGTGTAATGAAAAAGTGCGTGGATCAAATGATTCACGCACTTTTCATTACGTTTTTAACATATTTCCAAAAGAATTCCCCTTCCTCAAGGAATGAGAAGGTAGATCATCATGTGTGATTCAAAGAAGATAAATCGGGAATTAAGAAAATTTCCACTGATTAAAGTTTCACTTTATGTTTTTTGCTGTTGTTTGAATGCGATAATTGGAAGTAAGATTAAGCTAATCCATCCAATCATAGGATATAGCATATGAAGTAATTCACTATAACCAATATAACTAAAACAATAACTAATAAGTAAGATGAAATAAATAATGATGTTACTTCTCCAGCCGGTGATAGATTGAAGTTGTTTAGTCATACCAAATATGTTACCGACAAGCGTTGTAAATACTTCTCCAAAAATAATTAATATAAAAAAGAAATGAAAAGTAGCATTGAAGCGGCGGACAACTTCTGCCATCGGAATATTATATTGATAAAATTGTTCGACAGTTAAAATGGAAAAATGACTACATAATAAAATTAAACAAAGGCCAGCCCCGCCTAACATACCACCCCATTTAATGGCCTTCTGGTCCTTAACTTCACTTGCTAATGGTACAAGTACACTTTGAGCGAGGGAGAGGTTAAGTGCAACATATGTAATTGGACTAGTAATCCATTTGATATTCCAACTTTCAGAAGGTGTCATGTTGAAAAAAGAAGATACATCATGAAAAAGTGTTGTAATAGATAGCCCCACGATAAAAATCATCATAATTGGTACGACGAGCGAATTCACTTCAAATACCCCTTGTAATCCTCGGCTGCCAATTATAATACAAGCGAATATCGTTATAAAGATTCCAAGTTGTCTTGGGAGGCGAAGTTGCTCTTCAAATACTGCTCCAGCTCCGGAAAGCATGACGCTTGTAACTCCAAATAATACGAGGAGTAATAAAATATTTACAACGTTCCCAAAGACATCACCAAATAAATATTTGTTAAATTCTTGTGCGGAAAATGCTTTGATTTGTGAAGAAAGCAGCATCATTTTTGTCCCTAACCAAATAAAAAAAATACCGCTTACTAAAATGCCAATTGTTCCATATGTGCCATGTATTGTGAAAAACTCAACAATTTCTCTTCCAGTTGCAAATCCAGCTCCAACGACAGTCCCTATATAAGTAGCAGCAATTTTTTTAGCTACTTTCCATTGCTCATTATCCATGTGATCCCTCTTTCTTATGTTATGAGCTGATTTATTTGTTACCTAGACTTTGGAAATAAGATAAAGTGAAACATTCATCAGTTATTTCTTACTTTTCTTTTTTGGTTTTTTTTATAAATTTGGAGATATGGGAATTTTCACTACTTATCAAAAACTGTACTTAATTTCATACATATGAATGAGTTAGGACAAACATACGATAAAGTGAGAATTTCACATGTTTTTTTAAAATATGGTAGATTTTAGAAGTGTTTTCCCATTATTCATATTTATCTATCAATTTATGGTATAATGAAGAAAAGGGGGCAGAGAAGATGTTTCACTTTTTTAAAAAAGGCAAGGAAGAAAGAGAGATTACGAAAGATGAATTAGAACTTGCTATGGCAAAATTTCTTGAAGAAAATGCTAATGTCATATATACAGTGTTAGTGAATGATGACTACACGGTTAATTATGACTTATTAAAACCTTATTTACCTGTTTTTCCTATGAATACATTTATTATTACAAAGGAGACACTTGAAGTCTTTGAGAATACACAGGATAACCTTTCGCTTGTTAAAGAAATTGATGATGTACAACGTGCTGTAGATCAATATGTAACGGAAAAGGAAGCTTTTCCAATTGTTGAAGGAAATGAAAACCGTCTTATTTGTTCGATTAAGTTAAGTCCATACTTAAAAAGAGGATTAAAACGAAATTTATATGTATCAGAGAAACATTATTTAGTGACAAGTAAACCTGATAAAGTAAGCACAACCACAGTACAATAAAGAAACAACAATGATGTATTGTAGTTTCTTATAAATAAGCATCATGCGGAAGCTGTAGAGAAGAGGAAACATCATGGTTCTAAAAGATTGGGATTTAAATTTAAAGATTCGTCTAGTAGGAGAATGGCTCTTTGGGCTTTTCTTTTGGATGCTACTTCCATTTATGGCGATATATTTTGCGGAAGAGCTAGGGAAAACGACGGCTGGAATATTACTTGTATTGTCGCAAGTATTATCTGTTTTTGCCAATTTAATAGGCGGTTATTTAGCGGATACGTATGGCCGTAAGCGTATGATGGTGATTGCTACATTTGTACAAAGTGCTGCCTTTGTACTATTTGCTTTTGTAAATTCACCGTGGTTGCAATCGCCGCTCTTAACATTTGTAGCTTTTTCTCTTATCGGTATTATGGGTTCTTTATATTATCCGGCGAGTGCAGCAATGGTTGCAGATTTAGTACCCGAAGAGCAGCAAAGTAAAGTATTTGCAGTTTTTTATACAATGATAAATATTAATGTTGTATTGGGGCCAATTTTAGGAGCGTATTTCTTTTTTTCTTATCGTTTTGAATTGTTATTGGCGAGCGTTATTATTAATTTTATTTTAGCATTTGTGTTACTTAAGTTTATAAAAGAGACGTTACCAGAGAATAAAACAAAAGTAGAAAAGCAAAACGGATGGCTTACTGTTGTGAATGAGCAGATAAAGAATTATCGAATTATTTTTCAAGATGGTGTCTTTCTATTGTTCATTGTTGCTGGGATTCTTGTTGCTCAAACTTTCACACAGATGGATTTATTGTTAGCCGTATACATAAAAGAAAATGTTCCTACGCAAGATTTTTTTAATTTGAAGATAAATGGAGAGAAATTATTTAGTTGGATTATTGCGGAGAATGGATTTTTGGTTGCTTTATTTACTGTGTATGTAACAAGACTAACAAACCATTTTTCTGAGAGGACTATCTTTGTTTTCTCATCTTTTGCATATGGAATCGCAATGATTATATTTCCTCACACTATATCAGTTTGGGGACTCGTTATTGCGATGCTCATTTTCACATTCGGAGAGCTATTAATTGTTGGGATTCAAAATAGTTTCGTTTCTAAATTAGCACCTGAACACATGCGAGGACAATATTTTGCAGCAGCAACCCTTCGTTGGTCTGTTGGCCGAACAATTGCGCCAATTGCGATTCCTTTAACAGTATGGATAGGTTATCAATATACATTCTATATCATTGCAATACTTGCGTTTTTGAGTGCGATTTTATATTATGTGATGTTTCAGTTGTTGGAAAAGAAGGAAATGAAAGTAAGAAAGGTAATAAATGAGTAAGCCTAGCGACATAAAAATCCTTTTCTTTTTAGATAGACGAGAGCAACTGGCCATGCATAGAAGCGGTCGAGGCCTATTTCTGCCACATGCCAGGTTTAAAACAAAGGGAGAAAGTTAGTAGCGGTTATGTTATATCATCCGTAGCAGGGAGTTATATGTTAGTAAATCAATATGAATGTATAAAAAAGAGAAATACCCTATTTTTTATAGGGTATTTCTCTTTTTTGTTTATGTATTTACTTCATTCATCAGCAATAGGGTAGCTGCTCAGAACTGAAAAAGAATTTGCCAATTTTTTTGCAAAATGTAATGGCGGCTCTACTGATTGGACATGAACATACATGATTAATGGATTCATATATAACCAATGATTATGTATGGCGCTCACAATAATTCCTTGTTGTGTTATTGATTGCGTAAATCTAGGAATCTCTTCTTGTAAAACAGCAATTTCACCTAAATTTAAAGAATTACCATTTTGATCTAAAGACTCGAATCCTGCTCCTACAGGTACTACAGACATACTTGGTTTTCCTTGAACAAATACCTTGAAATTGCGATGGAAAGATACGGAACAAGAACTTTGATGAATTTTACTTTTTCCTTTCAGAGTGGTAGCAAATTGTTCGCATAGTAAGTTAATGTTGTGCATAAATGTATCCCCCTCTATTAAATGGGAATTTTTATCCCGCATTAACGGGCAGTAAGACACCCACCTCAAGATTGAGAGAGAATCGAAGAAGATAGGTGGGGGATAACTGCCCGTAAAAGCCCGATTGGTTCAACTAATAATCAGTGGGGGATGAAGAAAACCCCCACTGATTAAAGTTTCACTTTATCACGATATGCATAAATTGTCTGTTTTAGAATGGAGAATAAAAATGATAAATGCATTGGAATCCAAAAAGAAAAGTTAATGTTATTGAAAGGTCAACTGTTGGAAAAGCTAAAGCTATACGATAATGAGGGCATAAAAAGTATAGAACAGTGTAGAGGTAATAATATTTATATAAATTCAAATTAAAAACCTGACATAAATTTCTTTTCTTTTTAAATGGCCGTGAGCGCTTGTCCATAAGTAGGAGTGGTCGGGGCCTATTTTTGCCACATGCGATGTTCAAACAAAGAGAGAAAGACAGTGTTACTTTTTACTTGGTATGACGGAGACTGGTGTGTTGGATATATATTGGGTAAATATAGAAGTGAAATAACTGTAACAGATTAAAAATGTATGGAAGATTATTCTTTGTACAAGGGAGTTTTTATGAAAAAAACGGATAAACAAAATAAAGGGCTACTAAAAGGATTAATGTTCATTACCAAAATAGCTTTAGCTTCTGGAGTATCATGGGAAATAGCAAAGATGTTAGGGTCAAAACACCCTTATTTGGCACCGTTAACTGTTATTCTTTCCATGCAGGAAACGGTTCAGCATTCTGCCGTTTATGCTTTTTATAGAATTATCGGTACGATTTTTGGAATTACTGTTACCGTTTTTATTATTAGTTATTTAGAAGTGAATGGATGGACAATCGGATTGTTACTGTTAGGAGGAATGCTGCTTCCAGTTATATTAAGGGTACATAAAACCATCATACATCAAGTGGCTTTAACCATTTTACTAGTGTTTGTTTTTGTGCATAAAACGAATTATTATGTATCAGATCGAATTAGAGATACGATTATAGGTGCACTGATCGCCATTATCGTACATATGGTGATTTTTCCACCTAATTATGTAAAAGAAGCTCGTTCGACGTTAAATCAATTTGGATTGCATCTTGTACAGTTATTTGAAAAGACAGCCCTTTGGGTAACTACTAACTGCGATATTGCTACAGGTCAACATTTAAGAAAGAGTACAACAACCCTTCTTCAGGAACTACATGAGGTTCAAAAAGATTTTAAGTTGGCAGGAAAAAGTTTGAAATTAAATCCATTTCCTAAAAATAAAAAACAAATTTTAAAACAAAACGAACTAATCCTTTCCCAACTAAAGACAGGATATATCTATATTTCCAGCATCCAAAATACATTTAATGACTGGTCCAAAACAGACATGATTTCAAAAGCTGATCAACAACAATGGGCTGTTCAATTGCAAATGTTGGGGAAATACATAGAGAAACAAATCATCCAGAGTTCAGAGAATCATCAAAACTTTAAATATCCCCTAGACGTATCTTCAATTTCTGTACAAGTCAATATCTCACCAGAATTAGAGCTCTATAGATACAAATTAAGTTTATATAATGACACGCTAAAATTCATTCAGGAGTTAAAAAAGGAGTAACGATGAGCAGGATTCATCAAAGATTAAGCTTTTTTCTTTTTTAATGCTATATGTGAAAATATATAAATGTTCGTTTTATCTCGCTATTTGTGGGCAGTAAGATCTGCGCAAAGATGTAGAGAGGAATGAAGAAGGACCTTTCCATCAGTGGGAGAAGAAATACCCAACTGATGGAATTTTTATTTTATTTTTATCCTTTATGTCTTAATAATTTGTGCATCCGTTTTAATGAGCGATTCCTCTTTCAAAATGATTCATTTCAACTAAGGTGAGAATATAATCGTAATTATCAACCATTCTCTTAAGTTCATTGCGTTCACTTTCTGTTAGTTTCACATCTTTTAATCGTTTACATAGCTGAACTTTTTGGTTTTTTAATTGTTTCTTAGTCTCATGATAGTTGTAAGAGCGTTTCATATTACCATTCCTTTCCTTGCATTTTCTACCGTCATTTTTATCATATCTGGCGAGAAGGCCCTACCTCAAGCGTGGAACAGTAGGTGGGGGTAGTTCAATATATGGTTAAATGACAGAAATAAGTGCATATCTCTTCTGTTTGTTTTTGGAAATTCAGAAAACGAAAATGTAATATATTCTTTTCCTATATACAATGCATTGAACTATGAGTTTGTGCCGATAAGTAGCGGTGGGGATGATGCGAATGAATATGCAATTCCATCTTACAACAAATGAGATGGTGGCTTACCAAAAACGACAGTACCGAAAAATGTTATTTTGTCGTTTTTTAAATTTAGATTTATGTATATTCAAAAATGGAAAGACAACCTATGATATAATTACGTAATTAGACATATTACAAGGAGATGTAGAATCGTGATTCCAGTAACAATATTAACCGGGTTTCTCGGGTCAGGGAAAACAACTTTATTAAATCGTATTTTATCTGAAGAACATGGTAAGAAGCTTGCGGTTATTGTAAATGAAATTGGACAAATTGGTATCGATAATCAATTGATTATGAATGTAGAAGAAGAGATTATGGAAATGACAAACGGCTGTTTATGTTGTACAGTACGTGAAGATTTGCTTGTTGCATTAAAGCATTTATTAGAAGTAAAAGCAGAAGGAAAAATGGATTTTGAAGGTTTAGTAATTGAAACAACTGGACTCGCAAATCCGGGTCCTATTATTCAAACATTCTTTTTAGACCCTATTATTCAGTCGGCATACCAAATTAATGGTGTAGTAACAGTGGTTGATAGCTATCATATAAAGAAACATTTTGAAAAAGGGTTAGAAGCAAAGGAACAAATTGCTTTTGCTGACATGGTATTAGTAAACAAATTAGATTTAGTAGAGCAAGAAGAAAAGGAAAATTTACTCATTGAATTACAAGGGATCAATCCAACTGCAAAATTAATCCCAACAATAAATTGTGAAGTAAATATCTCCTCATTACTAAAAATACAAACATTTAAAACGCGTGATACGTTAGAAATTTATCCGCATAATGAACAGCATCATTTAGAAGGGGTAAAGTCTTTTGTGTTAAGAGAAGAACGTCCTCTTGATTTACAAAAAATAAATGAATGGATGTCAGCTGTTGTACAAGAATTAGGGGAGTATTTGTATCGTTATAAAGGAATATTATCTATTGAAGGAGTAAATCGCCGGGTTGTGTTCCAAGGTGTACATACGTTATTTGCTGCTTCCTATGATAGAGAGTGGCAAGAAGGAGAAAAACGGGTAAGTGAGATTGTATTCATTGGTAAAAATTTAAATAAAGAATGGTTTCAACAATATTTTCAAGAATGTGTAAAGTAAACCTGCATTTTGAACTGCAGGTTTACTTTTATCCCGTAACTGCTAGATTAGGCCGACAAAAAACTATGCACTGATGGAAGTTAAGTAAATCAAGAAAGAGGCGGCATAAGAAAAGACCGCAGAAACATTATTCAGCGGTCAGAAATAAATCGTTATATTATTTTGTTGCTTCTTTTAAAGTGTTAATGTTTTCTTCCATTAGTGTAAAGTAATCTTTATTCTTTTTTGCATCATCATCGGAGATTGTTGCAAGATGATTTAAGCGTAAAATTTTCGTTCCAGTTTCTTTTTGAATAACTTCTGCTACTTTTGGTGTAGAGAATGTTTCAAATAAAATATATTTTAATCCATGTTCTTTTGCTGTTGCTGTGATAGAAGCAAGCGTCTTTTGGGATGGTTCATCAGAAGCAGAAATACCTGCAATTGGAATTTGTTTTAAACCGTAACGTTGTTCCCAATATCCGTATGCTGCATGAGAAACTAATATTTCTTTCGTTTTTGCATGATCAGCAACTTCTTTTAATTGATTATCTAAACTTGTGAATTTTGTTTGCAGTGAAGCAAAGTTTTTCTCGAATTCTGCTTTATGCTCTGGTTGTAGTTCTACAAGTGCATTTTTAATTGCTTCAGCTTGCTTCATTGCAAGTGTTGGATCTAGCCAAAGATGAGGGTCTTTATCATGATGATCTTCTTTATGACCTTCTTCGTGTTCGTCTTCAGTTGAAGCGCGTAATTCGATACCTTTTGATGCATTCAATACTTTAACATTTTCATTTTTTAATGCTTTTTCCATTTTTTCAGCAAATGGTTCTAATCCAGCTCCGTTATATACGAACAAATCTGCTTTTGCAACTTGTACAGTTTGTTTTTGACTTGGCTCATACGTATGAGAATCTGCGCCTGGTGGATATATAGCTGTTACTTCTACATAATCACCACCAATTTTTTTTACAAAATCTGCTAGAGGGAAAATAGTTGTATAGACGGAAAGTTTACCATTTTTTCTATTTGCTGTATTATCTTTATTCGAACATCCAGCAAATAGAAAGGTAAACATTAGTACCAATGAAAAGATAATTGATCTTTTTTTCATTTTTGCTTGCCTCGTTTCTTTACTTTCTAAAATATATTTTCTCCATAATAGAAGAAAGAATAACTTCCTTTTTGTAAAACGTAATAATTACGCTTTATGTTCCTGAATTAGTATAATACATCTTAGGCGATGTTGCAATAAATAATAATGATTCCGATTTATAATTTGTTCTAAATTTGTCACAATGCTATGGTTTATTTTTTTTGTTTTTGCATATATCCTGCTAGTCGCTTCATATAGTGTGATAGAGGGTGCAGAGAAGGAGATGAGCGAATGGGATATATAAGTGAAGCAATTTTATTAATAGTAGCTGTTATTTTTCCGTTGTCATGTGTCCTGTTTTTTTTAAAAGGAATGATTCGAAATTTAGGTGATCCAAGTACAATTACTGAGGTGCCAAAAGAAGAAAAAGAATAAACAAAGCGCTTGCATATTATATTCTGCTTTGCTTATGATAGAGAGAGATTAGAAGATAAAGAGGTATAGAAGAGGATGAAAACACGAACAGCCTTAGTACTTGGAGCTAGTGGCCTAGTTGGACAAGAAGTAACACAGTTACTGCTTGATTCAGATCAATATGATTCAGTTACAATTTTTGTAAGGAAGCCACTAGACTGGAAACATGAGAAGCTTCAACAAAAGAAGGTGGATTTTTCAATTTTAGAACAATATAAAGAGTTTTTTGCTGTAGATGATGTCTTTAATTGTCTTGGGACGACAATTAAAAAAGCAAGGACGAAAGGGAATTTTAAAAAGGTTGATTACGAATATACATTACGGGCAGCTCGTATAGCGGAAGAACAAGCGGTACAAAACTTTCTTGTTATTTCTTCGATGGGAGCAAATCCGAAGTCGCTATTTTTCTACTCGCAAGTAAAAGGACAGATGGAGGATGCTATTAAAAAGCTAGTCATAGGTGGCATTCACATTTTTAGACCATCTCTTTTACTTGGAGAGCGAGACGAGTTTCGTTTAGGTGAAAGAATGGGAGAAAAAGTTTCGGGAATTATACCGTTTTTATTTAAGGGTTCTTTTTCGAAATATAAGCCTATTTCAGCAGAACAAGTAGCGAAAGGAATGTATGTAACAGCGCTGCGAGAAGAGTCTGGAGTTCATATACATGAATCTTCGGAAATTGCTAATATGAAATAAAAATAATGCATCAATAGAATGAAGAAACTGCCCAAAATCACTATTTTGGGCAGTTTCTTCATTTAGAAGTATGTTTTAGTTTCCCTGGAGCACGGCTATATTGAAATGGCTCAGTTAATTCAAAACCTAGCTCATTCGCTGCTGTTCTTGGAAAATATGGGTTTCGTAATAGTTCGCGGCCAATAAAAATTAAGTCAGCAGCCCCTTGTTGTAAAATTTCTTCTGCTTGTATGCCGCTTGTAATAAGGCCAACAGCAGCTGTAGCAATAGAAGCGTGCTCTTTTATATGTTTTGCATAGGGTACTTGATAACCTGGATATACATCAATATGTGCTGGTACAACAGCTCCTGAACTACAATCAATAAGGTCAACACCTTGTTCTTTCATCCACTTTGCAAACGTTACATAGTTTTCCGCAGTTAAACCTTCAGGATGGTAATCATGAGCGGAGATACGAACAAATAACGGTCCATTCCAAACTTCTTTAACCGCATCAATGATTTCGCGTAAAAAACGATAGCGATTTTCACAAGATCCACCGTACTCATCTGTACGATGATTTGTGAGCGGAGATAAAAATTCATTAATTAAATAACCGTGTGCGCCATGCAATTCGATAATATCAAATCCAGCTTGTTTAGCACGTTCTGCCCCGTTACGAAAGGCCGTAATTGTTTCGTTGATTTGTTTTTTGCTCATTTGTACTGGAATTTTCATAGAGGAATCAAAAGGAATTGCTGATGGTGCAATAGAGTCTGAATCAAGAACAGCTTTTCTACCGGCATGGGCAATTTGAATCGCTGCTTTGGCTCCGTATTCATGAATCATATCGACAACTTGACGAAGACCGTCTATATGTTCATGATCCCAAATACCTAAATCTTTGTGGGAAATACGCCCTTCTGGTGTTACGGATGTAGCTTCAAGCATGACAAGTCCTACTTGACCAGCTGCACGTGTTGCGTAGTGGACGAGATGGAAATTTGTTATTTTTCCGTTTTTGTTTTCAGAGGAGTACATACACATAGGTGACATAACAATTCGATTTTTTAATGTAACATCTTTTATTGTATACGGTGAAAATAATTGATTGTTCATAATAAGAATCCTCCTTTATTTTCGTGAATAAGTATAAATTCACGTGAAATTTTTTCTAATGGGAGCGCCATATTATTGTAGCATCATGCTCTATTTTCCACATAACAAAATGCTTAAAGAAATGTTATGATGAGTTTATATTTAGTAAATGATTATCATTTCGATGTTATAGAATGAAAGGTTTTATGATAATTATTAGGAGAGGTGGCATATTTTTTATGTATCAAGCATATTACAATAGTGAACTTGGATGGATTGAAGTAAAAGGGGACGAGAACGGCATTGCCTCTGTGTTATTTGTAGAACAAAAACAAGAAGATGTTCCTCATCCAATTGTCGAACAATGTGTAATGGAGCTAGATGAATATTTTCATAAGAAGCGAACGGAATTTACTGTCCCGCTACAAGCAAATGGGACTTCCTTTCAAAAACACGTATGGAATGCACTTTGCAGTGTTCCGTATGGAAAAAGTGCTTCTTATCTAGATATTGCAGAGGAAATCGGCAACCCCAAGGCTGTACGTGCAATTGGCGGAGCGAATAGTAGAAATCCAATTTCAATTATTGTTCCTTGTCACCGGATTATAGGGAAGAGCGGGAAATTAGTAGGATATGAAGGGGGACTTTGGCGGAAAGAGTGGTTATTAAAGCATGAAGGTGTTTTAGATAGTTGAATGATACATAAATTCAACTTGAAAACCCTTTTTTAGATGGACGAGAGCGTCTGGCTGTGAGTAGATGCGGTCAGGGCCTATTTCTGCCACATGCGATGTTCAAACAAAGAGAAATAGAAAGTAGCAGGTTCCTTTTTGTTTGGTATGGCGGCGACTTGTGTGTTGGAAAGTCAGGTTGGATTTATATAAATCCAACTTAAAACTCTGACATAAACCCCTTTTCTTTTTAGATGGACGAGAGCGTCTGGCCATGAGTAGATGTGGTCAGTGCTCTTTCTTGCCGCAAGCGAGAGCAGATCATGTTGTGTTCTGCATAGCAGCGACTTTTATGTCGGAAAACTAAAGTAGAATCATGCAGATGATAAGATAGAGAAAAAGGTGGCGTGTGTCACTTTTTTATTTTTTAAAAGATAGTATTTTAAATTATCAGAAGATTATGTATAATACTATTCAAGAGTACTTGGTCTTATTTTTAGTTGTTATAAAGAGAAAGAGGGGGAATAGTCTATGAAAAAAAAGGTGTCACTTATTACCGCTCTTGCGCTTTCTACGAGTGTGTTAGTTGCAGGATGCGGAAATGGGGAGAAAGCATCAACAACTGAAAAGGGAAAAGAAGGGAATGCAGCGCTAGCTGAAAAACAAGTATTAAATTTACTTGAAACAGCAGAAATCCCTTCCATGGATACGTCAAAGTCAACGGATACTGTGTCGTTCCGGGTATTTGTAAACGCAATGGAAGGATTATACCGCTTAGATAAAGATAATAAACCGACGTCTGGTATGGCTAAAGACGTGAAAGTTAGTGCAGATAAGAAAACATATACATTCCATTTACGCGATGCAAAATGGTCGAATGGAGAACCGGTTAAAGCACAAGACTTTGTGTTTGCTTGGCGTCGTGCTGTTGATAAAGCAATGGCATCAGAATATGCGTTTATTTTGTTCGATGTTAAAAATGCTGAGAAAATTAATAAAGGAGAATTACCACTTGAAAAGTTGGGTGTTACGGCAGAAGATGATAAAACATTAGTGGTAGAGTTAGAGAAACCTACACCATATTTTCTGGAGCTTACAACATTCCCAACATTTTTCCCATTGAATGAAAAATTTGTAAAAGAACAAGGTGACAAATACGCATTAGAATCAGATAAATTATTATACAATGGACCATTTATGATGAGTGAATGGAAGCATGAACGTAGTTATCAGTTAAAGAAAAATCCGAACTATTGGGATAAATCTAATGTGAAGTTGGAAGAAATTAATGTAAGTGTTGTAAAAGAAACATCAACAGCTGTAAATTTATATGATAGCAATCAAGTAGATCGAGTTATTTTAAGTTCGGAATTTGTTGATAAATATAAGAAAAGTGAAGAATTTAAATCGGAATTAGATCCACGTATGTATTTCATGCGTTTCAATCAGAAGAATCAGACTTTTGCGAATAAAAAAGTACGTGAGGCTATCGATTTAGCATATGATAAAAAGGGAATTGCAAATGTGATTTTAAACGACGGATCGTTACCGGCAAATTACTTAGTACCACAAAAGTTTACAAAAGGACCGGATGGAAAAGACTTCCGTGAAACAAATAAAAATTTTCATGACGGTAAAGATAATGCAGCAAAAGCAAAAAAACTATGGGAAGAAGCGAAAAAAGAGTTAGGGCAAGATACAATCACAGTTGAAATGTTGAACTATGATAAAGATAATTTGAAAAAAGTTGGGGAATACGTTAAATCAGAGTTAGAGAAAAACCTACCTGGTTTGAAAGTGAATATTAAACAGCAGCCGTTTAAACAAAAGTTAGACTTAGAAAAGAAATTAGAATATGAGTTCTCTTTGTCAGCGTGGAGTCCGGATTATCCAGATCCAATGACATTTATTGATATGTTTACCACAGATAGTGCATTTAACGAAATGGCATATTCTAATAAAAAATACGATGAACTAGTTGCAAAAGCAAAAGGTGAGTTGTTAACTGATGAGAAAGCAAGGTGGAAGGCACTTTCTGACGCAGAGAAAATTTTATTTGATGATGCAGCAATTTCACCGGTTTATCAGCAGGGTATTGCCTTTCTTGAGAAATCCAAAGTGAAAGGAATAACTAGGCATACATTTGGAGGAGATCCTAGTTATAAATGGACATATATTACAAAAAAATAGTACGATAAAGATGCGTGAATATTACGCATCTTTTTTGTTGTGAGGAGATAACGGCAATGATAAAAGGAATGAATCATCTTTGTTTTTCTGTTTCTAATTTAGAGAAATCAATACAATTTTATGAACAGGTGCTGGAAGGAAAGCTGCTTGTAAAAGGTAAAACACTTGCCTATTTTGATTTGTGTGGAATGTGGGTTGCATTAAATGAAGAAAAGGATATTCAAAGAAAGGAAATCTATCAATCGTATACACATATTGCGTTTTCGGTAGAAAAAGAAGACTTTACAGCCTTATTACATCGTCTTGACGTGAATAACGTACATATTTTACAAGGGCGAGAGCGTGATGTCCGAGATTGCCAATCTATTTATTTTACAGATCCAGACGGTCATAAGTTTGAATTTCATACCGGGACGCTGCAAGAGAGATTACAATATTATAAAGAAGCAAATCCGCATATGTTATTTTACTAAACATGGAAAGGGGGATGGGCTGTGCATGTACTTGTTGTTGGTGGAACTGGTATGTTACAAAACGTATCAAAGTGGTTTGCCGAGCAAGGACACCATACTTCTGTAATCGGCCGAAATATAAAGCGCTTACAAGAGATGGAGGATTTATGTCATGTTCCTGAAAGAGTTACGTGTTTAGCTGTTGACTATCATGATAGTGATGAGTTGCGTGCAAAAATGAAAAGTTCCATTCAAAAAAATGGACCAATTCAGCTTGTGGTCGCTTGGGTTCATTCAACGGCTGTTGATGCATTGCAAATAATTAGTGAAGAGATTGAGACATTATCGAAAGAATGGGAATTGTTTCATGTACTTGGGAGCAGTGCTTATAAATCAGGAAGGAAAGCAAAATGCTCTTCTTTATGTAAATATTATCGAATTATACTAGGCTTCATAATAGAAGAAAAAGGTTCTAGATGGTTAACACATGATGAGATTGCAAGTGGTGTGATAGAGGGAGTTCGGCATAAACAACCGAAATGGATTGTTGGAACATTAGAGCCTTGGGATGATAGACCGGGTTGGTAAAGGGGAAAATGATGATGAAAACGATGCTATATATTACGCGTCACGGGGAAACAGAATGGAATGTAGAAAAAAGAATGCAAGGGAGAAAAAATTCAAATTTAACGGACACTGGAATGTTGCAAGCTAAGCAATTAGGGGAACGTATGAAAGATATGCCACTTGATGTTATTTACAGCAGTCCAAGTGGAAGGGCAATACATACTGCTCAGTTAATTAAAGGAGACAGAGATATTCCAATTGTAGCAGATGAACACTTATATGAAATTGATATGGGGGTTTGGGAAGGGCACACACAAGGTGAATTACAAGGGAAATATCCAAAAGAGTTTGATTTATTTTGGAATGAACCGCATCGATATGAATCGCAATCAGGTGAAAGTTTTTATGAGGCGAGAGAGCGGGTACTAAAGGGGCTTACATCCATTCTTCAAAAGCATGAGGGGGAAAATGTTTTAATTGTTTCTCATGCGATTACTTCATTACTTATGATGGGGCATTTTGAACAACGTCCCCTTGAAAACATATGGAATGGTCCGTTTATGCATAGTGCAAGTTTAAGTATGGTTGAAGTTAAAGAAGGAGAAAATACAATTCACTTGTTTGCTGATATTGCGCATTTTGAAGAAGTATAAAGTGGTGAAATTTGCAAAATAATAATTTGTTCCAATAGACAAATAGACCGCTTAAAGCGGTCTATTTGCATTTTTGAAAAAGACAAGGATATTTTTGTTATGTTATAGAACTGAATAAAATCATATATTAGATTAGCGACGAGAACGACGAGAACGACCGGAACGACCGGAACGACCGGAATGACCGGAACGACCGGAACGACCGGAACGACCGGAACGACCGGAACGACCGGAACGACCGGAACGACCGGAACGACCGGAACGACCGGAACGACCGGAACGACCAGAACGACGAGAACGACGAGAACGACGAGAACGACCAGAACGACGAGAACAACGAGAACGACCGGAACGACGAGAACGACCGGAACGACCAGAGCAACCGGAACGACCAGAGCGACCGGAACGACGAGAACGACCGGAACGACGAGAACGACCGGAACGACCAGAGCAACCGGAACGACCAGAGCGACTGGAACGACCAGAGCGACGAGAACAGCGAGAACGGTTAGAGCGGCTAGAACAGCGAGAACGGTTAGAGCGGCTAGAACAGCGAGAACGGTTAGAGCGACGAGAACAGCGAGAACGGTTAGAACGACGAGAACAGCGAGAACGGTTAGAACGACGAGAACAACGGGAACGTTTTGGTTCCTGGCATAAAAAAGTTTCCATTCCAGCCCCTTTTACCTCGTCTACTGCTTTCTGAATGTCACTTTTTGTATACATTTATGAAAGGCCTCCTTATAAAATGTGATTTTACTATTTTGAATAATGAAATTTCTATTAGTAGGGTATGTTGACTAGATAAATTGTGTTTGTTCTTTTTGAAAAATGGTGTTATATCCTAACGAAAACAGACTGTGATAGGCGGGCTATTTTTAGAGGATAGTATTTTAATATTTTTGATCTGTAAGGGTGAAGGTGGATTTTAGAATCTTTTAAAAGGTTATTTTTTAGAACTGTTACATTATGAAGAATTTATTATGCTCATTGGACAAGTGGGTATATAAATGCAAATTGAAAAATCGATATACCCCCCTTTTTTTAGAGGGGACGAGAGCCGCTAGCCGAGCGTAGGAGCGGTGCCACATGCCAAGTTTGAAACAAATGGATCAGGCAAGTAGTGAGCATGTTGTATTCTGCATAGTAGCGATTTCTGTGTTGAAAAATCAAATTGGATTTATATGGCTAATAAAAATGAATATATAGTGAATGTGGCAATTGAAAAATGGAGAGCATACATTGATTTTAGATGAAAGAGAAGGGAAGGGAGAAAATGATACCTTCTTATGATGTTTTTATTCACCCAATGTATATTGTTGAATTACGAAAAGATGTTTGGTCAGATGATCCTGTTCCAGCAAAGTTAACATATGATAAAAGAAAATATGATATTGATATTGTATATCGCGGCTCTCATATTCGAAAATTGAAAAAAAAATCATATCATGTAATGTTTTATAAACCTGAATTTTTTCAAGGTGTGCGAGAACTTCATTTTAATTCGGAATATAACGATTTTTCGTTAATGCGAAATAAGTTATCACTAGATTTTTTTTCAGATATTGGTACGTTATCACCCAAGGCCCAACATGTTCTTCTGAAGGTTAATAATCGATTCGAAGGAGTTTATTTGCAGTTAGAATCTGTAGATGGGAATTTTTTGCGGAGACGAAATTTACCAAATGGTTCGATATACTATGCAGTCGATGATGATGCGAATTTTTCACTAGTAAGTGAGTTAGATAAAGATATAAAATCGAAATTGTCTTTAGGGTATGAAGTGAAATATGGAAATGAACATAGTGAATTATACATTAGCGAATTTATTTATCAACTGAATACAATATCTAGAGCAGCGTACGAAAAAGAAATCATAAAATATGTTGATGTTGATAAATACTTACGATGGTTGGCGGGTGTTGTATGTACGCAAAACTTCGATGGATTTGTGCACAACTATGCACTTTATCATAATGGAGAAACAGGGTTGTTCGAAATGATTCCGTGGGATTATGATGCAACTTGGGGACGAGATGTCAAAGGGAGAGAAATGGAGCATGATTACGTTCGTATTCAAGGATTTAATACATTAAGTGCTAGATTACTTGATGTTGATAGCTTTAGAAAGCAATATAGAGGAATTTTAGAAGATATACTTTCGCATCAATTTACAGTAGAGTATATAAAACCGAAAGTAGAAGAGATGCATGAGGAACTTCGTCCGTATATTTTGCAAGATCCATATGTAAAATCGAAAATAGATGTTTTTGATAGTGAACTAGATTTGATTTTTCAATATATAGAGAAACGACGGGGATTTTTACGGGAGCATTTAGATGAATTATGAATACGGGCAAAAAAGAGATTGAACGATCAATCTCTTTTTTTGCCCGTATAAATCCAAATGAAAAACCTGATATAAAACTCTTTTCTTTTTAGGTGGACGGGAGCATCTGGCCATGAGTAGAAGCGGTCTTTGATACATACGATGTTCAAACAAAGAGAGGAAGAAAGTAGAGGCCACTGAAAAAGTCCTCAGAGAAAAAACGAAAGCTTCCTCGATGAAATCGAGGAAGCTTTCGTTTTTTTCATGTATAATGGTTGTACTAATTCTAGGTGGTGTCTTGGATGATTTCAAAACAACAATCTCTTAACCTTAGCCCATTCATGGCGATTTACGATATCGTCATACCAAAAGATAATATGCTCCGTCAATTTAATGGAATGGTGGATTTTTCTTTTGTTTTAGAGGAACTGAAAAGTAAATATTGTCTCGATAATGGTCGCAATGCAGTGCCGCCCGTTCGTATGTTCAAATATTTATTACTAAAATCCATTTTTGACTTATCAGATGTAGATGTTGTTGAACGCTCAAAATACGACATGTCATTTAAATATTTCTTAGATATGGCACCAGAAGATATGGTAATTGACCCTAGTTCATTAACGAAATTTCGTAAGCTTCGCTTAAAAGATATAGGATTACTTGACATGCTTATCCAAAAAACAGTGGAAATCGCACTGGAAAAGGATCTGATTAAAAGTAAATCTATTATCGTCGATGCCACGCATACTAAGGCACGCTTCAATCAGAAATCACCGAGAGAATTTTTAATGGAGAAATCAAAACTACTCCGCAAAGCGGTTTATCAAATCGATGAAGGAATGAAAGAAAAGTTCCCACCAAAAACAACAATGGACGACTTAGGTGACGAACTTGACTATTGTCAAAAAGTCATTGAGGCTGTAGAAAAAGAAGAAATCATTCGTGAATATCCAAATGTAAAAGAAAAGCTCAACTATTTAAAAGAAATTGTAGAAGATCATCAAGAACACCTTCAAATGTCACAAGATCCTGATGCACGAGTAGGGCATAAAACAGCTGACTCTTCTTTCTTTGGATATAAAACCCATATTGCGATGAGTGAAGAACGAATCATTACGGCTGCGGTAATTACAACTGGTGAAAAAAGCGATGGAAAATACCTTCAAACATTGGTTGGAAAAAGTCGTGAAACAGGAATGAAAATTGATACGGTCATTGGAGATACTGCGTATTCAGAGAAAAATAATATTAAATACGCCAATCAACATAAATTACAATTAGTCTCTAAATTAAACCCAATCGTAACACAAGGACCGCGTAAGAAAGAAGATGAATTTGAGTTCAATAAAGATGCGGGTATGTATGTTTGTAAAGCTGGACACATGGCCGTTCGTAAGGCACGTACTGGTAAGAAAAATGTAAACAATAATCAAAGTCATACGTACTATTTTGATATTGAAAAATGTAAAGTATGTCCATTTAAAGCTGGGTGCTATAAAGAAGGTGCAAAAAGTAAGACATATTCTGTCACGATTAAATCTACAGAACATAAGGAACAAGAGGCATTTCAAGAAAGTGCATATTTTAAAGAAAAGGGTAAAGAACGTTATAAAATTGAAGCGAAAAATAGTGAACTTAAACATAGACACGGGTACGATGTAGCATCTTCCTCGGGTCTCATTGGTATGCGAATGCAAGGTGCGATGGCTATATTTGCCGTCAATTTAAAACGAATTATGACCTTAATGAAGGAAGAAAAGTAAAAAAAGAATAGAAAGAAAGGCGACTTTTCGTTCCATTTTGAACGAAAAGTCGCCTTTCTAATTTCGCATCCGGTTTTTGAGCTGAAAAAACGTTAGTTTTTCAGTGGCCTCAGAAAGTAGCAGGTTATTTTTTGCTTGGCATGCGGCGACTTGTGTGTTGGAAAGTCAGGGTGGATTTATACCTATGGTTAAGTATAATTGAAATTGAGGGGGGAGAATAATGGAGATAAAATGGGTTGAATGGGTAAAACAAATACAGGCAATTGCGCAGGCTGGATTAGCATATTCAAAAGATGTATATGATATAGAACGTTTCCAAGAGCTTCGAAAATTATCGATTGAAATGATGTCACATTATACAAAAACGGATTGGGAAATAGTCGAGCATTTATTTGCAAGTGAAACGGGTTATCAAACTCCAAAAGTGGATATTCGAGCGGTCGTGTCTCAAGAAGGAAAGTTACTTTTTGTAAAAGAGAAAAGTGATAAGAAATGGGCACTTCCAGGTGGATGGGCTGATATTGGATATACACCTACGGAAGTTGCGCAAAAAGAAGTTTTAGAAGAGACAGGTTACAAAGTAGAAAATTTTCGTTTATTATCTATCTTTGATAAACAGAAACACCAAACATCACCTTCTGCAATGGATGTATATAAGATATTTATTAGTTGTGAAATAGTAGGTGGTGAAAGACAAATCGGTATTGAAACAGAAGATGTTCGCTTTTTTGGAGAAGAAGAATTGCCGGCACTCTCGATAGCAAGAAACACAGAATGGCAAATCCGGCAAATGTTTGCTTACATGAAAGATCCGAATAAAGAAAAATTAGTTGATTAAAGTATTTCTTTGTAAAGAATTAGTGAATTTTTAATAACTTGCTTGTCTTTTAGAATAATTTCTAGTAACCTATATTCCATCGTGTACTTTCTCCTTTCGAAATATATAAATCCACTTTGATTACTGCTATGCAGAATACAACATGCCATCTACTGAGCTTCTTTTGTTTAAAACCGGGCATGTGGCAGGAAAAGGTCCTGACCGCTCCTATGCGCGATCAGACGCTATCGTCCGCCCCTAAAAAAGGAGGTTTTATGCCAGTTTTTCAATTTAGATTTATATAGAAATGGCAAGTGTGTTTTTTGAATTATTGCATAATTTTATACTATAAAGTGGTAGCATATTGGCAATGGTAGATTTTTATGAAATAATAAGAAAGTGTGTGCGTAGAAAAAAGGAGATAATGAAGAATGTTAGCAAATTTGGTTGAACAGTTACTACAATTTTTTATAAGTCTAGGCTATTCCGGAATTGCGCTAGGACTTATGATTGAAATTATTCCGAGTGAAATTGTATTATCTTATGCGGGTTATTTAGTTGCTAAGGGAGAAATTAATTTCGTTGGGGCAGTAATTGCCGGGACGATTGGTGGAACGTTAGCACAAATTTTCTTGTATTGGCTTGGATATTACGGCGGACGTCCGGTTGTTGAAAAATATGGTAAATATTTGTTGATTAAAAAGAAACATTTAGATGTAGCGGAAGAATGGTTTAAACGATATGGTGCAGGCGTGATTTTCTCTGCGCGCTTTATCCCAGTTGTACGTCATGCAATATCGATTCCAGCAGGACTAGCTAAAATGTCATTAAAACGATTTACGGCATATACAGTACTCGCGATTGTTCCGTGGTCTATCCTGTTTATTTATTTAGGTGAAAAACTTGGCGGGAATTGGCGTCATATTAAAGAATATGCTGCTGATTACACGCATTATTTCATCGCAGGGGCGATTCTTTTTGTTGCTTTATACATAGGGATGAAATTATTGAAAAAAAGAAAAACAGTTCGTTAAAGTCAATGGATTTCCATTGGCTTTTTTCTTTGTTTATCTGCTATTTGCGGAAAATAAGACTCCATTTTAAGGTTCTGAGTGATTAGGTTTAGCTTATATATAAATACAAATTGAAAAGCAAACATAAAAATCACTTTTTTTAGCTGGGCGAGAGCGACTAGCCACGTAAAGAAGCGGTCAGTGCCTTTTTCTGCCACAGGCACTGTTAAAACAAAAGGAGCAAACAAGTAGCATATCACTTTTTGTTTTACATAACAGTAACTTGGATGTTGAAAAATCAAAATGGACATATATAAGTTCTAAAAGTAGAAAGTTGTCCATATGGTGTAGTAAAACAGTATAGCGGAGGAGTTTCATGAAAGGGTCACCGTTTTTACGCGGAACATTCTTTTTAACAATGGCAACGATGATTTCGAAAATGTTAGGTTTTATATATGTTGTTCCTTTTACAGCGATGGTTGGAACGGGAGGATATGTATTATATACATACGCTTACCGCCCTTATACAATTATGCTTAGTATCGCAACGATGGGACTTCCTTTAGCTGTCTCCAAAATGGTATCTAAATATAATGAACTAGACGATTATCATACGGTGAAACGAGTATTAAAAAGCGGGCTTATTTTTATGGGATGTATGGGAGTTATATCATTTTTGTCGTTATATTGTTTAGCTCCCAATCTAGCAAAGGTTGTTATTGATAGCGGAGATCAAACGGGAAATAGTGTAACAGCTGTTACATATAATATTCAAATTGTAAGCTTTGCTTTATTAATTGTACCTTCTATGAGTTTATTCCGTGGGTTTTTTCAAGGGTTTCAATCAATGGGGCCATCTGCTTTAAGTGTAGTAGTGGAACAGTTTTTTCGCATGTTAACAATCTTAATTGGAAGTTTTGCAGTGCTTCAATTATACAAAGGATCAACAGCGTTGGCGGTTGGAGTTGCTACGTTTGGTGCTTTTGTAGGAGCTGTAGCAGGACTTGGAATATTAATTACATATTACTTTAAGAGAAGACGTCATTTAAAGAAAAAAGAAAATATGAGTGTTCCACAAACAACAAAATCATTTTTCGCACTGTACAAAGAATTATTTGCATATTCGATTCCATTTGTTGTTGTTGGTCTTGCAATTCCTTTGTATCAAACAATCGATACATTTACAATTAATAAGTTATTAATGCAAATTGGATATTTACAGCGGGAAGCGGAAAAAATAAATGCTGTGATTGGACTTGTACAAATGGTTGTGTTAATTCCAGTTTCGGTCGCTACAGCTTTTAGTATGTCACTCGTTCCTGAAATGACGAAGGCGTATACAGCCAAAAACGATCAGTTATTATATAAACATTTTACAAGAACAAATTTGCTCGTAGTATTCTTAACAATTCCAGCATCGTTAGGAATGATGGTTTTAGCAGAGCCGATATATACATTACTATTTGGGGTAGGAAATGATCCTGCGCTAGGAAGTGTGATTTTACGTTATTACGCACCGGCTTGTATATTATTTTCGCTATTTTCTGTAACAGCGGCTATGCTACAAGGTGTTAATCAACAGGGGAAAACAGTAATTGGTTTATGTATAGGAATAGGGATCAAAATTGTATTAAACATTGTGTTACTTCCACAATTTGATTATATCAGTTTTATTATTGCGACGTATGCTGGTTATACTGTTTCTGTTTCATTTAACTTGTGGATACTTTCTAAATATGTTATAAAGGCAACATAATGTCTATAAAAGGCAGAGTATGCTCTGTCTTTTTCTATTTTAATAATTTGTGAAGAAAAGCGTTTTCAAAACAATTTTCTATTGAAATCTCTTCATTTGTTTCATATGCTGAAAATGGCGGTTTGAAATAGATTGTTATTTCAAAGTGAGGTTAGTTCTTACATGTAAAAAGAATCGGGGTGATAGTATGTTAAATATTTATTTAACAGACCGAAACGGAAAACTACAAGAGATCGAGGAAATTCAAAAGGGCTGCTGGATTAATGTACTCCATCCAACGGAAGAAGAAATTCAATTTTTAGTTCAAACATTAAATGTTGAACTGGACTTCATTAAAGACCCCTTGGATGATGAAGAACGTTCGCGTATTGAAAAAGAAGATGATAATGCTTTAATTATCGTCGATATTCCAACAGTTAGACATGACGAAGAAGGAAATTCAATGTATGATACGATTCCGATTGGTATGATTGTCATGCCTGAATGTTTTGTTACAATTTGTTTGGAAGAAAATCCGATTTTTGAACGTTTTATTAATCAACGTATTAAAGAATTTTATACGTTTAAAAAGACACGTTTTGCACTGCAGCTATTATATACGATTTCTACTTATTATTTACGTTACTTAAAGCAGATTAATCGAAAAACAACCGATTTAGAGCATGAGCTCAATAAATCGATGAAAAATAAAGAGATTTTTACGTTATTAGGGCTTGAAAAAAGTTTAGTGTATTTTACAACATCGTTAAAGGCAAATAAGATTGTGATTCAAAAATTGATGCGAAATAATACATTTTTGAAAATGTATGAAGATGATCAAGATTTACTCGAAGATGTATTAATTGAAAATAAGCAGGCAATTGAGATGGCCGAAATATATAGCCATATTTTAAGTGGTATGATGAATACATTCAGTTCTGTCATTTCCAATAATTTAAACAGTGTTATGAAGTTTTTAACTTCTATGACAATCATATTATCAGTACCAACAATGGTTTCAAGTTTTTTTGGAATGAATGTTCCGGTTCCTTTAAGTGAAAATCCTCATGGGTTTTTAATGGCTATGATAATATCAGCAGTATTATCTTGCTTAATGGCTTTTGTTTTTTGGAAGAAACGTTATTTTTAATATGAAATTCAGCTGTTTTGGAACATTTCCAAAACAGCTTTTTTGTTATAAAGTATTGAAAAATTAGCTTTTTGTCCACTGCTGTTCATGAATTGCCGAAATGAAACATGTATAATGTACCATTTAGGTTAATTTTTATAACTACTTGTTCAATCTATAGATTCCAGTTACAATTACATATTGTTAATGAAAAGATAGGGGATATGCATCATGGAAATGTTTCATTTACCAAAAGCGTTCCTGCAAATGAATACGATTTTTATTTCAATTTTAATTGAAGCACTGCCATTTGTATTAATTGGTGTATTTATTTCAGGATTTATTCAAATGTTTGTGACAGAAGATATGGTAGCGAAATGGATGCCAAAGAATCGTTTTCTGTCTGTCTTGTTAGCAGTTTTTCTAGGGATGATGTTCCCAGGGTGTGAATGTGGAATTGTTCCGATCGTTCGGCGCCTTATCGGGAAAGGGGTACCACCGTATGCAGGGATTGCCTTCATGTTAACTGGACCAATTATTAATCCAGTCGTTTTATTTGCGACGTACGTAGCATTTGGTAGCAGTATGCATATGGTTTGGTATCGCGCTATTGTCGCTATTATTGTCGCTGTTATTGTCGGTCTTGTTTTATCATTTATGTTTAAAGACCATCAACTACGGAATACTAATTTCCCAGTAGTAGATCATAATCGGCCGTTTCGTCAAAAATTTTGGGACGTATGTACACATGCTGTCGAAGAGTTTTTTTCAATGGGAAAATTCTTAATCATTGGTGCGCTTATTGCGGCAAGCGTACAAACTTTTGTGAAGACTTCTACACTCCTTGCAATTGGACAAGGACCGTATTCTTCACCAATTGTTATGATGGGACTTGCATTTATTTTGTCGCTATGTTCAGAAGCTGATGCGTTTATTGCATCTTCATTCCAAAGCACATTTGCAACACCAGCTCTAGTCGCCTTTCTTGTATACGGACCGATGGTAGATATTAAAAATATGTTTATGATGCTTGCAACTTTTAAAACACGCTTTGTTATTGTTGTTGTCATTTTGATTACAGTCGTTGTTTATGCAAGCTCACTACTCATTTATGCGATGGGGTGGTAATTAATGTTTCGCGCTTATATTTTACTTGGATTTACAATTTTATTAGCACAACTTCATATTTCAGGAGATATCACGAAATATATCAATATGAAATATGCGTATTTATCAAAAACAGCAGCGATTATTTTAGGATTTTTAACTGTGGTCCAAATGATTATTGTATTTCAAAAAGAACATGGTAAACATAATCATAGTCATGATCATGAATGTGGATGTAATGAAAGTCACTGTGGTCATGATCATTCAAAAGACGAAAATACATGGTGGAAACGTACGATTGCGTACACGTTATTTTGTTTTCCAATTATTTCAGGACTCTTTTTTCCGATTGCAACGTTAGATTCTGACATCGTAAAAGCAAAGGGATTTCATTTTCCAGTTGCGCAACCAGAAAGTAAAGACCCGTTTATGAATCGGCAGTTTTTAAGACCTGATACGAGCATTTATTATGCAAAAGAGGGATATCGGGAAGTGATGGAAAAAGAGAAGAAGCAATTTGTAGCAAAAGACAAAATTGCTTTAAATGATACAAACTTTTTAAAAGGAATGGAAGTCGTTTATAACTATCCTGGTGAATTTACAGGTAAAACAATTTCTTTTAAAGGTTTTGTCTTTCGTGATGATTCTGCTAAAAAAGAACAATATTTTGTCTTTCGTTTTGGAATTATTCACTGCGTTGCTGATTCGGGTGTATATGGGATGCTGGTCAAGAAACCTGAAGATGCCGAGTGGAAAAATGATGAGTGGATTCAAGTTGAAGGTACAATTTCAACAGAGTTTTATCAGCCGTTTCATGCAAATATCCCTATGTTAGAAGTTAAAAAATGGAACACAGTAGAATCTCCCAAAGAACAATATGTATACCGAGGAGCCGATTGATAAGATCGGCTTCTTAGTTATAGATGTAAAGCAGATAAGGGGACTCCTATTGTTTAAAATTTCACCTTATCATTATAAATATATATATCCATTTTAATTTTTCGACATATAAGTTGCTGCTATGCAGAATACAACATGATCGCTACTTGCTTACTCCTTGTGTTTTAAACATTGCATGTGGTAGGAAAAGGTCCTGACCGTTGCTATGCATGGCCAGATGCTCTCACCCTCCTAAAAAGATAGAGTCTTTTTATGTCGGTTTTTTAACTTGTATATACAGAAAAAGAACATCTAAAAATTAGATGTTCTTTTTCATAGTTTGTTTGTTTACAGAAGTGTTGTATGGATTGTTTAGCTAATTAGCAAAAACAAGCAGCACCAACAATGATTAAGAGGATAAATAATACAACAACTAACGCAAACCCACCGCCTTGATGTCCAAAGCCCATTGTTTTTTCCTCCTTTAGTTATAAGGTACATAATACAATATGCACTTTTATAATGCTTTGACTGGGATATATGCCATATAAAGCCGTTTTTTTGTATAAGGAAAGAGTGAGAAGGAAACATATAAGAATGATGATTTAAAAATGTTGTTTCGTTATTAAAGTATGCTGTATAAATTACAGGGGTTCTAGAAAGAAAGTATATTAAATTTTTCATGGAACAGTAACTCTAATTGAGGATGGATTTTCAGCAAACAAAACAATTTTTGAAAACATAAGTTTAAGGGAGTTTTGTAAGATTCACAAAAGTTCTGTCGTTCTATTTCGAGCATACATATCAATAGAGAGGAGGAAATATTGAATGGACCATTTTGAAAAGCTCATGGATTATAGCTATGAAGTCATATGTGTGATTGGTGAATATATGAATGAAGTGCGAGATCATGAATTAAAGGAATTGCTACAACAACAATTACCATACTTATTGCAGGCATACAATGAACAAATTAACTTTCAAGAATGTGAAAATGTGCAACATATCATTTGCCAATATCCGCTTTCATCCTCAACGGAAATGATTCAAACGAATTATAATGGACTAAATAGTGATATAGAAATTGCTTATTCGTATATTTCATATTTAAAACGGTTAGCACTTGAATATGCACAAGTGGCAATACAAGTTGCAAATCCAGAATTTCGCTCCTTTTTAGAAAGTTGTTTCTTGAAAATGAATCGAAATGCGTACAGTGTATGGCAATATGTGATCAAAAAAGAATATAGCATACAAAAAATGATAGATGAAGAGAAATATGGGTGAAAAAGGCAGCGATATCGCTGTCTTTTTGTGAATATTCTGTCGGGATTCGACTTTTCAGAGTAGCCATATCGTCAAGAGACAAAACGTGATTAGTACCGCATACATATGAATTAAAATGTTATATATAAAGCCACTTTGATTTTTTAACATATAGATTGCTGTTATGCAGAATACAACATGTCCGCTACTGGCGAGGCCACTGAAAAAGCCCCTTAAAAGAGAAAAAGAAGATAACCACCTACTGTATATAGGGGATTATCTTCTTTTTGATGGCTGTATATTGATAAAAATTCTGTTGCTTACTCAAAGTAGACAGTTTTTCAGTGTCCTCCTACTGGCTTGCTCCTTGTTTTGTTTAAAACTTGGCATGTGGCAGGAAAAGGACCTGACCGCTTCTATGTGTGGCTAAACGCTCTCGTCCTTCTCTAAAAAAGGAGGTTTTATGTCCGTTTTTAATTTGGATTTATATGTAGTTAAAATGCAACTACTCAGCCATACATTTCATTTAGAAGTTTAGTAAGGGGGATAATTCCAGCCATGAAGATAAAAATGGATCTACACCTTGTTACCTTTCTTTGTTTTAAAACTTCGCATGTGGCAGGAAAGGGCCCTGACCGCTACTATACATGGCCAGTCCCTCTTGCCCACTTAAAAAAATACGTTTTTGCCTTTTTTCATAAAGTAACTGAGTAGTTCCGTTAAAATTTAGAGAATTAACAATGATTTACTATTTCTTTACTAATCTATAATACTTCCTTTAAAAAAGAGAAGTAATATGAGAATGTACATATTCTATCAAAAGGAGGAAAGGCAAATGAATAAATACGCTAAATCGTTAACAGCCGTTGCACTTGCTAGTTCTTTATTTGTGGTAGGTTGTAGTAAGAATGAGGAAAAGAAAGAAGAGACGACGAAACAAGAAGGTAAGACAACTGAAAAAGAAACGAGTGGAGAAGGAAAAGATAAAAACTCGAAAGATAGTTCTTCAAGTTCTACTGAAAAGAAATAAATGTTATAGGATGATAGAAGCTTTCTCGATCAATGAGAAAGCTTTTTTGTAACTACTCAGTCATACATTTCATTGGAAAGTTATTTTCATGTTTCAGCATCTAGATTGCTGTCATGAAGATAAAAATGGCAATGCACCTCGCTACCTTTCTGTGTTTTAAAACGTTGCGCGTGGCAGGAATAGGCCCTGACCGCTCCAACACGCGGCCAGTTGCTCTCGCCAACTTAAAAAGAAAGTGGTTTTCTGACTTTTTTTCATAGAGTGACTGAGTAGTTACGCTTTTTTGTTGTGTATTTTTGCTTTTTCAGAAATAATAGAGAGATTGAAAGGGTGTGAGTTAGTATGAATATATGTTTATTTGGGGCAACAGGTCGGGTTGGAGTCGAAATTTTAAAATTTGCATTACAGGATAATCATAAGGTGAAAGCGCTTGTGAGAAATAAAGAGAAGCTACAAATACAACATGAGAATTTTCGTGTAATAGAAGGAAATGTATGGAATGAAGAAGAGGTGAAAGAGTGTGTAAAGGGAGCGGATGTTGTAATTAGTGCACTTGGTACCGATGGAAACGGCACGTTATCAAAAAGTTTGCCAAATATTATAGACGCTATGAACGAGGAAGAGATTATAAGGATTATAACAATAGGAACGGCCGGAATTTTACAGGCACGTGTGAATCCGCAGTTATATCGCTTTCAATCCAGTGAATCACGTCGAAAGACAACGGCTGCAGCGGAAGACCATGTAGCGGCCTATTTAGCTTTAGCGAATAGCAAATTACAATGGACGATTGTCTGTCCAACACACTTAATAGATGGAGAAGAAACAGCTATTTATCGTACTGAAGAAGATGTGTTACCGCTAGATGGTATGAAGATCACAGTTGGAGATACAGCCCATTTTGCTTATCAATTACTTTATCATGATATTCATTATAAAAAACGAGTTGGCATTGCCTATTAAAAAGCCATCCTTATGATAAGGATGGCTAAAAAAGAATATAACATACAAAAATAATAATCATAATGAACTGTAGAATCGCTTTAGCTATCGTGCTACTTAAAAATCCGATGACAGTTGCAACTCCAACCATAAAGGCTTCTCGCGGTGCTTTTTTATGTATTAATTCTGTTACGAAAACGGAAAGGAATGGGATAATAATCAGTCCAAATGGCGGGAAAAAGAACGATCCAACAATTATCGAAACCATACCGACACGTTCGCTCCATTTTGTACTTCCATACTTTTTCAAAAAATAGCTATTCGTAATAAAATCAGCAATGAAAATAATAATTGTAAATATAATTTGAACGATCCAAAAAGACTTTGTTAATTGCAAGTCGTTCATACCAAACTGATAAATGAAAAATCCAGCCCATAAAGCGAGTATACCTGGAATGATTGGGTAGATGAATGCGATAAACGATATAATAAAACAAGCGATAATACATATAGTCAATAAGAAATTCACGGCATAACTCCTTGTTGTTCATCTATTTTACTAACCGCAATTTTTTTTACTTGATGTCCATCTAATTCTAGTGCTTTAAACTGATAATTTTCATATTGAATAATATGACCAGACTCAATATTTATGTCTATGGTTTGTGACAAAAACCAGCCTCCAATTGTATCTAAATCACTATCATCAATATGAAGACCAAACATATCATTTACATCAGAAATAAGTACTTTTCCATCGAGTACCGTTAATGCCGGATTACGTTTCTCAATCATTGGTGTTTCATCCGTGTCAAATTCGTCTTGTATTTCTCCAATAATTTCTTCGATAATATCTTCCATTGTAAGAAGACCTGCTGTTCCACCGTATTCATCCATAATAATTGCTAGTTGGACGCGGTTTTTTTGTAGGTGAATAAGCGCCTTTTTAATTGGTACAGTCTCGAATACTGTTAAAACAGGGTGTATGTATGATTGTAGCGGTTTGGAAATCCCTTTTGTTTGATCATGGAAGATTTCTTTAGTATTAATTATACCGACAACATCATCTTTATCTTTTCCGATAACTGGATAACGTGTATATTTTTCGGTAGAGATAATTTTCATATTTTCTGCTAATGAATTTTCAATTGATAAACAGATCATTTCAGTACGTGGAACCATAATCTCTTTTGCAACTCGGTCATCGAATTCAAAAATATTGTTTACATATTTATATTCCGATTGATTAATTTCTCCGCTCTTATAGCTTTCACTTAAAATAAGACGTAACTCTTCTTCAGAGTGAGAAAGTTCATTTTCTTTTACTGGTTGTAATCCGAATAGTTTCGTGAAAAAGAGCGCTGTACTATTTAATAACCAAATAAAAGGATACATTATTTTATCAAATAGAATTAATGGCCTTGCGAACTTCAATGTAATTTGTTCGGCTTGTTGAATCGCAAATGACTTTGGAACAAGCTCGCCAAGTACAACATGAAAGAACGTAATAATGGTAAAAGCCATAATAAAAGATAATGTATGTGCTACACTGCCTGTTATATTTATTTTTTCAAAAAGCGGCTTCAATAAATGTTCCACAGTAGGTTCGCCAAGCCAACCGAGTCCTAATGATGTAATCGTAATACCAAGCTGACAAGCGGATAAGTACACATCTAAATTCGAAATAACTTTTCTTGCTAGAATGGCTTGTTTGTTACCTTCATGGGCAAGTTGGTCAATTCGGCTTTTGCGTACTTTCACAACAGCAAACTCTGACGCAACGAAAAAGCCAGAAATAAGAATAAGTAAAGCAATGAGAAAAAGATTTAATATGTCCAAGGATATTCTTTATTCTACATTTAGAATAAAGATGTCACCTCCTGAGTAAAAGTTTTACTTTAATAATATATGGAAAAGGAAAGAATAGTCAAAGAAAGTAGCGAGAAAGTGATATTTTAGTAAAAAATAGTTATAAGAGGGAGCGGAGAGCGGATAAAAGTTTTGATTTATCTCGCTATTCGTGGGCAGTAAGACCCCCACTGATTAAAGTTTCACTTTATTGTTGTGCGAGATAGGCTATGAATGTGCTCTGTATGATGATTTCTTTTCCATAATATTTGTAAAAAGGAAAGAAGTATGTATGGGATATACAGTAATAAAAGGCCTATCGTAACAAGTATAGGGGAAGTAACACAGTATTGCACAATAAATTGAAATACTCCATTTACGTGAAAAATACATTCCATATATGTAAAAGAAATTAATATAGATCCAATGATTGACTTATGATTAGCAAGTAGAGAAACGAACAGTGTATTACTAAGAAAAGCTGAATCATGTATATGTGTTGTTTTTTGGGCTGTATGCAAGAAAGGAATCCATTTTTTAATGGCTTGGATGATAATGACCATGGACGTACTACAAATAATTAAAAGGGAAGAAAAGTATGGAAAGGATATGTATGATGTAAGGAATAGACAAAGAATAATGACGCTACATTGTAGTAAAACAGTTCCAAATGAAAATGGAACCAAGCGTAACACTAAAAAATGTTTTCTATTTTTAGAAGATAATGTAGTGAAAAATTTACCAACTCCAAGACTGATGAAAAATCCAACTGTAAGTGAAAAGAAGAGCCGTATCATAGATGGAAAATATAATTCCCATATGTGTGGGAACAATGCAGTTGAATGAAATGATTTAGTCATATTTTCTGGATGGTAAGAAAAGAAAAAGAATGGCTCATGAATCCAATCCGTTATTGGAATCGTAATGGAACGAAAATGCATCAACTGATTAATCATTGTATGTAATGCTTCAGAATAAGATTGTTCACTGCTTAGAAAAACGGAAGGTACTGGACTAATAAGAATAATAACGAGAATCCCCAAAAGACAACGATATACATAAGAAATAATAGAAGTCGCCATACACACCACCTTATCTCGTAATATTCTGAAAATTATCTCTATTATTGTAACGTTTTTTTTTCGAATACACAATCACTTTTAGGGAGGAAAGAAAATTTTTATAGAATATTTTCTTCAATATTTGTTGGGGAAATGAAAGGTTTTGGTAGAAATTGTGACGAATAATGGTTATAAGTCAGAAAAATTAAATGAATAAATTTATTTATATATTTAATTTTTTCTAAAAATATTATATATTTATGTCACAGAAATTATTTTAACATAAGGGGGATTTTTATGAGAGTAAAAGGAAATTATGTTTTAAAAAAAGAAGTGCTATTTTGTAAGGAAACATATACGGTACAAGATGCATTGGATCATTTAAATAAAACGGGATACAGATGCGTTCCGGTTCTAGATGAAAAAGAAGAAATGTTTTTGGGGAATATTTACAAGGTAGATGTTTTAGAATATAAAGGTTCTTTAAATGATAATGTGAAAGAAATATTACGAAATAAAGATGGCTATGTAAAAGAAGATTCCTCATTCTTTAAAGTTTTCTTTACAATTAAGGAGTTACCATATATTTCTGTTGTGAATGATAGTGGAGTTTTTCTTGGGATTTTAACACATAAAAAAGTATTTGAGTTACTAGAAGATGCATGGGGACTTCATTCAAGTGTATATTCTGTTATGATCGGAACACAAGATTATAATGGTGCTATTCAAAAACTATCAACTGTATTGAAAAAATATAGCGGTATCCAAAGTTTAATGACATTTGATAACAATGCACTATATGTACGTAGAATTATGTTTACATTAGGCGAAGGGTTTGCGACAGAAGAGTTACAAACGCTTTTAACAGATTTAGAAGACCATGGATTCCGTGTTATACATGTAGAAGAAATGAAAAATTCACGTGAAGTGGAAATTGTAGAGTAAGAGGAAAATCCATCCCGAAAATTGAAGTGACCCCATAAAATTAGACATGTTATTTCATTAAGCGGATTTTTGGGCATGAGCTCGGTATTGTACCGGGCTCATGCCTTTTAGTTTTGCTTTAATTCGTTTGTTGTTGTAGTAATT
>NZ_JAMBOP010000031.1 GCF_023715645.1 Bacillus cytotoxicus | reverse complement strand
GAAAGGTTAAATTACCATTTGCCGCCAGGCATACCGTGTTTATAAGAACCTTCCATAGCAGGACCAGGACCTTTACTGTAGTCTTTAGTCATCTCCCAAGCGATTTGAATACCAGTATACCAATCGCCCCATCCGCCACCGTCAACGTTTTGGATTTCTTCATGAGTAAGAGTTTCGAATTTTGTAGAGTTAAGTTCCATAATAAAAGCCTCCAATAATTTTTTGTATTAATATTCAGAAATAATTGTATAAAAGAAAGGTTAAATTACCATTTACCGCCAGGCATGCCGTGTTTATAAGAACCTTCCATAGAAGGGCCAGGACCTTTACTGTAGTCTTTAGTTATGTCCCAAGCAATTTGAATACCGGTAACCCAATAGCCCCAATTGCCACCGTCAATGTTTTGGATTTCTTCATGAGTAAGAGTTTCGAATTTTGTAGAGTTAAGTTCCATAATGATTCCTCCTAGAAAATGTTTAAAAACCAAATTTAATATTCTGAATAATGGTACGTTTCTTATTATACAATAATTTCCTAATTTGTCTAGAAAAAATTTTAACTATTGTAAAAAAAAATAATTTTTGTTACATTTTTACTATCGTTTGCAGTATTTTGTTTATATTGTGGGCTTTATTTTAAGAACAAGTGTTCGTTTTACTTTTCGGAGATTATAAATAAGGAGTTTTAATATTTTGTTCTATAGTATTAATTTTTTATCAAAATAACAATTAGCTAGGAAGTAGGGAGTATCTTGAAAAAAAAGTTCATTTGTATTAAACAACATGACTTAAAAGACTGTGGACCAGCCTGTCTTACGATGATTTCAAGACATTATGGATTAAAAATATCAATTTCTAAAATACGTGAAATGTCAGGCACTGATTTACGGGGGACAAATATTAAAGGTTTATTACAAGCAGCTGATAGGTTAGGTTTTGAGTCAAAAGCTGTAAAAGTAACAGATTTGGAAGCACTAAAAGAAGCTCAATTACCTGCTATTGCTCATGTGATTGTCGGTGAAGGTTTTTTACATTATGTTGTAATTTATAAAGTGAGAAAAAATAAAATATTTATTGCCGATCCTGAAAAAGGACATCAAGTATATCATTTGGAGGACTTTTGTAAAATTTGGACAGGGGTTCTAGTTTTAATGTCTCCTACTCACAGTTTTCAAGAAGGGAATGAATCACAAAGTACACTTTTGAGATTTGTAGGCTTATTAAAATCTCAAACAAATTTATTGATCCCTTTATTTTTGTCTTCTATTTTTTTTAATTTATTTGGATTGTTAGGGGCTTTTTATTTTAAGTTTTTAATAGATGATATTGTTACGAATCAATTAATGCATACTCTGCATATTATTTCGATAGGAGTCATCATTTTATATATTTTTAAAGTGCTTTTATCATATTTTAGGACGCATTTAATTTTATATTTTAGTAGGCGGATTGATATACAGTTGATGCTTGGGTACTATCGACATGTTGTTAGATTACCAATGAATTTTTTTGAAACACGAAAAGTAGGAGAAATTATTTCGCGTTTCATGGATGCTGGTAAAGTACGTGACGCTTTATCAACTACTACTATTACATTAATGATTGATACATTGATGGTTATTTTAGGGGCTGTATTATTATTTATGCAGAGTACTATGTTATTTGGTGTGACACTTGCTCTTGTTCCTTTCTATGTAATAACTGTTTTGGCTTTTCATAAATTATACCAAAAAGTTAATCATCAAGAGATGGAGAGTAATGCGAAGTTAACATCATATTTAGTAGAATCACTAAATGGTATAGCAACTGTTAAATCGTATAATGCAGAAAAAGATGTTTATTTTCAAACTGAAAGCCGTTTTGTAAATTTACTGCGTTATGTATTTCAAAGAGGAATGTTATCAAATTTACAAGGATCAATAAGAACTGGTCTTCAACTAATTGGTGGAATAATTATTATTTGGGTGGGTGCTATTCAAGTATTGAAAGGAAATATGACCATAGGTGAATTAATTACATATAATGCATTATTAGCCTATTTTTTAAATCCTATCGAAAACTTAATTGCTATACAACCTGTTATGCAATCAGCGATGGTAGCGGCAGAACGCTTAAACGAAATTTTTGATTTGAAACAAGAAAAAGATGAAAATGAATACCGAAAAGTATCACCTAAGTGTTTTTCTGGAAATATCAAATTTCATAATGTAACTTTTAGCTACGGAACAAGAAATGCTGTTTTAAAAAATGTGAATTTTTCTATCGAAGCAGGTAATCAAGTAGCTTTTGTAGGAGAAAGTGGTTCAGGGAAAACAACAATCTCAAAACTTTTAATGAATTATTATAATTCACAGGAAGGAAATATTTATTATGATTCCTATCACATAAAGGAACTAAATCGTGATGTACTAAGAAATCGTATTGCATATGTATCTCAAGAATCCTTTTTCTTTAGTGGATCTATCTATGATAATTTGTGTTTTGGTCTAGATGAAAAAATACCTCTTGAAGAATTGATACAGGCAACAAAGGATGCTTGTGCGTATGATTTTATTAGCGAGTTTCCAATGCGATATGAAACAATTTTAGAGGAAAATGCTTCAAATCTATCTGGTGGACAAAGGCAAAGATTAGCTATTGCTAGAGCATTACTAAAAAAACCTGATATTTTAATTTTAGATGAAGCTACAAGTAATTTAGATTCAACGACTGAAAAACATATTACGGATATGTTGAAAATATTAGGTGATCGGGGGATAACAGTTATTATGATTGCGCATCGACTAAGTACAATTCAACATGCTAATAAAATATTTGTTATGAAGAAAGGAGAAATTATAGAACAGGGTTCGCATGAGGAATTATTATTATGTGAAGGAGAGTACTATCATCTTTGGAAAAACCAAACAGTTCATGTGGAACATATTCAATCAAAATCTCATGAAGTGTGGGGGACAAGATGAGTAAAATATATTCTTTCGAGGAATTGACAGATAGTGTGGAATTATTAGAGAGAAAACCTCCTCGCTTTATTGGCTGGTTTTTAGGAGGGATAATTCTATTTCTTACAGTGTTTTTTGTTTGGACGTATTTTGGAACAATTGACATAGTTAGTAAAGGAACAGCAATTGTACATGGAAAATCAGATGTAGATGTTATTCGAAGTCAGGTAGGTGGAACAGTAAACAAAATTAAGGTCCATTCCGGTGATTATGTTAGGAAAGGAGATACTTTGATTCAAGTTCAAAACCAAGAGCTAGAAGATAAACGTCAGCAATTAGGGGAGATTTTGCAAAAATTAGAATTGGAAAAAAGTATGTTGGATCAATTGAAAAATAGCATTCAAGATAATAAATCTTCTTTTAATGGTAAAATAGATGACAAAGTTTTAGAAGAATATAAAGCATATGAACAAGGATATAACTTATTAAAAAGTGAAAAAAAATCTGAAGTTGATACTATAGAAAGAGTTCCAGATGAACTGGATGAGAATTTAAATTCTTTTATTAAGGAAAAAGAAAATATACAAAGTGAATATGATTCTTTAAATGAACAACAAAATAAAAAAGAGATTTTGAAAGAACAAAGACAAGTGATTGGTGATAAATTGAGTTCACTTCGTTTACAAAAGGATACTCTTACTAAGAGAATAGAAGACAGAAAATCATATCTTGAAAATCAAAGAAAAAAAATGGATCAAATAAAAAAAGATAAAGAATTGCAAGTACAACAATCTTTAAAACAGTATCAACAGAATGCGGTTGTGTCCGTAAATCAGCGTATTCAATCTATAGAGCAAGAATACTTAGTTAAAAAGCAAGAATATGAAACATTGAATCACCAATATGAAACTACAAATTTAAAGGCTAAAAGAGATGGTATAACTCAATTTTCTTCTAATTTACAAGAGGGAGATTTAATAGAATTAGGACAAGAAATTGTTTCTGTTGTTCCAAAGGAATCTAATAAAAAAATAAAATTATTTTTATCAGCCCAAGATGTAAAAGACATAAAAAAAGGGGATAAAGTGCAATATTCGTTTAAGTTACATAAATCAGATAAACAAGTAGGAACCATTAGCTATATTGCGGCTTATCCTACTTTTAATAAAGATTTAAAATCCTATGTATATGAATTAGAAGCAACAATTAATACAAAAGAGTTAAAGCAGTTGCAAGTGGGGATGATAGGAAAAGCCTCAGTAATAACGGGGTCGGATCCTGTTTGGAAATTTATTTTAAAAAAGCTAGACTTTATTTCTAATTAATATAGTAAAGAGTAAAAAACACGTAAAATTTGCAGTAAATAATAGTTTGTAAAAATAAAATTTTTTTAGCAGAAGAAAAGACAGTGCTTCTTACTTAGATTTGTGATTACATAATCCAAGAAAGGAGCGCTTGTACTAATTTTCAATAGTGTACTACAAATGAATTGAATTTTAGTTAACATCTTGGACATAAAAAATTAAGCTAAAGCTATTTTTTACTTTGGTTAAAGCTTGTGTCATCTATTTGGTTAATAGAGTGCAGTGGTTATAGAAAACTTAAAATGAATTGTTTTATGAGAGAAACCTTATATATCTAGTATATGATTCTTTACAATTTTAGTATACTGAGAATTTCTTAAGATAGCTACCTTTTGTGTAATGATTCTATATAAAACTTTGTTACATTTTAAATAGAGGGTTTGTCTGTTGAAATATGATTAGATTTTCAATTGGATTATTAAGACTCACTATAAGGACCCTAACATTCATATAGTGAGAGAAAAGGGGGAATTTGGGTCTTGTAAATATTAATTTATTATTTTCTAGAAAGGGGTTTTATTCTCTCAAAACTTTAATAATCACAATAGATTTTTTTGTAATATATATGTATAATAGTTAAATGTAAGCGTTTACTTTAAACTATTTTCCTATAACAATTTTTAAAAACGTGTTAAGCTGGTAAAGGGAGTATTATGGTAATATTTTCTTTATATGAATGATAGGGAGGTTTCACGATGTCTAGCAAAACACTTGACAATTTTTTAGTAGAAAACCTAGAGGATTTGAAATCAAAGGGGCTTTATAACGTTATTGATCCGCTTGAAAGTTCGAATGGACCAATCATTACAATTGGCGGAAAAAAATATATTAATCTATCTTCAAACAATTATCTTGGGTTAGCAACAGACGAGCGTTTAAAAGAAGCAGCTATCGGCGCAATTCATAAATATGGTGTTGGTGCAGGGGCTGTTCGTACAATTAACGGTACACTTGATTTGCATATCAAATTAGAAGAAACTATTGCGAAATTCAAACATACAGAAGCAGCAATTGCATATCAATCTGGATTTAACTGTAATATGGCAGCGATTTCAGCTGTTATGGATAAAAATGATGCAATTCTTTCTGATGAATTAAACCATGCATCTATTATTGATGGTAGCCGTTTATCAAGAGCAAAAGTTATTGTTTATAAACATTCCGATATGGAAGATTTACGTAAAAAAGCAATCGAAGCAAAAGAATCAGGTCTTTACAATAAATTAATGGTTATTACAGATGGTGTATTCTCAATGGATGGCGATATAGCAAAACTACCAGAAATCGTTGAAATTGCAGAAGAGCTAGATTTAATGACGTATGTTGATGATGCACATGGTTCTGGCGTACTTGGAAAAGGTGCTGGTACGGTGAAACACTTTGGACTATCTGATAAAGTAGATTTCCAAATTGGTACATTATCGAAAGCGATTGGTGTTATCGGCGGATATGTTGCTGGTAAGAAAAACTTAATTGATTGGTTAAAGGTGCGCTCACGTCCATTCTTATTCTCAACAGCGTTAACGCCAGCTGATGCAGCTGCTTGTATGAGATCAATTGAAATTTTAATGGAAAGTACTGAGCTGCATGATCGTTTATGGGAAAATGGTCGCTATTTAAAACAAGGCTTAAAAGAGCTTGGTTTTAACATTGGCGAAAGTGAAACACCAATTACACCTTGTATTATTGGTGATGAAGTATTAACACAACAATTTAGTAAACGTCTAAACGAAGAGGGCGTATACGCAAAATCAATTGTGTTCCCAACTGTAGCAAAAGGAACAGGACGTGTTCGTAATATGCCAACAGCGGCACATACGAAAGAAATGCTTGATGAAGCAATTCGCATGTACGAAAAAGTTGGAAAAGAAATGGGTATTATTTAACACATTTACATCTAAGAAAGCTTACTAATGAGGAGTGGGGAAAATGAAAAAAATTCTAGTAACCGGTTCTTTAGGTCAAATTGGTTCTGAACTTGTACTGAAACTGCGTGACGTATACGGTGCAGCAAATGTTGTTGCAACAGATATTCGTGAAACAGATAGTGAAGTTGTAAAGTCTGGCCCATTTGAAATTTTAGATGTAACTGATGGTCAAAAATTACATGACATTGCAAAGCGTAATGAAGTAGATACAATCATTCACTTGGCAGCGTTACTTTCTGCAACGGCAGAAAAAAATCCGCTATTTGCTTGGAACTTAAATATGGGTGGCCTTGTAAACGCGCTAGAAGCAGCACGCGAGTTAGACTGTAAGTTCTTTACGCCAAGCTCAATTGGTGCATTCGGCCCAACAACGCCAAAAGATAATACACCGCAAGACACCATTCAGCGTCCAACTACGATGTACGGGGTAAACAAAGTATCTGGAGAGCTATTATGTGATTATTACAATCATAAATTTGGTGTAGATACGCGCGGCGTTCGCTTCCCTGGCTTAATTTCATACGTTGCACCTCCTGGAGGAGGAACAACTGACTATGCAGTTGAAATTTACTATGAAGCAATTAAAAAAGGTGCGTACACTTCTTACATTGCAGAAGGAACATACATGGATATGATGTACATGCCAGATGCATTGCAAGCGATCATTTCTTTAATGGAAGCAGATCCAAGTAAGTTAAAACATCGCAATGCATTTAACATTACAGCAATGAGCTTCGAGCCAGAACAAATTGCGGCATCTATTCGTAAACACATTCCAACATTCACGATGGATTACGCAGTTGATCCAGCTCGTCAAACAATCGCAGATAGCTGGCCAAACTCAATTGATGCAACAGCAGCAAAAGAAGAGTGGGGCTTCAAAGCAGACTATGATTTAGACAAAATGACAGCAGATATGCTTGAGAAATTAAAAAAAAAATTAGCAACTGAGCTAGTGAATAGCTAATAGGGAAGAACCGATTCAATGTGTTGAATCGGTTCTTTTTTTGTCAGCATGTTTAAAGTTAGCCTATATAAATCCATATAGATTGCTGCGATGGAAAAAAGGAAGCTGAACTCGCTTGCTATCCTTGGTTTTCACTGCGCATGTGGCAGAAAGAGGCCTTGACCGCTTTAGGCGTGGCCAGATGCTCTCGCCCACTTAAAAAGAATAGTTCTATGTTGTTTTTTTCATTTGCATTTATATAGATTTCACTTCATGTATATCTATATTAGTTTTCCGATATTATTGCTCCGTTTCTTCAAACTGTTTTTCATATTCGTTGCTAAATGCTTTATGTGTTTTTTGATCTTTATCCCGAGGATTTGATTTTCCTAATTTTTTGTTAGAGGAAGAACCATAAGGCCCTTCCGGAAACTCCTCAGGAATGACATATTGATGTCTAGCTTCAGCGGTAGTAACATCTGTGTATTGTTCATCCATTTTGGGAGAGAACCATCCTTTCACATCTACTTGATTCTTAATATGCCCCAAAAAATTTTTATTTTTTATCGGCGACTTTCCGAATATATAGGTGTCTTTCCGAATATATCGGCGCTTTTTCGGATATATCGGCGATTCGACACGAAATAAAGACCCCTCGACAAAAAACGAGTAAAAAAATAGGAGCTGCACCCAGCTCCTATTTTTATTCAATCGTCTTCAATAGTAATTTCTTCAATAGCGGTTTGATCTTCAATCGTAAATCTTCCGCGTGGTTCGCTACTAAGAAGTGGTGGTTGTAAATATTTTTCATCAGTTGATAGGTTGCTTCTTTTGCTTCGCCTTCTTCGATAAAGATTCCGATGACTTCTATGCCGCTTTTGCGAGCTAGTTTTACAGCTTCGTGCGTATCTAAAATACCATCTTGTTGATAGTCTAATGCAGACGGTTCGCCATCTGTGAAGACGAGCAAAAATTTATGTTTTTCGGGACGTTTTGCCAATTTTTCTGACACGATTCGAATAATGTAGCCATCGCGGTTATCTTCTTCTTCGCGAAGTTGCATGACTTCTGGCCCAATGCTTGGCAGCGTTGAGTTTTGATAGGTTACGACTTCATGAATGACGTTTGGTTTGTTTTCGGGTGTGGCGCTAGAAGCATCTTCCCAAAATCCGCTAATGGCGTGTGGAATTTTTAACGATTTTAAAGCTTCATGGAACAGAACAACGCTTTTTTTCGTTTCTTCCATTTTGTTATACATCGAACCAGAGCAGTCAACTAATAGGTGAAAGACGACGTCAAGCTCTTGTGATTCTTGGCCTTTTTTATAAAACATCCGCGGTTGTTTTTCTGTATAAATACGAAGGAACTTTTTGCGAAGTCTTCCGTAGTATTTATCGGCATTTGCGTTTGTTTTATTTTCAATCGTTTTTTCGATGATTTTCTTTAATTCTTTTACATCTTTATTTACGACAGATTTTATCGCTTGATAGTCTTTCTTTTCGTCAGGCTGCGGCTTGCGGGCTTCTTTAAAAGTGTGCGTAGCGCCGGCGTTATATTTACCGTATACACCTTCACTTTGGCTAGAAGCATGAGATGCTCTCGTATCTTCAGCATCTGCACCGTCGAAATTCGACTGTGTACTTTTTTGTGAAGTACCTTGCACAGAAGCGAGCGCTTGATCACTATCTTCAGATTCACGGGCGGTATCACCCATCATATTTGTTTTTGTGCCGCTTTCTAATTCAAAGCGTAAGAAGTTCTCGTTTTCATTATTTTTATTTTCACGATGCCAAGTTGAAAAACTCTCATTGATTTTACTCTTATTATCGTCATCATCAACAATTTGAACATCATCGTTTGCTAATTCATCTACTCGTTCTTCAATTTTGTCAAAAATGATAGACGTATTGAGCGGCGCTAGTCCAAAGTAGTTATTAATCATATCATGTTCTAAAAGTTCTTCTAAACGATAGCGAATTTTTTCGACAACATACATCGTATCTTCCGTTGCACTTGTTTGGAATGTTTCGTGTAAAATGGCTTCAATCTGTTCGAAGTAGTCATTATTAAACATTTCGTATTTGTCGCTCGTTAGCGTTAAGTAACATAAGCAAATGAGCATATCAGCATGATAATTACGGATACGGTTAATCTCGTATTGTGAACTGAAATAATTGCGGTACATTTCTTTTCGGCGTGCAAAAATTGACTTTGTACCAGGACGTTCTCGTTTCACAATTTCTTCTATTCGTAAATCTTCTAATAGAACGAATAGCTGTGTTAAGAAATTTTTAAGCGGTGATTGCTGCAATTCTTTTGCATACTTACGAATAAGTTTCATATCGGAATGATGCTTGTTGCCAAGCGCTTTTAAATATACTTCACTTTTTAAGCCGATTACTTTATCCGTTTCGCTGCGATCATCCCAAAAATGACTGATGACAATTTTATTTTCGATTTCGTCATAATATGCTTTATATCCATATTCTAAATATGCATTTTCTTCTTTTAGAAGGGCGTACATTAAATTTTCCATTTGCAGAAACAGAGACGCATCGATTTTTTTGTCACTAAAAATTTGTCTCATGAATTATCCCTCAAAGAAATAGCTTTCTGCTAATTCACGTACCGTCATTTGTTCTGTCTCATCGCTTAATTTTGCAATAATGCTTCGTTCAATTGCACGCATCACTGGAATATAGACACTTAAATCACATGCATCGATAATACCGCGAATACTTGCCGCTTCTTCACTTACACGACCGTCGCGAGCAAGGGGCATTAAGTCACTTGCAAATGCGACAAACTTTTCAATTGTTGCTGCATTTTTTAATTTTGATTCAGCTAATAAAAGTTCTTTTAATGTTTCACCTTGAATATAAGGAACTTCAATAATAACGAAACGATTTTTTAACGCTTCATTTAGTTCGCTCGTTCCAACATATCCTTCGTTAATCGCCGCAATTACACGATATTCATCATTGCCATACACAACTTCTTGTGTGAATGGGTTTGTAATCATTTTGCGGTAGTCAAGTGCACCGTGAAGAAGTGGCAGCGTTTCTGGCTTAGCCATGTTAATTTCATCGATGTAAAGGAAGTGACCATTTTTCATCGCTTTCATCAATGGACCATCGACGAAAGTAACTTCAGAGGCACCATCTTTTGTTGTTAATGTGTTGTATCCTAAAATTCCTTCTACATCTAAATCAACAGAGCAGTTAATGCTATGCATTGGCTTTTGGAATAAGTAAGATAGCGTTTCAGCAAGAACGGTTTTCCCGCTTCCAGTAGGGCCTTTTAATAGAACATTTTTACCAAGAAGTAATGCAGTAATGGCATCTTCAATAATGCTGTTATCTGAAGCCTTATACATTTTTGTTCCAATTAAAGTTGCATCATTGTCAGCAGCTGGTTTATTTGTTTCATGAATATTTATAAGCTGTTCTTTTAATCCATCATGTATATGAAATTGTTCTAACATGTATTTCCCACCTAACATTATTTTCATCAAGTAAACAATTCTTCTTATGATAACGTGTTTTCATAAGTGAAGCAAAGAAAAAACATCTCCCGATTTAGAAGATGTTTCCTTATCCCGTAAAAGCCCGATTGGTGAGAGCTTTCCAGCAGTGAAAAAAGCGTCACTGCTGGAAGATGCCCCCTTATCCCGCATTAACGGGCAGTAAAGGCTGGGGAATCACGGGGAAGAAAACTGCCCGTAAAAGCCCGATTGGTTCAACTAACCTTTTGGAGAAGAGCGTTCCAAAAGGAAGTTTCACTTTATAAAAGCGGTGAAATTAGTCGCATTAGTGATTCAAGCATTCTTTTTCGAAGGCTTCTATTTTGAAATACTTCCCAGCGAATTTCTGTAGAATCTTTAAAGTCTTTTTCGAAATCTCTTTTAATATCATGGACAGTCGGAGAGTTATATAATATAGCGATTAATTCATAATTTAATTCAAAACTACGAATGTCCATATTTGCTGTACCAATTGTTGCAATTTCATCATCAATTAATACAATTTTCGCATGCATAAATCCATCTTTATAACGATAAATAGAAGCACCTGCTTCTAATAACGGGGTAAAGTAAGACTGAGAAGCCTGGTCGCTTATTACGCTATCGCTTATACCAGGGTACAGAATACGGACATCGATTCCAGCGATTGCGCTTAAACGTAGTAATGTTAATGTTTCTTGATCAGGAATAAAATATGGCGTCGCAATCCAAATGGAACGTTTCGCTGATGTCATTGCTGCTAATAAAGCGTTTCGAATCGTTTTGTCATTTGCACTCGGGCCACTTGCGATAATTTGGACAGCACCTTCTGCTGGGGTAGTCCACCTTGGGAAATACTCATTCGTCATAAAAGGTTCCCAAGAATAGTTATTTAATCCACTACGTGCATATAACCAATCTTCTAGAAAAATCGCTTGTAGCTTGTACAATGCTTTTCCTTCAATCTTTAAATGACTGTCTCGCCAAATTGGATATTTCTTAGAATGGCCAAGATATTCATCCCCAACATTCAATCCACCTGTAAAGCCAATTTTCCCGTCAATAATAACGATTTTTCGGTGATTTCGGTAATTGACAGTTTCAATGAGCCAAGGGGAAAGGATCGGGTCAAATTCTACTACCTCAATTCCTGCTTCCTTCATTGGTTTCAAAAAGCTTCTTCGTAATGGAGAGCTTCCGAGGTCATCAAATAAAAAGCGGACAGTTACACCAGATTTTGCTTTTTCAATTAAGGCATCGCGAATTTTTGTACCAATTTCATCAGCTCGATAAATGTAGTATTGAATATGAATATGATGCTTTGCTTCTTGAATAGAGGATAGAATTTCTGTAAATGTTTCATCGCCATTTGTTAGTAATGTTGTTGCTGTTTCATCAGCAATAGGGCCCCCACCAAATTTTTGAATGATCGTAGTCAAATGGGTAGATTGTTCAGTTAGAGATGATGGTATTTCTTGTTTCAATCGTTTTCCTTCTAAAATTTCACGGAACAACTTTCTTTGTTCTTCAGCGCGATGTAAATGTTTTTTTCGGCGCCATCTACTTCGGCCAAATAAAGCATACAAAAACACGCCAAAAATAGGAAGAATCGCTAATACTAAAAACCAAGCTAACGTACTTTGCGGGGAGCGATTCTCAATAAAGATGACGAAAGCAATACCGGCAGCTGTAATAAAGAATACTGCTCCAGCGAAAGTATATAACGATATAGATGATCTGTTTAATAGCATGAGTAAAATAGTTGAAATTGAAATAACGAATAGTAATTGCAGAACACGATTTTTCATTGATAGGAATGTCACCTTTTTCTGATTAGTTATAGTCTTATTATAAAATGTTTTATTTTCATTAAACAAATATGAAGTTTTAATTTGTTTTTAATTGTTGTATTCAGAAATAGAATTGAAAAACACTAGCTCAATAGCGAGCTAGTGTTTTTCAATTTAACTGACCTTTGAATCAAGTGTATCAGTTTCAGTCGTGTTTTTCATAATGAATGGATAAAGAACGAGTCCAACTACAAATAATCCGATTCCTAGTAAGAAAGTTTTCATATCAGATGTTCCTGTTTTAATAACCCAAATAGAATAAATAAGAGCAAGTACCGCGATGATGCCATCAAGCTTACGAGAGCCTTGCATGTTGCCGTATGTTTCACCAGTAATAATAAGTTTTAATTGATACAATGTTGAAACAAGATATGGAATTAAATAAGCAAGCGTAGCAACAACAATTGCAAAGTTATACGCTTCTGTTACGCTCCCAGAAATGGTAGAGAATAAGAATATTTGTGTCATGATATTTGTTAATAACAATGAATTTGTTGGACTTCCTTTTTTATTCGTTTTTCCAAAGAAAGCAGGGAATAGTCCGCTTTTTGCTGCTTGATATGGAACTTCTGCACTTACAACAATCCAACCTACTGTAGAACCGAATAGAGAGACAAGTGCTAGAAATGCCATAATGTATGCACCTTTATTACCGATCGCCATGTTTAATGCATCAACTAAAGGTTTTTGTGATCCTTTTAGTACGTCTTGTGGAAGAGCACCCATTGTTAACAATGTAATAGCTACATAAATAAGAAGAGCAATTACTAATCCGAAAATCGTTGCTTTTTTTACATCGCGCTGTGACTTTGCGCGGTTTGACAGCATAACAGCTGATTCAATACCAATAAACGCCCAAAGTGTTGAAATAGCAGCCGCATTTACTTGTCCGCCGAGTGGAATCGCTTTTCCAGCCTCATTCATAAACGTTTGCCCATCGCCGAAATTTGCTGCATTAAAAATGAATAATGTAATGATAATAAACATCGTAAATCCAATAATTTTTGCAACTGTTGCAAGTAAGTTCATATTACCAGCACGATCAATGTTTTGAGAAAGGATATATTGAATGCCCCAGAGCATAATACTGCATACAGCAAATGTTAAAGCTTTTCCTAGTTCTAAAGAGAAACCATTTGTCGTGAACAAAATTTGTTTGCTTTGCATAACTGGGAAAAACGTAGATAAATATCCTGCAAATGAAATAATGACAGAAGCTGTTGCCGCCCAGTTTGCCGCCCAATATCCCCACGCCATACTATAACCAGAAACTTTACCCGCTTTTGGTGAAGTAAACATTGCCTCGGCATAGCTTTGCGGACCGGCTTTTAAATCTGGTTTTCGCATTGCCAAGTTTCCAAACACGAGCGCAATCATAAATACACCAAGCCCAGTAATTGTCCAGGCAAGCGTGGAACCCATTGGCCCAGATACTTGTGCTAAATTTGCTGGAAGCATAAACACGCCGCCACCAACCATATTTCCAACAACGAACGCTGTTAAAATCCATAAACCCCATTTTTTTGTTTCCATGATTGTTTAACTCCTTTTGATGATAGTTTTTTTGTTGTATGATTTTTTGTACCTAGTGTTTTTTGGAAATAAAAAAAGAGCCATGTAGATAAAAAATACCTACATGGCTCTTTGCCTAACGTAGGTACAACGGGAATAACCCTTGTACCTACGCGTAAATTTTTCCGCTAGGTTTCAAGGGTTTACGTATGATGATGATGTTTTTGTGCAAATGTAACTACAGTTGTATAAGTAAGCATAGCTCTTTGCTCCCTCTCTCCTCTGATTTTGAAGTAAGTATACTATATGTCTTTTAGAAAGGGAAGAGAAAAAACATATTTTTTATAAAAATTCATTTTGATGATTAAATATTTATATTAATTTGGATATAGATGACTGACCGTGCGATATGAAAAATATCGTTTAGAATTGACAAGGAGCAGTATGTTCTACTTCTTTTTTTATTTTATAGAAGTGATTTTACGATTCAGAGCGAATTATGTAGAGAGGAAAGGGGTGTTCATATGGAATTAGCAGTTGAAAAAGTGTTTACAAAAGAAATTTTACAAGAAGCGGCAAAACGCTTCGGGGTAACGGTTATGGAGGAACCATTAGGGGACTTTGAAAATTATATTTTTCGTGCCGAGGGAGAAAATCAAACACCATATGTTTTACGTTTGACGCATTCATCTCATCGTACATATAAGCAAGTTGAAGCGGAATTAGATTTTCTAGCATATCTCGGGAAAAACGGGGCAAAAGTAGCAGCGCCGCATCTCTCAAAAAATGCTCTATTTGTAGAAAGTTTACAAGTAATTGATGGAACTTCTTTTTACGTTTCACTTTTTGACTATGCAAACGGTGAAAGAGTGAACGATGGAGATTCTAATGTTTGGAATGATACGCTTTTTTACGCTTGGGCAAAAGCGATTGGTCAGTTACACCGACTTACGATGAATTATCCAAAGACGGAGAATCGCGTGACGTGGATGGACGATGAAATCACTGTTATTGATATGTTAAAGGAAGATCAGGAACTACAGAAAATTGCGTATGAAATTGTAGCGGAAATTAAAAAATTACCTGTGACAAATCGTACATTTGGATTGATTCATGGAGATATTCATCATGGAAACTTTCACTATGAAAACGAAGAGTTAACCATTTTTGATTTTGATGATGCTACGTACAATTATTTTGCACATGATCTTGCGATGGTTTTATATTATTCAATTTTACGAAAAGATTGGTCAGAGGAAGAAAAGGCGACTTTTGCACGGCACCAGTTACAAGTATTGCGAGAAGGATATGAGACAGAGCACATTCTTGATGATTCCATATATAATACGATACCACTTTTCATGCGCCTTCGAGACGTTGCTTTATATGGAACGATTATGAAAAAGTTTAACGGTAAAGAAATGCCAGAGTATTTTCAAACATTAGCAAATGGTATTTATAAGAGAATTGTTGCGAGAAAAGCAATTGTTGAATAGTAAGGGAAATGAGAGCTACCTTAGAACGCTATGACAGTGTTTTAGGGTAGCTTTTTTTATATACAAGTTAAAAAATTGCATGAAAACTCCTTTCTTTTGAGGGGGGACGAGAGCATCTGGCCATGCATAGAAGCGGTCAGTGCCTTTTCCTGCCACATGCAAGGTTTAAAACAAAGAGAGAGCAGGTAAGTAGCGGTCATGCGTTATTCTACAAAGCCGTGACTTATTATGTTGAAAAATAAAAATGAATTTGAGGACATAGGACTGTATTAGCTGATCGTCCTCTTTTTTGTCTAAAAGATTACTAGTTATTTTTTTAGATGTTTTCGAATATATATAAATCCAACGTGACTTCCCAGCGCACAAGTCACCGCCATGTTGAAAAAAAGGAACTGACCGCTTCTACTCATGGCCATCTGGGGTTTATGTCAGGTTTTTCATTTGGATTTATATAAAAACTATACAAGCCTTTTGATAGGTAAAGGAGGGGAGTAGATTGATTGCTTTTCGGGATATCAACAAATATTACGGCAGCTTTCAAGTGTTGAAAAATATTAATTTACAAATTGAAAAAGGGGAAGTTGTTGTGGTCGTTGGGCCATCGGGATCAGGAAAAAGCACGTTGCTGCGCTGCATAAATCAACTAGAGACCATCACAAATGGCGAATTGCTTGTGAATGGTGTAAACATACATGACGGAAAGAAAGATATAAATCAATTAAGACGAAGCATCGGCATGGTATTTCAACATTTTTATTTATATCCTCATAAGACAGTGCTTCAAAATATTACTTTTGCCCCGATAAAAGTACTCAAAAAGACGAAAGAAGAAGCAGAAAAAATTGCGATGTTTTATCTAGAAAAAGTAGGGATTATGGATAAAGCAAATGCTTATCCGCACCAACTATCAGGTGGACAGCAACAGCGCGTTGCTATTGCAAGGGGATTAGCGATGAAACCGGAGATTATGCTGTTTGATGAACCGACTTCAGCGCTTGATCCTGAAATGATTGGTGAAGTACTTGATGTGATGAAGGCATTAGCAAAAGAAGGTATGACGATGGTTGTTGTTACGCATGAAATGGGATTTGCTAGCGAGGTAGCTGATCGCATTTTATTTATGGACAAGGGTGAAATTGTGGAAGAGGCGATGCCTGCTGATTTTTTTGTAAATCCAAAGCAAGAACGCGCCCGATTATTTTTAAGTCGTGTGCTGAATCGTTAAAGGAGGAATTTGATGATTAAAATGAAAAAGTGGTTTACGCTTATTGTTTTTGCCTGTTTATTTACACTGATTATAGCTGGTTGTGGGAATAAGAAGGGTAAAGAAGTTGTAAAGAATGAGAAAGAAACGGTTGTTGATCAAATTAAGAAACGCGGGAAATTAGTTGTTGGTGTGAAGCATGATACGAATCTATTTGGATTAAAAAATCCGGCAACAGGAAAAGTAGAAGGATTTGACATTGATGTGGCGAAAGCACTCGCAAAAAAAATTTTAGGCGATGAGAACAAATTAGAATTAAAAGAAGTTACTTCGAAAACGCGCATTCCGATGTTAAAAAACGGCGATATTGACGCAATTATTGCGACGATGACAATTACCGAAGAACGCAAAAAAGAAGTTGATTTCTCAGATGTGTATTTTAAAGCGGGGCAATCTTTACTTGTGAAAAAGGGAAGTGGAATTAAAGATATAGCTGACGTGAAAAAAGGGGTAAAAGTGTTAGCTGTGAAAGGTTCTACTTCTACGAACAATATTCGTGCCAAAGCACCGGAAGCGAGTGTGCTTGAATTTGAAAACTACAGCGAAGCATTCACGGCATTGAAAGCAGGACAAGGCGATGTTTTAACAACAGATAATGCCATTTTATATGGTATGGAAAAGCAAGATGCAAACTATGAAGTGGTTGGAAAGAAATTCACTGACGAACCGTATGGCATTGCGGTAAGAAAAGGAGAAACGGAGCTTACGAAAGTAATTAATGATTTATTAAAAGAGATGCAAGCAAACGGGGAATACAATAAATTATATGAAAAGTGGATTGGGAAAAAGCCTGAGTAAAAATACAGAAGAGGATGAGAAATTCTCATCCTCTTCTTATGAAGAAAGAGGGGGAGTGTCTGTGCCCGATTTTTCGATTCTCTCAAATAATCTAGATTTGTATTTAGAGGGATTCAAATATACGTTTCTGTCTAGTCTGATTGCGTTAATTGGTAGTTTTCTTCTTGGCATCATCATTGCAGTGATGCGAATTGCGCCAATTCGGATTTTAAATTGGATTGGCGCAACTTATGTAGAGTTTATTCGGAATATCCCTTTAGTTCTTATTGCATTTGCTTTTTATTTTGCGTTTCCCGTAATTGGCGTTACATTAAGCGGCCTTGTTGCTGGGACAACTGCTCTTACGATATATACAGCGGCTTTTATTACAGAGGCAATTCGAGCGGGAATTTTATCCGTTCCGAAAGGGCAGATGGAAGCAGCGCGTTCTTCTGGCTTAACGTATGTACAAGCAATGTATTATGTCATTTTGCCGCAAGCGATAAAAATTGTAATTCCACCGCTCGGGAATCAATTTCTAAATTTAGTGAAGAATTCTTCTATACTAGGTATTATCGCTGGGGCAGATTTAATGTATCAAGGCGATTTAATCTCAACAAGAACATTTGTCACATTTGATGTTTATATCTTTGTTGGGATGTTTTATTTACTTTTAACAGTTCCGCTCAGCATGGGTGTTCGCTACTTAGAGAAACACTTGGCGAAAGGAGCTGTGTAAATGGATTTTCGCGGTGCTTATACAGGAGATCATATTATTTTTTTATTAAAAGGATTACTTGTTACGTTAGAAATCGCTCTTATCGCAATTCTTCTTAGTTTTATCATTGGTAGTGTCATCGGTACGCTCCGCTATACGAAAATACCGGTTGTCTCAGCAATACTTGCATTTATTGTTGAGATCATTCGTAATTTACCGTTGCTATTAATTATTTTCTTTACGTATTTCGCGCTCCCAGAAGCGGGCTTGAAATTAGAAATTACAACAGCGGCCATTGTGGCTTTGACGATATTTGAAGCAGCGATGATATCAGAAATTGTTCGCAGTGGTTTATTTTCAATCGAGAAAGGGCAAATTGAAGCGGCGCGTGCGTCAGGATTATCCTATGTACAAACGCTTCAGCATATTATTTTACCGCAAGCATTGCGTCGTATGGTGCCGCCCCTTGTCAGTCAGTTTATATCTCTTTTGAAAGATACATCGTTGGCAGTCGTCATTTCATTGCCGGAATTAATGCATAATGCTCAAATTATTAACGGTCAAAATGTAAACTATATGATTCCAACCTTTCTGCTTATTGCCTGTATGTATTTTATTGTGAATTATAGTTTGTCTCTATTCTCAAGACGATTAGAAAGCAGATAAAGTGAAACTTTAATCAGTGGGGGGCATCCCCCACTGATTATTAGTTGAACCAATCGGGCTTTTACGGGCAGTTATCCCCCATCTATCTTCTTCGGTTCTCTCTCAATCTTGAGATGGGGGTTTTACTGCCCGTTAATGCGGGATAAAGTGAAACTTCATAACTACTCAGTCATTTTATGAAAAACCGACAGAAAAGCATTTTTTTTAATGGTCGAGAAGGACTGGCAATGTGTAGGAGCGGTCAGGGCCTTTTCCTGCCACGCGCAAAGTTTTAAAACAAAGAAAGACAGCAAGGTGTAGGTTCATTTTTATCCCGCTATTCGTGGGAAGTAAAGACTGGGGAATCACGGGGAAGAAAACTGACCGTGAATAGCGTGAAAACTCTTGTATTGTATACAAGAGTTTGTTTTTTTAGAAAAGTTTTAATTTTATATAGAAATTGTAAACGCTTTATTGTATATTTTATATTATCAGAAATTTTAAAATACAGAGGGTGTGTAAGGGGAGGCAGAAGATGAATCAGACAACGAATGAGCAATTACATCGTACAATGAAGAGTAGACATTTATTTATGATTGCACTTGGAGGAGTAATCGGAACAGGTTTCTTTCTCGGATCAGGATATACAATTAATCAAGCAGGACCAGGAGGAGCGATTCTTTCTTATTTAGTCGGTGGTTTAATTATGTACTTAACGATGCTTTGCCTTGGTGAATTAACAGTTGCCATGCCCGTTTCGGGATCGTTTCAAAAATATGCGGCGAAATTTATCGGACCTGGAACAGGGTTTATGATTGGCTGGCTATATTGGCTAGGTTGGGCTGTAACGGTTGGTTTAGAGTTAACATCAATTGGTTTAATGATGAAGAGATGGTTTCCAGATGTAAATGTTTGGGTATGGTGCCTTGTGTTCGGTAGTCTTTTATTCATTTCAAATGCAGTATCAGCAAAAAGTTATGCAGAATTAGAATTTTGGTTTTCAAGTATTAAAGTAGTTACAATTATTGTCTTTATCCTTCTTGGTGGAAGTGCATTGTTTGGATTTTTACCATATGATGGAAAGGAAGCGACGCCACTTTTTTCTAACTTTGTACAAGATGGAGGGTTATTTCCACACGGAATTGGAGCTGTGTTAATTACGATGATCACCGTAAACTTCTCTTTCCAAGGAACAGAGTTAATCGGGATTGCAGCTGGTGAAAGTAAGGAACCGGAAAAAACGATTCCGCGTGCGATTCGTAATACAGTTTGGCGAATTATGATATTTTTTATTTTAACAATCACGATTTTAGTAGGCTTAATCTCTTGGAAAGAAGCAGGCGTTATTGAAAGTCCGTTCGTTGTTGTTTTTGATAAAATTGGTATTCCATATGCGGCGGATATTATGAACTTTGTTATTATTACTGCTCTATTATCGGTAGCAAACTCTGGATTATATGCAGCAACACGTATTTTATGGTCACTAGCAAATGAGGGAATGGCACCAACTTCATTTAAGAAAGTGAATAAAAGGGGAATTCCGATTACAGCGTTAGGTGTGACGATGGTTATTGCAGCGTTGTCGTTATTAACAAGTGTATTCGCGGAAAGTACTGTATACATGTATTTACTATCGATTGCAGGATTATCAGCGGTTGCAAGTTGGATTGTTATCGCTTTTTCACAAATTCGCTTTAGACAACAGTATGTGAAGAATGGCGGCAAGTTAGAAGAATTAAAATATAAGACACCATTATATCCAATTGTTCCAATTGTAGCGCTTGTTTTAAACAGTATTGTTGTAATTAGTTTGGCTTTCATTCCAGAACAACGCATGGCATTATATTGCGGCATTCCATTTATTATTTTTTGCTACATATATTATTATTATATAAGTAAAAAGAAACAGCAAAAGGTGGAAATGGAGAATACATATGCAACTAATAGTCAAGCATGATGAAATAAAAACGAATCTTTCGCATGGTGAATTGCACATTGGAAAAGAGAATGGATATACACCATTCGAACTCTTGGTTGCTTCAATCGCAGGGTGCAGTGCCATTGTATTTCGAACAATTTTAGAAAAAAAACGTATTACGTATCATGAATTTATAATGGAAACAGAAGTAAGAAGAAGTGAGGCTTTAGCGAAACCATTGGAGAGTGTTCATTTACACTATAAAATAAAGGCAGAGGGAATCACGCAAGAGCAGTTAGAAAAGGCGTTAGAACTTGCGATGAAAAATTGCACAATTGTTCAATCTGTGAAGGACAGCATCAGAATTATTGAAACAATTGAATTGATTTCATAAAAAGGTAAAGACTACCATTGCTATGTTTTGTATGCATAGTAATGGTAGTCTTTTTGTTTAAAAAACACCGCACGTGGAAGAAAAAGACCCTGTCCGCTACCATACACGGCCAGATGTTCTTACCCCCACTAAAAAGAAAGAGGTTTACATGTCAGTTCTCAATGTATGTTTATATAAATTCATTTTACGACATAAAAGTTACTGCTATGTAGAATAAAACAAGCCCGCCACTTACTTGCTCCTTGTGTTTAAAACCCGGCACGTGGCAAAAAAAAGGCCCTGACCGCTACTACGCACGGCCAGATGCTCTCTTCCCCCTAAAAACATCCATGATTTCGCACTCACATCCCTTACATGAAAATGGGTTTATCACACTTAAAACCTTTCTATACTGAATAGTAATGATGGATAGCTGAGTACGTATTTCTTTATGGTGGGTAAAACCCTGAGCTAAAAACTGTAAGAGAGAGATTGGTGCACATCCCTTTGTTGACAGAAGATTCTTCGTCTGATCACGTACAGAAAAATGTTGATTTTCCGTTTCTCTCTACTATCCATCTCATTTCAGTTTAGGGAGGATATATTATGGACACATTACACACACATTGTGCAGGTCTAGATGTACATCAAAAAGAGATAGTTGCTTGTATTTTAATTGGTTCAACGGACGAGACCCTTATAAAGGAGGTCCGTACATTTCCTACAATGACAAAGAATCTTTTTGAAATGCTTCGATGGTTAGAATCCCTTGGTATTACTCATATTGCGATGGAGAGTACGGGTGTATATTGGAAACCAGTCTACAATATTATAGAAGGCTTCTTTGATATTACACTTGCCAATGCACAACGAATTAAGAATGTTCCCGGACGAAAAACAGATGTAGCTGATGCGGAATGGATTGCCAAACTCCTTCGATATGGATTAATTGAAAAAAGCTTCGTTCCCCCAGCGGATATTCGAGAACTTCGTGATTTAACTCGTCGTCGCAAAAAAGTGATTGGTGATATGACAGCGGAAAAAAACAGAATCCAAAAAACATTAGAGTGTTCCAATATTAAGCTAGGATCTGTTATTTCTGATGTATTTGGTGTATCCGGCCGAAAGTTACTAACTCGTCTTGTAGAACAAGGATACGTGAATTTACAAGATGTCGAAGAGACAATTCACACAAAAATGATGCCAAAAGCCCAAGACATTTCAGATTCTTTATTCGGTACATTAAACGAACATCAAATTTTTTTAATTCGCCATTCTTGGAATCACATACTATTTCTTGAACAAGCCATTGAACAATTAGAAGCAAGAATAGACGAACTCTTACTTCCATATCAGGAACAAGTAGAACTCTTACTAACAATACCAGGTTTGAAAAAAAATACTGTCGCAAACATCATCGCAGAGATTGGTATCGAAATGAGCCAATTCCCTTCTGCGCAACATCTATCCTCTTGGGCAGGTGTATCACCAGGCAACCATGAAAGTGCTGGTAAAAAGCACTCGGACTATGAAAGGAAACCCGCACATCAAAACAACACTTTGTGAAGTAGCATGGGCTATTTCACGTATGCGGAAAACATGGTTATCAGCAAAATTCTGGTCAATAGCTGCACGAAGAGGAAAGAGAAAAGCGATCATCGCCATTGCGCATAAAGTAATTAAGGTGGTATACCAGATATTGAAACAACGAATGGCATTTATTGAATACTCAAAATTACTAGCATAAACCAACTTTCAATTTCATATACACAAACTACTGAAAAAATATCTAAAAAACAGTAGTCTTCTTTCTTATTGCCTTTTTGCGTGTTTCACACGCAAAAAGAAGATCTAGGTTTATTGTTAAAAACTTAAATTGGACCCTGAACCAATTTATTTTCACAGAAAAGAAAAGGGGTTTTCTTCATTTTTACTTATGGAAAAATAAGGAAATTATGTAAGGAATAAAACCATTGACATTATTAATTACAAAGTTTAATATTTAAAAGCGTTAAATATTTTGTTGTTTAAATAAGGGGTAGAGAATATGCAAAATGACATGACTCATATAGATAAAATTCAAGCTTTGGCATTTTCTATTGGAAAGAAATTGCAAACGGAGTTATTAGAGAAATTACAGTCATCTGGATTAACACCACCGCAATTTTATATTTTAAAAATTTTAGATCGTTATGGTGCATCAAGAGCAACAAAATTAGCGAAGAAAATGTATGTGAAACCAAGTGCAATTACAGTCATGATTGATCGTTTAATCGATCATGAGTTGGTTCAGCGTTATCATGATGAAGATGATCGCCGCGTTGTCATAATTGAGTTAACGTCAAAGGGGAAAGCTGTAGTAGATGAGGCAATGATTGCTCGTAATGAACATATTGCCAAGTATTTTTCTGAATTAGAAGTACAAGAGAGAGAAGATTTGCTGCGTTTATTTGAGAAACTAGAAGCAATTATTTGTCAATCATCAGAGGAGAAAGAGACAAACTAAAGAGAGAGTTGAGGAGATTATATGGAGGCAAAACAAAATAGAACGTTGTTGTTAATTGGCTTAGTTATCGCTATGCTATTTGCTGCATTAGACGGAACAATCGTTGGTACAGCAATGCCGCGTATTGTCGGTGAACTTGGTGGATTAAGTTTAATGACATGGTTAACAACAGCATATATGTTATCATCAACAACGGTTGTACCGATTGCCGGTAAATTAGCCGATTTATTAGGTCGCCGCACTGTATATATGACAGGATTAATCATTTTCATGGCTGGTTCTGCGCTTTGTGGTATGGCAAATGGGATGACAGAATTAATTATTTTCCGTGGTATTCAAGGGCTTGGCGGCGGTATTATGATGCCGATGGCTATGATTATCATTGGGGATATGTTTTCAGGAAAAGAACGTGCGAAATGGCAAGGGATTTTTGGAGCGCTTTATGGTCTTGCTTCTGTCATTGGTCCACAAATTGGTGGTTGGATTGTTGATTCTATGAACTGGAGATGGGTATTCTACATTAACTTACCAGTTGGAATTTTAGCAACAATCTTTATTGCAATGGGCTTAAAAGGGAAGAGACAAACTGGGCCAATTCAAATTGACATCGCTGGTATTTTCACAATGATCGTCGGTGTTGTGAGCTTATTATTAGCATTAACATTTGGTGGAAAAGACTACGCTTGGGATTCTTGGCAAATCATTGGGTTATTTGCGCTTGCGATTATTGGCCTTGTAAGCTTTGTGATAGTCGAGAAAAAAGCGAAAGAACCGATCTTACCTGTCCATTTCTTTAAAAATCGCACATTTACAATATTAAATGCAATTGGTTTCTTTATGAGTATTGGAATGTTCGGAGCAATTATGTTCGTTCCATTCTTTATGCAAGGTATTGTCGGTGTAAGTGCTGCTGAATCGGGAACGATTATGACACCAATGATGATTACGATGATCATTACGAGTATTATTGGCGGTCAGCTTGTGTTAAAAGTTGGAGTAAAACCACAAATTATTACTGGTATGCTTATTATGGCTGGCGGATTTTGGATGTTAACGACAATGGATATGCATACAAGTAAGCTCGTTGCAACGTCGTACATGATGATGATTGGTTTCGGAATGGGTCTTGTTATGCCGACATTAACATTAGCATTACAAGAAAGCTTCCCGAAAAAAGATCTTGGAGTTGTAACTTCATCAAGTCAATTCTTCCGTCAAATTGGTGGTACATTTGGGATTACGATTTTAGGTTCCATTATGAATAACACATCCGGTACTGTATTATCAGAAAAATTAGTACCTGTACTGAATACGTTCCCACCCCAAGCTGGAGAAATAGTGACGAAGTTTAAAGATATGATTCATACAAATCCACAAGGGCTATATTCAATGCTATTTAGTCCAGAAGCAATGAAACAAATGCCAGCAGCAATTGCAAACAGCATTGTGCCGGTAATAAAGGATGCATTGTTAAATTCTCTACACCATGTATTTACAACTGGATTAGTATTTATTCTAGTTGGTGCTGTATTTACATTGTTCTTGCCGAAAATTAAGCTTTCTAATCGTAAAAAGGCAGCAGAAGAACAAAAAAGAACAGAAGAACAAAAGATTGAAATAGAAGAAAAAGATGCAAGTGTATCTGTTTCATTATAAAAAAGAGCATCGCCAGTTGTGGCGATGCTTTTTGCATGTAATCGCAATTTTTATTGGTGAGAAAGTGAGTTTTGATGTTGAAAAAATAAAGGATTTGGGCGTTATTTTGTCATTTGCAAATAATTGACGGATTTTCATGAATACGTTATATTATTTGCGTAAACGGTGTTCGATTCCATAATGGAACAGAAATTGTTCATGTACCAAGTATTTCTGTAGAAGTTGTTGATACATTTAATGGCGCCCTAGCAGTTGCGATTGCAGAAGGAGAGGAATTGCAAAAAGCGATTCATTTTGCAAACATTGCAGCCGGGCTTTCTATAACAAAATCAGGAGCACAAGGTGGTATGCCATTAAGAGATAAATTACGAGAAGTGCAGAAGATTGTAGGATGGTAAAGCCTTAATTATGGTATAGTGAACTGTCACGTGTATTTGAAATTATGAATTTTAGCGTAATTTTAACTTAGAGGTATTGACTTATCAGTAGGTTCTATTTTAGCATTATGACGTACACTTATTTCTGGTATGAATTTATTCTTTGCAATAGGAGTGGGATTACTTGCTGTTTTTATAATAATGATTGTAAACGGTGCCATCATTGGGGAGGAAAAGTAGCAATTTTTATCGACAATGATGTTTTTAGGAGGTTTACATTCATTTTTATGGACAGACGTCTGACCATTAATCTTAGTGATCATTTATGTTTTTATGGAATGTCAGAAGAGTTTGCGAATATTACTGTAAAATGAATAGTAGTAGATATACAAAATCTTGGTTAGTAAGCAAGATGTAATCAGTATTATTTCAACGGATTTCAATGCAGTTACATCGGTAGTAAGTGTGGCAAAGGAAAAAAGTGAAAATTATTTTGGTTGAATTAGACCGCAATAAGAAAAGATAAACACATACTTTAAATTCAGAAAGGAAGAAAAAAACATGAAATTTTTTATTGATACAGCAAACATTAACGAAATTAAAGAGGCAAACGACCTTGGCGTATTAGCAGGTGTGACAACGAATCCATCTCTAGTAGCAAAAGAAGGCGTAGATTTCCATGAGCGCATTCGCGAAATTTGCGGCGTAGTAACAGGACCTGTAAGTGCAGAGGTTATTAGCTTAGAATCAGCTAAAATGATTGAAGAAGGAAAAGAATTAGCGAAAATCGCACCAAACGTTGTTGTAAAAGTACCAATGACAACAGAAGGTTTAAAAGCAGTAAAAGCATTCTCTGATTTAGGAATTCGTACAAACGTAACATTAGTATTCTCAGCAGTACAAGCATTACTTGCAGCACGTGCTGGTGCAACATACGTATCTCCATTCTTAGGTCGCTTAGATGATATCGGTCATAACGGAATGGACTTAATTCGTCAAATCGCTGATATCTTCGCGATTCATGACATCCCAACAGAAATTATTGCAGCATCTGTACGTCACTCTGTTCACGTAACAGACGCAGCGTTAAACGGTGCACACATCGCAACAATTCCAGCGAATGTTATCGCTTCATTAGTGAAACACCCATTAACAGATCAAGGAATTGAAAAATTCCTAGCTGACTGGGAAAAAACACAAGGGAAATAATATAAGAGAAGTGGTTCAACGGATGCGTTGAACCACTTTTTTTGTTAGTGAGATTGAAATATCGGCGCTTTTTTCGATATATCAGCGCAAATGCATCATTTATCGGCGACTTTTACAATATATCGGCGATTCGACACAAGATAAAGACTCTTTGACGAAGTTCGACATCTTAGAGACATTAAAGAGAACAGACAAACGTCTTTTCTACTAATAATTAGTAGGGGAATTAACATAGTGTAAATTAAATATTTTATCGAGTTATGCAGAGAGAAAAAATATTTCCGGGGGAATTGTCGAAAGTTATTCTGTTTATGAACAGCAATAACGGCTCCTGTTGTTATAGTTAGCCATTTTGATTTTTCAGTATGTAAGTTGTCACTACGCAAAATACAACATGATCACGACTTGCTTTCTCCTTTTGGTTTAAACCTTGCATGGGCCCACCTAAAAAATCGGGATATGCTTCTTAAAATGAAAAGACAATGACGGGGGCTATCCCATCATTGTCTTTTTTAATCTGCCACGCACATAAATTGCTGAAGCAAAGGTAAGTAAGAAAGCTGTTCCGGTTATAAAGCTTACGCTCGGTGAGGCGCCGATTGCTCCAATTGTAAATGAACCAGCAACAACACCTAATGAGAAGAATGCATAAAATAATCCAAATGCTTTTCCACGATTGTCTTCGGTTGTATTTTCAACAAGTAAGGCATTAATAGAAGGAAAGAGAATGGAAAATCCAATTCCGTAAATTATCATGACAATAAAAAGCATGCCCTTTGATGTAAATATACCAAGCAATGAAAGTGCAAATGCCATCACGGCAATACCAATGACCATCATTTTTTGACGGTTAAACAAATCGTATATACGATTTGTTGGTAGTAAGAAGAAGAGGATGGCAGTAATTCCAAAGCTACTCAGCATCATTCCTGTTGTAGATGATTTTAGTCCTAAGGCTGCTATTTTTACAGGTAACATATATGTGACGATTCCTTGTGAAAACATTAAGGTGAAAGCACCGATATATGCTTGTAATAGTGGTTCGAATTTCAATAATTCAAGCAGCTCTTCTTTGTTCATCATTTGCGTCCGTGATGTTTTTGTTCTTGTTATATGATTTGGCAGCAAGAAAAGTGAGATCACTGTACCTACTATCATTAAAATAGAAATTGTAATGAAGACCCAGTGTATACCAGCTTTCGCTTTCATAATCCCGCTAAAAGCAGGACCGATGATAGCGGCTGCTCCAACAGCTGCACCAGATAAAGCCATTGCTTTCCCTTGTTTTGTTGATTTTGATTGTTTTGATAAAAAAGTGAAGGCCGCTGGTATTAAGAAGCCATCACTAAATCCGTGCAGAAAACGAACGATAATCAGTTGTTCTCCGCTTTGAACAAAGATATACAATAAAACTATGAAACTTGTAATGCCCATACTAACATAAAGAACCTTTTTTGCTCCATATTTATCAACAGATGCACCTGCAATAATATTGCCAATCATATTAGCAAACGAGTACATTCCAACAACAAGACCAATAATAAGCGGAGTTCCCCCAAGGTTTTGTGCATATGTGCTCATAATTGGTAACTGTGAAAATGTATCGAAAAATGCGATGATAACGATAAAATAAATAAAGTATTTCAACTCTTTCACCTCTCTTGTGCTATTATGACATAATGCTAATTTTCTCCGCAATGAAATTGATTGGCATGTTTGGAAATTTGCGCATGTATAGGGCGAGGGGCAGCGTTACAATAAAAAGGCCTGCAACGATCTGTTGCAGACCTTTTTATTGTAACGCTACGATCCGTTTCTTACTATTTAATATTAGAATGATTTAAATTGATTAAAGGAGGTACAAACATGAATATTGGAAAGAAGATAAAACATTTAAGAGTAATAAATAAAATGACGCAAGAAGATGTAGCCAACCAATTATTTATTTCCAGACAAGTAATATCTAAATGGGAACTAGGAAAAAGTCTTCCGGATTTAACTAATTTATTAGCCTTAAGCAAACTATTTAATGTTTCAATTGATTCTTTATTAAAGGAGGATGTAAATTTGCAGAATCAATTAATAAAACAAAGTAATTACAAAAAATATTTAATGATGACCTACATATACATATATTCTTTGTTTACTATTATTGTTATATCTTGTTGCTTTATTGCTTTTTTACTTATACCAAAAGACATAAAAACATCAGATCTAAAAGTTATTAATTCACACTTTTATAAAGAAGCCGATAATAAGGAAATTCTACATATTTATAGTGAATTAAAACCTTTTTTCTCCAGTTATTCAGGAAATCATGGCTTCAAAATAAAAGAACATGAAATAGATATTTATGCTTATCGAGATTCAATGCCTTTTAAAAATAAAAATGTTTTATTTTCTATTAACAAAGATATATCTCGTGGAATAGATTGGGAAAAAAAAGATATTTATATTGTAGACGAAAACAATAACAAAATACTTATATATAACCATAAAAATAAACAATTGTATTATCCGATAAAAAAGTGACAAAGTAGGTGATCAAAATTAAAAACGTCTATAAGTATATTTTTATAGTAACTACATTTATTCTTAATATAATTAGTTGTTTACTGATTGCAAATACCTTAGCTACATCAAATATATTATTTTCTGCCATATTTGTATGTTTTGCTATATTATTTCAATCAACTACAATTCTATTTATTATATATATGATTAGAAATGATAGGGCTAAAAAAGTAAAAGTAAAAGTAATATTATATATTTTTTTAATACTAGATATATTTATCTTTTTATTCTTACTATTTATAGCATATACATTGGTAACATTAATAAAATATCATTAACATCTGGCCTGATCTATCCAATTTTTTATAATTCTTTTCAATACGAAAAATATATGTTTGTAATTCCTTATAAACAAAAGAACGTCCTCTAAACTTGAACTGGGCCACTGATGTGAGACAGGAATAAAACACCTATACTACCTGTTCCCTATACTCAACCGGGGGCAGGTAGTTTAATTTTTTTAACCTTGCATGTGATAGGAAAAGGGATTGACTGCTTCTATACATGGCCAGATGCTCTCGCTCACCTAAAAAGAAGGAGAGGTTCATGAGTTATTTACAAGGTTTAGGTGGGGAATATTAGAAGCTTGCAATAATAAAACAGAAGCCATTCGTAAAAATGACTTCTGTCGTTCAAAACTTTTTTGCTAAAAACTCGAGTTTATCAACAATATGTATTTATTTTTTGATAAATTGTTGCGTCCAAATTTTTCTCTGTTCCACGTAGCCAACACCTATATAAGTAAAGTTACCATTTAAAATGTTCGCACGATGTCCTGGACTGTGCATCCAAGCATCCATAACCGCTTCCGGTGTTTGTTGACCTTTAGCAATATTTTCACCCGCTGCGGAATAAGAAATACCAAAACGTTTCATCATGTCAAATGGTGAATTATAAACTGGACTAGTATGAGAAAAATAATTATTTTTCAACATATCCTCCGATTTTATACGAGCTACTTTACTAAGCTCTGTATCTATCTGTAATGGAGATAAGCCAGCTTTCGCTCGTTCGACATTAACTAGCTCCACAACACGTTTCTCAAACGCATTTAGTACATGACCTTTATTCTCTTGTTTTTTAGCGTCTTCCTGCTTTCTAGCGTCTTCCTGCTTTCTAGCGTCTTCCTGCTTTCTAGCGTCTTCCTGCTTTCTAGCGTCTTCTAGCTTTCTAGCTTCTTCCTGCTTTTTAGCGTCTTCTAGCTTTCTAGCTTCTTCCTGCTTTCTAGCTTCTTCTAGCTTTCTAGCTTCTTCCTGCTTTTTAGCTTCTTCTAGCTTTCTAGCGTCTTCTTGTTTTCTAGCGTCTTCTAGCTTTCTAGCGTCTTCTAGCTTTCTAGCGTCTTCTAGCTTTCTAGCGTCTTCTTGCTTTCTAGCATCTTCTTGCTTTTTAGCGTCTTCTTGCTTTTTAGTGTCTTCTTGCTTTCTAGCGTCTTCTAGCTTTCTAGCGTCTTCTAGCTTTTTAGCGTCTTCTTGCTTTCTAGCTTCTTCTTGTTTTCTAGCGTCTTCTAGCTTTTTAGCGTCTTCTTGCTTTTTAGTGTCTTCTTGCTTTCTAGCGTCTTCTAGCTTTTTAGCGTCTTCTAGCTTTTTAGCGTCTTCTTGCTTTTTAGTGTCTTCTTGCTTTCTAGCATCTTCTTGCTTTTTAGCGTCTTCTAGCTTTCTAGCGTCTTCTTGCTTTTTAGCGTCTTCTTGTTTTCTAGCCTCGATTTGCTTTTCTTTTTCACGTTCTTCACTAATTTGTGCTGGTTGTATTACATTATTCATGTTGCTTAAAGTGCGATTGTTGTCCGTTTGTTCTAACTTAATGAAAATAGGTTCTTTCTGTACTTCGGTAGAATCTCTATTATTCTCATTTTGAGGTAAATCACTAATGTGATTTGTCTCAATTGATTGTTCCGGAATACTACTTTCATTTTCTGGATTCGAGGGCTCCTCTTTTAGTGGTTGGTTAGAAAAACTATTTTCAACCTTTACTTTAGAGGAGTCGCTCTTACTGGGATTTTTAGAATCTTTATCCCTGTGTACATCTGCTACATAATCATTAGACTTATTCGAACTTGTTTTCTTCTTTTGCAAAGTAACGCATATGAATATTGCAACCAGAACAACAGTTAGCAAGAATATTAAGCGTTTTTGTTGTTTATTTATTTGCATAAGTTCCTCCTAACGCTCAAATTTGAGCTTTCTTTTTTGTGCACAATATTCACCATAATAAAATCATCAAAAAAAGTCTAGCATTTTCAAAAAGAATGGAAAACATACGTGATTCCACTAAAAATAAAGTTTCACTTTATTCAGTGAAGGCCTTGCTGCCAGCGAATTAGGAAACAAATATGTATATAAACGCAAATTCAGTTCTTTTCAAAAAAGAAAGCTTTCCACCAAGGTTTTTTGGGGGAATTTGCTATTTCTCCTTTTACATTTTGCATCTCTCTAAGTAATTGTGTTTAAGAAGAAACTTTTTTCTTTTGAAAAGGAAAATTTCATTTTCTTTCCCATATATATAAGAAATATATGGGAGGGGAGAGGAAGATGTGGATCGGAGAACATTTCAAGGAATTTCAATGCCGTGTGCATTTCTTAATGAAGATGCATTAGAGAGAAATATTCAATCTATCATTCAGCTTCATAAAGGAAAACGTGTTCGAATTGCGAGTAAATCATTGCGTTCTGTTCCAGTAATGAAGAAAATTTTACAATCTCATTCTTGTTTTCAAGGAATTATGTGTTACTCACCAGCGGAAGTTCTATTTTTAATCGAACAGGGATTTGATGATTTATTGCTTGGATATCCAGTTTGGGATGAAGAGGCTTTGCAGAAAATAAGTATACTTACAAAACAAGGATACAAGATTACTTGTATGGTAGATTGTGAAGAGCACATTCTGTATTTGGAGCAGATTGCATTACAAGTAGAAGGAACGTTTCGTATTTGTTTTGATATTGATATGAGTAGTCGTTTTTTTGGCTTTCATTTTGGAGTAAAACGCTCTCCTTTGCGCACTGCAGAACAAGTACTACAAGTAGCAGATAGAGTTTTACAATCATCTTGTTTGAAAATAGATGGTGTTATGGGTTATGAAGCACAGATCGCAGGTGTAGGGGATAATGTACCAAAACAAATCTTACAAAACAAAGTGGTTTCTTATTTAAAAAGACGATCAGTAAGAGAAGTTACAAAAAGACGAGGGTTCATTGTACAAGCATTAAGGCAAAAGGGAATTTCATTACGTTTTGTAAATGGCGGAGGAACAGGGAGTATAAAGACAACCGTTCAAGATGAGTCTGTTACAGAAATTACGGTTGGGTCCGCTTTTTATTCTCCGTTGCTTTTTGATTATTATAAAGACATTGCATTTGAGCCAGCAGTTGGATTTGTGTTACCAATTGTCCGTCAGCCAGAACCTCATGTTTATACATGTTTAGGTGGAGGATATATTGCATCGGGAACAACTGGAAAGGACAAGCAACCGCAGCCGTATATGCCAAACGGAGCAAAATTACTTCCATTAGAAGGAGCGGGTGAAGTGCAGACACCTGTTTACTATGAGGGAACAGACCAATTAAAAATTGGGGAGGGGATTGTGTTTCGGCATAGTAAAGCAGGGGAGTTATGTGAAAGTTTTTCTTCTTTATATCGTATTTCTGATGGTGAAGTAGTAGGAGAGTATCGAACATATCGGGGGGACGGGGAATGCTTTCTATAAAGGGCCAGAGGTGGCGGAATTGGACAGGAAATGTACAGGGAGTGCCGCAGTATACGATGTATCCGAAAAGCATTGAAGAGGTTACCCAGGCTGTAGAATTTGCAAAAGAAGCTGGAAAGCGTATTCGTGTGGTTGGTTCAGGTCATTCATTTACATCGCTTGTTCAAACAGATGAGATTTTAATTTCTTTGGATGAATTACAAGGGATGATCGAGATGAATTCACAGGCATTAATCGTAGAAGTATGGGCAGGTACAAAGTTGTTTCAGTTAGGTGAAATATTACAAGAGAACGGATATGCACAAGAGAATTTAGGGGATATTGATGCACAGTCTATTGCTGGAGCGATTAGTACAGGAACGCATGGAACGGGAATTTCATTTGGAAATTTAGCGACACAAGTTGTGGAAGTAACGGCTGTTCTGGCATCAGGAGAAGTGATTACGTGTTCTGAAAAAGAATATCCACAATATTGGAAGGGTTTTCAATTGTCGCTTGGCATGCTGGGGATTATTGTGAAAGTTAAACTAAAAGTCATTCCAGCATATTCACTTGCTTATGAAAGTAAAAAAGAATCATTTGCTACTGTTATGAGTAAATTGGAAGAATATAAGAAAAATCGTCATTTTGAGTTTTTTATCTTTCCATATTCTGAAGATGTTCAAGTGAAAATTACAAACGTAACAGAGGAAGTAGGCGGAGAATTAAAGTGGCATAAACTCAAAACAGCCTTAATAGAAAATATGGCCTTTTCATTGTTATCAGAGGGTTGTCGCTTTTTTCCTTCTATTAGTAAGAGTGTTAGTCAATTATCAGCAAAGGGAGTACCAAATACCAAAATCGTAGGTCAAAGTTATAAGGTGTTTGCAACTGCCCGCAATGTCCGTTTCTATGAGATGGAATATAGTATTCCAGCAGAATATATGAAAGAAGCAGTAGAAGAAATTTATAATCTCATTTACGAAAAAAATTTTCAAGTACATTTTCCCATTGAATGTCGCTACGCAAAAGAAGATGATATTTGGCTGAGTCCGTCATACGGAAGAGATTCTGCATATATTGCAGTTCACATGTACAAAGGGATGCAGTACACATCATATTTTCAAGCAGTAGAACGTATTTTTCAAAAGTATGAAGGACGTCCGCATTGGGGCAAAATGCATACAATGAAATATGATACGTTGCAACAAGTATACCCTAAATTGCCTCATTTTCTAGAGTTGAGACAAACAGTAGATCCAACAGCAATGTTTTTAAATCCGTATTTAGCGAAAATGTTTTTGTTTCAATGAAGGAATAAAGAGATACTTCCATAAGAACTAAAGTTACCTTACTTAATGTTTAGAATCATATTGAATTCCCCTTTAAACGGTTTATAATTTAGATATGGCATGAGTTTAATTTTATCGGGATAAGGGGGAATCACAAATGATGAAATATGAGCTGTATTTAGTGAATGAAGAGTATGTAACAACATTTAATAGCGCATGGCAATTTAAAGAAGGGGAACAAATCTTTTTTAAAGGTGAGAAAGAACTAGAAAAACGTAATTTTTGTATTGTTAATATAACACATGATGTATTTCAGAAAAATGAACATGTGATTCACTTATACTGTCAAGAAAAGAAAGTATATTAATTTTAAAAAGCATGGAAGCGATGTTGCTTCCATGCTTTTTTTAGATTACTGATGTAGTTGAGCTGCATTGGACTTGGAAGAAATGATATACGGTTGAATTTGCTGCTGCCCGTAAAAGCCCGATTGATGAGGGCTGATTAAAGTTTCACTTTATAGGTGATCCATTCCCGATAATCCTCTTGCATTTTCCATAATGTGCGAATGAAGAAAGCCTGAACCTATCGATTCAGGCTTTTTATTATTTTTTTGTTCCAGCTAATTCTTCTAGACTTATAGAGAATTTTGTATCTACTTTTTGAGCATCATTGATATGTTTTACCATCATATCATTTACTTTTTTGAACATGTGTTGTGTTGTTGTAAACTCACGTAATACGTCTTCGTTACAATGTTTTTGCTGTTCGATTGATTCAATCACATTTGTAGCGCCTGTTTGTAACGTTTGCACCATCGTTAAGATTTTTTCAATTCTTGCATTTGTATCTGTGCTTACTTCAACACCTTCATCAACAAGGTGAAGATTATCTTTTGTATTTTCATATGCTTTTTCAATTTCTTCTTGAATTTTCTTTGTTAAATCTCCAATGTTTTTTGTACTTTCAGCAGTGCTTTCAGCAAGCTTTCGAACTTCATTGGCAACGACTGCAAATCCTTTTCCATGTTCACCAGCACGAGCAGCTTCAATACTTGCATTTAAAGCAAGTAAGTTCGTTTGAGCAGCGATATTTTGAATCACTTCAACAATTTGTTCAATTTCTTTTGAACGCTCACTTAAATGATTCATACTATTAGATGTACGTTGTGATTGCTCACCTAATTTGTTAATAACAGTAAGTAATCCATGAACGGAATCTTTTCCTTCATTTGAACACGTTACAATTTCTCCAATGGCTTGAATAAGCCCTTGTTCTTTTTGAAGCATATCGGTGTTCAGCTCGTTGGAACGATTCGTACTTGTCGTTACGTTGTTAAAACAATTACTTAATTGTTGAATTAGATTTTGTAGCGTATGATGTTGGCGATTGACTTCTTCATGTTCACTGACAATAGCTAATACGCTTCCATGTAAGGAAGTGATGACCTTTTTGTGTTCTTGTTCTTTCTCATGTAATTGATGTTCTAATTCCTGTACTTGATTTTGTAATTGAGCAATTTCTTTTTCTAGTGATTTGTTTTTTGTAAACATAGTCTTCTCTCCAAGCTTCTATAGTTTTCTTTTCATAATAGGGAGTGAGATTTTTTACATTTCATTTTATCCCGCATTAACGGGCAGTAAGACTCCCACCTCAAGATTGAGAGAGAAACGTTGTCCAGCTCTAGCGGCTAGAATCTCCGGTCGTTTCGCCCCCTCGGACGAGGCAAAAAGCGCCTCTTTGTCAGGGACTCCAACGTCCTGCGATTCTGAGCGAGCCGCTTCCGCTTTTCTAAAGAAGATAGGTGGGAGATAACTGCCCGTAAAAGCCCGATTGGTGAGGGCTAACCATCAGTGGGGGATGAAGAAAACCCCCACTGATGGAAGCTTCACTTTATCTCGCTACTTGCGGGTGATGGTAAAATATCCCAAAATTCAGATAAATAAAAAGGAATAAGTAGAAAACAGTTCATAAGAGTCCGATTTGTTCAATGAAGAATAAGGAAACTCCTCACTTCGAAATTTTTCACTTTATATTGAAATTGTAGCACTATTTTTAAATATATCTATATAAAAATTTAAAAATATATGATGAGTTTATTGCATTTTTTCATGATTTGTTATATTTTGTCATGAAAAATAAACTGTATTTAATACGTTTGTAAACAAACTGTAAAACAAATAATGTATAAATGTAGAAGAAGGGAGTCGGATTATGAACTATTTTAAGCGTATCAGTAGTCTTGTATTAGCTGGATTTATTTGTTTCACTAGTACAGTTGCTGTAAAAGCTGAGTCAAACGACGAGAAATTAAACAACATGCAGCAGCAATTGCAAAACAATAATAATGACATGCAGCAAAAAGAACAAGAAAAACAAGCTGTAATGAAAGATATTGAAGGCATTCAAAAGGAATTAACAGACGTAAATAATACAATTACAAAAAATAAAGAAGAACAAGATGCAATTCAGCGTAAAATTGATGAAACGCATAAACAAATTGAGCAAAAAAAGACCGAGATTATTAATTTAGAAGAAAAAGTACTTATGCGTAAAGATATTATGAGAAAACGTATAGTCTCTGTTCAAGATAGCTCAAATGTAAGTTTAGTAGTAGAAGTAATTGTAGATTCAAAAAATATTGCAGATTTCCTGCAACGTATGACTGCAGTTTCGACGATTATGGATGCAGATAAAGAGATTCTTCGTTTACAAGAACAAGATCTTCGCCAAATTGAAGCCGATAAAAAGATAATTGATGAAAAAGAAAAGTCTTTAGAGGGCGATAAACAAAAATTAGCAAAAGCACAAGCTGATTTACAAGAAAACTTAAAGAAACGTCAAGATAACTTACAAGCTGTACAGGCAAAATATAATCAAATTTCTAGTCAGCTTACACTTGCTGCGCAAGAAAAATCAAAGATTGAAGCAGATATGAAGGGCGTACAAGATACAATTGCTCGTGAACAACAAGCAGCTGCAGATCGCCAAAAAGCACAACAAGAACAACAAGCACAACCAGAACCAAAAGGAAGCGACAATGGTTCAGATAAATCTGATAAACGCGGCCGTGACATTTTTGTAGAGGCTACGGCTTACACAAATGATCCAGCTGAAAATGGGAAACAGCCAGGTGAACATGTATATTCTGCTTGGGGTCACTATGATTTAACATCAAAACCAGATCTGAAATTAATTGCTGTTGATCCAGCCGTTATTCCATTGGGCTCACGTGTATGGGTTGAAGGATATGGAGATGCTATTGCTGCGGATACTGGTGGAGCTATTAAAGGATATAAAATTGATGTTTTCGTTCCAGATAAAGGGACTTCTAGTAAATGGGGTAGAAAAAAGGTTAAAGTTATTATTTTAGATTAAAGTAAAAATCTACTTTGCAAAAGCAAAGTAGATTTTTTTATGATTAAATGTTAAGTTGAGTTTACATTTTGTGAAGTTTAGCATACAATAATGGTAAGGGGTGGTAAAATTGACCATTTACAATCGAGTAAAAGAACTGCGAGCCCGTTTTCATTTTTCGCAAAGTGTATTGGCTGAAAAGGTGGGGGTAACGAGACAAACGATCGCTGCTATTGAAAAGGGGGATTATGTACCATCATTATTATTAGCGCTCATGATTTGTGATGTGTTTGGTATGCAGATGGAAGAGGTATTTGTCTTACAAAAGGAGGAGAGAGAAAATGAATAGAATTTGTCTTTCTTATGTAATTAATATAGGTATACTTGTTATAGCGGGTTGGACATTTATTGAGTATTTTCATATCATTATGGAACTTGCAAACATCATACGTACTGAAAAGCAAACGTGGACTGTTACGATGAATATAACGCCAATTACATTGCTGTTGATTGCAGGGATAGGGATAGCCATTGCTTATAAGGTGCAAAAAAAGAAATATAAGAAATTATCATTTTGGACATTTCCGTTATTAGTTCCAAGTGAAGATGAGCGAGAAGAAATATTGACAGCGAAAGCATGTCGAACTACACTTCTTTCATTAGGGGTTATTATACCTTTTGCAGCTGTCGCGTTAGTTGCTTATCCGCTATTCAATCGAAACGTTCCAGAATATCCGTTGTATGTATTATTTTTCATTTCACTAATTCAAACAACAATATTTCATATTTCTTTATATCGTAATAAGGTTGTGTAAAAGGTGTGCTAAAGAGCACATCTTTTTTTATACGACGAAACTTGGGGAATTTTTCCGCATTTTTACAAAAGCTTAATGAAATGCTATAGAGAGAGTTTACAAATCCTTTTTACAATAGAAGAAGTATTGAAATTGGAGGGATTAGAGAATGAAAAAGATTTTGCTATCTGGGGGAATTATAGCGAGTGTCTTATGGACAGGCAGTAATGTAAACGCAGAAGTAAATCAAGAAACGAAACAATTTGTTAATAAAATAGAAAATTTACCAAAAGGAAGTATTTCAAATCCGGCATTTCGTGGGCAAATAGAGGAAATGGTAAATAAATTTATTAGTAATAAACATAAGGATACAAAAATAGAAAGAACGGCTATTTTTTCAATGCCAAGTAAAAAAGCAGAAATCGCTGCATCTTCACCGGACGGTAAGACGTTAGTTGTAACAGAAGCAGAATTAGGACAAATTAGCATCCTTTCAATTGAAAATTTACAAGACATTCAATTGAAAGGGACAGTGAGTTTGAAAGGAATTCATCCAGAAGCAGAGGTAACGAGTGCGACAATCACACCAGATGGTAAGTATGCATTCGTTGCTTTTCGTACAGGCGATAACTTGTACAATGCAAATAAAGGGAAGATAGCGGTTGTAGAACTATCATCGAAAAATATTGTGAAAACATATGAGGTTGGTGTAGGACCGGATTCTATTGCTTTATCAAAAGATGGTACAAAGCTTGTTGTTTGTAATGAGGATGAAGAAGGGGATCCAAATGATGGAAATGAAGTCAATATGAAAAAAACGAAGCGGCCGGGTACGATTTCTATCATCACGTTCCCAAGTGGAGATGTATTGCAAGGAATCCACCAAGAGCTATCAATTGATATCAGTCAAATTGGAAACGGAACAGTTTACAAACATGATCCTCAGCCAGAATATGTTGCAATTAGTCCAAATGGGGAAAAAGCAGCTGTTACGTTACAAGAGAATAATGCAGTTGCTATCGTAGATTTACAAGGGCAATATATTGAAACTATATTTGGCCTTGGAACAACAAAGCATAAAGCAGATTTGCAAAATGATGGTGTCGTTTCTTTTCAAGATGAAATAATTGCAAGACCAGAACCAGATGGTGTAACGTGGGATCCATCCGGGCGTTTTTTAATTACTGCGAATGAAGGGGACCTAGGGAAAAATGAATTTAAAGACGGTGTAAAATCAGGTGGACGAAATATTTCTGTATGGAGCCGGGGAGGTTCGTTTGTGTATGATAGCATGAACCTTATTGATGAGAAAGTTGTAGCTGCAGGTTTATATCCAGATAGTCGTAGCAATAGTCGTGGCAGTGAAGTAGAGAATGTTGCGACAGGAATGATACAAGGAAGTCCTATTATGGCAGTTGCTGCTGAAAGAGCGAATGCAGTTCTCTTTTTTGATTTAACGCTTCCGATGTTTCCTGTTTATATTGGTCTTGTTCCATCAGGAGGAAAAGCACCTGAAGGTATCCATAAAATTAACAACCGTAATATATTCGTAAGTGCAGATGAAGCAGATGGTGTATTAAGTTTTTATTCTTTACAGAAATATATAGATGCAAATTGAAAAACTAACATAAAAACCCTTTTCCTTTTCGGTGGGCGAGAGCAACTGGCCATGCATAGAATCGGTCAGGGCCTATTTCTGCCACATGCAAAGTTTAAAACAAAGGTAGAAAGCAAGTAGCGGCCATGTTTTGTTCTGCATAGCAGCGACTTAGGTGTTAAAAGGTCAACTTGTATTTATATAATAAAGTGAAACTTCCAGCAGTGGGGGTCTTACTGCCTGTTAATACGAGATAAAAACGGCACTTCTCATTTTTGTTGTGGGAGTGCCATTTACTTTGTTTTACGCATGTTACTTGTATATCTAGCATTCTTACTTTATGATTTTATATAAGAGGGATTTTGTGAGAGAAAGGAATTGGAGCATGAATAAAAAAAAGATTTATAGTATACTGGCACTTCTTTTATTTATTGTAGGTGGCGTTTTAATTGCAAAGCCATTTTATGATGGCTACAAGGCTGGAAATACGCAAGACAAAAACATAGAAGATATTAAGAAAATGAAGTATGAAAAACAAGAAACGAAATTTGTTGATGCTTCTAAAATAGATCAACCGGATTTAGCAGATGTGGCAAATGCTACATTAGATAAAAAACAAGTGATTGGGCGTATGTCGATTCCGAGTATTGGATTAGAACTACCGATTTTAAATGGTTCAACGGAGAAAAATTTATTATCAGGTGCAGCAACAGTAAAAGAGAAACAAGAGATAGGAAAAGGAAATTATGCGTTAGCAGGCCATAATATGTCGAAAAAAGGTGTGTTATTTAGCGACATTTCGAAATTAAAAAAGAATGATAAAGTATATTTATATGATAGTGAAAATGAATATGAGTATGCGGTAGAACAAGTAACAGAAGTCACACCGGATAAATGGGAAGTCGTTGAAGATCACGGAAAAAATGAAGTAACCCTTATTACATGTACGTCTGTGCTTGATAATTCCAAACGATATGTAGTATCTGGAAATTTGGTGCAAGCGAAAAAAATTAAATAATTCAAAAGAAATTCCACCTTCGTTGAGGGGGGAATTCGTTCTTCTATAAACAAGCGATAGAAAAAGCTTAAAAAAAAGATGAGGGGAAATCCCTCATCTTTTTTAGTCCATCCATTTTACTAATTTTTTTGAAATTAATAATAAGATACAACCTAAGACAATAGCGACAGCTCCGATAACAGCAAATACTTCTGAATATCCTAATGAAGTTGTAAAGTTTGCTAGCTGTCCACCTAAAATATTAGCAATACCTGTACTTGACAACCAAACGCCCATTAATAAAGATGCGAGTTTGACAGGGGCAAGGGAACTTACCATTGATAGTCCAACTGGAGATAAGAATAATTCTCCTAATGTATGGAATAGGTAAGTAAAGACGATAAAGAGCAGGTTTGCTTTTTCTGCAATTTGTTGTTCGTTACTTCCAGTTTTTAATGTAGCCACAAGAAGAACCATATAACCAATTCCAAGTAAGATCATTCCGAGACCCATTTTTGTTGGGATTTTTAAATCACCGCGTTTTCTAGAAGCAAGTTTTGTCCAAAGTGCAGAAATAGCTGGTGCTAATAAAATAATAAACAGTGGGTTTACAGACTGAAACCAAGATGTCGGAATTTCCCAACCGAATAAAGAGCGGTCTACAAAACTATTTGTATATAATGTTAAAGAACTACCAGCTTGTTCAAATCCGGCCCAGAAGAACACAACGAAACACGTTAAAATGACAATCACAGCTGTATGTTGTTTTTCTTTTTTCGTTAATGGTGTATTACCAGCTGTTTTGTTGCCTGTACCTGTTTGTAAAGCCGCTGTCGGTTTTTTACCAATATCACCAAGAAAACGATTTGATAATGTTGTAAATAAAATTTGTCCGACAATCATTCCGATAGATGCAGCTAAAAATCCATAGCGGAAACCGTAATGCATAACGCCATCTACTGTTGTTTTAAACAAATCTTCTGATAAATATCCGCAAACGAGTGGAGCAAGGAATGAGCCAACGTTAATTCCCATGTAGAAAATGGTAAAAGCACCATCGCGACGCAGATCGTTTTCTGGGTACAATTCTCCGACAAGAGTTGAAATATTTGGTTTGAAGAAACCGTTCCCGATAATAATGAGCGCTAATCCAAGGTATAGTCCTAATTGGCTTTGCAGCGCAAATAACGTAAGGTTACCAATTGCAATTGTTATACCACCAAGTGTAATCGCTAATCGTCTACCAAGAAAACGATCTGTTAAAAATCCACCAATCAACGGGGTGAAATAACAAGCACCTGTATAAAAACCGTAAATCGTAAGTGCCCAGCTCTTACTAAAACCAAGACCGCCGTTTATTAAGGCTGTTGTTAAATATAATGTTAATAATCCTCGTAATCCGTAATAGCTAAATCGTTCCCACATTTCTGTGAAAAAGAGTAAGTATAAACCTGGAGGATGTTTCTTTTTTTGCTGTTGTTTTTTATCCAGCTGTAGCGCAGCTTCCATATGTAATTCCTCCTTATATAAAAAAACAAAGGTAATATTTTTAGATGTTTAATAGTTTACTTTATTAACTTTTTAAAGTCAATAATGTTCTATTTTTTGTCAAAAAATTATTTTTGTATAATTAAGGGAGAGAAATAGGAATTATGTACAATAAAGTGAAACTTCCATCAGTGGGGTGGGGGCTTCAGCCCCCACCTATCTTCTTTAGAAACGGCCGGAGATTCTAGCCGCTAGAGCTGGACAACGCTTCTCTCTCAATCTTGAGGTGGGGGTTTTACTGCCCACGAATAGCGGGATAAAAATGTCCCTTTCAGTAGTTCAGAGAACGTGGAGAAACCGTATAAAACAAAGAGTTAAATTGTTTTTCGAATCCTGCGGTGAGGATATGGAAGAAGGTGATATAAATTTTTAACAAATAATATTAAATTCATTCGGGAACATGGAAAAGAAAGCTCAGAGTCATATAAGGACTTTGAGCTTTTTGGGTGTTATTTACTATGAAAATTAACCTGTGAATTAATATGTTCTTTAGCTCGTTATTTTAGATTTTCTCCACAACAACTGAACTACTTACACACTATCGAATAGCAGATGCTCCAATTACCACCGCTTTATTTTCTTTTACAGTCGTATTTTGACGAAGGCGTAATGTAGCTTGTCCTGTTGTATTAGGAGCAATTTGTACATTCACGACTTTTTCAGCGATACCTAGGCTATTTGTCGTAAAGGAAAATGAATTACTATAACCGTAAGAAGAAGGCCAAGTACCGTTTTCATTTTGAACTTTTGCTACTTGTGTACCACCACTTGTATAAATACCTAAGGAGTAATTATTGTAAGTAGTGTTGGGTAATAAATGATTTGCTTGTATTTTTATTTGAAATACACTGCTGGCAGGAAGAATACTAGGGTGAATAAAGTTATAATCATTTGTTGAGACGTTTCCATCATTATTATTATTATTGCTATTATAGCCGTAAGAACCAGGTTTAAATGTACTTGTATTGAACCATTGATATCCTTGGTTAGGAGCACTCCATGGTTCTGGTTGCGGCTCAGTTGATGCACTTGGTTGTTCAAATGTTTTTAATGGTGTTGGTGTGTCTAGTTGTAATCCGTTTACTTGGTTTAAACTAGTATATGTTTCTTTTGTAGAGAGCCATTTTACGATATTTGTTAATAAAGTAGCATCGCTTTCTTCTTTATATCCATCATACGTTTTTTTAGACTGTCCCGTATCTTCACGAACATATTTTGTCGTTGCATCTTCAACTGGTGAAGAGTCACCGATAAAGGCTGCTTTTCCTAAACCAACTTTTGCAACTGCAACATAAGCACCTTCAGCGATGCCGCCGCCGTTATATACACCGCTATCAACAGCGTTATTCCACTTAGGTAAACTTTCTGGTAAGTAGACAATTCCTTTTGCTAAATTAGGGTTTACAATTGCAACTGTAGCTCCAGCATGCATAGCAACAGATGAAACACCTGTAGTAATTCCGAATGATTGATCTGGTGCTACAATTTTATTTGTAGAAACATCACCAATTGCATTATAGCGAAAGCGTACGCCAAAGTTGTTTGCAAGCCAGTCAGAACTTTCTACACCTTGCATCGCTTGTGAAGATGCCTCTTCGGAAGACATTCCTTTTGCTGGATTTTCCCATGCACCGCGGCGATATCCGTTGAAAACTTCTGAGGAATCCCAGCGGTTTTTATTACGGTCTGCATTATAATGATCAGCTATAAAAAAGATACTGCCACCATTTTTCACATATTGCAGCATCGCGTCTTGTTCTGATTTTTTATAAGGTATGTTTGCTTCTGGAACGATGAACACATTGTAATCTTTTAAGTCATCATATGTAATAGGTGTTGATTTACGTAGTTCTTTTACAGAGAAGCCTTTGTTTGCAACGCCGTTTCCGAAATCAGAAAATCCCCCGTCAATAACCCAATCAGCTGTTCCAGCAGTTTGACCATGTGTGTTATCAAATAATACTTTTTTTCCAGCGTTTTCGTTCACAATTTTTGCTGCAATTTGTGGAGCTGGATCTAAAGCGCTTTCAGCAAAGGCCGTTGAACTAAATACATTAGCCATACTTAAAGTCATTCCTGTTGCGAGTGTGAGTTTCAGCCATCTTTGTTTCTTCATAAAATAATCCCCCTAAAGTAAGTTAGTTTAAGTAAGAGTGCGATTCGTACAACTAACTATCATCTGCCCCTTACGGATAAAAGTGTCCCTGTATTACTTTACCGAAATATAGCGGAAGAAAAAAGAGGGAATTTATAAAATTTTGTAAAATTAAGGTGAAATTTGTTGAGAAATATTTTTTTTTTGCAGAAATAATGAAGAAAAAATCCCTTCCTTATCAAGGAAGGGATTAGCATTATCCGATTTGCGAAGAAGATTTTGATGTTTTATCTGTTGTGTGAAATCCTTTTGCATAATAAATAACTACTAAAGCGATGAGCCAAATTGGTCCAACGATTAATGCGATCCGTGTATCATTGGAATATGCCATAATTCCTAATACTAAAGCAAGGAAAGCAAGCGTAACATAGGAGCTAAGTGGATACAATGGCATTTTGTACGTTAATTTATTTTGCGCATCCTGTGATAGACCCTTACGGAAACGAAGCTGTGCCACTAAAATGATGCCCCATGTCCAAATTGCTCCGAACGTGGAAATACTCGTTAGCCACGTAAATACTTTTGCGGGAACAACGTAGTTTAATACAACGCCAATTAATAGTACGAAAGCTGTTGCTAAAATTCCTTTACTTGGAATTCCATTTTTATTTAACTGACCAAATTTTTCTGGTGCGTGTTTTTGCTGCGCTAAAGTAAATAGCATACGGCCCGTACTAAAGAGGCCACCATTACAAGAAGAAAGAGCAGCTGTTAAGACAACAAAGTTAATAATTCCTGCTGCTTTCGCAATGCCGATTTGTTCAAACGTTAGTACAAATGGACTTCCTTTTTCACCAATTTCATTCCATGGATAGATTGCCATCATAACGAATAGGGCACCTACATAGAAGATTAAAATGCGCCAAAAAACGTTATCAATCGCTTTAGATAATGTTTTTTTCGGATTTTCTGCTTCACCAGCTGTTACACCAATTAGTTCTACCCCTAAGTAAGCAAATAGTACCATTTGTAATGATAGAAGAAGGCCAGAGAAACCATTTGGGAACCAACCGCCGTGTGACCAAAGGTTTGAAATTCCAGTCGCTACGCCGCCGTTTCCAAAACCGAATAAAATAATACCGGTGCCAATTACAATCATACAGATAATTGTGACAATTTTAATTAAAGCAAACCAAAACTCAAGTTCTCCATACACTTTAACTGATAAAAAGTTTAATGCACTCATTAATACAAGAGCAAGTAACGCCCAAACCCAGCGTTCAGTACTTGGGAACCAATATTGCATATAAATCCCTGCCGCTGTAATTTCAGCCATACAAGTTACAACCCATAAGAACCAATAGTTCCAGCCCGTTATATAACCTGCTAGTGGACCTAAATAGTCATGCGCATATTTACTGAATGAACCTGCAACAGGCTGTTCAATTGCCATCTCTCCAAGCGCCCGCATAATGAAAAAAATCGCAAGGCCTGCAATAATATAACCGAATAAAATGGACGGTCCTGCGAGTTTAATAGCGGAAGCTGATCCTAAAAAAAGTCCAACCCCAATGGCAGACCCAAGCGACATAAGAGTAATATGACGTTGTTTTAACCCGCGGTTTAAGTTTTCTTCTTTGTTTGTGTGCTGCATAGTAAACCTCCTTTAATTAGTAAGAAAAATATTGTATCCGTTTGTGTATTTATTTAACTATTTAAAATTATAAAACATTTCCGTCTGTTATGCTACAAAAAAAGATGATGTTTTCTGTACTATATAAGTTGGTTTTCATGTTTCAACATCCAAGTTGCTATAACAAAAAATCCCCGATGCCCAGCCCGAAAAAAGAAAGATTTCTACTCGTATACATCTATAAAAATGTCGAACATTGTCGAGTTGTCTTTATTTCATGTCGAATCGCCGATATATCGAAAAAAGCGGTCGATATATTTGAAAAAGCGCCGATAAATCAATTTTTATGTTTCATCATGCCCAGCACTCGCCCGTTCTTTGTTTTAAAACTTTGCGCGTGGCAGAAAAAGGCCTTGACCGCTACTATGCACGGCCAGACGCACTCGCCCTCCCCAAAAAAGAAAGGTTTTTGACCTTATATATACATTCATTTTGATTTACTAACATCCAAATCTCTGCTATAGAGGATACAACATGCCCGCTACTGGCCCTGTGATCCTTTTGTTTAAAAAAAGGGCCCTGACCGCTCTAAGTATGGCCAGACGCTCTCATCCTCCCCTAAAAAAGGTGGTTTTTATGTTAGTTTTTCAATTTGTATTTATATATATTGTCTAATAAACAATAAAAAGCCATCAAAATTGATAGCTTTTCATCGTTACAAAATAGTAATTGCTTGTTTTCCCATTTGTTCCCATGCTTTTTCAAATGGAGCGCGCGGAATACTTTTACGCGGGTTATCAGCCAATGGATCATTTATATATACACAGTTTTCATCATAGCCGACTATAACGGCACTATGTTCAAAATATGTAACCATTAATTCTCCAGCATTTGTATTCCACTTTTCAAAGTTTCCCTCATCTAGCGGTGCAAAGGTTGTATTTGCGATAATCCATACTGGAGAACCAGCACTAAGTACTTTATATAAATCTTTTACGTCTCTTCCAGATAAATTAACAGCTTTCTCTGGAACGTATTTTTGTGCTAAATGAAAAATTGGCTGATGGTATACTCCATAACCTGGTTCAGATTTTGTGAAAATATTTCCAACAAACCCTTCGTGTGGATTTCCTCGCACACCGTTTGCTTCAAATTGGATATGAGCAATTTCATTCGCAAGTGTCATTTTGTCCACTTTAATTCCTTTATATTGAAGTAACATTGCTAAGCTCGTTACTTCACAACCACGTTCTAATTCAGGAAGCTGTTTTATAAATGGAACATTTTCAATCATCACTTTGTCTTTCATTTCAAATGAAAAATCAACGCGAAGTTCCTGGGTTTTTTGAAAAATTTTATTTTTGCCTGTTTCAATTACGCCCATAACTTGCTTATTACATGCTATACCAACAATAACACCAATACCTAAGATACATACGTATTTGACGATCCTACCCATTTCTCTAACTCCATTACATAATTATTTTCTTACATTTCGAAAAGTGACACACTCTCCATTGTACCTTTGTTTTCGCTAGTTTACTAGAAGGTTTATGTGAATATTATCCTAATATCTAGATAAATCGAAAAAAGATGTAAAATTCCTTTCTTTTTTATTGGAGGAGCCGTGCATAATTTCCTGCTACATGCAATGGTTTAAAACAAAGAGAGGTGCAGCTCATGATGTAGTCTGGATAACGACAATTTATATGTCAAAACATTAAAATGAATTAATGTATTAAGTTGAAAATTCTTATTTTTAAAAATAGAAAGAAAATAAATATACATTTTTAGAATATTTTGTTAAAATATGTTTAACTTAGTTAAATTTTTTTTTGCAAGGAGAAACTTAGTTTCTATTAAACAAGATGAAGATATGAGGTGAGGGATATATGACACAAAAAGAGAAGCAGCCAAATGAACTAAAACGTACGATGCAAAGCAGACACCTCTTCATGATTGCTCTTGGGGGAGTTATCGGAACTGGATTATTTATGGGATCTGGACAAACTGTTCACAATGCTGGACCAGGCGGAGCGATTCTTGCCTATTTAGTCGGCGGATTTGTTATGTATTTAACGATGCTTTGTCTTGGGGAATTAACAGTTGCAATGCCGGAAGCGGGTTCGTTTCAAAGCTATGCTAGCAAATTTATTTCACCGGGTTTTGGATTTGTGGTTGGGTGGATGTATTGGCTAAACTGGGCTGTAACCGTCGGAGTTGAATTAACGACTGTCAGTATTTTAATGAAGCGCTGGTTTCCAGATGTTTCGTCTTGGATATGGTGTGTTTTATTTGCTTTCATACTCTTTATTGTAAACGCTTCCTCCGCGCGTGCATATGCGGAAGCTGAATTTTGGTTTGCAAGTGTTAAAGTAATAACAATTATTCTTTTTATTTTACTCGGCGGCGCTGTTATGTTTGGTGTAGTAGACTTTAGTGGTAAGCCGGCGCCGATGCTCCATAATTTCACAGAAAATGGCGGATTATTTCCAAATGGGCTTCTAGCTGTTCTTCTTACAATGATTACCGTTAACTATGCGTTTCAAGGAACAGAATTAATTGGTATTGCTTCGGGTGAAAGTAAGCAGCCGGAAATAACAATACCACGTGCTATAAAAAGTACAATTTGGCGAACACTATTCTTTTTCGTCCTTGCTATTTCTGTAGTCGTAGGATTATTGCCATGGCAAGACGCAAATCTTGTAGAAAGCCCGTTCGTACTCGTTTTTGATACAGTTGGAATCCCGTATGCAGCAGACATTATGAACTTTGTTATTATTACAGCTGTATTATCGGTGGCGAACTCTGGTTTGTATGCAAACTCTCGTATGTTGTGGGCGATGGCAACACAAGGAATGGGAAGTCAGCGCTTTACAAAGTTAACGAAAAAAGGGGTACCAATCAATGCCTTAATTTTCAGCTTAATCTTTGCTGGACTTTCTCTTTTAACAAGTGTATTTGCCGCTGATACCGTCTTTTTAGTATTAACATCGATTGCGGCTATGGCAGCTGTCGTTGTTTGGATGTCCATTGCTGCATCTCAGTTTTTCTTTAGAAGAGAATTTATTAAGAACGGCGGGGATATACGAGATTTAAAATACCGTGCGCCGCTTTATCCACTTGTTCCGATTGCAGCGTTCTCTTTAAACTTTATTACATTTATAAGCTTAGCATTTATTCCAGATCAACGCATTGCGTTATATTGCGGCATACCATTCATGATTATTTGCTACATTTTTTATAAGTTAAAATATAAAAAAGTTGTCACATTTGAGCAGCAAAAAAACGTCTCGTGAAAATAAGTTAAATATACGTAATATTCAGCTATCTTATCATGAGATAGCTTTTTTCTATTTATTGGATATCTTGGTATAACTTTATTTATCTTAAAATTAAAAAAAATTAAATACGCTCCCTAAAATACTTTACAATATAGTCAAGTTACAAATGGTTTTCAATGTAAAAAGTGTGTATTTGTGTCTATTTTTTAACAATATCTCAAAAACTATTGCTATCTATAAATTAATAGGTTTATATTGTTTTATTGGCATAGTTTCAATCCAAGGAGAAAGGAGATTTTCAATCGTGCAACTGAAAAAAAAATTTTGGAAGTTGGCTTCTCTTCTTCCACTATCGTTACTCTTGTTCCTCGGTGGATGCGAAAAAATCGCTGTATTAAATCCACAAGGACCTGTTGCAAAATCGCAGTACGACTTAATTGTTTGGTCACTCATACTGATGTCAGTGATAATTGTAGTCGTATTCGTCCTATTTACAATTATTTTAATTCGTTACCGTGAAAAACCAGAAAACATGGACTATGAGCCACCTGATATACACGGTAATACTCTTTTAGAAGTTATTTGGACCATTTTCCCTATTATCATCGTGGTTGCGTTAGCAATTCCGACAGTGAAAGCAACATATGCATCGGAAAAACCACCAGAGCAAACGAAAGATATTAAACCTGTTGAAATTTACGTTACATCTGCTAACTGGAAATGGTTATTTAGTTATCCGGAGGAAGGAATTGAAACCGTTAACTATTTAAATGTACCAGCAGGTGTACCAATTCAATTTAAATTAACATCTGTCGGTCCAATGAATGCTTTCTGGGTTCCAGAACTTGGTGGAATGAAGTATACAATGGATGGCATGATTATGGACTTATTCCTACAAGCTGATAAACCTGGTTCTTACACTGGACGTAGTGCAAACTTCTCTGGTGAAGGATTTACTGATATGGAGTTTGAGCTTGAAGCGAAAACAAAAGAAGAGTATGACAAGTGGGTAAAAGAAGTAAAAGGTGCCCCTTCGTTATCAGAAAAGAAATATAAAGAAATTATTCAACCAGGTGTAGTAGGGCGTATGACATTCTCTAATACACATTTGAAATATGTAGATCCAAAATCACTTGAATATTGTGATTACAACTACTACAAAAACAAAAAGTAATAACGAATATTCCAAAAGATTGGAGTGAATATAGTGAAGCTTGATGAATTTTTTGTCACAGGTGATCCGATTATCTACGGAGCGGACGCATCTATTGTTCTTGTGACATTAGCAATCATTTTTGTGCTGACAAAGTACAAAAAGTGGAGATGGCTTTGGGATGAGTGGTTAACTTCTGTTGACCATAAGAAAATTGGATTGATGTATATCATTTCAGCAGTTGTAATGATGTTCCGCGGCGGTATGGACGGATTAATGATTCGTGCCCAGTTAACATTCCCTGACACAACATATTTAAACGCTGAACACTATAACGGAATCTTTACAACTCACGGTACAGTTATGATCCTATTCATGGCAATGCCGTTTGTTATGGGACTTATGAACGTTGTTGTTCCTCTGCAAATTGGAGCGCGTGACGTTGCATATCCGTTCTTAAATGCATTAAGTTTTTGGTTATTCTTCGTAGGTGCTATGTTATTTAACATCGCCTTCGTTATCGGTGGTTCTCCAGACGCTGGGTGGACATCATACTTCCCAATGGCTGGTACAGAGTTTAGCCCTGGTGTAGGAGATAACTACTATGCACTTGCATTGCAGATTTCAGGTCTCGGGACGCTGATGACAGGGATTAACTTCCTTGTAACAATCTTAAAAATGCGTGCGCCAGGCATGAAATTAATGCAAATGCCGATGTTTACATGGTCTATTTTGATTACGTGTCTTATCATCATCTTTGCATTCCCAGTATTAACAGTTGCTCTTGCATTAATGTCATTTGACCGTTTATTCGATGCTCACTTCTTTACGATGGCGAGCGGCGGTATGCCAATGCTTTGGGCGAACTTGTTCTGGGTATGGGGTCACCCTGAAGTATATATCGTTATTTTACCGGCGTTCGGTATTTTCTCTGAGATCGTAAGTACGTTCTCACGTAAACGCCTATTCGGATATACAGCAATGGTTTACTCGATGGTTGCAATCGCAACTTTAAGTGGTCTTGTATGGTTACATCACTTCTTTACAATGGGTGCAGGACCAGCAGTTAACTCATTCTTCTCGATTTCGACAATGGCGATTTCGATTCCAACCGGTGTTAAAATCTTTAACTGGTTGTTTACGCTTTATAAAGGACGTATTCGTTTTACAGTTCCAATGCTTTGGTCATTGGCATTTATTCCAAACTTCGTAATTGGTGGGGTTACAGGGGTTATGCTTGCGATGGCAGCAGCTGATTATCAATATCATAACAGCTACTTCCTAATCGCTCACTTCCACTATGTATTAATCGCGGGTACAGTATTCGCGATGCTTGCTGGATTGACATTCTGGTATCCAAAGATGACTGGTCATATGTTAAATGAACGTCTTGGTAAATGGACATTCTGGATCTTTATGATCGGATTTAACATCTGTTTCTTCCCAATGTATTTCCTAGGTTTAGACGGTATGACTCGTCGTATGTACACTTACTCTGCAAGCCTTGGATGGGGCGGATTAAACTTAATCGCATCTGTCGGTGCAGTAATGATGGCAGTCGGCTTCGCTATATTATGCTACAACGTAGTTTATAGCATTCGTCATGGTGAGCGCGATGTAACTGGAGATCCTTGGGATGCTCGTACACTTGAGTGGGCAACACAATCTCCTGTACAACATTATAACTTTGCGAAATTACCAGAAATTAAGTCTAGCGATGTATTCTGGGAAATGAAGAAAAACGGTGAGTCTATTATTCCAAGACCTGAAGAGGTAAAACCAATTCATATGCCAAGTAATTCAGGTGTTCCGATTATTATGTCTTGCTTTATCGGTCTTGCAGGTTTTGCATTAGTATTTAGCTGGTTCTGGTTAGCAATTGTCGGTGGTATTGGTATGTTAGGTTGTATGATCTGGCGTTCGTTTGATTACAACGACGGATACTACGTTAGCGTAGATGAAATTAAAAAGACAGAACATGTTGCATGAGAGGTGAAACAAAATGGCGGCTTTAGATAAAAGCTTACCTCTAGAATATCAATCCGAACAAAGCAGATTGAATATTTTAGGGTTTTGGGTTTTCCTTGGGGCTGAAATCGTACTGTTTGCGACGCTTTTCGCCTCTTACCTAGTATTAGCTGGTCGTACGGCAGACGGGCCAACATCAGCACAACTTTTCGAAGTAAAGCCTGTAATGATTGAAACACTTTTACTTTTAACAAGTAGTTTCACATGCGGGATTGCAATTCATGAAATGCGTAAAGAAAATAAGAATGGTATGCTTCTATGGTTTATCATTACGTTACTATTAGGCGCTGGCTTCCTTTATATGGAGGTTGAAGAGTTTATGATGTACGTGGGCCAAGGTGCTACACTACAAACAAGCGGATTCTTATCTGGATTCTTCGTTCTTCTTGGAACGCACGGTGCCCACGTAACAGGTGGTATCATTTGGGCAACTTGTGTTATTATCCAAATTTTAAAACGAGGATTGACACCAGTTACAGCTCGTAAAGTATTTATTATCAGCTTATACTGGCATTTCCTTGACGTTGTTTGGATCTTCATTTACACACTAGTTTACTTGAACGGGATGGTGGCGTAATAATGGGACAAAACAATACAAATGCTCATAGCGGATTTCCGTGGTCACACGTTTTCGGATTTATTTTATCGCTTGCATTAACGTTCCTTGCTTTATATGTAACGTTACACACAAGCTTGCCACTTTCAACAATCTTAACAAGCATTCTTATAATGGCAGTGGCACAAGCAGCATTACAATTAGTTATGTTTATGCACATGACAGAAGGAGAGGGAGTAATACAAACAATGACAATCGTATTCCACTTTTTCATTGCGACAATAACGGTTGTTGGTACAGTTTGGATTTTCTTCTCTATGTAATATGCTTTCAAAAACCTGTTGGGACACATGTCTCAGCAGGTTTTTTTATAAGCAAATAGTTCTGGCAAATACACTCTGGATTTATATGTATTCCTTAAGATTCACCTTTGTTTATGGTAAAATATTACTATCATATAAATGAGGAAGTGTGAATATATGTCAATCTCAACTTTAGCTCTTATATTACTTGGGGAAGTACTTATTGCAATTATACTAATTGGCTTAAGCATTGAAATTTGGAGTTATGGGTGGAAAAAAACAAATGCAGTAAAATATTCTTGTATCTTATGCTCTCTTATTATTGGAACGAGTAGTGTATTAGGACTTTGTGTTGCACCCGCTTATTTCTTTTTACAACTTATGGATAAGGCGAATCTTTGAGTATAGCGCTAGTGATCATGAGCTAGAGATTGTATATAACTCGAAACAACTATATAAAATCCTCTTTCTTTTTAGATGGAGGAGAGCATTTGGCCATACATAGGAGCGGTCAGGTCCTTTTCTTGCCACATGCAATGTTAAAACAAAGGGAGGAAGCAAGTGCAGATCATGTGTACTGTTTAAACCGCAAAACCGCCTAGAATTAGTACAACCATTATACATGAAAAAAATGAAAGCTTCCTCGATTTCATTGAGGAAGCTTTCATTTTTTCTATGAGGATTTTTTCAGTGACCTCGCTTTTACACCATACTCTTTTAACCTAGTATGAAATTGCTCGTCTTTTTTGAGTATCCCAACTGTTATAGAAAGTAGACCAATGCATTGAAGCTTCTTTCTCTCCAGTCCAAGGATCATTGTAATAGAAAGCATTATCATCATACCCAGTTAAAGTTATAGCATGAACCCCAAATCCATGCATTTTTAACCAAACTACAACAGGTTTGTCGTTATCTAGGTTTCTCTTAATTTCTTGCCCAGTTAAGTTTACTGCAGTACCTGTATACTTATTAACTAACCCCATTAAAGCGGGAGGGTAAATTGTGTTAACTCTTCCATCACCCCAAGGGTCTCCTACGAAACCTTGATTTGGATCGAAAGGATGGTAAGGCATTTCATTAGCCAGTTGAACTTTATCTACATTTGCACCTGCATATTGTAACATCATTGTTACCGCTGTGATTTCACAACCATAAACAAGGTCTCTAGCAGGGTTATAAGCGTCCCTTTGTTCAATAATCGGTACATCTAAACGAGGAAATGCATGCCCCTCTGATACTGCCGAACTGTCCACCCAAAATACGTTACCATTACCCTTATCAAAAGCATACCAAGTTACACCATTAAGATTAATAGACATCTTTAACTTTAAGTTTTTATTTTTATTATCCACCGCTGAACCAACCCAAGAAGCGTTTTGTACACCGTATGGCCTAGACCATAAGCCATGACGACTTTCAGAAGTAGATATATGGTACGTACCGCCTTTTTCTTGAACATTAGTAGCACTAGAAATTAGTTTAGAATCTAACCAACCAATATCTTTACCGTTTACGATCATGTGATACCATAACGTTGAGCCTAATTGAATACTCTTATCAATTTTAACAATCTTGTTTTCATACTCACGGACACCACTTACATATTTTGCACCGTCTATCCCATAAGGCATAGACCAAATAGCATGACCATTAACGTCTCCAATCATAACAGTTTTGTTTTCTTCATTAATAGTCTGATTAATTAATGTTTGAGAATCTACCCAACCAATTACTCGGTCTCCACTTTGAATTTTACTCCAAACTGTATTACCTTTCTTAACTTTTTGAGTTACCCTTACAGGTTTACAGCTATAGTCTCTTATAGCTGAGACCCAGTTTGCTCCAGCTTCACCATAGGGAACAGTCCACACTCCATGACGAGAATCTAAATTCCCTTTTACTAATGCTGTATTGCTATCAATAGGAAGGCCTTCTGCGTCTGATAATGCTCTACCACCGTCAACCCAACCAATAATACCGTTATTATTTTTAATTTGATACCAGTTTGTATTATCGATCTTAACTGTTTTGATTACTTGTACTTTCTGATATGCAAATTTACTTGTACCTCCTACATAATTTGAGTTAGGAGTTCCATAGGGATTTGTCCAAATAGAATGCCAGTCTGAATTACCAAGTGTTACTGTAAAATCAGCAGGTTTTGCATCAACTAAGGCGTTGTTACCATCAATCCAACCAATAATACCTTTGTCATTCTTTACTTGATACCAAGTAGTTTTATCTATCTTTACAGATTTAACTACTTGAACTGTTTGATATGCAAACTTACTAGTACTTCCTACGTATTTTGCAGAAGGTAAACCGTGGGGTTTCGTCCATAAAGAGTGCCAGTCTGAATTACCAATTGTTACTGTAAAGTTTTCGGGTTTTACTTCACCTTTATCTAAAACCTTATCATGAAGCCAACCGATTGATTTCCCGTTTACACTGAACTTATACCAAGTCTGTCCATTGACAACTGTTTTCTCTGTTAATTTCACAGATTCAAAAGCAAAGTCACTTACACTTGTAACGTAGTTTGCACCTGATACCCCAAAAGGTAAAGACCATACACCATCGTTAGTACCACGACCAATAATAGAGTCTTGATTTATTTGTACTCTAGTTGGAGACTTAGACAGTACCTTACTATCTAACCAACCAATAGTTTTTCCTTCATAACTGAATTGATACCAAGTTACGTTGTTTAGTACCATTTTCTTAATTAATTTAACGTCTTTATCAGTATAATTATTCACAGAACCTACATAGTTTGCACCCTGCAATCCGTAAGGTTGAGACCAGATTCCATCTCCTTTAGAATTCACTACTGTTTGAATCTCGTTTACATCAGAAATAGTTGGTTCTGTAATAGTAGGTTTAACCTCGTTAGGCTTAATGACAGTTTTAGTTTTTTCCTCACTTTTTAAACTATCATACTTCTTCTCAGAATTAGAATCTGTAGTTTTATCCTTAGGACTAACAGTTTCTTTTTGTTTACTAGAAGTCGACTTGTCTTTATTTTCTTCTACTTTTTTGACAGTGCCTATATCGTCTCCTGTATCTTTGAAGTCTTCCTTCTTTAAACCTGTTTTATTTTTGTCTAAACTATTGACTTTTGTAGTATCAGTTGTTTGATTATTTTGAATTGTTGATTTAGGAGTTTGTACTGTTTCAGCCTTTGCTCCAATAGGTGATGCTAGTAGTAGGCATACCCCTGCTGTGCCTAGAACTGTTACTGTCTTGCTGCGTTTCTTTAACTTATTAGTCTTTTTCATTAGTCCATCCCCTGCTACATATAGATTAGTTATAGTTCCTTGTTTACTTATCTTAGGTGTATTATATTTAAATTTTATTAAATAAAATTATATGATACCAAAAAATATAATATTTGTCAATAAAGTTAAAAACAGTTAATTTCATAAAGGAAGGATGATTGTATATGGACTTGATCCAAGAGGCATCTATTTCAAAAGAGCAGCTTATTCAATGGAGAAGACATTTTCATATGTACCCAGAGCTTTCTTATTCTGAAGAAAAAACATCTCAAATGGTCTATGATATACTGCAAACATTTCCTCATTTAGAAGTTTCGCGTCCGGCGCGTTATAGTGTAATGGCGCGATTGATTGGTAAGCGACCTGGACGAACAATTGCGCTTCGTGCCGATATGGATGCACTTCCTATCGAAGAAGAAAATCAGTTTGACTTTGTTTCCCGTTCTAAAGGGGTTATGCATGCGTGCGGACATGATGGACATATGGCGATGTTACTAGGAACAGCATATACACTTTCAAACATGCATGATCAAATTGAAGGGGAAATTCGTTTTTTATTTCAACATGCTGAGGAAAATTTTCCAGGTGGTGCACAGGAAATGGTTGACGCTGGTGTTATGGAAGGTGTTGATTGCATTATTGGTGCACACCTTTGGTCACCGCTCGAAGTTGGGAAGATTGGCGTTATATATGGTCCGGCGATGGCTGCTCCAGATGCATTTTCGATTACGATTATTGGGAAAGGTGGACATGCTGGTATTCCGCATGAAACAATTGATAGTATTGCGATTGGTACACAATTTGTTTCTCAATTGCAACAAATTGTCTCAAGGCTCACAAATCCGTTAGATTCATTGGTATTATCAGTAACACAGTTCCATGCAGGGACAACTCATAATGTAATTCCTGATAGTGCGACAATTGGCGGGACAGTGAGAAGTTTACGAAATGAACTTCGAAAACAAACGGCGGAGCGCATTGAGAAAATTGTAAAAAGTATTACAGAGGCATATGGTGCATCTTATACATTTACATACGAATATGGATATCGTCCGGTTGTAAATGAAGAAATTGTAACAAGACATGTAGAAAGTACGGCAGTGCAACTTTTAGGAAAAGAATGTGTTGTTCGTTTACAGCCAACAATGGCTGGAGAAGATTTTTCAGCATTTTTACAAAAAGCTCCAGGTACATTTTTCTTTATAGGGGCTGGCAATGAAGAGAAAGGGATTACATATCCTCACCACCATCCGCGTTTTACAATCGATGAAGGTGCCTTGCCAATTGGTGTAAATATATTTGTTTCGTCAGTTTTGAATTTCATGAAATGCCTAGAATAACATTATGCTTTGCTAGAGTTATCCTGTTCGTAAAGGATAACTTTTTTATTCAAAGTTGCAATACGTCTACTATATATCTAAGTTAAAAAACTGACATAAAACCCCTTTTCTTTTTAGGTGGGCGAGAGCATCTGGTCATGCGTAGAAGCGGTCATATTATATTCCTCTATAGCAGAGATTTGTATGTGAGTAAATCAAAATGAATGTATATATGTAAATGTTATTCCATTGTGCTCTGAGGTTTTATATATAACTGACTTGTCTTTTCGACATGTGGTTTAATGCAACCCAAGCCGGCGAAGCACGGCTTGGGGAGTGATAGCGATGTCTGATAAAAAGTCTTGTACTGATTCTTTAATGGACGCTTGTGT
>NZ_JAMBOP010000030.1 GCF_023715645.1 Bacillus cytotoxicus | reverse complement strand
TAGCTGTAATTCATCGGATACAGAAATAGACATAAAAAACGCCATCCTTTCTTATGATTCTACAGAAAGAATAGCGTATTTTTTCATTTTAGGGGGGATTTTGTTTTCTTAGCTTGATAGCTATGTGACGCTACCCCACAAAGAAGATAAAAAACAAAAACAGACTATCCTGAAAAAAGTCTGTTTTTGTTTTTTTATTCAATATCAGTGTATTTTGTTCCAAAAAACACGAGGTTTATACTTTTGGTTTTGTATAAAAATACAAAAGTGTTATTTTGTTGTATACATCACAAGAGCCTTTTGAATGCTAAAAATACTATCATCTTTTCTAAATTCTTTCGTAATTGGATTATGCATACTTGAAATCCAAATTTTTAATTCAGCATCTAAATCAAAGTGTCCAGCTGTTTCAATGCTAAAGTGCGTAATACTTTTATACGGAATAGAATGATACTCCGTCTTTTTACCAGTCATACCTTGTTTATCTACTAAAATCATACGGCGATTTGTAAATACGATTAAATCACGAATTAATTTATAAGCGTGTTCTACTTGCTCATCATCAAGCATAATTGCTTGTAAATCACGTTCTACCTCGCTAATATCTGCCTCAGATGCATTTCCTAAAAAACCACTAAATAAACCCATTTCGAATTCCTCCTTTATGTATAGATATAGAATGATCCCCTTTTATTATAACATGTAATAAAAAAGCAGATTCTTACTTTTACGTATAAGAATTAGAGTGAAAGTTAAATTATTTTAAAAACCATCTGTATAATCAAAAAGCACATAATTGTAATTAATAATAACTTCGCTATTTTCAATGGAACCCTAGGTAAAACAAGTAGGCCTATTTGAGAGCCAATAATGGAACCGAAAGCCATGGCGATTGCGTAAGGCCATTGAAGGAATCCAGTTTGATAAAAAATAATAAATGCTCCCGCGCAACTTCCAAAAATTAAAACCCTTGTCAGTTGAACAGCTTCTAAATAAGTTTGTTGTTTTTTCATGTAATACAAAATACCAAATGTGGAAGAGCCGGGACCGAATCCTCCATCATAAGTTGCTATAAAAAAGAGGATGAAAGGTGTCCATTTTTTTTTAATAGATTCATGATGACCACATTGAGCCGTATCAATCCATCTCTTATTTTTAATGGTAACAACTAAGGCGAAAAAAAGAAGAATAAATGCAATTATATTCATTGTTTTTTCAGAGATATGAGTCGTAATTAAAGCCCCTCCAATCCCTCCTAAAAATGCTACAAATAAGTTTTGAATGATTGTTTTAATACTTAGCTGTTTTAGGTGGATAAGATAGGTTACACTCGAAAAAGCAGCAATACCCGAGGAAAATTTATTTGTCGCAATACTTGTTTGAATAGGAATGCCAGTTAAAATCATCGCTGGAAGTGTAATCAGTCCACCGCCACCAGCTAACGTTCCAACAAAAGAAGAAACAATTCCGATAAAAAACAGGATAATTAGGTGATAGTTTAAGAATGAAGCACTCATTAAAGCTAGTGCTTGCTTTCGTAGTGAAAGAAGAGTGGAATAATCCTGATATTCATCTTGATCACTTAATGGATATCGATTTTTGGTTTATTGTTCCACATGGTCATAAATACGATGGACAAGAAGTATCATTAAGCGAATTGATGACGGAGCCGTTTTTATTAAGAGAAGAAGGAAGTTCTACGAGGGAAATCCTATTTTCATTATGCAAAATTTATAGAGTCCCTATCCCAAATATCGGATTGCAATACCATGGCCTAAATGAATCAATTCGTTCAGTCGTTGCTGGATACGGTACTATGTTAGCCCCAGCACTAGCAGTTAGAGACTACTTGAAACGAGAAGAAATAGGGAGAGTGATTGTTAAAGGAATTGAGATAAGACGACCTGTATATATTTGCAGCCGTAAAAGAGATAAGGAATTTACCGTAAATCTAAATAGATTTATGGATTATGTAAAAAGTAGTTATACGGTAGAAACTTCTATTTAAAATATATCGGTCACTCAAATTTCATTTACCGTATTTTTACAATGAAAAATAAAGCGTTATTAAAATACACATCAATATTCATCCAGTAAAGGAATTTGACTTCTCGGATTAGAATTTAATATTTGATATTTGATTAGTAAATAGGGAGGACAAGGATATGAAAAGTCAATTCCACCACATTGTAAGGGGAATACTTATAAAAGATGGAAAGCTTTTGGTAGCACATTATAAAGGGCATCATTGTTTTTTGCCAGGAGGACATATTGAATTAGGTGAATCAGTCGAAAATGCACTTAGAAGAGAATGGGAAGAAGAACTAGGTGCTGCTTGCTCAATTGAAAAATTTCTCGGTGTAATTGAAAATCAGTGGAGAGACGGAGATACATTACACTATGAAATTAACCATGTCTTCAAAGTGAATAGCGATCAATTACATGTGGAAACACCTCCAAAGTCTAAAGAAGCGCATTTAGACTTTTATTGGATTGTACCTTCTGAAGAAGATTTAAAAAGATATAATGTGATGCCAGACCGTGCTATACAAACACTACTGAAAAAAATTCAAGAACATGATATAGAAACATGTTGGGTTAGTACACTTTAACTTTTGATAAGGTGGAGTAAAGGAGATGAGAACATGATAATATCCGCAATGGTTGCTGTAGGAGAAAATAATGTAATTGGCAAGGACAATGATCTTCCTTGGAGACTTCCGAATGATTGGGCATATTTGAAGAGAATTACTATGGGACATTCTATTATTCTAGGAAGAAGGAATTATGAATCAATAGGAAAATCTTTAGATGGACGTAAAAACATCGTCTTAACTACAAATAAAGACTATAAAGCTGAAGGTTGCCATATCGCTTATTCGATAGAAGACGCTCTTTCTAAATGTGAAGGAGATCGTTTCTTCCCAACGATTGATTATTCCGTGTGGAAAGAATTATCAGTCGAAAAAGGAATTAAAGATGAAAAGAACCACTATGAGCATCACTTTCATGTATTTGAGAAAATAACACAAGTTTAGGAAAAACTATCGATAGCTAGATTTATGTTTAAAAAGGTGTTTTCTAGACAGAAAAACACCTTTTTAAATACTTTATTCTATATAGGCCTAAATATAAATCCTATTCACAAAATAGACACTATATCCACAGTAAATAACAAGGAATCAATCAATCTAATATTGAAATAAGCATTGAGATAGAAAGTGAAAAGAGAGGTAAAAAATGAAGAAACTATCGAGTCCGATTATGCACGATTTGGCGAAGCGGTTAAGTGAAGGGAACCATGCTGCGCTTACTTTATTTTTAGAGACCATAAAAAAACAAGAAATACCTATTGTAGAGACTTGTCCAATTGATAATGAGTACGATCTTGTTACATACATTTGGTTAGGTGATGAACTAACTGAAAATGCATATGTATTTGGAAGTTTTCCTGGTTGGGATATAGCAGCGAATGAAATGGATAAGCTTTCACATACAAACATATGGTTTAAAACGTTTCGAACAAAAGAAAAATTTGCTTCGACGTATTATTTTTCAATTAATGATCACTTTGAACAAGATTGGGTAAAGCGAAGTGAAAATTATAAGCATGATTCATTGAATGCTAAGATATTTGAGCATGAAGCAGGACCGATTTCTGTGTTAGAGCTAGGCGTATCGTCACAAATGGACAAAACAAAGCAACAACCTCATATTCCAAAAGGTAAAGTAGAAACGCATCAGTTCTATAGTTCTATTTTAAAGAATGAACGACAACTTAGGATTTATACTCCACATCATTACTCACCTGAACAATCTTCTTATGACCTTCTTATTATGTTTGATGGTAGATCTATGCTGCATTCGTTATCAGCAGCGGAAACACTAGATCACCTTATACATACGAAAGAAATTCAGCCATGTATCCTAATTGGCATTGATCACGTAGATCGATTTACAGAACTCACATTTTCTGAAGAAATGAATATGTTTTTAACAAAAGAACTACTTCCTTGGATTCAGCAAAGATATCATGTTAATGCAAATCCATATCATAGAACAATTGGCGGATTTAGTCTTGGTGGCTTAGCAGCTTTTTATGCAGCATTGCAATATCCAGACCACTTCGGAAATGTATTATCAATGTCCGGCTCTGTACATTGGAAGAAAGAAAATTACACTGGATCACAGCATTGGATTGAAAATCAATTTAATAGAAGCAGCACATTACCATTACAAATTTATATGTGTGCCGGGCAGTTGGAAAACAAACCGTTGTTAGAAGCGAATAGAAGGTTATCACAAGTACTTAAAGAAAAAGAATATCAAAGTACCTATGTTGAATTCCCTGGTGGTCACGATATACTGTGGTGGCGCAAACAGTTTGCTGATGGATTAGTATCCTTATCTCAATTAAAAATACCTGCGAAATAATAAAAAGGGAGGGGAAACGTATGAACGAAAGAGAAAAAGATTTAGATAAGGCGTTAAAGAAACAAGAAATTTTAGTAAAAGATGAAAAAGTATGGTCATATACGTACGAAGATCATATTAGCTCGATTATTAAACGATCGCAAAAAGAAGGCGTGTTTGATGACTTAGTAGGAAAAGGAAAGCCACTACAAATGGATAAAAGTCTATCTTATAATCCAGAAAAACAACTATATAAGACGATGAAGGATAATCATATATTACCGAGATGGATTGAGCTTTCGAAAGAAATAGATGTACTAAAAGAAAAATTGCATACATGTACGGAAAAGGAAGAAGCTGCTGCAATGGTTGAAACGATTAATAAAAAGATTCATGAGTACAATTTAACATGTCCGCCGTCAGCGCAGAAAGTGAAGATAAGTAAACCGAGTTGATATTTTATGGCAGATTGCAAATAAAGATTTTGCAGAAAAGATCATATCTAATCAAATACAAGTCATTTATTAAGATTCTCCCAAAAATAACAAGGGAGAATTTCTTTTATATTATAAAGGCATTATGTTAACTAAGAAATGTAAATGGAGCAAAGAAAGGTAGGTTAGAACTGAATTATGAAAAAAATTTTTATGTAGATAAGTTTTTGTATATATTTAGTAAATGAAATATAAATATTGAATGTAAAACAAAATGAAAGTTTGTAAATAAAATTTAAAGTGTGATTCAATAAAAAATTATAAATGTAATGATTACTCGTGAAAATTCCTAGACTGCGTGAAACGAATTGCTGTGTGTGAAATTTTAGCTTGTCATTAAATTTATGAGGTTTTAAACCGTATATAAATATGTATAGATTGGTTCAAAAATATCTGTTTCATCTCAAAATATATAGTTTACTTGGTTTTAGAGATACGAAGCCACTCTCATTTTACAACTGCCGATAATAAATATTATGTCTACTAGAAAAAATAAATTAACTATAATTAAGTTAGTTGATTGTTACATCCCCTATTGTTGTCCAGCGACACAAAAATACCAACTGTTTTTATAAAAAGATAAAGAATATCATATCAACTTAAGCAATACAATTATCTCGTCTTCGCTTATTTACAATTTAAGTGGGTATAATTCTGTCACTTTTATTAACTGAATTATACCCACTTAATAGTCGTTCCAAATAATTAATGAAATCTAAACCAAGCAAACCATTTCCCTTGTTTATTTTTAGTTACAAAGATTTGTCCATGTGATGCATCGTATGCTGGTAAATATTGTGGGAATAATATTTCTACAAACCAAGAATTATTTGCTATTTCCTCTCCGCAATAATGTTTTGCCATCGCATAATAAGCTTCTGGATGTGGTGATTTTGGAAGATATGCTATGGTTTCTATCTTCCAATCTTTATGCTTTTTATCTTTATAAACCCTAGGGATAATCGTATTCAATGCTTCTGCAAGGCCATTATCTGAACTTACATGTCCTAATTCATTTGGTTTAGGACATGCTCCATTGTTAATCAAGAACGGTACATCTTCGTTTATTGAAGCAAATGATTTTTGAGGATACGTCAACAAACCTAATACGAACATGGAAATAATAACCTGTAAATACCGTGTTTTTATTGGATTATACAATCAGAATACTCCTTCATTTTTTAGATATACAAGTTAATGTTTTGTATAGTAGTTATTTTTCTAAAAGACCCAAATCAATTGGGGATTTTCCTGGTATGTTTATTTCATCAGTTATTTTCCATTTGTTCTGTGATTTGTTAAATGATAATTTATGTAGAATATTTTTTCCACTTAACTTCTTTTCCAGTACATATCCCACTTGTTTATTAGTATTAATATAAAATAACGGAGCCCAATCTCCTATAATTTGTTTCTCACTGATATTCACGAGAATGTTCGCTAGCGACTCGTTTTCAATGGTTAAATTCGCTTTATCTGGTGCGATATCTTTAATATTTACGAATTGATAACCATTAAAATTTAAGCGATGCGTTGTTTTAAAATCATTTGTGATTATTTGTTTAATTTGTTCTTCCCTACTTGATAATTGTGCGTAAGTACTACTATTAGGTGTATAGACAGTTAACATTAAAATCCCGATAACTAATATGACTATTCGTTTTATCATGCTATTCACTCCATAACTAGTTTTTTATAGAGTGTCTCTAACGAGATATACTTATGTATATAAAGAGCCCTTCGGATTTAAATTCAAGAACATAATCAACTTATATAGATCAGTGCGAATCCCATTGAAGCTTCAATCTATAATATCTTAATTCGTGTTGTACCTTTGATCTAATTTATCAATTGCTCGTTGCATAGGGTTTTTATATTCACTATATATCGTTTTATTTTTAAATATCATACAAAGTTTTTCTTCTTCAATGAATGCAACTTGCTGTTTTATTTCTTTGTAGCATTCTTTTTGACCATAAAATATAATTTTACTATCAAGAGATTTAGGAATTAATGCCACAAAAAATGGTACAGTTTGATACACTCTAGGATAATTGTCATTATGACTCATCTCTCCTTGTTGCAAAGAAATTAATGCATCCTTTAAATACATAGAAAAACTGTCTAATAAAATATAAGAAATTAAGTGATTTATAAACCACTTTATACTTGCTAGATTACATTTTTAAAATTCCAATAAAAATGGCTTATATGTGTCGCTTAGGACTTCGTGTAAATATTTTCTAAGTCCACCCCGATAATAAGTAGAAAAATTTTTATATTTATTATCTAATTCAACACCTGTATTCCGGCAATCTCCTGATTCCACCATCCATATATTTGTAATTGCTTCTACTTCTTTACGCCACTTGATATACGCTAGCGAATACACGCGAAATTTTCCGTCTATTCTAGATTTATGAAATAATTTTATACACTTTCTGTGATTTTTAAGAATGTGTTGGCGGATAAACCTTGCTATAGCTTTAAATGTTTGTTTGGTACTAAGGTACACCTCATAGAGAATAGCCTCCTCTATTTCTTTATTTGTGAGATATTTATTGTTAGGCCTTTTATTTAATCGATAACTAAATACGCTATCATGAAGTGTTTTAAGTTGTATTTGATTGTTTTTAATGCGAAAAATTGAATCTGTTGAAGAGATGTATTGTAAATCTTGGGAATCAATTGATTATCACTATTTCAAAAGGTGGAAAAATTGATGGCTGAATTAGCTGAAGAAAAAGCTAATGAAGGTTACAATTATCTAGCTGAAGATGAACTATTCGAGCTTGTTGTTCAATACATCTATGAAGAAGACCAGATGGAAGCAACTCTTGAAAAGAGACATCACGTTGAGGATTTAATGAATGAATGTTTAGGTTGGACAGGAAACGGTTCTTGTGATGGCGGGGATATAGGTAGTGGAACAGCAAATATTGTCAACTATGTTGTAGATGTTGAGAAGGCAACACAAACAATCATAGAAGAATTAAAAAATAACAAGCTACTTGAAGGGGTAAAAATAGCTTATTTAAACCCTGAAGACGAGGAATATATCACTTTGTATCCAGAAGGAACGGATTTTGACCTAATGTAAAAGAGCATTGAGACATCTCAATGCTCTTTTTTCTGATATTTATTGTGTTAATTGTATTGCTAAAACAGAGTGATTTAAGCATTCTAAATTTACTTTCTCTCCAAAAAGAGAACCTGTTAATTATATAATCCTTCTTCTTTTGTTTAAATCATTGCAGGTTTTTTATAATATAAACTCTTCAAACTGGTCGTTTGTTCTTGTTTTGAAAGAATTTCTTTGCCGCCCATATGATAGTATCGGTTGCTTGTGACAACATCAAAATGTTTTCGAAGTCCTTCTTCTTTAATCGCAGTTAAGCACATCAGCTGAATGTTACTTTTATTTGCAAGTTCAATAATCGGACTTACGACGTGTTCACTGGACGCTTTTCCGAATGGGTTGTCCGCAATGATGAACTTCCATGAATTTTCTTTTGCAAATCGTTTTTTGCGAATATGGGTGATTAACACCATAAACATGGTCATATAGGACGTATATTGTTCTCCGCCCGACCATTTCGCTGCTTTATGCCAATATTCGTAATCCACACCGCTTTCCATCAACGTCTGTTTTCGCGGCTTGAACACTTTGATTTGGCACGTATGAATCGGTGCTAAGCATTCTAACATCTTTTCTGTACGCAGCTGCTGTCTCATATAGAGATTGATGTCTTCCTCATGTTTTCCGCTTTGGTGCATCTCTTGTACATCTCGAAGCAATGTATCCATCCAGCGGCGCAGATTTTGAAGAGTCGTTTCCTCCTCTTCTCGTTTCCAGTCCATTTTAATCATTTCAATCGGCATATTGTACAATTGGATTCTTGCATGACGCGGCATTTCTTTGATATTTTCGTATACAGCAAGAATTCGATCATACATCGAATTCACCAACGCTTCTTTATCTTGTTCAGATTGAATCAGCATATGTTCATGTTGCTGTTTCAGCGCAGTAAGACTCTCAAAAATACGCTGGAATTGACCGTGAATAAAGTCATAATCATATAATTTCTCGCCGTCAAGCAGACGCATCAATTGGTCCGCAAATGTTTTCACTTTCGGGTTATGCGTCATCTCTAAGCGGTCGAGATATTGTTTAAATGTTCGGCGTACAAGATTGGTTTGTTGTTCGTAATCCAATTTTGCTGTTTCTGTTTCCCGCTTTTGCTTACGGAACGCTTCTTTTGGATTTGCATGTATGCTCTTCCATTCTTCTTTGGATAAGACTTTGGTTTGTTCTGTATATACTGGAAGATACGCAATGTCCTTGTAGCCCTCTAATGTATATAAAACGGCACCCAGTTCTTCTTCATTTTCATGCGATTGTTTCTCTAGGTTTCGTTCTTCTTGATAAGAAGACTCTAATGCACGTTCTGTACATTCTTTTTTCTTCTTTGCATCATCACCGTACACATACGGTTCTTTTCCGTATGTGCGCACCATGGCATCACATTCCGTTTTCCATTGCAATTCTTTTCCATACGCTTGTTTTTCGATACCTGTGCATTCTTTTTCAATCTCATGAAGCAATGCTTTTGCTTCACTTTGCACACTTTCGGCTTGTTCAACTTCTGTTTCTGTCACACTTCGCTTATGCTGATCTAGCCATTCTAGCGCCACACCCAGTTTATCTATTTCTTCCTGCTCTTTGTTTTCGTTTCGCTGCGCCGCAGTGAGCAATTTTTGAATATGTTCAAAGCTTCCGCTCTCTTGCTCCATTCGTTTATTCAATTGTTCGTATGCGATTTTTACTTCTTCATACCCGTCTTGCGCAATCACATCTCCTTCGCAAGATTCATATAAGAAGCCATACGTATTTCGCAGATGTTCATGGTGATGTAAACGATGCTGGTGGTCATTTGCAAGGCGCTGCAGTTTTGTGTTTGTTTCTCTTGCCTCTTCACCCATCTGTTCAACGAGCTTGATTTCTTTTTCTGCCCCAAGAAGAGCAGTTTGCGCTTTCGCATACTGGTCCTTGACAGATTGGATATCAGGGAAACGCTTCAAGAATGCATCAACCTTTTCCAGTCTGTTCATGTGGAGATATTTCTCGTTTTCATATTGTTTCCGTTTTTCTTTTCGATCTGCTATTTGTTGTTCATAAAAAGAAATATCTGCATATATTTCCTCAATTTCTTCTTCGGCACGCGCCATTTGTTCTTCGACAGAATCAATGCACCTTTTCACCCGATTATCAAACCCATTGTCATATGTTTGATAGAAGGATTTCATTTCACGAAGAACCGTCTGAAGGATCTGTTCTTGTTCTTTGTATTGCTTCAAGTTCTGGGTACTCTCTTGCAAACGAGATTCTTCTTCTTCTAAAATACGCTGCATTTCATCACGAGAAGCAAACAATTTTGTTTCAAGTGGCTGAAATACCATAACACCGTGCTGCATACTCATTAAAACCGGCATATCCACTTCCAGAGATGTGACGACTTGTTCCTTGACTTGGAACAAAATTGGAATTTCAAATCGTTCTCCTTTTAAGTTTCGAAGCACGCGTTCAATTTGCTTGATTTGCCCTTCTTCTACAAGGATGGAATACGGCAAGAGTCTGTTGTTTTCCAAGATATTCTCTTTTTCCATTTCATTCAGCGTTTGCTGAGACAGCCACTCACTTCCGAGTACAACGTAAATACGATTTCGCTCGAGTTCCTCTTTGATTTTGAGCAGAGTCTTATGTGGAACAAAATAATCATAGGCGCGTAAATCTTCTACTCGCTCACGTCCCTTTTGCACAGTGAGCACCAGTTTTTCTTTATCTCGAATCAAGTGCTCCAACTGTTTTTGCACGGAACCCATCAATTCGTCCTGTTCATCCCATATACGCGATATGGGTTTACCGATTTGAAGCAGCATGGTTTGGACGCGTTCCTTGTCTGTTTGATACTGCTCACGCAACGTTTCCTCACTTTGTTTGTCACGCATACATTCTGCTATATACAGCTTCTTTTCTTGTACAAATTCTGCTTTTTTACTTTTTTGTTCTTCCCATGTTTCTATTTTCTGTTCTGCGTCTGCAATATATTTTGCGTTTTCTTCGATTTCTTCTTTGCACGTTTGGATGAATTGCGCTGCATCTCGCATCGCTTCATATCCCATTTCACGTTCCAAAGCACTGAGTTCTTTTTCGTACTGAGCCAGTTTTGCCTCGAGGCTAGCACTTTCTTTTGTAAATTCATTCCCTTGGTCGCGAAGGAGCGCAAGCATTTGTTTCGCTTTTCTTATATCTCCTTCATTTTGGCAAAGTTCTTCTCCTATCAATTTTTCCCTTTGTTTCAATTCTTTGTACACAGCATGCCATGCCTGATGAAACGCACGCTTTGCTTCTTCCACTTGTTTCATCAGGTCTGCATGAGATAGCTCAAACGCATTGAGTTCTGCTTGATACGTTTGTTTTTCGCGCTTGTACATGTTCCATTCGTCATAATGATGCAGCGCCTTTGTTTCTTTATAGTTTTGCGTTGCCGTTTGTACCCGTTCAATTTGCTCGGCAACTTTTTCCTGATAATCTTGCCATTCTTTTTGAAGCGTGAGCATCTCCTGTTTGGTTTGATGCGCTGCAAAACTGTCTTGTATCCACTTCCATTCCTTTTGTTTCGTTTGCAATTCCTGTTTTGCTTGTTCCAACGTTTCTTTGACTTCCAGTAATTCTTCTTTGTATTGATCAAATGTTTTACGAAGTTCAATGAAGCGAGTTTGCGTGCTAAAAAACAAGCGTTTTGTTTTCTTATATTGTTCCACGGAGTGAATCACACTCCCTGCATTCTCTTGAATGATTCTGAAGTCTTGCAGATCCTGTTTCAGTTCTGGAATTTTTAATAAATTCTCTTTCAGTCCTTGGAATGATTCATAAATGTCTTCTTTGCTTTTAAATATCGTATCTTCAATGGATGGAATCAATAATTTTTTAATCAGGTCTTCTACTGTTTTTGCTTTTTCAAAGAACTCGGCAACCCCGCCTTCGTCCCCGTTGATCTTTTGCATGTTCTTCCATTCTTCAACAAGGATTTGAAACTGCTGAAGTTCTGTTCTGTACTGCTCATTTGTTTCAGGAATCTGTACACGAACTCCCTCTACTCGCTGCAGTATTCGCTTGTATTCCGCAAACGTTGTTAACTTCCCGTCTACCACCATCGGTAATGTTTCGATGGTAAGGGGTGAATCATCCGAATGCGTAAAATAATAATTGAAATATTGCAGGTCCTCAGAATCTGAATTTGCATTTATATAGGAAAAACCAAATACTGCATATTTCGGATTGTCCCCGTCAAGACGCCAAGACGTAGCGATATGTCCGCTTGAACGTTTGGCAACTGTCTCTTTGATTTTACGCCCCGTTAACGTGGCGTTTGGTAAAATCGTTTGCATGATTAGCTGAATCACACTTGTTTTTCCTCCACCGTTCTCCAAAATAAATAACATATCTCGTCCGTCTGGCGACCACGTTAAATCAGGGATGACTTTCTTTCCTTCATCTAAGATAATGTTACTCATACGCACCTGTAATAATCGCGGCATGCTACTTCCCAACCTTTCGATCCGATTTTTGCAAGAGATTCATCAGCTGCTCTTTGCGGAAATTGTTAAAGTAATAGCCCGAGATAATTCGCTTTAATTTTTGTGTTAATTCTATTTCTTTTTGTTCTCGTACGATAAACAATTCTTCTTCCTGCATAAAACGAAATACTTTAAGCAAAAAGCCGATTCGGTTCTTCTCTGTTAGTTCAATGCGTTTGGCTTTTTCGTCATAAACACGGAGTCCGTTCCACACCCCGACAATTCCTTCGATATCTAAATCATACAGGTCAGAGAGATCTTCTCCATCGCCAAATTCTTGGATAGATTTCTCGAACTGTTCCATGTGATAGCTAACAGTAGACTCGATTTCTTCAATTGTGACATATACCCGCGTGGAGAGTGTTTGGTCTTCGCTGTTATAAAACTTGGATATGACCGTAAGCATGGCGAAGTAAGCCAAATACAATTCCCGATTACTCTTTAGCTTCATCTTGTCCCGAAGTTCTTGATTGGAGTAACTGAACAGTTCATTTTCCATGTTTGTCACGATATATAAAACATCTTCTACTTCTAATATCTTCATATCCGCTTTTGGTTCGATTAATTCACTTAAGATTTCCTGCACTTGTTCTCTCGCATACAACTGATACAAATCACGTTCATTCTTTTCGATTTTTCCTTTTTTTAAAAGCGCGAGGAACAACTCAAACGCTTCCTCTACGTCAGTTTTTTCCCAATACATATGCGTTCCCCCTTTGAATCGTAAAGTTCACCAGGATATATCCGCTCTCCAGCGTAATAGGTTCTCCGTTTGGATCAATCGACACATACCCGATTTCTTCGTATTCTGGGTGCTCCAGCGTTAATTCGTGCAGGTGACGCGCCAGCGGTTCTACAAACGGAAGCAATTCATTCGGAATCACTTCAAATTTCGTTTCCGCAGTATGAAGCGTAACCAAGAAGGAATACAAGAATAAATCCTTTGTCATTCTTTCATACGCTTCATGATCTTCTTCTCGCAGCGCATCCAACACTTCTTTCACCGTGTATTGCTCTTTTCTTAACAGCGGCTGCATCAGAAGCTGCAAGAGATATTTTTGTTCCTGCTCCAATTGTTCTCTTTCTTCCCGTTCTTTTCGTTCTTGTTCAATGATTTTCTCTTCGTCAATAACAGGAATCAACTCTTCTCTTTCTTCTTGTTCTTTTTTTCGCTTTTGTTTATCAAACATGCGGGCAGGATGAAAAAAGCGCGGAATGGAAAGCGGTAGGATAGGTTTTAATACATCGCCTAGTGTTTCCACGTTTGATTGGTTCCGCATAATCTCCCCCATGACTTCTTTTTCAAAATTAAGTTTCACTGAGAATGCCTGTAAAATTAAGGCTTCCACAGATTCAGTCATGACTTTTTGCAACTTTTGCTTTTCGGTAAAGAGTGATAGATGCAGCGAAATGACATCTTTTAAGCGATAATCGATTTCTAAAATGGCATCGATCCCTTTTTCTTCTTTTTTGGTGAGCTCACCGTTGTAATATCGATTTAACGCATCTTCTACAAGTTGTTTCAATTCCAAAAATGTTTTTCGTTCTCGTTTGGTTTGTTCGTTCACACGCTGCATTTGTTGTTCCAATTCTTTTTTCTTTGACACTTTAATCGCATCTCTGATGATTTTCCCTTGCAATTCAATCATTTTTTGCTTTTCACTTTGAATTTGTAAGGAGAGCTCATGTACCGTGCGCAGAGCTCCATCAAATAACCCTTTCTCCATTTGTTGTTTAAAATACAATTGTGAAATCGAGATTTGCAGTTCATTGAACATTTCTTTCGTTTTAAACAACAGTTCAATACCGACAGAAGTCAACTTCAATTGTACGCGTTTCTCCCGCAGGTCGTGAATGTCATAAGTATCGTACTCGATATAATGAAATTGATGGCTCTTCTCTTTTTGATTTGTAAAATCATAATAAGAAAAGGCATGTGGGGCACCGTTGTTTCGTAAAAACTCGTCCACAAGTACGCTACGCACCTCGTCCGCTTCCTCATAAGCTTCATCCAGTAATTCTTGCAGAAAATACGTAAGTTCTTCATTCGTTGTCGGTTTATTTTTGCTTAACATATTTTCTAAGATATACAGCAGAACCGCCATGCCAAGTGACAACGATGAATACTTTTTTAATTTATTTTTCGATTGCAATTGTAAAAGAGGATGAAAAACACCCAAGTTTTTCATCCTTTCGTCAAATCCATAAAACAATTCATTCCACTTTTCCATCTTTTACACTTCCCAACTGATGATAATCGACTCTTGATAATCCTTCTTGGGGTAAATAGTGATTTTTTTCAAATATGTCTTGTATGTGCATCACTTCTTCTTCACGGAAATAGGAATAAAAAGATGATAATTCTTCTTCGCTTGCAACTTGCTTAGTACGCTGCGAAATCGTATGTTGCCCATGTTTTTGCAGCAAGCGACGATAAAACGGGACAAATGGTTCACAGAGGTAAGGCGTATTTTGGCGCGTTGAATGCCAAATGCGGATTCCAGACGGATCCAAATCCCCGTAATAATGAATATGACAATCTTGCCCTTCTTCCAAAATCTCCGCCATGAAGGAAATGCTATGGATGATTTTCTTCCCTTCAGCATAAATTAACAAATTAAATGATATATCAAACCAGGTGTGCATTCCGTGTTGAAATAATCGCTTTAAACTAAAATACGTGTCTTTGTTTTCAATAATCAATACATGCAACTTGTTTCTATGTTGTTTCCTGCTTTTGATATAAAAAAATGGTTCGTATGTCTCATAACAAGCCAATTCGTCATACGTGATTCCCAAACGATTTAACAATGTTTTCCCTTGATGTTGTTTCAATATTTTTTCATCATAAAACAATTCGAACGATCGCTCGTTTACAGAAATATCTTCCGCTCCTTGTTTTTCTGTTTGATAGAGAAAATCACTGATTGCTTGAATTAATGGTTCATCAGTTTGATAGTAATCATAATGTGTCATATAGTAAGAAAGAGATAATGTAGGATGGAACCTTGTTAATAGGTTTTGTATCTGTTTTTTGTTTGTAACTTCTTGTACCGCAGCTTGATATCCGTTATATAGGGGTGGGAATAAACTGTTTTGTCCCCAGGCTTTGATTGGTTTAATAAGGCCTTCTTCTACTAGCATCAGCACGACACGTGCAAATCCTGTATAGCCACCTTTTTCTTGGTAGATATTTTTATATTCTTTGTATAGGAAGGTTTCAAGATCTTCTGTTGTAACTCGTTTAGGTTTTGCTGTTTGCAAAAAAGCAAGAATATATTCTCTCAACATAATCACCTTTTCGTCATTTTATTAAGACATTTTAGTAACATTGTTTATTGATTTTTGATAAGAAACAGCAATCTATTCGTTATACTGGATTTTGAGCGATAATCTTACGTTTTGTATTTGATTGTATTTTAGCAAATTTGTGAGATAGTTTCAGTCTGAAAATTTTTCCTTTTTAAAAATCTACTATATATCTGTAGCTTTAAAATAAAGATCGATTATTTTAATGTTTCTTATTCCACTTACGTACCCATTAGTATAAAAGCTGAATTTACCAGTTTCAAAAAATTCTTTAATACGTGCTTCAATTTCATCACGAACACGTTGGAATTCGGACCACTCTTTCCCAACTGGATCATCAAATCCCCAATGGACGCGCGATACATGCGAAGGTGTCGCAGGACACACCGCATCCGCATGGCCACTAAGAAGAAATCAATGCTTATTTTAGCAAGTGTTTTCGGAACGTGGGAAACTGCTAACACATTGAGACTACGAGAAATAGCATTTTGATAATTCTTGTACCTGATTTTTACATATCACGCTGTTAATACATATGTTACAACCATTGCAAAAGGTAAGTATTACTTTTCAAGAATACATCATATGTTTAATTAGAAATGAAAGTGTATTGAAGGGAGTTATACCGTTATGCAGTGGATAAAATTTATGATTAACCAATTCCTAAAAGAGCCTTTGTGGTTTAAAATACTAATTTCTGCAACATTACTTATTTCAATTATTTTTAGCAGTTCATTTTTTTCTAATAATGCTTATTTTTAAAGCTGCTCCAAATTAGCTGCGGCAATCTTTTTTTGTGCATATGCTATTAAATTTAGGAGAAATCTTGTAACTTCTGTCATCTTATTTACTTCAGCAGTTAAATGTATAATAAACGCTCAAAGCTTTTATGCCCTGAGCAATTTTAATGCCAATTATTATGTATCTTGTTAATTCGAAAGCTAATTTTATTATTTATCCGCAAATTGCAATTTTGTACTTCAAAACCGAACCCGTTATCTTATGATTAGCGAGTTTTTGTTTATCATAATCAACCTTTATCTTTAACATAGCCTATTTATATAAAAAAACGATACGTGAATCTTTGATAAACGAGTAAGTTTCTACCACAACATTGAATTTCGTCTTTTAATAAGACGGTAGGCTATGGTATTTAAGAAGATGAAATTAAACGACTTTATTTTTCATACACATTTAGAGCTAACGGTTAAACCTTTTTTCAAAACGGTACGTCTTTATTTTAAATTGACAATCTACATACCATCTTCGCTCAACGTCATAACGGACTGAGCAGTGTAAACAAAGATAATAAGATGCCTAATACTATATCTAACAAAAAAGAAACCTAGTGCTGAGCGTAATGTCCGCATGTAGTTAATACGTTGCTCCATGTCTATCTCCTCCATTTAATCGTTTTAGGACTTCACTAATAAGACAAAACAGAGGATTGATTTGTGACATAAATATAGAGCCCGCATTGAGCTCTCAGTCTATCCTTATTAAGGTTTAATTTATCCGGATTTGAAACAATAAAGATTCTCCGGATATTTTTTTGTTTTGAATCTAACTCAAAGCAGATGACTTTGATAGGATGCCCCTCTTTTACTTGCAAGATTCCTTTCTGGCCATTGACCATCACCGGAAGAAATTCTCCTATGAAACTTCCTTTAGCAGAAATTCCTTTAAGAAAGGCAGATACACGTTGTTTGCTTACAATTGGATTTAATGCAGCAATCACTTTTCCTCCGCCATCGGTAACAAGTACAACATCTTCCGTAAGAATATCAATAAATTCCTCGAAGTTTCCGGTTATCGATGCTTTTATGATGATTTCGTTTCTTCTTTTATCATGTCTCTGTATAATGAATACAAGAATATTTCGATATTAGTTGACTGTGGATTCCAACAGTAAAATTAAGTAAAGCATGAAATGTTTTAAGGAGGGGTATGGATGGAATTACAGGTAGGCGAAAAAATCACCTTTGAGCGAACGTTTACAAAAGAAGATGTTGTATTATTTACGAAGGTATCAAAGGATGAGGGGGTTCATCATGTTACGCCAGATGAACAAGGGCGATTTGTTGTACAAGGACTTTTAACGTCAACACTCCCTACGAAAGTTGGCGGTGATTATAATGTGCTGGCTCGTAAGATGGATTTCGAATTCTTACGCCCAGTTTTTAGTGGTGATACGATCCGTTGTGACGTAATTATTGAACAATTTGAACTGGATGAAAAAAATCGAACAAAAATTACTGCAGCATTTACATGTATGAATCAACTTGAAAAAGAAGTATTAAAAGGAAGTTTCTCAGGCATAATTCTTTAAACATTTATAAAAGGTAGATGTGTAATTTTGTACTATAGCTACTTAAACAATAGATGTAATAATTTAAAGAGAGAAACTTGAAAAGAAGTTTGTTTCATTGAATTATTACATCTTTTCAAAGCTCTTTTCCATATCTCCAGTAACATTAGTATGTTCCCTGGATGTATAGTTGTAACTAAAATGGGAATATTCTCTAGTTCTTGACTTAAACACAGCGTAAGCATGTTTTGTGCTGCTTTTGCAATTCGGTAAGAATAAGAGAACTTTCCCTTTAACAATTCACTCTAAATAATTAGTGAAATCTAAACCAAGCAAACTTTATGTATCTTTTTCCTCTTTTTCTAGGAAACGCTTCATATCGTTTCTAAAAAATTTCAGTTCATTTTTTGTTTTAATTAGTTCGTATAATATGAAAAATAATACTACCAGTATTAAAGTTTCTACCATGATAATCCCTCCTCCCAAAACCTTCCTTTGAATCTAAAATTATATTATGGATACAAATAATTTTGTTTTATGTAATCCACTTAAATCTAGGTATTTAATTATCTAGTCTTTGGACTCTTTTTCTTTATACTCCGTTAATATTACAAGTATTAATAAGGTCGTTCAATACTATTTCTTCTGTTAATACCAAATCCATTCTTTATCTCCCCTATTTTTTTCACTTCAAAATACTTCAACAAAGTCAAATTATTTCCCCTTTGTGTAATTGGCATACTTACGAGTAATTTCAACAAAATAAGATTGTTTTCCTGTATTTAAGCTAATAAATTCGGTATCGTCTATTTATTTTTTCATTGGCTTGTTGCATTGGATTTTTATATTCTGTATTTATTGTTTAGCTTTTTAGTATTTTAGGGATTAATGGTATGTAGAATGGAATTGTTTGAAGGACGTTAAAATAAAATTCTCCTCTGTAAAATCTATTTTTATGGTGTTCTAACATTATTTTAACATCACAACATTAATGTGGAATTTTTCTGAAGAAATTACAAAAAAACAAGCGCTCGAAAGTGCGCTTGTTCTCAATTGTTTGTTGAACTTGAATTTTGTTTATTTTCTTCTTTAATCTTTTCAATTTCAGTTTTAACATCATCAGAAATTGCGACATCGATCTTCCCTTTAGCTTTTTTGTATTCTTGAAATAACGTGTTCACATTTTGATTAAATGTAATTAAAGAACCACTTGGTATTATCATTTGTTCTTTTAAAGAAGTTATGATTCCGTGCATGTTTTTATACTCACTGTACACTTCTTCATATCTTTTAGGCTGTTCTTTTGCGGCTTCAGAAACTACCTTAAGTTCTTTTTCCATTCTTTCGTAGATTGTAGGAATTAGAGAAGTCATTGAAGCTTTAGCTGTTTTACTTTCAGATAGAGCTTTGTTGAAATCACTATGGTTATTTATCGCATTTGACCATGCTTCTGAATATGCAGGTAATACAAGGTCAGATAAAGCACCCATCAATTCGAAATCATTATAATATTTAGCAGTAGATGTTAAATATTCTTCATCCTTCTTTTTTTGTTCTTCTGCTTTTTTATTATTAGACTGTATAACGTTCATACTTACAAGAGCGATTATGATTACAATAAAACCAATCACTCCACTAATAATTAACTTTTTGTTCATTCTGATTCTCCTAAAATGTAATATTTATATAAATATATAATACCAGATTTGTATGATAATAATGCAAAATTTAAAAAGAAAAATGCACATTCTGTAATTCTATAAGTAATATCTTCCGTTGCTTTTACATTCCGATTAACTACAGCTTCTATTTGTTTTCCAATCCTTCACTGCATGATTGACATAATGTTTTACCTGCAATAGATAATCTTGATGACAAATCTCACATCACATCCAGGCATCTCCACCCATTTCTCAATTTTTCTTTCTAAATATCCCTTCTAGAAAAATTTTAATAAAACAAGGATTTACATCGGAGAAAATTTGTGAAATCGAGGGGTTGTTTGGGGGAATTTTAAGTAGGTTTTTATAGGTGAAAAAGGGCAATGTTAATTACAAAATGATGTATTGCCCTTGTGTTTTTGTTTAATTCATTTTAAATTTTTCTAACTCACTCTACTTGTTTCGTTGTATCCACTGCATTATTTTTTGTAAATCCTCTTCTGTAGAGGGGTTATTTCCATATCTAATCGATTCGTAAACAGGAATGATATCTTTTGTTCTACAAATCCTAATTAGATCTTCGCTAATTGTGTTAGCGATTTCATCTAGTATGATTAAGTCAGCTGCTTTGAATATTGGGGTTATAGGTTTTGAATCATTTTGTAATCCAACTTTTTCATAAAATAAACTAAGTGGTACATCTATTTGTGGGTTAGGAGAAATGAATTTTTGAGTTTCTACACCTAATCCCCTTACTTTCTTATATTACTGTTTCATGTAATGATACTTTATTTTTGCTTTACATTTCTATTTATAGTTTGTGCATTCCAGTTGTATACTTGCAAATAATTTGTATCATAGTTTTGTACTTTGTAATCTATGTTTTTCTGTTTCACACGAACAACTATCCCACTTGATACTTGTTTTGTAATATGAAGTTTCATTAGCATATTATCTCTATCATATTCCCATGTACCTTCTATTACGTTTTTCTTACTCGGATAGTCGTCTTTTGTGTATATCTCAAATGTTTTAGGATTACCGTCTTTTAGAATAAATGTTGTTATAAATTTACCACTACGTACCATACCCCAGTTGCCTGTTAACTCTTTACCGTCTACTACACTATTCTTCACTTTTTCATAGTCTACCCCATTATCTGTCTCTTTTAAATCTTCGGAGTCTAGTGACCCTCCTTTTGACCTCGTAACATCGTTTATCAACTCTTTATATACGGTAGTCCAATAATTATCACCGTCTTGTAGATAAGGTTTTATGTTTTCTAGGACTTCTGTACTTACCCCCTTATCATATATCTTATCTTTTGAATACGAATCTCTAATAATAGAAAGTGCTTTCTTATACGATGAGATTGATTTCTCTAGATTTTTCTGTGTGCTTACATATCTATTCGGATATTCAATGGACTCAAACTTTGTTAGTGTTTTGTTTGCCCCTTCTACGCTAGCAAGTACCTTTTTCCTTGATTGATTGTTGTTTATTGTTTTAATACATGTTTCAAATGCTTTATTTAATTCATTACCTAAGTCTAATACATATTGAGGGTAGTCATCTTCTGAAACCATCACTTTTGATATGGACTGCGGTACAGTCTTTGTTTCTTTTGAAGTCTTATTTTCTATCCCACAACTACTTAATAACATCATTACGGGTATTGCAAAGCCTACAAGTTTCTTCACTTCCATAACTTACACCCCTTTAATATTTACTCTGGTTTATTTAATTAATCAGTTGTTTTATTTCCAATATCTTTATTGCTTTCATCAAAATATACCATTATTTAAAGGAATACTGGGATAATAGAATAAATTAAGTGGTACATCTATTTGCGTGTTCGAGGAAACGAATTTTTGAACTAGTTGTTTTTTAAATTGATTAACATCGAGTACGGGCTGTTGAAAGTATTCTTCTAACATCTCTTTATTAGCAGTTATTAAATTAGTTGTTGTATAACGTTTATTTCCATAGAGGCAAATTTGAATTTCATCTAAGTCTAAATAATGATTTCCGTATATCCCAAAGGCTTCTTCGTTTGTTTTTTCTTTTTCTTGGATGGAATAGTAATATCTTTTGTTATTTCTAGGAGGAAGCTCGCTTTTCAAATAATTTTTCTCCACATTATTGATTTGTCCAAAATCCAATAAAACACCGCTATATAGTAAGAGACTGCAAGCTTCTATGGATAATTGTTTAAATGTATCAATTTTTTCGCAAAGAGTAATGATTTGTTTTGAGTGCTTTTCAATGATTTGAAGTGTAGGTGTAATTAGAGGTTCACATAGATTATATAGCTGATTTCCTTCATGAGTTGTTATAACCATACATGCAGGGAAATAACTACCTTTTATTTCTTTTAACAACCTTTCTTTCAATAATGCGTTGATATGTTGATCTAGAATTCAGTTCTTGCTTTATACTCTGTATGTCTATGCCTGTGCGGATCATGACAAGTAGATAATGGAGTTGTGATTCAGATATATCAATACTTGGAAAGTTGTCTCCAGATGAAATTATTTTAATTTCATAATCCGTATGTCTTATGTTCTCTTGAAAATGAATATTAGATAGCATTTTATTTTTTCCTTTCTTAAATTATGCTTAAATAGTGGATAAGATTCGCTTACCCACTATTTTCAGTTTATTCAATTTTATATTTAATTCTTATATTCATAGTTTACAATTTTTATACGAATTACAGCTAAACTATAATTAGTAGTTTTTAATCTCTTGTTCATTATTTACGTTAATGATATATGCGCCTTGGTTAATTCGTTTCATTAGTTCATACATTTGATCCTCTGGAATAGCTACACAACCTGCTGTTGGTCTACCGTTAGACACGTGTAAGAAGAAACCGGAACCTGCACCTCTTTGTATATTTTCGGTATTGTAATTAATTACGATACCATATTTATACTGTACAGAATAGTCGCTTAAGTGCTCATCACTTCTAGAAGACCAATCCCGTTCTTGCCATGTGTTATATTGGTCATCATCTACATTGCTAATCCAATAAGAATTAGGTGTGATTTGTCGGAATGGTAAGTTAGTACCTGGGTTTGAAGTACCGAATGCGAATCCTAGAGAATAAGAACCTTTAGGAGTTCTTTTTGATGACTCACTTGCTTGTCCTACCCCTTGAGAGCCTACATAACCGAATGTATAGAATCTTTCATGCCATAGTCCGTTCTCTTTTTCAAAGAAGGATACTTTAGCACTTGTTCCATAAGATATAACAGTTACAATCTGATTTGTACGTTGAGCCGTTGGAGAAGATGCTACAAGCCCTGCTAAACCAGTCTGTTGTGCTGAACCTTTAGATACCGCTTTTGAGTCAATCCAGTTAAATTGACCGTTGTTATTGAAACCATACCAAGTAGTACCATTATAATTCATAGCTAATTTAACATCTAAGTTTTTACCTAGTAAATCGTTTGCAGATTGTAAATGAGAACCGTTTTGCATACCCCAAGGTCTTGATAATACCCCGTGACCACTTTGACCTGTTACATGGAATGTTTCATTCATTGTTCTAATATTTGTTGCGTTAGATATTGTTTTAGCGTCTACCCAACCTTGTTCTTTACCATCTACCTCGAATTTATACCATGTAGTGTTACCACTAACTAGACTACGAGTTACATGTACTGGCTTGTTCATATATGCCGTTGCACCGTTAATCCATTTAGCACCGTCTTGACCATAAGGCAATGACCATACACCGTTTCCATATACGTCACCTAGCATAACGGTCTTGTCTTCATTTTTAACAGTGTTAACACTAGTAGAAATAGTTTTAGCATCTATCCAACCTAGTGGTCTACCGTTTTCGGCAATTTGATACCATTTTGTTCCTTGGAAATCTATACTTTGAGAAATATGAACTAGATTAAATGTATGGTTACTCACTGAGTCAATCCAATGTGATCCTGGTAAACCATAAGGAGAACTCCAAACACCGTCTGAACTCTTAGCAGTTCCGATATAAGCAGACTTATTCTCATCTTGAGGGTTAAAGTTTGTTGTCATAACTCTAGAATCTACCCAACCTATTAATTGGCTACCACGTTTAACTTTATACCATTTTACACCGTTTTTCGTTCCGCTTTGAATAACTTGTACTTTTTGGTAGTTATACTCATTAGCGGAGTTAAGCCAGTACGCACCTGGTTCTCCATAAGGAGCAGACCAAACACCATCTGAACTCTTAGCAGTTCCGATAAATTGATAAGAGTTTTCATCTTTTACATTTTCTAAAGTTGATAACGCTCTACCGCCGTCAATCCAACCAATGTTTTTACCGTCTTTACTTACATAGTACCAGTTTGTTTTCTCAATCTTTAAAGTCTTTGATACATGCATTTTTTGGTAAGCATATTGGTTTGTAGAACCGCCAAATTCAGCATAATTCGTACCCCAAGGAGCAGACCAAACATCGTTTCCTTGTGTACTTCCAATTGTTACATCGAAGTTAGCAGGTTTTACATTACCTTTGTCCATTACTCCCTTGTCTACCCAACCTACTACTTTTCCGTCTACACTGATTTTATACCAAGTTGTTTTTCCGTAATTTGCTTTTTCAACGACTTTAACGTCTTTGTATGAAAATTTATCAGTTGGGCATATGTAACTTCCACCTTCTACCCCATAAGGAGCAGACCAAACACCATGATGGTCAGTTCCTGCATACCCCATATATGAGTTTTCATTTACTTTTTCTATGTTTGTTAGTTTACTAAATGCTCTACTGTCTACCCAACCTAAAGTCTTACCGTCTAGATTGATTTTATACCAAGTTACACCGTTTAATTCCATCTTTTGTGTAAACTCAATTTCTTTACCTAAATATTGGTTTGTAGAACCAATATAGTTAGCACCAGGTAAACCATAAGGTGTAGACCAAATACCATGAGTTCCTACTCCAATAATTTGACTACCTTGAACATTTGCAGTAGGTGTTTCCGCCTTAGTTATTGTTGGTGAAGCTAATAACATTGCTGATCCTGCTACACATAATAAAGTACTTAGTTTTGTGTTTTTCTTTTTAGACATGATGTTAAATCCCCTTTAGTTTGTTTTAACTTTATTAAATATATGTATATCAAAATTGTGGTCTATACAAAATATGGTATATAAACTACTTTTGCATTATATAATATTATGTCAATACAATTAAAGGAAAAATAATTAAATAGATATTTTAAAATTGATTAATGTAACTATTTTTCTTTTTTTTTTTTCCAAGTTAACTTATAAATCGGCCCTCTATTTGAGTTTCATGCCCTTGTTCTACTATTAAGTCTAGATGTTTTTCAAAATGATTGTTCTTTATGTACTTAGCAAAGAATCAATAAAACAAAAGAATGGAATAATAAGCGGAAAATGAAATATAATATCGCCTCTAACATGGGCATACTACACTTATTCTAACTAGGAGGTGCTCCATGAAAAATCAATCGAACGACTCTCACCGTACTGGAGATGAGAGATTTAACACAGCTGGACCTACTACTGACAATGCAACTACGGGTTATGTTCGTGAGAAAGATGCTTCTCAGTCCAAAGGGAAATCTGGCGGCGAATTATCTACTAAAAAAGATATTTTATAGTTAAAAATGAACTTTTCGTGCATGTTCTAGAAAGATTTATTCAAAAAGCATGGTAAATTACCATGCTTTTTGGGTGTGAATTATGAATTAGTTTTACTTAATAAGGCACCGATTGCACCGCTAAATCCAGGGTCTTTAAAGAAAATGGGATTTTTATTGTTCTGCAGTGTATAACCGCTGATGATATCTTTTAACGTTTCGTTATTTGATAAAGTAGATCCTATATAAACAATATTATCTATGCTTTGTGCAGCTGCAATTTGAAGACTCAAAGTTGTAATAACCTCTCCAACAAGCCCCTGAACAGTTGCGATTAAATCTGATATATTATTATTTCCTTTACTAATGGAGGCATTTCCAAAGTTACTGGCAGTTAGATCTCCAGCGATAGGGGACTTTATTTCAGAATAAATATCACTAACTTTTATATCTAAGTTTGTCCTTGAACCAAGTTTTGAATATTTTACGATTTCATCAAAATTTTCTATACCAGTTAATAGTGTAGATAGCCCCTTCAATGTGCCACCGCCTATTCCAGTTCCGCCTATACGATAGTATGTATTTCCGTGCATGATATGTATGGAGGTACCTGTTCCAATATTGGTAACTACATAATTATCAAAAGAATAATTACTTTTATGAAGTAAATAATTAACGCCTCTACATGTAGCATCGAATTCTAGAATATAATTTATATGCTGTTTCTCTAAAATAAGCTTTTTTAGCTGTTCAGCTTTGCCGCCAGTAATACATATTTCATTTGTTAAATCGTTCGAATTAATCCAATCTCCCACTTTTTCAAGTTCATCGGAACAAAATTTATGAAGTTGTAATTCATTATCTTTATCAAAATAAGCAATTTTGGTTAATGTGCCTCCAACATCGATACCGATAGTTCCTTGCATTTGTTCACTCGCTCCTTATTTAGATTCATTCCTGTATATCTTAGTTTTTCATAAGTGCCTTTTTTATCATTTTACTTTATTTTGAGAATTTTTCCATTTTTAATTGTTAGTTATAGCAAATCTTCTATTTTGGGTATGGAGCTAAGGTGAATATATACAAACAAAAAGAATGCACATACTAGATGATCTATATGTGCATTCTTTCTAATCTATATCGTTAATTAAGAAGTATTGTTTACTTCATGCTATTACTTTTTATTATTTCCACCAATCATCAAACATAGTTGTAGGAAGTTGTCGTTTATGTTCTGTAACTAAGTATCGCTTTTCGATTGCTTCTGCTACTTCTTTAGATACTTGCTTACCTTCTAAATAATCATCTAATTCTTCATAAGAAATTCCTAGTTCGGTTTCATCTGCTTGTTGTGGTTTATTATCTAGTAAATCAGCTGTTGGAACTTTTAAATACAATCTCTCTGAAGCGTTTAACGCCTTCAATAGTTCTCTTCCTTGTCTTTTTGTTAATCCGGACAACGGAAGAATGTCAGCACCACCATCGCCGTATTTCGTATAGAAACCTGTTACAGCTTCAGCTGCGTGGTCTGTACCGATTACAAGAAGGCCATTTTGTCCACCTACTGCATATTGCGAAATCATTCGAACTCGTGCTTTTACATTTCCTTTATTGAAATCTGTAAGTTGCTCTTTTGCATCTTTTTGATATTGCTCTGCAAAAGCGTCGACTGTCGTTTGAATATCAAATGTAAGTTCTTCATCTGCTTGAATGAATTGTAATGCTGCTTGTGCATCATCTTCATCTTTTTGAACGCCGTACGGTAGGCGAATCGCTACAAATTTTACATGATGTCCTTCGGTTCTTAATTCTTCAACCGCTAGCTGAGCGAGTCTTCCAGCCAATGTTGAATCTTGACCGCCGCTAATTCCTAATACGAAGCCTTTTGCTCCTGTTTTAAGTGCGTATGCTTTTAAAAAGTCGACTCTTTTACGAATTTCTTGTTTCGGATCAATGACTGCTGACACGTTTAAGTCCGACATGATTTTTTGTTGTAAACTGGTCATTAAAATCTTCCCTTTCAGTTTTTAGCGTTTTATATGATATGTAATATCTATTATTGATACAAACCTTGTTCTTTAATGTAATAGTAGCAGCTATCCGGGAGAAGGTAACGCGGTTCGCCGCCTTTAGAAAATTCTTCGCGTATATATGTAGAACTAATTTCCATAGCTAATCCTTTATCGATTAATTGAAACCTGCCATCGTCATAATTGCGAAGGAGAGCAGATCGACTAATCGTTTGAAGCATATCGATACCATTGCGAGCCATAATGATAAAATTATTTTCGCTTATCAATTCTTTATCCATCTTCCATTTTCCATCAGCAATATCTACTAAAAGGTCTGCACCCATGATAAAGAACAATTCCGCTTCTTTAAATATAGTCCTAAAATGTTTCATTGTATAGTATGTATAATGTTTGCCTGGTAATACGTTTAATTCATGGGAGTCCAAAATGAACTTTTGGTTATCTTGTATGGCTAAACTAATCATCTTCGCGCGATGATCGCCTGTCGTTTGTATTTTCTTATCGATGCGCATATTTGTTGAAGGTAAAAAGATAATATAATCTAATTTTTTACGATGTGCCACAGTAGAAGCTGTCCACAAATGAACATTTGTGATTGGATCAAATGAGGAACCATATATTCCAATTCGTCGCCCCTTTTTAAATAGTTCACTACTATCTTTTTGGGGATTCAACGCTTGAAGATACTCTATACTTTTCGTTAATTCGATTTCATTTGTTTTCATATCCAATCATCTCCGCAACTTTTTGTTTTACTTTATCAATATTCTTCATTTTATTGCCCCAACACTTTTGACTAAAATCTAAAGGATATTATTCTGGATTTAATCCGCGTTTATATTCATCCCAAAGCAAATCTAAGTTATCTTTTGTGAATTGCTGAATTTTTTGCAGTGATGGAGAATGATATACACATTCGCCTTCTATGAAAATATCGTGATGCAGTTCTTTAGCTTCAAAGGTCGTTACAAATTTACTAATAAAAGTATGCGTTGGATGAAACATTTTTAATCGCTATTCTTCAGTTGAATTTTCTGTTTATCGTATTAATAATAAGATACACTTTTTTAAGACCTAGAGTAGTTACTTTTCAGGATTGGAACTGATTTTAATTGTATCAACCATTTTACCGTTTTGATCTTCGATGGAAACGAGCTTGTAAACGGCTCCTAAGGCAGGACAATCAAACGCTAAGCTATTATTTGTCATTCATTATAATTTCCTCCCTTTATTTAAACATATTGTATGTTCTATAATAATTGACAATTTGTTAATTATTAATTCTAAAAAATCAATATCTAGCTGTGTATATTGGTTGTACTATGTCCATCTCTACAAAACGATATAATTGTGCGGATTTTTTCGATGTTCGTTGAGTCGTTTGACCTGTAACTTCTTGAATGAACGGCAAAGCTTTTATTTTTCTAGCGAATGCTTGCCCACTCTTAATTGCTGGATCATTAGTAACAGTCAATAATACGGCTTGTAACTCAGAGTATGTAAAACTCTTTGGTAAGAAGTTTTTTGCGACAGTTGTTTGAAGCAAATCAATTGTAATGACTTTAATTGCGTCACTTATGATCTGCTGATGATCAAAAGCTAAGTCTAGTTTCAGAACTTCATCAACTGAAAATAATGCAACTTCTGCAGCATCATCATTAGCTTGACGTTTTTCTAAATAATACTCTGGTATAATTGCATAATGAGCGTTAGAAATAATCCAACCACGTGGATCACGGCCAGGTTTATCATACACACCATAATGCTTAATATGTATACCTTCTACACCTGTTTCTTCCTCTAACTCTCGCTTTGCTGCCGCAAACGCCGTTTCATCCTCCTGTACAAAGCCGCCTGGTAACGCCCATTTTCCTGCTTCAATATTAGTTTTTCCTTCTGAATTGGTTAAGGCCCGTTTTATCAGCATTAATTTCAGAGCCATAACAGGAGGCTTATGTTCTTCTTTTTCCTCAGTTATAATAGTAAATACTGCGATATCTGATGTATAGCCATCAGGTGTCTTATATTGTTTTACATCATATTGTTTTAAAGCATCTTGGTTTGACATTTGTCGCCCTCCTATTTGTATCTTTCTTTACAAGTTTCTCGGATTTTAATAATTAACAACTTGTTAATTATTAATTTAAATTATGAACTAATTATTATTATTTGTCTATAGATGGATGATTTGAATTTAATATAATTGTACATGTTAACTTACAATATTTCTTTTTCTTCTTTATCTTCCTCTGTATTCCATTCTGTAAAGATGTTAGTAACGACTTCACCTGCAACTTCAACTACGAATTCGCATAGGCCAACCAATACTTCTTCAATCACTTCATGCATATTCTCATCCTCCTCTTTTTGTAAATAGTATATACGCTAGGTATTTTTAAGTGCTATTGAAGCAGATGACAGGTATCTTACAGTTTTGTAAGACTAATAGAAAGAATGATGTCACACATGGCTAATCTCCACTTGCCTTTTGGCGGTGTAGGAAGTGCAGGGTTCGGTGCCTATCATGGCAAACATAGTTTTGATACTTTTACACATCGTAAGAGCATTTTAAAGAAAAGCTCAAAGATAGACTTAGGGATTGTATTTCCACCGTATAGGGACAAAATTAAAATTCTGCGAAGGATTTTTAAGTAATAGAGGTCTATTGCTTCGTAGCTACAGGGAAAAAGCCAACCTCCTTAGTATTGTAATGGGCGGATTCATATGAGTGCTTCTGCCTTAGCATACTTTCGTCTCACACGGAATGCTTGTGTTAACTGCGGCAGGAAGGACGTTAAGGATCCATCAGCGAAATAGTAAATTTAGATTACTATTAATCTTATAATAACTACTATTTTAGGGTTCTAGGTCATAATAATATATTAATTTCATTTGACTGCTTATATTGGTCCTGTAAAATGAATTGAACGCTCTGATACCAACTGTATTATTATGAACGCTAAAATTCATTACAGGCTAATCTGAAGCGTCTATTTTTTTATGCGCCTGCAAGATTTTTGTTGTAAAGTTAAAATATAGAAAAAGTATCCTTTATAGAGTATAAGATACTTTTTTATCCTTGCTATGAAAAAAAGTGTAATTACATTTATGACTTTCACCCTTTTTTGTGTATCTTGTAGCCATAACACAGGAAGTTCTAAAGAAATAGAGAGTACTGGTGCTGCAATCGATGATCCATCTTTAAATTCGCCTGAAGGTAAAAAATTAATAGAATTAGGTAAAAGAAGTGATGAAATGGCACTGGAACAAGAAAAGAGGGGATTTTATAGAACAGGAACAATAGATAGAGGTAAAATTAAAACTGAAGAGAATAGCTTAGGAATTAGACGATGTGAAGGCTTCAGAGGAGAAATAGGACAATAAATGAACGTTAAGAAAAATGAAAATTGGCTATTCTCCTTAAGTGAAGAAACACAAAGAGGTTTTATAACAGCATATGTTATAGATTCTCATGGGAGTATTGTTTTACAATTAAATAATAAACAGAAAGAAAAAGGCATTCAAATCCCTCAAGATGATATGTATCAAGTAAAAGTAACTGGTGAAGATTTTAGCGGCAAATTTTTCTTATCATATAAACAAAAATCATAGGTGTTTACACTACTTTCAAAAAAGAGTCTTAATCATTGAGGCTACTGAAAAATTCCATGTCATAATAAAAAGGGTCCTATCACCTACTATATACAGGTGATAGGACCCTTTTTATTTTCAGCATATTGATGAAATACATTTACTAAATTGTTGATAAGAGAACAATACTCTTTCTAGATTCTATTATCCACTTCATTGAGAAAATACATTCGTTAATCACTTAGACGTAGACTCAAAGTGAGCGGCAATAGTTAATGCATCTTGAATAGTACCAGTCGTTTCTATACCATATAAAGTATTTTCCTTTTGCCAATATACACGGTTTTGTTTTTGCCTGTTATCCACTTCTATAACTGCGTAAGAGTTTGGAGTTGGTAGTGGCTCTTTCTCTAATTGGTTCACTATAGATTTTGCGATGGGTATATTTTCATCTTTATTTGTCAATGGACTTTTTAAAACAATTTCCCAATGATCCTTAACAAAGTTCAAATACATTGCTCCTGCTGCTCCCTCAGCAAAACCTTTAATTCCATTCCCTACATCTATTCCACTAGGATCATCTTTGCTTGGAACATCTTTTTCGTAATCAGGATTTAATTTTAATGTTGAACATAAACTTTTACCTCAAGTTTATTAATTTTGTGAAAAATACCATGATGAAGTGATTTTAATATTATACATTTTTGATCTTGGTGAATCCATCTAAAATTCGTTTGACCATGCATTTCTCCATTAGTTATTCTCCCTTAGGAACAATAAAACTAACGCAATAGTTTTAAAGTCTCCAATACAGAAACTGTAAAAGTAGAGCTTCCTTCTTGTTCTAAAGCCCTGAAATACAAGCTTCTTAAGAATGTTCTGATGTTTTGTACTAAAATATCATTTCGGGAATTTGGAGCTTCTTCAATGATCGTAAAGCTATGAAGCCAGTTGTTCCATTCTTCTTGTGTTAAGATATTTTGGTTCCATAAAGACATTACTGCCGTCACTAATCTCTCATCTTCAAAGTTGATGTATACGTAATCATGCACTCGAACTTTATAACGAACAACACTGAGGATAGCATGCGAAAATTCGCGATTTCGCACTGTACGTGCTAAAGCATCTAATGCATCTGCAGCATGTGCAGTAGAATGAGCCCATCCTTTTCCAGCTACATAGCCCCTTACATCTTGCTCAAGATACACATATTCAAGAACTTGTTCTGCCACGCTGTAGAGCTGTTCTTCAGATAAGAACGGTTCTTTTTCATGAACAGATAAAATAAGCGGTGGGATTAGAACTGAGAAAGCACGTTTAAAAACGGAGTCTGTTCCCTTTTCACCGATTTTATAAAATAAATAATCAGGACTTAGCGCCTGCAGCAGTAGCCCGCGTAACTCTTTATGTCTAAATACTTCGCTTGTAATCCAGCGCTCGAGCGTACTGTAAATCAATTCATCGCGCAAATTTGCATCAGTTGACCCGATATAATCCATCATCCATTGTGCATATGGATATGCGTCTACATCTTCTGGTACGGTGAAATTGTTATTTTTGACTTGTTGTAATTCTTGTTTCAATTCAAGTTGATCCATCATTTTATTTTCTTTCCCCTTTTAATATTTTTGTCTTTTTTTATACTACCTTATAATTCTCTTAATTCGCTATCCTCATTTTATATTTTTATAGAATAATATCAACTGTCGTATGTCACTGTACAATCTATCTATAGTTTTTCCATTGTACATTTCACTGCGTTATTTTTAGAAATACGGCTTCATGTTTTGTTGGATATTTTTTCATTCCATCTTTTATATCAAATGTGAGTTCTTCATAAAAATAAATGAAGAAGAGAATCAACTCTATGTGGGAGTGGATTCTCTTCTTTGTTTTTAATTCTTAATGATTATATACAAATCGATCAGCCAATATGGTTATTGAGCAAATATATCGGCCACTAAATTGCTAAATTCTCTTAAGTATTGAAGGTAATTGTCTTCTCCATAGTTATTCCTTTTGTTATACATCTTTGCGACAACAACATTATACTCAGGAATGACTAAAATTGTTGGTCCTGTTATCCCTAAAATTTGATAAGAATCTTTTGGAACGCTTTCACCTATTTCACTTTGCAGCGCTGGATTATTTTGAACAAACCAAAACAATCCGTTTTGTGGTAAGTTTGCATCTTTATAATGAGGAGAATGAACTTGCGTTGCAATTTCAATCACTTCTTTTGGGACAATTTGTTTTCCATTCATATATCCTTTATTTAGATGAAGGTTTCCCCAATAAGCGAACTCTCTAGCGGAGACAAATAGATTTGATTCTGTCCCGTCATCTGATAGTCCAATCTTACTTCCAGCTTCTTCTTCGGGATTTATGACTACTTTTACTAAGTTGTCATGATCCGTTATTTGCCATGCTGTTTCTGTAAAACCAGCAGGTAGAAAGACTCGTTCTCTCAGTAATTCCGGAAAACTTTTATTATATAGCTTATAAATTAGCTGTGTCATCATTTCAACATTAATACCTCTGTAAGCCCATCCTTCTCCAGGTTCAAATTCTCGGTACATCATTCCGCTGTCACTCACATTAAGACCGTGCGAATGAGTTACTAAGTGCCTTATGGTCGTTTTACCAAGTAAAGTTTTGTCATACTCTTCAAAGTAATCCACAGTATAATCGTCTAGACTCTTAATTTTCCCCTCATAAAGCGCATAAGCAATCGCTAGCCCTAAATAACTTTTTCTTGCAGAAGCAACGTTAAACTGTGAAGTCTCTGTAATCGGAGAACTATTTTTCGTATTAGAATGACTGCCGCTATAATGCTCCAATACAACTTTATTATCTTTCATAATATAAAGTGCTGCTGCAGAGCTATGGTTTCGTTCTTTTATATTATCTACCCATGAAACTAAATGCTCGTATTTTTTCATTTTTTATTCCTTTCATTATTGAATTTCCACCAAAATTCAAATTCGACAAAAAATGAAAAATCCCTTTTTGGTACTACGAGCTTGTCGGTAAAAAAGCAGGAGAAAAACCCCCTGCTTTTTTACTGATACTTTGAATGTTTATTCATTTCAATTCTCTTCAATTGAACCATGATTCATATTCTTCCCATAAAATATTTCGTCCATTTCCAATGTTAATTTCTTTGTAATTTCTTGTTGTTCGTCGACAGAAAGCGTTTCTTGTGTATATCCGAACAAATAGTTATTTAAGTTGAAATTTTTTAGTTTGCATTTTGTGTGAAAAATATGCTCTTGATATACATTTACATCAATCATGTCATACGAACTTTTTATATTTTCTGGGATGTAATTTTGAATGGAGTTTATTTCGTGGTCAATAAATAATTTGTTACCTGTTATATCTCTTGTGAATCCACGAACTCGGTAATCGATTGTCATAATATCCGTATCAAATGAGTGGATTAAATAATTTAGCGCTTTAAGAGGTGAGATTTCTCCGCATGTTGACACGTCAATATCTGCTCTAAAAGTGCTAATGCCTTCATCAGGATGGTATTCGGGATACGTATGAACCGTTATATGGCTCTTATCTAACTGTATAACGACTGATCCAGGAAGAGGACCGGGTGATTCGTTAAATGATTCAGTTGGTACTTCTACAATTGGGCCTTCTGAAACTAAAATTGTTACGCTCGCTCCTTGTGGAACGTAGTCTTGTTTGGCGACATTTAATACGTGTGCACCAATAATATCAGATACATTTTTTAAAATCTTTGTTAATCTGTCTGCATTATATTGTTCATCTATGTATTCTATATAAGCTTCTCGTTCTTCTCTTGTTTTTGTATAGCAAATATCGTACATATTAAAACTTAATGATTTTGTAAGATTATTAAATCCATGTAATTGAATTCGTTGTTCTGGCGTTAACTTCATAGTGAAATACCTCTCTATTCAATAATGATTTACACATCCTTCATGAAATATAGTTCCATCCTATATCTTTTTCATGCATATGTTATTCGGTTTTGGTGTTTTAATTTTTTACTAAAATACGGTAAATGAAATTCGTTCTTATAAAAAGTATGGCTGGATTTCTTTCATCTGAAAAAGCTTGGATACATTTCGATCCAAGCTTTTTCAATATTTAATCGTTCATAAGACTATTTATTTAAATCTTTTTTTGTTACTTCACTTCTAATATTTACATCTTTTGCGAACTCAGTATCTTTTTTAAAATTGTTCGGATATTTGTTTTTAAGCTCTCGATTATCATTTCTGTTTGTCATAACTGATCCTCCTTTTGTTAAAGTTTGTACCTATTTTTTGCGAAAAGAACTATTTCATACAGGAGAAATCATTATTCCTATTCCATTTTTTGTGAGCTCTCTTTTAGACAAAATACTTTTTGATTCGCACATACTATTCATTGGAGGTGACAAGTATGGGAAACAATCAAAACCCGTTCACAGTAAAGAAACGTAATGCTAACGGACAGTATGATAAGGAAGTACATAGCATTGACAGTCATGGGAACTATGTACCTAACACGCCAACAAATGATGCCATTCTTCGTGCTGAAAGAGCCAAAAAATGACTGTCTTGAAGAAAAAAATATTAGAATTACTACCGGAATCGGTAAAAAGTTTGCTTCAAAAAGAAATGCTAGATGGAAATCGATGTCTTATTGATTTCATTGTAGACGATGTAATCGCTTGTGAATTTGAACCAGAACAAGTAGCTCCCTGTATTATGGCAGCTTTTTATGTTTACGAATCAACAGCCTATCCAAGTGAAATGGAAGAGGGCTTGAAGTTAAGTTTAGTTTTTCACGCATCTACTCGTTCGGCAATGAAGCTTCTGTCTTACGGGAAATATAAAGCTGAACGATCTGAAAGTGGATGGATGAGATATACAAATTTATAAGGTTTTTATTTGAGTCCGATTGTAACCGTATTAAGGTTACAATCGGACTTTTAGTAATCCCTTTTAGTTTACGATTTGTTGCAATTGAGCCTCCTACGTAAGTTTCATATCCCCGTAACCATTCCCATCTGCAAAATTTCATGTTTCCGTTTCGTCCACGCCAGCTAGTACAAAATTAAGGTCACCACATTACATACGTTATTTTTCATAAATAGATAACCTGTCCAGTCAAGAGGATGTATCTGTAAATAGAATGGTATGAGAACTACCTTCAAAGATGTAATAAAAAAGATAGCCAACATATTTTGTAGTTTTCTATTCATTATTGTTCTTACAAATACTACATTATGTGCCTAGCTACATATAAAAAGGAGAGATCTACAATCGCTTACGTATTCAAACAACGCATAAATATATGTTTGGAAATTATAATTGCTCCAGATATTAATATAGAGCTATCTATAAGTGACTTCGATACATGTCCATCTGGGGTTATTATTGATGGTGACGTAATTATTATTGCGTTACCATTAGTTGCTTGTATAGAAATTACGATTACGGATGATAACAGTATCTCGATTGAACTAATTGATTCATTAGCTTTTCTTTCTTTTCCCCCTTCTGATTAAAAATAGTACGAGAAAAGTGTATATAGTGAATAATCACTAGCTGCTCAATAACGAAAAAAGGAACAGAAATAATATCGTTTCCGCTCCTTTTTCCTACTGTATTAATATTCTATTTCATCATAATCTTTTGGTTGTGGTATTGGTTGCATGTTACTTGCATCTTTTGGATCGCTATAAATAGCATTTTCTTCAGTGTTTAATTTTTTTGTGTTTGGTTTTTTATTTTCATTAGGATGTTTGTTCATTTTGGTTATCTCCTTTACTTTTTTAAATGTAGTCATGCCCTAAATTGTTTTTTTTATTCTATTGGAAGTTTGGGACATGAATTAATATTATCCGATGTAAAAATACGGTAAATGAAATTGATCTTAGACAACAACACATTTTTAATCAAATTACATCAAAAAAGCTTGAATTCATTTGAATCCAAGCTTTCTCATATTCCCTATATTAACTATGCAAACTCCCTTTCAACCAAGGACGCTGACGATGGAAACCAATCGGAATTTGGATAAGACTCGTTTTTTCTTCTGAATCCAATCTGTAAAGTTCATCACACAAGTTGGCATCGAATCCAAGAAGCGGGTGTCCTCCAAGTCCTATAGCAGAAGCAGCTAACAATAATTTTTGCACAAGGATACCCGCTTCCATCTGTTGAATACGGTACCCTCTATATCCAAGTTCTCTTTTAAGATGATTTTTATCTCCCACTACATGTAGACATAGCGGTACTTGAAATAGATTCACATTGTGGAATGTCATCCCGCTTTGCAGTAAGAATCGATGTTCTCCAAGATGTACTTGTCGTAATGTATGAGCATCACTGTCATAATGATAAGCGCCGTTTGGAATACCCTCAACACCAAATAAACATGCGTATAGTGAAACACGGGATGTGAGTTCTTCATGCTTTGAATCTAAATCATTTTGGTAAGTAAAAGAATCAGTCGCTTCATGCAAGAACGTAGTCAATTGTTCTTGGCTCATTTTCTTAAAAGTAAAATCCATTTCCGGTGAAAATCGATTTTGACACGCTGCTTTTAAGTCGTACGACATTCGCTTTATACGAGGGAGCACTAACGCTTGACCACTATGCATTCTATTCGTTTCATTCTTTATTTTTTGAAACGATCGTGTTGATTCAAACATAGATGCTTCATTCATTTGAATCAACATCGGATATTGTGCAATCTTTCGTGATCGGACATAGTGATTATGATGAATAATCGGTAATTCTTCACATAATTGAGTAGCAGAGATTTCTTTATTTGTAGCGTCATTTTCATTATTTGGCGGTGAGGTTATCGAATTTACAGATAGAGGGATAACCGCATATACACTTTCTTCTTGTTCAGATAAGCCGAGTAAATGATTAATGGCCCGGTCTAAAAATTGAAAATGTACGCTTGGTGTAAATTGGAATCGTTTTGCTACTTCTAGTAATTGTCCGATTAACACGCCTGCATCTAATCCTTGCAGACGATACGAAAAGTTATGGTATTTAAAAAAATTTTTCCAAAACATTGTTGATACAAATATAACCCCAAAACAAGCGGATGTGTCACCGCTATTTCCAAGAGTTTGGTCTACATATGAATCAAAGTTCCCTTCTCTTAATAAGACTAAGCGGTGGTGTGCTACATTATAGTGGTAAATCCCAGCAGGCACATTTTCCACCTTTAAATATATATACAATTCATTTGGATATAAGCCTCCGCCCGAGGGAACAAATCTCCGATACGACTGCATAATATTTGCTTCTGGCGTCGGTAAGGCTGACTGACAGAATTGAGTAATTCCAAATACGTACCAGAGAAAATGCCCAATTTCACGAAGGTTTGGTTCTGTTGAAACTTCAAAATTTTCAAGTGTTAGTGTTATTTCTGAAGATAACGGAATTCCCGGTAGGTCCCGATAGAGTTTATAGGAAAGTGGGCCATCTTCCCAATCCACCTCCCAAGTCGAAGGTGCAGCTTCGTCAGTATTAAAATGTAAATTGTTCAAAAATGTCTCTAAACTCATCATTCGCCCTCCTAATCACCACTTACGCAAACGGATGTGGATGTGGATTAAGTTGTTCAAACGTTAGCGATTGCTTTGTATATCCAAGTTCCATTGGCACGTGTAATACTCTCTCTAGACCTGTTAAGCGCGTAAGATGATGTCCAAATGTCATTGGCAACATTCCTGGAATGAGCACTTTCACACAATATAATCCATTTCGCTTTATTTCTGGTGCTGTCTGATCTACGATAATCACATCAAAGTTCAACTGATGTAACATCTGAAGTATTTCTCTTAAATCATCTGTCAAATCCTCATGTCTTGATTTCTTCTTAAATGCCTCGGTAAATGTTTGTACCGGGCGATTGTTGTCTAGTAAAAACTGAAACCGTTCTTCCGATTCAGGTAAACCACATACCATCGGATGATCAGGCATTTGCTTTACAAGGAAAGGATTATGAAACATTTGTACATATTTCTTGCGATTCTCCTCAAATTCCTTATCAAGTGTTAACATCATGCCAGCTAATTCATATATTGCACTTTTCGCCCCTCGTACCGGATCTAAATGAGCTCCAGCTGCACAGATAATGTTTAATCCCCTCTCCTTTCTATTTTTTGCTATTGCCCAGACGCTTGGAATTCCATGTTCCATTGTCGAATTAAACAAATGTATATCATATCCTCCTACTGCGCGCACACGTTCTACCATCAACTGCAATTCTTGATCATCGACAGTAGAAAGATCCAGACGCGGGAGTAAAAGTTTAGCATACCAAGTTAATAAAAATGAATCGCGCTCAATGACTTCTAAAATGCCATAAAAAATTGCTTCTTCTAAACTGCCACCTAACGCGCAACCATTAGAAGTCTCATAAACAAAACCATCTTTACCACCTAAGCTATAATAAGCAAGTAGTTCTGGAACTAAAATTGGTCGTTCTTGCAAAAAGGAATAACCCCATACCCAATCCATTGGACGATCTGGATGAAACGGTTTAAATGGAAAATTAGGTTGTATATATTGTTCGTTTGCATGTACACCCACTTCGAGAGGATTCAGCGCCTGATGAGCTATATTGCGAAATGTGTCCTGGATGACTGTACGTTTTCCACGCGGTTCTAGACCGCAATATCGTTCTAATCCTTCTAAAATGGCGGTTAATTCACTAGTTGCATATGAATGGGTACGACCAGCTGTTCCTTCGTTTCCAAAGAGAAGCGGAAGATTTACACTTACTTCAGCAAATGGAGGTGTAAGGTTATACATTTTATCATTTAAAAAACCAGTCTCATAATCTAGATAATCAGTGGCTAATACTTTACTTAGTTCCGATATGGAACGACAACGATAATTATTTATGTTAATTTTCGGACTTGATTGCAATGAAATTTCGGCCGAATGAGATGAATCATTAGGTAATTGGCTACAATTTGAGCATAACGGATGAGGGAGAAAAAAATGACAGGAGCTTTTCAAAGTTTGTAAATTCACAAAAAATATGTGTTCTTCTGATCGTACATAATCATCTTGTAAAATGCACTGGACCTCTCTTAACAGGATATGTGTCATCTGTAATATTCCATTACTTGATGCCCATATGTCCCGTGCTATTTCCTTATTTGTTGTTAGGCTTTGCAGTATTCGCCACGTCTCTTTCGAATCATTTCCTGCAAAAGTACGGCGTATATCCGCACATTGGGAACATCCTTGTGTGCCAGGACGAACGAGCGGACCGATTATTCCTTTTCCAAATGAAATGAAGGCCCTAAGCCATGGAATATTCGTTGATTGAAGTACACTTTCTGCCTTTGTATGAAATGAAGGATTCCAAGTATCATGTAACACAAGAACTAAGTCGGTTGTTGCTGGTATTTTTTCATCAAAACCTGAGTGCCTGGTGATTTCATATCGGACTGATAATTCTTTATATACACGATTTGCCAATAGTCCCTCTCCAATAATGAAAACGGAAGCGCTCACTGGGATTCCTCCTCTCCCAATAATACGCCATATATTCCTGCCAATTCTTCCTTCCAGACTTCTTCTAATGATATTTCAAATACGTAGAGCCGTTTTCCATTTTGTTTTACTGTCTGTTCAGCAGATTGTAATATTTCTTCTTGCGTCAAGTTTTCACAAGAGGAAATATCGAAGTGTAATGGCATTTTATCATGTAATAAAACGGATGAATTCTCTATTGCTTGTGATACGTGGCAATCATCGCAATTTTGTACTTCTATAAGTGCCTGTTGTAATGCTTTTCGTAATGCCATTGTTTTATTTAACCCTACACTTCCGTACCAACGATTATTTGTACGAATCCAAATAACAGGGAAGTTAAAAATATCCTCTCCTAAAGCGATTGTAGGTGTTCCTTGCATTGTGGTAAGAGATTTCAAATAAAAGCGGCAATGTTCATCTTCTACTACGTCTAATTGTAACGGGGAAACAGCAATTTTTTGTTGTAGTTGTCTCTTACGAAATTCTTCATCCAAACATTTTTGCAATCCTCTAGATACACATTCTGCAATCGTTTCCCCGGTTCCGATTCCTATAAAATCCTCATGTTCAGAAAGCTTGGAACGAACTATTCGTGCTATATAGGTCTCAACTCCGGATAATCCAGATTCGTACCTTGCTTCCATATGTGTTAAACCTGCACAAATCATATCTGGTAGTAAATCAGCGGGACCTTCTGACAAGGGATCAACTGTTTGAATACGACATTGGGCCAATGGCAGCTGTTTTAAATTACCTGCTTCCCAAATATGAAAAATCCCCACTTCTTTAGATACTAGGGAATTCAAGTTAAGATCATACTCATTCCATTCGTTTTTATTTGAGTTCTGTTTGATTCTCGTATTAAAATCTTGGACCCATTCGATTTCCATTTTCTCAGTTACTAAGGGATGAGGAAAAAAAGAGTGCCAGTTCCCTTCTAACGTTTCGGAATTCAGCAAAAATAATTGATTTGTTTTCGTTTCATTCGTTACTCCAGTAACCTTTTTGAACAATTCAAATACAATTACATTTGCTAACATTGCTTCCGTTGTAGAAGAAAAAGTGTGTTCCCTTGAAGTTTTAGAAAACGCAGACTTGTGTATACGTCGCCAAGCTGATTCCCAGCAAGCATCATTTTCTGGGTGGACGAGTGGCCCAGCTAATCCGATTCCTTGCTTAAAAATGGCAGGGATAAAGATCTTTTTTTCTTCTTTACAAATAGCATGAAGAGTTTTTAATTCCTCTATGTCTTCTCCTTGTGATACATACAAAATTGCCTGAAATGGCCGCAAAGCATCTTGCAAAGCATTTCTTTTTTCATTTTGTAAAAAAACTTCTTCAATCGCCGCCTCGGGATCTGTTTTTTGTGCATGTGCTATTAATTCTTGTAATCTTTTTTTATTTGTTTGTACGGAATCAGTAATCAGCATCTGGAACTGTGGTAATCCCGATTCAAGTAACGCAGAAACTAAGGAGACAAAAAAAGAACCGGAACCAATTGCTAATGCTTTCGTTTGACGATACGTTTGAAAACGATATGCCCCTGACACGCCTACGTTATCCAAAAATTCAATTTGGGATGCATATTTTTCAAGAATATTTTCTGGCAATTGATGTGGATGTTCTTGACTTATGTCTGTTGCAAACTCATTTTCATATAGTATCTCTGCTATTTCAAATACTCGCTTTCGATATGGATCAGATAAGCCCACTGTCAAATTTCCTAATGTGTATTCTCCATTGAACATTGGTATCAATTTTTCAATCCATTGATTGATAGACTTCCCTTCCATTCGGAATGAACTTGTATTATTTCTAAAATACACCTCGCCTTTTGGATTAGAAAGAAAAAAAGTATCTCGTTTCATTTTTAAACGCGTAGAAGAGTTTAATTTTGTCATTGTACTCCTCCTCCTCTGTTTAGTGCATAATAACTTCCATCATAACAATTTTATGTACCCTAATTTTTCTTATGTCAAACGAAAAGGAGAAGAGTGGTTTATTATACTTAAAGAAAAGTGTCTCTACATTAAAATTCATGTAGAAACACTTTCCTTTAAGTAAAGTTACAACTAAAAAATAAGAATTAGATAAAGCATACTCCGTCCAAGCAGACTCCAGCACATCCGCCAACTCCGGCACATCCACCACATCCACCACATCCGCCGCAACCGCCGCATCCAAAACAACCAAAGCAACCAACGCAACGGAATCCGCAACGGCCAAAACCTCCACAACGACCACCGCCTCCGCAGCGACCACATCCTCCGCAACGACGAGTATAGTCCTCAGCAGCATAGTAGTATGGGGTAGGAGTTAGACCATCCCAGTACACAACATTTCCAGTCTGATAATCATTTAAATTTAACGTTTGAAGTTCTTGTTGAAAATTATTCATTTCTAAACCTCCATGTATATAATTTGCAAGTTATACCGAAAAAACGACTTGTAACAAATGGACAATTGACCATTTTGAATTGTATTCACCAACAAAGTATGACCTAAATCCAGGTATTGTGACTTGTTTAAATGCCTAATTTGGAATTATGAAGAATAATTTCTGGAATTTGTAAACCCACAAAAATAATGTGAATATATACTCTTCTTTATAAATCTATTTTCATTTTTCGACATATAAGTCGTCGCTATGCAAAACAAAACAAGCCCTGGACTCGCTCGCTTTGTTTAAACATGGCCAGTGGCAGGAAAAGGCCCTAACCGCTCAGACTCACTCGCCCTCCCAAAATTTCAAAAGAAAAAACACACTCTATGTGTGCTTTCAAATTTATAATTTCATTAACAATGTTTTTCTATCATATTGCTCTAAGCACCAAGTATATTTATCCATAATCTGCTTAGGAACTGCAGCTAAATCTACTACTTCTTGAAAACCATGTTTACTATAAAAAGGTTTTAAGTGTTCGAATGGAATGCAATATACATTTTGAATTTGAAGATTCTGAGCTTCGTTAATCAGAAATGCAACGATGTTATCAGCGATTTTCTTTCCTCTATAGTCTTCTAACGTATATATTCCACCCATTTCGAAATTGTTTTCATCAATTTTTACTAATCTTCCTAAACCAGCTTTTTGACTATTAAAATATGCAATTGCAATCTCTTCATTTTCTAAATGTGATGATACAAAATTAGCTTTCTCGTATTGAGAATTAATCCATTGTAAATCATCAAGTTTTGCCTTCTCTATATGTAACATGAGATTGACCTCCATTTCTTTCAAACTATTATATTGCTTGTTGATCATTGTATATGGTGTAAGCAAATAATCCCCAAAAGATTATAAAACCCTTAGGGGACTATTTTATCCTATTCTATATTTCGATTCACTTCATCGTGCGCTATAACGCCCATCGCAACTTTTTTTATTGGTAAAAACGTTCCGATACATGCAATACATGCACAAGCTGCAAATACAAATGGTAACGATTTAACGGCTACAAATGATAGTGTTCCGAAAATAACAAGATCTAGCATTGAATCTAAAACAGATAACAATGAAATTGTTGTTGCACGGACATGAGACGGGATTATGTCATTACTAAGCTGTGAATAAACCGGATACCGAATGGCACGTACGAACCGTAACATAAAGAAGGCTCCTAGTATAACCCACAATCTATCTCCGAAAAACGTTGATAACAGTAAACCACCAACAGCTAAACCACCTGTTACATTCATTAAAATTGCACGTGAAAATCTGCTTGTAAGCCATCCAATTGATATTGAAGAAAAGTATCCAAGAATAGCAGCAAGAGCATACATAATACCAATTGCAAATACAGGAAGACCTGCTTTCATAAACAACGGTTGGTTAAACGTGTCATATACTGCGCTAGCTGGAATGAACACAAGTGAAACGTTTAAAAACATCATAAGCAATTGCGGTGCTTTACGAATTACCTTTATACCTTCAATTACTTGTGAAAAAGATTCTTCTCGGTAAGATGATAACTTCTTTGGACTTTTGATGAAAAATAGTAAGGCAAGTTCTACTAAGTGAAATACAATTCCAAGAACAATTAAAAGTGTAAATTGTTCTTCTCGTAAATCTTTCGCAAAATACGAACCGAAAATAACAGCGATTAACATGGAAATAAAGCCTGCGGATTGGATTTTCCCCATTGCTTGATCCATTCGATGTTGCTCATTATTTTCTTTTAGTGACTCATAAATTAGCGCTTCATCTGCGCCAGAGAAAAATGTAACTGACAAACCGTTCAATAAACTATATAAACAAAACAACAATAAATTATCTGCAAATAATAAGATAGAAATACTGACAGTTTTTATGATAGATCCTGTCAAAAATGATAATTTTGCACCGAAGCGATCAGCAAAAACGCCAGCTGGAATTTCCCCAACAAGTACTGCCACGCTCCAACACATCAAGACGATAAATATATTTGCTGCTGTTAATCCTCTTTCCATATAAAACAGTGTCATTACGGGCTGTAAAAAGCTAATCGTTCCAAAAAATTGTACCCAAAATAAAATCGAAATATTATGCGATGCGATCGTTTGTTTCTTCAATTGTTCTCCTACTTTCCGTTATTCATTTTTCATAATGAAATTAGGAAGCAGGAGTGGGATATTACGTTAGTTAATATTCACTCCTCTTCCTACGTATAAGAATGTTTTTAATGTTTTTAATGTTTTTAATGTTTTTTGCATGTTATTTCCTCCTTCAATATAGATAGAATTATTATAACAATTTTCTTAATATTAAAGAAATATTTTCTCGAATTATGATAAGTTTGTAGGAATGCGGAAAGTAGTATATAATAAAAAACAATAAATGATTATTTTAGGTATTCCTAAAATAAAGGAGCGATACATATGAACATTACTATTTATTTTGGAAGCCATGAAGATCAAGAAGTACGTACAATGGATTGCCATTTAGATGTTGAAGATGCAGAAGAATTCGTATCTGTTTCATAATATAAATATACATAATATATGGGACTCTTCCCTTTTCTAAAAAAAGATGCCTTTTTGAGGCATCTTTTTGTTTATCCCGCATTTATGTGCAGTAAGATCCCAGTCAAATTCGAGATAGGTAGGAGATAATTTCTCGTAAAAGCCCGATTCGTTCAATTTCCATCAGTGAGAGATAAAGCCCTCTAACTGATGGAAATTGAACTTTATTTTTAGTAGAAAACATTTACTTTTTAACGAATACATAGTAAAATATAATTATAAGAACGAATGTTCGTTTTTATCTATCCCCTTATGGGACAGATACTAGGAAGGATGGATTTCATTGGCTCAAAGTAAACGCAGAGGAAGAAAAAAGCATACTCCTACTATTTCAAATACAGGCTTTATTGGCTCTGTGTTTATCGATACATTAGAACTTCAAAAAAAGTCATATTACTTTTCTCGTAAACGACTACATATTGCGCATCATGTATTAGATGGTCTCGCGCAAGCAACAAGTTCTCTTTTCGTTGAACATAATGTTAATGCTCACCTATCGTGTGTGTATCTACATAAACAAAAGAAAATTGGAATTGTTCTTTCGTCGAAACCTTTTAAAGAAGCTGAAGGTATTGCTTATTTTAAAAATTATTTAATTGAAAAGAACTTTTATAACGAAAATGTTGAAGAAGAAAATTATCAAGAAATTTTTAACACTGGTTTCATCGGTGTTGTTTTTGCAGACTTATCAAGCATTGATCGTTTTAATTTTGATTTTGAAATGACTCTGTTATCAAAGTTAATGAAAGACATGATTATTCCGGTCAAGGAGTTATTTTTACGTAATAACATCCCAGCATATATATCTACTGTTGAATTGGAAGATCAACATAAAATGGGGTTTGTTTTATCTGTAAAGCCATACGATGAACGAGCTGAAGCAGATTTATATTTTGAAATGTATTTGAGAGAACGTGGTTTATATATTGGTGATGAAGAAGATGACATGGAGAAGATTGTCATTCGAAAAACAGTCGAGATAGTATAACAAAAAGACGGCTAATACATAAATCCAATTTGATTTTTTAACACACAGATTGCTGCTATGAAGAATACAGCATGCTCGCTACTAACATATTCCTTTTGTTTAACCTGGCATGTGGTAGGAAAAGGCACTGACCGTTTCTATGCGCGGCCAGATTCTATCTTCCTCCCATAAAAAAGAGGTTTTATGGAAGTTTTTCAATTTGGATTTATATGATTAGTCATCCTTTTTAGGTAAACTATTTAAAGGTTTCATTTTCTAATACTACTACATCTTCGTTTGTTAATCTTCCAGCCTGTTTTGTATAATCTACAAGCCGGATTATATTATCACAAGCTTGTTTTGCCCCGATAACTAACAACGGAACACCAATAAAATCAATTTTTAATCTTCTCGAAAATAAACCACCGATCGTCATAGCAAACGGTACAGTTGGTGATGTGTTAGAAAACACAATTTTTTCGTGATTTTGATATTTATCTTGTAATATTATACTTAAATTTTTTAATGCTGGGACTACAACTTTAGATGCACCATGGCCGACTGTATAAACAGGATCGCCGTGTTCATCTCGTCCATGAAAAATAATTTTTCCCATATCGGAAGTTTTTAGTTTATTAAAATACTCAACGTTTAATATTTCGTCTTTCGTAAGTTTTCGATCATTTGGCAGTTTTTTTAAATGATACGCTGCTGCTAATGAAGTTGTATGTGTCCCGCCGTAATCAGTATAAATATAAATCATCCATATCATCCTTTAAATTAAAGTACATGATTACTAGTATGACCATTTATTTACGTTCTAATCTAAAGGCAAGATATGTTAGATTTATAAGCAGCAGACAATTTAAGCTGTGTGATTATACTTGGACAGCAATGGAATGCGTTTTGTTATTTTAGCGTAAATTTGAAATACAAGACGTGCCAAAGGTTCTACTATATTTGTATATTTAATGACGAAAGCGCTTGTTACGAACGATAAAACAGCTCCGCCTAGAATATCTGCTGGATAATGGACTCCAACATATATACGTGAAATCCCAACTAATATAGCCCACAGCAATGCGATATTTTTCCAAGCTTCGCCTCGTAAAATCATCGTAAATGCTATAGAAAATACAAGTACAGCATGATCGCTTACAAACGAAGAATCAGCAGCGTGTGCTACTAATTTGTGTACATGATATGTGACAAATGGTCGTGGATGATAATAAACTGCATGAATTAAAACATTTACAAGTAGTGCTGCACAAACAGAGAGAGCTGTGTACAGAACTGTATATTGCTTACGAATAGCTGCTTCTTTGTGGCCGTTGCTAAACCATAAAGAAAGCATTAAAATAATTGCAACAAGTGGGGCGCTATTTGTAATAAATATCATCCCCTTATCTAACAAAGCAGTGGATCCTGCCCAATTATTAATCAACTGGAACATTGTGTAATTCATATAAATCTCTCCTTGTTTACATTCAGTACGTGATTATCGATCACCTATTTCATTGATTTACTCAGTATAAACTAGCAATATGAAATGGTCTTTAAATTTTTCTCATCTTTTTCTCATTTTTCTTCGTCGTCCAAAAATTGCATGTTAAGTCCACAAATAAAAACGAGAAGTATGTAATCTACTTCTCGCTTTTGACACAATGAAACGATAAGGTAACTGTCGTACCTTCTTGTTCTTTGCTGTCTATCATAATACGCCCATTGTATTTTTCTACAAGGCGCTTTGCAATGGAAAGTCCTAATCCATTTCCACCTTGTTTCCTGCTTCTTGCTTTGTCGACTCTGTAAAAACGATTTAGTACATATGGTAAATCAGATTCTGGTATTCCGACTCCGCGATCTGAAATGGTAATCTTAACTTGTTCTTCTTTTACTTCGCTTTGCAAGCAAATGTATTTTTCGTGTTCTTTTGTATATTTGATCGCATTATCTAGTATAATGACTAATATTTGTTCAAGGTAAGAAGCAGGAATAGAAACACAAGCCTGATTTGCATGTAATTGTCTCTCAAAGTGAAAGTCTGCATGCAGTAATTCGAAATTTTGCGTAACTTGTTCTATTACTGCATTTACATGTACAGGATCGGCTGCAATAGGATACATTTGTTCCGCTTCTGCCCGGGATAATTCTAATAACTCTGATACAAGCTTATTAAGACGATCTACTTCTTTTAAGCTAGAATCTAGCGACTTTTGTAAGATAACAGGGTCATTTTTCCCCCAACGGTTTAACATAGAGAGATGTCCTTGTATAATCGCAAGTGGTGTGCGTAATTCATGGGATGCATCTTCAACAAATTGCTTTTGTTGCACAAAGGATATTTCTAAATTGTCCATTAGCTCATTAAAAAGCAAGCCGAGCTTGGCAAATTCATCATTGTTTTCATGAATTTGCACCCTTTCTTTTAATCCATTTGTTTTAATTTTGTTCATCGTATCTGTAATAGCTTGCACACTTAATAGAAGTTGCTTTGCAAGAATGGTACCGCCTAAAAAGCTAAGTAGCAATCCTCCGATACCAGCAGCGATCATAATGAGAAAAATAAGCTTCATTAAATGATCAAAAGCTTCGAAGTTTTGTCCAACTTCAATTGTGCCAATAAAAGTATGTGTTGTAATCGGTGTGCGCTGCACAAATATTCTATCTTCATAATGTCTTGTCATAGAAGTTTCAGGTTGATCGATGTGCATTGGCACAACTAAATTTGGATTAAAATCACGCGAAACAGTGACAAGTACTTTTCCTTTTTCGTCCAAAATTCGAATCATTTGATGTTTATCATTTATACTTGCAAGAAAATCCTTACTGTTTTCAATCGTGTTTGCGGATAAACTTGCATTACCATTCTTAAAATAAGCCTCAATTTCTGTAACTTGCCTGCTAATTTGTTTTTTTTCATAATCAAGTGTCCAATGGTCAATGATCACATATTGTAAAATATTATATAAAAAGAATAAGACAAATAATAATGCGCTGGACCAAAATGTTAATTTCCATTTTATAGGTAAGTTTCGGATAAAATTTTTTATTTGCTTCATCATCGCATCACATATCCTACGCCTCTAACAGTTTGAATATACGTTTCTTTGTCTTCGCTATTTAATTTATTACGTAAATAACGAACATATACGTCTACTATATTCGTTTCTACCACCGCGTTGTATCCCCACACTTGTTCTAACAGCATGTCTCTAGTCAATACGCGATTAATATTTTTCATAAACATCATAAGTAACTCGAATTCTTTATTTGTTAACTCAATAATCTCTGCTGTTTTATGTAAAGTTCGAGACTCTACATCGAGTTCCAAATCTTTAAATCTTAAAAGAAGCTTATTTTTATGATCTTCTTTTTGATTTCGTCTCAAAATTACACGCATTCTTGCTAGTAGTTCCTCAATAGCAAATGGCTTCGGTAAATAATCATCGGCACCACTATCTAATCCAGTTACCCGATCCATAATACTATCACGAGCTGTTAACATAATAATCGGTGTTTCTTTCGTTGCTCGTAACCGGCGGCATACTTCAATTCCATTAAGACTGGGAAGCATTAAATCGAGAAGAATGACGTCATAATTATGCTCAAGAGCCGCTTCTAACCCTTTTCTCCCATCATACACAACATCGACTGCATATCCTTCATACTTAAGCTCTAACTCTAAAAATTCTGCTAAACTCTCTTCATCTTCAATAATTAAAATACGTTGCAATATTATCACTCCTATACAGAAAGGTGAATGAGTAATCCGATTCCAAATATAATAGCCACAATTTGATGTGCTTTACGATACGTTATATATTTTTTCTTATCTTTCAGTTTGTGTAATAGTAGACCAGCTATCGCAACAAGAACTAATCCTATTAAAGCGAATATCCCACTATAAATTCGAACCATATGACGGCTACCTACTATTAAAAAATAAATCCCATGACTAGTCGCGACCGCAAAAACTGTATACCCGATTAACGTATGATATTGCTTTAATAACAAATAAAGTTCTTTTATGGATTTAGAAACCGTTATTTTATTCTTATGCAAATACAACCAAATATTACGAATTAACCATAAGGAACCTGCTGCTATTGCTCCGTATTCTGCAAGGGATCCAAGATTTTTATTCAGACCTTTTAACACCAATTGATTACCTACCATAAAGTCTAACACTAATATTGTAACACTAAATGCAATAATACAAGCCGCTATCATTTTTATGAATACGTGAAACATTTGATTTAGTAGACTTTTTGACATTTAAATCCCCCCACTCTTTGTAATTATGTAATGTAATTGTTCGTTTATATTGTAACCATAAAAATGGAAAAGGAAATGAAAGGAAGATTAAAATTAGATGAGAAAATGTATAATCGCTTCTTAAGAAGAAAGGGTGTTTGATTATAAATAAACATTTACATCACTTGTACTCGTTTTTCTGTTTGTTTTACAATTGCATAAAAAAAGAGCATTTGACCGCTTCACCACACAGCCAGATGCTCTCGTCCTCTCCTAAATAGAAAAGAGTTTTTATATCGATTTTTCAACTTACATTTATATAAGGTTGAGAAATTGGTAAACAAATTTTCACCGAAGTCCCTACTCCAACTTTACTTGTTATATGGATTCTACCTTGATGACTTTCAATAATTTTATAACTAATCATTAAGCCAATACCTGTTCCTTTTTCTTTTGTGCTGTAAAAAGGTTCTCCGAGTTTCACAATCCTTTCTTCTGGAATACCAATTCCCTCATCTGAAATACAAATGACTACCTCATTGTCATTCACTTTCTTAATAGTAATTACGATTTCTCCTCCATTTGGCATTGCTTCAATAGAATTTTGTAATATGTTGATAAAAACTTGCTTTAATTGATTTTCACAACAATCAATATACAGGGCGTCAGGATCTGTTTGGAATATGATATAAATATTTGTCATAATGGCTTTTGTATTAATTAACGACACAACATTTTCTAATATAAGGAAAATATTCTTCTTTTCAAAAGGAATAATCTCAGGTTTAGCAATTGATAAAAATTCATGAATGATAGATTCAATGCGTTCAATTTCAGAAAGCATAAGTTGAAAATACTGTGTATCACATGTTATTTGAGTTTGTAATAATTGTATAAATCCTTTAATAACAGTTAAAGGGTTTCGCACTTCATGTGCAACTCCTGCAGCAAGTTGACTAACTGCGGCTAATGTATCTGATTTATTCAATAGTTCAGCTGTCTTTTTTTGTTCTGTAATATCACGAACAAGAATCATAATTTTATCTGTTAAAAGCGGTAAACATCGTGCTTCAAAATAATACACACTATCATGTATCGGTAAGGAGTAGTCTACAACTTCTATAGAATTGTTTTCTTGTACTTTTAGAATTGCTTCATGTAACTGCTCGGCAGCATCAGAAGGTAAAACATCTTGAAACCTTTTGCCCATAAACTGTTCAACAGGCATGTAAAATTTCTCTGAATTACCAGCATTATAATCAAAAATTATTCCATCCAGATTTATTAAAAAGCATAGATCTGGAAGTGCTTTAAAGATTAGTTCTAACTCTGAGGATTTTTGGATAAGCTCTTCTTCAATCTTTTTTCGATGTGTAATGTCCACGCCAATTGCCCAGTGGCTATATCCATGGACAGGGAATTCTTCTGATAGGTTTGACCACATAATCGTTTTTTTATCACCATTTTTACAAGTGAGCGTCATTTCCCAATCACGAAAGTTTTTACCACGAACGGAAAATTCATTTAGTGCTTGATTTCGATATCCTTCATCAGGATAAAGCAGTTCTAATGCATGAGGATTATTAATAATTTCAGCTGCACTATACCCTGTTACGAGTTCACATTCTCGATTCCATATCGAAAACGTACCTTCTTCAGCAAATGCATCAACCATCACAGGCATGTTTTGTAAAATAGTATGTAAATTTTCGGTAGATATTGATCGCTTCTTTTGAAGTTGTTGCAATTTATTCATTCCTATATTGGTCATAAGTGCTACAAGAGAATTGAAATATATTGTACAAGAATCACTATGATCTTTTGGAGAAAAAATGATAAAATCACCAATTGCGTGTTCATTGATTATAATTGGGATATGAATTTTTGTATGTAAATGTGTATCATTGGATTGTGTGCCGTAATGAAATATTGTCTCTTGATCGCAATCAAGAAGCTGATGTGAAATATGTGTTAAAAAATAAAATTGTTCTGCCATTGTTTGTATTTCTTGAATATCAATAAGTTCTGTAAGCCGATACATATCCGCCAACTCCTATATCTGTAATTCACATGTATATATTAATTTTTCAATTGTGTTTAATTTGTAAATTTACTCAACTTTCCTATTATACGAATTAAATGTATCAAGGTATATAGAAAAATAGAGTTATCCAATATTTTTTTTGTTTTTCAACATGATAAAGAGAAAAAAAGCCAAAAACAAGCAAAAAAGAACAAATTTCGACATAATTTGTTCTTTTTTGCTTGTTGATCTAGTATGAAGTTTAAGGGGTTTATAAGATTATTTTTTTACTTTTTCATTCATCTTAAAAATAGAATTATTTCATCCAATAACATAAAGGCGGAGAGCGTGAGCTACACCATGATTATCATTTGAAAGTGTTTTGCAGCGACAAATGGCTTGAATCTCTTCTACTGCATTTCCCATGGCAATTGACATGTTTGCTTTTTCCATCATTGACATATCATTTAAGCCATCACCGATTGCGACGGTATGCTCTTTTAATATTCCTAAATGATTTGCTAGTGTATATAATCCATTCCCTTTTTGGGCATGGGTATGATTTATTTCAAGATTATGCCAATAAGATGCCGTAATCGACAGCTCCTCGTTGTCTATAAAATTCTCCTTTAATAACTTTAATTTTTCCCTTTGATACGAAAATGGGAGAATTTTATGAATATGAATTGGCTCTAAAAATAGTGGTTTGCAGCTTTCAATTGATTTCGTATCAGTATGCTGCAAATATAAAGCTGCTATTTGTTTTAATTGTTCTTCATCAGCATCTATATCAGAATTTAATATGCCATCCATCTCAAATTGAATGCTTTTTTCTCCGTATTTTGGGATATAGACCCCTTGATCTGTATACAATTGATAAAATATGTTTTTTTCTTCTAAATAATCAATGATTTCTTCTGCATGTTCATTTGCGATTGGGTTCCGCTGTAATATTTTATTATCTAAATACAAAATCGCACCGTTCTCTGCAATAACTGGACATTGTAAGTTTGTTTCTTGTAATAATTTTTGAACATCTGTCATAGAACGCCCCGTACAAATCGATACGACATGCCCCTTTTTTTGACATTCCTTAATTGCAGCAATATTTTCTTCACTAATTTCTTTCTTTGATGTAAGAAGAGTTCCGTCTAAATCAATTGCAATAAGTTTCATTCTATTCCCTACTTTCGTTTCTTTGTGATAAATGATATCGTTCTCATTTGCAACATAATAGTTATAATGTATGAAACGCATTTCAGGTCAAGAGGAAACATTGATTACGCAAAATATATATTCTTTACATATAAAAATGCATGAAAATGATTGTTATTATCAATAATATTTATGAGAAAAGGGTAACCTAGATTGTGGTTACCCTTTGAGACTTAAACTTCTGGTATAAATGTTTTGCAATCTGTTTCTTTACTATCAGATGCTTGATTTCCTGTATGACTAACTACATAAATAGCTTCAGCATTGCACTTATTTCCATTTCCCCAATACTTACAATTGTTTACTTCACATAATACATCTTGAGCCATAGTATGACACCTCCTTTTTGCTTATTATAAACAGCAATGAGAGGCCTCATACTTTTTCCTATTCATTCAACTAGAAAGATAATGGTAATTCTTCTAAAGATCGCATTAAATAACTACCACTCCATTTTAATTCTTCTCTTTTTCCTTTGAATTTAAGATCAGGCATCCGATGTAATAAAGTAGGAATTGCAATTTTCGCTTCTAAACGAGCAAGCGGTGCACCAAGACAGAAATGAATGCCATGACCAAAAGCAATATGACGGTTATTTTTTCTTGTAATATCAAATCGATCAGCATTTGGAAATACCTTTTCGTCACGGTTAGCAGAGGCTAAAGAAATAATCACCTCATCTTGCGGCTGAACATTTTGACCATGTAATATAAATGATTCCGATGCCCAGCGCATAGTCGTTATTTCAACTGGACTGTAAAATCGCAGCGACTCTTCAATTGCTGAATCAATTAAATCTGGATTTTTCCGTAGAAGCTGCAACTGATCAGGATGCTCAAGTAATGCTAATGTCATATTTGTGATTAAATTGACAGTTGTTTCGTGTCCTGCAACGATAAGTAGCATAATCATTGAATGCAATTCATGGGCACTTAATCTTGTTCCTTCACTTTCTGCTTGTATTAATGCACTTACTAAATTGCCTGATGGGTTTTCTCGTTTTTTCTCAACTAAATATCGTAAATAGTCAACGAATTCACCTAATTTTTCATCCACTTCTTGCATAGCTTCAGGTGTTTCTGGAGAATCAATAACGGCATGTGACCATACTCTAAATTTATCTCGATCTTCTTGAGGAATACCAAGCATCTCGCTAATCACAATAATCGGTAATGGGAAAGCATAATCGTTTACGAGGTTTATCGTGTGCTGATGTTCTACTTTTTCTAATAAAGTATCAGCAACAGATTGTATGTTATCTTTCAGCTGTATTATCATCTGCGGAGTAAAGGCCTTTTGAACAAGGAATCGTAGGCGACTATGGTCAGGTGGATCAGAGTTCAGCATATGTTTTCTCAAAAACTCTCCATTTTTTAGTGTAAAAGTAGTTGCCCATTCTTCTTTACTAAATACATTTTCAGCATTTTTCAGTAAACGTTCATCTTTTAATAAACTAGCTGCATCTTCATATCTTGTAATAAGCCAAGCATTAGGATATACCTGATAAACAGGATGTGATGCACGTAACTCTTTATAAATGTCATAGGCTTCATGTTTAAAGGCAGGTGAAGTTAATTGGATCTCAGGCAATGTATTACGATTCATTTTATTATTTGAAGACATACATCTAACCCCCATCTTCAGAAATATTGGGTGACCACAGCACCTAATGACCATTATAACGTATTGAATTTTATAAAAGTTGAGAAAATTATAACTGAATATTATCTTTTATATTGAAACAAAAAAGAGATGTTTGGATGACATCTCTTACATAGTATTTTATAGAACTTGCTACTCTAATTTTATTTTTTTAGGTACGTCTTCCCTATTCCAAAAATAACAATTACAATACATACAAAAAAGGTTATTCTCCCTCTTTTCTTCAAGACGGGTCACCCTCTTTACTGTGAGATGAAAACAATTATTTTAAGAACTACTGCTTTTTTTCATTTTAATTTGTTTTAATTGAGCTACAATCATAATGCTAATGACAACGAGTAAAAACCATGAACTAATTTTCCCAATATGAACGAGCTTCCACGTTCCATGTTGATTTGGATATTGCCACGCTCCGAAGAAAGTTGCGATATTTTCTGCAATCCAAATGAAAAAGCCGATTAAAAAAATGAAAGAACAAGCGGCATTTTATATGTGACCTTTTGTAAAGAAAAATGTACATAAGTACGAAAAAACACTACAAATAATAAAACCGTTAGAATCCAGCGGAAATCATATATAAAGTGATGAGTGAAAAAATTAAAATAAATCATTGCTCCAAGTGGAATTGTCCATATTGCATTTGGCCATCCTTCTACTTGCAGGTCAAACCTGCGCCATGCTTGACATATATAACTTGCTACACTCGCATACATGAAACCGCTATAAAGCGGTACGCCCATCACTTTTGTCCACGCCTGTTCCGGATAAGCCCAAGAACCATAGTGTACTTTATAGATTTCTAATGCTAACCCAATAAGGTGGAAAACAGTAATCACTTTAAGCTCATCTTTTGTTTCGAGCCCGCTTTTATACATGCCGTATTGAATGAGCAGACAAACGAATAAGATGAAATCATAACGGTAAAGACCAGGAATATGAATCACCTTCGAAAGAGCAAGTGTCAAAAAGATGAGCACAGGAAAAATGCAGGAAAGAGCTTGTTGATAGCCAAAATAAAATAACTGTCGTATATATACCATTGTTACTCTCCTCAAAGTGTGTATCAATTGTTTGATTTAACTACGATTTAATTATATTAGAAAGCTTTTATTCAAACTTCACCTTCAGAAATATTTGGTAATCGTAAGTTTACTCATTATAACCTATTTATTTTTATGGAAGTTTAGAAAGTTACAACTTTATATAAAAAGAACAAAAGAAGATATTGCTTTATACATCTCCTTTTGTTCTCTTTCATTTTTCTGGCTGTACTAAGCGTACACTATAAAATCTCATAGACTGCAAAGATCCTTTCATTTGAAAAACACCTTCTTGTATCAATGTTTTCAAACGATATTCGATAAAAGAATCTCCAACACGTTGTTCATAATGTCCTAAAACTTCTCCGACCAATCGAGCAGATTTATAGAATTGATCTGTATATCCATCCGTTTCTAAACTTCTAGCACATTGTATAATGAAATTATCGATATAATCTTCCGAAACAGATACAACACGATTATCCTCCCAAATACGTAAAACGGTGTGATCTTCACGAAATGTTAGCCATTCATTTTCGAGTGCTTGTCGCTCTTCTGTTGTTAGAGGAGCTGTCTCTTTGTATGCCCCGCGTATTGCTAGTAACTTTTCAGGAACAATTTCTCCAGTATAGCGCACAGTATAATCTAGGTTTGGTTTGCGGAACAACTTATCGAAGCCGTCAGCTGTATTTATTACATGTATATTATAAGACGTATCTTTTAATAAGTATAAAACAAAAGTAAGTCCTACATGTTCGTCCGGATTATTTCCTGTCCAAATTGTAATTGGAACGCGAGACGGGATTGCTTGTAATTTTTCTAAAACTGCGTTTATTTCTGAAAAATATTCCTCGTAGCTATAACCTTCTATCGGTAGTTTTTCCTGAAGCCATTGTTTGCGAGCAACTTGTCCTGCTTCTTCATCTAAATGAAAAAGAGGTCCAACAGAAAAGTTATCAGACACTACCAAAACATGTTCATCTTGAATATTTGCTTTTTTTAAAGCGTATTTTAATGATCCTGCTGCAGACTGCCCAAAAATGATATGAACATGTTTACTTTTCGTGATATCAGTTTTTTGTATGTACTGGTTGATCAGTTCTTTCGGTGTATTTGTAAGTGAAGTTAATGTTTCTTTATTAAAATGTGTCTCTAATGAATGAAGTTGTGTAAGTGTCTTGAACAGTAGCTGTCTTGCTTCTCCTTCAGTTAAATGATTGATTGCTTTTTGTAAGTGATTTCGCATTGTTTTTCCTCTATCAATGTATTTTAATTAGACAGTAATCGACATATAAGTCGCAGCTATGTAGAATATAACATGACCTGCACTTGCTTACTCCCTCTGTTTTTAAAACTTGGTATGTGGATGTTCAAAGGCTCTTGTCATCCCTTAGGTTTTTTATGTCGTTTTTCACTTGGATATATATAATTTTTACGTTATTCGTCTTCATCCTCATCTTCTAACCAAGGAATACTATAATATAGCTCACTTAATTCTTCAGAGAATCCCCAATCGATTTCCATACTCTTACTTAAAAGGTTCGATAATCTCTCAGCATACGGCATATAATAAGACTCATCTTCTTCACATAAACTTACTAATTTTGCAAACATAGATAAAATTTTATTATAAAATTTGTCACCAATATATCCATACGACCTTGTAAAATCTACACCCATTTCTACAAAGTACAACATTAAATCAATCGTTCTAATATGGTCTTCTGTTGTTTTTTGAAAGCTTAAAATCATTTTTTCTAAATCAGCAATTCTCAATTTAGGTAAACTACGCTCTGGAAAAAATTCATTTTCAATTTTCTTTCGTAATTGTTTATGTAACTCTTCGTTCACTTCATCACCTAAAAACCTGCTTGATAAATATTGTTGCACTTCTTTATTCATTTTAAATAAATCAACAATTAGCGTTATTAATTCTGCCTGGTTATATTCTTTTAATTCTTTTTTTAACGTTGGGATTTTTATTTTTTGCAAAAATGAACACTCCTTTGTTTGAAGTGCACCCCAATTGTTAGACACAGTCTAACAATTGGAGGTGCTTTTCTTATGGCTAAATTTACAATTGAAGAGAAATTACAAGCTGTAAAACGTTATTTAAATGGTAAAGAAAGTCAAAAA
>NZ_JAMBOP010000003.1 GCF_023715645.1 Bacillus cytotoxicus | reverse complement strand
ACGCTGTTCTACAATTGAGCGGAGTTTTGCCGATGCAAAAGAACTACATGGCTATCGATACGCCCGGTTCCGAGGGATGAAGTCTGTCCAAATACAGGCATATCTCACCGCAGCCTGCCAAAACATGAAAAAAATAGCCCTTCATCTGACCAGAAAGGGTCAGTTGAAGGGCTGTTTTTCTTATTTTTTATTGTTTCGTACAATTTTTTTATACATAGTTACAATAAAGGTCATCAGAGGTTGGGAAACCCAAAGGGTTTCCCAACACTCTGAAAAAAGTGGCTGAAAGCCACTTTTTTATTTCAATTTATCAGTTCCATCCTCCACTTTTCTAGATAGATAAACCTTGTTTATTTTAGAATAGTCTACATACTCGTCAGAAATCTCCATAGCATATTTATTATGACTAATATTAGTGGATTCTCGTGAATCCTCATTTTCATGTAAAATAACTTTCTTCATATAGATATGAAAGAATATTTCTGCCGCACTGATAAGCAAAGCTGCAAAAAAAGCAGATGCTCCAATATTACGAGCTAGGACTATATCTTTTACAAGATACGTTAATACCCAAATTCCTATAAAATTCAAACCAAAATCAACAATGGTAGCCACCATGTTTCCATACTTAGGTAAAATAAATAAATCTCCTATTAAATAAGACCCTCCGGTAATTACAACAGAAATGGACTGCGAACGTTTAGTCATTCAAGAATCCCACCCGTCAATCCGTAAGGATTAGGGCTTGCGACTTTAGTCGTGTGAGTCTCAACAATGAAAGAAATAATATTCTTGGAATTGAAATACCTTGGAAAATGCCTAGTATCATCAATAATACAGCACTAATAGCTGTGTATTTAATTAACAAAGCAACAATATGTTTCATTTGTACTTCTCCATTCTTTTAACTTTTATGTAGGAGAAAACTCCTTAATAAAAAAATAGGCTGTGCCTTCATAAAGCACAACCTATTTTCATCGTGTTCTGGAGGACTGTTTCATACATGATACTCCTATGGCAAACACTTTTTATTTCGCTCTCCTACACAATATTATTTTGTGAAATATATGTATTATTTATGCTTTAATAAGCTGAAAAATTGATAACAAAAAAAGGAATATTTATTTTCAATTGCTTTTTATCATATTAAAAATATAGGAGGTGATACAATATGACAAACAATAATAGTGGAAGTCGTAACGAACTATTAGTTCACGGTGCTGAGAATGCAATCGATCAAATGAAATATGAAATCGCACAAGAATTTGGCGTACAAATTGGTGCAGACGCAACAGCTCGTGCAAACGGTTCTGTTGGTGGCGAAATCACAAAACGTCTAGTAGCAATGGCTGAACAACAACTTGGCGGTGGAGTTCATCGCTAACTTTAAATATGCATGGATAAAAAGGGGCTGTCCCAAAAGGGTAAGTTCCTCCAAAATGTAAAAATAAAAACATTGATATATCAACGTTTCTAAAACAAAAAGGAGTGTCACATAGTCAAAAATTCGACTTATGGGACAGCTCCTTTTTTAAAATTTCATTTTCTTCTTTTAGACGAAGCATTTCTTTTTTCATTCGTTTTAGATCTTCTAGTGTTATTTCATCTTCATCAACTGATGTGATAGGAGAATATATTTTAATCTATTTGTAAACGATTACTTCTGATACGCCATACTCGCTGCTTAATTGTTTGACAGGTTGTCCTAAATGATATAATTCAACAAACATTTTTTTAAACTGTTCATTAAATTTCTTATTTGTCATACGGATACTTCCTCCTTGAAACCCATTGTAAAGACTTAACTAAGTTGTGTCCATATGACTATACTAACTCTAAACAATTTGCTTCATAGGTTGCATTATAAATGTAATTTAAAATAAAGATTGTTTTTCTATTCAGCCCACCTCAAATAAGATTGTAATTAGTAGAATCCAATTTCCTCTTGATAAAAGAAGACATATTTTTATGCACTATAGGAAAAAATTTATAGTGTATAACTTTGCACATTGAATTTTATAAAAAGAAAAGGTGATAAAATGGAATTTTCTAATAAAGGTAATATTTATCATGCTGGAGATATTGTTTATATTTTTTATCGAAACCCCCCACACTCAGGACGTAGCAAATATACAAGCTGCAGCAGTTGTCAATAATCCTGAGAGACCAAATGAATTAGCATTATTTCTTTATGAAACTTATTATCCACTAACAAATGAGATGGCTATTTATTCTACTGAAGAAGAGGCAAACCAAGCCTATACCTACTATTATGGAGATGTTTCAGAAGGGATGTTAGAATGAATAACCCGTTTATGCCTAAACTTGTATACTTTGAACCCAAAGCATTAGATTATCCATTAGGGAGAGAGCTTTATGAGAAATTTTCAAATATGGATGTTGAAATTCGTCATACTACTTCCCATAATCAAGTGAGAGATCTGCCAGGCGAAAATGATTTTCAAAAGTATCGAGTAGCAAAATCTACTCTTGTCGTTGGTGTTAGAAAAACATTGAAATTTGATACTTCAAAGCCTTCAGCAGAGTATGCTATTCCCTTTGCAACAGGGTGTATGGGACATTGTCATTATTGTTATTTACAGACAACGATGGGAAGCAAGCCGTATATCCGAACTTATGTAAATGTTGACGAAATTCTAGAAACTGCTGACAAATATATGGAGGCCCGTGTACCTGAATTGACAAGATTTGAAGCTTCGTGTACATCAGATATTGTAGGAATTGATCACTTAACTCATACTCTTAAACATGCAATTGAACATTTTGGAGAATCTGAATATGGAAAGCTGAGATTTGTTACAAAATTTCATCATGTGGATCATTTGCTTGATGCAAAACATAATGGAAAAACAAGATTTCGGTTTAGTATAAACGCTGATTACGTTATTAAAAACTTCGAGCCAGGTACTTCCCCGTTAGCTAAAAGAATTGAAGCAGCCGGAAAAGTAGCCAGAGCAGGATATCCGTTAGGGTTCATAGTGGCTCCTATCTATCTTCATGAAGGTTGGCAGGAGGGTTACTATCATATGTTTGAACGTCTCGATGCTGAATTAACTCTTGATGTAAGAGATGATATTACATTTGAATTTATTCAACATCGTTTTACAAAGCCTGCTAAGAGGGTAATTGAAAAAAACTACCCTATGACAAAATTAGAATTAAATGAAGAGAGAAGAAGATATAAATGGGGGAAATATGGGATTGGTAAATATATTTATCAAAAAGAAGAAGAAGAGGACATAAAAAATCACCTTTATTCTTATATGAAAAAGTTCTTTCCAAATGCAAAATTGGAATATTTCACATAATTAGGTACAGCTGAGATACGTGTAAAAATGAGTCAAAGCCTTTCCTTTATTCTCCACTATGACCTATTGGGGTATTACTACATGCCCATCATACACCCAAAACGAAAAAATGTGCATCTTCAGATGAAAATGTACATTTTTTTGTTTGGGAATACGTGCTTTTCTTATCTTGATATTGATATGATGAAACCCCTTAATTGTAATCATCATTTTGATAATTGTTATCTAAGCTAAGCACTCTTCCATGTGGGCGATATTTTATGTGAAAGGTATATGTTATTACTTGTACTGAGGCTCTTCTTGTTCAATTTGCTGAAGACGAGGATTTAAAGATTCAATAATTTCTTGAGTTTGTTGTGCTGCACCTTTATATAATTGTTTTGCTTGCTGGTTATCAGTATCAAGAACAAATCCTTCTAGGCATGCTTGTGCACTCTTTAATCCAGCAATAGTTTGTTTAAGTTTAGTGCTTACTGTCATGTAGTATTTCCTCCTTGTAAATGTACTTCAAAATATAGAATGCCTATTTTGTTATTATAGTACGATTTCCAATTTTAGGGTTATTAGAAATAATAACCCTAAATTAGAGTTATGTGAATGAGAAATTTTACAGTTAATTATTTGAATGAGGACTTTTTTTAAACCAATAGATACATGGAATACCGTTAAGTGGTGTTATGTTAACTTGACTTGAATGAAATATTTATAAGGAAAATCTACCATGTAAGAACATAATTCACTTACATATTCTATGATAAAGATTAGCTTCATAGATGGATATGGAATAGTTTTGTCCCGATAACAAAAACTAACAGAAAGAAAACGATAATATATAAAGGAGATTAAATATGTTGAAAAAGATAGGAAAAACTTTCCTGGTACTCCTCTTTGTATTTATCGGCCTATGTTTTGTTTTGCTTGTCTGGGATGAAATTGACAGAACAGCAGCTGAAAAAAGTGGGAGATTTGGCCAGCAGCCTAGCCAATACCCTATTCGTCAAAGTGATATTACTATGTATACAGACGGGAAACAGTTAAACAATCAATTATTTTCAGATATAAAGAAAGCAAAACATTACGTGCATATTAACTTTTTCTCTATTGCTGATGAAAAAGTATTGATGGTTGGGACCGTGAATTTTGATTCGCGCTCGTTTCATTTAAATGAAGAAATGAACTGTTATATCCATGACCCTGTCTATATTTCGAAAATAAAGCCAGTCATTAATGCAGACTTACAAGATTCAAAGCGAGTAACATCCTCTGACATCAATCAATTATCTATAAAAGAAAAAATGAAAGAAAAGATTGCAAAAATGTTTGAGTATTATTTGTGAAAACGAAGGATTTTTATATTAAGGAGTAGAAAACTACATTTTATTAGAATAAATTAAATGACTGACACTAATAAAGAAAGCTATGGGGTACCTTCCCCTGCCAATCGAGTTAAGATCTTTTAATACCCCATTTCCATCAACTTAAGATCACATAATCCCCCCATAATGAAAATTTTGTTCATTTTTCTCGTTTTTATTGTTTTAGGGTAACCTGTTCTTCTTAACTTGATGGCGACGCGTCATTACCCCATGTAGGAGTATTAGACAAGTAGTTTCAGCTCAACCTGACTGCTTTCATTCCTACTTTCAGCCAATCAGTTGTTGTCATCCAATTGATAACAGACACGCACTACCCAGCTCCTTATCACATAATGTAATGTAAATCCGCTGAAATATCCGTAACCGTATCTACCATTGTTTGTTTCCTCATTAATAAGGAGGAATATATTATGGGTTTTGGAACTGGTCGTTGTGGCTTCGGCGGCGGATTCGCCTTACTGATTGTGTTATTTATCTTATTAATCATAATCGGTTGTAGTTGTTTTGGAGGTGGGTTTGGCTGCTGATGCTAAGAAAAGGCACTCAATTTGAGTGTCTTTTCTTATTGGGGTCTCGCCACATATCATCAACTTAAGATATTATGCAGCTTCAGGAAGGAATATTGTGTATAAATCACTTGATTTTATTGCTTTCAGTTAGTTTGTTGATACTACGTCAAGAAAATAGACACAGATTTCCCTATAGAATTCTTTTGGTGTACAGTAACCAATTGTCGAATGAATCCTCTTAGAATTATAGAAGAATTCTATATAAGTTGAATGAAAGGATTACAGCTCCTCTTTGTCAAAATATAGCGTAATGCATATTAACGAACGGAGAGGAAAAAAATGAGCGCACACCAAACGGAAAGAGAAACACTATTTGCAACGATGAAAGCTACGAAAGATAAACGAATGTACGAACGTTATCAAACCATCTATTTCTATTTACAAGGTTATTCTAAAAAAGAAATCGTGAACATGGTTGGTCGTTCAGAGAAAACGATTTATAATTATGTGAATGCCTACAAAGAAAAAGGATTGGATGGTTTAACTATGAGGCAATCACCAGGGGAACCTCGTAAATTAACTTCTGAACAAGAACAGGAGTTGGTTCAAGTCATCACAATGAAACTGCCAATTGATGTTGGGTTTCCAGCTAAACATAATTGGACGCTAGCAATCATCGCTTCTTTCATAAAAAGGGAATGGGGTCAAACTTATACACTCCGTGGTGTGTCCCGACTTAAATCTAATTGAAGGACTATGGAAGTGGCTCAAATCAGATGTGATTTATAACGTTTTTTATTCCTCTGCCAAAGAGACTCGAAAAAATGTGAAAGCTTTTATTCGTGAGTTGAATCGTGCACCTGAAAAAGTCATTAATCGCTTGTGTATTCGATTGTAAAAGATAAATTCAACTTATATAGTTGCAGAGTACCAAAATGAAGTAAACAAAAAATAACTCCAAAATCAACTTTTATTGTATAATTCTGAATTATTTTACGTTTACGTCTATAATAGGAACCATGTCACTATCTCGAAAGACTACTTATATGGAAATTTAGATCGTTCAACAAATAATCGAAAATCATCCGTATAAGTGATAATTTCACCCCACTGCATATAGTCTTCGTCAGATACTTTCCATGTGTGTTTATTTGTGTCATGACGTATAACAGCAAAATTATGTCTATCAGTAGAATAGATTTTAAAACCATTCTTTTTACAGGTGTCTATAAAAAAATAATCTTCAGCTCTATTTACTTTTTCAAATTGAATTTTTTTGAATACGTCTTTTTTGAAGATTAGTGTAGCTCCTGCTACAGAATCAGTAAAGGCTTTTTCTGTGTTTGATACCAACATCAAAGCTTTTTTATTATTAAAATAAACATAATAAGAACTTTTACCTAAAATAGCAATATCTTTATTATTAAATTCGGGCATCGCATGAGCTAGGTAGTATGGGCCGTAGTAATCATCATCATCAAATTTAGCTATATAATCATACTTAGATTTCTCCACTCCGAAATTTAAACAATCACCTAAAGTTGCCTGTTCATGCAGCTGAAATACACTAACATTATGATAATTTTCAGCTTTCTTTTTCCATTTACTTAAATTCATAGTATCCTTATTTAAAATAATAATTAATTCTTTATCTTTCCATATTTGCTGTTCATAGTTTTTAAAAACGTTCTCTATATACTCCTCTCTTATTGTACAAGTAATAATTGAAACCATTTACTTTTCCACTCCCAACATAATATAAACTTAGTCAAAGATAGGGTAATGAAATAAAAATTAAAAATTCCGCAATTTTATTAGGGGATACTCTCTATTTTAATTTTGGGCCAATAATTTTTTCTACAATATAAATCAAGTTGTTATACTTTTTTAATTCTTTAATTTTATTGACATCAGATAAAAGCTCATTTCTTTGATCTAAGTCAAAACCTACTGCGTTTAATATGTCTATATGTCGAATATCAATCTTTAACAAAAGTACAATAGTTTTTAGAATTTCAATGAATTTTTTTTGAAAAGATAGTGACTCATTTGGATGATTTTGAACAAGTAACTTATACTCGCCTAATACTTTGTTCATCATTAATAAATTAGTAATTCGAGCAAGCTCTAAGCCAAGGATAAGAACGTCCACGTCAGGATGTTTTAGCGTGAATAAGTGGTAATTTCTCATCGCTTCTTGCCATCTGTTCTCTCCAACAGGATGCTCTTGATGATAAGCTGCAACAGTCTTACTAGCTAAATATTTAGCTCCAGCCTTATATAAACGATACCCTAACTCCCAGTCTTCATAACCATAATTTATAAAATCTTCATCAAATTTTCCCACTTGTTCAATTAATTTTTTACGTAAGGAAACATTCCCAGTTAAAAAAGCCATCCACGGGAAATGAAATCCATTTAATTGCGCATCAAAATTTTCTAGTATTGCATTATACCAATATGATGAAGGGGTCTTAACTTTTAATTCTCTATAAAGCTTGGTATCAATATCTTTTCTTTCTAATAACGGATATGAAGCAATAATGTTGGAATGTTTATAGTTTTCAATTCGGTCGTAAAGCACTTGGTTATTTCTTGTGTTGGTGTATATTTCTTTTATTTGTTCGCGATCAAATTCTGGGAATATACAAGAATATACCGCGTTATAATACATACCTCCTGATAAAACCAAGTTATCCATTAATTGATGATACTTAAAATGATTTTCAACAAATTCAGGCTCTGTAATCATTTCAGCATCTAAAAATATAAGGATTTCCCCTCTTGAATACTTAATACCAATATTTCGAACTTTCGCTCTACCAAGATTTCGTTTACATTTAATATACCTAAAATGATAAGAAAATTGATGTTTTTGTAATATCTGTAAGGTTTGATCAGTCGAGGCATCGTCGATGAAGAGGACTTCCATTTTTGAAAGGTCGAATGTTTGTTTATTTAAAGAATATAAAGTTAATAAATTTAGGGGATATTTATTATAAGAAGGAATAATAATACTAACTTTTATATCATGATCTTTAATTAGTTCCTTTTTATTTTGATTAAGAGGATTCGACCCTCTTTCTTCCATAAGGTCCTGAGATTTCGTTTCAAACCTTTTATTTTCCAATTTATTCTCACTCCTTTGCACACCCTCACTACTATTAGTTAATGCAAAAAAAGAAGAAAAGATTGGACAATCACTTAGGCAAAAGCATTTTTTATAACCTAAAACCTTTCGAATGTAGCAATACAATTCTTTTCTCTAAATAATGGATAATTTTTGTGTACACTTATATAGGAATATTTCTCATGTAGTTATCTTCTCTTTATTTATTAATTTTTATATAAATTTCTAGACCCTTTTTTATAGTGAAAAAACTGAAGCGCTCAGTATCATGCCTAAAGGAGGCATAGCACGAAACCTATATATAAGTGTAAATATTGTGAATTTTTTAAAAAATGATATTTGTCCAAACCATATCTACCCCCATTCCATATAATAATTCTAGTTAGATAATACTCACTAATAATTTAAACCAATTTGGAGGGATATTGGAATGGATGATTTAAAAAATGTGATTTCTTCAACACTTAACGGAAAACAAAATAACGAAATAATCAATATAGTACTTTCAGATATTTTAAATAGAAATGGTATAACAGATTCAACTCTAAAAAAATTACCCTTAGAGAAAAAAGAACACATCAAAAAAATCTTTTCTGAATTACAAAATCAAATTAATAACATTTTAGACTAAAAGGAGAGAGAGTTTATGACTGGAGTTTGGTATCCAAACCAAGATAAAAAGTGGAACGCACTAGATTCTTCAAAGCCTCATCCATCATTCTACGATCCAACAATTTCAGAAGAAGCTAAGCAAAAAAATAAAATTTATCAATTATCTGAAGAATATATTTCGATTGTTGATTCCGCTGATGTTCAAGTTACTACAACAGATACAAAAGTGGCACTATCAATTCAAGCCTCATTACAAGCAGCTATTGTTGCTATTTTAAGCATATCTATTGCAGATAGCGAAAAAGCTGATAAAATTGCACAAGAGCTATTTCAAAAATCAGCCATTTCACAAGTTAATAAACAACGTACTATTATTAGAAATTCTAGAAATGTTTCAGTAACTACTACAGATACTGATATAGCAGTAAATATTCAAATCCTTCTTCAAATTTTACTAGCTTTATTAGTTAAACTAAACATTTTATAAAGATAATTTAACTTTCCTAGCAAGGTTGTGAATAAAACATTTCCCTAATCCCCCTCCTATTGGGGTTTTTACTTGAAGCTTTATTAGACTAACTAAACCTTTGTAAACATATCACATACAAAGAAAGATTTTTCTATTTATTTAAAGTGAATATATTATTAACATCATAATAGGAATTTATAACAGTATCCTTATTAAACTAAATGGATAGAGTTTAATAGGATACTGTTAATTCAAGTTTAAATAAATGCCTACTTAGGGGGAAAGTCAGCATTTTAAACTTCAATTATTATAGGAAGAATCATTGGATTTCTTTTTGTATGTTCGTATAAAAGTAAACTTCAAATAGCCCTAAAATATACTACATTGTGCATTCGTATTAATTTTAGTATATAACTATTTTGTAATAAAACATGAAGGGTATGTTGATGTGGATTTGAAATAAAGTCGTAGCGTTTTGAATAAAGTTTATCAGTATATAAAAAGATTAAATGTTTCATTCCTTTTATATACTGATAAAAATCTTATTCCCATTTTGATTAAACTCTTATATAAAAATTAAATGTAGATTTGTTGTGGAAGAATCTAATTTGTTCAGTCTTTTTTTCAAAACTCTCTAATTAGCACGCTGATAAATAGACATTTGGGAATTAATTCTGAACAAACTTTTTTACAAATCCACAGTTGACTAATGAATTCAATTGTTTTTATTAAGCTCAATAATTATTTTTGTGAAATTATTAACAAAAAAGGTAAAAAAGTGTGCAACTAACTTGAAGAATCCCATTCTTATGCGATTTGTCAGTAGCGAACTTTTTCCCCTTTTGACAACCGTTAAGGATATTCCAGCATAAAAAATCCCAATCTCTCAGTGATATAAATGAGAAATTGGGATTTAATTATTCAACAATTGCGCCGATTGTTAAAGCGCCTCCATTTTTTGCAAGTGCTTTACAAACCTATAACCAGTTATTTCGTAACCAAGAAATTTATATAGTTCATGTGCCTTTACTCTCTTTTCACTTTTTCCACTTAGAAGATAAATAAAAGCAGATCCTCTTTTCAAAGACCATTCTTCCACATATTTAATCAATGCTTTTGCAATACCTTGACCGCGATATTCTTTCTTTGTAACTAGCGATGTTATTTGAATCTTTTCATCGTTGTTTGTGTATGTTGTATGAATTGTTATTCCTATCATCCCTACTAAGTTATTATCATCATTTATTGCAACAAAGGTGTAGTAATTTGAATTGGATTCGATACGTTCCATTCTTACTTTCATTTCATCTAATGAACTAGGATAACCTAAATCTGGCATTAAATTTGTCAATTGTTTGATGTCATCAGAATTGTATTTTCTTATCTCCACTAAGGACCCCTCCGCATTTTTCCTCTAATTGTATCATCTTTAGTAGTTACAGGACCTTTAATTACAAAATAAAAGGGTGATTAATATGCAGGGCTTTTTTTATACAGAATTCTATACAAGATTTTGTACTAACACAGGACATTCATAAGCCTGAAAAACGCCCATTATCTCCATAATGGGCGTTATGTCGACTTGATATGTATGGAGTATTCAATCAAATCATCATAAAAATATCCTCCCTGATGAATAATAGTTGAGAGGTGATTCATATAAAACGGTTATTCTTTTTAATAATGATTTTATTATTTTCTTTTCCGATAATTGAAGCTAAGGCACAACCCAAAGAATGCCCAGTATTAAGTGAATTAAAAAAAACATCCATTAAAGATAGAAAAGAGGTAATTGAAGCATTAAATACTTTAATACCCAAAACTTATGGAACTGGAATAGATGATTTTCCTGATATGTATACTAAATGGAATGTTGTAACTGCAAAACCTTTTCCTAAAACTATTGGTAATAAAGAAGAAAAAAACTATTTTGGAATGGCAAAAACCTTTTGTGGTAAAGAAATTGCTGAGAAATCATGGCTTGTACGTTTAGACTTCCCAAAAGCACCTGGAGCTGACCTAGCCCAAGGTCAAATATTTTTAGCAAAAAGTAAAGAAAAAGGATGGTTTGTTTGGTTTCGATATCATTAAACGAATCAGTCATTTTAATTTTTAGCTCTTTGCTAATCTTTTTTGTTGTTGTTTTACTACCGATAACGAATTTTACGTCAATTAGCACCCTGTAAGAGGTGCTAGTTGTTTTTTTACAGTAGCAAAGATGGAATTTCATTGTGAGGTAGCGTCACATGCCCATCAACTTAAGAAATTGGTTGTTTCCGAAAATGAAAAAAATGACATAAATTCTTATAAATAACAGTAGAGATATAAAATTTTGGTTTTGGAGATATCTCAAAATCTTAGCTTGATGGACAAGGTGCGGAACAATGGTGTAGCGAAGATAAGTTTTTAATCGTAATGGAAACATACGCGATGAATCAAGTAGATTTTGCAGAATATTGCCGCGAAATGGGATAATGCAATAACTATCTTGACAAACACCGATATAGACATAACTTAATTAAGTCCTTACAATAAGGTTTAAGGAGGAAAAAAATGTAATGGATAATTTTTGAAAATAGTAGTTGAGTTATATCGTTTAGGACAATTTGTAAAAGAATTAAGCAGCAATTATGGTATATCAAGAGTAACAGTTTATAAATAGATTAAAACATATTCTCCTATCATATCAGTGGATAAGGATGAAATGATGCTAGAAGATCTAAGACGAATGAAAAAGAAAGGAATGAAATAAAAAAGCTATGGTTATATTCGCGAGAAAATAAAAGATTAGGAAAGAGAGAGAAACAAAATGAAATTAGCAATTCAAACTAAAAATTTAACAAAGTCTTTTGCGGATCAACCCATTGTAAGGGATTTAAACCTATCTGTTCCTGAAGGAAGTTTATATGCCTTTATTGGACCAAATGGTGCAGGGAAAACGACAACTATGCGAATGTTATTAGGATTAATTCCAGCAGATAAAGGAACGGTATTATTTAATAATAAAGATATAAAAGAATGGAAAGAAGAATTATTCGAAAATGTCGGTTGTTTTATTGACGCACCTACCTATTATCCTAATTTAACAGCATATGAAAACTTAGCCTATGTACAAAAAATGATTAATAAACCTTTAGATGATATAGACAGAGTATTAAAGACTACAGGGATATATGAAGCAAAAGATAAAAAAGTTAAAAATTTTTCTTTAGGAATGAAACAGAGGCTAGGTATTGCGTTTGCTATTCTCAATAACCCTAAAATACTGATTCTTGACGAGCCAACAAATGGATTAGACCCAGAAGGAGTACATGAAATAAGAAATTTATTGCTTTATTTCGTAAAAAATGAGGGGAAGACTATTTTTATTTCTAGCCATAATTTAGCTGAAATTGAAATGATAGCAGATCACATAGCATTATTAAATAGGGGTAGTGTAATCTATGAAGGGAAATTAGATAGTATTATTACTTCTGGAGAGTATATCATTCATATTAACAATACCGATGCTACAGAAAGGATATTAAGTAACGAAGGCATACCTTATAGTATAGAAAAAGAAGGGGTATTTAAAATAATAATAAATCAAGATGGTGTTCCTAATTTAACCAGAATATTAATTAGCAATGATATAGATATTTTTGAAGTTAGCCCCAAAAAACAAACATTAGAAGAAGTATTTTTATCTTTAACTAAACAAAAGGAGCTTCTATAATAATGCAATTTATCATTAAAAGCCTAAATGGCGAGATGAAGAAAATTGGTGGGAGAAAATTATTATTACTTTCCTTGTTTTTTTCATTATTATCAAGTTTTTTGTGTATAAGTTATTTTATGTATAACAAGAATCCTTCTTACATGTTTCAAACCAAAAATCTTATAGCAATTACAATGTACTTTAATATACTAACGTTAATCATTTTTTCTGCTTGTATGTGGTATTTTATCATTTCTTCGGAAAATAAATATGGAACTTGGGCCATTATTTATACTAAGCCTATTTCGAAATTTAAATTATTAATAGCTAAAAATTTATTGTTTATGCAGTTCTATTTCGTTTTTAATATTTTTAATTTTTTAATTATGGGTATTTATACTTGTTTGAATCAATATGAAATATCAATGCCCTATTTTTTAAAAATGATGATACTTTGTACTTTTTTATCCTTAACAATACCATATTCGCAATTGCTTTTTCATCTAATTATAAAAAAAGGGATTCTTGCCGCGTCTTTGTCAGTTATTTGGATTTTCCTTATCGTAACATATGGATTGTTCCCTTTAATGTTCACAAAGACATTTCCAATATTTTATGCACTTAATATAACAAATGACTTAGTTTTTAAAGAAACAAATATTTTATTGTATCTCGCAATCTCTTCAGTATATATTCTAGGGATAATGTTATTATCTGTAAGTTTTAAATATTATACATATGAATAATAAAGGGTGAAAAAAATGGGTATTATAGGTGAATATAAAAAAAGTCGTAACAATGGATTGTATATCCTGCTACTCGTATTTCTTTTGATACCAATTAGTTTTCAAGTCATTCTAACATTACTTGCCCAATTAAAAGATGGCATTGCAATGTATATAGCGATTATGAGCCTTTTTTGTAGACTGTTTTTACCTATTTCTATTGGTCTATTAGTATCATTTTCTTTTGTAAATGAATTTAGAAGAAAAGGGTATATGTCCGCTATTTATCATGGGATCACTTTAAAAACTATATTAATTAATAAGTTTTTGTTTTGTATAATAACTACTTTTGGCTATTTAATATGCGCTTTAATAATAGGTAGCTTACCAATAGTATTAACAGTAGATAATCCCGGTACTGTTTATCAAAGTGTAAGTTTATCTATATTTTTTATGGTAATTAGCTCTTTAATTATAGTTAATCTTCATTTTCTAATAAATATAATATTTTATAAAATACCCCTACTTTCATTAATAGTAGGGTTTATAGGTGGACTCGGAAGCTTTTTTATCTCCTCGACAAATTATTGGATACTATTCCCTTGGTCATACCCCGTTAGAAGTCTTTATTTTGATAGTATCGGAACAAAGTATTTGTATATTATTCTAATTGTATACTTCTTATCGTTAATAATTTGTATATTTACGTTGTCTATTTTATATAGTAAAAAATCAATGGGATGGAAGTGAATTTTTCTAGGTTATAATTAATGAATTACATTAAAAATCCTTATAGGGATTTTGTCCCATAGCCATCAAACTAACGAAATAAATTGTCCCAAAACGAATATGGTACTCAGTTTACTTGTTTTGGGGTGTTTTTTGTATAATAGGAAAAATATATTAAAAGGGGAAACTCATGGTTGAATTATAACCTTTTTTTCATTTTTGGACTACGTATACTAAATATGGAGGTGATTTAACATACGTTTTTAAAGGTAATCTTTTATTAATTGAAATTGCGCAAGAGTTATGTTGAGGAAATTTTGTGTTCTTAGTTAGGTATTTTTGAAAAAACATAAAAAAGAACAAGAGATGAAAAGCTAGATAATAGAATTGAAATGATAGAGCTGGAAATTCACATGAAAAAGGGAGTGATTTATGATGAAAGATTTACAAAAATGGATTGAAGTTGATGCATATATTACAAAGCAGTTATTACCTCCAGATGAAACCCTTGAGAATGTATTGGAAGCAAATGCTAAGGCTGGATTACCTGCAATAGATGTTGCACCAAATCAGGCAAAATTCCTTCACTTACTAGCTCTCATAAAAGGAGCGAAAAGAATATTAGAAATTGGCACTTTAGGAGGGTATAGTACGATTTGGTTGGCACGTGCTTTACCATCAGACGGACGCTTAATTACTCTTGAATTAGATGGACACCATGCGGAGGTTGCGAAATCAAATATAGCAAGTGCAGGGCTATCCGATTTAGTAGAAGTGCGAATTGGACCTGCTCTTGAAACGTTGGCGAAGTTAAATGACGAAGGGGTAGCTCCATTTGATTTCATTTTTATTGATGCGGATAAACAAAACAACTCGGAATATTTAAGGTGGGCGCTCAAATTATCTCGAAAAGGTACAGTAATTATAGGGGATAATGTGGTTCGCAAGGGAGAGGTAGTGAACGCTTCTAGCACTGATTCTAATGTCCAGGGAATTCGTCATTTTTTTGATACTCTTGCATCTGAATCACAACTATCTTCAACGGCAATACAGACCGTGGGAAGCAAAGGATATGATGGACTTGCGATAGGGGTAGTTTTGTAATAATAATTTTGGTTCAAAAAACAGCCTGAACAATGAGGATAATAAATTGCTCTTTGTTCAGGCTGTTTTTGAGAATGAAAAAGAAGGAAGTAGGATGTTAGTGTAGAAATGGATTCATTAGAGTGTAAGTTTAGTAACTACTCAGTCCCTCTATAAAAAAGGAAGAAAAGCATCTTTTTAAATGGGCGAGAGGGACTGGCTATGCATAGGAGCGGTCAGTGCCTTTTCCTGTCACGCGCAACGTTTTAAAACAAAGGAAGGTTGCGAGGTGTATGTCCGTTTTTATCTTCATGGCAGCAATCTAGGTGCTGAAATATGGGGAGAATTTCTAAATGAAATGTATGACTGAGTAGTTACTAAGTTTAAATGAAGACGGAAGATGAAAGTGAATGTCCTCATGGATTTTCCCCATATGGAGTAAGAGAATATTTTGGTTATCCAATAAAAATCACTATAAAGAAAGAAACTTTTTGAAGTGTTTACATATAATCATATTAGACCGACAGTCGGTCTAATTAAAAGGAGTTTATTCATGAGGATTGTAAAGGAACATGGAGAGCGCAGAAATGAAATTTTAGATACTGCAGAAAAATTGTTTGTTTCTAAAGGATATATGAAAACGACTGTAAACGATATTCTACAGGAAGTCGGTATCGCAAAAGGGACATTTTATCACTATTTTAAATCAAAAGAGGAAGTAATGGATGCGATTATTATGCGGATTGTAAATGCAGATGTAGCGGCAGCGAAAAAGATTGCTTCAGATCCAAACATCCCTGTACTTGATAAATTATTTCATATTTTAATGGCGCAAGCACCAAAAGCTGGGGGAAACAAAGAAAAAATGATTGAACAATTTCATCAACCAAGTAATGCAGAAATGCATCAGAGAAGCTTAGTTCAGTCTATTTTACATCTTACACCTGTTTTGACGGAGGTGATTCAGCAAGGGATTAATGAAAATGTTTTTGCGACGGATTATCCACAAGAAACAATAGAATTTTTGCTCGCTTCTGCACAAGTAATATTCGATGAAGGATTGTTTCAGTGGCATACTCATGAAAAGGTGCAAAGAGCAAAGGCGTTTATCAATATGACGGAGACTACTCTTGGAGCTAAAAAAGGCAGTTTCGATTACATTTTAGATATTTTGATGAGACAGCCTGAAAATGACGAATAAGATTAACGACATAAAACCCCCCTTTTTTTCGAGGGGAGACGAGAGCATCTGGCCGTGCATAGAAGCGGTCAGGGGCATTTCCTTTCACATGCGAGGTTTAAGAGATCATGTTGTATTCACGTAGCAGCGACTTATATGTCGGGAAATTTAAGGGTAGTATTTTATACAAAAATATAGACCGGCAGTCGGTCTAATATCTTTATGGAAGGTGTGCATATTATGCAAAATAATAGCAATATAAAGCCTTTTCCTAAAGCATTTCACTTAATGGTAATTGGGCAGATTGTATCAATATTAGGTTCTTCTCTCTTACGTTTTGCCTTATCTCTCTACGTGTTGGACATAACAGGCCGGGCAGATATATATGCGACTTTGTATGCTATATCAAATGTACCGCTTTTGTTATCACCTCTTGGCGGAGCTATTGCCGATAGATTCAACCGCCGCAACTTAATGATAATTTTTGATTTTGCAAGCAGTGCTATTGTATTTTGTTTTCTTTTGTTGTTAGTAGCTGGTAATACTTCTGTGATACTTATCGGTGTTGTCATGGTTTTGCTAGCGATGATTAGCGCTATGTATTCACCAGTTGTTATGGCAAGTGTTCCTTCGTTAGTTACGGAAAATAAGCTAGAGCAGGCAAATGGTATAGTGAACGGTGTTCAAGCATTATCAAGCGTAGCAGCTCCTGTTTTAGGCGGAGTATTGTATGGCATTGTAGGGTTAAAAATGTTGGTTGTGATGAGTTGTATCTCCTTTTTCTTAGCTGCAGTTTTAGCGGTTTTTATTCAAATCCCGTTCGTAAATAGGGTACAGGATGGACATATCATATCGACAATTGTAAAAGATTTAAAGGTCGGGTTTATCTATGTAGTTAAACAGCCTTTTATTTTGAAATGTATAATCCTTGCAGCTTTCCTCAACTTAATTCTCACGCCGTTGTTTGTTGTTGGCGGCCCCATCATTTTACGAGTAGCTATGCATAGTAGTGACACAATGTATGGCGTTGGACTGGGACTCATTGATTTTGCTACAATTTTAGGGGCATTATCCATTGGTTTTTTTGCAAAAAAGATGCAAATGAAAAAATTGTATCTTTGGTTTCTTATTATGGCCTTATTGATTATACCGATGGCTTTATCAATTACACCTCTTGTACTTAACCTTGGGTACTATCCGTCATTCATACTCTTTATCTTATGTGCAATCTTGATTGCGATGATGATGACAATTGTCTCTGTTTTTGTTATTACCGCAGTGCAAAAGAAAACACCAAATGAAAATTTAGGGAAAGTCATGGCAATTATTATAGCGGTTGCACAATGTATGGCACCTGTAGGGCAAGTTATATATGGGGTAATATTTGAAGTCTTTAGTATAAAAGTTTATATTCCTATACTGTTTATGAGTATGGTGATGATTACAATCGCATTTACAACAAAGAGAGTATTGAGAAATGAGAAGGAAACAACTTGATATGGTTGGTGTGTTTCACTTTCTATTAGTGAGGTGAAAAATACTGTTGAAGGTATTACATTAGAAATTAATCGAATGTCAAAACGCATTGAGGCTGTTTCGGAAAGTGTTAAAGAAGGAAAAATGCTAATTGACGAAACCGTTGATGAATTTGAATCCATTTCTGAATCCGCAAGTTCTCTAGATCGACAGGCTAAGCAATTCGTAGAGGTTTTATAACAGATTTTGATTGATAAGGAATTGAGCTGAAAATGTTGGTTAGATGAATCTAATCAGGATTGATAATAGAAAGAGGCGTATATAAAATCCATCATCTACTTAGAATAGGATTTTATATACGCCTCTATTTTTCCAAATAATTATTTATTTACATGTTTATCTCGCATTGCATAGTAAATCGGAAGACCTAAAGCTGTTAAGCCGATACCACATAGTGCAAGCAGTGTTTGTGTGAAAAGAGTATTAATAACAATAAATGATCCACCTACAATGGAAATTATAGGTATAATAGGATAAAGTGGTACTTTGTAAGGACGCACAAGATCTGGTTCTCTTTTACGTAAAATGAATACTGCTACGAAAGTCATTGTATAGAATATCCATATAACAAACACTAACATATCTGTTAATGCATTGAATCCACCAATAACCATCATGATAACTGAAACGCATAACATAAAGATTCCGGAATTATAAGGAACGTGGCCATTTTTAGATAATGTTGCAAACCATTTACTAAATGGTAGTTTATTTTCTAATGCCATTGCATAAGGGATACGCATTCCTGTCATAATGTATCCATTGATTGTTCCGAATACGGAAATTAAGATACCAATTGTAACTAATTTTCCTCCCATTGCTCCAAATAAAATTGTCGCAACTTGAGAAGCAGGTGTATCAGTTCCTGCAAGTGCTGATGCAGACATAACCATAAGGAATGCAATATTAATAAGTAAGTATACAACCATTACAGTAGATAACCCAATTACAATTGCTTTAGGTAAGTCTTTTTTAGGGTTTTTCATTTCTCCAGCGATATTACCTACATGAATCCATCCATCATAAGCAAACATTGTTGCAAGTAGACCAGAGCCAAGTGCAGAAATAAATGATTTACCTGGTCCTGCTTCTACTGGAAACAGTTGAAGAGTTACGTCGCCTTTATGCAATAATCCAAAAATGATAAGTAATGCTAAAGGAACTAATTTACAAATAGTTGATGCCATTTGAATTCCGCCGGCTGCTTTCGCTCCTAAGGAGTTCATAAAGGTTACGAATGCTGCGGTAATAATAGCAACTCCAATAATCATCAATTTATGTTCATTCGCATTTAATCCAAATAAACTAACTGCTTGTGTTCCGAAAATAATTGCAAGTGCTGCAATATTGGCAGGGAAGTAAATAACAGTTTGTGCCCACCCTAGTAGGAAAGCAGTTAAGTTTCCATAAGTACGCTTTAAATATGCCATCATTCCGCCTGTTTCAGGAATAGCTGCTGAAAGTTCAGCTGCAGTTAAACCTGAGCAAACAGTTAAGATTCCTCCAATTACCCATGCGAGTATTCCTAAACTTGCTGATCCAGTTACTCCGTATAATGCAGTAGGTTTAAAAAATACACCCGCACCAATAACGGTACCAATAACTGTTGTTAAGGCTGCAAAGAAGCCAATTTCTTTTTTAAGTTGTGCTTGTGACATAATAATCACTCCTGTTAGTAAAAATACATACAATCTCTAATGAATTCGTTTTTAAATTAGTATTAGTAGTATGTCCTCTCATTTTTATAATAGTACTTTTTATTTGATGAAATTTAATTTTATTTGTGATGTAATTCACAATAATATAGAAATGTATATAATCCATTTAATAGTATTATATATTATTAAATGTGAAAATGATCACAAATGTAACTGAAAAAAATAAAATTGCATTAACATTTGAATTCATAAAGAGATGTTATTTGTGACAAAGTTTAGCATATTTAAAAAATGGTTTCAATCCTTCTATGTAAGAAAAAATTTATTTTAAAATAAAAAAAAACATTTTGTGAATTATTTCACAAAATGTTGACTCATCATTTTCGTAAGTGTTATCTTATATGTGTAAACAGCGATTCATACATAATGAGGAAATATAAGCAAGTTTGATATATTCCGTGAATTTATTTGAATCGTATAAAAAATAATGTAATCGTGTAAATTACATTTTAAAGGATATTACATTGTAAAAGGATGTGTCAGCATGAGAATTGGCGTAGTAAAAGAAATTAAAAAAGGTGAAGCACGTGTTGGGATGACACCAGAAAATGCTCGAAAATTAATCGAAGCAGGACATGAAGTGTTAGTAGAAAAAGACGCTGGTGTGGGATCAGGTTATACAAATGAAGAATATACAAATGCAGGTGCTACTTTAGTTAATCAAGAGCAAGCCTGGGATGTTGATATGTTAGTAAAAGTAAAAGAACCTTTAGTGGATGAATATAAATATTTTAAGAAAGATCTAATTGTTTGGGGATTTTTACATCTAGCAGCTTCTAAAGAGTGTGTAGAAGCGATGAGAAAAGCGGGAACAACCGCAATTGCCGGAGAAACAATTAGTGATAATGGCGTTTTAACATTATTAAAACCGATGAGTGCAATTGCTGGGCGTCGCGCAGTATTTATGGGCGCTTATTACTTAGAAAAACAACATGAAGGAGAAGGGATTTTATTATCAGGTATAGAGGGTATTCCTGCTGGTAATGTTGTAATTTTAGGCGGAGGTAATGCAGCGATTAACGCTTGTGATATGGCCGTTGGAATTGGTTGTAACGTAACTATTTTAGAATTAAATAAAACGCAAATTGCTTATTTACAAGAAAAATATGCAAATGCACCGGTTGAAGTTATTGAATCTACTACTGAAAACTTAGAGAGAACAATTAAAACTGCAGATTTATTTATTTCAACTATTTTAATTCCGGGTGCTAGACCACCAAAAATCGTGAAAGAGTACATGATTCAGTCTATGAAACCAGGCAGTGTTGTAGTTGATATTTCAATTGATCAAGGCGGAACAATTGAAACAATTGATCACTATACAACACATAATGATCCTGTATTTATTAAGCACGGTGTAATTCATTATGCTGTACCAAATATGCCAGGAGCGACTCCACGTACTTCGACTATGGCGTTAGCGAATGGAAATATCGATTATTTATTAGCAATTGCTAACGATGGTTTAGAAAAGACTATTCAAAACAAACCAGCATTAGTACATGGTGTCAATATTTATAAAGGAACCATTACTTATAAAAATTTAGGAACAACGTTAGAATTAGATTATAAACAATTGAACGAAGTATTATAAAAGTTTAGGAAGAACGTTAGGATTACATTATAAACAATTGAAAGAAGTGTTGATATGAATACGAAAACTTTGCCACTAAATATTGTTGATATAAAAAATGCTAAACAAGTTCTTGATAGAAACGTACGTAAAACACCACTTGTTAAATCCTTTTATTTAACAAGTAAAACAGGTGGAGAAATATATTTAAAATTAGAAAATATGCAGTTAACAGGATCATTTAAATTTCGCGGAGCATTCAATAAAATTTCTACTTTAACAGAAGAAGAAAAAGCTCGTGGAGTTATTGCTTGTTCTGCAGGTAACCATGCACAAGGTGTTGCATTATCTTCACATTTACTTGGAATTAAAAGTAAAATCGTGATGCCAACTTCTGCTCCAAAGGCGAAAGTTGAAGCAACGAGAGGATACGGTTCAGAAGTCATTTTATACGGTGATACGTTTGATGATGCAAAAGAAAAATGTGAAGAAATTATAAAAGAAACTGGAGAAACATATTTACATCCATATGATGATGTGCAAGTTATGGCAGGTCAAGGAACAATTGGTATTGATATTCTTGATGATATGTGGGACGTTGATACTGTAATTGTACCAATTGGCGGCGGCGGAATTATTTCTGGAATCGCAGTTGCACTTAAATCTTACAACCCTTCTATCAATGTAATTGGTGTCCAAGCTGATAATGTTCATGGAATGAAAGCTTCTTATGATAAAGGTGAAATTGTCGAGCATTATGAAGCACCAACTATTGCTGATGGCTGTGCAGTAAAAATTCCAGGAAACTTAACTTTTGAAATCGTAGAAGAATTAGTTGATGATATTGTAACAGTGTCAGAAGATGAGTTAGAAGTAGCTATGAAAGATTTATTACAACGCGGAAAAGCTGTTGTAGAAGGCGCAGGAGCATTAGCGACAGCTGCTCTTCTTGCAGGTAAAGTTGATTCCTATATTAAAGGGAAAAAAGTAGTAGCGATTATTTCTGGCGGAAATGTTGATTTAACTCGTATTTCTAGCGTATGTGAGCATTTCTTCGCGAATGAAGTAAAGTAATATAACATAAAGACCGAGAAATAAATTCATAGAACACGGGAAGAGCTAAGAGAGATCCTCTTAGCTTTTCTTATATAAATTCATTTAAATTTTTCGACATCTTTGTCTAACTTTGTCTTCTAAGCTTTCATGTTTAAGAACCTTAGTCAACGAGCCTGAACAGTCGGCTGCGCATTTCTCAGAATACAACATGACCTGTAACTCGCTTACTTTCTTTGTTAGGAACCTCGCATGTAGTAGGAAAAGGCCCTGACCCGCTTCTATGTACGGCCAGATGCTCTTGTCCCCCTAAAAAAAGAGGTTTTATGTCGCATTTTTAATTTGAATATATATAGTATAAGGGGGGTCAGTATCATAATTAATTTATTTAAAAAGAAATCTGTTACCCAGTTGTTAAGGGAGAGTAAAAGTAAAACGTTAACGAAAACATTAGGAGCGTTTGATCTAACGATGTTAGGGATTGGTGCGATAATCGGCACGGGTGTTCTCGTGCTTACTGGATTAGTTGCAGCAAGAGATGCTGGTCCTGCAGTAATATTTTCATTTATGATTGCAGCAATTGTTTGTGGATTTGCAGCTTTATGCTATGCCGAAGTTGCTTCTACACTTCCGGTATCGGGGAGTGTATACACATATTCCTATGCAACAATTGGAGAGTTTGTCGCACATTTAATGGGATGGACGCTATTATCCGTATACGTCGTAACAACAGCAGCAGTAGCTGGTGGATGGACCGGGTATTTTCACAACTTAATAAGTGGATTTGGATTAGAGATACCGAAAGCATTGTTAACAATCCCATCACAGGGCGGAATTATGAATTTGCCAGCAGTAATGATTACATTTGCACTAACATGGCTATTATCACGTGGGACGAAAGAAAGTAAACGTGTAAATAATGCAATGGTGTTAATTAAAATTTGTATTGTCGTATTATTTATTGCTGTTGGTGTGTTTTATGTAAAACCAGCAAACTGGATTCCATTTGCACCGTATGGTATAAGTGGTATTTTTTCAGGGGGAGCCGCTGTATTCTTTGCTTTTTTAGGATTTGATGCGCTGGCAACTTCAGCAGAAGAAGTAAAAAATCCGCAGCGCGATCTACCAATTGGTATTATTGCATCATTAGTGATTTGTACCATTATTTATGTTGCAGTGTGTCTTGTAATGACTGGAATGGTATCGTATAAAGAATTGAACGTGCCAGAAGCAATGGCTTACGTATTAGAAGTTGTGGGACAAGATAAAGTGGCTGGTGTAATTGCATTTGGAGCTGTAATTGGAATTATGGCGGTCATCTTCGCTTACATTTATGCAACAACGCGTGTATTCTTTGCGATGAGCCGTGATGGTTTATTGCCAGCAGCTTTTGCAAAAATCAATAAAAAAACAGAAGCGCCGTCATTTTCAACTTGGTTAACTGGAACGGGTAGTGCTTTAATTGCTGGGTTTGTCGATTTGAAAGAATTATCGAATTTAGCGAATATTGGAGCGCTCTTAACGTTTGCAATGGTTGGGGTATCTGTCATTATTCTTCGTAAAAAGCATCCGGAATTACAGCGGGGATTTATGGTACCGCTTGTACCGCTTGTACCGATTATTTCTATTGTATGTTGTTTATTCTTAATGTTTAACTTGCCTTTAACAACGTGGTTGTATTTTGGAATTTGGTTAGTAATCGGAGCATTTGTTTACTTTGTATATTCAAAGAAACATAGTCATATAAGTGAAGAGAACCATTCAGAAAATAGATTTGAAGAAGTGGATTGAAGAGAAGAATTGTTGGTAGTATTTATGTGATTTCATACAAGGTATATAGTTTGAATATTTTATTTTTTAGAAGATTGTTTAAGGTTTGCTATATAGAAAATTGTCATAATAATTTTGAAATTGAACTATTGTTTGAGACTTCTTAAAAAAGTCTAATGGAGTTAGTAGTATTTATCAATTTATAAATCCAAATCGGTTTTTTAACCGAAAGATTGCAGCTATGCAAAAACAAACATGCCTCCTACTGTCCTGCTCCTTTTGTTTAAAACTTGGCAAGTGGCAGGAAAGGGCCCTGACCGCTACTACTCATGGCCAGGCGCTCACGACCATCTAAAAAGAACAGGGTTTTTAGGTTAGGTTTTTAATTTGGATTTATATAAGTAGGTTTTTTAACGTGAAATTTATAAAAATTAAGAACGACCTATCTATCTTTGATTATTAAACTTGTAATAATGTATAATACAATATAGTGAATAAATGTGACATCTTCAATTTGTCTTTTTTGTTAACAATGTGAAATATAATGAAAAATTGTTGAAGAAACAGCATGTTTTATATTACTATTTTTATGTAGATTTAAAGTTGAAAGAGAGTGGAACTAGTATGGGACGTAAGTGGAATAATATTAAAGACAAAAAAGCGTCAAAAGATGCAAATACGAGTCGTATTTATGCAAAATTTGGACGTGAAATTTATGTAGCAGCAAAACAAGGGGAACCAGATCCGGAATCTAACCAGACTTTAAGAGTTGTACTTGAACGTGCAAAAACGTACAGCGTACCGAAAACAATCATTGACCGTGCGATTGAAAAAGCAAAAGGTGGTTCAGAAGAAAGCTATGACGAACTTCGTTATGAAGGATTCGGACCAAATGGATCAATGGTAATCGTAGATACATTAACAAATAACGTGAACCGTACTGCAGCAGATGTACGTGCAGCATTTAGCAAAAATGCTGGTAACATGGGAGTAAACGGATCAGTAGCGTATATGTTTGATGCAACTGCTGTTATTGGTCTTGAAGGTAAAACAGCAGATGAAGCTCTTGAAATCTTAATGGAAGCAGATGTAGATGTGCGTGACATCTTAGAAGAAGAGGAAGCAGTTATCGTTTATGCGGACCCAGAACAATTCCATGCAGTACAAGAGGCATTTAACAATGCTGGTATAACTGAATTTACAGTTGCAGAATTAACAATGCTTGCACAAAGCGAAGTAACACTTCCAGAAGATGCACAAGTGAAATTTGAAAAAATGATTGATGCATTAGAAGATTTAGAAGATGTTCAACAAGTGTACCACAATGTTGATTTAGGTGAATAAGGATTGAAAAGCAGACCTTTGTTTCAAAACAAAGGTCTGTTTTTTTTAGATTGTTCATTGAATTTTCATATATAAATCCAAATTGAAAACCTGACATAAAACCTCCTCTTTTAGGGGAGGATGAGAGCGTCTGTCCGCGCATTGGAGCGGTCAGGGCCTTTTTCTACCACATGCCCAGTTTTAAACAAAAAGGAGCAGGCCAGTAGCGGGCATGTTGTATTCTATATAGCAACAATCTATGTGTTAAAAAATCAACTTGGATTTATATAAAAATAAAATGAAAAGAAATAAAAAAACGTGTTACAAAGGTTTATAATAAATAAAGATAGATAAAAAGGAGTGAGAGAGTATGAAAAAAGAAATTATTGAACGCTTTACAAGATATGTTAAGGTGGATACACAATCTGATGCAGAAAGTCAAACTGTGCCATCAACGCCTGGCCAAATTGAGTTTGCAAAGCAACTGGTAGAAGAGTTGAAAGCGATTGGATTATCAGAAGTAACGATGGATGAAAATAGCTACGTGATGGCTACGCTTCCTGCGAATACGGATAAGCAGGTACCTGTAATGGGTTTTTTAGCTCATTTAGATACAGCAACAGATTTTACTGGGAAGAATGTGTTGCCACAAATTTATGAAAATTTTGATGGGAAGGCAATTACGTTAAATAAGGAGCTTGGTGTTGTATTAACTCCAGAATTATTTCCAGAACTCCCATCTTATCAAGGCCATACATTAATTACGACTGATGGAACAACACTTCTTGGTGCAGATGATAAAGCAGGCATTACAGAAATTATGACAGCAATGAATTATTTATTACATAACCCACAAATTAAACACGGGAAAATTAGAGTAGCATTTACTCCTGATGAAGAAATTGGCCGCGGTCCATCTCATTTTGATGTAGAAGCTTTTGGAGCTTCATTTGCGTATACAATGGATGGAGGTCCGCTAGGTGGATTAGAATATGAAAGTTTTAACGCTGCCGGTGCCAAGCTCATTTTTAAAGGGAATAGCACTCATCCTGGTACAGCTAAAAATAAGATGGTAAATGCTAGCAAGCTCGCAATGGAATTTCACGGACAACTACCAGTAGAAGAAGCGCCGGAATATACAGAGGGATACGAAGGATTCTATCACCTTATTTCTATAAATGGTGATGTTGAGCGAAGTCAATCTACTTACATTATTCGTGATTTTGACCGCGAACATTTTAATGTTCGAAAAGAGAACATAGCAGCCATTACAAAGCAGATGCAAGAGAAGTATGGTGCGGAAAATATAATTCTTGAGATGAATGATCAGTATTATAATATGCTTGAAAAGATTGAACCGGTGAAAGAGATTGTTGATATTGCATATGAAGCGATGAAAAATCTTGATATCGAACCGAATATTCAACCAATTCGCGGTGGAACTGACGGTTCGCAGTTATCGTATATGGGTCTACCGACACCAAATATTTTTACGGGCGGGGAAAACTACCACGGTAAATTTGAATATGTGTCTGTAGATAATATGGAAAAAGCGGTGCAAGTTATTATTGAAATTGTACGTTTGTTCGAAGAGAAAGCTTAATAAAGCATAAATCCGGATAGTGAGGTGGTTCCTATTCGGGTTTTTTATATTTTTAGTGTAATTGTCTATTTTTGTAATTTGTGAGTGGGAAGATGATTAACATTGAAGTTTCACTTTACATAATGATTTCAAACATTTGTCACATTTATACTGTGAATAATATGTTAAAATAATGAAGTGAATATATATTTTAAGAAGGATGAGGGAGTGAACAATTTGACTGATCGTTCTGTGAAACAGAAGAGCTATGCTCCTGTTGTAATAACGCTTTCTGTGGTCGTCAATGCGATTATTTTATTTTTGTTTTTTGGACCGGTTGGATACAAAGGAGAAGTACATTTTGATGTAACAATTTTACCTCTTGTCAATGCGATTTGTAATAGTTTTACATTCGTGTTTTTACTTGCAGCGTTGTTCTCAATTATTAAAAAGAATGTAAAGCTACATAGAGGATTTATTCTTGCCGCATTTACAACAACATTGATATTTTGTGTTTCGTATTTAACGTATCATTATTTAGCGCCAGCAACGCATTTTGGTGGAGAAGGAATCATTAAATATGTATATTTCTTTATTTTAATTACACATATTTTCCTTGCAGCTATTATTGTGCCGCTTGCATTATTTTCTTTAGTGTACGGATTTACAAACCAATTGACTCGCCATCGTAAAATTGTACGTTGGACGATGCCAATTTGGTTATATGTAAGTCTTTCAGGTGTTATCGTATACTTAATGATTTCACCTTATTATTAAAAAAATCTCAGTTTTAGCTGAGATTTTTTTTTGTATAAGCAGATTTTTTTGTGAAAAAACAAAATATATGATATACAAAAGTATAGTTACTTTTATCTAGAAAGGATGAAGTGTATGCAAAACTTTGTATTTCGTAATCCAACGAAGCTTATTTTTGGAAAAGGGCAATTAGAACAATTGAAAGTAGAAATACCTCAATACGGGAAAAGGGTGTTACTCGTATATGGCGGTGGAAGTATTAAACAAAATGGAATTTACGATAATGTAATATCTATGTTAAAAGAAATAGATGCAGAAATTTTTGAGTTAAGTGGTGTGGAACCTAACCCCCGTTTATCAACAGTAAACAAAGGGATTCAAATTTGTAAAGAAAATGGTATGGAGTTTATTTTAGCTGTGGGCGGCGGAAGTGTAATAGATTGCACAAAAGCGATTGCTGCTGGTAGTAAGTATGATGGAGATGCTTGGGATCTTGTTACGAAAAAAGCGATCGCAACAGAAGCGTTACCTTTTGGAACAGTGTTAACTTTAGCTGCCACAGGTTCTGAAATGAATGCAGGGTCAGTTATTACAAATTGGGAAACGAATGAGAAGTATGGCTGGGGAAGTCCAGTAACATTTCCGCAATTTTCTATTTTAGATCCAAGCCACACAACTTCTGTGCCACGTAACCAAACCATCTATGGTATTGTTGACATTATGTCGCATGTATTCGAACAATATTTTCACCAAGGTACAAATACGGCATTGCAGGACCGTTATTGTGAATCTATTTTACAAACGGTTATTGAAACAGCTCCAAAACTGCTGAATGATTTAGAAAGTTATGAGCATCGAGAAATAATTTTATACTGCGGTACAATGGCGTTAAATGGTATTTTGGCGATGGGTGTACGTGGAGACTGGGCAACGCATAACATTGAGCATGCTGTTTCGGCAGTGTATGATATCCCGCATGGCGGTGGTTTAGCGATTTTATTCCCGAATTGGATGAAACATGTTTTATATGAAAATGTAGATCGCTTTAAACAATTTGCGATTCGAGTATTCCATGTTCAAACAGAGGGGAAAACTGATGTTGACATAGCATTGGAAGGAATTGAAGCATTGCGTCAATTTTGGACATCTATTGGAGCGCCGGCTCGTTTAGTGGATTACAAAATTGGTGAGGAACAAATTGATGTTATGGCAGAAAAGGCAATGGCATATGGCGAGTTTGGGCAGTTTAAAGAGTTAAATAAACAAGATGTTGTAGCGATCTATCGAGCATCATTATAAGCAAACAAAAACACTTCTTTATTAAAGAGGTGTTTTTGTTTGCTTTTCTTTTCTTTCGTTCTTTTATAGAGTGACTGAATAGTTACGTTGGACTTATATATATATAAATCCAAATTAAAAACCTAACATAAATCTTTTTTCTTTTTAGATGGAAGAGAGCGTCTGGCGATGAGTAGAAGCGGTCAGTGCCTATTTCTGCCACATGCGATGTTCAAACGAAGAGAGGAAGAGAGTGGAAGGTTACTTTTTGTTTGGCATGGCGGCGACTAGTGTGTTGGAAAGTCAAGTTGGATTTATATATAGATGAAGGATTGTTTAGAATGGGTATATTGTTCGTCCTGTTAAAATGTTATATGCGGTGCAAAATTGAGTTTGGATATATTCGGTATTCATTGTGTCTGTTTCCTTGTCTGTAAGTATTATATGAAATGACCGGAGTAAACAATTTAGTGCAAAGTATAACTCTTCTTGAGAGCAATGTATTTCATTTGTTGCTGTTGCTAAAATTAAATCTTCTATTAATGAGCGAAAATCAATAGGAGCTTGTCCATCTTTCATAGTATCATCTCCATTTTAGTTTTTACTATGTATATGAAGTGGGTGGACAAAACATGCAAAATAGGTTGTATTTTTTAATAAACATGTATACAATTTCAATTACCATAATAAGATAACTTGCAATTTGGCTATTAAAGTTGGTAAGATTGGATATAATAATCAGATGTATAACGTTACATAAAGAGAGTTGAAGTGTATGGGAGTAGAAAAACAGGAAAAAGTTGTTGTTATTATTGGACCAACTGCAGTTGGAAAAACGAAGCTTAGTATTGAATTGGCAAAAACATTAAATGGGGAAATTATAAGCGGTGATTCAATGCAAATTTATCGTAGTATGGATATAGGTACGGCGAAAGTTACAGAAGAAGAGATGGACGGAATTCCGCATTATATGATTGATATAAAAAATCCAGAAGATTCCTTCTCTGTTGCTGAGTTTCAAGAACTTGTACGCGGCCATATAGAAGATGTTATAAATCGTGGTAAACTTCCTATAATTGTTGGGGGAACAGGTTTATATGTACAATCCGTGTTATATGATTACCAATTTTCTGATGAACCAGGAGATCATGCGTACCGTAAGCGGTTAGAACAATTAGCGGAGGAGCGCGGTGTAGAGTATATACATGGAAAGTTAGAAGAGGTTGATCCAATAAGTGCAAAGCGTATTCATCCAAACAATGTAAGGCGTGTCATTCGTGCTTTAGAAATTTTTCATACAACAGGGCAAAAAATGAGTGATCAATTAGAACAACAAGAAAATAAATTGTTATATGACGTTGCTTTAATTGGTTTAACAATGGATCGAGATTTATTATATGGTCGCATTAATTTACGTGTAGACAATATGATGGAGCAAGGTTTATTAGAAGAGGTTAAGCGCTTATATGAAGAAGGAATTCGGGATTGTCAATCTATTCAAGCGATTGGTTATAAAGAATTGTATGAATATTTTGATGGGAAAATTTCGTTAGAAGAAGCAATAATCGCTTTAAAAACGAATTCTCGTCGCTATGCAAAACGTCAATTAACTTGGTTCCGTAATAAAATGGATGTTAATTGGTTTGACGTTACAAGTGGTGAAAAATTTCGAGAAATTTTACAGTACACAGAAGGAAAGCTACAACTTAAGTCGAATAATAAGTTGTAGAGAAAAAGAGGAGGATTCGACATGAAGCAATCAATCAATATTCAAGATCAATTTTTAAACCAACTCCGTAAAGAGAATACGTTTGTTACGCTGTACTTATTAAATGGCTTCCAACTTCGTGGTTTAATTAAAGGATTTGATAATTTCACTGTACTGTTGGAAACAGAAGGTAAGCAACAGCTTATTTATAAACATGCGATTTCTACATTTGTTCCACAAAAGAATGTTTCAATCGAATTAGAATAGTAAAGATTTGTACATAGTAAAAAGAGCGAATCATTCGCTCTTTTTTCATTTCTACAACAAGTAAAACCGCTCGGATTTCTGAGCGGTTTTTGACGAAATATTTTACAATCCTTATTTAACTTATTACGAAGCATTCTCTTTTTGCTTTGCATAGTTATAATATCTTTTTAATGAAATTTTTGATTTGAAACCAATCCGTTTTATAATTTCTTGTTCAGGAGTGTGCTGTTGAATGAGTTGTAAAATAAATGTATTGCGTAAATGTTGAGCAGAGATACCTTTACGCAGCCCTGCACGTGCTACTTCAAGTCGAATCATTTTTTGTACGGAAATTTCTGTCAATCTTTTTGGAGCGTCATTTTCATATACCCAACGAAATGTATTTCGGTTAAAGTCAAAGGCTACAAATACTGGATCTGAGCTATGATATTTTGGGCGTACTGGCTCAGGGATTTTTTTATAGTAATGATATAACTTTTTCTTATCTCCCTCAGTTAATGTAATGACTCGTTCTATTCCGGGTGCGGCGGGGACAGATAATGTATTATTTTCAAAATGGACATGCTGCATATTCAATGATATAAGTTCTTGTAATGATAATCCGTAATCGAACAGAAGCATAATAATACAAACGTTTCGATCCATGAGTAATGGACGTACAGGTCGCTGTTTATCTGACAGTCCTTCTAAAGAAGTTAAAATATATTTTAAACGCTGTTCTTCTTGTGGTGAAATGAAATCTTCATCTCGCAATGTACGATCTGGCTGTATGATCAGTTCCATATCTTTTAGTGGGCTAGGTAGGTTTAAAAAATGATACAGCCGATTTAACACAATAAAAACACGGTGCATTGTTTTTTCGGAGTAATGACGTTTTATTTTTAAGTCTGAAAAATAATCTTCATAGTCTTTTGTACAAAGTGTCCCCCATATATTATTAGAGGAAACTTTTTTGTTTTTTTCTAACCAATGAACAAAATCTTCGATGTCGTAGGCGTATCGTTTAATTGTCGAAGGCTTTCGGCCCTTATTTAATAAATAAGCAGAGAAAGCTTGTACTGTATCATTAAGGTCTTTTGTTGACATAGTCCCACCTCCCTAGTTTTCTTACATTATAACAAAAATTTTCAGAAAATGTTTATTTCTTGGGAAAGCGCAAATGTTGACAATATTCGTCAGTGAAATGATAAAAATGAGGTGATTGTATGGAACAGTCGATGCGAAAGAAGAATAATAACCAAATTAACATTGTGCTAAATCACCGAAAGAAAAATTCTGTTTCTCCTCCTGAACAAAAGCAAAATCTTTCAAATGAAACTGTTACAAAACATGAAATGTTACAGCGGATTGAAGAAGAAATGAGCAAGCTTGTTGGAATGCAGGAAATTAAAAAAATTATAAAAGAAATTTATGCGTGGATTTATGTAAATAAAAAACGGCAAGAAGCTGGTTTGAAATCAGAGAAACAAGTCCTTCATATGTTGTTTAAAGGTAATCCGGGAACGGGGAAAACAACTGTTGCTAGGATGATTGGGAAGTTATTATTTGAGATGAATGTGTTATCGAAAGGGCATTTAGTTGAAGCGGAACGAGCGGATTTAGTCGGCGAATATATCGGGCATACTGCGCAAAAAACGCGTGACCTCATTCGAAAATCAATGGGAGGAATTTTATTTATTGATGAGGCTTATTCGCTTGCGCGTGGTGGTGAAAAAGATTTTGGGAAAGAGGCGATTGATACGCTCGTTAAACATATGGAAGATAAGCAGCATGCTTTTGTGCTCATTTTAGCAGGGTATTCACGTGAGATGAACCATTTCCTATCACTAAACCCTGGTTTGCAATCTCGCTTTCCTTTCATTATTGAGTTTTCAGATTACACCGTCAATCAACTCTTAGAAATAGGGAAACAGATGTATGATGAACGGGAGTATCAATTATCAAAAGAGGCAGAGTGGAATCTTCGTGATCATTTAAATGCAGTAAAATACTCATCACAGATTACTTCTTTTAGCAATGGGCGCTACGTTCGTAATGTTGTGGAAAAATCCATTCGTACGCAAGCGATGAGGCTGCTTCAGGAAGAAACGTACGATAAATATGATTTAATAACAATTTCTAGTAGTGATTTGACACTTGAAGAAGGAGAGTGCAATTCATGAAGTGAAACTTTAATCAGTGGGGGTTTTCTTCATCACCCACTGATTATCAGCCCTCACCAATCGGGCTTTTACGGGCAGTTTATCTCCCGCCTAACTTCTTAAGAAAAGCGGAAGCGGCTCGCTCAGAATCGCAGGACGTTGGAGCACAGGGCGGAGAGGCGCTTTTTGCCTCGTCTGAGGGGGTGAAACGGCCGGAGATTCTAGCCGCTAGAGCTGGACAATGCTTTTGCTGAATTTTGAGGCGGGAGTATTACTGCCCACGAATAGCGGGATAAATTATTTATTATAAAACACGAAGCGTAATGCTTCGTGTTTTATTTCGTATTTTTTGTTTTTGCGCGTTGTCCTAATTGGTTTTTTGGACTTTGATCTGCTACATCTGAAGCGAGTCCTTGTGAATTAACACTACTGCTTTGCCCGCGATTACGGTTGTTGTTTCCTTTTGCCATTATATTTCACTCCTGTTCTTCTTTTGCTTTTTGCTGATATGCTTTGTGAGAACGTTCTATTTTTTTGCTTTTTTCGTATGCAGAATTTACATCATGGCCAAATTGATCCACGGAACTTCTTTGTGCACCTTTATTTACATGCTTTGTCATTTTCCTCACCTCTCTTTAAGAAATAGTATTTACGGAAGTGGGCAAAAAACATGCAATAAAATAATACTTCTATCACTGGAATTTTTCTTTTGATTAAGACAAGGTAAAAAGAAAAACTCTTTACAAAAGTAAAGAGTTAATCTGTTATCTATCATTGAAATGTTTGATTTTTTCTACACTACGATGTGGCAAATGCCATTGATAGTATATAGAAATCATACGGAAACATACGATAAGAATGAATAAAGCATACAATGCGAAGTCACTTGTAACAATTTTAGTGCCAATTAAAAATCCGGCTAAAATTGTCCAAAGTGCATAAATCTCCGTTCGAAGTACAAGCGGTTTTCGACGTGCTAATAAATCGCGGATAATACCGCCGCCGATACCTGTTAAGACAGCAGCGACAATCGTTGCGCTAATTGGTAGATCTAGTTTTTGGGCATATAATGCACCTTGAATTGCAAATGCAGATAAACCGATTGCATCGGTAATATTTTCCCAGCGTTTCCAATGTTTAATGAGTCTGTTCGGGAATAAAAATATAATAGTCATTGATAACATTGCAATTTCAAATAACATATCTTGTTTCCAAAGTGAAACAATTGGATAGCCAATTAATAAATTACGCAGTGCGCCTCCCCCGAACGCGGTTGCCATCCCTAAAATATAAACCCCGAAAATATCATACTCTTCTTCCATCGCGATGATTGCTCCGCTTAAAGCGAAGGCGATTGTACCGATGATGCTAAATAAATCCCATGCCATGAAATTCTCCCCCACTAACTAGATGAAATGTTCTTACTCTGCTATTATATTAGAAGGTTTAATTTTCGAAAAGGATGCGTGAGGATATTTGTTAGAAAAAAAAGAAAAAGTGATACTCGTTGGCTGTCAATTACCTGAAGATGATGAAGAACGTTTTGAACACTCGATGGAAGAATTAGCATCATTAGCAAAAACAGCACAAGCAGAAGTGTTAGTGATGACGGTGCAAAAACGTACTAAGTTTCATCCGGCAACGTATATTGGAAAAGGGAAGTTAGAAGAACTTTCTCTACTTGCAGAAGAACTGGAGCCAGATGTTATTATTTTTAATAATGAATTAACACCGAGTCAAATTCGAAATTTATCATCCCAGTTAGATGCGAGGGTTATTGATCGCACACAACTTATACTAGATATTTTTGCTCAGCGTGCGAAGTCGAGAGAAGGTAAATTGCAAGTGGAACTTGCGCAGCTTCAATATGCGTTGCCACGTCTTGTAGGACAAGGACAATCGTTATCTCGCCTTGGTGGTGGTATTGGTACGAGAGGACCAGGAGAAACAAAGTTAGAAACGGATCGTCGCCATATTCGTTCTCGCATTGATGAAATTAAACGACAACTCTCTAGTGTTGTAGAGCACCGTAAAAGATATCGTGAGCGACGTAAGGAAAATCAAGTTTTTCAAGTTGCTTTAGTCGGATACACGAATGCTGGTAAATCTACATTGTTTAACAGATTAACGGCGGCTGATACATTTGAGGAAGATTTATTGTTTGCAACTCTTGATCCGACGACACGTAAAATGCAGTTGCCATGTGGATATACAGTGTTATTAACAGATACAGTTGGGTTTATTCAAGATTTACCGACATCGTTAGTTGCGGCATTTCGTTCCACGTTAGAAGAAGTAAATGAAGCGGATGTTGTTTTGTATGTTATCGATTCAGCTGATCCGAATTATATTGGGCATGAAGAGACTGTGAAAAAACTATTGCAAGATCTTGAATTTGAGCACATCCCGATGATTACTGTGTACAACAAAAAGGATAAGTTACATCCAAACTTCATTCCGTTCCCGAATAATGATTTTATTATGACAAGTGCCTTTTGTGAGGTGGATTTAGAAAGATTAAAAGAAGTTGTAGAAAAAGAAATGATGCAGCGCATGGATTTGTATGAATTAATGATTCCGGTGCATGAAGGTAGATTGTTGACACTTTTAAAAACAGAAACAGTGTTAACAGCAATGACGTTTCAAGATGAGAAGCAAGCATATGAATGTACAGGGTATATTTTTGCTCATTCTCCGCTAAATGGACAAATCTATAAATATTCAACGAGAAAAGGAGAAGGGGAAGAAGATGTTTAATCGATTAAAGAATGGGGAGAAGATTGCCCCGATTGTAAAAGAAGTAGAAATGCAAATTACGGATATACATAAACGGATTGATGAAGTAATCGAAAGTAATCAATTTCGTGTGTTAGAAAGTTTTCGTAATCATAAAATTAGTGATGCGCACTTTATTCCAACAACAGGATATGGCTATGATGATATTGGCCGTGATACGTTAGAAAAAGTGTATGCTGATGTGTTTGGGGCAGAAGCGGGTCTTGTGCGTCCGCAAATTATTTCTGGAACTCACGCAATCTCTACCGCATTATTTGGGATTTTACGCCCTAATGATGAATTATTATATATAACTGGTAAGCCATATGATACGTTAGAAGAAATTGTTGGTGTTCGCGGAAAAGGTGTTGGCTCATTTAAAGAGTATAATATCGGTTATCAGGCGGTTTCTTTAACAGAAGAGGGACGTGTTGATTTTGCTGCAGTGCAAGCGGCGATCCGTGAAAATACAAAGATGATTGGAATTCAACGTTCGAAGGGATATGCAACACGCCCGTCATTTACAATTGCTGAAATTAAAGAAATGATTGCGTTTGTAAAAGAAATTAAACCAGATGTTGTTGTGTTTGTAGATAACTGCTACGGAGAATTTGTAGAAGAGTTAGAACCGTGTCATGTTGGTGCAGATTTAATGGCAGGTTCGCTTATTAAAAATCCAGGTGGTGGCATCGTGAAAACGGGCGGCTACATTGTTGGGAAAGAGGATTATGTAGAAGCGTGTGCATATCGTTTGACGTCTCCGGGTATTGGAGCGGAAGCTGGTGCATCATTATATAGTTTGCAAGAGATGTATCAAGGATTTTTCTTAGCTCCTCATGTTGCCGGTCAAGCATTGAAAGGTGCAATTTTTACAGCGGCCTTTTTAGAGAAACTTGGTATGAACACATCACCAACTTGGGATGCGCCGCGAACAGATTTAATACAATCGGTTCAATTTGATGATAAAGAACGTATGATTGCATTTTGTCAAGCGATTCAATATGCATCACCGATTAATTCCCATTTTACACCGTATCCGAGTTATATGCCCGGTTATGAAGATGATGTAATTATGGCTGCAGGTACATTTATTCAAGGTGCGAGTATTGAATTATCAGCAGATGGTCCGATTCGTCCACCTTATGTTGCTTATGTACAAGGGGGCTTAACATATTCGCATGTGAAGATTGCAATTTGTTCTGCTATTGATGCGCTTGTTGAAAAAAATCTATTAGTAATTTCTTAAATGAAGCTGCCAATTTGGGCAGCTTTTTTTGTATAGAAGTAAGGAATTAAGACATTTTAATAAAAGTGAAAAATTTTTTCGGAAAACCATGTTAGAAAAGCTAACATCTGTTGACATGAAACATAACATGATATAAAATGAGAATCAAGTTAAGGCGAAGGAGGAACTGAAGTGACACAAAATGATCGACGTTCTGCTCCGCTGTTTCCGATAAGTATAGTTATGGATTTAACACAGTTATCTGCGCGTCAAATTCGTTACTATGAAGAACATAAATTGATTTCCCCAACCCGTACAAAAGGAAATCGTAGATTATTTTCATTTAACGACGTAGATAAATTGTTAGAGATTAAAGACTTGTTAGATCAAGGTTTAAACATGGCTGGTATTAAACAAGTACTATTAATGAAGGTAAATCAATCAGAAGTGCTACAAGTAAGAGAAGAAGTAAAGGAAATTTCGAAATCTGAACTTCGGAAAATACTTCGAGATGAATTGCAACATACAGGCAGATTTAATCGAACATCTTTACGACAAGGTGATATTTCAAGATTTTTTCATTAATGATTGATAATTTTGATAATGTTTAGAGGGACTAAGGAGGAATTGAAAATGGCAAAGTACACAAAAGAAGATATTTTCCGCTTGGCGAAAGAAGAGAATGTAAAGTATATCCGTTTACAATTTACGGATCTTTTAGGAAGTATTAAAAACGTAGAAATTCCAGTTAGTCAGTTAACAAAAGCTCTAGATAACAAAATGATGTTTGACGGATCTTCTATTGAAGGATTTGTTCGCATTGAAGAATCTGATATGTACTTATATCCAGACCTAGATACATGGGTAGTTTTCCCGTGGACTGCTGAAAAAGGAAAAGTAGCGAGATTAATTTGTGATATTTACAATGCAGACGGTACACCGTTTGAAGGTGATCCACGTAACAATTTAAAACGTATGTTAAAAGAAATGGAAGCGCTTGGCTTCACTGATTTCAACCTTGGACCAGAGCCAGAGTTTTTCTTATTTAAGGTTGATGAAAAAGGAAATCCAACATTAGAATTAAATGATAATGGTGGATATTTTGACCTTGCTCCAATGGATTTAGGAGAAAACTGCCGTCGTGATATCGTACTTGAACTCGAAGAAATGGGTTTTGAAATTGAAGCATCTCATCATGAAGTTGCACCAGGGCAACATGAAATTGACTTCAAATATGCAAATGCAATTAAAGCGTGTGATGACATCCAAACATTTAAACTTGTTGTAAAAACAATCGCGCGTAAACACGGCTTACATGCAACATTTATGCCAAAACCGTTATTTGGTGTAAACGGTTCTGGTATGCACTGTAACTTATCACTATTCAAAAACGGTGAGAACGTATTCTATGATCAAAATGGTGATTTACAATTAAGTGATGATGCTCGCCACTTCATCGCAGGTATTTTAAAACATGCATCAAGCTTTACAGCTGTAACAAATCCAACTGTAAACTCTTATAAACGTTTAGTACCTGGATATGAAGCGCCTTGTTACGTAGCATGGTCTGCGCAAAACCGTAGCCCATTAATCCGTATTCCCGCATCTCGCGGCGTAAGTACACGCGTAGAAGTACGCAGCGTGGATCCGGCTGCAAACGCATATTTAGCAATGGCCGTATTACTAGCAGCAGGTCTTGACGGAATTAAAAATAAACTTGCGGTACCACCTGCAGTAGATCGCAACATTTATGTAATGACTCCAGAAGAACGTGAAAACGCAGGAATTATTGATTTACCAGCTACATTAGCACAAGCATTAAAAGAACTAAAATCAAACGAAATCATTTGCGGTGCGTTAGGAGAACACTTACTTGAGCACTTTATCGAAGCGAAAGAAATCGAGTGGGATATGTTCAGAACGCAAGTCCATCAATGGGAACGCGATCAATATATGACTCTTTACTAAGAGAAAGAAGCCTTGATACTACTGGTATCGGGGCTTTTTTCTTTTTGTGGCTAAATCAATGTTAAAAGTATGAAAAGAAAAACAGCCACAAAAAATCCGAAAAAATTCTTCAACCCAAAGCATCATTCATATAGGCTTCAAATTCTGCGATGGAATCTTTATTAATCTTGTCACTGATATGCGAATAAACATTCAAAGTGATTTCGATATTTTTATGCCCCGAACGTCTTGAATGTATTTCATACTTGCACCAGATTCTAATAGAAGAACCGCATGTGTATGTCGAAGTGAATGGGATCTTAATATGATTGATTTTTTGGAATTTTTATAATTTATGGGATTATATCCATAATTTGCAGGATTATGATAGTATAATAGGCGGAGTTATAAATAATATTTTTTTCTTTTTATAATTTGTGGGATTATAAATCTAAATTTTACTGAATAACATTGAATTTATATTATATATAGATAAAACGCACAAATTATTAGGGTTACAAGGAAATTAGAAAACAAGTAATGAGAGGATAATTGAATATGGGATTTTTGACTAGATTGAGATTTAAATTAAAAAATGTTTTTAAGAGCAATTTGAGCTTTGATTCGGTATTATCTGAGAAAGTTTCAGCTTTTTTTGCTATTGCGATTTTTATTAGCTATTCATTTCTTATTTTTTATAAAATTGATGAAATTCCCGGCATCTTTATTGATGAAGCTAATTATATGAATGAAGTTATAAGTCTCGCAAATTTTGGTACGGATATTCATGGTGTAGAAAATCCAGTTTATTTTACAAGTGTTTGGGGACAGGGACAATCAGTTTTGTACAGCCTGTTTGTAGTTCCGTTTGTTAAGCTCTTTGGTTTTAGCGTCCTTGTATTTAGGGCTCCATTTGTAATTTTGAACTTATTATTGATTGGTGCATTAATGTGGATAATCAAAAACTTCTCAAATAGTTGGAAATTGACGCTTTTTGCGGAAATTGGTATCGTTAGCGCTCCATGGATTTTTATTTCATCACGTTGGATTTTGGATGCTAACGTTGCACCAATAATCTTTCTATTCGGTTTGGTTCTTCTAGCGTATGCTGCAAATATAGAAAAGCCATCACGGAAAAGAAAAGCTCTTTATTTTTTCTCGGCAATTTTTATTGCAGGCACGGCTTATGGATATGTTGCCTCTTGGATTTACCTCCCAATTGTTCTTATTCTGTTTGCATTATATCTGCTAAAATTAAAGCGAATAAAGTTGTCTGAGAGTTTGATATTCGCAGTGACGACTTTTCTAGTTGCCTTACCAATAGTCTATTTTGCATATTATGTCAATGTTAAACATGGATTGTCGGTTGACAAGTTCCTTTGGTTTGGTATATCTCCATTACCTACAAATCGCGCATCATCAATGATTGACTTCTCGACACCTGGTGTCTTTAATAGGATGATGCAAAACGTAATTGAAGGTATGAAAATCTATTGGTTTGGATCAGATGGTCTGTCCTGGAATTCAGTTTCTCCATTTGGTGCGATTTTTCCTTGGTTGCTTCCTTTCACAATCATTGGGTTGTTTTTAAATAAGGAATTCTTCACTAATAAGATGTACGTGTTCAAGCAGCTTCTACTGATTAGTGTCATAGCATTCATTCCATTGTTACTGGTTGTTACACCAAATTATAATCATTGGAATCTAATCAACATTCAGTTAGCTATTTTTACGGGTCTTGGACTGTATAGTGTAGTAAATAAACTTAACCCCCGATTAACATTAATCGGTGCTGTTTTGCCAATTCTACTATTTGGATTTTTTGCGTCTTACTACTATTTTGGTACAAATGGAAAGGTGACTTTTTATAATTCTGAGATGCAAAAGGTGACAGAAGTACAACAAATTAACAATTTTATGAAGAAACATTCTAGATCAAAATTGTTTATCAATGGGCTCGCGGGAAATTATATGTATTACAGAATTGTTCAAGAACCAATCTCTCACGATGAATTCCTTAAGATTCAAGATAATGATAATCCTGAATTCACAAAAGATATGGGAAAGCCAACGAGATATGGTTATTTATATGACTTGTCGACAATTAGAAGTGAATCTTCAAAAGGCGATTATTTACTCGTTCCACTTCAAGAGTCTGATATCTATATTAATGATGGGTGGAAAAAATTGAAAATGTATCCTTATGCGAGACATCAATATATTCTACTCGAGAAGGAATTATAATTTAAAGTGGTGGTACGCCAGTACATCAATGAGGAAATGTTTAATGTGTTTATGTTATGCAAGATGCAAGTATGTAAGATTCGAGGACGTACAGTAGAAATAATCCACGGTACAATGCATAATGCAATGAAACAATCTGTTACCTTAAAGAAAATCGAAAGTAACCCATGTGAAGACGCAGTTATTTTAAACAAAAGTAAAGAAGAAGAGGAAGGTCTTAAAACATTGCTTTTTATAAAACCTTTATAAATTAGTGTTTTCAATATAATATGGCACAGCTTAATAGGAACGGTCATGTAATGGGAACGCGATCAATATATGACTCTATACTAAGAGTGAGAGGCTTTGATACTACGGTATTGGGGCTTTTTTTGTGAATAAAAAACTTTAACATGTAATGCACTGTGAAGGAAATATACTTTTTGTATATCAAGTCAAAAGAGAAGCCCCAGGGTATACGGGGCTTCTTAGGGTACTTAGTCAAGTAATGGCACACTTGACTAAGTAAATTTAACATAAATTTTCGAAAAATAATATTGGTAAATGTGTCCAAATATAAGTAAATAAAGGGAGTTTAGTTTTAATACAATTTAAATCATTTTAAAATTGTTGATTACAAAGTAATTGAAGTTTGTCTTAGCGAAGCAATAATAGATTCTATATCTCGAATTTAAATTTTTGGAGATATTATTTTCTCAATTGGACTTGAAATCATTTATAAGCAATGAATAAATGTTTGCGCGAATCATATATTTTTAGAAGGTCAATCTAAAGGAGTATTAGAAGTATTAAGAGAAAAATAAATTTATTAAAAAGTTAAGTTTGTTGATTTAAAAGTAGCGAAATTGAAAGGAAAAAGTAAAAAACTGCCGAAATATTTATATTGACTTGTTTGGTATAAATTAATAGTATTTACCTTAAATAGAATAAATTGTATTTATTTCGCAAAGGTATGCTCTTGCACGAAAAGATGTACATATATAAATCCAACTTGACTTTTGAGCACACAAGTCACCGCCATGCTAAGCAAAAAGTAACCTACTATTTTCTTTCCTCTTTGTTTCAATATCACATGTGGCAGAAACAGACATTGACCACTTCTACTCATAGCCAAACGCTCTCGATCATCTAAAAAGAAAGTAACTACTCAGCTATACCTTTTAAAAATTTAGAAAAGGGTATGATTCTAGTGAAGATGTATCTCTCTAGTACTTATAAATTCTTTTTTTGCATATAGAATGTTGTGGGCAGGGGCTTGCACTTATTGTCTACTTTTGTTTTCAAACCTTGCACGTGGCAGGAAAAGGCCCTGACCGCTCCTATGCATCGTCAGTCCCTCTCGCCCATTTAAAAGAATGCTTTTCTGTCGGTTTTTCATAAAGTAACTGAGTAGTTACAAAAGAAAAGGGTTTTATGTCAGTTTTTTTAATTTTGATTTACATAGATTCTTCATACTCTTTGAATATAAAAAGTGCGGAGGGAGCCAATGGAAAAAGAAATTAATCTTAAAAAGCTATTTGGTGTAATAAAAAGAAAGCTATGGATAATTATCGTGTTCACAATAATTACTACATTGGCCGGAGCGGCTTATAGTATGCTCTTAAAAACTCCACTATACGCATCATCTGCAAGAATCATTATTCAAGCTAATAATGCTGAAATGATGAATACACTTAAAGTAATGATTAATGAACCAGCTGTGTTAGAGAAAGTGGCTGCAGAATTACATACTAACAGATCAGCAAGTGCATTAAGCGGACAAATTAGTACTGAAAGTGTACAAGGTTCTCAAGTCGTGAGAATTACTGTAGTTGATGCTGACCCCAAATTCGCAGCTAAAATTGTGAATACTACAGCGACTGTTTATAAGCAAGAAGTCTCTACCCTGTTAAATTTTAATAACGTTAGCGTTTTATCAGAAGCAAAGGCTTCGAAGTATCCCGTACCGATAAACATAAATCATTTGAAAACGATTATGCTATTCTTTTTTATTGGAATCATATTAAGCATCGGTTTTGTGTTTTTACTAGATTCTTTGGATGATACGATTAAATCGGAGCGATCTATGGAGGGATTATTAGGAATTCCTACGTTAGGGAGCATTTCTAAAATGAATAAAAGAAATATGGTAGACAAATATAGAAAAGGCAGATCGGTAGCATTAAGGGGGGAAGACACTTGGAATACACAAATAGAAGAAAAACAGACAAAATTAAGAAAGAAGGCCTAGTTACTTATTTTGCTCCAAACTCCAAAGTCTCTGAACAATACCGTGCAATTCGTACAAACCTTCAATTTGCATCAGTGAATCGTAAAGCGCGGACGATTGTTATTACTTCTCCAGGCTCCGGAGAAGGGAAATCAATTACTACAGTTAATTTAGCTGTTTCGATAGCGCAGCAGGGGGAAAAAGTATTGGTCGTTGATGCAAATTTACGAAGCCCAGCCATTCATGAAATCTTCAACTTAGAAAATACGATTGGAATGACAAATATTTTAATCGGAAAAGCAACATTGGAGGGAGCCGTGATACAAACGGAGGTTGAGAATTTATCTGTATTAACAAGTGGTCCAGTCCCCTTTAATCCTGCAGAATTAATTAGCTCTGTGCCGATGGAGAATCTAATTCAAAAAGCAATGGAGCAATATGATTTTATATTATTTGACTCTCCGTCAGTTTTAGATGTAACTGATACGAGTGTTTTAGCAGATCAATGTGATGGAATAGTATTAGTGATAAGCTGCAGTCATACTGCAAATGAGGATGCAGTGGAAGCGAAACGAATCTTAAGTTTTACAAGAGGACGGTTAGTAGGTGCTATTTTAAATAATAAAGTGTAAAAATTTTCGCAGTGCAATAAACTTCTATATTTACTAAGTGTATACTTCTCTACGTACTAATCAATCATTACAGCCATTCTAACAAGAAGTTCTTCATACAATTACAAGTATATATAAATCCAACTTGATTTTTTAACACATAGATTGCTGCTATGCAGAATACAATGCTCCTTTTGTTTAAAACTTGGCATGTGGCAGAAACAGGCCCTGATCGCTTCTATGCGCGGCCAGACGCTCTCGTCCGCCCCTAAAAAAGGAGGTTTTATGGCAGGTTTTTAATTTGGACTTATATATCTTAAGAAAGGAGTCTTTTAAGTTATAATGTGGTGATGTCTCCTTACCAGTATCAATGGAGGAACTCGATCATGCTGTGGGTTGCGATAAACCTTAGATGCCAGTCATCAAGAGTGTGATGTGAGGGCGGGTTAGATGCCCATTTTTATTAAAGCTTTTACCTATAAGATTTCTTAAAATCTTATAGGTAAAAGCTTTAATTTTTGAAATTAATGATAAAAAGGGGGGAAGGTTTATGGCATATCGACAAAGGCTATCGCTACTACTTTTAGTAGATTCACTTATTGTATTAAGTGCAATTTTCTTTAGTTATTTTTTAGTGAATGCGAGTTTCCATGTTATTACGTTATCATCAGTAATTAGTTCTATAACTTTGCTAGTTAGCCATCATTTTTTTGCTTTTATTTACAAGTTGTACAAAAAGGCGTGGGAATACGCTAGTATAGGTGAATTATTAATTATTTTGAAAGCTATTACATTTTCTATCGTTATAACAGCTATAGTACAACAAGTGTTTTTGAATGGTATTTATTTTCGCTTACTTGTTGTTACATGGATGATTCACATTTTATTAATTGGAGGTTCTCGTTTTGTTTGGCGGATGTTTCGGGATGTGTATTTTAAACAGGGTGATACAAAAAAGAGAACATTAATTATTGGAGCAGGATCTGCTGGCACAATGATAACGAGACAATTACTAAAAAATAATGATACAGAATTATTACCTGTTGCCTTTATTGATGATAATAGGAAAAAACATCATCTTCATATTTTAGGTATTCCAGTAATTGGAGGTGTGAATCAAATTGAACGTGCCGTTCACGAGTTGAAGATTGAAAGTATAATAATAGCAATTCCTTCTCTTAGTAAAAAAGATTTGAATACCATTTTTAAAGAGTGTTCGAAAACAAAAATTAAAACACGAATACTCCCTATGTTGGAAGATTTAGTAACGGGGAAAGTCTCAGTTAATGAATTTCGTGATGTACAAGTAGAGGACTTGTTAGGTCGTGATCCTGTTGAATTGGATATAAATAGTATTTCTGGATATGTAACTGATAAAGTCATTCTAGTAACCGGTGCTGGCGGTTCAATTGGTTCAGAGATTTGTAGACAAGTCGCAAAATTTAATCCGAAGCAATTAATTTTATTAGGTCATGGTGAAAATAGTATTTACTCTATTGAAATGGAATTGAAAGAATTATATGGCGATACGAAGATTACACTTACTTCGGAAATTGCAGATATACAAGATCACAAGAAGATGATGGCAATAATGAATCAATATCATCCTCACGTTGTCTATCATGCTGCTGCGCATAAACATGTACCGTTAATGGAATATAATCCAGAAGAAGCTGTAAAAAACAATTTGATTGGGACGATGAATGTTGCAGAAGCGGCAAGCTGGTATGATGTAGAGACGTTTGTCATGATTTCTTCGGATAAGGCAGTTAACCCAACAAGTGTCATGGGGGCGACGAAAAGGTTAGCAGAAATGATTATTCAATACAAGGATAAAACAAGTCATACAAAGTTCGTTGCAGTTCGTTTTGGTAATGTATTAGGAAGTCGAGGTAGTGTAATCCCGCTATTTAAAAAGCAAATTCAAAAAGGTGGACCAGTTACCGTTACTCATCCTGATATGGTTCGTTATTTTATGACTATTCCGGAAGCATCAAGGCTCGTTATACAAGCTGGAGCGGTTGCTAAGGGCGGAGAAATTTTTGTATTGGATATGGGGGAACCTGTAAAAATTGTTGATCTTGCGAAAAATTTAATTAAATTATCCGGAAACTCTATTGAAGAAATAGGAATAGAATTTACTGGAATGAGACCAGGGGAGAAGCTTTTTGAAGAGTTATTAAAAAATGATGAAATGAATGAACAACAAATTTATCCGAGAATTTATGTAGGAAAAGAAACGAATGTTTATATGGAAGAAATTGAAAAAATCATTTCTGCATACTCGGATTTGAATAAAGTAGAGTTGCGAAACAAGCTATTACACTTAGCTAATAGCCATCATGTTTCAAAACCTTTAATTCCGATATCTGGTTAAGTGTTTATGTAAACTGTATTTGAATTGACAATATAGTTGAATGGGTGTGTTCTAAGTGTCTAAGAGAGTGTTGTTTTGTGCGACAGTAGACTATCATTTCAAAGCATTTCATTTACCTTTTATGAAATGGTTCACAGAGCAAGGCTGGGAGGTACATGTTGCTGCAAGTGGCAATATACAGCTTCCATATGTAAATAAAAAGTACGACATTCCTATCCAAAGATCTCCTTTTAAACTGCAAAACTATCATGCATATAAGAAGCTCGCATCAATTATCGATAAAAATAAATATAGCATTATCCATTGCCATACTCCAATGGGAGGAGTAATTGCCCGCTTAGCTGCAAAAACAGCAAGAAGAGAAGGAACAAAAGTGATTTATACAGCTCATGGATTTCATTTTTGTAAGGGTGCCCCGCTTATAAATTGGTTTGTATATTATCCAATTGAAAAAATGCTGGCTCATTATACAGATTGTCTCATAACAATCAATAAGGAAGATTACAATCGTGCCGTGAAACATCGATTTCAAGCAGGGAGTATTGAACACATTCATGGAATAGGGGTGGATACGGAACAATTTAGGCCGATAACTGAAACTCACAAACAAAGTTTAAAGGAGCAATCCGGATATAAATCAGATGACTTTTTAATGTTGTATGCTGCTGAATTTAACAAAAATAAAAATCAGCAATTGTTGATTCAATCATTATCCTTATTAAAGAATGAAGTTCCGAATGCGAAGCTTTTACTTGCAGGAAACGGTCCATTAATGGAGGATTGTAAGAATTTGGCTTTTCGCCTAGGAGTTACCGAGATGGTTCATTTCCTTGGTTATCGAAACGATATTTCCTCATTATTACCAATGTGTGATCTTGCTGTTGCATCTAGTCTTCGTGAAGGTTTACCAGTGAATATTATGGAGGCGATGGCTTGTGCTCTTCCAGTTGTAGCAACTGATAATCGAGGGCATAGAGAGCTTATTCTTAATAATGAAAATGGTTGGATTGTAAGCCATGACAATATAGTGGAGATGTCTAATAAAATAAAACACTTTATTCAAAATCCTAACCTAAGTGTTCAATTTGGGAGTACTGGACGTAAGATGATTGAAAATAAATACGCTATTCATGAAGTGTTAGATGAAACAAAAGATATTTATGCTATGTTCATGGGTGAAACGGAGGAATTAAAGTGGGCTGTCCATTAAGAATATTACACGTAGTTGTAAATATGAATCGAGGCGGAGCAGAAACTTTAATTATGAATTTATACCGAAATTTAGATCGATCTAAAATCCAATTTGACTTTCTAACTTGTAAAGAAGGGGTATTTGATGAGGAAATAATGGCGTTAGGTGGAAAAGTTCATCGAGTTCCATATGTTACTGATGTTGGACATACAGGATACATCAAAACTTTAGATACTTTCTTTTCGTCGCAACAAGAATATAAAATCGTGCACTCTCACATGGATAAAATGAGCGGATTTGTCCTCCGCTCAGCCAAAAAAGCAGGTATTCCAATTCGAATTGCTCATAGTCATAATACGAGTAGTGAGGGCGGCATTGCGGCGAAGATGTATAAATGGTATGCAGGGAAATATGTGTTTCCATGTGCAACACATTTGTTAGCATGTTCGAATGCAGCTGCTCAGTGGTTATTTGCAGAGAAAGCAACTACAACAAAAATATTAAAGAATGGGATTGAATGTGATAAATTCACATTTTCTCCTCAGATTAGAAAACAAGTGAGAGAGGAATTACAACTTCACCAAGATACTTTTATAGTTGGACATGTCGGAAGGTTTGCACGTCAAAAAAATCATTCCTTTCTTATAGATATATTTGCACAATTAATCAATCTTAAACCGAATTCTATTCTTCTTTTAGTGGGAGATGGACCACTTCGCTTACAAATTGAAAAGAAAGTAGTAGAGTTGAACTTAGAGAGGAATGTAAAGTTTCTTGGAATACGGAGTGATATACATCGATTGCTTCAAGCATTCGATGTGTTTGTGTTTCCATCTATTCATGAAGGGTTGCCGGTTACTCTTATAGAGGCGCAAGGAGCTGGGTTGCCTTGTGTTATATCAGATACTATTACAAGGGAAGTCGATTTAGGGATGAATTTAATAGAGTATTTTCCTATGAATGATAAGAAGATATGGATAGAAAAAATAAACAGCGTAGAATCTAGGAGCTTACCAAGAAATATGCCAGATCAAGCGTTATCTAAAAAAGGGTATGATATAAAAAATACTGCGGAATTAACGAAAGATTTTTATTTAGCAGTGTCGAGGTGAATCGATTGAAGAAGTTAACTATTTTTACGCCTACTTTTAACAGGGCGTATTGTCTTCATAAATGTTATGAAAGTTTGAAACGTCAAACAAACAAGGATTTTGTATGGTTAATTATAGACGATGGTTCAAGTGATCACACAAAAGAATTGGTGAGCAGCTGGCGAGCTGAAAATTGTATAGAAATAAACTATTATTGGCAAAAAAATCAAGGTATGCACGGTGCTCACAATACAGCTTATGAGATGATTGACACAGAACTAAATGTATGTATTGATTCTGATGACTACATGCCGGAGGATGCCGTGGAAAAAATTCTTTCTTTTTGGGGCAAGTATGGAAGTGACGAAATTAGCGGCATAATTGGATTGGATTCGTATACTGATGGAAGAATCATTGGTTCAGAGTTACCCAAAAATCTTAAAAGTTCCACACTTTTTAATCTCTATAACAAACATGGTGTGATTGGAGATAAAAAGCTTGTATATCGCACGGCATTGACGAAGCAGTATCCATACCCAATTTTTAAAAATGAAAAATATGTAGGATTAGCATATAAGTACTATATGCTTGATAGACAATACGAAATGTTACTGCTGAATGAAGTTCTTTGCTGTGTTGAATATCTGCCTGATGGTTCATCTATGAATATGCTAAAGCAATATCGGAGAAATCCAAAAGGTTTTGCTTTTTATCGTAAGGAATTGATGAAGTTGCCGTTTGTAAGCCAATCATTTAAATTTAGACAAGCTATTCATTATATATCTAGTAGTCTTATATCAAAAAATAGAAGATTTATGAATGAGACGCCGTGTAAAATTCTTACATTTCTTGCTATTCCAATTGGGATTGCGCTTTATTGTTACATCTCAGCAAAAACAAGAGTGTCAGAAGTAACATAGAGGCTAAGTAATATGTTGAAAGGAAATAACAGATGACTATACTTTGGATGAATCTTGCTATAGTATTTATGTTCTCTTTTTTTGCAAGATATTTTGCTGTGCCTGTAACCACGGGGCATGCATTGATAAAGCCGAATCAATTTCTGATTTTAATGACCTCTCTATCGCTTGTGTTGGTAGCCGGGCTTCGAAATAATATCGGGGATACATACTTTTATATGCATGCGTACACTGTTACTAATTTCAATTGGGAATATATCCAAAAAAACAAAGACATGGGATTCAATATTTTTCAAATGGTTTTACAAAAGTATACAGATGATCCTCAGGTCATGGTTTTTAGTGCTGCATTGATAACAAATGTACTAATCGTGTTCATTCTATATAAGTATTCAAGGTTAATCGATTTAAGCTTATATGTCTATATCACATCTGGTATGTACTTAACATCAATGAATGGAATTAGACAATATTTAGCTGCAGCTATAATTTTCGCTGCCACCAAATATATCCTTGATGGTAACTGGAAAAAATACATTCTCATCGTTCTGCTTGCATCAACATTTCATCAGAGTGCACTTGTTCTGATACCAATATATTTTTTAATTCGAAGAAAAGCTTGGTCATCAACAACATTTATCCTTCTTTTTTTAGCGGTGCTTATCGTAATAGGGTTTAATAAATTTTCTGAAGTTTTCTTTGCAGCAATAGGGGATACTCAATATGGTCACTATAAGGATTTTCATGAAGGTGGTGCCAATATACTTAGAGTTGCTGTTGATGCTGCACCGCTCATTCTTGCGTACTTTGGTAGAGAAAGGCTTAGGGAACTTTTTCCAAAGAGTGATTACGTTGTAAATATGGCATTACTGGGTGCAGTTTTTATGCTTATTTCTACCCAAAATTGGATTTTTGCAAGGTTTACTATTTATTTTGGATTGTACCAATTAATATTAATTTCTTGGGTTGTAAAGCTATTTACTAAAAAGGATCAGAAGTTTATCTATTATGCGATTGTAGTGTGTTATTTTGTTTATTTTGTTTATGAGCATGTAATTACTTTGAGCATTATTTATAAGAGTAATTTTTTGGGATAATAAAGGTTCAATATATGGAATCGATTATAAGATTGGGGTAGGTTTCAATGGTTAAGGCTAAAAAGACCACAAGAGTTTTGCACATTGTCAGTGCTATGAATCGAGGTGGTGCTGAAACGCTGTTGATGAATATATATAGAAATATAGACAAATCACAAATTCAATTTGATTTTGTATCTCACAGAACTGAGAAGTGTGACTATGATGAAGAAATAGCAGTATTAGGCGGTAAAGTCTATAGAATTCCAAGCTTAGGGCAAGTAGGGCCTTTTGCGTATATGAAAGAACTTACAAAGATAATGTCTGATAATCAATATGTAGCTGTACATGCACATACCGATTACCAAGGTGGTTTTGCTGCGTTGGCTGCGAAAATGGTAGGTATAAAGAAAAGGGTTTGTCATTCTCACAGTAATAATTGGCCGCAAGGATCTGGAATTAAAGCGAAAATTACCCTAAAGGTTTTGCAATCTATTATTAAATATGCTGGAACAGATTATTGTGCGTGCAGTATTGAAGCTGCACGTTTTTTATTTGGTGAAGGAATAATTAACGATAATAAGGTAGAGTTGATCAAAAATGGAATAGAAATTAGCCAATTTACTGATGTGGACATAAGAGATGTTGCCAGTATGAGAAAAGAGCTTAATATACCAGATGAGGCGAAAATAATAGGTCATATTGGCCGTTTTTCAGAATCAAAAAATCATATTTTTATCCTACAAGTTCTAAAAGAAATTTTAAAGAGAGATACAAATTTTATTGCTGTTTTAGTGGGTGATGGTCCATTAAAAAGCTCTATTGAATTAAAAGCAAAAGAACTAGGTATTTATAACAATATAAGATTTTTAGGCGTGAGGACGGATATACCAAGACTGTTGAAAGTATTCGATGTTTTCTTATTTCCTTCTTTATTCGAGGGTTTCGGTATTGTAACGTTAGAAGCGCAATGTTCAGGTACACCTTGTGTTGTTGCAGATACGATACCTAGAAATACTGATATGGGCTTAGGAATAATGTCATTTATTAGTTTAGACGAAAAGCTTGAGATATGGTTTGAAGAAATTTATAAAGCTTTATCAAAAGAAAAACCTGAAAGACGAAAGATAATTAACAATATATCAAAATTAGGTTTTGATATTAATAGTAATATTCCCGATTGGTTATCGTTATATGGAATAGAGTGTAAAGAATATAGAGGATAATTTTGTTTCGTCACCACTTTGCGTAACCCAATCGATTATATTTGCTAGGGAAAATAAGGGGCTATCATAAGGGATAATAGAAGTTGACAATTGATTTTGTGAGGTATTTGATGATGAAAAAGAAAAAAATATTAATCACTTCTTTTGACATGGCAATCGGTGGTGTAGAACGAAGTCTGATTGGATTACTAAATAAAATTGATTACAGTAGATATGACGTAGATTTAATGTTATTTAAACATGAAGGAGAATTTTTCTCTTTATTACCAAAAGAACCAAATTTATTACCAGAAATACCTCAATACACTACTTTTAGAAAATCAATTAAACAAATATTGCAAGAGGGTAATACATCTATTGGTATAACAAGATTGATAGCGAGAGTGATGGGTACTTTACATGGTAAATATATAAAGAGTGAAGAACCTGGATACTTGATTATTCAATACGGATGGAAAATGTCACTGTCATATCTTCCGAGATTGGGGGAAGAATATGACGTTGCAATTAGCTTTTTATGGCCTCATTATTTCGTAGGTGATAAGGTCCGTGCGAAAAGGAAGATTGGTTGGATTCATACAGACTACTCAAACATACCGCTTAATAAACGTATGGAGGATCAAATGTGGAAAGGAATGGATAGTATTGTGGCGGTTTCTGAAAGTTGTAGGGAGTCATTTCTTAATATTTTTCCTTACGTTAATAAAAGAGTAGAGGTTATCGAAAATATAATATCTCCTGAGTTTGTACGTGAACAATCTAATCAAGATGTTACACATGAAATTCCAGTAACTTCTAATCAGATAAAGCTGGTAACTGTAGGTAGACTTTCACATGCTAAAGGGATTGATGATGCTATATATGCCTTTCGAAAACTATTGAATCAGGGATACGATATGGAGTGGTACATTGTTGGGTATGGTCCTCAAGAGGCTGAACTTAAAATATTGATAGATAAATTAGAACTTCAGGATAGATGCTTTCTACTGGGGAAGAAGACTAATCCTTATCCGTACATAAAAGCGTGTGATATATATGTCCAACCATCTAGATATGAAGGAAAGGCTGTGACAGTCCGTGAAGCACAAATTCTTGGAAAGCCTGTGCTTATAACTAATTTTCCAACTGCAAAAAGCCAGTTAGAGGATGGAGTAGATGGATGTATTTGTCCAATGGGTGTTGATGGAATTATCGAAGGTATAAAAAAGTTAGTTGATGATGTCGAATTTAGAAATAAAATTGTCAACAATGTTAGTCAACGGAATTATGGTAATGAAGCGGAAGTGGAAAAGATATATAGGCTGATTGAGTGATAATATATAAATGCAATTTGACTAATCAACACACAAGTCGCCGCCATGCCAAGCAAAAAGTGACATGCTACTTTCTTCCTCTCTTTGTTTGAACATCTCATGTGGAAGAAAAAGGCCCTGACCGTTTCTATGCATGGACAGACGCTCTTGCCCACTTAAAAAGAAAAGGGGTTTATGTCAGTTTTTAAATTTGGATTTATATAAGTTAATTCATAAAACTAATAAATCTTTATTGTTTCATAAAATATACTTGGAGGTATTATTTTTATGGATAATGTTTTAGTGTTAGATACGTCCGTAGGTTCCCTTAACAAGGGAGATGACATAATAATGAAGTGTGTAAGGTATCAGCTGTCTGATATAACTAAAAATGCATACGTTTTAACATTGCCGACTCATGTTTCACCGTTTCATTGGTATCAAGTAGCAAGAGGCTCACATAGGGTAAAGATTTATAGTGATGCTAAATATAAATTTGTAGGTGGTTCAAATTTACTAACAATGGACATGCTGACTCATTTTCCACAATGGAATATTAATATGTTTAATTGTGGTCCTTTGAAAGGTAGTATTCTAGTTGGTGTTGGTGCGGGGAAAGGTAATAAGATAAACGCATATACAAAAATGTTATATAAAAAGGTTTTGTCATATGAATATATACATAGTGTTAGAGACGAGAGAACAAAAAAATTTTTAGAAGAAATGGGATTTAAGGCCTTAAATACAGGCTGTGCAACATTGTGGTCTCTTACACCTGAATTCTGTAAAGGGATTCCAACTCAAAAATCAGATTCTGTTATTTTTACACTTACTCATCATTCAAAAGATCTAGTAAAAGATCAATTGTTAATTGATGTATTGAACAAAAATTATAAGAATATTTATTTTTGGATACAGGATGCGAGTGATTTTTTATATTTTGAAAATTTAAGTAATACAAAAAATATAAAAGTTGTTTCACCTACTATAGAGGCGTACAAAAAAGTGCTTAATACAGACATTGATTATATTGGAACACGATTACACGGGGGAATATTTGCAATGAGACACAAAAAACGTACAATAATTATCTCCATAGATGAAAGAGCCAAGGGCATGGGTGAGACATACAACCTAAATTTAATCGATAGGGCCGATTTTGATAATCTTGAAAAAATGATTAACTCAGAAATTATAACAGATGTTAAGGTGGATTTTGATGTGGTGAATCAATGGTTAAATCAATTCGCTAATTAACAAATCTTTTGTAATAAAGTGAAACTTTAATCAGTGGGGGTATTACTGCACGTTAATGCAGGATAAAAGAGGAGATGTAATAGGAGGCTAAAATGAATAGTATAACTCTTGATAAAATTGTTGCAAAAAATAACAGGGTTGACTACTTTTTTAGTATTAAGGGGGACTTACAAAAATATTTTAAGGCAACTAATCATATGTTTCTTGAATACAACCATGATTTATCTGATATTCCAAATAGTATTTTAACTATCCCGTTTGTTTCAAATGTAATTCCTCTCATGTGGATTACTGATTCAACAATATTGATAAATGAATTAGATAAAACTTTTTATGTATGTCTAAACAATATAAAGAATGCATATCAAAATATGTTTCCTAATGTCGAATTTAAAGGTTCCATTGTTGTAGATAACATTATTGAAAATACTTATACTCCTGAACTTGAAGCAGCATCATTATTTAGTGGAGGTCTTGATGCACTTACTACATTTATAAGAATAAAGGATAAAAAACCGTTATTAATTACTGAATATGGATGGCATGAAGATGATATAGAGAGTAGTGATGTGTGGGAGGCAGATAAAGAAAATGCTATAAATTTCGCAAAAGGTCACGGATTAGACAATATTCTTATACAATCTAATTTTGGTACGTTTATAATTGCAGGGAATATTGATCGTGATTTCAGAGAGAAGTTGGAAGATACGTGGTGGCATGGATTACACCATGGTTTAGCGATAATATCTGCAGCAATTCCTATAGCTTTCAAGCTTAAGATAAAATGCATATACATTGCAAGCTCTAATTCTCCTTTATATGAAGTTACTTGCGCGTCTGACCCAACAGTGGACAATGAAATAAGGTATGCATCAGGTGAAGTTTTTCACGATGGATATGAACTCAACAGACAAGATAAGGTTAAGGTAGTTGTTGATCATTATTCGGCTATTAAGGAATCGGTTAATATCAGAGTATGTTTTAAAAATGAAGAAAATTGCTGTAAATGTGAAAAATGTTTAAGAACTATTATGGGAATTATTGCTGAAGGACAAGATCCTCGGGACTATGGCTTTAATATTCCGAATGATCTTTCTAAGTACGTTAAAACTGCTTTGAATAATGAGGTGAAGTTTTTCACCAATACATTCATTATTATTTATTGGAATATAATTCAAATTCGGATGAAGGAAAATTACAGTAACGTATTATATAAGGATTTGCTAGATTGGTTTTTAGATTATGATTTCAAAACACAGCGAAGAAAAGCATTACTAAAATATAGAGTAACAAAGTTCTTTCCTATTTTGAAGCGAAAGATTAGTACTAAATTAAGTAGAATACTTGCACAAAACAATTAGAATTAGAAGGTATTATTATGAGAATACAAAATTCTTTAAAGAATATGTTATTCGGTTTGTCAGGGCAAATCATTAGTATTGGTATGGGATTCATTGTTAGAACCGTTTTTATTTATACACTAGGTATAGATTATCTTGGCGTAGATGGACTATTTACAAGTATATTAATGATGTTGTCACTGGCTAATTTAGGTTTTGATACTGCTATAATTTATAGTTTGTATAGACCTTTAGCTGAGAATGATAGTTATAAAATACAAGCATTAATGAATCTGTATCAAAAAGCATATAGATTCATCGGATTAATCGTTTTATTAATTGGATTATCGTTATTACCATTCCTTCCTCATTTAATGAATGGCGAGACTAAGATAAATAATATTAACATAATCTATGTACTGTTTTTATTAAGTTCAGTTTCATCATATTATTTTGTATATAAACAATCGATTATTATCGCTGATCAGCGTAATCATATTATTTCTAAAATACACAGTGTATTCACCATAATATCCCACTTTTTACAAATCATTTTATTAATAATTATAGGAAATTATATTGTAGTATTAATAGCTCAACTAGCATTAAGGATAATTGAAAATGTATATATCGCAAATAAAGCAAATAAACTCTACCCGTATCTACAAGGGGAAAATAAAGCGAAATTATCTAAAGAAGACAGAAAACTTTTCTTTGAAAATTTGTATGCTCTATTGTTATACAAAATTAGTGGTGTAGTAATTAATGGAACTGATAATATTGTTATTGCTAAATTTATTGGGATTACTTGGGTTGGTATTTATTCGAATTATCTATTGATTTTAAATACACTAAATACTTCGTTGGGTTATTTGTTTTATTCGATTACTGCTAGTGTTGGAAATTTAAATGTAAAAGAAAATGAAGAAAAAAAGTATTTTATCTTCCGAACGTTGAATTTTTTGAATTTTTGGATATATGGATTCTGTACTGTTTGTCTTTGGAATTTAATAAATCCATTTATAACTTTATGGTTAGGTGAGCATTATGTGTTTAATAAGTGGATAATATTTTCAATAATACTAAATTTTTTTACTGCTGGAATGCAAAATACTTCTACAACTTTTAGAGAAACAACTGGTTTATTTAGAAAAGGAAAATATAGACCTATTATAGCGGCAGTTATAAATATTGTAGCTTCAATAATTCTTGCGAAACAAATAGGAATTGCAGGTGTATTTTTTGGCACCGTCATTAGCAGGCTGTGCACTTATTTCTGGTACGATCCTTATGTTGTATATAAATTTGTTTTCAAAAAGTCGGTAAAACTATATTTTGTTAGATATAGTTTGTTTGTATTACTAGTTTTTGCTTCTATATTAATAACGGATATTCTTGGTGGTATCTTCAATACTCATATACTCATAAACATGGTAATACGCGGAATTTTGTGTCTTGTAATTCCAAATATTATTTTTTTTATGCTATTTAGAAAATCTGAGGAATTTAAATATTTGCAAAATGTAGTAAAGTTATTAATGAAAAAAATAACATCTAAGTTATCAGTTCACAAAGCTTCTAATAACAATTATTTGTGAAAAAATCTTTTAATAGTCACAGATATAATGTCGATAGGTAGAGTTTATATCGATGAGGCCATTAACATGGCTGTGTCATTTACTACCTGTGTGCACAAAAAACGGATAGTAGGAAAAGAGGGAATGCCCCTTTAGTAAAGAAAAAAGAGCTATATTATGTTTGTATAGGGGCCTTTAAGCTATTTTCTAAATGGTAAATTGTGTAGTGTTGTTTTCTTACAAAAAGGTAGTTTTAACTATATTAATATCCAATCAATTCACCTCACTAAACATAATATATAGAAAACTAAGAAAGAGGTGTAAATTGATGTGGCTAGTCTTGGAGATCTTAGTGACGTAGATTTAACAACAAAGATGCCTTCTAATAATGATGTTTTGACTTATGATAGTACTAAGTCAAAATGGGTTCCAAAAGATACAAGTAATTCAAGCACGTATGTACTGGAATTAAATAGATGGAATGTTAAAAATGACGGAACTGATGCTGTAAACACTTCTCAAGGTATTAATAATGCTTTCGTTTGGGCGTCTCAACAAGGATATACAGAAGTTGTATTACCAAAAGGAACATACTTGATTGATAAAAATACCCCGATTGAACCACAAAGCTATCTAACGATCAATTTGAATGGTGCAACTTTAAAAATGGAAACAAACAATTTGACGGGATATGCGATTGTGAGTTTCCGTAACAATCAAGTGTACTCTAGGATTACAAATGGCGTTATCCAGGGAGATAAAGATACACATGATTACTCTAGTGGAGGAACACATGAGGGAGGATATGGAATTGAATTGGGGAGTTTTACTCCGGGTGCAGATGGAGGGAATAATACAAGATTTGTATTATTAGATAACCTAGATATTTTGGATTGTACAGGAGACGCAATTACACTTAACAGCACCTTTGGTCAAATTTTACCTTTTCCAACATCATTAGCTAGTTCATTTGAACAAGGTTCAATCAGTGTAACAGACGGTTCATTAGTAAGTAGTACGACAAATATACGTTCTACATTACAAATTGATATGAAGCAAGCTGCTATTGTAAAGTATGGCTATTTCGGTCTATATGGGAATGGATATGGCGGATTAGGTTCTGACATTACATGTGATTATTATGATGTTATTTTTTATAATTCAAGTAACGAATTTATATCCGCTAAAACTAATGTGCAATTTTTTGATGAAGTCGAAGTTCCTAATGGAGCAAGCTATGCTAAAATCGTTCTGCATCAAAGTACTGTTCCTGTTCCTGCAAATTGTTTAATAAATGTTCGAGTCCCTTCTTTTTCTCAATATACGTATATTGAGAAATGCAATTTACACAATTGTCGTAGACAAGGGATTAGTGTAAGTGGTGCAAAGAATGTGTATATACGGGATAATGACATTCATCACATTGCAGGCACTGATCCGCAAAGTGGAATTGATGTTGAAGATGGATATGATTTAAACCAATATATCTATATTGAAAGAAATAATTTTCATGACAATCAAAAATATAACATTATCGTTGTAAATGGGAAATTTATTTATATAGTAAACAATTCTATCATGAATACTATTTCAAATGCTTATGTTGGGATAACTATTAATGGTGGCGCAGATAGAGTAATTGTAATAGGGAATAATATCCGACTAACAAAGGTCTCTTTATCAGGAGATGTTATTTTCTCTAACAATTATGTGTATGGAGCACAAATAAACGCTCAAGGTGCATATGCAAACAAGTCTATTAATATATTTGATAATGTTTTTTGTAATAGTAAAATGATTATTGATACGTCTTTTGCTTATGTAGTTAAAGTTGATTCTTGTCGTTTTTTAAATGATGCAGATAAACTAAACTCCTTGTCATCATTGTATCAGTGGACTCTAGAGGTGAAAAATGAGCCGCAAACGTTATCAAACTGCGTGTTTGAAGGACAAGATGTATTATATTTCAATTATTCAACAGCAGGAACATTTAAACCAGGTTGGATTTTTGAAAATACAATATTTAAAAATGTAAAAAATCCAACTTTATTTGCCGGAACGTATACAAATTGTTTCTTTAAAGATATTCTGCTTTTGGGTACACAATCAAGTACAGTAAGTGCGTTGGAATTAAGAGCTTGTAAGATCATTAGCACGGATATAAACAATACGTTACTTACAGTAAACAATTTCAAAGCATTCAGGATGATAAATTGTTATATTGAAAAACAAAATGGAACAGTCTTAAATATTCAAAATGTATCTGATGATATATTGTTAAGTGGAAATGTTATAAAAATTACAAATGATACTCTTCAAAGGGCCATTATTATTTTAGATGCAGCATTTGCAGGCAAACAAGCAGTAATTCAAAATAACAATGTAACTGCTTCAAATTTAATCCAAATTGGAATTGATAATAGAACAGCAAGTAGTACTCTTCAAGTTGTAATGAAAAATAACGTGTTAAATAATGCAACAATGATGATTACAGGGAAAGAATTTTTGCAAGGAAATATTGTTAACGGTGTAACAGATCCGTACTACAGTATGTCAACCATTCCAACATTAGGTTATTTTAGATCAGGACAAGAAGTGAGAAATTCAAATCCGACTGCAGGAGGATTTGTTGGCTGGATTTGTATTATAGAAGGATATGCAAATGATCAATCATGGATAGCATCTAAAAATTATCCGAAAGGAAGTAGAATTAATTTTAGTAATCATGTATATGAAGCATTAAATACCGGTACGTCCAATACAACCATGCCTACCTTTTCGGCGGTTTCCGGTAGTACGGTTACTGATAATAATATTACATGGAAGGAAATTGGGGTATTAGCAGTGTTCAAAACATTCGGATTAATAAGTGCGTAATATATAATTTCACCTTGGCTTTTGGGCGCACCAGTCGCCGCCATGCCAAGCAAAAAGTAACCTGCTCCTTTCTTTGTTTAAACACCGTATGTGGCAGAAAAAGAACTGATCGCTTCTGTTCATGGCCAGACGCTCTTGAACATCTAAAAAGAAAAGGGTTTTATGTCAGGTTTTGAATTTGAATTTATATATGTTTATTCAATTTTTGATATTAATATAGCAATAGAAAAAAGCTACTATGTACTTTTAATAAATATAGTAGCTTTTTTATTTACATGTAGTTTCTTAAAGTTCTAGGAGTAATTATTGGATAGTAATAATAAAATGAATTATATCTGGTTACGTTAAGCTAATTGTACGCAATATATAGTAAGAGAGAGCAAGAGAGGAGAGGCGCCACACAAATCCATGGGAATTTCAAAAAGTGGTTGGTTAGGAGGGGACACTTAAATGAATACATTATAAAAACAGCTCAACAAGCGAATTGAGCTGTTTTTATAATGAAATGCAAGAACCTATAAAGCAGAGAGAATTCAAAAAATGATAATCGCTTTGGGAGGTAAGGATATATGGGAATTCTAATCACAGGCGGATCAGGTTATATCGGCACCCATACATGTGTGGAGCTGTTAAATGCTGGATATGAAATTATTGTGGTAGACAATTTTTCAAATAGCAAGCCAGAAGCTTTAAAACGTGTTCGTGAAATAACAGGTAAGGGTTTTAAAATTTATCATGCAGATTTATTAGATAAGGAGGCACTATATAATATTTTTTCAGGAAATCAGATTGATGCTGTTATCCATTTAGCAGGATTAAAGGCAGTTGGTGAGTCAGTTTCCTTGCCACTTTGGTATTACGAAAATAATATTACAGGGACCCTTAGATTGTGTGAAGTGATGAAAAAATATGATGTAAAAAAGCTAGTATTTAGTTCCTCAGCTACTGTATACGGAGCATCAGAGAATATACCTATATCTGAAAAAAATTTACTTAGAGCAACGAATCCTTATGGGCGCACAAAACAAATGATCGAAGAAATATTACGTGATTTGTATGTGTCTGACCATGATTGGAGCGTTGCTCTTTTACGATATTTCAATCCTATTGGGGCGCATAAAAGTGGACAAATCGGTGAAGATCCAAGGGGGATTCCTACCAATCTTATTCCATACATTACACAAGTAGCTGTTGGGAAATTAAGTGAATTAATGGTATTTGGTAATGACTATCCGACACAGGATGGCACTGGTGTGAGAGATTATATACATGTTGTAGATCTTGCGTTTGGACACTTGAGAGCTCTTGAAAAGGTATTAGGTTCTAACGGGATAGAAACATATAATTTGGGGACTGGTCGTGGTTATAGTGTATTAGAAATAGTTTCTGCTTTTGAAAAAGCCTTTGGTAAGAAAATTTCATATAGAATTGTAGATCGTCGTGCTGGCGATGTAGCAGTTTCTTATGCAGATGCAACAAAGGCCAAATTAGAGTTAGGCTGGGTTGCTCAAAAAGGAATCGAAGAAATGTGTGAAGATTCGTGGAGATGGCAGTTAAATAATCCGAATGGTTATGAAATAAGAAGTGGTCATAGAGAGTAAAATCATTACTGGTGTTGTTTATCCTATTTAAATAGTAGAAATTGAATGATAGTTTTTTGGGTTTTGTGGAAATGTATGAAATGTAAAAATTCCAAATCAGTTAATTCAATGATAATTTTAGAAGATATTTACGCATATTTGATAGGTAATCGTAAAAAATCTTGGTTAGGAGCATGATTATTAATGAAGAGACTTTTCGATTTGTTCGTGTCTTTGTCGTTATTATTGTGTTTTTCTTCTATTATTCTTGTAGTGGCAATATTAGTTAGATTGAAATTAGGATCTCCTATATTATTTAAGCAGCAACGCCCAGGCTTACATGGAAAGCCTTTTTATCTTTACAAATTTCGTACAATGACCAATGAAAGAGATAGTAGTGGTGAACCTTTACCTGATGAACTTAGATTGACTTCGTTTGGAAAATTTCTCAGAAAATATAGTGTAGATGAGTTGCCGCAACTTATAAATGTTGTGAAAGGAGATTTAAGTTTAGTAGGACCACGGCCATTATTAATGGAATACTTACCTTTATATTCTAATGAGCAGGCTGCACGACATCATGTAAGACCTGGAATTACTGGTTGGGCTCAAGTGAATGGGAGAAATAGTATATCGTGGGATGAAAAATTCAAACTAGACATTTGGTATGTTGGGCATCAGACCTTTCTTTTAGATTTAAAAATTTTATATTTAACCGTTATTAAAGTATTAAAATCAGAAGGTATACAAAATGATAATCACGTAACTATGCCAATTTTTAAGGGGAGTATAAAACATGGTGAAAGATAATATGAATATCTTGTTTACTAGTTCTGGTAGGAGAGTAGCTTTAATAAAAAAATTTAAAGAAGCATTTACACAAGAGGGGATTCTTGGGAATGTTATTACTGCTGATTTAAAAACGACTGCCCCAACGGTATTTTTTAGTGACAACCATTATATTGTTCCAAGAGTAACTGAAGACAGGTATATAGAAGAGCTATTAACAATATGTAGAAAAGAAAGAATTTTCTTGATAATTCCGTTAATTGATACGGAATTGCTTCTTTTAGCCAAAAATAAGCAGCTTTTTGAAGAAATTGGTGTGAAAGTATTAGTTTCTAGTAAAAAATTAAATGAAATATCTAATAACAAAGTAAATACTTATAAATTTTTTGCTTCTCATAATATCCTTACTCCTAAAGTATATAGTAACGAAGAAATTAATGAAAAAAAACATCAATTTCCATTATTGATTAAGCCATATAACGGAAGTTCTAGTAAAGGGGTAACAAGAATTAGGAATGAAAAGGAATTGAACTTTTTTAAGGATTATATACCTGGCGCGATGGTTCAAGAATATGTTTGGGGAGAAGAGTATACAATAGATGTAATGGTAGATTTCAATAGTAATATAAAAACTATTGTTCCTAGGTTGCGCATAGAAACGCGAGCGGGGGAGATAAGTAAGGGAGTTACTAAGAAAGATATGGAAATTATAAAAGCGGCAGAGAAGGTAGTTAATGTTTTGCCTAACCCTGTTGGTTGTATTACTTTGCAATGTTTTAAAAAGGAAAATGGAGAAATTACGTTTATTGAAATAAATCCTCGTTTTGGTGGAGGAATTCCATTATCAATAGAAGCAGGAGCAAATTTTCCTCTCTGGACAATTCAAATGTGTCAGGGAGAAATTTTTAAGGAAAAAGATTTCAGTTGGAAAGAAAACTTAACGATGCTTAGATACGATGAAGCGGTCTTTACGGAGAATTTACAATATGTTAATTAAGGCGATTGTTTTTGATATGGATGATACTTTATATAGAGAAAAAGATTATGTTGTAAGTGGTTTTAAAGCAGTTGATAATTGGTTTAAAAAAAGGTATGAACAAACTGGCTTTTATAATACTGCTATTCAATTATTTGATTCTGGAGAAAAAAATTATATTTTTAATAAAGCACTTCAGAAATTAAACATGAATTACGATGAAAAATTGATTAATAATATGTTAGAACAGTATAGGTCTCACGAACCGAATATTCAATTGTTAGAAGAAGCCGATTGGGTACTAAATAATTTAATTCATACTGTTAAAACGGGGCTTATTTCAGATGGATATTTAAGTCCTCAAGAAAAAAAGGTCAGTGCATTAAAGTTAAAAGAAAGGCTTCATTCTATAATTCTTACGGATAGATTTGGGAAGGAACATTGGAAACCGAGCCAAGTTCCCTATGAACAAATGAGTGTGGAACTTCAAATTCCTCATCATGAATGTGTGTATGTGGGGGATAATTCCAATAAAGATTTTATAACTGCCAAAAAATTAGGTTGGACGACAGTTCATGTTCATAGGAAAGATGGTATTTACTATAATATTGAAGTCGAACAAGAATATACAGCGCATTACATAATTGATGACTTAAGAAAGCTTTCAAGTATACCTGTACTAAAGCATATGTTTTTAGGTGCATAAAATCAAATTATGTATAAAAGGTTGTGCTTATATGCAAATAGTTAAAAATAAAAAACGAATCTATCTTTCTTCTCCGCACATGAGTGGCAATGAGCAAAAATATATTCAAGATGCATTTGATACAAATTGGATTGCTCCTCTTGGTCCTAATGTAGATGCCTTTGAAAAGGAACTTGCATCATTTGTTGGAGTGAAAGGTGCTGCTGCGGTTAGTTCGGGGACTGCTGCTATTCATTTGGCATTGCGATTATTGGATGTTCAAAAAGGAGATAAAGTATTTTGTTCAAGTCTTACTTTTGTAGCAAGCGCTAATCCAATTGTTTATTTAGGAGCTGAACCAGTCTTTATTGATTCAGAACCGGAAACATGGAACATGTCGCCTCAAGCATTACATTGTGCGTTACGTGATGCGGATGAAGAAGGGATATTACCAAAAGCTATTATCGTTGTTAATTTATATGGACAGAGTGCTAAAATGGATGAAATCCTTTCACTATCTCATAAATATCATGTTCCTGTAATTGAGGATGCTGCAGAATCGCTCGGATCTACTTATAAAGGAAAAGCAAGTGGTACATTTGGTGATTTTGGCGTATATTCATTTAATGGAAACAAGATTATTACTACTTCTGGTGGAGGAATGCTTGTTTCTAATGATATTGATGCATTACAGCAAGCTCGGTTTTTATCAACGCAAGCAAGGGATGCAGCGCCTCATTACCAGCATAGCGAGATCGGTTACAATTATCGAATGAGTAATATATTGGCCGGTGTTGGAAGAGCTCAATTAGAGGTACTAGATGAGAGAGTAAGGGCTAGAAGGTTTATATTTGAACGATATTACGAAGAATTATCCAGCTTGTCAGGATTTTATTTTATGCCTGAATTAGAAAATTCTTATTCGAATCGCTGGCTTACAACATTAACGATTGATGAAAAAAAAGCAGGTATATCAATTGAACTATTACTAAAGGTGTTAGATAAAGAAGATATTGAGGCTCGTCCTGTTTGGAAACCGCTTCATATGCAGCCGCTTTTTGAAGGGATGAAATATTATTCTCATAGTAAACATAATGATGTGTCTGAACAACTATTTGAAATGGGTATTTGTCTCCCTTCAAGTTCGAACATGGCAGATGAGGATCAACGAAGAGTTATTCAATGTATCAAAAACATCTTATAAAATACGCAAATTATGTATTGTTTTTCGGAATAGAGTATATATATAAAAATGGTAACTACTCAGTCGCTCTATGAAAAAAAGGCAAAAAAGCATTTTTTTAAATGGGCGAGAAAGACTGGCTATGCATAGGAGCGGTCAGTGCCTTTTCCTGCCACGCGCAAAGCTTTAAAACAAAGAAAGGCAGCGAGGTGCATTGCCATTTTTATCTTCATGGCTGGAATTATACTCCTTACCAAACTTCTAAATGAAATGTATAGCTGAGTAGTTACAAAAAATGAACATATAGAGTTTGCAAATACAGGAGGAATATATCCTTATTTGCGGAAAATATATATATATATTCATTTTGATTTACTACCATACAAATTTCTACTATGGAGGATACAGCATAACTGCTACTTTATTAAGAAAGTTAGGTAACGAAATTAACGATTAGTATTTACTTGTTTTTTAATTGATATAAACATTTACGTTCTTTATAAAGAATAAATGTGAAATGTCTGTATAAGCCCAAGTCGTGAGAGGTAATGAGATCAGTAAGGGATGAACAAAATCCTACTGATAAAAGCTTTACTTAACTCGATTGGGCTTTTATTTATCCCGCTATTCATGGGCAGTAATACTCCCGCCTCAAAATTCAGCAAAAGCATTGTCTAGCTCTAGCGGCTAGAATCTCCGGCCGTTTCACCCCCTCGGACGAGGCAAAAAGCGCCTCTCCGCCCTGTGCGTGGGCGTCCTGCGATTCTGAACGAGCCGCTTCCGCTTTTCTTAAGACGTTAGGCGGGAGATAAACTGCCCGTAAAAGCCCGATTGGTGAGGGTTGATAATCAGTGGGGGATGAAGAAAACCCCCACTGATTAAAGTTTCACTTTATTTGCTGCACAATGGGAGAGGAGAAAATGAGTGCAATAACTGGTATTTTTCATTTTAACGATGGACCTATATCGATTGAGCGCGGTAGAGAATTAATGAAGGGATTGCAAAAATATCCAGCTGATGATGTTCAAATATGGCATAAAGATCATATCTTTCTTGGTTGTCATGCACAATGGATTACCCCAGAATCTATAGGTGAACAATTACCTTTTTATGATTCTGAAAGGAAATTAGCAATTACAGCAGATGCTATTATCGATAATCGTGAGGAGTTATTTGAAAGTTTGCAAGTGGATTATGCGGATAGAAAAAGAATGACAGATAGTGAATTAATTCTACTGACCTATCAAAAATGGCAGGAAGAGGCGCCTAAACATTTAATTGGTGACTTTGCTTTTATGATTTGGGATGAAAGGAATAGAAAGTTGTTTGGAGCAAGAGATTTTTCTGGGAGTCGGACGCTTTATTTTTATCGCGACCAGCAGCGTTTTGCTTTTTGTACGCTTATCAAGCCATTATTTAGTTTGCCTTATATAGAGAAGAGGTTAAATGAGCAGTGGCTTGCTGAATTTTTAGCGATACCGGTAAATTTTGAATCGGTAGACCCTTCTCTTACAGTCTATAAACATATAGAACAGATTCCTCCTTCACATACAATCTTGGTGACGGAGGAAAGAGTAATTCTTTCTAGATATTGTACATTAGTTGCTGGTGATAAGCTTCGGCTCAAGTCAAATGAAGAATATGAAGAAGCATTTCGTGAGGTGTATCAAAGAGCGATCAAGGCACGCTTACGCACTCATCATCAAGTAGGAGCTCATTTGAGCGGCGGATTGGATTCGGGTTCCGTTGTTAGCTTTGCTGCAAGGGATTTATGTGCGGAAAAAAAGAAATTATATACGTTCAGTTATGTGCCAATAGAAGGATTTGTAGATTGGACACATAGGGGCAGGGTAGCTGATGAAAGACCTTTTATTCAATCAACTGTCCAACATGTCGGAAATATAAAGGATCATTATTTGGATTTTTCAGAAAGAAGTCCTCTATCAGAAATTGATGATTGGCTTGAAACATTGGAGATGCCATATAAATTTTTTGAGAATACTTTTTGGTTAAAGGGGGTCTATGAAGAAGCAAAGAAGAACGGAATAGGTGTACTTCTAAGTGGACAAAGAGGTAATTGGACAGTATCGTGGGGGCCATTTCTAGATTATCAAGTAATGCTTTTGAAAAGGCTGCAATGGATGCGTTTTTTCCGGGAACTGCATTTATATAGTAGAAACATAGGGGTGAAAAAATCAAGGGTTTTCGAAGTGGTAAGGAAAAAGGCGTTCCCGTATTTAAATCGAATATTTTCGCCCGGAGAAGAGTATATTTTTCCGGTAATAATCAATCCACAGTTTGCGAAGAAAATGAATGTTGTTGAGAAACTCAAAGAGCATGGTATTGATATGACGGGGGTTTCTATTACGAACGCATATGACATGAAAAAACAACAATTTGAACAATTGTACTATTGGAGTATAAATGGCACATATGAGACGAAGTTATCATTACGTAATTCGTTATGGAACCGTGATCCAACAAATGATTTGCGAATGATTCAATTTTGTTTATCAGTCCCAGAGGAGCAATATGTTCAAAATGGTTTAGATCGGTCACTTATACGGAGAGCAACAAAAGGTTATCTCCCTGATAAGGTGAGATTAAATCAGCGCGTCCGGGGTGTTCAAGGAGCAGATGGTGTGTGTCGTATGGCATCTTCATGGAATCAATTTATCGAGGAACTTCAACAGCTTAGTAGAGATCCTATTATCTCAGATATTCTAAATGTTGAAGTAATTAAGACGGCAATTATAAAGATTCAACAAGGACCAAGGCCAGAATATGCATTTGATTTAGATTTTAGAATTTTAATGCGTAGTTTAATAGTATATCGGTTTATAAAAAATTTAAATTGAAAGGGGGTGAGATGATGAAAAAAGAATGGAAAGAACCAGTATTAGAAGTACTTGATATTAATATGACGATGGCGGGACCAGGACATAAAATTCCTGATGCGGTTCAGCCTGATCCAGATGATCCTGTAAAGTATAGCTAAATAAAAAGGTGTGAATGTGTAAAGCTCTTATATAGTATGAATTTATATAAGAGCTTTAACAATAAATTGTTAATAGTGTGGAGTGAGGAAGATGTTAGTTACGGAAAGGAACGTAGTATACAAAGCTTTCGGATTGAAAATAGAAAGTGAAATTCCTCTACCTGAATTGCCTCAAATGAATGAACTAACACAGAGGGCTGATATCATTATTGAAATTGCTGATTTATCGGAGCAATGGTGTAAATATAATGCTAAATATGAACAAAGATTTGTAGTTGAGAAAAATATAGTCATGTTTCAAGTCCCTCAAACTGCTATATTTTCTATACAAGAAGGTCGGAAAATTACTTTTTCACCTCTACCAGGTGCGGAAGAAGATAAAATCCGACTCTACCTTCTCGGAACTTGTATGGGAGCGCTGTTAATACAGAGGGAAATAATTCCGTTACATGGAAGTGCAATCGCCATTAACGGAAAGGCTTATGCCTTAATTGGTGATTCAGGGGCCGGAAAATCAACTCTTTCTTCAGCGTTTTTAAGTAAAGGGTATCAACTGTTAAGTGATGATGTAATTGCTGTGTCTCTTTCTTCTGAAGGTATTCCATTTGTTACGCCGTCTTACCCGCAACAAAAGCTATGGCAGGAAAGTTTAACTGAATTTGGAATGGAACCGGCGCAATATCGTCCGTTGTTTGAAAGAGAAACGAAGTATGCTGTCCCTGTATCTTCGCAATTTTTTGCGGATCCTTTGCCTCTTGTAGGTGTGATTGAATTAGTAAAAACAGAGGATGATAGTATTGAAATGATTCAAATTGAGGGGCTTGAGCGCCTTCGTACTTTATTTCATCATACATTTCGTAATTTTTTAGTTTCACGATTAGGATTGATGGAATGGCATTTTATAGTTTCTACAAATATGGTAAATAAAATTGATATGTTTCAATTACGTCGTCCAACTTCAAGGTTTACAGCGCACGAACTTGCATCTCTTATTTTAAGTTCTATATAAGTCCAACTTGACTTTTGGGCACACAAGTCGCCGCCATGCCAAGCAAAAAGTAACCTGCTATTTTTTTCTCTCTTTGTTTGAACATCGCATGTGGCAGAAAAAGGCCCTGTCTTCTTCTACTCAATGGCCAGACTCTCGCGACCATCTAAAAAGAAAAAGGTTTTATGTCAGGTTTTTAATTTGGATTTATATATACATGAAGGAGGAATATAGATGATTTCGATAGATTGTCAGATTGTACAAAGCAAAGGAAACATTGTAAGTGATATGGCTGGAGAAAAGGTAATGCTGAATGTTCAAAAAGGGAAGTATTATAACTTGGGGGAAATGGGAGGAGAAATATGGGGATGTATTGAAGAACCAATTATGGTTTCCCAATTGGTTACGATGCTTTTATCCAATTATGATGTAGAACGAATAGCTTGTGAAGAACAGGTGCTTTCTTTTTTAGAATGTTTATTACAAGAAAATTTGATTCATATTGAAAATCAGTCCAATACGTAGTTTTAGATCTATTATCAAAACTAATATATAAATCCAACTTGACTTTTGGATACACAAGTCGCCGCTATGCCAACTCTCTTCCTCTCTTTGTTTTTAACATCGCATGTGGCAGAAAAAGGCCCTGACCGTTTCTATACACGGCCAGATGCTCTTGTCTTCTCCTAAAAAGAAAAGGGGGTTATGTCGTTTTTTCAATTTGTATTTATATAGAAAGGGACTCCTGAATATTGTGAAAAGGTTAAGGATATTTTTATCATTAAATACAAAAACAAAACTGTTGTTTTTAGAAACTTTTCTTTTTTTAGGTTGGGCTCGAATTTTGAAAAGTATACCATTCTCTAAAGTAGCACATTCGTTAGGGGACCATATGAATGAAACAACCCTTACTCATAGTGAGTTACACAAGGAGACATTGAAGGGTGTATCTCAAGCTATACATATTATGAGTCGTTATACTTTTTGGGAAAGTCAGTGTCTTGTGAAAGCTATTGCTGGGATGAAAATGCTCGAAAAACGTCAGATTGAAAGTACTCTTTATTTAGGAACTGCTAAAGATGATAGCGGGAATTTGATTGCACATGCATGGTTACGTAGCGGCCCCTATTATGTTACTGGGGCGGAGGGAATGGAGAAATTCACTGTGGTTGGAACCTTTGCAAAGAGGATAGGTGAACGAACGATTAAAGGAGAAGATAATGAATAATAATCATTTCACCCTTCATGTAGAATGTCTCTCTAAAGAATTGCAACTCCTGCTTGAAATTTTAAAGATGCAGGATGGTGATCCTATGTTATCAAATAGGAATGAATTGTTTACAAATATTGATTGGAATGTGTTTATTCAACTGGCAATGCATCACCGCATTTATCCATTAATTTATATAAAGGTGAAAGAGATAGATGAGAAATTGGTTCCAGCATATGTCATTCAAACTTTATATCAACAATTTAGAAAAAATACGTTTCAAATGCTTCACTTGAGTGCCGAAATGGAACAAGTAAGTAAGCTATTTACTGAAAATGAGATCCGTACTCTTTTTTTGAAAGGGCCGATACTTGCGCATAATCTATACGGAGATATCTCTTTAAGGACATCCTGTGATTTAGATATTCTTATTCCTATTCATAAACTAGAAAAAGCGGAAGCTCTTCTTTTGGAGAAAGGTTATGTAAAAGATGATTATATTCAAACGATATTAAATGATTGGAAATGGAGACATCATCATATAACATTTTTTCATCCTCAAAAACAAATTAAAGTTGAAATTCATTGGAGACTAAACCCTGGTCCTGCGAAGGAACCAAGCTTTGAACAACTGTGGGAGCGAAAACGAAAAAGTACACTAACAGGTTCCCCTGTATACTTGCTAGGAAGCGAAGACTTGTTTTTATTTCTTGTTACACATGGTGCGAGGCACGGTTGGTCTAGATTGCGTTGGCTTGTAGATATAAACCAAATTGTAAGACAAAATCTAAATTGGGAGCAGATTAATAGGTTGTTGAAGAAGTATCATTACTTTTCTATAGGAGGACAAGCGTTAATTCTAGCTTCCCAACTGTTAAATACTCCAATCATTAAAGAAATTATGGGAGTGACAAACCAGAAACAATCTAGACGGTTAGCGCAAGATACGTTATTTTATTTCAAACAAATGGTAAATTTGCATGCGGATTCTGTCCCTGAAGAAGTAACGATATATCACACCCGTTATTTATTTTCGTTAATGTCTAACCAACAAAAGTTTTTATTTATTATGAGTTATCTTTATCCTTTTCCTATTGACGCTAAAACGTTACCACTACCTAAACCCCTTCATTTTTTGTATTTTCCTTTACGTCCTTTTTTATGTTTCTGGAGGAAAACAAGAAAACACGCTTTATCATAGGGGGATAAAAATGAAGCATATTCTATACTTTATGAAACAATTGCATTCTTTTGTAGGGAGCATTCTTTATGTGAATCTGTTTGGAATGGTTTTGATTAGTTTACTAGAAGGGATCGGCCTTCTTTTGTTAATTCCAATGATAAGTATGAGTGGAATCGTCAATATGGGGGGAGGGGATTCTCCTCTTTCATCTATCTTCAAACTTTTGCAGGAAACTCCTAAAGCAACTAGTTTATCCATTACGCTATGTATATACATCTTTGTAGTTGTTGGTCAAAATATTTTACAAAGAAATTTGGCAATGCGAGATGCGAAAATTCAACAAGGCTTTACTCAGCAGTTAAGACGGGACATGTATAGTGTTATTTTGCGAGTGAAATGGATTTTTTTTATCCAAAAAAGGAAAACGGATCTTATCAATGCATTAACCTCAGAATTAGCACGTGTTAGCTATGGTATGAATCTTGTCTTACAGTTATTAGCTTCTATCGTTTTTACCGTAGTGCAGGTGGGGATTGCTTTTTGGTTATCATCTAAAATAACTATATTTGTCTTGTTTTGTGGTTTGTTCCTTTCAATCGTTTCTCATATTTTTATCAAAAAAGCTAGAATACTAGGGAGTAAAACATCCGAGTTAGCGCAAAATTATCTTGCGGGTATAACGGACCATTTTAACGGGATTAAAGATATAAAAAGTAATACTTTAGAAGAGTCACGTTTAACTTGGTTTCGCTCTGTAACGGAAAAAATGACTCGCGAACAAATTGAATATATGGAAATGAGATCGGCTTCCCAACTTTTTTATAAAATATCTTTGGCTGTATTTATTGCATTTTTTATTTTTTTATCAGTTACGTTCTTTCATTCCCAATCAGAGCAATTATTATTAATTATTCTTATTTTTTCAAGATTATGGCCTCGATTTACAAGCATTCAATCTAACCTAGAGCAACTTGCTGCAAGTATTCCCGCTTTTAAATCTTTAATAGAATTACAGGAAGAATGCAACAAGTTTGCAGAATTACAAGATATAGAACAACAATATAAACATGTAAAACCAATATCGCTACATAAAGGAATTGAATGCAGAAGTGTTTCTTTTCGCTACAATCCGCAAGAATCTATATATGCTCTTCAAAATATTCATTTGCAAATTCCAGCTAACGGTATGACGGCAATTGTCGGACGTTCAGGTGCTGGAAAAAGTACATTAATCGATATTTTAATGGGGCTCATGCAAGCAGAAAAAGGACAAGTATTTATAGATGGGACACCTCTTACAAATGATAATGTATTGTCTTTAAGAAAGTCTATTAGCTACGTGCCGCAAGATCCGTTTTTATTTCATGCAAGTATAAGAGAAAATTTGCTAATGATTGATCCAGATGCAAGTGAAGAACAAATGTGGGAGTCACTTGAATTTTCAGCGGCAGCTGAATTTGTACGAAGACTACCGCAAGGGCTTGATACTCTTATTGGAGATCGCGGAGTGAGGCTTTCAGGAGGAGAGAGGCAGCGGCTTGTACTAGCAAGAGCTATTTTAAGAAAACCTTCAATTCTAGTACTAGATGAAGCGACAAGTGCGTTAGATACAGAAAATGAAGAGAAAATTCAATCAGCTTTAGAAAAATTAAAAGGAAGGATGACCATTATCGTTATTGCTCATCGTTTATCAACGATACGTAATGCTGATCAAGTAATTGTATTAGATAAGGGAGAAATCGTTCAAAAAGGAGCCTTTATCCAATTGGCGAAAGAAGAAAGAGGGATGTTTAGTAAGTTGTTAGGAAAACAGATAGAAGTTAATGTTTAGAGGTAGTAGGTATGAGTGGCAGGTCATGACGGAACTATATATATCGAAATTAGAAAACCGACATAAAAACCTCTTTTTTTTAGGGGAGGAGACCAGAGCATCTGGCCGTGCATAGAAGCGGTCAGGGCCTTTTTCTGCCACATGCGATGTTCTAAAACAAAGGGAGCAAGCGAGTACAGGTCGTGTTATAATCTGCATAACAGCAACCTTTTATCAATTTTATTGTTAATAGGAGAATAGACATTTGATGTGATTGAATTGTTAGAAAGAGCCGATGAGCAGCAGGCATTCTTTTAAAATGTTATACACTTTGAAGGTAACAAATTTTTTGTTAATTAAGTCCGTAATACGCTAAAAAAGAAGCCCCGGAGTATACGGGACTTAAAATGCAATGCTGACATGTAAAAACCTATGCCATATAACTTTAACATGATTTTCCGAGAAATAACATTAGTAAATGTTCCTAAATAAATGGATTTGGTGTTTTATACAATTTGAATTTTATAGAAAAGCAAGTGGGAAACCGGGAAAAACTTGTCTCAATTTAAAGTGAAAAGAGCAGTTAACAAAAGCTAACTGCTCATATCCAAGGAGTAAGTCGAACTTTAATCCAACTTACTTAGTGTAAACATCCCAATAGATAAAGTGGCTGCACCTACTGCAGAACCTAACCAGTCTCTCCAGCCTAAAGTGGATAAAGAAGTATCCTTTAAATCAATAATTAAGTAGATAATAAATGTCAATATAGAAAATGCTAAATATCCCCAAAATATTTCTGTATTTTTTTTTGAAAGTTTCACTTTACTGTCTTTGCTTTGAAGTATTAAACATTTGCGGGAGAGTCACAAATCGTGCCCCGTTAGAGGTAAGGTTAGGAATAAATTGGTCGAGAGCGTCTACAGACCCCTGTAAATTCCCCCCTGGTGCAGTATGTTGCAAGAGGATACTTCCAGGAAAAGCATTCCCTAATACTTTGTCAGTGATTTCCCTGGCAGTTAAACCCTTCCAATCTAATGTATCTACACTCCATTGAATAGTCATAAAGTTTTGTTCAGTAGCCCACTTCATCTGATTTTCATTGATAATCCCATAAGGTGGACGGAAAAATTTAGGAGAGTATCCAGTTAGCTTTTGCAATATTTTTTCTGTTTTTAACATCTGCTCATGATATTGCTGCTCATCTATTTTTATTAAATTTGGATGATTATAAGTATGATTTCCTACGATATGTCCTTCGTTAACAATGTGTTTTACAACTTCAGGATATCTTTCAGCATTTTCTCCTAATAGAAAAAATGTCGCTTTTACACCATGTTTTTTTAATTTATTTAATACTTGAGGAGTGTAAACGAGATCTGGGCCATCGTCGAATGTGAGAGCGACTTCGGCCTTGTTATAAGGTCCTGCAAACGCATATGCATATTTTTCAACCCATGAAAAAGGAGTCCACGAGCCTCTAATTGGCGGATTTTTTTGTGAGATAGGAACAGTCTCTGTGTAATGCATAGGATAAAATGTATTCTGAACAAGTGGATAGGAATTTATTAAAAATGACGTGTTATGTACATTATTATTATAAGGTACATATTGAAAAGGAACTGCTTTTCGGATTGGATAAAAATCGTATATCATTGAAATCCCTCCCTTAGAAAAAATAACAACCTCTTTAAAACTTTTATATGTCAATAATTGTGATTTTGTTAAGGGAAATGAAGTAATCATCAATGAGAGAAATCATATTTTATTTGTAAATATTGGAACAGTACCTTGTAATATTCAATACTGAATGATATATTATAATTAATAAGGTACCTTGTATTGAATAGTACTGGATGGAGAGGAGGATTGCTTTTGAATGTTCAATTTAAAAAAGGGGTATTGGAGCTTTGTGTCCTTGCGCTTGTAAAGAAACGAGATTGTTATGGATATGAATTAGTTCAGCAAATTTCAAATAAATTTTTAATATCAGAAGGATCAGTGTATCCTTTGTTACGTCGTTTAACGAAAGAAGGGTACTTTCAGGCGTATTTAAAAGAATCTTCGGAAGGGCCGCCGCGTAAGTATTATCAGTTAACAAAACAAGGTGCAGAGCAACTTCATGCACTTGTGACAGAATGGCGCGATTTTGCAAGGGGCGTACAAGAAATTATTGAAGAGGTGTAGGGGATGACTAAAGAGAAATTTCTTCAAGAATTATTAGAACATCTTAGAAAGTTACCAGAAGAAGAGCGTAATGATATTTTATATGATTATGAGGAACATTTTCAATTTGGAATAGAAGAAGGGAAAACAGAGGAAGAAATTATAAAAGCGCTTGGTTCTCCTAAGGCAATTGCTAAGGAAACGTTAGCGTCTCATCGTTTAGAGCAGGTGAAGCATAATCCAACTTTTTCTAACATAGCAAGAGCAATTATAGCAATTATTGGACTTAGTTTTTTTAACTTGGTTGTTGTGCTAGGACCGCTCATAGCAATTGGTAGTCTTATTTTATCACTTTGGATAGTGAGTGTTGTATGTATTTTATCACCATTACTTTTGTTAATCAAAATTGTTTTCGCTCAAATTTTTATTTTATCTGACGTATTCGTCGCTAGTATACTCCTCGGTGTTGGTTTGCTTTTAGGGATCAGTGCATATTATTGTACGATTTGGTTTACAAAGCTTTTTGTGAAGTATGCAAACTGGAATTTTAAGGTGATTAAAGGAGAGTAGATGAGATGAGGAAAATTGTATTGTTTGCGATTATTTGTATTGCGATTGGCGGAATCGGTCTTTTTTTTACAAGATCAGCTCATTTTATGAAAACAGAGAATGGATCAGCTGAAGCAAAGAAATTGGAACAAAAACAATTTAAAAATGAGCAAATTAAAAACATTCATGTTGATACAGATATAGGCGATGTTGTGATTGAAAAAGGACAGACTGATTCATTTGAAGTTCGGTATAGCGGTGATCAGGAAAAAAGAAAGTTAGACCTAAATGAGAACGGCGAAATGCTGAAAGTGGAAGTGAAATCAAAAAAGAAACATATATTTGATTTTTCGTTTTTTTCATTTGATTTGAAAGACGAAAGCCTTACAGTTATTGTGCCTGAACGTGTATATAATAAAATTGAAGCAGAGACAGCAGCAGGAACGATTCGAGTAGAAAATATTCAAGGTGAAAATATATATGCGCATTCAGCGGGCGGCGATGTGAAATTGAAGGAAATGAAAGCGCAAAATGTAAAAGTGTCGTCTAGTGCGGGAGATGTTGTTCTTCATAAAGTAGAAGGAAAAGTGCGTGCAGAGTCGGCAGCCGGAAGTGTAGAGGTAACGCAGCATAATCCAGAGTATGGTGTTGAGGCAGAGTCGGCAGCCGGAGATGTCACTATTCAGTTGAAGGGAATGCCAAAAGATGCTGTTGTGAAGGGCTCCACTGGTGCAGGAGATGTACAGATTTTCGGAAAAGAAAATAAAGAAATAACGATAGGTAGTGGAAAGGTGAAGATTAAAGGAGATACAGCAGCGGGCTCTGTAAAAATCGCGGCGAATTAAAAAACAGACCAAATTGAGTCTGTTTTTTAATGTAAATGACGATATACACCAATTACTTTTCCAATAACAGAAACGTTATCTAAAATAATCGGTTCTAAAGAAGAATTTTCTGGTTGTAAGCGGAAATGATCTTTTTCTTTGTAAAAACGTTTTACCGTAGCCTCATTGTCTTCTGTTAAAGCGACAACGATTTCACCATTGTTTGCAGATTGCTGCTGACGAACAACAACTAAGTCCCCGTCAAAAATTCCTGCTTCAATCATACTGTCTCCAGAAATGCGTAACATAAATACTTGATCTGAACCAGAAACGAGATTCGCTGGAAGTGGAAAATGTTCTTCTACACTTTCAACTGCTGTAATTGGTAAACCAGCTGTAACTTTTCCGACAATCGGTACGTGAACGACTGGTTGCGTATCTGCTTGGATACTGCTGCCTCCTAAAATTTCAATTGCTCTCGGTTTAGTTGGATCGCGTCGAATGTATCCTTTTTCTTCTAAGCGTGATAAATGTCCGTGCACTGTAGAGCTAGAAGCAAGGCCGACTGCTTGACCGATTTCACGTACGGAAGGTGGATAACCTTTTTCTTGTACTTTTTGTTTAATGAAGTCAAGAATGTCTTGTTGCCGTTTCGTTAACTTCTCCATATTTTTCACCCCTCGTTTTCTACAAATTTTCTTATTTTTATTATAACATGCAAGAAAACATTCTACAAACGTAAGTTCGAACGGAAACTGGATTTGTGATACACTAAGATGTAAAGAGTAAGATAGAGAAGAGGGTTGAAATGAATGCGATTATTTATGCACGTGTGAGCACGACAAAAGAAGCGCAGGAAACATCATTAGCACGCCAAAAAGATGAATTATTGCATTTAGCTAAGCAGTATCAAATGAATATTGTTAGAGTAGTAGAAGAGAAAGCAAGCGGATATAGTATCGAACGAGATGGTATTTTAGAAGTGCTAGATACTATTCGTGATGAACATGTTGATGTACTCCTTATACAAGATGAAACGCGTCTTGGCAGAGGGAATGCGAAAATTGCCTTAATGCATTGTTTGAATAAAGAAGGAGTAAAAGTATATACACATGCACATGATGGCGAATTACAACTTTCGGATTCAGATTCGATGGTTCTTGATATTATTGGTATAGTAGAAGAATATCAGAGAAAGATTCATAATTTAAAGATTAAACGAGGAATGAAGCGAGCTGTAGAAAATGGATTTCGTCCCGAAAAAAACTTGAAGAATCGACATTTAAGTACAGGTCGTGAGAAAAAAGAAGTACCTATTGAAGAGATTGTTCGTCTGCGCCGTAATGAATTAACATTTGAAGAGATTGCAGCGACGCTCCGAGGTTTTGGTCATGATGTATCAAAAGCTACGGTACATCGCCGGTTTGTGGAGTATACGAAGCAATTTCTTGATAAACAAGAGTAACTATTGTATGATAATAATCAGTTTTTAGTAGAAAGGGGATTCGAGATGCTAAGTCACGAACTCATTGAACGCATTAATTTCTTAGCGAAAAAAGCAAAAACAGAAGGTTTAACAGAAGAAGAACAACGTGAGCGTCAATCGCTCCGTGAACAATATTTAAAAGGTTTTCGTCAAAATATGTTAAACGAATTGAAAGCTATCAAAGTCGTTAACGAAGAAGGAAAAGACGTTACGCCGAAGAAGTTAAAAGAATTAAAAAAACAAGATCAAGCAAAATTAAACTAAAAGATGGGCGCAGCCCATCTTTTTTTTATATTGACCCTCACGTTACGTTATACTTTATTGTATAAATTAAGGGAGGGAAAAACGATGACAATGAAAGTGAAAGAAGTAGCAGATTTAGTCGGTATTAGTGTGCGCACACTACATCATTATGATGAAATTGGGTTATTAACCCCAGAGGAGACGACCGAATCTGGTTATCGTCTTTATTCTGATGATAATCTGGAGACGTTGCAACAAATTCTATTTTTTAAAGAACTTGACTTCCCTTTAAAGAAAATAAAAGAAATTATCAATAATCCTTCATTTGATCGGCAAGAGGCGCTTGTTTTACATCGTAAAATGTTACTTGAAAAGCGCTCTAGGTTAGATAAAGTAATTGCGACGATTGATAAGACGATTCAACACTCGAAAGGGGAGATTCAAATGACAAACAAAGAAAAATTCGACGGTTTTGATTTTAGTCAAAATCCGTATGAGCAGGAAGCTCGTGAAAGATGGGGAAACGCGGCGGTCGATAACGCTAGTAAAACAGCAGCAAACATGACGAAAGAGAAGCAAGAAGAATATAATGCGATTTATAGGAAGCTTGCGGCAATTCGTCATGATTCACCTGAATCAGAACAGGCTCAAGAAGCAATTCAAGAATGGTATAACTATTTACAGAACTTTGGTCATTATTCATTGGATGCCTTTAAAGGTCTAGGACAAATGTATGTTGATGATGAACGTTTTACAAAAAATATTGATCAGTTCGGTGAAGGGTTAGCGAAGTTTATGCAGAGTGCGATGGCATTGTATGCAGATCGTAATAAGAAGTAAATTGTATACTTGTAATGTGAAAGGTCTTATTCTCCAAAGAGAGAATAAGACCTTATTAATTGCTATATGAAATATTGTGTTCGAAACGATAAGAAAAGAAAGCAGGTGTTATATAATAAGAAGGGAGGAGGAATGTTATGGCAATGCAACATGAATTTGTCTTTGTTTCATATGAAAAGGGGGAGTTAAGTTCCGAAGATTTTTTTTGGAGTGATAGGGAGTTTTCTTATAAAGATGGTACAGCTGTTGAAGAATATGTCATTTTAAGTGATGAGTTTATTATATATATAATGGATTTCTTACAGTGGCTTCCAACTTATAACCCTTCTAGAAAAGAAGATGGATTTGGTCTTCATTATCATGGCATCACTAAAATTGAGAAAGAAGGAGCAAATATAGCAGTAAATGTATTTCGTTCATTAATTCATTTGTTTTCATTAGCACCTGAAACGATTGAACTTACAGGGTCATTTCAATGGACTTATGGTACAGATGATACGAACGGTGAATATGAAAAACTCTCTTTCAATCGAGATATTCTTTGCGCGCAATTACAATCTTTAGTCACGTTATTTTATAAAGTGAAAAGTGAAGAAGGATATATTTTGCATTTTGGAATTTAAATTGGAAAAAATATTTGTATCATTTTAGACAAAATGTTTAAAGATAATGAAGAATTGTATGGAATCATTGATCAATGATAAGAAGTGAGGAAACGCAAGGTATAAGATAAGTCATGGAATAAAAAGGAAAAAACATAGCGGATTGAAACCCTATACATTGTGGAAAATAGTACGTTTTTTTGAACAAATACGAAAAAACATCAACATATTTGTCGATACATGTTGTATAATCTTGCAAGGAAAGCTATCATATAAAGGTGTAAAACGTTTACTTAATATAAGCGAAGGGAAGAATAGCATGACACATTCAATCGAACAACTTTCTATCAACACGATTCGCACATTATCCATTGATGCGATTGAAAAATCAAACTCTGGTCATCCAGGAATGCCAATGGGGGCAGCTCCAATGGCGTATACATTATGGACGAAATTTATGAAACATAATCCAAAGAACCCAACGTGGTTTAACCGTGATCGTTTCGTATTATCTGCAGGTCATGGTTCAATGTTACTATATAGCTTACTGCATTTAGCTGGTTATGACGTAACAATCGATGATTTAAAGAACTTCCGTCAATGGGGAAGTAAAACACCAGGTCACCCTGAGTTTGGTCACACACCAGGTGTAGACGCAACAACAGGTCCACTTGGACAAGGTATTGCAACAGCTGTAGGTATGGCGATGGCTGAAAGACATTTAGCAGCGAAATACAATCGTGATGAGTATAATCTTGTTGATCACAATACATATGCAATTTGCGGTGACGGAGACTTAATGGAAGGCGTTTCTGCTGAAGCATCTTCATTAGCAGCTCATTTAGGATTAGGTCGTCTAGTTGTGCTATATGATTCTAATGATATTTCATTAGATGGCGATTTAAATCGTTCTTTCTCTGAAAGTGTAGAAGATCGTTATAAAGCATACGGCTGGCAAGTAATCCGTGTTGAAGATGGAAACGATATCGAGGCAATTGCGAAAGCACTTGAAGAAGCAAAAGCTGACGAAAAACGTCCAACATTAATCGAAGTAAGAACAACAATTGGATTTGGTTCACCAAACAAATCTGGAAAATCAGCTTCACATGGTTCTCCGCTTGGCGTAGAAGAAACGAAGTTAACAAAAGAAGCATATACTTGGGCATTTGAGCAAGACTTCCATGTACCAGAAGAAGTGTATGAAAACTTCCGTAAAACAGTACAAGATGCTGGTGAATCAGCACAAGCTGAGTGGAACAATATGCTTGCTGCGTATGCGAAAGCATACCCAGAATTAGCAGCTGAACTACAAGCAGCAATGAACGGTCTTCTTCCAGAAGGTTGGGATAAGAACTTACCGACATATGAAATGGGTTCAAAAACAGCAACTCGTGCATCTTCTGGACAAATTATTAATGCAATTGCTGAAGCTGTACCGTCATTCTTTGGTGGATCTGCAGACCTTGCTGGTTCTAACAAAACATACATGAACAAAGAAAAAGACTTCACAAGAGAAGACTATAGCGGTAAAAATATTTGGTACGGTGTACGTGAATTTGCAATGGGTGCAGCAATGAACGGTATCGCACTTCACGGCGGTTTAAAAACTTATGGTGGTACGTTCTTCGTATTCTCTGACTACTTACGTCCAGCAATTCGTCTTGCTGCGTTAATGCAACTGCCAGTAACATATGTATTCACGCATGACAGTATCGCAGTTGGAGAAGATGGACCAACGCATGAGCCAATCGAACAGCTTGCAGCGCTTCGTGCAATGCCAAATGTAGATGTCCTTCGTCCTGCTGATGGTAACGAATCAGTTGCAGCTTGGAAACTTGCGTTAGAATCTACAAAAACACCGACTGCATTAATCTTAACTCGTCAAGATCTTCCAACATTAGAAGGTGCAGTAGACAATACGTATGAAAAAGTTGCTAAAGGTGCATATGTAATTTCTTCAAGTAAAAAAGACATTGCTGATGTAATCTTACTTGCAGCTGGATCTGAAGTAAGCTTAGCAATTGAAGCGCAAGCAGCATTAGCTAAAGATGGTATTGATGCATCTGTTGTTAGCATGCCGTCTATGGATCGCTTTGAAGCACAATCAGCTGAATATAAAGAATCTGTATTGCCAAAAGCAGTAACGAAACGTTTCGCGATTGAAATGGGTGCTAGCTTCGGATGGCATCGTTACGTTGGTCTTGAAGGAGATGTATTAGGTATCGATACATTCGGTGCTTCTGCTCCTGGTGAAAAGATTATGGCAGAATACGGATTCACTGTAGAAAACGTTGTTCGCAAAGTAAAAGAAATGCTATAATGATTTTAGAAAAATCTCTCCAGCATGGAGGGATTTTTCTATGTAAAAGAAGATATTCGTTATTTTTAAGATAGTAAAACTTTATTGATGGAAGTTTCACTTTATTCGACAGAAAAAGTTTTTTCTTTCTCCGCAGTCAGACAATCATTGCGTGTTTCTTTCTATATAATGAAGGAAATAAAGTTGTCCAATGCGGGAGGGGAAATATGAGAACGTATGAACTGTACTTAATTCGAGAAGATATTACGAAAGCGTATTTCGGTCGTGAGTTTTTATTATTTGATTTGTTTGCTCGTTTTGCGCAGTCTCGTTCCCTTTCAGAAAAGAAAGTGTTGTATAAACAAATGAAGTATATAACGTTGCCTTTACAAGTAATGAAATTACATCATAAAATGGAACAAGCACTGCGAACATATAGGGGATACGAAAGAAATGGGCATATACACATGGTGTCTAGCGAAAATGTGTACGGAGAAGTGTGGATTAAATCACAGCATATCCGGATGCATACTTTTGAAAATGTTGAGCTCGAAACGGCTATTTTTGAAGTACTTAGAAAATGTGAATTGACATTTCTTGCGATGGATTATGAGAATAAGCAGTATGGATGGTTAAATCCTCTCAAACAAGTGCGTACTTATATATAAAAAATGTCGAATACAATCTTGTCTTATTGAAAAGGTTTTAGTACACTGTAAGGTAGACAACATGAAGGAGGAAAATATATGTCAATTTGGGTAGGTGTGCTAGTGGGCGTATTAGCACTAGTAGCAGGCGTAGCGTTAGGATTTTTCATCGCACGCAAATATATGATGAACTATTTACAAAAAAATCCACCAATTAATGAACAGATGTTAAAAATGATGATGATGCAAATGGGACAAAAACCATCCCAAAAGAAAATCAATCAAATGATGAGCGCAATGAACAAACAACAACTGAAATAAGCGCTAGAAAGGGCACTCCTATTGGAGTGCCCTTTCATATTGTCTTTTAAAAGTGTTTTAAACTTTTAAAAATTCAGTATTTTTGATAAACTGAAAACATCGCTCATTTGGGATAGGAGGTATATAATGAAGGTTTTTTTAGACTTAGCATGGTTTTTTAAACAAGAGAAGCGAGCGTACATAATGGGGAGTTTTTTATTGCTTGGCGTTGCTCTTCTTGAGCTCGTGCCACCAAAAATAATTGGGATCGTTGTTGATGAAATTAGTAATCATTCCTTAACGACTCAGAAATTATTACAATGGGTAGGAATTTTAGTTGGCGCTGGGGGAATGGTGTATATTTTGCGTTATGCATGGCGAATCATGATTTTCGGCTCTTCTTTAAAGTTAGCTCGTCAATTGCGCCAAAAACTGTATGAGCACTTTACGAATATGAGTCCAGCCTTTTATCAAAAACACCGGACTGGTGATTTAATGGCCCACGCAACGAATGATATTCAAGCGGTACAGCAAACAGCAGGCTCTGGGGTATTAACACTTGTAGATTCGTTAACAGTAGGCGGCTGTGTTCTTTTGGCGATGGGATTTACAATTAGCTGGAAGTTGACATTGCTCAGTTTAATTCCAATGCCGATTGTAGCAATCTCAACAAATTATTATGGAACTTTATTACATCGCCGCTTTCATAAAGCGCAGCAGGCTTTTTCAGAAATCAATGATAAGGTTCAGGAAAGTATGAGTGGTATGAAGGTAATTCGTTCACTTGGTCAAGAAAAAGAGGATTTGCAATCATTTCGAAAAAAATCGGAAGAAGTGGTGGAGAAAAATATTCTCGTTGCCCGCATTGATTCATTATTTGATCCAACAATTGCTTTAATTGTAGGTTTTTCTTTTTTAATTGCAGTATGTTACGGCTCTGTATTGGTTGTTCGCGGAGAGCTTACGATAGGAGAACTTATAACATTTACTACTTATTTAGGTACGCTTGTATGGCCGATGTTAGCGTTTGGCTGGCTATTTAATATTATGGAGCGTGGCCGTGCGTCTTATGATCGTATTCAAAATTTATTTATGCAAGTGTCTGATGTGGTGAATAGAGAAGGGGCAAGTGAAGAAATAGCAAGTGGTGACATCGGATTTGATATTGACACATTCTCGTATAAGAAAAATGAAGTAATAAATCTACAAGACATTCATTTTTCTTTACGAAAAGGAGAAACCTTAGGAATTGTAGGACGTACGGGAGCAGGGAAAACGACACTATTAAAATGTTTAATTCGAGAATATGATCATTTTGACGGAAATATACGAGTTGGGGCAAAGGATATTCGAGATTTGACACTACATGCTATTCGTTCCTCCATTTCATATGTACCACAAGATCATTTCTTATTTTCTGCAAGCATTGGTGAAAATATCGCATTTGGAAAACCTAGTGCTACATATAAAAATATTGCACATGCAGCTACTATTGCATGTATCCATGAAGATATCACGAAATTTCCAGAAGGATATGACACAGTAGTTGGTGAACGAGGCGTTTCTTTATCTGGTGGTCAAAAGCAGCGTATTTCGATTGCACGTGCATTGTTAACAAATGCTGAAATTTTAATTTTAGATGACTGCTTATCAGCAGTAGATGCAAAGACAGAAGAAACGATTTTAACATCATTAAAACGTGAACGTCAAAATAAAACGACTATTATTACAGCTCATCGCTTAAGTGCGATTCAACATGCAAATTTAATACTTGTTATTGATGATGGAAAAATTGTGCAGCGTGGTACGCACGAAAGTTTAATGCAAGAAGATGGTTGGTATAAAGATATGTATGAAAGTCAGCAATTAGAGGTACTAGTTGAGAAAGGAGGGGTATGATGCAGGGGGAAAAGCAAAGCGATTTATGGCGTTTATTATCATATTTGAAGCCTTATAAAAAACTGCTTACTTTTGCATTTTTATTTTTAGTTGGTGCAACAATCGCGGAAATGATTGGGCCTTTTTTAATTAAGGTATTTATCGATGAGCACTTAGTCCCAAAGAATTTTGAGAAAAATGCATTAGTAACGTTATTTATTGCTTATATCGTGTTTCACTTATTAAAGGTGTTGTTTACGTATTTGAATTTATTGTATTTCCAAAATATCGCTTTCAAAATTGTGCAGGATTTGCGCATAGAAGTATACGAACATGTACAAAGTTTATCGCTTAGCTTCTTCGATCGTACACCAATAGGAACGCTTGTTTCGCGTATTACAAATGATACAGAAGCAATTAAAGATTTCTTTGTAAGTGTACTATCTACCTTTGTAAAGAATATTGTTTTTTTAATTGGTATTTTAATATCTATGTTTATATTAGATGTGAAACTTGCGCTGTTTTCATTACTACTCATTCCAATTATGATTACAATCATGTCTTTTTATCGCCGGAAAAGTTCCGTTTTTTATTTAGAACTTCGCAATCAATTAAGTATTTTAAATGCAAAATTAAATGAATCGATTCAAGGTATGAACATTATTCAAGTATTCCGACAAGAGAAACGGATGCGTAAAGAATTTGAAGAAGTGAATGAAAAACATTACGGAGCGGGGCGCCGCAATTTGAAATTAGACGCTTTGTTATTACGCCCAGCAACCGATCTTGTTCATACTTTGGCCATTGTATTGGTGATCACGTTGTTTGGAATTGATGCAATGAATAGTCCTGTTGAAGTGGGTGTATTATATGCCTTTGTAAACTATATTCATCGTTTCTTTGATCCGGTAAATGAAGTGATGATGAAACTATCTTTCTTTCAGCAAGCATTAGTATCTTCATCACGTGTGTTTCATTTAATGGATGAAAAGGATTTAGCGCCAGTACAACAAGGGAATGGAACACCGTTAATGACGGAAGGAGAAATTGAGTTTAGAGATGTTACCTTTTCTTATGATGGAAAACGTGATGTGCTAAAAAATGTGTCTTTCCATGTAAAACCTGGGCAAAATGTTGCTTTTGTTGGGCATACAGGTAGTGGGAAAAGTACAATTATGAACTTATTGATGCGCTTTTATCATATTAATAAAGGTGAAATTGTAATTGATGGAGCGCGGTTAGATAACTACCAAGAAAAAGAGATAAGAAAACGTATTGGTCTTGTATTACAAGATGCATTCCTATTTGCTGGAACAGTAAAGCAAAACATTCGTATGTATGATGAAAGTATTACAGATGAAGAAGTGGAAGAGGCTGCAAAATTTGTGCAGGCAAATACATTTATTGAACAGCTGCCAAATCAATATAATACAGAAGTAGTTGAGAGAGGTGCGGCGTTTTCAAGTGGTCAAAGACAGCTTGTGGCGTTTGCAAGAACGATTGCAACAAATCCGAAAGTATTAGTGTTAGATGAGGCAACGGCAAATATTGATACAGAGACAGAAGAAGCGATTCAAATGGCATTGCAGCATATGCGAAAAGGGCGAACAACTATTGCAATTGCACATCGCTTATCTACAATTCAAGATGCAAATCAAATCTTCGTGATGCACGACGGTCAAATTGTGGAAAGAGGAACACATCAAGAATTACTGACACAACAAGGGTTATATTACAATATGTATTTGTTGCAGAATAAAGTAAGCCTTCAAAAGGCCTTGTGAAAACAAGGTTTAGAAGGCTTTTTCTTAAAAAACATAATAAATAACTTGAATATGGAAGGGAGATTGATTTACGTTTTATCGTGCACATATGATTCTCTTTATTATATAATTTCATTTTAAAATTTAGACATAACAGTCGCTGTTAGGTAGAATGCAAAATGATCCGCACTCGGCTTTTTTCTTTGTTTTAAACCTCGTATGTGGTAGGATCAAGGCCCTGACCGATTCTATGCATGACCAGTTGCTCTCGCCCGCTTCTAAAAAGAGAGGTGGTTATTAATCTTTGAATAAGAGATTAATATGTATTACATATTAATTATATATGTAATACATATTTCCGATATGAAGAAAATTACTATATTATAATAGATGTAACGTTCGAATGTTTGAAGTATTACCGGTAATATCCCTATCCCTATCCCTTTTTTTAAAATGCGAACTAAACTCCCCTTTTTCTGGATGATTTGTTGTAGATTATACAGAAAATATTGTTCGATATCCATTATGGAACGTACATAATGGAAAGATTCCGATCTCATAGAGGATGCCCCTAATTTTCGTGTAATAATATGTATGGAAAGAAAACGAAAATGTTTTCTCTGTGTATGATCGGAAAACAAAAAGCTGACCATTTTGGTCAGCTTTTTGTGGTTTCTGTTATGAATTCTTCTTTTGTAACTTCTGTCTTTAATAATAATGTTTTCCCAAAACGTCGCTGACATTCTTCAGTTATTTTTTGAATTGCCAATGTGTTAGAAGAAGCAGCGATAGTCACAGTTGCTTGTCTTGTTCCTCGATTTTTCTCACAAAATACACAATCCACAACATACTTAGAAATTTTCACAGAATCCTTCCTTTCTGTTTTTAGGAATGCGCCGTCTTTGAAGTTGTAGGAAGTATTCGATAGATTATAAGTTTTTTCCTCTTTTTTTCGAGGGAAAAGAAACGTATATTAGAATACTCTTGTATACGTTTTCTTTTATTTTTATAAATTTTGAAACACTATATATCTATTTTGATTTTTCGACATACAGGTCGCTGCTATGCAGAACGCAATATGACATATACTCGCTTTCTCTTGTTGTTTTAAACCTGGCATGTGGTAGGAAAAGGATCTGACCGTTTCTATACGCGGCCAGATGCTCTCGTCTATCTCAAAAGAAAAGGGTTTTATGTAGTTTTTTTAAACTTATATACAGACTTGCTATGATTATAAATATAAATAATCAAATGTTTATTCAAAAACATTTGTCTAATATATAATTCTTGTGTTATTAATTTATTATATATATTAATAAAAAGGATGTTTGATATGGAATTACGGCATTTACAATATTTTGTTGTTGTAGCAGAAGAGCTTCACTTTGGTAGGGCAGCTGCTCGTTTACAGATGACACAACCGCCACTAAGTCAACAAATTCAACAGTTGGAACAAGAGATGGGAGTAACACTATTTTCAAGAACGAAACGAAGAGTAGAATTAACAGAGGCAGGGGAATTGTTTTTAAAAGAAGTAAAAAAAGCTTTTATACAAATTGATAAGGCCGTCGAAGTTGCTAAGAGAGCGCAAAGAGGGGAAATCGGGGAGCTGTCTATTGGGTTTGTTGGTTCAGCGATGTATGATATTTTGCCGCCAATTGTTCGGGAATATCGCAAGAAATTTCCGAATGTATCTGTTGTGCTACATGAATTGTCTACACCAGAACAAGTAGATGCGCTTCATGATAGTCGAATCGATGTCGGGATGTTGCGTCCGCCAATTACAAGTCAATTATTACAGTTAGAAACAGTGCAACATCTTCCTTGTACGCTTTGTTTACCGAAAACGCATCCGCTTGCGAATAAACAAGCAATATATATTGAAGACTTGCAAAACGAATCTTTTGTTTTCATTACTCGAAACGTTTGGCCGACTTTATATGATAATATTCTTTCTTTATGCCGTGATGCAGGGTTTAGCCCGCAAATTGTACAAGAGGCGACAGAATATCAAACAGTTATAGGACTTGTTGCTGCTGGGATTGGGATAACGGTAATACCAGTGTCTGCAAATAAATTATATCAATCAGAAGTTGTCTACAAAGAAATACGTGATTCTACAATTGTTGCGGAACTAGCAGTTGCATACCGAAAAGCGAATATTAACCCAGAATTACAAGAGTTTTTGAGAATAGCGAGAGGCAAGGTAATGAACACATATACAAAATGATGAGAAAAATGACAAAACTGTAAGAATGTACGAATATATGTAAGAAAGTTCGATGTTTTCCTTTTTCTTTTTTTATTATAGTGAAAAAGAAGAAAGAAGAAGGAGATGTCATATTTATGATGATACCTATTTTTATGAAAATACAAAAAACGTGGGAGGGGAAAGAAGATGACATTTTCTCAACTTGCGTTTAAAAATGTTAGTCGAAACATACGTGCGTATGCCGCTTATTTTTTAAGCAGTGCATTTTCAGTTATGATTTTCTTTTTATATGCTTTATTTATTTACCATCCTGATATTAATGGACAGGGTGCCATTCAGCAAGGGATGCTTGTTGCGGAGTATATTATTTATTTCTTTTCTTTTTTCTTTATTTTCTATTCTGTTAGCTCATTTTTAAAGATGAGAAATAAAGAGTTCGGGATTTTTGTAATTCACGGTATTACAAATGGGCAATTGATACGAATGATTTTCTTTGAAAATATGATTGTTGGTATAAGTGCTCTCATTAGTGGTATCGCTTTTGGTTTTTTATTTGGGAAGTTATTTTTTCTGTTAGCAAGTACAGTCATGGAATTGAAAAGTTTGCCGTTTTATATGCCGTGGAAGGCAATGAAATTAACAGCTGTTGTGTTTTTAGTTTTGTTTTTCATTGTTGCTTTTACAACAAGTTTATTTGTGAAAAGTAAAAAAGTAATCGCGTTATTAAAAGGAAATAAGAAGCCAAAACCTGAACCGAAACCTTCTATTCTATTATCGATAATAGCAGCGACTTTAATAGGTATAGGGTATATGTTATCTTTAACAGCAAAACCTGGCGCTGTCGCATTTTTATTACTTCCCGTTGCAACGATAGTAATGATTGGCACGTATTTTTTATATACGCAGCTTAGTGTATTTATTATAAAGTTTTTAAAGAAATGGAAGCCTCTCTATTGGAAGAAAACGAATTTATTATCCTTTTCGATGTTAGCATACCGCATGAAAGATAATGCCCGTATGTTTTTTATGGTAACGATTGTGTCGACAGTTGCCTTTTGTGCCATTGGAACGTTTGCTGCTTTTATAGAAACGCAAAAGGGCGAATCGATGAAGAACATTCCATTTGCATTTAGTTTGATTACATATAATGAACATCAAGGGCAGAAAGCGCAATATGAAAAGGGAATTGAAAATTCGTTTCAAAAGGAACATGTTATTTTCCAAAAGGTAAGTGCACAGTTGAAATTTCAATCTATTTCTAACAATTCGCAAGCTGTAATCATAAGTCAGGATCATTATAATAAGTTTGCAGAGCGGCTCGGCTATGAAACTGTGGCATTAGCGGGAAATAAAGCGGTTCGCGTTCCTTCTTTTGAACTGGAAAGTAGTGTTGTAGATTATTCTAAAGAACAAAACGTAACATTGAAAGAAAGTGGGAAACAAATTCATGTTTCTTCGATGTTGAAACAGAACATTTTTTCAGGCGGTGCCTTTCCTGGAAAAATCTTTGTTGTATCTAATGAAATGGATCAGATGATTACAGGTGGGCAGAAAACAGCGAGTTATACAGGATATACGGTAAAGAGCTGGGAAGGAACGACGCAAGTAGCAGAGCAGTTAGACAACCAATTGAATCAAAAAGGGCAGTATGAATTTTCATCACGTGTGATTACGTATAATCAGATTAAAAAAATGACAAGCGTTATTTTATTTATCGGGTTGTTTGTTGGAGTTATTTTTTATTTATCTGCCGTAAGCTTTTTATATTTCCGTTTGTTTACCGATTTGGAAACAGATAAACAATATTATCAATCACTTTTGAAACTTGGTATGGATGAAGAGGACATGAAACGAATTATAACGGTGCAAATGGGTGCGTTATTCTTTATCCCGATTGTGATAGCTGTGTTGCATACGAGTGTCGCGCTTACAGCATTGCAAACGCAATTTGCAACACCAATTCTGCGGTCTTCACTAATCGTCATTGGACTATTTTTACTCGTTCATATATGTTACTTTTTACTATTAAGAAGTCGCTATTTTTCACAATTGAAAAAGCAAATTATGAGATAAAGTGAAACTTCCATCAGTGGGGGGTCTTACTGCCCACGAATAGCGGGATAAAAGCAGTAGAATAGGAAAAGGAGCTGTCCCATAAGTCGAAATTGTGACTATGTGAAACTCCTTTTTGTTTTAGAAACGTTGATATATCAATGTTTTTATTTTTACCTTTTGGAGGAACTTACCCTTTTGAGACAGCCCCTTTGTTATGCTGCCAATTTTTTATGTGTATGTTGTCTTGTATATCGTCCGCGCATTGTATAAGCAATTTGTGGAATTAAAATGCCGACAAGAATAAGGATAACTCCGAGCCACTGTGAAGTTAGTACGGCTTCTTTTAAAAGAAGCACTGACATGATTGTTGTAACTGGAAGCTCAGCAGCACCTAAAATTGTTGCTAAACCAGACCCGATTTTAGGAATTCCAATTGTAAAAGTAATAGTCGGAATGACAATACTAAATGTTCCTAATGCTAACCCATATTTCCATAGTCCATTTATAAGTGTACCGTTAAATATAAATGTGGGTGGGAAAGCAATCATTACTAATGTTAATGCCCCTGCCATAAGCGTTACACCACGAGGCAATGCCGGAACTTCTACTGCTACTCTTCCGCTCACAAAAATATAAAAAGCAAATGCTACCGCTGATAATAATCCGAGGAAAATTCCTTTCATGTCAATTGCTCCTGCTGATTGTTCAAGTAAGCCACTTGAAAGAAACGTTCCAGCAATCAAGAAAAGTACAGAAATCAATTTTTCTCTAGAAGGAAATGTTTTCGTTGCAACTGCTTCAATGATAATACCGATCCAAACGAATTGAAATAGCAAAACAATCCCCATTGAAGCGGGGACCGTTTGTAATGCGCCGTAATAAAAAATACCTGTTAAACTAGCTGATGTTCCCGCAATAAATAAAATAATCATTTGTTTAAATGGTACGCGATGTCTAGAAAATAATAATGTAATCGCAAGTAAAATGAGCCATCCGAACATATATTGACTTCCGATTACTTCTCCAAGCGTAAATCCTTCGCTGTATGCGAATTTAACAAATATTGCTAAAATACCGTAACTACATGCTCCTAATAAAACGAGTAATGAATAACGAAGCATCTATATCCCTCCGATCTTTTCTATATAAATCCAAATTAAAAACCTGACATGAAACTTTTGTAACTACTCAGTCACTCTATGAAAAAAAAGGAAGAAAACTACTTTCTTTTTAGGTTGGCGAGAGCAACTGGCCGCGTGTTGGAGCGGTCAGTTGCTTTTCCTGCCACGCGCAACGCTTTAAAACAAAGAACAGTAGCGAGGTGCATTGCCATTTTTATCTTCATGACAGCAATCTAGATGCTATCATGAAGATAAAACTTCCAACGAAATGTATGACTGAGTAGTTATAAACTTTTTCTTCCTGAGCATCCGGCCATGAGTAGAAGCGGTCAGTACTTATTTCTACCACTTGCGATGTTCAAACAAAGAGAGAAAGTAGTAGGTTACTTTTTGCTTGGCATGGCGACGACTTGTGTGTTGGAAAGTTAAGTTGGATTTATTTATATGGTAATTATGTTCAAAAACGAACAAACTTAGCTAGATGGAAGTATACAAAATTAAAAATAGAGGGTCAACTGAAAGAAAAGTGTGACATTTTATAGAATAATAATAAAATGATGATATTTATGCATAATGATGAAAAAAAGAGAAGAAATTCCTTGAGAATATAAGGAAAATGTGAATATAACTTTCATCGTAAAAAATATTTTATAATAGTAAATGAAGTGAAATATAAAAAAGTGACCATATAAATACAAATTGAAAAAACGATATAAAACCCCATAGCCATCAACTTAAGGAAATGCATAAAATAACAAAATTAGGACACCCTTTCATGCAGTACTGCATGAAAGGGTGTCCTAATTTATGTCTACAAGCAATTGCATGTTAATTGAAGAGTTACGCATACTTGGTGAAGAATTTCGAAATAAATTCTCTGTTCATCATTTACAGGAATTTGCGTATCAAACAGGTATGATTAAACGAAAACGAAAGTTTCGGGCACAGGACCTTGTATCACTCTGTGTGTTTCTTGGTCAGACAATCAGCTCTGAATCCTTAGCCAGTCTTTGTACAAAACTGAACGAAGCCACAGGTACTTGCATCTCAACTGAGGCACTCAATAAACGTTGGAATGAGCGAACTGTAGCATTCCTCAAAGGGTTGTTTCTGCATGTTTTCCAGCAAAGGGTGTGTCCCACTCCAGCATTATCTAGTCGATTTTCACGAATTCGCATTTTAGACTCGACATCCTTTCAATTGCCAGCTTCTTATGCTGAGAGCTATAAAGGAACTGGGGGCAACAGTTCTGAAGCAGGTGTGAAGATTCAGTTGGAGTATGAGCTACTCTCTGGAGAATTTCTAGAAATGGAGGTAGATCACGGCACTAGTAACGACGCAAAATGTGGGCAAGAACAAACCAAGACCCTACAAGCTGGAGATCTCGCACTCCGTGACCTTGGTTATCATTATATTGGTGATTTAGACAAGATCACAACGTGTGGAGCTTACTATATATCTAGGATTCGGTGGAACACGCAAGTATATCAAAAAGGAGAAGACGGGAATTGGATCATAGAAATTTTAACGAAGGATTTACAAGAAGGAGAAACCCTAGAGTTGCCAGAAGTGTACATCGGATTGAAATACAAACATCGAACTAGGCTAGTTTTATACTGCCTGACACAAAGTGAGTGGAATAAACGTTTGGCACACCATAAGAAAACGAAGAAGAAGATACCGAAAGCTGTGAGCAGAGTAAATCTATTAGTAACCAACACTTCTTCAGAGAAACTGCCAGCTACAGAAGTGTACGCCTTCTACTCGTTACGGTGGCAAGTGGAAATTCTGTTTAAAACATGGAAATCTATTTTTCAAATTCATGAAATCAAACCAATGAAGTTAGAACGATTTCAGTGTCATTTATATGGCCAGCTCTTGCGCTTATGTTTGGTGGCAAGTACTACATACCAGATGCGGAGGCTTTTGTGGGAGAAGCAACGGAAGGAAACAAGTGAATTGAAATGTGCCTATATGGTGCAAATCTATCTCACAAAATTACACACCGCACTCTTTTGTACTTTCCAACATCCTGTTTCAGTGCTTAGCAGGCTCTTTCAAGATGTCAGTAAGAATGGAAAAAAGCGCGGCGGTACCGAAAAAAACGCCGTTTGAGATTCTAGGCTTATTAGAGACATCAACGGCCCAGCTTCCAGTGGCTTCATAAAATATGTACCAAAGGAAGCTGTATTTGAGTATACCCAAAATATATTGATTTTACTCAAAGACCGTAAAAAAAGTGTCCCTGATGCCAAAGGCATCAGGGACACTTCTCTAAAGTTGATGGCAATGACATAAAACCCTCTTTTTTTTTAGGTTGGCGAGAGCGTCTAGTCATGCGTAGAAGCGGTCAGTGCCTGTTTCTGCCACGTGCAAGGGTTAAAACAAATGGAGCAAGCAAGTAGCGATCAAATTTTGTTCTGAATAACAGCAAGTGATATGTTGCAAAATCAAAAAGGACTTAGTATGTAGATACGAAGAATAATATTTTGATATATTAATAGTGATAATAGTATGTTTGCGAATTTTTCATGGTATTCGCTCTGAATTTTGTTACAATAAATTGAGAAGGAGGGATTATATGCAGGATATTAATATATTTTTAGCTTTTGGAGCGGGTTTTTTATCGTTTATTTCTCCGTGTTGTTTACCGCTCTATCCAGCATTTTTATCATACATAACAGGGATGTCCATTTCTGATTTGAAGGAAGAGAATGCAATGCTTCGGAAACGGAGTATGTTGCATACTGCATTTTTCTTAATTGGATTTTCAATAATTTTTATTGCGATCGGTTTTGGAACAAGCTATGTAGGGAAGTTTTTTGTAGATTATCAAAATTTAATTCGGCAATTAGGAGCAATTTTTATTGTTGCTTTCGGTCTTGTTATAACAGGGGTGTTTAAACCAACATTTTTAATGCAAGATCGTAAAATTACATTTAAAAGCAGACCGAGTGGCTATTTTGGCTCTACTCTAATTGGGATTGCTTTTGCCGCTGGGTGGACGCCTTGTACAGGTCCGATTTTAGTATCGGTTATTGCGCTTGCTGCAACAAATCCACAATCGGCGATGCTTTATATGATTGCTTACATACTTGGTTTTGCAATTCCATTCTTTATTTTATCGTTCTTTATTACAAAGATGACGTGGATTAAAAAACATAGTGCAATGTTCGTTACAATCGGTGGTTATATTATGATTGCGATGGGGGTATTACTATATTTTAATGGCCTTACAAAAATTACAATCTTCTTTTCAGATTTATTTGGTGGATTTAAAGGGTTTTAGTTTTTTTTGTTGAAAAGTTTGGAAATACTAAAAGAAGTACATATAATGTTACTATATTTTTGATATTTCCAAAACAAAGGGTGAGTGCGAATGAATTTTGCTCTTTTATCAAGTATTATGGCAGTTTGTATGGCTGTTGGAGTCATGTTTATTCGTTTGAAAGCAGCAAAAAAACCAGCAACTTTGAAAAAAATTGTTCTTCCACCAATCTTTATGAGTACAGGGGCATGTATGTATCTGCTTCCTGAATTTCGCTTAACGACATCAGAAATATTAGAAGCAATTGCTGTAGGATTAATTTTTTCAATCTTTCTTATTAAAACGTCAAAGTTTGAAATACGTGGACAAGAGATTTTTTTAATACGTTCGAAAGCGTTTATCTTTATTTTAATCGGTTTACTTGTTGTACGTATTGCATTTAAATCATATTTAAGTCAATCAATTGATGTATGGCAATTAAGTGGAATGTTTTTCTTACTTGCGTTTGCAATGATTGTGTCTTGGCGCATTGCGATGTTTCGTTCGTTTACGAAATTGCAAAAGGAAATGAAAAAACAAGAAGATTTTTATGATGAAAAAGATATGAAGTTAACATAAAAAACCTCAAAAATTTTTGAGGTTTTTTATTTTGCTAATAACGATTGATAACGTGAGTAATCAATTTGCTTTTCATTTAATTTTTTAATTAAAAATTTATGATCGCGCTTTGGAGTTGCTACAATATAGCCTTTAATGATTAAATCTTCAGTTATTTTCGGTGCTTTTTCTTCTATAGCTAACTCGCCAATTTTACCAGCAATTTTCGATTTTGCAACATCGCGGAAAAGTTCAGGGACTGGGCTGACAAGTTCCTCTAATAATTGTTTTTGCTCTTCATCCCATAAGTGTCGTGTTTCATTAATGTAATGCTCTTCCCAATCTAAAATAGACATGCCATCCTCTTTCGGTAATCGTTTTAAGAATTTTCGGAACATGAAGTATCCACCAATGGACATAAGTCCTAGTAAAATTACCGTCCAAATGACAATGAACCAACTGAACCATCCTTCGAGCAAATAGAACCCTCCTTTATAATAAATATAATTAAAAAACCTGACATAAACCCCCCTTTCTTTTTTGAGGAAGACGAGAGGATCTGGCCGTGCATAGAAGCGGTCATGTTGTATTCTGCATTGCAGCAATCTATGTGTTAAAAAATCAAAGTTGATTTATTTATAGCAGTGTTCTTTTACTAGTATTATAAGCATTGGGATTGATAGAAATCAAGAACGCTTGGTCATTGTGACCAAGCGCCCTAAGTTAAACAAAATATAATTGTTCAACACATAATATGTCATTATCATCTTCTAAATATTCAATAATAAGAGTACCAACTTTGCGATCTTTGTCTTCGTTAGTGAAAATAGAGTAAGAAGTAAAGCGTGCTGCTGATAAGCCGCTAATATGTGTAGGAAGGGCAATGTATTCGTTGTCTTGAAAGAAAGTCATAAGTTCAATGTCTTCAAGCTGTTTGCGATTTTCAACCGCCAATCCAGTATAACGCTTTTGTAATTGTTTCAATGTTTCGTTCCATGATTGAATCTTTGTGTCGTATACCATTGTTCAAACTCCTTACTGTATGTAGTGAAAAGAACATATGTTCCTGTATAGTATACTCCTTTTAAAAGAAAAGGAAAAGCAAAAAATAATGTAAGCTTGGACTTTCAAGCTTACATAACGGAAAAATACGTTCAATATAATATCTGTTTTTCATTATAAGACAGATAGAAACAGGAAACAAGGTAATAAGTTTCTTGTTTATGATTCTGAAAATTCATTATAATTAACAAAGAAGATTTTTTTGTGAGGAGGCGTAAGATGAAAACGATAGGACTTATCGGTGGAATGAGTTGGGAATCAACTGTACAGTATTATCGGATTATTAATGAAGAAGTAAAAAGAAAATTAGGAGGATTGCATTCAGCAAAATGTCTTTTATATAGCGTTGACTTTGATGAAATTGAACGTTACCAATCAAAGGGAGATTGGAAAGAAGCTGGTGAATTATTGGGGGAAGCTGCATTTTCATTAGAAAAGGGAGGAGCGGATTTCATTGTCATATGCACAAATACGATGCACAAAGTTGTAGATGATATAAAAGAAAAAATCGATATCCCCATTTTACATATTGCCGATGCTACAGCTAATGAAGTGAAAAAGGAAGAAATTAACACAGTGGGTTTGCTTGGAACAAAATATACAATGGAACAAGAATTTTATAAATCTAGATTAGAATCGAACGGCATAAAAGTGATAGTCCCAAATAAAAATGATCGCGAAATTGTAAATAAAGTAATTTTTGAAGAATTGTGTTTAGGAAAAGTGTCTCAAAAATCAAGGGATTATTACAAAGAAGTAATTCAACGTTTAGTTTGTAACGGAGCTGAAGGAATTATATTAGGCTGTACAGAAATTGGGTTATTAATAAAACAAGAGGATTCTAGCGTTCCATTATTTGATACGACATTCATACATGCTGTTGAAGCTGTTAATAAATCTTTAGAAGATTGAGTTTATGAAACTCAAATGAAATTAATAGAAATAGAGAAAAAATGGTATGAACAATTTCCAGTTACGTATTTGAATGTAGATGAAAAGTCAGTAGAGGAAGTAGAATCCTATTTTGTAAAATGGTTGGAGGAGACTGGGGAATGAAGAAGAAAATATTAGTTCTAATTTATCCTACTTTTGCGGAATTTGAAATTACAGTTGCTACTGCTGTTTTGAAAGATTCATATGTAGTTGAAACAGTTGGATTAACAAAGGAGATTGTTGTAAGTGAAACAGGGTTACAAGTACAACCACATTATGAGTTAAGTGAGATATGTGTAGATGATTATGAAGGAATTATTATTCCAGGTGGCGATTTAGTACACGTAAAAGATTCGGAAGTATTATTTGAACTTGTACGTCAATTGTATAAAAAAGAAAAGCTAATTGCGGCAATATGCGGAGGGCCGTTTGTATTAGCAGCTGCGGGTATTCTACAACATGTACCGTATACAGTCACATTAGATTATAGAAAGTTAGATTGTTTTTCTAAAACTCATTTTACATACGAAGGTATAGTTCATCATAAAAATATTATTACAGCGCAAGGACACGCATTTGTTGACTTTGGACTTGCCATAGCTAAATATTGCGGGGGATATACAGAACATAAATGTAATTTTTATCATGGACAAAGAAATGTAATGATGGAAAGTATGTTGAAAGAGTTATAGTATGCTAGATAATATCTTTTTTATATAAATCCGACTTGATTTTCCAACACACAAGTTGCCGCCATGCTGAACAAAAAATAACCTGCTACTTTCTCTCTCTTTGTTTGAACCTCGCACGTGGTAGGAAAAGGCCTTGACCGTATCTATGCACAGCCAGATGCTCTCTTCCACTCCTAAAAAAGAGGTTTTTATGCCGTTATTCCAAGTTATATTTATATAGATTGCTGTTATGCAGAATTCAACATGATAGGCTACTTGCTTGCTCCTTCTGTTTTGAACCTCGCATGTGGCAGAAAAAGCCCCTGACCGCATCTATGCACGGCCAGATGCTCTCGTCCTCCCCAAAAAAGAAGAGGGTTTTGCGTTTTTGAAATTTTAAATTATTTAAAACATTATAATTAACCATTGACGATTTAAGCGTTTTTATATATTCTTAAATTAAGGAATTTTCAAACTATTCAAAAGAAAAGAGAGAGTCACATGCTTCTTCATGGAACACAACGAATTGGTCGCATGGCGATGCTGCTTGCACTTGCGGAGGAACACGAGAGTCCAATTTTATCTCTTCCTAAGGGATGGAAATATTGTACGGGCAAAGTCGGTTCAATGAATTCGCAAAAAGTTGTTGCTGCAATGGAAACAGCTGCACGTAGTAACCATGTTATTAAAACAGATGTTTACAGAGAAACACATGCGCTTTACCATGCAATTATGGAAGCGTTGTACGGAGTAACGAGAGGTCAAATTCAGTTAGCAGACGTTCTTCGTACAGTAGGGCTTCGATTTGCGATTGTACGCGGCACACCATACGACGGTGAGAAAGAAGGCGAATGGGTTGCTGTTGCACTATATGGTACGATAGGTGCGCCTGTGAAAGGATCAGAGCATGAGGCGATTGGCTTAGGTATTAATCACATATAATAAACTGCCCATAGTTAATTAGTTAAGAGGGGGCCTTACAACTTTTTAGGACATTCGTCTGTCTTAAAAAGGTAAGGCCCCCTTGTGCTGTTTAAAGGAGGAAAAATCATGATTACATTAACGGGACATTCATTAACACTGCAAGAAATGCAACGAATATTGTTTGAAGGGGAGCAGGTAACTGCTTGTCCAAATAGTATGAAAAAAGTTACAGAGTGCAGGCAAGCAGTGGAACAAATTGTTGAAGAGGGTAAAGTTGTTTACGGCATTACAACAGGGTTTGGGAAATTTAGCGATGTACTAATTCAAAAAGGAGATGTGAAAGTACTTCAACATAACTTAATTCAATCTCATGCATGTGGTGTTGGTGAACCTTTCTCTGAAGAAGTGTCACGCGCTATGCTTGTTTTACGTGCGAACACAATATTAAAGGGGATTTCGGGTGTTAGACCACTTGTTGTAAATATGCTTCTAGAGCTAGTAAATCGTCAAATTCATCCTGTCGTTCCGCAGCAAGGTTCTCTTGGAGCAAGCGGAGATTTAGCACCGCTTTCGCATCTTGCACTTGCTTTATTAGGAGAAGGAGAAGTGTTTTATAAAGGTGAGCGCGTTCATACGATGATTGCTCTAACAAAAGAAGGATTAGAACCAATCACATTAGAAGCAAAAGAAGGCTTGGCGCTTATTAACGGAACACAAGCAATGACAGCTCAAGGTATTATTGCCTATTTAGAAGCAGAGGCAATTGCTTATCAAGCGGAATTAATTGCTGCGATGACAATGGAAGGGCTTCAAGGCATTATTGATGCATTTGATGAAGATGTTCATATTGCGCGTGGATATAAAGAGCAAGTAGAAGTTGCCAATCGTATTCGTAATGTGCTTCATGATAGCAAACTTGTTACGAAACAAGGAGAACTTCGTGTTCAGGATGCGTATTCACTTCGCTGCATTCCACAAGTGCACGGAGCGTCTTGGCAAGTGTTGAATTATGTGAAAGAAAAATTAGAAATTGAAATGAATGCTGCAACAGATAATCCACTTATTTTTGACGGCGGTCAAAAAGTAATTTCTGGCGGTAATTTCCATGGACAGCCAATTGCATTTGCGATGGATTTTCTAAAGGTAGGGATGGCAGAACTTGCAAATATTTCCGAGCGTCGTATTGAGAGACTTGTCAATCCACAGTTAAACGATTTACCACCATTTTTAAGTCCAGAACCAGGTCTTCAATCTGGTGCGATGATTATGCAATATGCAGCGGCAGCACTTGTTTCAGAAAATAAAACATTGGCTCATCCAGCGAGCGTAGATTCCATTCCATCATCAGCGAATCAAGAAGATCACGTAAGCATGGGAACAATCGCGTCGCGTCATGCACACCAAATTATTCAAAATGTACGCCGCGTATTAGCGATCGAAACGATTTGTGCGATGCAAGCAGCTGAGTATCGCGGTGTTGAACAAATGAGTACGCAAACGAAAGCGTTTTATCATCAAGTTCGTCAAATTGTACCATCGATTACAAACGATCGTATTTTTTCAACAGATATTGAAAATGCGGCTCATTGGTTAAAAACAACGAATTGGACGATGGACCGTTTAAATGCAAATACAACACTATAAAAAGGGAGAGATTACAATGGAAAACGTAAAACAAACGATCCGCGCGCCAAGAGGTACTGAATTACATGCAAAAGGTTGGGTACAAGAAGCGGCACTTCGTATGCTTATGAATAACCTTGATCCTGAAGTGGCAGAAAAGCCAGAAGAACTTGTTGTATATGGTGGTATCGGCCGTGCTGCTCGTAATTGGGATAGCTATCATGCGATTGTAGAGTCTCTTAAAAATTTAGAGAGCGATGAAACGTTATTAGTTCAATCTGGGAAACCAGTGGCAATTTTTAAATCCCATGAAGATGCACCGCGTGTTCTTTTAGCAAACTCAAACTTAGTACCAAAATGGGCAAATTGGGAGCATTTCCGTGAGCTTGATCAAAAAGGTTTAATGATGTACGGACAAATGACAGCAGGTAGCTGGATTTATATTGGCACACAAGGAATTTTACAAGGAACTTACGAAACATTTGGCGAAGCAGCGCGCAGGCATTTTGGCGGCACATTAAATGGAACGTTAACAATTACTGCCGGTCTTGGCGGAATGGGCGGAGCGCAGCCGCTTGCTGTTACAATGAACGGCGGGGTTGTCATTGCAATCGACGTTGATAAACACAGCATCGATCGCCGCATTGAAAAAAAATACTGTGATATGTATACAGAATCTCTTGAAGAAGCATTAGCGATTGCAAAAGAGTATAAAGAAAAGAAAGAACCAATCTCGATTGGATTATTAGGCAATGCAGCTGAAGTTTTACCGTATATTGTAAAACGCGGCATTACTCCAGACTTAGTAACAGACCAAACTTCTGCACATGATCCGTTAAATGGTTATGTTCCAGTTGGATATTCATTAGAAGAAGCAGCAACACTTCGTCAAGAAGATCCAGATCGTTATGTTCAATTATCAAAAGAAAGTATGAAAAAACATGTGGAAGCAATGCTTGCTATGCAAAAGAACGGTGCGATTACATTTGATTATGGAAACAATATTCGCCAAGTTGCATACGACGAAGGCTTAAAAAATGCTTTCGATTTCCCAGGATTCGTTCCGGCATTTATTCGTCCGTTATTCTGTGAAGGAAAAGGACCATTCCGCTGGGTAGCACTGTCTGGTGATCCGGAAGATATTTATAAAACAGATGAAGTTATTTTACGTGAATTTGCGGATAATGAGCATTTATGTAATTGGATTCGTATGGCGCGTGACCAAGTTGAATTCCAAGGACTTCCATCTCGTATTTGTTGGTTAGGATATGGCGAGCGTGCGAAATTTGGCCGCATTATTAACGAAATGGTAGCAAAAGGGGAATTATCTGCACCAATCGTTATCGGTCGCGATCATTTAGACTGCGGATCCGTTGCTTCACCAAATCGTGAAACGGAAGCAATGAAAGATGGCAGTGATGCAGTAGCTGACTGGCCAATTTTAAATGCATTAATTAATAGTGTAAACGGCGCAAGCTGGGTGTCTGTTCACCACGGCGGCGGTGTTGGTATGGGCTATTCTCTCCATGCGGGAATGGTTATTGTTGCAGATGGAACAGAAGCGGCGGCAAAACGAATTGAACGCGTCTTAACTTCTGATCCTGGAATGGGTGTAGTTCGTCACGTTGATGCTGGATATGATCTTGCGGTGCAAACAGCAAAAGAAAAAGGCGTTAACATTCCAATGATGAAGTAAGGAGGGAAAATGATGCTAGACATTTTATTAACAAATATCGGTCAATTATTAACAATGGATCAAGAGGATAGGTTATTAAGACGGGAAGCGATGAATACGCTTCCTGTCATTGAAAACGGTGCGGTAGGTATTGCAAATGGTGTGATCGCATTTGTAGGGACAATGGACGAAGCGAGGGCATTACATGCAAAAGAAGTTATAGATTGCAAAGGGAAAATGGTTTCTCCAGGCCTTGTTGATCCGCATACACATCTTGTATTTGGCGGTTCTCGTGAAAATGAAATTGCTCTTAAACTACAAGGTGTTCCGTATTTAGAAATTTTAGAACAAGGCGGCGGCATTCTTGCCACTGTAAATGCAACAAAACAAGCGACGAGAGAAGAGCTTGTTGAAAAAGCAAAATTCCACTTAGATCGTATGTTATCTTTCGGTGTAACAACAATGGAAGCAAAGAGTGGATATGGATTAGATGATGTAACAGAGTGGAAACAATTAGAAGCTGCAGCAGAGGTTCAGAAGCAGCATCCAATTGATGTTGTGTCAACATTTTTAGGGGCTCATGCAGTACCAAAAGAGTATAAGGGAAAATCGAAAGAATTTTTACAGTGGATGCTCGATTTATTACCAGAAATTAAAGAAAAACAATTGGCCGAGTTTGTGGATATTTTCTGTGAAACAGGAGTATTCTCTGTTGAAGAATCAAAAGAATTTTTATGTAAAGCGAAAGAACTTGGTTTTGATGTGAAAATTCATGCAGATGAAATTGATCCGCTTGGCGGTGCAGAAGCGGCTGCTGAAATTGGGGCAGCATCAGCTGACCATTTAGTAGGTGCTTCTGATAAAGGAATTGAAATGCTAGCAAATTCGAATACAGTTGCTGTATTACTTCCGGGAACAACATTCTATTTAAATAAAGAAAGTTTTGCTAGAGGGCGTAAAATGATTGATGATGGTGTAGCGGTAGCTTTAGCGACTGATTTTAATCCTGGTAGCTGTCCGACTGAAAATATTCAATTGATTATGAGCATTGCGATGTTAAAACTGAAAATGACGCCAGAAGAAGTGTGGAACGCTGTAACAGTAAACTCAGCGTATGCGATTAATCGCGGTGATGTTGCTGGGAAAATCCGTGTTGGGCGTAAGGCAGATATCGTATTGTGGGATGCATACAATTATGCATATGTACCGTACCATTACGGAGTTAGCCATGTAAATACAGTATGGAAACAAGGGAATATTGCATATACACGAGGTGAAAAAGCGTGGAGCAAGACCACTATTTAAAGAAAAATGCAAAGTTTATTGATCGTGAAGTAACGAAATGGAGCGATATCACTAAGAACTGGGAGGAGAGTGAAGAAATTTTCGGCGCGGCATTAATTGGTGCTCCGCTTTCAAAATCATCCATTAGTCATTCAGGTGCATGCTTTGCCCCAAAAACAATTCGAGCAATGTTAGATGCCTATAGTACGTATGCAATTACAGAAGAACATGATATGAAAGAAAGTGTCCTCTATGATTGCGGTGATATTACGATGCATGTTACGGATATAAAAGAAAGTCATGTTCGCATTGCGAAAACGCTAGAAAGTTTGACAAAATCGAATCCACAAATGGTACCGATTGTTCTTGGCGGAGATCACTCGATTAGTTTTCCGAGTATAAGTGGGTTTGCAAGTAGTAAAGGGAAAGTAGGGATTATCCAATTTGATGCTCATCATGATTTACGTAACTTAGAAGATGGAGGACCGTCAAACGGGACGCCATTTCGTAGTTTACTAGAGAGTGATGTCATTAGTGGAAAGCAATTGGTGCAAATAGGGATTCGAAACTTTTCTAATGCTCATACGTATCATGAATATGCAAAAGAGCATGGTGTAACGGTATATACGATGCAACATGTTAGAGAACGTCATATAAAAAATATTATTACAGAAAGTATTGAATTATTGCGTTGCCAAGGGGTTACATCTATTTATGTTTCTGTTGATATGGATGTATTAGATCAAGCATTTGCGCCAGGGTGTCCAGCAATCGGACCAGGCGGTATGGATAGTGCGACATTACTGGATGCAATGGCAGTGCTTGGACAAGAACCACTTGTAGCAGGTATGGATATTGTGGAAATCGATCCAACTCTTGATTTCCGCGATATGACAAGCCGCGTTGCTGCGCAGGTCATAATGAGTTTTTTACTGGCACGTGAAACAGTGCGTAAGTAAATAGATGAGAAAAGGAGCTAATTCAAAGTTTCGTTTTAACGGAATGTTGAGTTAGCTCTTTCTCATTCTAGTTATATCATTTCTCGTATTCAAAGTGTCAGATTGATTCATTTTTGGTTTATAACGTGATTTGTTGAAGCGGATTGTTTAGTAGTAAATGTCGTTTGGAAAAGGGGGGCTTTGTTATGTATACCATCGGAAGATTTTCAAACAACTTTATTGTCATTTTACAGCATGTGGCAGGAAAAGGCCCTGAGCGTATCTATGCACGGCCAGGGCCTCATGTCCGCCCCTAAAAAGAAAGAGGTTTTAATTTGGATATATATAAATCCAAATTGATTTTCAAACACACAAGTTATCGCCATATCAAACAAAAAGTAATCAGCTACTTTCTAACTCTTTTTGTTTAAACATCGCATGTGGCAGAAAAAGGCCCTGACCGCATTATGCATGGCCAGATTCTCATGTCTTCTCCTAAAAAGAAACAGGTTTTTAGGTCGTTTTTAGAGATATAGGTAACCGAATATCTACAGTTGTTCCTTTGTTTACTACACTTGTAATTTGTAATTTCCCATTATGTTCTTCAATGATTTTATAACACATCATTAAACCTAATCCAGTTCCTTTTTCTTTTAAACTATAGAAAGGTTCACCTAAATGTGAAATGCGATCTTCTGGAATTCCACAACCATCATCTGTAATGCTGATTACGACTGAATGATCTTCTATCTTCATTGTTTGAATGGAAATAGTCCCTCCGCGTGGCATTGCTTCTATTGCGTTTTTAAATACGTTAATGAATACTTGTTTGAGCTGATTTCCATCACATTGAATTGCTGGTAAAGAAGAGATGTGATTCATAGAGATATTTGTGTTATTCATCATTGCTGTTGGTGAAATAAAGGTTACCACTTCCTCGATTAATGTTTCAATTTGATAGCGTTGTATGGATATAGCTTGTGGTTTAGACATTGCCATAAATTGATTTGTAATAGATTCCATTTGAGCAATTTCGCTTAGCATAATATCAACATACCATTTGTTATTTTCAGTCATATCAGGCTCTAGCAATTTTAAAAATCCTTTTAAAGAGGTTAAGGGATTACGTATTTCATGAGCAATTCCAGCAGTTAGCTGTCCAACAACTGCGAGCTTTTCGGATTTTTTTAATAACTCTTCTGTTTTCTTTAAATTTGTAATATCTTGTCCCATAATGACCATGCCTTTTCGTGATCCATCAAGATGAAAAAGAGGAACTTTTATAATGTTAAGAATGATGGGAGTAGAGTCAGGATGAATAATAAGTTCCTCACGATACATGCTCTCTTTTTGTTGCCATGCATATTGATCGGACTTTTCACAGTATAAGAAGGAGTTTCGAAAGGATTTATTATATTGAATGAGCTCACTATCTCTTTTACCGCGATATGGTACATTTTCAAAATTTAAACTAGAAATTGCATAGTCGTTAGCTTCAAGCCATCTTCCTTCATCATCTTTTAAAATAATAAACGCTGGCATCGCATTTATAAGAGTTCGTAAGCGTTTTTCGCTTTCCTTTAATGCGAGTTCCATTTTTTTTCGTTCTGTAATATCTCTTAAACTACTTACAAAGGCTACTACTTCTCCATATGTGTTTACAATAGGGGAAATAAAATTAGTCACGTGTATTAAATTTCCATTTTTTTGTTGTCTAATTGTTTCTTTTGACGTGAACAGTTTGTTATGTGCAAGATCTTGGTATAATTTGTTGTATTTATCTTTTGAAAAATCAGGGATGGTAGGTATTATTTCTCCAAGTATTTCTTGCTCATACCATCCGAAAAGAGTTTCAAAGGGCTTGTTTACTTTCATTACCCGAAGCTCTAAATCAAGAACAACAATTGCATCTACTGTGTCTTTAAGAAGAGAATCTAATTGTTGTGTTGTTAATGTGAAATTCTCTTTACTTTGTTTTGTTTTTATTGTCTCTTTTATTCTATTTTTTGTAATAGTAGCGCGTCTTTTTAGATATATGCTTTTTTTTACAGACGTAAATCTATTTCTTCGCATCGATAGTTCCTCCGCATATATATAATAATTTTAATTTCCAACATACAAGTTACCGCCATGCGTACTTGCTACTTGCTTTCTCTTTTTGTTTGAACATCGCATGTGGCAGAAAAAGGACCTGGCCGCATCTACGCGTGACCAGCTACCTTTATTACCTTTAACTTATATATATTAATTTTCCGAAATACAAGTCGCTACTATGCAGAATACAACATGATCGCTACTTGCTTGCTCCCCTTGTTTGAAACATCGCATATGGCAGAAAAAAGCCCCACCCGCATCTATGCATGGTCAGCTGCTCTTGTCTCTCCTGAAAGTAAAGGGGTTTATGTATTTTTTTTTACATCTATACTCTTAAATGATATAACGCTGCTAATGTTATATCATTTAAGAGTATAGACGCGGTAAGGATAAATAGTCAATTTCTCATTAAATGTTTTTGAATTGTAAGTTTAATTTTGCGATTGAAAAAATAAGAGGTTTATTTGTTTTTTTATACATTTTCGTAATAAGTATAGAAGTTATTGTTAAAGACATCTCTGATGAAATAATGATAGTAAAAGGGGGGAGTCAAGAGATTCACGTCTCTTCTGCCCAAAAAGGAGCTTCCGTTATAGTCGATACAGCGCGTCCTGATGTTACGAGATTTTATGTACTAGATCTATTAGGGAATCGAATTGAATTTATGGAACATGAAAATAGATAAAAACCGAGATGGATGAAATGCCACCTCGGTTTTTATCCTCTTCTAAATAATCCTAATACTTCCACAGTTTCTGTAATGTTCACGAATGCTTGTGGATCAATTTCAGAAATCATAGTTTTCATTCCTGCTAGTTCTTCCCTAGAAATAACAGTCATTAGCACACGTTTCTTCTCATTAGAGTATGCGCCTTCTCCATCAAGTAGTGTAATCCCTCGTACAAGACTTGAAAGGAGTTTTTCTTTCATTTGTTCTGCTTGACTTGTGACAATCATTAGAGTTACTTTTCGATGTTTTGTATGGATGGCATCAATTACTTTCCCTGTAACGAAAATAGATAGTAAGCTGTTTAATGCAGTATCCCAATCGAAGAAGAATCCAGAAATAACGATTACAAATGCATTAAGTGCGATTAAGAATCCGCCAAGTTGAATATCCTTTTTACGTGAAAGTAACATTCCGATAACATCAAAACCACCTGTTGAACCGTAGCAGTTGAAAACAAGTCCAACACCTGCCCCTGCAATCACACCACCAAATATAGAAGAAAGTAGTGCGTCTGTTGCTACTGCATGTACAGGAATCACATATAATGCTGTCGAAAGTGTAATAACAGATATGATTGTATAACTAATAAGTCGTTTTCCAAGTCCAATATACCCTAAAATAAGAATAGGTAGGTTTAGTAAAAAGTTTACTAATCCGGTATTAAAGGGAGTTAAAATGCCGATGATAATGGCGATTCCGCTAATCCCACTGCTTAAAATTTTGTGGGGGATAAGGAAAAGATTAAAAGAAAGTGCTACAATTATTGATCCTAAAATTACTCCGAGTAATCGATACATACTTTTCCCCTCCTTACTAAAGATGCTTTATGTAAATACAAATTGAAAAACCAACATAAACACCACTTTTTTAGGTGGTCGAGAGCAGGTGGCCACCTAAAAAAGTGGTTAGGGCTCTTTTCTGCCACAGGCAATGTGAAAACAAAATAAGCAAACAAGTAGCATATCACTTTTTGTTTTACATAACAACAACATATATGTTGAAAAATCAAAATGGATATATATATAAACTGACAATAATTCAAAATTATATATGAGATTGTAAGGTTTGAGGGAAAACAGTTTATTTTGTGAAATTAGATTAGTCTGAAAAAAGAAACCGTTTTATTTTAAGGGGGAGAGGGAGATGAAAGTCCATGTTTTTCAACAAAAAAGTCCATTAAAACAAGAATGTGAAGATTCCTTTTTTTGTAATGAAGATTTACGACTATATGGTGTGTTTGATGGAGCAACGCCGCTCATTGATTTTCAAGATGAAAATGGACATAACGGAGCATACTTGGCTTCTCGCTTGTTTCAACGACACTTCGAATCGATTGTAAGTGTGGATTCATTACAAGCGGAAGTTGCTATAGCAAATCAGTTGCTGCAAGAAAAAATGCAATACCATCATATTGATACGACAAAAAAGGAGCAACTTTGGTGTACTTGTATCGCTGCGATTCATATTACAAATAAAACGATAGAATACGCGCAGCTTGGAGATTGCATGATTGTTGCTAAATTTGTTGACGGATCAGTTAAAGTACTTACGGAAGATACAGTGAAAGGCATTAGTAAACGGGCAAAACAACAACGTGAGGAAGACCGTAAAAAGGGACTTTTTGTTCCAAATGAGGTAATATTTAATGCTAAAACAGAACAATTACGCTACAATCGTTACATGGCAAATACTCTAAACGGATATTCCGTTGCAAACGGGATGAATGAAGCAATAGCTTTTATTCAGCAAGGAAAGCTGTTACGACAAGAAATTACCAAGCTATTTATTTGTTCAGATGGCTTGTTTCATCATAATTGGCCATTAGAAACAAGTGCACAATTTGTGTGGGAACATGGTATTGAGGAATACATAAAAATAATAGAAGAATTAGAAGCAAAACAGCTTATTCATCCAGATGATAAAACGGCAATTATCATTCATTTGTAAAGGGTGAGACTATGCACATTCAGAAAGCACATGTATCTTTTCGTGATCCGCTTTTGCCATTACAAGCAGTTACACATATTATCATTCATCACACAGCTGAAGATGGCTGGGACGTATATAAGACACATGAATTTCATCAAAATAGTCGAGGATGGAGCGGAATAGGATATAATTATTTCATTGAAGAAAATGGCGCCGTTTACGAAGGAAGAGGGCTACATATAGGAGCACATGCGAAAGGTTATAATACGAATAGTATTGGTATTTGTATATCGGGGAATTTTGACGTCTATGATCCAACACCAGTACAAATGATTTCTTTGCATTGGCTATGTAAACAGTTCATGCATCAATTTTCTTTAGATAGTGAGCAAGTTCTTGGCCATCGCGAATTAGATGGGGTAACAAAAACGTGTCCTGGAACGCGTCTTTCAATGGAAACACTACGCCATATTTTATCAAATAGCGAAAAAGGAGCTTTATAATATGATGTTTATGAAATTAACAAATGAGAAAAAAGAAACCATTGTAGAACATATCCAACAATTTTTTGAAGAAGAAGATTTAGGAGATATTGGCCGATTTCAAGCGGAGCGCTTAATTGAAGAAATGATAAAAGAACTAGGGCCACATATATATAATCAAGCAATAGGTGATGCTACAAAACTTGTTGCAGATAAACTTACAAATTTAGAAGAAGACTTATATGTGTTAGAAAAGCCAGTTAAATAGAAGAAATGTACAAAAAACACCCCTCGTTCTAGTCGATTTCACGAGGAGTGTTTTTCATTTTGACTAAGTTGTCTTTGGTGGGAAATTAATAAATGCTCAAATAAAAGGTACATCATTTGAACATTTTATAACATAGCTTTTTTTAGCTGACCAACTCAATAAACCTTTCCAGAAGTTTTCGCAGACATTCATAATTTGTTTATGGTTAGAAAGATTCCCTGACATCACCATTTCACAAAGTGCGTCAAATCCTTCTGGCTTATCTGTAAAAGCTAAAGCTTCAGGTAATACTTGAGCTGACGTCGTAAAATATTGTTTGTTGTGTAATCCTAAAATCATCGCACCTGTAGTTGCTATTTTTATAGCTAAAGTAGGTAAGAATGTTTTAGGTCCTTGAATTTCTATATTTCTTACTTTCCCAATGTATTCGTACATTTCTTCAACTAATGTTTTACAAATCGCTTCTTCAAAAATAGTCTTGTCTATAGAACTGGCTTTTTGTCTTAACTCTTGGAAAAAACCTTCGGGATCATATATTGGTAGCATCGTGAAGAATTGTCCATGAGTAAGTGGCCAATTTTCTTCTATTGTAGTGGCTTCTTCTACAATATTTTCTTCGCTATCGAAGTTTACTTCTGCCTTCCAATTACCTGCTGTCCATTCATAGCTATAGCTATCTTTTAAAGAATACAAAACACATTTCATTTCAATATCTGAAAATGGACCATCTGTTTTTCTAGCTAAAGAACCGTAAATACCAATAGCTTTAACATTTGAACCATACTTTTCTAATATTTGGTTTGCGATCGTATAAGCGATCTTCATTCTTTCTTCTCTCGTAACTTTTCCTGGACCAATCATACACAGTTCTCCTTTTTTATAAAAATATTAAATGAGATCATATATATAGATGGTCAAGGGGGTCCGCGAGCTTAACGAGGGATTTTATCTGGTGCCATTTACATACACCACCTTTCTAAATAATAAAACAGGGATGTAATAAAATCCATTTTATGAATTTTATTGTAAATGGAATGAGGTATTTAGTCAAAGATGAATATGACGTTCTGTTGTTAAAGGTCCGACACGACTCAAAAAAGAAAATTGTACGTTAAAGAAATTAAGCATTTATAGATAAACCTTCATCAATGATCTTCTGGTGTATGAATAGAATATAAAAAAGGAAATCAAAATGATTTCCTTTTTCACTTTGTAAGCTGTAAAGCTTTCATATAATCACCCCTTTTCTCAAGGGCCTTTTTTGCTTCTTCAGCCGTTACTACATAATCTACTACAATATTTTGTAATAAACTCTTATTAGTATTTGGCAGCTGAATCGTTATGTCGTCCACACTAACCTTATTATTTTCAATTGTTTTATTAAATTCCTGAATACTTCTTGCAACTTCCGCTAATTTTTCCATATGTGCAGGATTATTTACATCTAAAAAGATATTACTTCTAAAAACTGCCGTAACATAATGCTTCAAATTTTTCTTTGCTATTTCTTTCTCAGTCTTCTTATCGAAAAAAGTACCCCCTGTCTGCATTTGATCGAACGTAAATATAGTGTCATTCCCTTTTTTTTTATAATATGTATTGAATTTTTCTTGTACATCATACGCTTCTTTTATTATTTTATAGTTATCATTATTTACTTTTGGAGAGATTTGTTTATCGAAATATAGTTGGAATTGCAAATGTGGTTCATCTACTTGCTGCACATAAGCTGTTCGCTCTTTTGGAACAGGTAAAGATAAAATTTTTCCGGTATCATGTGTTTCAACTTGATTTAGTTTAACAGAAATACCATACTCCGATTTTGTATAATTTTGTGCTTTTTGTTCAATTTCTTTGTTCGATATATTACATGATGTTAATAGTAATAAACTAAACAGTATGCTATATGTTATTTTTGTTCTTTTCATATTCATATTTATCTCCTTCTATTTCCACTTCATTTTCAACTTGAACCAATGTCTTTTTCGAAATTCCTGAAACAGTAGCCATTTTTTCTTGAGAATATCCTTTTTCAAGATGAATCAGACGAATATTTTTAGAAATCAAATTAATTACAGTTTCTTTATTCAAATAACATCACTTCTATGAATCAGTGTTTAATTCAATTTATGGTGTAATATTACACCATAAGTGACCTTTTGTAAATGGGAGGCATATTGGGGGGATTTACAAAAGGTCACTTATAGTTGCTTATGTCTCAAAGAGTGTGATTTTTAACCTTTCTAATGTCCACTAATGCTTATTTCGTTCCTTTACTACACAGACACTATTTATCATTTAAAAGCTACGCAAATTATCTCCTAAAGTTACAAAAAGATACGACAAAAAATGTTGAGAAAAATATTCATGTCTTTAAAAATAACAGAAAATTCAGTAAAGTTTAATTAAAACAAAGGAGGTTTTTTATGAGGAGATACGTAAAAGTAATGCTTTCTATTTTACTTATTATTAGTGTGTTTTGGTCGCCACTTGAATTAAAAGCAGAGGAACAAAGTCAAAAAGAACCCATTGTTCTTATTCATGGTTTAGGTGGTTGGGGGCGTGATGAATTATTTGGTTTTAAGTATTGGGGTGGTTTCAAAGATATCGAGGCAAACTTGAATCGACAAGGGTATAAAACATATACGGCTTCGGTTGGACCATTTTCAAGCAATTGGGATCGTGCAGCAGAGTTATATGCTTATTTAAAAGGTGGAACAGTCGATTATGGAGAAGCTCATGCGAAAGTGCATGGACATGCCCGTTATGGAAAAACATTTTCAGGGGTATATAGCCAATGGGATAATCAACATAAAGTTCATTTCGTTGGACATAGCATGGGGGGGCAAACAGAAAGGGTTTTATTGCAACTATTAAAGGAGGGAAGTTTAGAAGAACGAGAGTATTATAAACAGCATCCAGAAGTAGGAATATCGCCTTTATTTGAAGGGAATAAGGATTGGGTACGCAGTGTATCAAGTATCGGTACGCCGCATAACGGTTCTACGTTTGCAGATGAAGAAACGATGTCTTCGTTTATTAAAGAATTTGTAATAAAGATTGCTAGTTTATCAGGTAATAATCCGGAAACATTTGGCTATGACTTTAAATTGGAACAATGGGGATTAAAGCGAAAACAAGGAGAGAGCTTCTTGCAATATGCGGATCGAATGCTTAATAGTTCCGTTTGGCAAAGTAAAGATATTAGTGCATACGATTTAACGACAGTGGGATCTAAAGAGCTTAATCAATGGGTAAAAACATATGATGATGTATATTACTTTTCTTATACAGGAGATGCAACGTATCAATCATTACTGACGGGATATTCTGTACCTTTGTTGACGATGAATCCACTTATGTATTTGTCTGGCTTACATATTGGAAAGTTTACACGAGGATATGCAGAGCCAATTATTAATGAAAAATGGTGGCCAAATGATGGACTTGTTAGTGTTGTTTCGTCACAATATCCGATAGGGCATCGAAATCAGCCGTATGCAGGAAACGCTCAAAAAGGTGTCTGGAATTATACCGCGACAAAATATAATTGGGATCATATTGATTTTATTGGAATCGATCTTGCGGATATTTTGGGGATTAGTGATATATATTCGTTTTATAATGAAGTGGCTGGTAACATTTATCGTTTACCTTTGAATTAAAAAAGGAAATAAAAAAATCCCCTTCATATATTTGAAGGGGATGAAAATATTATAGCATCTTTGTCCAAATCGCCTTTGTATAAGCAATGTTCATTCCAGCTCGCTCCATATTATTTTGGCTAACATCATCTATAGTGAAAGCAGGCATGCCAAAGCTTTTTACATAAATATCTCCAAAGAGATGAAATTCATCTTCCCCTAAATCTCGAATAATAATCTCATTAGAATCAGTCGTATCAATTACACGTGGACTTCCATATAAAGTTGTATGAAAGTCTGTTTGATAAAACACTTTTTTAGCTAAATAATAAAATAACTCAGGGGTTGAGTGAGCAGGAGTTATTCCAAATCGAAAAGGAATCCTTTGTTTTTCATAATAAGAAATTATTTCATCTATTTCCTTTGTGCCAGTGAATGTTATCCCTTTTACGGTATTGAAAGAAGGACCAGGGATTCCTTTTGCTGAAAAGGCCCCGACCGCTTTATGCATGGCTAGATGCCCTCGTTCTTCCATAAAAAGAAAGGGGTTTTTATGTCGTTTTTTCAATTTGTATTTATATATTTTTTGCAGCTGAATAGCAAGTTTTACAGATACGAGATAATAATTTAAGCAGTGTTGATTGCTTGAAATGAAGGATTTCGATAGTAGTTTAACGAATATAAATCCAAATATATAGAAAAGGATGGGGGGAAATACATATGATACAATATCCACTTTTACGAAAAGGAGCAACGATTGGAGTAACAGCACCTTCTTCTGGTGTAGATGCAGCACTACATAATATGTTTAAACAATCTTGTGCAAGCATGGAAAGAAAAGGCTATACAGTCGTTTGCGGTGAAACAGTTTGGACACAAAAGAAAGCGAAGTCTGCTAGTGCAAAAAAGAGAGCAAATGAATTTATGGAAATGATGCAAGATGAGAACGTTGATATTATCATCCCTCCTTGGGGTGGCGAACTATTAATTGAAATACTAGAAGATATTGATTTTGAAAAGATAAATAAGAAATGGGTATTGGGATATTCGGATACGAGTGTTCTATTATTAGCGATAACTTTAAAAACAGGAATAGCGACTGCCCACGGAACAAATTTCGTAGATGTAAGAGGGGAATATTCCGATCAAACAACAGCGATGTGGCAAAGTGTGTTATCAACGGCAGCAGGAGATTCAATCACTCAGTATTCTTCAGAGAAATATCAAGCGAAATGGCAACATAATAATCCATCACCGTGTGTGTTTCACTTAACAGAAGATACAAATTGGAAAACAATTTCGAATGGTAATGTGAACATTACAGGTCGGTTGCTTGGCGGATGTATCGATGTGATTAGACACCTCATTGGCACACCATTTGGTAACGTGCAAGAGTTTAGGAAGAAACATTGTAATAACGATCCGTTCATTTGGTACTTTGAAAATTGTGAGTTAACGACTACTGATTTACGACGATCTTTGGTTCAAATGAAACTGGCTGGTTGGTTTGATCATTGTTCAGGTATTTTATTTGGCCGCAGTGCTGCAAATCATCCAGTGAATGAATATACCGCTGAAGATGTATATCAAGAACTTATGGATGAGCTGCAAATTCCAATTATTTATGACGTAGACTGTGGTCATACGCCCCCACAAATTACATTTATAAACGGGGCATTTGCAGAGGTGGAAGTGGAAGATGGTAAAGGAGTCATTACACAGCATTTCAAGTAGGAATGTAGAAAGGAAATGACAGGAATGGACTATAAAAATATCTTAGAAAAATATCCAACACTTATTACAGAACGATTACGTTTACGACCGTTAACAATTGATGATGCAACTGATGTATTTGAATATGCTTCAAATCTAGAAATTGCGACATATACAGTATGGTATCCGCATGAAACATTAGAGGACTCACAAATATTTGTACAGTCCATCTTAGACCAATATGAAAAAGGAGAAATAGCGACTTACGGAATCGAATTGAAGAACGAAAAAAAGATCATCGGGACATGCGGTTTTATCGATTATGAAAAGAATCATCATAAGGCAGAGCTCGCTTATGCATTATCACCAAACTATTGGGGGCAAGGCTTTGCGACAGAAGCAGCAAAGGCATGTATTCATTATGGATTTGCAATATTACAGTTAAATCGTATTGAAGCAGGGTGTCATGCTAGTAATACACAATCGGAACGAGTGATGAAACGACTAGGAATGCAATATGAGGGAACGATGCGAAAAGATATGTTTGTAAAGGGAGCATATCGAGACACGAAAATATATTCGATTTTGCGAGAGGAGTATGATGTGCAGAAGGGAGAGTAATGGATTGGATTACTCTTCTTTTTGTTTTCAAAAACAACTTAATTATATAGAATGTAAGTGAATAAGATAGAGGAGCGGTGAGTAATGATAAGAGGTATTACTTTTGAGATTCCCAATGACTATGGACGACATCTTTCAGATATATTAAAACCTTTAGAGCTTGCTACTTTCAACTGGCTTGTTGAATCTGAAGAATCATATTTTGTTTCTAATAATCAGATAGAGACTCCTTTTTTTCCTGATGAGCAGGAGGTTATTGATGGTGTAACAATGCATAATTTGATAAATAGAGGATGTTATTACTTAATATTTGCAGATGTAAAAGGGTTTCCAAAAGGAAAAAATATAACGCAAATAATGACATATGAAGAATTTGTGAATAGTGATTGTGAACTAATTATATTGATAGTTGATTGTTCTTATACAACGCTATATTGTAAGAACAACGAAATGACTAGAAAGTTATATAAAAATGCACTAGAGATGAGATATGAGAACGTTGAATATATTACTGATGAAAATGATGGTAGAATACAAATGAGTGTATGGTAAGTGTAAGTAAATAGGGACGTTTGTTTTTTTGAGTCAATATTAAAGTGTATAGTGCCATTTGAAAAAATATATAAAATTTTATCTAAATTTTCTAAAAATATTGACAAAACAACTTTCAATTTTTATACTTATGACAGCATAATGAACTGTTAATAGATCTTTTTCTAATACTTAAAAATGAAAGCGTTTTTATAAGGGGGAGAAGAAAGATGATGATGGATGTGCCATTAACAATTAGTTCGATGATCGAAAGAGCAGAGAAATTATTCCCAAAGAAAGAGATAATTTCTCGGACCCATAGCACCATTACACGGTTAACGTATAAGGAGTTAGGTGAACGAACGAGACGTTTATCTAGTGTGTTGGACAAATTAGGTGTGAAACAAGGAGAACGAGTTGGAACGCTAGCATGGAATCATCATCGGCATGTAGAGGCCTATTTTGCGATTCCTGGTATTGGTGCGGTACTACATACGATTAACATTCGTTTATCCCCGCAACACATTTCTTATATTATTAACCATGCAGAAGATCGTATTTTACTCATCGATGAAGATATGGTACCACTTGTTGAGAAAATTCAAGGGGAATTATCAACTGTACAAGCTTATATCATCATGACTGATGAAAAAGAACTTCCAGAAACTTCACTTCAACCTGTATACCACTATGAACAACTTCTTGAAGAAGGAGATCCTAATTTCCCATTTTTAAAAGATATTGATGAAAATATGCCAGCTGGTATGTGTTATACATCGGCTACGACAGGTAATCCGAAAGGCGTCGTATATACACATCGCAGTACTGTTTTGCATAGTATGTCGCTTGGCCTTGCAGATACAACGGCGGTTTCTGAAAGTGATGCTGCTATGCCGATTGTTCCAATGTTTCATGTAAACGCTTGGGGCTTGCCGTTTGCAGCGACATGGTTTGGATCCAAGCAAGTTCTTCCTGGGCCGATGTTTACACCGAAGATTTTATTAGAAATGATGCAGGAAGAAAAAGTAACAATCGCAGCTGGTGTTCCAACAATTTGGCTTGGTGTGCTGCAAGAATTAGAAAAAAATAGTTATGATTTATCAAATATAAGACGATTTTTATGCGGCGGTGCAGCTGCGCCAAAAAGCGTGATTGCAGCCTTCGAACAAAAATACAATGTACCATTTGTACATGCATATGGAATGACAGAAACAAGCCCGCTTGTCACGCTTGCACGTTTGAAAAGTTATGAACGTGAGCTGCCATATGAAGAACAACTTACGATACGGGCGAAGCAAGGTTATTTAGTGCCTGGTGTGGAAATGAAGGTTGTTGGTGAAAAAGGAGAGGTAGCATGGAACGGACAAGAAATGGGTGAGTTATGCTTACGTGCTCCGTGGATTGCGGCAAGTTATTATAGAGACGAACGAACAGTAGAGGGATTTCGAGATGGATGGTTATATACAGGGGATGTCGTTACGGTGGATGAAGAAGGATGTATTAAGATTGTCGATCGTACGAAAGATGTAATAAAAAGCGGGGGAGAATGGATTTCATCTGTTGATTTAGAAAATGCCTTAATGGCACATGAAGCAATATTTGAGGCTGCTGTTGTTGCAGTACCGCATAAACAGTGGCAAGAGCGTCCTGTTGCATGCGTTGTTGTAAAACAAGATCAATCTGTTACAAAAGAAGAATTATATGAGTTTTTAAAACCGCAATTTGCAAAATGGTGGTTACCAGATGACATTGTCTTTCTGGAAGAAATTCCGAAAACTTCAGTCGGGAAATTTTTGAAGCAAGCACTTCGAAAAGAACTAGATCGATTTTATATAGAAGATTAAAGTTCGTTGTTAACGATAATCATATTTTGTTAACAGTTGCAAAAGAAACATTCTATTAATTTCGTTGTGGGAGATCGTGAGTTAGACATTATACCGACTACAAGACTAGGAATCACTACATGTGCTTTTCAAAACGCGGCAATTTCAGACGCAGATTATTATATATAAATACAAGTTGACTTTTTAACATCTAAGTCGCTGCTATGCAGAACAAAACATGGCCGCTACTTGCTGTTTACCTTTGTTTTAAACTTTGCACGTGGCAGGAAAAGGAACTGACCGCCTCTATGCATGGCCAGTTGCTCTCGCCTACCGAAAAAGAAAAGGTTTTTTATGTTAGTTTTTCAATTTGCGTCTATATATTAATTCATATCATCAGTTACTTCATATTTTGAAAGAGAAGAGTCTGCAAATATAAAAGAAACACAAGAAGCAATTTATGCTTCTTGTGTTTCTTTTTGGATATGAATAAGGTGTGATAAAAATGTTTCGCCTGCAACAGTTGCTTTTCCACCGCCGCGTGCGCTTTTTGGATTCCCGCCGCCTTTTCCTTTTATAGTGGGAAGGGCTGCTTTTAATAGGGTATTCATATTTAGCTTAACGGCTGGACCACATGCGCAAATGCATTGTAAGTTTTCACCGTTTTCTGTAACAAGATATGTAATGGCATGTTCATCTTTCTCTGTAAGGATAGCTGCTAATTTAGCAAGTTCCTGCATAGAACGATTTGTAAAGCTAGCGGCAATTTGTTTGCCAAATGAAGTTGCTTCTGCTTGCTGTAACAATTCATTTGCTTCTACATGAATGAGTTTTTCATTGGCTGCTTGCAACGCTTTTTCATTTTCCTTTTGAGCAGAAAGGAGCTGCTGTATTTTGTTTGGAATATCGCTTTCTTTACTATGTAATTGTTGCGTTGCATCTTTCACGAGGAAATGATTGCGTTGCATTAGTTCAATTGTACGCCATCCGCAAGCAAATGTAAGACGAATGTTTCCTTTATAGCGCTCCCAATTGATAATTTGAATTGGGCCGACTTCACCGGTTTGTTTTGGATGCGTACCCCCACATCCGTTATAATCAAGATTTTCAATAACAACAACTCGGATATTCTCTGTCATAGTTGGTTCTTTGCGTAGTGGAAGCTGATTTGCTTCTTCTAGATTTACCCACTGAACTGTAATTGGACGGTTTTCAAGTACAATTTGATTTGCAAGATAAGCAGCTTCTTCAGCCGTTTTGAGAGAAAGGTCAGTTGTTTCTAAATCAATTGTTACGATTTCTCTTCCTAAGTGAAAACCGATCGTTGGAATATTGAAGTGATCCCAAAATATCGCGGACAAAATATGTTGCCCAGCATGTTGTTGCATATGATCAAAACGACGTTTCCAAGAAACATTTCCCGTTACTTCGTCTGTTTGTATTTCTTCCGTAATATAATGACGAATTTCTCCATCTATTTCTTCTACATGAATAACAGGAGTGTCATTTAATTGTCCTGTATCATGTGGTTGACCACCGCCCGTTGGATAAAAAGCTGTTTGTGTTAAGACAACATATAAATTATCGTCTTTGTCACGAGCTTGTTTTGTAATGTGAGCTGTAAAGGTTTGTAAATATGGATCTTTATAAAATAATTTGTGATTCACAACCTTACTCCTTTCAAACTTAGCTTTATAGATACAGATTTAAAAATCAACATAAAAACCTCTTTTTTAGGTGGACGAGAGCGTCTTGCCATGCATAGAAGCGGTCAGGGCCTTTTTCTACCACAGGCGAGGTTTAAAATAAAAGGAGAAAATAAATAGTAGTCCTGTTGTTTTCTACATAGCAGCGACTTATATGTTGGAAAATCAATATATAGGTCTATTGTAAAACAATACGTATCATTTTCCTAATATTTCATAAGAAAATTCTCTTTTTTAGAATTTTCTTGCTATAATAAAGGAAAGGGAACATAATGGGGGTGGATGATATGTTGTATGAAAATGGCGTACGTAAACTGATTCATCTAAACACAAATATTTCTGAACTATATCGAGAATTGCATGAAATGACTCGTCATTTAAAAGAATGTAATCGTGAAAGTGTAACATTTGATCGGTTATATGTGAAAGAATTATTATGGAAAAAAGAAGAGATCGTTTCGATGTATGATCAGCTCCTTGTTCAAATTTGTATAAATGACTGTTTTGATATGAAAAGTTTCATTTCTGGAGAATATGCTTATACACATGAAGAAGTGGAGAACCATGTAGCAGTATTTAATAATAAACATAGTGTGAATATTTTAGTAGAGGAAGTATTAAAAGAATTACAGTTTACATATGGTATTGATATGGAGCTGAAACGAACAGCTCGTGTTTAAGAAAACGAAAATGATGGTTTCAAAGGAAGCTGTTTTTCAGCTTTCTTTTTTCTTTGCATTGTATTTATATATAGAGAAGGTGAAAGAGATGAAGGGGAAGTTAGGGAACATTCATCCAATTGGGATGACTATCATTATTGGGACATTATTTGCAAGATTTGCAACATCGATGAGCATTCCATTTTTAGCAATTTATTTAACGCATGCGAAAGGAATTTCAGCAGGTGTTACAGGGGCAATTATTGGAACGAGCGCATTAGTTGGTGTATTCGCAAGTTTTATTGGCGGGAATTTATCAGATCGTTATGGACGAAAGAAGATTATGTTATCCTCTATTTTAGTTTGGATTCTTGTCTTTATTGGATTTGGATTTGCGGAGCATGTAGCGGCATTTTTTCTGTTAAATGCATTAAATGGGATGTGCCGTTCTTTTTTTGAGCCAACGTCTCGTGCTTTATTATCTGACTTGACAAAACCGGAGCAGCGTTTAATGGTGTTTAACTTACGTTACGGTGCTATTAATGTAGGTGTTGCGATTGGCCCGCTTGTTGGTCTGCAAGTTGGCAGTGCTGAATCAACAACACCGTTTTTTATAGCAGCTATTATGTATGTTCTTTATACAATTATACTCGTATTACAATTTCGTAGATATCGCATTGGAGAAGAAAAAACAGTAGAGAGAGAACAAGTTACTTTTATGGATTCCTTGCGCATTATAAGAAAAGACATTGTCTTTTTAGTTGCGTTAATTGGAATAATCATTAGTACAGCAGGATACGCACAGTTTTCATCAACACTTTCTCAATATTTTGCGAACTCTCATCTATTTGAAAATGGAGTAAAATTATTTTCTTACGCATTAACATTAAACGCAATTACTGTAGTAATCGTTCAGTACCCACTCATTCAAGTGTGTAAAAAGTATACACCGCTCGTATCAATTATGATCGGTACATTATTTGTTAGTGCAGGATTATGTGGATTTGGATTTGCAGAATTAATGTGGGCCGTTTTTGCTTGCACAATTATATTTACTATTGGAGAAGTATTAATGTTTTCCATGACAGATGTGTTTATTGATCAAATTGCGGTTTCAAATTTAAAGGGAACTTATTTTGGCGCAATGGGATTCTCGGGAATTGGTGCTGTTATTGGGCCATGGTTTGGCGGATTTCTGTTAGATTATTACGGTTATCACAGTGGTTCTGTGATTTTTGTAACTTTGGCGACTTTTTCTATGCTTGCATTTCCATTTCTTTTACTGACGAGGAGTTTGCTTCGTAAAAGAACGATGGAAGGAAAAATAGAAAGTACAAATGTAATGTGATGTAGAATTAATGTTGCGAAATAAAAAAGGTGGATGATGTAATCAGCCACCTTTTTCGTATACATTTTTCAGTTGCAGAAAGGGTGTTTTTTCACATTACTTAGTACATTTGTATACGACTATTTTATAAAGAGAACAGTTCGTTCTGTTAATTGCGCTGTTTCTGTTTTAGAAATGTGAATGGCAAGAAGGCCATTTTCAAGATAGGCTAACATTTTTTTATATATAATATTGGCTGGTAAAAAAATCATATGCTGTAAGGCGGGATTATTACCAGATACGTTAATTTGTAGGCCTGTCTCCATCTTTTTAATAAGAATATTTTGCTCAACTACGTTCGGGATATCAGCTTCTAAAATATATTCTTGTTCCGTTTCAAAAAGGTCAATGTGAATATCGTTTGGAGAAGGGGAAATTGCGTATAAATCGGAGCAAAATTGATCCATCCATTCTTCAAAGCCATCAACATGAAAAAGGCAGTCTTTTTTCTTTTTCTTGCCCATTGTAAGAAAACCTCCATAAAATTTCATTCAAATTATGATATTCACTTTGAAATTAGAGGTGAAAAAGAAAGAGGAAATGTGCTTGAAAAGAAGAGAAGGTAGTATAAATATATGAGAAGTAGACAGTGCGGATGCACTGTCTACTTTTTTTACATGTCGTGGTGAGCGTGATTTTTTTGGCGTGAATGCTTACGATTTTTTACTTTGTGTGAACCGCTTAATGGTTCGGGTTGTCCGCCAGAAACTTGCCCTTGCGGTGAATTTTTACGAATAGATTTGCTGTTGTTTTTCTCCATGTATACGACCCCTCTTTTATTAAACGTTAGTGATTCATCAAATAAACGGTAAAGCTTGATAAGCGAAACGAATTAGCTGAATGCTTCGCTTTCTATTAGGATGAGAGAACTTTATGAATTTATACGGGAATGTTTTTTGAGAAAAAGGTAAAAGATAATGGAGAGTAAAGACAGAAAGGGGAATAATTATGCCGTACCATAAGGATAAACAACAAGCATTCCAAGCAGCGCAGCAAGGAATAACAGATGCAGAAAATGTATATAACAACATTGTAAAAAACGATCCGAATTATGCCCAGGACTTAAAGCATTTACGCCAAGAAGTACAAGAAGCATATGAACAGATTCAAAATGCATTAGAAGTTGCTTCTGAAACGCAGCGAAAGCAATTACAGCAATATGAACAAAATTTAGAGCATATTATGCAAAATGTGGAGGAAGTGCGTGATTAATAGGTTGTTGAGCATCCTCAGCAGCCTTTTCACATAAAAAGGGATAAGAATGATTAAAAAAATGAACCGCATTATAATCAGTTGTCTAATTATCGTATTAAGCTTGATTGGAAATGAAAAAGTCAATGCAAAAATGTTAATGAGAAAAGAGTTAGAACCAACTGGCTTTGTAACGTGGGAAGTACCAACGAATGAAAAAATAATAGCAATTACTTTCGATGATGGTCCAGATCCTACATATACACCGCAAATTTTAAATACATTACGTGAATACCACGCTGAAGCGACTTTTTTTATGATTGGCTTCAGAATTCAGCGTAATCCATATTTAATCGAACAAGTATTAAAAGATGGCCATGAAATTGGGAATCATACAATGAACCATTTGTATGCACGCAATTCTTCAGGACAAAAGCTCGAAAATGATATTTTACAGGGGAAGAAATATTTGGAAAAATGGGTAGAGAAACCGCTCCTTTTCCGTCCGCCTGGTGGTTATATTAATGAATCGGTGTTTAAAACAGCGACAGAAGCAGGGTATCAAATTGTATTATGGTCCTGGCATCAAGACCCAAAGGATTGGTCTAATCCTGGAAAAGATAAAATTGTACAACATGTTCTAAACAATGCAAGAAGTGGTGATATTGTTTTACTGCATGATGGCGGAACGGATAGAAGTCAAACTGTTGAAGCATTAAAAGAAATTTTGCCAGCCCTGCAAAAACAAGGGTACCGATTTGTGAAAGTGTCAGAGTTATTAAAGTATAAGCATTGAAAAATCCCAAAAGATTATCTTTTGGGATTTTGAATTATTGATTCTTTTTGCGCTTTTTATTGTTTTGGCGTTGTGCCGGTGTTAATGGCTCATTCGAAAATTCCTCATTGTATCCAGTACCTTGCCCTTGTGCAGAGGCTGCATTCATTCCAGGAATAACATGATTTGCTTTACGTTTTCCCACTAATATCCCCCCTAATTTGCCATAAGAACTTGAATCGTTCGATTCATTTATAAAGTAAAATGCCCTCTAAAAAGAAGATTCACTTTATAGGAATAGTATCTGTAAACGAGAAAATTATTATGCAGCAACGAAGTTATAATGAAAACTTATTGAAAACTATAAGTTTCTTATTGTTTACTTATCCATTAAGTTGTAATAATATATTATCGTAAGGTATTGAAAAATTTGTCTACATTTTATATTCAGACAATTACAGTCACGTTTAACAGGGGGGTAACTATAATGGTAAAACACAATCCATTTGACGCTCGTGCAACATTTGAAGTGGATGGAAATACGTATCACTATTATAATTTGAAAGCGCTTGAGAATGCAGGGGTAGGTAATATTTCTAAATTACCATATTCGATTAAAGTATTACTTGAATCAGTACTTCGTCAAGTTGATGGCCGCGTTATTAAAGAGGAACATGTTGAAAATTTAGCGAAGTGGGGAACGAAAGATATTCAAGATATCGATGTACCGTTTAAACCATCTCGCGTTATCTTACAAGACTTTACAGGAGTTCCAGCTGTTGTTGATTTAGCTTCTCTTCGTAAAGCTATGGCAGATATGGGTGGAGATCCTGATAAAATCAATCCGGAAATTACAGTTGATCTTGTTATTGACCACTCTGTACAGGTTGATAGAGCAGGTACAGCAGATGCGCTTCAATTTAACATGGACTTAGAGTTTAAACGTAATGAAGAACGTTATAAATTCTTGAGCTGGGCACAAAAATCATTTGATAACTACCGTGCAGTTCCACCGGCAACAGGTATCGTTCACCAAGTAAACCTTGAATATTTAGCACCAGTTGTTCATGCGGTGAAAAATGCTGAAGGTGAACTTGTTGCATACCCAGATTCATTAGTAGGAACAGATTCTCATACAACGATGATTAACGGTATCGGCGTTCTTGGATGGGGCGTTGGTGGTATTGAGGCAGAAGCTGGAATGCTTGGACAGCCTTCATACTTCCCAGTACCAGAAGTAATCGGTGTGAAATTAACAGGTACACTTCCAAGTGGTACAACAGCAACAGACGTTGCTTTAAAAGTAACACAAGTATTACGTCAAAAAGGTGTAGTTGGAAAATTCGTTGAATTCTTCGGTAGCGGCTTACAAAGCATGCCATTAGCTGACCGTGCAACAATTTCTAACATGGCACCAGAGTACGGCGCGACTTGCGGATTCTTCCCAATCGATGATATTTCATTAGATTACTTACGTTTAACTGGAAGAAGCGAAGAACAAATTCGCATCGTTGCAGAATATTGTAAAGCAAACGGCTTATTCTATACAGCAGATAGCCAAGATCCAACTTATACAGATCTTGTTGAAATTGATTTAAATACAATAGAGTCTAACCTTTCTGGTCCGAAACGTCCACAAGACTTAATTCCTCTTTCTGGTATGAGAGATGAGTTCCGTAAATCTGTTGTGGCACCAGTTGGTAACCAAGGCTTTGGCTTTACAGAGCAAGAATTTGATAAAGAAATGAAAGTAGTATTACAGGGTGAAGAAGTAACGATGAAAACAGGTGGAATTGCAATTGCTGCGATTACAAGCTGTACAAATACTTCTAACCCATATGTATTAATTGGTGCAGGTTTAGTTGCGAAAAAAGCAATTGAAAAAGGACTTAAAGTACCTGGTTATGTAAAAACATCATTAGCACCAGGATCTAAAGTTGTTACGGAATACTTAGATAAGTCTGGATTAACAACTTATTTAGATCAATTAGGTTTCCAAACAGTAGGTTATGGCTGTACAACTTGTATCGGTAATTCTGGTCCATTAGAACTAGAATTAGAAGAAGCAATTGCTGCAAATGACCTATTAGTAACATCTGTTTTATCTGGTAACCGTAACTTTGAAGGTCGTATTCATCCGCTTGTAAAAGCAAACTACTTAGCATCCCCGCCGCTTGTAGTTGCATACGCACTTGCTGGTACAGTAGATATCGACTTGAAAAATGATGCAATCGGTAACGATGCAAACGGCAACCCAATTTACTTTAACGACATTTGGCCAACAGCGGCAGAAATCGAAGAAGTTGTACAAAACGTTGTAACATCTGAACTATTTAAGAAAGAATATGCACAAGTATTTAACAGCAACGAACGCTGGAATGAAATCCAAACTTCAAACGAAGCGTTATATACTTGGGATAATGATTCAACATATATCCAAAACCCACCGTTTTTCGAAGGGTTATCTAAAGAGCCAGGTGAAGTGGAAGCACTTTCAGGACTGCGCGTAGTTGGTAAATTTGGTGATTCTGTAACAACAGACCATATTTCACCAGCAGGATCTATCGGTAAAAACACACCAGCAGGTCGCTACTTATTAGAAAATGGCGTACAGCCAGTTGACTTCAACTCTTACGGTTCTCGCCGTGGTAACCATGAAGTTATGATGCGTGGTACATTTGCGAACATTCGCATTAAAAACCAAATCGCACCTGGCACAGAAGGTGGATTCACAACTTACTGGCCAACAGGCGAAGTAACATCTATCTATGATGCAGCAATGAAATACAAACAAGACGGCACAGGTCTTCTTGTAATCGCTGGTAAAGACTACGGTATGGGAAGCTCACGTGACTGGGCTGCAAAAGGTACAAACCTACTCGGCATTAAAGCAGTTATCGCAGAAAGCTTCGAGCGTATTCACCGCAGTAACCTTGTATTAATGGGCGTATTACCACTGCAATTTAAAGATGGTGACAGTGCAGAAACATTAGGTCTTACTGGTAACGAATCATTTGAAATTCAAGTTGATAAAAAAGTAAAACCACGCGACCTTGTAAAAGTAGTTGCAACTGACTCTGCAGGAAACAAAAAACAATTTGAAGTTGTAGCACGTTTCGACAGCGAAGTAGAAATCGACTACTACCGTCACGGCGGTATCTTACAAATGGTTCTTCGTGAGAAATTAGAAGAGTCTAAGGTTTCTAACTAAGTTTATATGAATGCAAATTAAAAAAACGACATAAAAATCCCTTTCTTTTTTGGGGAGGACGAGAGCGTCTGGCCGTAAATAGTAGCGGTCAGGACCTTTTCCTGCCACATGCGAGGTTAAAAATAAAAGGAGCAGGCAAGTAGCGGTCTTATTTCATTCTGCATAACCGCGACTTATATGTCGAAAAATTAAAATGAATTTATATAGATGTGAATGATTTTTAAATAAACAATAGAATAGCAATTTATTGATTAGTATAAATATTTACACTGAAACAAAAAAGAGAAGACGACGAAAGCCGTCTTCTCTTTTTTCATAATTGTAAACTCTTAATTTGATTAGATGAAATAATTCATAATGGGGGAGAAATATATCGGTGGTGAACATGCTTTTTAGCAATCAAAATGGGGATAAGTTCACTAAAGAGATACAAATATATTTTTGAGATCGTAAAAGGGGCGGTGTAATGACTGTTATTAGAGATATCGGAAGTCTATGTATGATAGATGAAGAGGGACATATTATCAACCAGTCGGATAAGCAGAAAATCAATCCTATTTTTTTACCTGTAATACATGATGTGATTCATGCTTATTCTACCTATCTCAAAGATGATTTACATAGTGTGTACATAAGAGGATCAATTCCAAAAGGGATAGGTATTGAAGGTGTGGCTGATTTAGATACAATAGCGGTGACCAAGCAACGTCTTAATAAACCAAAGTTAAATTGGGTGGAAAAAATAGAACATGGGTTAAATCAAAAATATGATTGTGTAGATGGCATTGAATTAAGCTTCTATTCCAGAGAAGATATTCTAAATACTTCATCTTTTTCTATAATGAGTTTTATACTTAAAACCCATGGGATATGTGTATTTGGAGAAGATTTGATACCTCAATTACCAAAATATAAAGCTAACGAAGCTTTAGCAAATGACCATCTTATTCACTTACAAGCTCAAATTAAAAATGCTTGTGATGACCTTCAAGATAATTCTGATGTAGAGGACATTAAAGATTGTTGCAAGTGGATTATGAAAATTATAGTAAGAGCAGGACTTGCACTTGTAATAACGAAAGAAAACACATATACAAGAGATTTATATCCTGCTTATAAATTATTTTCAAAACATTTCCCTGAAAAGGAACACGATATGAGAAAAGCACTTGAATATGCAATAACACCTATAATAGATACAAAAGTACTGCTATTATTTTTAAATGAATTTGGAAAATGGATGGTTAGTGAAGCTGATAGATGGCTGCGAGTCTATAATCCATATAGGGAATGTAACATGAAGACATAGATTAATGAGTAACTTTTGAGGACATGGATTGTCGAGTTAGAGATAAACTAGAAAGCAAATACTCAAAATATTCGAATTGATAAAAAGGTCTTTGACATAAAGGGAATAAAACAATTAGTAATTTATGTTGTTATATTATAAAAATTTTGGAGGGGACGATGATGAAAGGAAATAAAAAGGAGATCCAAACAAACGACAAAACGATTCGTTATACACATATAGAAAATGGTTCCAAAACGATTTGCTTTATGTTTCAAGGTTCAGGTTACAATTACGATAAACCTTTGTTTTATTATTCGAAGATGGTCATGCTTCAAAACGAAATCGATATTGTCCAGATCCATTACTCCTATGATGAGCAAATGATGAAAAAACCTATTGAAGAACTAACTAAAATCATGATGGATGATATAAATCCTGTAATTTTAGATGTTTTAAAAAATGGGCAATATAACAATTCGATTTTTTTAGGAAAATCACTCGGAACAATTCCAATTGCGAATGACTTAATGAAGAGAGAGGAATTCTTAGAGTCAAAAATGATTTTACTCACTCCTTTAATAAATTATGATTCGATTTTTGACTCAATCTTGAATAGTCAACATCAAGGGCTTTTCATTATCGGGGATAAAGATCATTATTACAATTCAAATCAAATTGACGAATTAAGAAAATCAAATTTAGAGGTTGATGTTGTCCAAAATGCAAAACATTCCTTAGATATTGGAGAATTTGAAACAACAGATTCAATTTTAGCTTTATCAAGGGTAATGGGAAAAATTCAAGAAATCGTTAGGGGGAAATTAGTGATAGACTAGTATTATCAGAAGTGTTAATTTAATTGCTGAATAAATGCAAAAGAGGTGTATTCTATAAAAATTAAATAAGGACTTTTAATCATAATAGTTGTAAAAATAATATTTTTATACAATGTTACACATTATATACCTGTTAGTACATCACTTATTAAAGGGTGGTGTACTTTTTGTTTTAAAAGACCTCTACATGACCTCATTTGTTTCTCCTTCTTTACTACCATTACATTGGGTGTTATAATCTTTTGTTAGTACCAGATACTAACTGTTAGTGATAATTTTAAATTTAAATAATGGTAATTAAATAGCCACTTGCGAAAATATAAAAAAGGAGAGGGATTTATGTTCAATACTCAACAAATTAAAGAAATTATTCCACATCGTTACCCGTTTTTATTAGTTGATCGTATTCTTGAAATAGAGGAAGGAAAACGTGCAGTCGGAATTAAAAATGTTACTGCTAACGAAGGGTTTTTTAACGGTCATTTTCCAAATTATCCAGTAATGCCTGGCGTTCTAATTGTAGAAGCGTTGGCACAAGTAAGCGCAGTTATTATGTTAATGAAAGATGAAAATCGAGGGAAAATTGGATTATTTGCTGGCATTGATCGTTGTCGTTTCAAGAAACAAGTTCACCCTGGAGATCAGTTGCGTTTAGAAGTAGAAATGACAAGGGTTCGTGGTTTAATTGCCAAAGCAAATGCTGTTGCCACGGTAGATGGCGAGGTTGTTTGTGAAGCAGAAGTTACGTTCGCTCTTTACAACAATAAGAAATCCTAAAGGTTTATTATAATCTTTAAATTAATGGAGCAAAAACATATTTTTTAAGAAACGAGATATCGCAGTAAACCTTGTATATTCTGTCGTAGTTAATGTGGTCATTTGTAGTACAAGAAGGATAGGTAAAAGCATGTACATGTGCTAATACCTATCCTTCTCTTTTGTTAGAATATAATGTGTAACATTTTATAATTACCTTTGTGAAACAAAGGAAAAACTGCTTATATTTCATCTTTAATAAAATTAATTCCCCTCTTTTTTATGGACGTGTAAAAAAGTAAATGTTATTATTTTATAAAATATATGAACATATGAACAAATGTTCATATTAATAAAAGATAAATAATGGGGGTGGAATTGTGTTAGATGTTATTATAATTGGTGCTGGACAGGCTGGATTAAGTATAAGTTATTACTTACAACAAGGGGGTTATAACTTTGTAATACTTGATGGAGAAAAAAGAATTGGGGACTCATGGAGAAACAGATATGATTCTTTGGTTTTGTTTACACCTAGATCGTATAGTTCACTGCCAGGGATGAAATTGGAAGGAGATGAAAATGCATTTCCTACAAAGGATGAAGTTGCAGACTATCTCGAAAGATATGCTAACCGTTTTTCGTTACCCGTACAGATGGAAACAACTGTACATAAAGTACAAAAAATAAATAATACATTTGAAATATCTACAGATAAGGGAGTATTTCACTCCGAACATGTCATCATCGCACCTGGTGCTTTTCAGAAACCGTTCATTCCTTCAATTTCTCAAAATCTTTCACAAGAGGTCTTTCAAATTCATTCTTCTCAATATCAATCACCAGAGATGATTCCAGAAGGTTCTGTCCTTGTGGTAGGCGGAGGGAATTCTGGTACGCAAATTGCGACTGAACTTGCAGAAAGTCGCGATGTAACCATTGCTATTAGCCAGCCATTTAAATTTTTACCACTTAAAATCATGGGAAAAAGCATTTTCTATTGGTTAGAAAAGATGGGACTCTTATATGCAGGAACTACTACAAAGCGCGGATCATGGTTTTAAAAACAAAGTGACCCTATTTTTGGATTTGAATTAAAGAAACTGATTCGTGGGGGGGAAGTTGGAATCAAACCGAGGGTGATACAAGCACAGGGAAATGAAATAACGTTTAGTGATTACAGTAAAAGAAACGTGAAAAATATTATATGGTCAACGGGTTTTATTCCTGAATATGGCTGGATAGATATAGAAGGAATTTTAGATGAAAAAGGCGTTCCTCTTCATAAAAGGGGAGTGAGTGCGATTCAAGGTTTATATTATATGGGGTTACCGTGGCAATACCAGAGAGGGTCAGCACTTATTTGTGGAGTGGGAAGAGATGCTGAGTTTTTATGGCTAAAAATAAAACAAACTGATAAATATCTGGACTAGTTACTAAGTTAATGCATACATATTCAAACTTATATAATTATAAAATAGATTAACACACTTAGTAACACTTATTTTTGTCGCATAGATGAAAAATTGAAAAAATTTCAGCAATACTATTTTTTGTAACAAATAAAAAATCCGCAACCAATTAATGCGGGTTTGCGGAATTCGTAGTAACGCTTCTTTTTGTCACTGTCCAGCAAATTTAAAAAACGACATAAAAACCCCTTTCTTTTTTGGGGAGGACGAGAGCGTTTGGCCGTACATAGTAGCGGTCAGGGCCTTTTCCTGCCACATGCGAGGTAAGTAGCGGTCTTATTTCATTCTGTATAACCGCGACTTATATGTCGAAAAATTAAAATGAATTTATATAGATGTGAATGATTTTACTCACTCCTCTTATAAATTATGATTCGATTTTTGACTCAATCTTGAATAGTCAACATCAAGGGCTTTTCGTTATCGGTGATAAAGATCATTATTACAATTCAAATCAAATTGACAAATTAAGAAAATCAAATTTAGAGGTTGATGTTGTCCAAAATGCAAAACATTCCTTAGATGTTGGAGAATTTGAAACAACAGATTCAATTTTAGCTTTATCAAGGGTAATGGGAAAAATTCAAGAAATCGTTAGGGGAAATTAGTGATAGACTAGTATGATTAAAAGTGTTAAGTTAATTGCTAAATAAATGTAAAAGAGGTGCTAATTGCACCTCTTTTTAAATGGACTTTTTTAATTTTGTACTTCAAATCCGAATCCGTTACTATTAGAAGAAACGCTATGGTTTTATACTTTCAGCACCCGAAGATGCAGATTGCTGTTTTCCTGGTTTCACAAATACCATGGCTAGCATACCAATAACGACTGCAATCGCAGCAGCAAGGAACATAGCTTGGTATCCATATTTTGCAACAAGGCTTCCTGTTAAGGTTGGTGCAAGGATTGTCGCAATGTTGGCAATGAAATGCGTAACTCCTCCAAATATACCTGCCTTATTTGGCTCTGTATCTAATACAACCGTCCAGTAAATCGAGTTTGGTAAGTAATTGAATGCATTCCCAATGCGCATTAAAGTGAGTACCATCGTAGGACTTTTTACTCCCTAGGATTTGATAATAAATCTATTATTCATTAATTTGTCTAATTTTCTTCATCCAGCTAGCTACTTCTATTGAGGAAGAATCTTTTTCATTTTTTAGATTAGAGATGATTGATTTATAATCATCATTATTTCGGTTTTGACTTAACTTAAAGGAAGCTTCAATTCTTTCAATTTTTACTTTGAATCCAACTATCCCTTGTATTTCGCGTTTTAAAAATTCAGAATCGAGGGTATCCCATAATACTGCATTATCTCGATGCTGTTCGTATTTCTCCAGCATTTTTTCTAACATAATCTCTAATTCTTTCCCTTCTACAAAATGAGTTGTACCATATATATGAACTGATAAATAATTCCATGTAGGTACATTTTCATGTGTGTACCAGGAAGAAGACACATAAGCATGTGGACCTAGAAATGTAATTAATACTTGAGGGTTTTCTTTTAATAATTTCCAATGAGGATTGGCATAAGCAAAATGCCCTAATAAATATGTATCTTCCTGTTCCTTATGTATATCTAGCGGAAGGTGAGTTGCAATTGGAAAATCTTTTGTACTAGATATTAAGGTTCCAAATGAGTAGTTTTTTATAAAATCGAAAATAATTTCTGAATCGTTTACTTCAAAATATTTAGATGAATACATAAAAACCTCCTTAAAGGCCCTCTTGTTTTGACAAATTTATAGGCCTTATGTTGAATTTCTATAAAATAATTGAATTTCCTTTCTTTTTTATGGATGTGTAATCCTAGTCATTGTCACTCAACTATAATTCTATATTAATATTAAACGAATAATAAGAATTAGCAGAAAATATGATATATTAATTAATAACGACTAGAGATGTTAGCTAGGGACTTTAATGTCATATCAATTCATTACATACAAAGGGGTAGGAGTATTATGGAAAAGGAATTATTAGCGGAAAAAATTTATGATATTTCTCATATTGAAGGAGAGTTCAAGTTAAGGTCTGGAACAATTTCCAATGAATACTTTGACAAATACTTATTTGAGTCAAACCCAGAGATTCTTCGGAATATTGCCGAATATTTGTCGAAGCTAATCCCAAGTGATACAGAAGTTTTAGCAGGTTTAGAAATGGGTGGGATTCCAATTGCTACGGCATTATCTTTACAAACAGGTATACCTGCCGTATATGTAAGAAAAAAAAGCAAAAGAATACGGAACATGTAAATTAGCTGAAGGAGTTTCTATAGAAAATAAAAATGTATGTATCGTTGAAGATGTTGTAACAACAGGAGGGCAAATAAAACTAAGTGCTGAGGATCTTAAACAATATGGAGCCAAGGTAAAGAATGTCCTATGTGTGATCGAAAGAACTCCAAATTCAAAAAAAAATCTAAAAAATGCAGGTCTAGAATTACTATCTCTATTTACAATGGAAGAATTAAAAGCAAGTAAAATATTCTAATTATTGGAACGATATGCAAAAAGATAGTAAATTTGCAAAGTAATGCTTTAGTGAAAATGACATTCAGTATTGTAACTGTCAAGATTGATTTTACACTTTCTGCCAAGTTCCCTTTTACACTTTAGATTGTGCATAGCCCACTTGACATGGAGCCTTTACAGGTATGATAAATAGCCTTGAAACCTTGGTGATGAAAGAACCATGGCTGTTTCTACAAGGCTAGCATACCTGCTTCTCCAAATAAAATGGGCAATAAATATAGAAAGGTTAGACCTAAAATAGCTAAACTCGTTTTTATACCTACGATTATAGGTATAAAAACGAGAATATGAATCGCCTCCTTTGTATTAATTGTCCTTTTGTAATCCATTTTTGTAGATCAAATTTGTGGTTATCAAAGAACTAGATATATAAATTTTACATACTTTTTTTGCTTCAACTGATCCATTTTATTTTGACAAAATTTTAAGAAGAAAGCTGCCCGCCCAAAGAATATAAGCAAATTGAGTTATTATATACATTGTGAATTCGAAAAAAGAAAGCTTTCTTTCTCGTTTCATTTTTCTTAGGTGTAAATAATAGGAAAATGAACATATAACTAACAGTAAAACAGAAGTTTCATATGCAGTTTCTAATATTCTAATGAACACTCATCTCCTCACATTAAATTGATATTGTATATACTAACAATATCAGAGCTACTACATTAGTATGCTTTTTAACTTTATATTTTGTGGTTAATATGACTTTATAAAATACCACGGCCGATTTTACTTATCGGCCGTGGTTTCATTTGATTACGAAAAGTGTGCCGTGTTTCGGAGGAGTGAAATCATAATTCAATTAAAATGTTCGGAATTTTATTGACATCAATAGATTACAAATGTAATATCTAATTTAAGATTACGTTTGTAATATAAGGAGAGATATAAAATGAAGGAATTACCTAGAATATCTGAAGCTGAACTCGAAATCATGAAAATTCTTTGGGGAAAGTCACCTCAAACGGCGAATGAGGTGATTAAAGAGTTGGAATCCATCGTAGATTGGAATCCGAAAACTATTCGAACACTGATCAATAGATTAGTTCAAAAAGAAGCTGTTTCCTATCATCAGGAAAAAGGGCGTATGTATTCCTATTATCCTTTAGTGTCACAAGATCTTTATTTACAAGTAGAAACAAAATCTCTACTTAAACGTTTTTGTGGCGTGGCGTTTAAACCATTACTTGTAAATTTTTTGAAAGAAGAAAAATTATCTTCAGAAGACATTAATGAACTGAGACAAATTCTTGATGAGAAGAATGAAGAAAATCAGCGAAAGGGGAGATAGAGGTGATAGATAGGGTTATAAATACTTACCTTCCTTTCGTATTTGACTGGATTATAGAAACATCTTTGATGGCAAGTTTATTAGTGGCACTTATTTTGTGTGTCAAAATCTTGCTAAGAAATAAACTAAGTCCAAGGTGGCATTATTTACTATGGATGATTTTGATTGTACGACTACTGCTGCCATGGTCGCCGGATAGTTCTTATAGTATGTATTCTCTTCTTTCATATGGTTACAAAACGACCACTTCAGCTCAAAATCAACCTGATATTTCTTCAAAAAAAGAGCACGTGCGTGAGACGAAAAATATGTTAGATACTAATACAGTTATACAAGAGACAAGATCCATTGATCATTCACCTCAGACTACAAAGGAACATATGATAGAGCCTGCTCATAATGAGAATCAAAAGAATATTTCCCTTTCTTTTTATACAATTGCTTCATACATTTGGGTAATGGGCGTTATCATACTAGGCTTCACAACTTATCTTATCAATAGCCGATTATATTCCTACATACAAAAACAACCCGTTATCACAGAAGAAAGGGTTGTTAACATCTTTGAAAAGTGTAAAAAATCTATGTCTATTCAGCAGAGTATCCCACTACTTTTAGCTGGGAAAGTTTCAAGCCCAACAGTGTTTGGATTCTTTCGCCCAAAAGTGTTAATGTCGGGTGTGCATATTAGACAGCTCAATGAGCAGCAACTACAACATATTTTCCATCATGAATTAGCTCACATTAAGCGGAGAGATATTCGCGTCAATTGGGTTATGTATAGTCTACTAATTTTGAATTGGTTTAACCCACTTCTTTGGTATGCCTACTCATGCATGCGTGAAGATCAAGAGATGGCATGTGATGCGCTTGCTCTTACGTTTTTGGAGGAAAAGGAGAAAATTTCATATGGGTATACCATTATCAATCTTTTAGAACATTACTCTAACTATTACCAAGTACCTGGTTTGGCGAATCTAATTAGAAATAAAAGAGCCTTAAAGAGGAGGATCTTCATGATTAAAAAGTTTCAAAAGAAATCGTATCGTTGGTCTGCACTTGGTGTTATTACTGTGATTGTTGTTTCCTTGTTCTCTCTGCTAAATGCTCGTGCAGATGGGGAAACTGAACAGCAGAAAGGACAAACTCCCAAAAAGGTAACAACGACAGAAACAAAAAAAGAGGGAACGATATATACTCCACCTAAGCAAGAAGAATATTTTGGAGATATGACGAAAGAAGAGATACTGACGAAAATGCTGAATACAGTTGATAATTTTGAAACGGCAAAAGGTGAGTTTAAATTTCATTCTGTTAATACAGGTGACAGGGTAATTAACTATGAACTCAGCTTGAATAATAAAGCAGGTGGTTATAGTAAAACTACTCGTGTGGAAAATGAAATAGAAAAGGTAACATCTCATTATTATAATAACGGTACATTGTGGGATCTTAGAGAAGATACAGGTATGTATATAGAAATGAGATATGGCGAAGTAGCAAAACGCTCTAAGCCATTAAAGATTGAAAATGCATTTTCAGTAAATAGCGAAGGAGATAATGTAACAGACTCTCGGGAGAGACCTATTATTGGTGAAGCAATGAGTTCATTATTCCCTTATGAAATAGCCTCAAACTATACGCGGAATTTGAATACTTGGGAAATTGAAAAGCAAAACGAGCAGTTATTGGGGCATAATACGCTTGTCATCAAAGGGGATATCAACAAAAGAATCAACAAGTCCTTCCGTTTTTGGGTTGATAAAGATACGGGGATTCTCGTTAAGTATGAAACGTATGATGCAGCTGGCAAGGTTGCTGATTATTTATATCCCACGAGCCTAGAAATCAATGTTTCGATTGATAGTAAAAGATTTACACCGGATTTAACAGGATACAAAAAAGAAGAAACGTTTAAAAAAGACCAGACGCAAATGACGACTGGAAATATCGATAATCTCGTCCCTGAAGCGATCAAAGCACAATGGGAGGAGGCAAAGAAAAAACCAAATGAAACAACAACTTTGCAGTACGACGGAAAGTGGTACATTCATGCCAAAAAGGGTTATTTAGTAAATCATATAGAAGTTAATGGGAAAGAGGGAACGTTATTCTTAGCGAAAGTATCTCCGCAAAAAGAACAATTTATATTCTCTGCCTTAGCGGAGGGATATAAGGTAGAGAGTCTTAAAATTGTTTACGAGTGAAGTGTCCCCTTTTTGCATTTCATCCTTCTTTTTCTGTAACTGATTTCATATATTTGACGCTCTGTGTTGTAAGTGCCTACGCGATCGTTTACATCATATACAATAAAGGCATCAAATCGAAAGAGGGGGAAGGATGGTATGAAAAAATCATCTATAAATCCATGGCTTGTTGTCCTCGGTACAGTTATTGTACAAATGGGACTTGGAACGATATATACTTGGAGTTTATTCAATCAGCCTTTAGTGAGTAAATACGGATGGAGTCTTAACGCTGTTGCAATAACCTTCTCAATCACTAGTTTTTCTTTAGCGTTTGCAACTTTGTTTGCGAGTAAATTACAAGAGAAATGGGGACTTCGCAAACTCATTATGATATCCGGATTAGCGTTAGGACTTGGCTTGATACTTAGTTCACAGGTTTCCTCATTACTAATGCTTTATGTACTAGCAGGTGTTGTTGTCGGTTTCGCAGATGGTACAGCCTATATCACTTCACTATCTAATTTAATAAAGTGGTTTCCAAAGCGTAAAGGTTTAATTTCTGGTATATCTGTCTCCGCATATGGCGCAGGTAGCCTCATTTTTAAATACATTAACGCAAAATTAATTGATTCCGTGGGTGTATCACAAGCGTTTTTATATTGGGGCATAGTTGTTGCGGTTATGATAGTGGTAGGTGCTTATCTTATCCATACAGCCGCTGAACAAGATACAGTTCAAGAAACAAAAAGTCATGAATTTACAACAAAAGAGATGCTACGTACAAAAGAAGTATATCTGTTATTTATTATGTTCTTCACATCATGTATGAGTGGCTTATACTTAATAAGCATGGTAAAAGATATCGGCGTGCAACTCGTTGGACTTAGTGCAGCAACAGCAGCGAATGCTGTCGCTATGATTGCGATCTTTAATACGGTTGGCCGACTCATTCTAGGGTCGTTATCAGATAAAATCGGCCGTTTAAAAATTGTTTCTGCAACTTTTGTTGTTATCGCTGCGTCTGTTTTTGTTCTCAGTTTTGTGAATTTAAATTATGGCATCTATTTCGTCTGTGTAGCAAGCGTTGCTTTTTGCTTCGGTGGAAATATCACGATATTCCCAGCCATTGTTGGTGATTTCTTCGGTCTAAAAAATCACAGTAAAAACTATGGTATCGTGTATCAAGGTTTTGGACTTGGAGCACTCACAGGTGCCTTTATTGGTGCAATTCTAGGTGGATTTAAACCAACTTTTATGGTAATTGGCGTATTGTGTATTGTTTCATTTATTATCGCTATTTTAATTCAAGCACCTAATCAACAAAAAGAAAAACAACAAGATTATCGTAGTGCAGCGTGAGTATTTAAATCTTCATTACATTTTAAAAAGAGACGCATTTAAAGATACAGGAAGAGGGATTTGCTTTTCTAATGAAAAGTAAATCCCTCTTTTTATTCATTTTTGTTATAGAAATTTCCCCATTATAACAAAGGGTATTTTATCTATTAAAATCATACCCAAAAGAGAAGTGTATTTACCATGCTACATAAGTAGTAGACTTTTTATGTAAGCTTCGTACTATTGATTGATTCATCTTGTTTCCAGATTTAATAAAATATCAGTAAGATATATATAGAAATTAGAAATGAGGTAATAAGAATTTTTATATTTTGTCTCAGTATAGTGCATTACTAGCGTTTGGAATGAAATGTTTTAGTTGATTGCCAAGACATATTGGTGGAAGGGAGAATAATAAATATGAAATTCCTTAATTGGAAGGTATTTTGTAATAAATGGTTTTCTATTTATTTTTTAGGAGCAACTTTTTCGAAAGTTGGGAGTCAAATTTATCGATTGGCTATCCCTTGGTTCGTTTTTGAAAGAACGAATTCAATTGGCTTAATGAGTTTAATGTGGATTGTTGAAGTCGTACCTTTTGTAATTCTCGGCCCTTTTTTGGGAGCGATGGTAGACAAGTGGAACCGAAAAAAGGTAATGATATGGTCAGATTTTGGCCGGTTTATAGTAGTAGCTATGTTGCCGTTTTTATCATTGTTTGGCACAATACCTATTGAAATAATATTTGTTATCGGATTTTTATTGTCAATTTTCACATTGTGTTTTGATTTAGTTGCGGATTTTGATATGTTGCCAAGGTTAGTAAAAGAAGAACAATTAACGTCTGCAAATTCTATTTACATAGGTATGGATAATTTATCGAATCTACTTGGACCAGCTATAGCAGGCCTTACAATTGCTTTAGTAGGAACAATTCATGCAGTTTTATTAGATGCATTTTCATATTTGATTACGCTAATTGTAGTCATCATTTTGCCAATAAAATTTGGTGAAGTAGAGAGAAGTAATGAAAAAATGACATTGAGTAAAGTGATGAATGAAGTAAAAGAAGGAGTCATATTTTTATTTCATAATAAAATTTTATGGACATTAGCAGTGATAGGATGTCTTTATAATTTGGCCGTTGGAGCACTATATACAGTAATGACATTCCACTTAGCAAACGATTTTAATTTCAGTGCTTCTTTTGTTGGAAATGTGTATTCCATAATGGGAGCTATGGCCCTATTAGGATCTTTTATAGCTCCATTTGTAATAAAATATATGCGAATGGGCTATGCAATCACACTTGTGGGACTAGTTTCTTTAGTAGGAACAATTATACTTGCTGTATTTCATAATTGGCAGATTGCTATACTTGGTTATGCAATATTGAATATTGGTGGGGTAATGCTAAATATTTATACATTTACAATTCGGCAAAAAGAAATTCCTAATCAATTTATGGGAAGAATTAATGCAGTATATCGTATGGTATTAACGGTATCTTTTCCGTTATCTGGAGCTTTGTTAGGAGGACTAGCCTCTATTTTCGGAGCGAAAATCGCTTTTATGGCAGCTGCATTGGTAATGTTTGTTTTGATGTTATTTATTATCATATCGAAGTTGTCATTTTACCAGGAAGATGCCAAAGAAAGGGCTAAAACTGTAATTTAGAGTAAGTGAAAATATTTATAAATTTTAATAGATAACTAATTGTGGAACAGTGAAGATCCTATTTGTTGATCCGTCATGTCTTTGTTTAATCCTCTTTGTATTCTCCGGAGAGACCTCTTTATAAATAAAATTTGGGATATAAACGTCGAATTTTAGAAATCCCCCCTTTGTTTGTATTGTTTTTGCAGAATGCCCTTTAAAGGCTTGTTAGCAATGAAAATACCGAGAGTTAGAAAAAAATATTTTGTAATCGCTTACACATTGTTATACTATTAATATATAATAATAAATTATCATAATGATTTATTATTATTGTGATTTAATACAGTGAGTATAGAAGTAATAATGGATAAAGGTGTTAAAAACATCTGAGCCAATTATATACCGTTTTTTTACAGAAGATTAAAGATAAAAAATTTATTTTTTGTGAAAACTTGCTCATCATTTCACATGGTGGCCGGTTGAAAGATAGGGGGACAATTTGTGAACAAGAATAGTATGTTACGTGTGTTAGAGAAAGAATTAGTCGTTGCTTTAGGGTGTACAGAGCCAGTGTCGATTGCGTTAGCTACAGCTACTGCAAGAGATTATATGAAGGGCGACCTACAGTCAATTGAAGTACTTGCAAGTACAAATGTCATTAAAAATGCAATGGCGGTTGGTATACCAGGAATGAAGGCTACTGGAATTGACTTTGTTGCTGCTTTAGGTGGGTTAGCAGGAGATAGCAAAAAAGGTTTAGAGGTGTTAGCTGGAGTCTCGGAAGAAGATGAAGAACAAGCAATCTCTTTAGTAAAAGCGGGGAAAGTATCTGTAGAATTAGCAGATACGTCTAAAAAGCTATACATTGAAGTGAAGTTAACGACAGACGAGGGATATGCAAGGGCTATTATTTATGATAATCATACATTTATCGCATTAGTAGAAGCGAATGGGGAGCTTGTTTATAAAAATGGCTGTGGAAATACACACTTTTCCACTTCTGAAGAAGAACGTGATGAACTAACGATTCCAGAAATATATGAATTTGTTACGACTGTAGATGTAGAGGAATTGGCACTTGTGAAAAAGAGTATTGAATTGAATCGTAAAGTGGCACTAGATGGTTTGGCGAATGAATATGGCTTACAAGTTGGAAAGACATTAAAGGCAAATGTATCGAAAGGGATTCTATCAGATGATTTAACGACTCATGCGATGGCATTAGCAGCTGCTGGTTCAGATGCACGTATGGCCGGTTCGACAATGCCAGTAATGGCTAACTCAGGAAGTGGTAATCAAGGGATTGCCGTAACGATGCCTGTAGTAGCCGCAGGTGAGAAATTAAGTGCTTCGGAAGAAGAGCTAATTCGTGCAGTTACGTTAAGCCATTTATTAGCGATTTATATTAAAAATCAGTTCGGACGTTTGTCTGCACTTTGCGGTGTAACAGTTGCCGGGGCAAGTGCATCGGCTGCGATTACGTATTTATTGAGCGGGGATATTGAAAAGATAAAGTATGCAATCCAAAATACACTTGGAAATGTAACAGGGATGATTTGTGACGGAGCAAAAGCAGGATGTGCGATGAAAGTAGCGACTTGCTCAAGCGCAGCTGTACAATCTGCACTGTTAGCCTCACAAGGAATGTGTATCTCTGCTACAGATGGATTTATCGAAGCAGATGTTGATAAAACAATCGAAAACTTTTGTCGACTAGGAAATGAAGGTTCACCGAATATGGATAAGATCATGCTAGAGATGATGATTAATAAAAGAAAATAGTAGTGATGTACCACTGTGGATGTAATTAATAATTAGTAGAGTCTATGTACATCCTACGTTGCAATCGCTGTAATGTTTACCGTTCACGGATTTAGAACCAATTACGTTTATTTTTAAAATGGGCGAGAGGGACTGGCAATGCACAAGAAGCGGTCAGGGCTTTTCCTGCCACGCGCGAAGCTTTAAAACAAAGAAAGGTAGCAAGGAGTAGGTCCATTTTTATCTTCATAACAGTAATCTACATGCTGAAGAATGAAAATAACTTTCTATAGGGAATAAGGGGCGTATTTTCGCTGGAATCATACTCCTTACCAAACTTCTAAATGAAATATATGACTGAGTAGTTACCATTAACATTTGTTTTTACATCAAGAATGTTTTAGTACAGTCGATTCTATTAAAAATAAGAAGTGAATTATTTGTATATGAATTAGCGGAAGATTTAATAAGGTAAGGATAAGATACGAATATACAAAAAGCTCAGTTGATTTTTCTTATCAACTGAGCTTTTATAATTCAAAGACGTATTATATAGCGATTGTATAGGATATGGAACAAAGAGAGCGTACAAGTGGAATAGTTTATTCTTTTTTCAATTAATCAGTTGGTTATATCCATCAAGCGGACCATTTGGATTTTCTAAACTTTCATCATATGTTTTCTCATTTCTGGAAATATTGAAAATTAATCCATTTAAGGTTATATTATCAGAGTGTTTAATTTTCTGATTTTTAAGTTTTTAGATAGTACTTTCCGTTTTATATATTATCTTTAAAGGAGCTATCTAATGGACTATAGAATTGTATTTTTTGATGTTGATGGAACTCTTACACATCATGAAAATGGTAGTATTTCAAATAATACGAAAGAAGCTATAAAATCATTGAAGAATAAAGGGATAAAGGTAGTTGCAGCAACAGGAAGACCGTTATCGATGTGTGATGAAATAAGAGAATTAGGAGTAGATACATTTATTACAGCAAACGGAGCTTATGTGAAGCACAATCAAGAGATTCTTTATAAAGTTCCAATGGATAAAAATATCATTCGAGAAGTGGTTGAATTTGCATATATCGAGAATACTGGGCTGTCCTTCTTTACAGAGGATTTTAGTATGAACGGTGTAGAAGATAAAGAAATACTGACAGCATTGAACGAAACATTGTCATTGAATGCTTATCCAACTATAAATAACCATATTTATGATCAAGAGGTTTATTTGATGTGTTTGTATGCTACTGATGAAACGGTAGAGAAATACATTCATAAGTTCCCACATTTAACGTTTAGCAGATGGCACCCTTTTGTATTAAATGTGTTACAAGAAGAAGTATCCAAGTCTTTAGCAATCAAAAGTGTTTTACAATATTTTGGAATTGATAAATCAGAGGCTATTGCGTTTGGAGACGGAGGAAATGATATAGATATGTTGGAATTAGTAGGACTTGGGATTGCTATGGAAAATGGGACTGAACATTTAAAGGCCATTGCCAATTTCGTCACGAAAAAGTCAAGTGAAGATGGGATTGACTTTGCTCTTAGAAAGTACGGAATCATTTAATTATTGATAAAGAATGGACATTCTTTGTGTAAATAAGAGAAGGAGTAGAGCAATTCATTTTTTTTCTTTAATTATAAGTTTATGTAAAAGGGAGTATATTGCCAGAAAAATGATGAAATAGATTCCGAAGTCAATTATAAATAATAAAAGGTCGAATTTATCATAAAATACGTTGTAGTTCAGACCAATATAGGAATATAGTGATTTGGAAATGAGATTTGACAGTAGAATAGAAAAGAACATTACGATGAAGTTCTTCATTGTCGCCCTCCTGTAAAATACCTTAAATATAACTTTATCAAAGGTTCATTTTGCTTAGTCTGTGATCCAGGTGAATTCAATATAATTAGAAGCGCTACATATAAATGTCTTTCTTATAAATGGGAGCATGTTTTGGTTAATCTTTTTTTATTGAACGGGAAGATAAGATGGAGAAAACCCATATTATTTTTTCCTAAAGCCTTTTAAAGGGCTCTCATCGCTGAGTTCAACGAAGAACGGGAAAAGTAATAAAAAGAGGCAACGTAAAACTTCACTTGAAAAACGAAAGGTTTCGGCTGAAATATATTGTCTTTGATTACAATACGGACAATCCTTACCGTCATTTTGGAAAAAAAGGGACCATACATCTTTTGCTTTCCATCTCGCATTACACTTTGTACAACGAGTCATAACACTCCTCCTGTTTTTTAACTTATTCTTTGGATTATACTTTGTTCATTTCCTGAAATATTCCATTTTATTATACGTGAAATGATAGACTATATGAACTGAAATATATTTGGTATACAGCTAAAATCTCTTCTATTTTGTTTTATTTTTTGATAAGGATATGGAATGTTGAGTTAGTGTGTTATTTAAAAGAAATTCAATCTTCGTTGTCATAATTACATAAGCATTAGGGGATATTAAAAAAATATATAATACAAACAACATAAAATGAGGGATAGTGTGAAAAGAAAACTATTGATTAGTACGTTTCTGTTTCTTTTTATCATTTTATATACATGTATATATGCTTATGTGACAAAGGAAAAAGACCCCCCATTTACACAAGTTGAAAAACTTTCTGGAAAGGGGTGTATCGTATTAAATTATCATCGAATTCGTCCTGGTAATGCCATTATTAAATACCTGGCGAAAGTAAGTGGAAACCCAGAATTAACAACGTATTCTGTTTTTGAAGATGATTTTATGAAGCAAATTACTTATTTACAAAAACATCAATTTCAATTTATCACACCAAAAGAATTATCTGATTACATAAATCAACAAAAAGAAATGCCATCAAAATGTGCGTTGATTACATTTGATGACATTGATCAGAGTGTTTATCGTTATGCGTATCCCTTTTTAAAAAAGCAACAAATCCCTTTTACAATCTTTATCATTACAGGAGAAGTAGGAAATCCAAATTTCAATGGATTAACTATGGTTACCTGGGATCAAATTTTTGAAATGACACGATCAAATCTAGTAACAGTGGGGACACATACTCATCAATTACATTATATTGAAAAAGATGAGAATCCTCCTTTTTTAAAAAATGAAAATCTATCTAAATTTATTACAGATTCCAAACGGGCAAAACAAGTTTTTTATGATCACTTCGGGTATGAACCAAAATATTTTGCATATCCATATGGGTTTGGGACACCACAGACAGATAACGTATTATTATCTGAGCAATATGACTTATTATTCACTTTATCATCAGGAATTGTTAATCAACATAGTGCCCCTTTTTTTATTCAAAGAGTATTAGTTGATGATTTTTCTTGGAAAGTGATACAAAATTGGGTCCAAACAACTTCATGAAACATGCAGTTTATATTTTGTATCCAATGAGGACTCTATTTCTATATATGTTTCCGTTTGGAAATATATATTCTCCTCTGTCGTCACATGAAAAAAACGAGATGTCATATTTACATGTTGCTCTGTATCCCAGACTTGTCTTGTTGTTTTTGATTGGAGGTTATAAGACCTATACGTATTCCACAGAAACATGAAAAAAAATGAGAGAGTACCCCATGCAAGTATAATAAATATCATGATTCGAATATGTGATTGGTTTGTATTCAACAAAAATAATAGGAATTCCATAAAATCCATATGCCATTTGAAACAATTCATGATAATAAAAATACCAAACATCATAATATATAACCATAAAAATAAGGATATACAATATTGTGAAAATCTCATTTTCGTTAAATTCAAATCATTTATAATTATTTCGTTTGTTGTAGACCTCTGTCTGGACTTTCCCATACTGCAAATTTTCCTTTCCTTTTTGTTGAAACTTTCACAATAGCCATTATAATTACAAAAACATTAATATACCAATAACATATCGGATACCATGCAGCCCATATATATTCTTGTATTAAATTCACATCATATTTTTTATCTATCATGATTGCAATGAAAAATTGAAACACACATATCATCGATAATACCCCTGATGATACTGTGAATAATTTCAAATAATCAAATGTAAAAGAAATATTTATGAAAAAAGTCACAGTCATGAGAAACCATACGATTGACCATATAATACTTATAAGTTGTTCTATATAAATTATATATAAACTTTTATGCTTCCAACTTAAAAAGATATCCCTATGTTTAATTAATACTTCTAAACCACCTTGTGCCCATCGAATTCTTTGTTTCCACAATCCAGATAAAGTTTCGGGAACTAACATCCAACAAATAGCACTAGGTTCATATTTAATCTGCCAACCTTTTTTCTGTAATTTCCAAGTTACCGCAATATCTTCCGTTAAAATATCTCGATCCCATAACTGACAATCTAATAATGCTTGTTTTCGAAAAGCAACAACGACACCCGAAACTGTCATTATACCTCCGTATATGCTTTGTGTTCTTTTAATCATACCTACTATGCTTGAAAATTCAGATATTTGTATTTTGCTTAAAAGATTATTCCGATTTCTAACTCTCGGATTTCCAGTTACTGCACCTATATTGTTTCCCTGGTTAGCAGTTGAAAAATGTGGAATCATGCACTGTAATGCATGTATATCTAATATCGCATCAGCATCTATGCAAACTAAAAAATCTCCTTTAGAAGCTAATAACCCGGCATGTAATGCATTGGCTTTTCCGAGGTTTTTTTTCACATTTACACATCGTAAGTTAGGATATGTACCAATGAGCTGTTTAACGATAGGAACGGTTTGATCTGTACTTCCATCATTTATGACAATGACTTCATAATGGGGATACTTTTGTTTCATTACATGATATATCGTTTCTCGAATTGTTTGTTCTTCGTTGTAACAAGGTATTAAAATTGAAACAAACGGTGTTTCATCTCGAGATAGTTTTTGTTTAGATTCTATACAAATATAAAATACAATAGCACCTACCATCCAAATAATAGACATACAGATGGGATACCATATTACAAACCCAGATAGAAAAGACATCATATTTGCTACACCTCTACAGGTTTATTTCCGAAGTAATGTTACTTACAACTAGCATAAATGATTTTCTAACCAATAACTATTGTTAAATAACGCCAATTCATCATTATTTATAAAGGTGATCATACCATTAGTAACATTAGTGATACTATGTGACATTATTGTGCCTTCTTACATAAGTTCTTAAATACACTACCAACACTTAGTCCTGCTGACACAATGGCAAAAATTAAAGGAGTGACATCGAAGCGTTTGAGAGGAGAGTTTCCTCATCTTCAACACTTGCCAAGTCTATGGACACGTTCCTATTTTGTTTCTACTGCTGGAAATGTATCGACTGAGACAATTAAACAGTATGTTGAAAATCAAAAGACGAGGGGGTGAAAATTGTGTCACAAACTATCACAGTCAAAGTTAAATTGCTTCCAACAAAAGAACAAATTCAGCTATTGGAACAAAGTAGCTACGAGTATATCAAAGTCATTAATACACTTGTATCTGAAATGGCTGAAGCGAAGAAAAGCACTAAGAAAAGTACAAAAGATGTTGAAGCTAATCTTCCAAGCGCAGTGAAGAACCAAGCAATTAAAGACGCTAAAAGTGTGTTTTCTACAAAGGTGAAAAAAAGTAAATACAAAGTTATTCCGATTCTAAAGAGACCTGTTTGTGTATGGAACAATCAAAACTATTCGTTTGATTTCACGTACATTTCAATTCCATTCATGGTAAATGGAAAATCAACTCGCTTAAAGGTTCGTGCTTTATTAACTGATAAATATAATCGCAATTTTAATTTGTTAAAACACAAGTTAGGTACACTTCGTATCACGAAGAAATCTAATAAGTGGATTGCTCAAATATCTGTCACGATTCCTACAAATGAAAAAACAGGAACGAAGATTTTAGGAGTAGACTTAGGTCTTAAAGTCCCTGCGGTAGCCATCACAGACGATGATAAAGTTCGTTTCTTCGGCAATGGTAGACAAAACAAATATATGAAACGTAAGTTTCGTAGTGTTCGTAAGAAGTTAGGTGAAAACAAGAAATTAAATGCCATTCGACAACTTGATGATAAAGAACAAAGATGGATGCAAGACCAAGACCACAAAGTAAGTCGTGAAATCGTTGACTTTGCAACCGATAATAACATTTCTGTTATTCGTTTAGAACAACTAACGAATATTAGACAGACGGCAAGAACAAGCCGTAAAAACGAGAAAAATCTACACACTTGGTCATTCTATCGTTTAGCGCAATTCATTGAATACAAAGCGAATTTAGTAGGTATTAAGGTCGAATATGTGAACCCTGCTTATACAAGTCAAACATGTCCGAAATGTTCTGAAAAGAACAAAGCACAAGACAGAAAATACAAGTGCCGATGTGGATTTGAGAAACATCGTGATATTGTTGGGGCGATGAATATTCGCTACGCAACTGTGATTGATGGTAACAGTCAATCAGCCTAAGATGCTATACGCACTGTCTTAGGAGGGGCAATGAGATGCCCTCATCTTGAAGTCTGTTCAAAACAGAAATGGATTGCGAACGTTTAGTCATTCAAGAATCCCACCCGTCAATCCGTAAGGATTAGGGCTTGCGACTTTAGTCGTGGGAGTCTCAAAAGAGCTATGTACTACACTGAAGATATGATCAACCAACACATTTTGTTAAATCAAGTTAGTGAATTGCTAGATCAAAAAGTGCTTAAGACGACAGTAAACAAGACGTTATCGCCAATTCATGCAGCTAATATTAGAAAAGCGCATGAGATGATTGAAACAGGAAGTATGATTGGAAAGATTGTATTGGAAACATTTTGAAGGCAGAGAAGTAAATGCTGACGAGAGTAAAATATGAAGAATGGAGCTGTAGGTACTACAGCTCCATTTATTTAATATTCGGCTTTAAAAAACTTGTGGTTTTTCAACATATAATCCTAAAATATATCCACAATTCAAACAAAAATATGAAGATATTGGTGAAGCTTGGGAGCCGCAAATGGCTTTACTTACGGGTACAACGAAACAAAACGTGAATAAAAAATTTAAAATCAAAGAAATTTATGAGCTGTCTCCTTACGCGTTTGAAGAATATGGAAATATAAAAGTAACCTTACAAAGTGGAGAAGAAACGATTGGTAATATGATAGTGAAAGTGAAGGAATGATTTTTGGATGAATGGTGAGTACGTTTTGTTTTTTTAGATAAGAGGATTTGATAAACTTTTTGTCAAATTTACAGGAAATAGGTGACGTGAATATATGATATTTCTAATTTAGTGTAAGAAAGAAGGGATTCGTAGTGAATTATGTAGTTATAAAAAGTCATAGGACGAATTATCCGAATCCTATTAGCTTAGTTAAGCGGCAGTCATTTATTATTGGTGAGAAATATAAAGGGCCGGAGAAGTGGGATAATTGGTACTTTTGTACAACAGTCGATAAAGATAGTTCAGGGTGGGTGCCAGCGCGAATTATTCAATGGAAAGGAACAGAAGGTATTGCCAAGGAAGATTACACTGCAAAAGAGTTGAATGTTGATGAAGGTGAACATCTAGTGGGATTAAAAGAAATTAACGGATGGATTTGGTGTCAAAGAGTTCTAAATCTTGAAGAAGGATGGATACCAAAAGAAAATGTAAAACTTACTATATAAATAGTAAGCAGACTATAAAACTAAAGGGAGGACAAAGCAATGATTTATGTAGTTCGACACGGACAAACAGATATAAATAAAGAAGGAAGATTGCAAGGAAGAGCTGGATTTCCTTTAAATGAACATGGTATTGAGCAAGCGAAAGGTTTAAGGGGGAAATTGAAAGATATAAAATTCGACTACATATTTTCCTCTCCGCAAGAAAGAGCGATTCAAACAGCAGAGATTGCAACAGGTATAAAGGTAATAATTGATGAAAGACTGGATGTTTTTGATTTAGGCGAAGCGGATGGGTTAAAAAAAGATGAAATAAAAATGGCTGGAGCTGTACCTGATTCCAGTATTTATAACGGTGTTGAAGAAACGAATAGTTATGTGGAAAGAATTTTTGGTTTCATGAATGAACTTGAAAGTAAATACGGCCAGAAAGAGGTAAATATCTTGTTATCTGGACATAGATGTACAACAGGTTGTATCGCTGCTTATTTTGAAGGAATACCAGAAGACAATAATATTCTAAGATTTTCATCAAATAATGGAGAATATAAAGTATACAACTTTAAATAATCGCAAAATTCAGAAATAAGGAGTGAGAATATGATTAAAGCTGTTATTTTTGATTTAGATGGAACTCTTTTAGATAGAGATCACTCTCTGAACCTATTTGTTAGAGATCAATATAAAAGGTATATCAATGAATTTAAGTATATACCTGAAGAAGAATATGTAACTAGATTCATTGAATTAGATAATAAGGGTTATGTTTGGAAAGACAAAGTATACGAGCAATTACTTAGAGAATATGGTATTTCCAGTTTAACTAGGGAGCAATTATTAGAGGATTACATAAACAATTTTCAGCATCACTGTACACCTTTTTCTCATTTAGAGAACGTTTTACAGGAACTCAAAAATAGGGGATTCCTATTAGGTATGATCACAAATGGATTTACTGAATTTCAATTACTGAATATTTGTTCTCTTGAACTTGAAAAGTATATGGATACTATATTAGTATCCGAGCAAGAGGGGATGAAAAAGCCACAAGCAGAAATCTTTCTAAGAGCTTTAGAAAGATTGGGTGTCGAACCAGAAGAAAGTATATACATAGGCGATCATCCAGAGAATGATGTAATCGGGGCTAGAAATGTAGGGATGCATGCAATATGGAAGAAGGATACATTTTGGGGACAAGTTTTTGTAGATGAGCATGTTATTGAGGATTTACAAGAGTTGTTGGATGTAGTAAATACATTTCAAAAAGCTTAGGTGTTTTCTCAACAAACGAAAGAGCAATAAAAGTATATGAGAAAATTGGTTTCAAAGAAGAAGGTCGAGAGAGAGGTCAGATTAAATTTGAAGATGGTCGCTATGCGGATAATGTTCTGATGGCGTTGGATATAGATCAGTAAAATAGAAGTGTAATTGCGCCTAAGATTGTTATAATCATAGAATTTTCCTGGTATAAACCGGATTTTGGTTTTTACCTTGTTTTTGTTTGTGAGTGCTGGCTCGTCGTGTGTGGGCTCCCCCCACGAACTTAATGTAACTGTATATAGAAAAACCCTAATATAGAGAGTGAGAAGAGAAAGAGTTTACAAAGTGCTATAAAGTATTGATATAACTAGGTTTACCTTGTATTTCGTGTGTATTGAAAACAACACACACGAAATACAAAAGATTGACGAAATAATCGTCAATCTTAAAACAATTTATCTGGCAATTCTTTTAAGAGTTTATTTTTTTCGTGCAAAAACATTTTTTAAAATCACTAAAATTAATATAGAACTAACCACTGCAACAATTAAACTAACTTTATCTATGCTATTAAAATCAATAAATAATGCCTGTACTGCTTTTATACCTGGTAAAAAAAACATTATAAAAAAAGTAATAGATACTATTACAAATAAAGATATAATTCTAATTTCTCTTGGTATTGCTATCCATTTTTCAAAAAGTTTTTCCCCTAACCATTTCATTTTATATCACCTTTTTCTAAATAACTCTTGTATTTTATATGATTTCCCCTTTTTCATTTTTATCTTCTATATACAAATATGAATCAATTATTTTCTTCTGTCTTTTTTATAATTCCACTATGTAGATATATACCCCTTTTTGTTTGAATCATCTTAAAAAATAAAAAGTGATATAATGAATGAAAAATGAAATAAAGGAGGACTTTCATGACATTTCCCATTCTACAAACAGAACGTTTGCGTTTAATTGAGATAAATCATACATATAGTTCAAAAATATATGAAATTTTTTCAATTGTAGAGGTGACACGTTATTATGGTATGAATTGTTTTACAAAGATGGAACAGGCTGTTCGAATGATTGATTCTTTCGCAAAAAATTTTCAAGAAAAACGTGCGATTCGCTGGGGAATCGTTGTAAAGGAAACTGGAGATTTTGTCGGTACAGTAGGATTCAATAATTTACAACTGTGGAGTAAACGAGCTGAAATTGGTTACGATATTCACCCAGCCTTTTGGAGAAAAGGGTATGCATCTGAAGCAGTAAAAGAAGTGTTAGCATATGGTTTTCAAGAGTTAGATCTATTTCGCATTGGAGCGATTACATATCCTGAAAATGAGACATCTTCGTATTTGTTATTAAAATTAGGGTTTCAGAAAGAAGGATTGTTGAGAGGTTATATTTATCAAAATCAGCATTCAAACGATGCTTTTGTTTATTCAATTTTGAAGACGGATTGGGAGAATAGTTGATATATAACAAATCCTTCTTTGAAAATGTAGAATAGTAAGCAATTAAAATAGAATAATTTTTATTTCTTTTTCTTTTCTATCCAATTAATGAACAGGTACTGCATACTCAATTCAATTACCATTAAGAACAGATGAAATGGGTAACGATATACAAGAAAAAGATATAATGCGCTAAATGGGATACTTAAGAAAATACTGCCGTATTTATTTTTAGTGAAGAAGTAAATAGCCGCTCCGCAAATCATACCGATTAATAATGATTCCATGGCTATAAATAGAATGGATTCTCTGGAGTAAAAGTCTATTATATAAGTGAATTGTCCTGGGAAGTTTGCATAAAAAATCCAAAGTAAGATAATCCATATATTCAAAGCAATAATGAAATCTTTTCCGAAATGTATTGTTATAAATGCTTGCCAATTACGATGTTGTATACCCCTTATACTTCTTATTAAGAGGAAAATAAGAGCAAAGAACCCAGTCCAAGTAATGATTATTTGTGTAATCTCTGAAATGGTAATCACTCCTTTAATATTGCCTAACTTTAAACGAACAAACAAGAGGTTGTAGAATAAAACTAGAAAGAATAAAATACAATATCATGACGGTTGCTTTTAATAGAAAAGGAAATGAGATTTGTAAAATAAAAAAATATACGAGAATAGCAAAAAATGAATATATGAATAAAGAGAATTTCGTAATGAATAGTTCTTCCTTACAGTTCTTGCAAACGAGCTTATGACAGTTATTTCTTAGAAATAACTGTTTATTACTAAATGTAGCATTACAATTTGGACACTTTTTCATGAGAAAGCCTCGTTTCATTTTATGAATTTTGTAGGGAATCTTATGCTATTAATATACAATTCGCCAACAGGAAATTCCTGCATTTTTTAGAGAACATGTTTTTCTTCTCAAAGAGTATATTTCCATTTTTCTCCGTATAAGCTAAAATAAAGAAAAACCTTCACTTTTGAGAATCTAGCGGACAAAGATAAAATGTAAGGAATGATGGGTATGTGGAAGAAAATAGCGATTGTTGTTGTGTTATTAGGTTTAGCTGGTTATGCAATCTATCAACAGTTTGGGAAAGAGAAAGTAGAAGTAGTAGATAATCAAGAGCATAGTACAAAGGATGAGAAAGAAGTTATTGCGCAAAATGGCATTGAAATCGGAAAAGTCGCACCTGATTTTGAATTGTCCAAGCTTGACGGTACTAAGGTAAAGCTTTCTGATTTAAAGGGTAAGAAAGTCATTTTGAACTTTTGGGCAACATGGTGTGGTCCGTGTCAAAGAGAAATGCCAGATATGCAGGAGTTTTACAATCAGTATCAAAAGGATGTAGAAATATTAGCAGTGAATTATACAGCGTCAGAGGGATCTGAAGGGCAAGAGAAGGTTCGGAAATTTGCAGAGGAGAAAGGTGTTACGTTTCCAATTCTTCTTGATACAGATATAAAGGTAACAACTACTTATAAAGTCATTACGATTCCAACGTCATATTTTGTTGATACAAAAGGTGTGATCCAAGATAAATTTACTGGACCGATGACGGTGAAGGACATGGAGAAGAGAGTTTCAGGTTTAAAGTAAAGACGTAAGTAGGAATGGCATGTGTACCATTCCTATTTTCTATTTAAAAGCTATATACAAGTTAAAAAATCCTTTCCTTTTTAGTGGGGGGGCGAGAGTATCTGGCCGCGCATAGAAGCGGTCAGTGCTTATTTCTGCCGCACGCTAGGTTTTAAAAAAAGGAGAAAGCTAGTAGCGGTTATGTTGTGTCCTTCATAGCAAAGATTTATATGTTAGTAAATCAAAATGAATGTATATAGTAAGTTATAATAGAAATAAAAAAGTCGAGGAGAAGATTATGGAAAATTTTACAGGAGATTATGTTGTAATTGACTTTGAAACGACAGGGTTTAATCCTTATCAAGATAATATTATTCAAATGGCTGCAATTCGATATCGAAATCATATCTGTATGGATCAATTTGTTTCGTATGTGAATCCAGAGAAAATGATTCCTAGCCGCATTACAATGTTGACAGGGATTCGGAATTTTGATGTTGCAGATGCGCCGACGATTGATATTGTACTGCCAGAGTTTGTTTCATTTCTTGGAAAAGATACAATTATTGCTCATAATGCATCTTTTGATATGAGGTTTTTAAAGAGTAATATGGAACGATTAAGACTTGGCACGCCAAAAAATGCCGTGATTGATACAGTTAGTTTAGCAAAACGATATATAAAACATGTACCAAATCATAAATTAGAAACGCTCAAACGATTGTTACAAATTAAAGTAGCGTCTCATAATGCATTAGATGACTGTTTCACTTGTGCAGCTGTATATCAAAAGTGTGTAGAGATAAAAGGTGGAAAAGTAAAAAAGGTAATTTCTAAAGGTATAACAAAGGAAGAAGAAAGAGCATATGAGATTGTAAAAGAAATATTGGAAAAGCATAATAAAGATACAACAGTTATTCATTATGCCAGTGTCGGGAAGTATTTGGACATTAAAGCAATGTATTCATTTGCGAGGATTAAGCTAACAGGAAGAAAAAGGTATGTATTAACAAATAAAGAACAAGATGAAATAGTAGCATTGTATCCGAACGTTATATGTGAATATGCTACGAAAAGTGAATGGGGCCTTACAAGAATTATGATTGATCAGCCTGAAGATTTAGTTGTTTTTGAAGGTGTGATTCTTGAGGCGTATGAGGAAATAAATCAAATATTGCAGCGTTCCTAAAGTGAAGTTAGGTAAATTGTATGTACGAAAAATAAAATTTTCTCATAAATCTGATTAGGGTGTTTTTTTACTGTTCATACTAGTAACACGAAAGAGAGGTTGAACAGTATGAGAAGAACTAGACGAAAATCGTTTGAAGAGCTTGTGAATGAAAATAAACGGCAACTACTCAATGATCGTGATGCGATTGAACGGATTGAAGAAAAATTAGAAAAACGCTACGAAGTACGTATTTTTAAACACGCTGAATAATTCTTACAACTAGAATGATACTAGTTGTAAGGAGGCGATATGATGGGTAATCCAAAGAAAAATCCAAAAGATTTTGCACCAAATCAGCTTGGAACACAATCAAGAGCAGCAGGCGGTAATAAAGGAAAGCAAATGCAAGATAAATCAGGGAAACAACCAATTGTAGATAACGGTTAAATAGAAGGAGAATTATCCTGTAAAATAAGAAAGCACACCACTTAAAAAAGTGGTGTGCTTTCTTATTTTTATAAGTCTTTGAATGACTTCATTTGCAGTAATGATTAATCGTAACTATTTCGACAATGTTAAATTTCACTGTGTGTAATTCTTGCAAAGTTTTTTATATTTAAAAGATATCCGATTTGCCAAAAAAGCACAGAAGTTCTTCTTGAATGGTATAAAAGACAGATTTTGCAGACCAAGGAGAATCCGTGATGAAGTGTTGAATATCTTGTCCATCATCCTGTATATCCATAATTTGTTTAGAGATAAATGTAGGCACCTTTTTTGCATACATAATTAAAGGATTTTTTTACAAACTAATGTTGTATGTAATTTCAATAAAGGAGGAAGACAGGATGCCAGAACAATATAAAACAAGTCCAAACCCAGATGATCGCAGTGATAATGTTGAGAAATTGCAAGAGGCGGTATATAACACAATTGAAAATATGAACGAAGCAAGAGAGGCTACGGAGTTTTCAAATGAGAAAGACCGCGAGGCAATTGAAGCGAAAAATGAGCGCCGCATGGAAAGTATTGAAGGAATGCGAAAAGAGATTAAAGAGGAAGCTGCATATCGTAATCAGTAAGAAAAGGCTGACAATTGTCAGCCTTTTTTTGTAATGGAAAAGTTTTCGGTAAGGAGACGCCAATTTTGCGGGAAAGGTAAGCCGATTTTCCAATAACTAATACCGCGAATTCCTTGTTCTTTTATTAAATTAAACTTACTTTGAACAGACCGAGCATCTTCAAACCATACTTCATGTTTTACTCCATTTGCATCGTAATAATTGAAATGAGGAGCTTGGGAAGTGAAATCATATTGAATTGGGACATTATGTTTCCGTGCTAGTGAAACAGCGGCAATAGAACTAACTGCTTTTGCGGGAGGATTTCCTTGTTTGAATGGAAGAATCCAATCAAATCCGTATAAGTTTTGCCCCATCATAATTTTCCGCGGTGGCATTTGTGATTTTGCATATTGAATGACTTGTTTGACAGGACCAATTGGAGAAACTGCAAGAGGCGGGCCACCTTGCCATCCCCAGTCGTATGTCATAATGACAACGAAATCAACAATTTCACCTTGTGCTTTATAGTCATGAGCGGCAGCGGTACCTTTTTGCGTTGAACTTGTTTTAGGGACGAGGGTTGTGCTGAGCGTATATCCTTTTGGTAGACGTGTTTTTACTTTGCGTAAAAATTGATTATAGGCTTCGCGGTCTGTCGGTGCAAGGTTCTCGAAATCGAAGTGGATATCACGCATTCCGTATTTTTGTGCGGTTTGTAAAATGTTTGTAATAAGCGTATTTTGAATGGTTTCATTGTGTAAAATAACGTTTGTTAATTCAGGGCTAAAACTTCCATTTTCAAGATTTGTAATCACAAGCATCGGAATCGTCTGACCTTGTTTGGCAATTGCAACGATTTCAGATGTTTGAGTAGGTTCTTTCAGCTTTCCGTCACGCTTCGCTTCAAAGCTAAAATAGGCCAAATAGGTTAAATAGGAATTGATTGCCTTTGTTGAAGCTATTAAGCTTTCTTTAATCGGAATTGTGGATGGCTGTAAGTAGGCAATCGATTCAATAATTTTCTTTGTCCCTTTTGGTACATAAAGTTGCTGCCCAACTTGAAGTGCGGATTTTAATGATAACTGATTTACTTTTGCTAGGCTGGCGAGAGGGACATTGTAGGTTAAGGCAATTTTATATAAGCTATCACCGGGTTGTACATAGTAGGTATTGCCCTGTGTATTCACAATTAATGCTTGCCCAACGACGAGTGTTTCAGCTGGGTTTAATCCATTATCTTTCACAATGGTTTCTGCTGTTGTTCCGAACTGCTTAGCTAATTTATACACGTTATCACCGCTTCGTACAGTTATGATTTGAAGCATATGCTCACTCCTTTAAGGAAAAAGATTCACCGCTTCTATTTTATTTTCATATTCTCTGTATTATGATTAAAGGTGTAGAAAGAAACGTAAGCGAGAAGGAGTTAAAACGATGTTTATAGCAGAACAGGAGATTGATATCCGTTATGCAGAAACAGATCAAATGGGTGTCGTATATCATGCAAACTATTTAGTATGGTTAGAACTTGGCCGTACGAAATTAATTCAAGATTTAGGGTTTTCGTATGTGGAAATGGAAAATGATGGGGTTGTGTCTCCTGTACTTGATTTACAAATTACATACCGAAAAGCAATGCGTTATGGAGAAAAGGCTATAGTGAAAACATGGGTGGAGTCAGTGAGTCCATTACGTGTAGTATATGGCTATGAAATTTATAATGGAGACGGTGATCGTTGTATTACCGCATTGACAACAAATATTTGTGCTAAAAAAGAAGGATTTCGTCCGGTGTCATTTAAAAAACTGTACCCAAAATGGTATGAGACATACGAGAAGATTAAAAAGCAATAAAAAAGCGTGGCGTATGCCACGTTTTTTTATTTTACATAATTAAATTGCGGGAACTCATCATCAGCGCTAAGTGTAACAGATAAGTCATGTCCATCAAAGAACCATTCGTCATCGCCTTCAATAAAGAAAGTAATACCATCTTCTTGAATTTGCACAGTAGGAGTAGCTGGGTCATCTTTACGAATTCCTAATGAAAGGCCTTTTTGAACGGTGCTACATCCACCATATTGTACGAAAAAGCGAAGGTTATCTCCTGTTTGTAAACCAAGCTCGTTCTTATACCAGTTTAGTGCTTCTTTTGATACTGAAATGTTCATCTAGTATTCCTCCAACATAATCGCTTTTTCTTTTAGTATAAAAAATAACGCAAAAAGACGCCATTTATATGCTTTGCGTTTTCTTTTTGCGTTATGTGGGTCACAAGCTTATTTTTGTCTTTTTGTTAATTTTGCTTTTGGTTCGGTTTTATTTATAATTCGTCCAATATTTGCACGGTGTCTATAAATAACCATACCAGCTAATAAACACATCGCCACAATGAAGATTTTATCCCCGTTTATAAGTGCTGCAATAACAGCAAAGACAGCTGTTACCATAGAAGAAAGTGAAACGTATCTTGTCGTAAAAAGTAGGATGAAAAAGATGGCTGCTAATATGACAAAGGTAAGCGGTGCATAGCATAGTAGTACACCGGCAGAAGTAGCAACTGCTTTACCGCCGCGGAACTTTGCGAAGATTGGGTATACATGTCCCACCACTGCAGCTAATCCAAACCATAGCGGATGGATAGGTAACCCGAAAATAATCGGTAACGCTGTAGCCAATGTCCCTTTTAAAATATCAGCAATTGTAACAATAAAACCTGCTTTTTTCCCTAGCGTACGAAATGTATTCGTTCCTCCTAAATTTCCGCTGCCGTGTTCGCGAATATCAATTCCATAACCAATCTTTCCAACAACGAGCGCAAATGGAATCGAGCCAAGTAAATAGGCAACGATAAATAAAAGATATGTAAGCATAAGTTCAGTCTCCTTTATACAAATGTGTTGATAAAGGGTAAAAAGAGTTTTTCCCATACATTGTACCATACATTTGTAAAGATCACATTTCTTTTTTGCAAGATGAAATTTTGACTCGGAAATACGAGCAAAAAAAAGATTCAAAAGATCTTAAAAAAAATTTCACAAGAATGTTACATTTTTCACAGATTCACTCCGACTATATGTTGTATCATTTTGAGAGTGAACGAACTAGATATTGTTGGGGGTTAGGAAATGAATCAAGTAATAACAAAAAACAGTGGATCAGAAGAAGGGCTAAAGGGGATTTTTTCGAAAATTGTTCATTCAAATGAACAAGATTTAATGCAAGAAAATGCAAATGTTGATGGCCGCTCTCCAATGGGAATGATGGGGAAATTTGCTTCTGAGAGTGCGAGATTTTATGCGGTAGAACAACTGCTTTCTGAGAAAGTGAAAAAAGCAATTGATCAAAATGTTTTATATCCGCATGATTTAGACTTTTATGCAACAGGTACGACAACTTGTTCGCAAATTCCATTAGCGCAAATGCTTCAAAATGGCTTCCATACAGGTCACGGGCATATGAGACAGCCGCAAGATATTAAAAGTGCATTGGCGCTTTCTTCTATTATTTTCCAAGCGAATCAAAATATGCAGCATGGCGGACAATCATTTGCGCTATTTGACGTGGATTTGGCGCCATATGTGAGAAAAACGTTTGAACGACATAAAAAACGCTTAACAACATATCCGTTAACAGCTGAGCAAATAGAAGAATTTGCGTGGAAAGAAACAGAATATGATACGTATCAAGCATGTGAGGCGTTTATTCATAATTCGAATAGCATGCATAGCAGGGGTGGGGGGCAAGTTCCATTCATCTCCATTAATTACGGAACAGATACATCAAAAGAAGGAAGATTATTAATTAAACAATTATTACGAGCGACTCAATCTGGACTTGGAAAAGGAGAAACACCAATTTTTCCGATTCAAATCTTCAAGTTGAAAAAGGGAGTAAATTTTGAAGAGAAAGATCCAAATTATGACTTGTTTGAATTAGCAATAGAAACGACAGCAAAACGATTATTCCCTAATTTTTCATTTTTAGATGCACCATTTAATGCTGCGTATTATGATGGGCGTCCTGAAACTGAAGTGTGTTATATGGGATGTCGTACGCGTGTCATGTCTAATATTCATGGGGAAGAAACTGCGATTGGAAGAGGGAATTTATCGTTTACTTCAATTAACTTAGTGAAATTAGCGTGTATTAGTGGATCTAAAGAAGCATTTTTTGAAGCTTTAAATTATTATCTTGATTTAGGTATTAGTCAATTATTAGAGAGGCTTGCCTATCAATCGACGAAAAAAGCAAGAGATTTTCAATTTTTATATTCCCAAGGAGTATGGCGCGGTGGTGAAAAATTACATCTTGAGGATGCTGTCGCCGAAATTTTAAAACAAGGTACATTAAGTATAGGTTTTATAGGTCTTGCAGAATGTTTAGTTGCTTTAACAGGAAAACATCATGGGGAAGACGTAGAATCTTGGAAGCTTGGATATGAAATTATTGAATATATGAGAAAGAAAATGGATCAAGCGACAGAGGAACATCAATTGAATTTCTCTTTAATTGCAACTCCGGCAGAAGGGTTATCTGGAAAGTTTATCAAAAAGGACCGAGCTGAATTTGGAACAATTACAGGTGTAACAGATCATAACTATTATACAAATTCATTTCATATCCCTGTTTATTATTCTATTCAAGCCATTGATAAAATTCGTTTAGAAGGACCATTTCATGAGCTGTGTAATGGTGGTCATATTACGTATATTGAGCTTGACGGAGCGGCAATTCATAATCAAAAAGCATTACAGCAAATTGTGAAGGCAATGGCCCAGTATGGCGTAGGATATGGATCGATTAATCATCCGGTTGATCGTTGTAAATGTTGCGGTTATCATGGAATCATTGGAAATGAATGTCCAAGTTGTGGTGATGAAAACGAACATGATTTTGAAAGAATCCGCCGCATTACTGGATATCTTGTAGGGGACATGTCAAAGTGGAACAGCGCGAAACTTAGTGAAGAAAAGGAGCGGGTGAAACATTCATGAGAGTAATGAACATCATTCAAGATAGTGTAGTTGATGGAGAAGGGTTGCGGACAGTCGTATTTTTTGCGGGCTGTCCGCATCGCTGTTTTGGCTGTCATAATCCGCAATCTTGGAATATTTGTAATGGGACTGAAATGACAAAAGAAGAAATTATAAAAGAAATTGAAAAAAATCCCCTTACGGATGTAACATTTTCTGGAGGGGATCCATTTTTTCAAGCGACTGAAATAAAAGAGTTAGCAAAAAACGTGAAAGACTTACAAAAAAATTTGTGGATTTACACAGGTTATACGTTTGAAGAGATACAGAATTCGCAAAATAATGATATGATAGAGTTGTTGCACTATGCTGATGTGCTAGTAGATGGAAGATTTGAGCTAGAGAGGCGAGATCTCACCCTTTCGTTTCGAGGGAGCTCGAATCAACGTATTATTCGATTGAAAGAGTAAAAGGACGGGATAGGATTGAATAAAACAGTTTTACTTGTTGAAGATGAAAGAAGATTACGAGAAATTGTTAGCGATTATTTTCGTAATGAAGGCTTTGAAGTGATCGAAGCGGAAGATGGCAAGCAAGCATTAGAACTGTTTGCGGACCATACTGTGGATTTAATTATATTGGATATCATGTTACCAGAAATCGATGGTTGGTCTGTATGTAGACGTGTAAGAAAAGAATCAGCCGTACCAATTATTATGCTAACAGCTCGCTCCGATGAAGATGATACTTTACTCGGTTTTGAATTAGGGGCGGATGAATATGTAACAAAACCGTTTAGTCCGAAGATTTTAGTTGCTCGTGCCAAAACATTACTAAAGCGTGCAGACGGTGCAGTAGGACAAGCGGAGGAGAATTTACTCTCATTTGCTGGTATTGATGTAAATCGTTTGTCACGTACGGTAACGGTAGATGGTGAAGAAGTAATCTTAACACATAAAGAATTTGAGTTACTTGTTTATTTGATGGAGAATAAAGGGATAGTATTATCTCGCCAGCATTTGCTAGATCAGCTCTGGGGATATGATTATTTCGGAGATGATCGCACAGTAGATACGCATATTAAGAAACTTCGTAATAAGTTAGGTGCGAAAGCGACGCACATTAATACAGTTATTCGTGTAGGTTATAAATTTGAAGAATAAAGAATATCGGTTCCCATTTAAGCAGCGGTATATAAATCCAAATTAACAACCTGACATAAACCCCTTTTCTTTTAAGCTGGACGAGAGCGTCTGTCCGTGAATAGAAGCGGTCAGTGCCTATTTCTGCTACATGCGATGTTTAAACAAAGAGAGGAAGAAAGTAGCAGGTTCCTTTTTGTTTGTCACGGCGGCGATTTTTGTGTTGGAAAGTCAAGTTGGATTTATATATATGTTCAGTGCATGTACATTTTTTTGTATATTTGTCTAAGCTGAATATGGTAGTATTTTTTGTTTGGATTTCACGATGAGTTCACAGTAAGGACACACATCGTATATATACTGAAAATACGATATCAGCAGAGAGGGGATAAGTAAATTATGGGATACTATGATCAACCAGAAACAAATGAAACTCGGACGGAAATTGTAAAATCAAAAAGCAAAAAAGGATATTTTTTCACAGGAGTAGTCGGTGCTGTCATCGGTGCCGTTACAATTAGTGTTGTGGCTCCGTATATGCCCTGGACAAATAATAGTCTCGTTTCACCATCAAAAGTAGAGGGAACGGTCGTTCCAGTTGTGAATAAAACAAAAGGTGAAACTGACCTTCCTGGTATGATTGAGGGAGCGAAAGAAGTAGTTGTCGGTGTAATTAACTTTCAAAAAAGTGTAGATCCATTTTCCGCTGAGGCACAAGGACAAGAAGCTGAAGCTGGATCAGGATCAGGTGTAATTTATAAAAAAGTTGGAGATAAAGCACTGATTGTAACGAATAACCATGTTGTAGATGGTGCGAATAAATTAGAAGTTAAGTTAAGTAATGGGAAAAATGTTGCAGCGAAATTAGTAGGAAGAGATCAATGGTTAGATCTAGCTGTCGTTGAAATTGATGGGAAAGATGTTAACAAAGTTGCCACTCTAGGAAATTCAGATAAAATCCGTGCGGGAGAGTCGGCAATTGCAATTGGTAACCCGCTTGGCTTTGATGGAAGTGTAACAGAAGGAATTATCAGTAGTAAAAATCGTGAAATTCCAGTTGATATTAACAATGACAAACGTCCAGATTGGCAAGCGCAAGTGATTCAAACGGACGCAGCGATTAACCCAGGGAATAGCGGCGGTGGACTATTCAATCAAAATGGTGAAGTAATCGGTATCAACTCTAGTAAAATTGCTCAGCAAGCAGTAGAAGGTATTGGCTTTGCGATTCCAATTAATGTAGCAAAACCAGTCATTGACTCTCTTGAAAAATATGGTGAAGTAAAACGACCTGTAATGGGTGTTCAAGTAAGGGGTCTTGATGAATTTCCAAGCTATGCATTAAGTCAATTAAAATTGCCGAAAGATGTAACGGCGGGAGTTCTGTTAGCACAGGTTGAACCAGCATCACCAGCAGAAAAAGCAGGATTGCAAAAATATGATGTTGTTGTTGGCTTTGATGACCAAAAAGTAGAAAATGCAGTTCAATTCCGTAAATATTTATATGAGAAGAAAAAAGTTGGCGATAAAATCGAAGTGACAGCGTATCGAAATGGCGAGAAAATAAAGAAAACAGTCACATTAGCTGCTACTGCTAACTCGAATTAATAAAGAAAGTCTCTTTCATGTTGAAAGAGACTTTCTTTATCGGCTATACTAAATGAACAGGAGGGATTACATATGACAATTGAAAATCCAACTCGTACGGAAATTGGAGAGATTTTAAAGAATAGTAAGACGATTGCAGTTGTTGGATTATCTAATAATCCAGAACGTACTTCGTATATGGTGTCAAAAGCGATGCAAACTGCGGGATATCGTATTATTCCTGTTAACCCAACGGTAGATACAGTACTCGGAGAAAAGGCGGTAAAATCGCTGACGGAAATAAAAGAACCTGTTGATATTGTCAATGTATTTCGTCGTTCAGAGTTTTTAATGGATGTTGCAAAAGAGTTTGTTCAGATTGAAGCGAGTACATTTTGGGCACAATTAGGTTTAGAAGACGAAGCAACATATCATTTTTTGAAAGAAAAAGGCTATACTGTCATAATGGATCGCTGCATTAAAGTTGAACATGCAATGACAAGATAAAGTGAAACTTATTAGGCTCCTATTCGTACAATAGGGAGGAGCAGATGGACGAGGTGTTCATCATGAAGTTCTTTAAAGGCTGTTTATGGGGATTGCTACTTGTCACTCCATTTTGGATGATTATCATTTTGTTAATTATAAAATGGTGGAGTATGTAGTTGTTTTGGAATACATATCCATGTTTCGTTTGACAAACGATTATTTTTCTGAAATAGTAGCGTAGAGGAATCCTTGTGACAAAACAAGGATTTTTCTTATGAAAATAGTATATAAAAGACATAACGTGACTTGCCAAAAGTAAGGGAAAGGCGTTATGCTATAATAAGAAACATATGTTCTGATTTTTGGATGGGAAGGGGCAAGGAGTTTGGCTAAGCGTCAGTTTCAATATGATGAAGATGCAATTCAAGTGCTAGAGGGGCTTGAAGCTGTTCGGAAACGCCCGGGTATGTATATCGGGAGTACGGATAGCCGTGGATTACATCATTTAGTATATGAGATCGTAGATAATTCTGTTGATGAAGCATTAGCAGGGTTTGGTGATGAAATTAAAGTAATCATACATAAAGATAATAGTATAAGTGTAGTAGATAAAGGGCGCGGTATGCCGACTGGAATGCATAAGCTTGGAAAACCAACACCAGAAGTTATTTTAACTGTACTACATGCTGGTGGTAAATTCGGACAAGGCGGTTATAAAACGAGCGGTGGTTTACACGGTGTTGGTGCTTCGGTTGTAAATGCACTGTCAGAATGGCTTGTTGTTACAATTAAACGAGATGGTTACGTATATGAACAACGCTTTGAGAATGGTGGTGCTCCGGTTACAACGCTTGAGAAAATTGGAAAAGCGAAAGATACTGGGACAACAATTCATTTTAAACCAGATCGAACTATTTTTAGCACAACGAATTATAACTATGAAACACTATGCGAAAGATTACGCGAATCAGCCTTTTTATTAAAAGGTATGAAAATTGTACTTCAGGATAAACGTAACGATTTGGAAGATGTTTTTCATTATGAAACGGGAATTGAAGCGTTTGTTTCATATTTAAATGAAGAGAAAGATTCTTTACACCCGGTTGTATATTTTACTGGAGAACAAAATGGGATTGAAGCAGAATTGGCTTTTCAATTTAATGATGGGTATTCTGAGAACATTCTTTCCTTTGTAAATAATGTACGTACAAAAGATGGCGGTACGCACGAAGCAGGGTTTAAAACAGCGATGACTCGTGTTTTTAACGAGTATGCACGCAAAGTTTCTTTGTTGAAAGAGAAAGATAAAAACTTAGAAGGAACAGATATTCGTGAAGGATTAGCTACAATTGTTTCCATTCGTGTTCCTGAAGAGTTGCTTCAATTTGAAGGGCAAACGAAAGGGAAGCTTGGAACAAGTGAAGGACGTTCAGCCGTTGATGCCGTCGTATCAGAGCATTTAGCGTACTTTTTAGAAGAAAATCCAGATGTGGCAACGCTTCTTTTGAAAAAAGCAATCAAAGCAGCGCAAGCACGCGAGGCAGCAAGAAAAGCGCGTGAAGAAGCACGAAGCGGTAAAAAGAAAAAACGTTCAGAAGGAACATTAAGTGGTAAGTTGACACCAGCACAATCACGTAATCCGCAAAAGAACGAGCTATATTTAGTAGAGGGTGATTCTGCAGGTGGTTCGGCAAAACAGGGCCGGGATCGTCGTTTCCAAGCGGTTCTGCCACTTCGCGGTAAAGTAATTAATACTGAAAAAGCAAAACTAGCGGATATTTTCAAAAATGAAGAGATTAACACGATTATTTATGCGATTGGCGGCGGTGTTGGAACAGAATTTTCAGTTGAAGATATCAATTATGACAAAATTGTTATTATGACCGATGCGGATACAGATGGAGCGCACATTCAAGTGCTATTATTAACATTTTTCTATCGTTATATGAAGCCGCTAATTGAGGCAGGTAAAGTATTTATTGCACTTCCTCCTTTATATAAAGTGAGTAAAGGAAAGGGGAAAAGTGAAGTCATTGAATACGCTTGGTCTGATGAAGAGCTAGATGGTGTCACGAAAAAGGTCGGAAAAGGTTATATTCTACAGCGTTATAAAGGTCTTGGTGAGATGAATGCGGACCAATTATGGGAAACAACGATGAATCCAGAGACGCGCACATTAATTCGCGTGAAAATTGATGATGCTGCAAGAGCAGAACGACGCGTGACAACATTGATGGGCGATAAAGTAGAGCCACGCCGTAAATGGATAGAACGCAATGTTCAGTTTGGTATGCAAGAAGAAGGTAATATTTTAGATAATGAAATGATTATGGAAACGGAGGCGGAATAACATGCAGGCAGAGAAGTTTCATGACCTCCCGCTTGAAGATGTGCTCGGCGATCGATTTGCACGTTATAGTAAATATATTATTCAAGATCGTGCGCTTCCAGATGCGCGCGACGGTTTAAAACCAGTACAACGCCGCATTTTATATTCCATGTATGTGGAAGGAAATGTGCACGATAAACCATTTCGTAAATCCGCAAAAACAGTTGGTAACGTAATTGGTAACTATCATCCCCACGGTGATTCTTCCGTGTATGAAGCTATGGTGCGTTTAAGTCAAGATTGGAAAGTACGAAACGTATTAGTTGAAATGCATGGAAATAATGGTAGTGTCGACGGTGATCCGGCGGCAGCAATGCGTTATACAGAAGCTCGTTTATCACCGATTGCTTCTGAGTTATTGCGTGATATTGATAAAGAAACAGTGGAATTTGTTTCAAACTTCGATGATACAAGTGAAGAGCCAGTTGTATTACCAGCTATGTTTCCCAACCTTATAGTGAACGGATCTACGGGAATTTCAGCTGGTTATGCAACTGAAATTCCACCGCATCATCTTGGGGAAGTTATCGATGCGACGATGATGCGCATTGATAGACCAAACTGTAATGTGGATGATTTATTAACTGTCATCAAAGGACCGGATTTCCCAACAGGTGGAATTATTCAAGGTCTTGATGGTATTAAGAAGGCGTATGAAACCGGAAAAGGGAAAATTATCATTCGCGGAAAAGCAGAAGTGGAAACAATTCGTGGCGGAAAACAGCAAATTGTTATTACAGAAATTCCTTATGAAGTAAACAAAGCGAATCTTGTTAAAAAAATGGATGAGCTTCGTTTAGATAAGAAATTAGATGGAATTGCTGAGGTGCGTGATGAAACAGATCGTACAGGTCTTCGAATTGTTATTGAATTGAAAAAAGATGCCAATGCAGAAGGTATTTTAAATTATTTATATAAAAATACAGAATTACAAATACCATACAATTTCAATATGGTAGCAATCTATAATCGCCGGCCAACCTTGATGACACTTCCTAAAATTCTAGATTCTTATATTGGACATCAGAAAGAAGTTGTAACAAGACGCTCACAGTATGAATTAAGAAAAGCAGAAACTCGTCAACATATTGTTGAGGGCTTAATGAAAGCTCTCTCCATTTTAGATGAAGTTATTGCCGTAATCCGTGCCTCGAAAGATAAGCGTGACGCGAAAGATAACTTAATTGCAAAATTTTCATTTACAGAAGTACAAGCAGAAGCAATTGTATCACTTCAATTGTATCGTTTAACAAATACAGATATTACAGCTCTTGAAAAAGAGGCTGAAGAATTACAACAGAAAATTTCAGAATTGCAAGCTATTCTTCAAAGTGAGAAGAAGCTTCTTCAAGTCATTAAAACAGATTTGAAGAGGGTTAAGAAAACGTATAGTAACGATCGTCGTTCTGTGATTGAAGAAGAAATTGAAGAAATTAAGATTGATGTAGAAGTCATGATTCCACATGAAGATGTAATTGTGACAGTAACGAAGGAAGGGTATGTAAAGCGTACAAGTTGGCGCTCTCATAATGCTTCCAATGGAAAAGACTTTGGTATGAAAGACGGCGACTTAGTATTAGAGCGCTTTGAAACGAATACGACGGAAACGATCCTTTTATTTACAAATAAAGGGAATTACATGTATCTTCCAGTGTACGAAATGCCAGATATTCGCTGGAAAGACTTGGGACAGCATGTTGCGAACATTGTCTCGCTTGACCGTGATGAAACACTTGTCTATGCAACAGTTGTACCAAATTTTGAGGAAGAAAAGCGATTTATTACGTTTGTCACTAGAAATGGTATGATTAAGAAGACAGAACTGAATCAATATAAAGTGCAGCGTTATTCGCGTGCATTTGTCGCGGTTAATTTAAAGAAAGACGACGCAGTCGTCGATATTTTTGTTACAGATGGAACGCAAGATATTCTTCTTGCTACGCATGGTGCCTATGCACTTATTTTCAATGAAGAAGAAGTAAGCCCAGTTGGTGTGCGGGCAGCTGGTGTGAAAGGAATGAATGTGAAGGAAGATGACTACGTTGTATGCGGTCTTCCTGTTAATTTTGAAAAAGATTCGCTCGTTCTCATTACACAGCGGGGGGCAGTAAAACGATTAAAAGCAGCAGAAATTGAAAAATCAACAAGAGCAAAACGAGGTCTTGTTATCTTTAAAGAATTGAAAAAAAATCCATATCGAATTGTCGGTGTGGAAGTCGTTCGAGGTGATGAATTCGTTTGTATGCGGACAGAAAAACAAGTCATAGAAGAAATTGACCCACAAACACTTCGGAATAAAGATCGGTACAGTAACGGAAGTTTAATAATAGATGTAAACGATGTTGGTCTTGTTGTGGAAACGTGGCCGCAGAAAAAATAACAGTAAGAAAACGTCCGATTCATTATATGAGTCGGGCGTTTTTGTCTGAATTTGTCTGAGGATAGTGGTTGTATAAATAATATACTTCTATTATTATTTAACTAAATATTTTAAATGTTCAGAAAAATAAACGTGGGGGTATATGGGTGATAAAAAAGAAAAATTTCGCTTTTGTTCTTTCGGCGGTATGTATGTTTGGCATATTAACAGGATGTGGCAATAAAACAAATGGTGATGCTAATACAACAAGTACGGGATCTGGTGATGGAAAGGTTATAAAAATTGCGACGCAATCACCGCTCTCTGGTGGTTCTGCAACGCAAGGAGAAGCAATTAAACTTGGAGCACAACTGAAAATAGAAGAACAAAAAGAAGAGTTTAAAAAATTAGGATATGAACTAAAGCTTGTGCCATATGATGATCAAGCTGATCCGAAAAAAGGTGTTGCGAACGCACAAATTATTGGTGCCGATAAAGAAATACTCGGTGTCGTTGGACATATGAATTCAGGAGTCGCAATTCCATCTTCTGAAGTGTATGAGAAAAACAATGTTGTTATGGTATCGCCTACAAATACTGCTGTTGAAGTAACAGATCGTAATTTGAAAGCAGTGAATCGTATATGTACAAGAGATGATTTTCAAGGTCCTGCCGGGGCAGAGTTTGCTTTGCAAACACTGAAGGCAAAGAACATTTTTATTATTGATGATAAAACAGCATATGGAACAGGTTTAGCAAAAGCGTTTAAAGCAGAAGTTGAAAAATTAGGTGGAACGATTGCAGGTTATGAATCTATTACGGTCGGAGAAAAAGATTTTAACGGTGTATTAAATAAGGTACTCGCAAAAAAACCTGATTTAATCTACTTTGGTGGTTTATATGCAGAAGGTGGACTATTAGTGAAACAATCGCGTGAAAAAGGTCTTACAATTCCGTTTATGGGCGGTGATGGTATGGATTCAGCAACGATGGTAGAAATTGCAGGTAATTCTATTGAGAATACGTATTACACGTCGATCGCTGCTGATCCGAAAACAACGGAAAAAGGAAAGAAATTTGCGGATAATTATAAGAGCAAATTTAATAAAGAGGTAGAAGGATATTCAGCTTATGGGTATGATGCTGCGGGTGTACTCTTGCAAGGAGTGAAAGATGCGATTAAAGAAAATAACAATAAAATGCCAACAAGGGAAAAAGTGCGTGATACTATTCGGAAAACAAATAATTTTGAAGGAGCGGTAACAAAAGTAGGGTTTGATAGCAAAGGTGATAATAAGTTTGCAAAAGTATATATTTATAAATTTGCAGAGCAAAAATATCCAGGAAGACAAGAAGGAGAAGTCGAGAAAAAATAAAGTGATATGGGTACGGTGCTTATGTTCCGTACCCTTTTAAGAGAAAAATAAAAGGGAGGAATTCCAATGTTCGGAGAAATCATGCATACACTTCCTCAAGTGCTAATCGACGGATTAACACTTGGTGCAGTGTACGCAGTTGTCGCGTTAGGATATACGATGGTATATGGGATATTAGAACTTATCAATTTTGCTCATGGAGAAATTTTTATGACGGGTGCTTTTATTGGTACAACAATTTTTCTTGTTTTTATGGGATTTGGGTGGATGACTGTTATGCCAGCTTTGCTAGCGTTGTTACTTGTTTTAGTTGCAACATCTCTTATAACGGGTTTTCTTGGGATGGGGATTGAAAGGGTTGCGTATCGACCGCTTCGAAAAGCACCGAAACTAATTACGTTAATCACAGCAATTGGTGTGTCTTTTCTGCTGCAAGATATCGTTCGTTTTATCGCTGAATTAAAAAAAGGAAATTACATTATAACAGGTCCCACTTTATTTAATGATCAAATTACAATACAGGCTTCAACAATTCTGTCTTCTTTTAATGACGCCAAGCTTAAAACCTCTTCACTTATTCTCCTTGTACTTGCGGTTATAATGATGCTCTCTTTAGACTTTTTCATTAATAAAACAAAGTGGGGAATGGCGATGCGTGCTGTTGCACAAGATCGTGATACTGCTTCATTAATGTCGGTAAATGTGAATAAAGTGATTTCCCTTACGTTTTTTATCGGTTCCGCACTTGGCGGAGCAACGGGTGTCCTATTCGCTGTGCAATATGGAACGATAGATCCGTACATTGGTTTTATTTTGGGATTAAAAGCTTTTACAGCAGCTGTATTAGGTGGTATTGGTAATATTCGAGGTGCAATGGTAGGTGGTATATTGCTTGGACTGCTCGAAATGTTTGCGGCTGCAAATTTATCTATTTTATCTTCTGGAATATTGGGTGCTGAATATAAAGATGTATTTGCATTTGGAATTTTGATTCTCGTTTTAATTTTTAAACCGGAAGGCATTTTCGGCAAAGCAGTTGCCGAGAAAGTGTAGGTGATGAACATGAAAAAATGGTTAGAAGCGATAAGGGAAAATACGAAGATACAACTTATACTATTAGTCCTATATATTGGTATAACTGCTGCGAGTTTATATTTTGCACAAAAGTCAGTAACGGCATTTCTATTATTATTATTGTCTCTTTTAATGTTGTATTACACAAACTTGCACAGTAAATGGAAATGGTTAATAGGGTTATTTGTGTTAGTATTAGTGCTTCCATTCACAGCAAGTGGCGGTCCTGCTTATCAATCTTATATGGAAGTAGCGACATTAGTTGGAATTTATATTGCAATGGCGCTAGGGTTAAATATCGTTGTTGGCTTTGCGGGATTACTAGATTTAGGATTTGTCGCTTTTTTTGCAATAGGAGCCTACACATACGGTATTTTTGCAACAGCTCAAGCAAATAACTTTATGCCATTTGGCCACTATCCATTGTCAGGAGAAAGCTTTTGGATTTTTATTTTGATAGGCGGTTTTATTGCGGCATTATTTGGAGTTTTACTTGGCATCCCGGTGTTGCGTGTAAAAGGTGATTACTTAGCAATTGTGACACTTGGATTTGGAGAGATTATCCGAATTATCTTTAATAATTTAGATAAACCAGTAAATATTACAAACGGTGCAATGGGTTTATCTTCTGTAAAACCACCTTCCTTATTTGGGTTTACATTTTTACAATCAAGTCAAGTGTATTTCATTGTACTCGGTATTTTACTACTCGTAATTTTTATTGTAAAACGACTAGAGTTTTCGAAAATAGGCCGTTCGTGGAAGGCGGTTCGTGAAAATGAAATTGCCGCAGAGGCGATGGGGATCCCGCTTGTGAAAACAAAGTTGTTAGCGTTCGCAATCGGTGCATCATTTTCGGGAATGATGGGTGTTGTTTTTGCTGCGAAACAAACTTTTGTTGATCCAACAAGTTTTACGTTACTAGAGTCGATTACGATTCTTGTTATGGTGTTACTTGGTGGTATGGGAAGTGTGCCAGGGGTTATTTTAGGAGCAGCAGTTATGACGATTTTAAATTTACAAGTACTTACTGAATTAACAAACTGGCTCAACCAATTAAATTTAAATGGAACGATTGCGATTCCGGATGCACTATCTCCAGCTAAAATGCAGCGGTTCATCTTTGGTGGAATCTTAATTTTATTTGCTTTGTATCGATCGCAAGGACTTATACCTGCGAAAAACCGGAAATTTAACGAAGAGCAATTGAAAATGAATAGGATAAAACAAATCGAATCGAAAACAAAAAAAGATAATGTATTTGAAGCCTAGGGGGTGAGAATATGACGATTTTAACAGTTCGAAATATTACGAAACGGTTTGATGGGCTCGTTGCAGTGAAAAGTGTTGATATGAAAGTAGACAAAGGATCGATTACAGCTGTAATTGGACCGAACGGAGCAGGGAAAACGACATTCTTTAATATGGTAACAGGCGTGTATAAACCAGATGAAGGTGACATTCTACTTGGAGAAGAGAAGATAACGGGTTTGAAACCACATGATATTTCAAAGCATGGTATCGCTCGTACGTTTCAAAATATTCGTCTTTTTAACAATATGACAGTACTTGAAAATGTAATGGTCGGACTTCACAATCATTTGAAAAGTAATCTTTTGGGGATCTTGCTGCATTTTCCAGGTGTAAAAAGAGAAGAAGAACGAGCGCAGCAAAAAGCATATGAGCTTCTAGAATATGTCGGTTTAGCTCACTTGTTAAATGAAGAAGCGCAAAATTTATCGTACGGGGCACAGCGGCGCCTTGAAATTGCTAGAGCGCTCGCGGCGAAACCGCAAGTATTATTATTGGATGAGCCAGCAGCTGGAATGAATCCAAAAGAAACTAAGGAATTAACAGCTCTTATTTATCGTATGCGTGAAGAGCTAGATCTAACAATTGTATTAATTGAACATGATATGAAACTTGTCATGGAGATTTCTGAGCATATCATTGTATTAGACCACGGGGAAAAAATTGCAGAAGGAAGACCGGAAGATATTCGGAACAACCCAAAAGTCATTGAAGCGTATTTAGGGAAGAGTGCAGTGTTAGAAAAGTAATAAGGAGGGGAATATTTTGCTAGAGCTTACAAATATAAATGCGTATTATGGTGGTATTCACGCGTTAAAGGGCATTAATATTTCTGTAGGAAAAGGTGAAATTGTAACGCTTATTGGATGTAACGGGGCTGGGAAATCAACGACATTAAAGACGATTAGTGGTCTTGTTATACCAAAGTCAGGAGGAATTTCGTTTGAGGGGAAACAAATTACGAAACAATCTCCGCACGCAACAGCATTATCTGGAATTGCTCATGTACCAGAGGGAAGACGTATTTTCTCACGCCTCACAGTAAAAGAGAATTTGGAGATGGGAGCATTTTCAGTTAAGGATAAAAGAATAGTGAGGGAAAGGATGGAGCGTACCTTTCACTATTTTCCAAAGCTGAAAGAACGGCTAGAACAAAAGGGCGGTACGATGAGCGGTGGTGAACAGCAAATGCTTGCAATTGGACGTGCGCTCATGAGCGGGCCTCATTTACTTATGCTAGATGAACCTTCAATGGGACTGGCGCCAATTATTGTTGAGCAAATCTTTGAAATTATTTCAGAGCTTAATAAAGAAGGAATGACAATTCTACTTGTTGAACAAAATGCGTATCAAGCGTTGCAAGTTGCGCATCGAGGATATGTGATTCAGACAGGAGAAATTAAAATGGTAGGAGAAGGAAAATCATTGATGCATAATGAATTTGTGAAAGAAGCGTATTTAGCATAATAGGAGAGCTACCCTAAGTAGGGTGGCTCTTTTGTATGTTAATCTATATAATTGTTCGGTATCATTATCTATCTCTTCCTCCTAAGTCCTCATGTTTAAGACCTTACAACGGGCTTAAAAAGTCGGTTCCGCTTTTCTTTATAAGTCGCTGCTATGCAGAATAAAGCATGAGCGATACTTGCTTTTAAACTTTGCATGTGGCAAAAAAAGGACTTGATCGCTTCTTAGCAAGGCCAGACGCTCTCGCCCGCCTAAAAAGAAAGAGGGATTAATCAATACACAAATAGCTGCCATGCTAAGCAAAAAGTGACCTACTACTTTCTTTTTCTATTTGTTTGAACATCGCATGTGGCAAAAAAAGGACCTGACCGCTTCTACGCAAGGCCAGACGCTCTCGCCCGCCTAAAAAGAAAAGGTTTTTAATCATTATAAAAAGCAAAATATTATGTATAAAAAAGATAAGTTGATATAATAGAAATTCATCATATTCCATACATAACTTGGAGGAGTTTTATGAACAAAATAGGTGTTGGTATTGTAGGTTATGGCTTTTCTAGTACAACCTTCCATATTCCGCTGCTACAAACAATCGAAGACTACGAAATCCGTGCGATTGTTTCTTCACAAGAAGAGAAAATAAAAGCATCATTTCCGCATGTTGAAGTTGTGACAACAATTGACGAGCTTGTTATGCAAGAGAACATTGATCTTATTATCATTACATCTCCTAACACAACGCATTATGAATATGCAAAAAAAGCAATTCTCCGCGGTAAACATGTTGTCGTTGAAAAGCCTTTTGTCGTTTCTGTTGAAGAAGGAGAAGAATTGATAAAGCTGGCGAAGCAGCATGACGTTGTGTTAAGTGTCTATCATAACCGCCGCTTGGATAACGATTTCAGAACGGTTCAAAAATTATTACAAGATAGTGCAATTGGTAAAGTTTATACATATGAAGCTCATTTTGATAGATTTCGCCCGAATGTTCGCGATCGTTGGCGGGAACATAAATTGCCAGGATCAGGAATTTTGTTTGATTTAGGTTCGCATCTCATTGATCAAGTGTTACAACTATTTGGCATGCCGAGAGCAGTTTATGCAGATGTTATCAATCAGCGCCCGGGATCGCAAGTAGATGATTATTTTCATATTATTCTTTATTATGAAGAAATGCGTGTTATTCTTCATAGCGGTAGTCATGTTAAATATGCAGGTCCTCATTTTAGTATTCACGGTGAAAAAGGCTCGATTGTTAAATATGGAATGGATTCTCAAGAAGAGCAACTAAAGGTAGGAATGAAACCTGGTGATGAGGGCTATGGAGAAGATGCTATACAGATGTATGCGGTTCTTTCCACAGAGGAACAAGAAATTCGCATTCCAACAGAAACAGGGTGTTATGAGAACTATTATAAAGGTATCCGAGATGCGATAGTGAAACAAGAAATGCCACCTGTTACTGCCGAAGAAGCTTTAAATGTGATTCGTGTAATTACGGCTTGTTTACAAAGTAGTCAGCAAGGAATTATAGTGAAATGGTAGAGTCAGTGTATGCGCTGGCTCTTTTTGTAACTACTCAGTCACTCTATGAAAAAAAGTAGAAAAGCATTTTTTTAAATGGTCTTGAGGGACTGGCCATGCATAGGAGCGGTCAGTGCCTTTTCCTGCCACGCGCAAAGTTTTAAAACAAAGAGAGGTAGCGAGGTGTAGGTCCATTTTTACCCCGCATTAACGGGCAGTAAAGGTTGAGAAGCACAAGGAAGAAGACTGCCCGTAAAAGCCCGATTGGTTCAACTAACCATCAGTGGGAAAAGCGTCACTGATGGAAGTTTCACTTTATCTTCATGACAGTAATCTTATGCTGGGAAATGAAAATAACTTTCTATAGGTAATGGGGCGCATTTTCGCTGGAACTATACTCCTTACCAAACTTCTAAATGAAATGTATGACTGAGTAGTTATCTCTTTTTGTGCATTAGCAAATTATGTCGGAATGATACGAGAAAACGCTAACGATTTTTATTGTACACCCTTTATGTATAGATTAATATTTTAAATATTAAGAATATTAAGTGGTCAAGGGGGAGTACTGTGAGGAAAAAGATATCGCTTTTGTTATCAGGTGTTTTATTAGCGGGAATGATGGCAGGGTGTACGAGTAAAGGGGATGACAATTCAGCTTCTACGAAAAATGAAACAAAGACAAGCAAAGTAATTAAAATTGCTTCTGAGTCACCTCTTTCTGGTGGATCAGCTGCATTTGGAGAATCTATTAAGCTTGGAACGCAACTTGCAGTAGAGAAACAAAAAGATGAGTTTAAAAAACTAGGCTTTGAATTGCAATTTGTACCGCAAGATGATCAAGGTGACCCGAAAAAAGGGGTTGCGAATGCGCAGTCTGTCGCAGCTGATAAAGAAGTATTAGGTGTTGTCGGACATTTAATGTCAGGTGTATCGATTGCCGCTTCTGAAACATATGAGAAAGCAAATCTTGTTATGGTATCACCATCAAGTACGGCTGTTGAATTAACAGAGCGTGGATTAAAAACTGTTTCACGCCTTGTTGCCAGGGATGATTTCCAAGGTCCAGCGGCAGCGAAATATGCACTTGAAACAGTAAAGGCAAAAAATATTTTTGTAATTCAAGATAAAACAGCATACGGCACAGGGTTAGCTGACGCATTTAAAAAAGAAGCAGAAAAGCTAGGAGCAAAAATTGTCGGCTATGAAGGGATTACAGTTGGCGAGAAAGATTTTAGTGGTGTGTTGAACCAAGTTGTCGCGAAAAAGCCAGACCTTGTGTATTTTGGTGGTATGTATTCAGAAGGATCCGTTTTAGTAAAACAAGCACGTGAAAAAGGGGTTACTGCACCAATTATGGGTGGTGACGGTATCGATTCTCCGACAATGGCAGAAGTTGCAAAAGATGGATTGAAAGATACGTTTTATACAACAGTAGCGACAGCGCCAACAGTAACAGAGAAAGGGAAAACATTTGTAAAAGAATATAAAGAGAAGTTCAAAAAAGATGTGGAAGCATATTCTGCATATGGATATGATTCAGCTGGCGTTATTTTACAAGGAATTAAAGATGCGATTAAGAAAAATGATGGTAAGTATCCAACACGTGAACAAGTACGCGATGCGGTTCGGGCTATAAAAGAATACGATGGCGTTATTACGAAAGTAGCTTTCGATGATAAAGGTGATAACAAATTTGCCAAAGTTTACATTTATAAGTACGAAGGTGCAAAATATCCAGGGAAGCAAGAAGGAGAGGTAAGTAAATAATGAAAAAAACCCCGGCGTCTGCCGGGTTTTTAATTTGGATTAGAAAGTCCATAGAAAAACATTGTGAGTATTTCTTTTGTTTGTTGTTCGCGATGTTCACCGACTAAGTGTGCAACGAATTGATCACTCACTTTAGAAAACGCATTGATATATAACAAAATCATCTCTTTTGAAAGGTTTGGATTAATTTCTTTTTTCTGCTGTGCTTCTTCAATAAAACGAAGAAATAGAGGAAGTGCTTTTTCATTTTGATATGTAAATAGAAAATTACGTAATTCTTCATCCGTTTGCATTGCTTGTTCGATCATTTCAGGATGTAATCGGTTTATACTTTTTAACTTTTGCGTCATAATACGATGTATTTTTTCTTGAAAAGATAAGTCGCTCGTGAGCAGTTCTTCATAATATTGGACCTCTTGAATTGTAAACTCTTGAATGAGTTTACGAAATAAAGCCTCTTTACTTCCAAAATGATTATATATGGTAACTTGTGAAACCTTTGCTTGTTTTGCAATATCTTCTATTTTTACATCTTTATATCCATGTTTTGAAAACAATTCTAATGCAGCTGTTTTAATAGCTTGCTTTTTCTTCTTTTTCACCTTTTCAAAACCGTTCATATGAATCACCTCCACTTAAATATACAAGATAATAAGAAGAGAAACAATAATTTTGAAATATGATATAAAAAATATTTCAAAAAAGGGGTGATTTTATGTTAGTTGTTCAAAATGTGACGAAACAATTTTCAAACGGAAAAGGTTTATTCGATATTTCATTTCAAGTAAAAGAAGGGGAAGTATTTGGTTATTTAGGACCAAATGGATCTGGGAAATCAACGACAATTCGCAATTTAATGGGGTTTATACAACCTACTTCTGGAACAGCGACGATTTTTGGACTCGATTGCTGGAAAGACGCAGCAAAAATTCAGAGAAGTGTTGGCTACTTACCAGGGGAGATTTCTTTTATAGAAGGAATGAACGGATTGGAATTTTTACAACTTATGCAAGGAATGCGTGGGATGAAAGATAATGGCCGCCGTGATGAATTAATTGAACGCTTTCAGTTTGATGTGAAAACACCTATACGAAAAATGTCTAAAGGAATGAAACAAAAAGTAGGGATTGTCGCAGCCTTTATGCATGATCCTGAAGTATTTATTTTAGATGAACCAACTTCAGGTTTAGATCCGCTCATGCAGCAATTATTTGTTGATCTTATACTAGAAGAAAAACAAAAAGGAAAAACCATTTTTATGTCTTCCCATATCTTCACAGAAATTGAACGTACTTGTGATCGAGTGGGGATTATTAAGGACGGAAAATTACTAACAGTAGAAAATATTCATGATTTGCGAGCGAAACAACGGCAAGTTATCGATGTGACGGTAGCTTCGCATGAAGAATTGCAATCATTAAAGAAAACGGCCTTGCAAATTGAAAATGTACAAGGGAATACAGCTTCTATTATTGTACAAGGAAATTATAATGAACTTCTTCAAACATTAGCACAGCACGATGTAATTGGTTTTCAAGTACGTACGATGGATTTAGAAAATATCTTTATGCATTATTATGATGCGGAAGGAGAGAAGTAGTTATGAGTAAAGCATTATTGGTTGCTAGTTTAAAAGCAAATGCAAAAATGATTTTGAACTATGCTGTTGGTTCCGTTCTTTATTTATGGTTACTCATATGGATCTTTCCATCGATTTCAGCTGCAAAAGGACTAGATGAAATAATGAAAGCGATGCCTAAAGGGGTTTTAAAAGCAGTGGGCTTCGAAAAAGGGTTTCAACAATTGAATGATTTTTTAGCCGGAGAATATTATGGCTTAATCTTTGTATTGCTCTTAATGGTATATAGTATTTTAGCATCGACGCAACTCGTTGCACATCTAGTGGATAGAGGATCAATGGCTTATTTATTATCTACATCTGTTTCGCGCACAAAAGTAATTTTGACACAAGCATCTGTTTTAATCATCGGATTATTTACAATCGTCATAGCTACTTATCTTGGCGGTTTAGTTGGGGCAGAATGGCTAATTGAAAAAGTATCCCTTGATAAAGTGCTATTTTTAAAACTCAATTTTCTAGGTGGGCTTGTCTTTCTTGTTATTTGTGCCTATTCATTTTTCTTTTCCTGTTTACTTAACGATGAAAAGAAAGCGTTAAGTATTGCTACAGGTATAACGGTATTGTTTTATGGATTGGATATGCTCGGGAAATTGAGTGAGAAATTAGAATGGATGAGAAACTTATCTATATTTAACTTGTATCGTCCGCAAGAAATTGTAGATGGAACGTATAACATATGGCCGGCAAGCATTGGTCTACTCGCCGCATCTTGTATTCTCTTTATGATGGCCGTAATGTTGTTTAAGAGAAGAGATTTGCCTTTATAAAAGGGGAAGGACGAGAGCTTCTGGCCGCGCATAGGAGCGGTCAGGGCCTTTTCCTGCCACATGCTATGTTTTAAACAAAAGGAGCAGGCGAGTAGCGGGCATGTTGTATTTTGCATAGCAGCTACTTATGTGTTAAAAACCAAAGCGGATTTATATATAAATTACGAAATTACAATAAAAAACAACCTTATTTCGCTATTTAACTGAGATAAGGTTGTTTTTTGTTGTAAAAACAAATAATAATATTTGTTTTTGAAACAGCTAATGTAATTTATTTAAGTAGAAAAACTGATAGATATAAAATCTGACAAAAATCCTCTTTCTGTTTAGATGGACGAGAGGGACTGGCCATGCATAGAAGCGGTCGGGTCCTATTCCTGCCACGTGCGATGTTTAAGCAAAGAGAGGAAGAAAGTAGCGGATTACTTTTTTCTTGGCAGGGCGGCGATTTGTGTGTTGGAAAGTTAATTTGGAGTTATATATAAGAATACCAGGGCATTTAAATAATTGTTTTATGCGAGTTTAACAAATTAGTAATAAACAAAAGAGTTATAGCATTCATATAGTGAAGGGGCTATTTTCTTAGAGTTTTTTATAGACTGGCTTATTAGTAATACGGTAACGGAGTAATTTTAAAAATTTCAATAATAAAATTTTACAAGATGAGGAAATGTAGTAGCGTACATAAAAATTAGGGAGGATACAAAATGAAAAAGATGAAAAAAATCGCAGCTGTGGTAGCACCGGTATTAGCGATGAGCGTGGCACTAACAGCATGTTCTGGATCAGGGGACAAAAAAGAAAACAAAGAGACGAAAAATGGAAATAAACAGATAGAAGGTAAGATGGCAGCAAAACAAGTGTTAAATTTAGTAGAGACAGCAGAAATTCCATCAATGGATGTTTCAAAATCAACAGATACAGTTTCTGCTCTTATCTTAGGAAATACAATGGAAGGTTTATATCGTCTTGATAAGGATAATAAACCAATTCCAGGTATCGCAGAATCTTATAAAAAGAGCGATGATAGTAAAAAATATACATTTAAGCTTCGTAAAGATGCAAAATGGTCAAATGGAGATCCTGTAACAGCAAAAGACTTTGTTTTTGCATGGCAGCGTCTGTTAGATCCGAAAACGGCAGCTGAATATGCATTCATTATGTATGATATGAAAAATGCAAAATCAATTAATGAAGGGAAATCACCAGTTGACTCTTTAGGTGTAAAAGCAATAGATGATTATACATTAGAGGTAGAATTAGATAACCCTGTTCCATATTTCCTTAATCTAGCTGCATTTGGGTCTTTCTTACCGCTAAATGAAAAAGTTGTAAAAGAACATGGAGATAAATACGGTTTAGAAGCTGATAAGATGGTTTATAATGGGCCATTTAAAATGACAGAATGGAAGCATGAACAAGGCTGGAAAGTAGTGAAGAACGACCTGTACTGGGATAAAGCGACAGTTAAGTTAGATGAAATCAATTGGAGTGTTGTAAAAGAACAATCTACTCGTGTGAACTTGTATGAAAGCGGCCAAATTGATCGCGTTGCTTTAACCGCTGAATATGTTGATAAATATAAAGCGAATAAAGATGAATTTGGAACGCTGTTAGAATCGTCAACATTCTTCTTACGGTTAAACCAAAAACATAATGGTCAAGATACAATATTTAAGAATAAGAAAGTTCGTCAAGCTATCGCGATGGCCTTTGATAAAAAAGCATTAACAAATGTTATCCTAAATGATGGCTCAAAACCAGTAGATTCTCTTATTTCAGAAAAATTTGCTACAGGACCAGACGGAAAAGATTACCGTGAAACATTTAAATCTACAGGAATCAAAACGGATGTAAAGAAAGCGAAACAGCTTTGGGAAGAAGCGAAAAAAGAATTAGGTAAAGAAGAAATAACAGTTGAGTTCTTAAACTATGATACAGACAATGCAAAGAAAATTGGTGAGTACTTAAAAGAACAGTTTGAGAAAAACTTACCTGGTTTAAAAATTAATATGAAACTTCAACCGTTTAAGCAAAAATTAAAATTAGAAACAGCGCAAGATTATGAATTTTCTTACGCAGGCTGGAACCCAGATTATGCGGATCCAATGACATTTTTAGATATGTTCCAAACAGGAAATCCACAAAATCAAATGAGCTATTCAAATGCGAAATATGATGAAATTATTACGAAATCTCAAGGTGAATGGCTAACAGATCAGAAAAAACGTTGGGAAGAAATGGGGAAAGCTGAGAAGATCTTACTTGAAGATGAAATAGGGCTTGTACCAATGTTCCAAAACGGAAGATCATTCATACAACGCCCTACTGTACACAATATTTATAATCACAACGTTGGTTGTCAATTCAGCTACAAATGGGCATATATCACTGAAAAAGAAGGTAAATAATCAAATGAAAAGAGGAGGCGCCATATCGTATCCTCTTTTCATTGTGCACATTTTGATATAAACCTGACATAAAAACCCTTTTCTTTATAGGTGGGTGAGAGTATCTGACTATGCGTAGAAGCGGTCAGTGCCTGTTTCTTCCACATGCGATGTTCAAACAAAGGGAGGGAGAAAGTAGCATGTTACTTTTTGCTTGGTAAGGCAGTGACTTGTATGTTGGAAAGTCACCTTGGATTTCTATATGTAACGAATGCATATGCACACAAGAAATGGAAGCTTCACTTTATTTCATAGAATAATTATTAATATTACTGCAATAAAATATTTTTGATTTTTCCGACAATTCAACTTTACAAAATAGAGAAAAATGATAGAATATTAACTAGTATAAATTTTCTGATAATTTTATAGAAACATAAAGCTTTCAAAAAATTCATCATAGATAGTAGCGTAAATAAAAATTAGGGAGGGTACAAAATGAAAAAGGTGAAAAAAATCACAGCTGTAGTAGCACCAGTATTAGCGATGAGCATGGCGTTAACAGCATGTTCTGGATCAGGGGAAAAAAAAGAAAATAAAGAGACGAAAAATGAAAATAAACAGACAGAAGGTAAGCTGGCAGCAAAACAAGTGTTAAATTTAGTAGAAACACAAGAAATTCCTTCAATGGATTCTTCTAAAGCAACTGACGCAGCGTCTTTTCTTGCTTTGAATAATGTAATGGAAGGGTTATATCGTCTTGATAAAGACCAAAAACCAATTCCAGGTGTGGCTGAATCATATAAAAAGAGCGATGATGGTAAAAAATATACATTTAAATTACGTAAAGATGCAAAATGGTCAAATGGTGATTCTGTAACAGCGAAAGATTTCGTTTTTGCATGGCAACGTCTTGTAGATCCCAAGACAGCTGCTGAATATGCGTTCATTATGTATGATGTGAAAAACGCACAGGCAATTAATGAAGGGAAGCAACCAGCAGATTCTTTAGGCGCAAAAGCTGTTGATGACTATACATTAGAGGTGGAATTAGATAATCCAGTTCCGTATTTCATTCAATTAACAACATTTGGCTCATTCTATCCGATAAATGAAAAAGTTGTAAAAGAAAAAGGTGATAAATATGGTCTAGAAGCAGGCAACTTAGTGTACAACGGTCCATTTGCAATGACAGAATGGAAGCACGAACAAGGCTGGAAGCTGAAGAAAAATGATCAATATTGGGATAAGAAAACAGTTAAGTTAGAAGAAATTAATTTTAGTGTTGTGAAAGAATTATCAACCAGGGTTAACTTATACGAAAGTGGCGAGATCGATCGTGTAGGTTTAAGTGCTGAATATGTAGATAAATTTAAATCGAGAAAAGATGAATTTGGATCTTATGTAGAGCCATCTACTTTCTTCCTACGATTAAACCAAAAACGAATGAAAGAACAAGATACACCTCTAAAAAATAAAAAGGTTCGTCAAGCGATTGCAAAAGGGTTTGATAAGAAGGCTTTGGCAAATGTAATTTTAAATAACGGTTCTATACCAGCAGATTATCTTGTACCATCTGACTTTGTAAAAGGTCCAGATGATAAAGACTTCCGTAAAGAGAACGGTGATATAAAATCCGTAACATTTGATGCGAAAGAAGCAAAAAAACTTTGGGAAGAAGCGAAAAAAGAATTAGGAAAGAATGAAATTACTCTAGAATTATTAAACTTTGATGACGACAATTCGAAAAAACTTGGTGAGTACTTAAAAGAACAGTTAGAGAAAAACTTACCAGGTTTGAAAGTTAACATAAAAAGTCAACCGTTTAAACAAAAATTAAAATTAGAAACAGCACAAGATTTTGATTTTTCTTTCGGCGGTTGGGGTCCTGATTATGCAGATCCGATGACATTTATCGATATGTTTGAAACAACAAATTCTCATAACCAAATGAGCTATTCAAATAAAGAGTATGATGAGATTGTTAAAAAAGGGAAAACAGACTTATTAACTCAGCCGAAAACTCGTTGGGAACAACTTGCTAAAGCGGAGAAAATATTACTTGAGGAGGCTGCAATTGCACCAGTTTACCAACGCGGAGCTTCCTTCGTACAACGTCCAACTGTACACAATATTTACAAACATAATGTTGGCGGCGATTTTAGTTATAAATGGACATATATCACTGAAAAAGAAGGTAAATAATCAAATGAAAAGAGGATGCGATATCGTATCCTCTTTTCATTTGATTATTTTGGTATAAAACTGATATAAAACCCCTTTTCTTTATAGGTGGGCGAGAGCGTCTGGCTATGCGTAGAAGCGGTCAGTACCTGTTTCTACCACATGCGATGTTCAAACAAAGAGAGGAAGAAAGTAGCGTGTTACTTTTTGTTGAGCAAGGCGGTGACTTGTGTGTTGGGAAGTCAATTTGGGTTTCTATATGTAATGAATGCATATGCACACACGAAATGGAAGTTTCACTTTATCCCGCATTAACGGGCAGTAAATGCAGGTGAATTACGGAGAAGAAGACTGCCCGTAAAAGCCCGATTGGTTCAGCTAACCATCACTGAGAAAAGCGTCACTGATGGAAGTTTCACTTTATTTCATAGAATGACTAGGAATGTTACTGTAATAAAATATTTTTTGATTTTTCTGAAAATAAAACTTTACAAAACGAAGAAAAATGATAGAGTATTAATTAATAGGAATTTTCTGATAATTATATAGAAATATAAAGTTATCAAAAAATTCATCATAGATAGTAGCGTACATAAAAATTAGGGAGGGTACAAAATGAAAAAGATGAAAAAAATTGCAGCTGTAGTAGCGCCAGTATTAGCGATGAGCGTGGCTTTAACAGCATGTTCCGGGGCAGGGGACAAAAAAGCAAGCACAGAGCCGAAAAATGGAGACAAGCAAACAGAAGGTAAGATGGCAGCAAAACAAGTATTAAATTTAGTAGAAACACAAGAAATTCCTTCGATGGATGTTTCAAAATCAACAGATACTGTTTCTTCTCTTATCTTAGGGAATACGATGGAAGGGTTATATCGTATTGATAAAGACAATAAACCGATTCCAGGTATCGCAGAATCTTCTAAAAAGAGCGATGATGGTAAAAAATATATATTTAAACTTCGTAAAGATGCAAAATGGTCAAATGGAGATTCTGTAACGGCAAAAGACTTTGTCTTTGCATGGCAGCGTCTGTTAGATCCGAAAACGGCTGCTGAATATGCGTTCATTATGTATGATATGAAAAATGCAAAAGCAATTAACGAAGGGAAATCGCCAGTTGATTCTTTAGGTGCAAAAGCAGTAGATGATTACACATTAGAAGTAGAATTAGATAATCCTGTACCGTACTTCCTTGGCTTAACAGCATTCACATCTTTCTTACCGCTAAATGAGAAAGTTGTAAAAGAATATGGAGATAAATATGGTTTAGAAGCTGATAAGATGGTTTATAATGGGCCATTTAAAATGACAGAATGGAAGCATGAACAAGGCTGGAAAGTACAGAAAAACGACCAGTACTGGGATAAGGCAAACGTTAAATTAGATGAAATCAATTGGAGTGTAGTGAAAGAACTATCTACTCGCGTGAACTTATATGAAAGTGGCCAAATTGATCGTGTTGTTTTGGCATCTGAGTATGTTGATAAATATAAATCTAAAAAAGATGAATTTGGAACAATTCTAGAACCGTCAACGTTTTTCTTACGTTTAAATCAAAAACGTAGTGGCCAAGATACAATATTTAATAATAAGAAAGTTCGTGAAGCAATTTCGATGGCATTTGATAAAAAAGCATTAGCAAATGTAATACTAAATGATGGTTCTAAACCAGTAGATTTTCTTATTCCAGAGAAATTTGCTGCGGGCCCAGATGGAAAAGACTACCGTGAAACATTTAAATCTACAGGTGTAAAAACGGATGTGAAGAAAGCGAAAAAAGTTTGGGAAGAAGCGAAAAAAGAATTAGGTAAAGAAGAAGTAACAGTTGAGTTCTTAAACTATGATGACGATAATGCAAAGAAAATCGGTGAGTACTTAAAAGAACAACTTGAGAAAAACTTACCTGGTTTAAAAGTGAATCTGAAACTTCAGCCGTTTAAACAAAAGTTAAAATTAGAAACAGCACAAGATTATGATCTGACTTATGCGGGATGGAACCCAGATTATGCCGATCCAATGACATTTTTAGATATGTTCCAAACAGGAAATCCACAAAACGAAATGAGCTATTCAAATGCAAAATATGATGACATTATTAAGAAGTCGCAAGGTGAATTGCTGACAGATACGAAAAAACGTTGGGAAGAAATGGCGAAAGCTGAAAAAATCTTACTGGAGGATGAAACAGCACTTGTACCGATGTATCAAAGAGGAAGATCATTCGTACAACGTCCTACTGTACACAATATTTACAAGCACAATGTTGGTTGTCAATACAGCTACAAATGGGCATATATTACTGAAAAAGAAGGTAAATAATGATAAGAAAGAAAAGAGGATGCGATATCGCATCCTCTTTTCACTGCGCACATTTTGAAGCGGTCAGTGCCTTTTCCTGCCACGCGCAAAGCTTTAAAACAAAGAAAGGCAGCGAGGTGTAGGTCCATTTTTATCTTCATGGCTGGAATTATACTCCTTACCAAACTTCTAAATGAAATGTATAGCTGAGTAGTTACAAAATTTACTATATTTCATAGAATGATTATAAATATTGCTGTATTAAAATAATTTTTAAAAATTTTTTAATAATAATACTTTACAAAAATTAAAAAAATAGTAGAATATTAATTAATAGAAATTTTCTGATAACTATATATAAACATAAAGTTATCAGAGAATTTCTCGTAGTTAGTACTGTACATAATTTTAGGGAGGGTACAAAATGAAAAAAAAGATGAAAAAAATCACAGCCGTAGTAGCACCAGTGTTAGCGATGAGCGTGGCTTTAACAGCATGTTCTGGGGCAGGGGACAAAAAAGGGAGTACAGAATCGAAAAGTGGTGACAACAAAACAGAAGGTAAGTTAGCTGCAAAACAAGTGTTAAATTTAGCAGAAACAGCAGAAATTCCTACAATGGATACTACTAAATCGAAAGATTCATCATCTTCTCTTATCTTAGGGAATACGATGGAAGGGTTATATCGTCTTGATAAAGACAATAAACCAATTCCGGGTATCGCAGAATCTTATAAAAAGAGCGATGATGGTAAAAAATATACATTTAAACTTCGTAAAGATGCAAAATGGTCGAACGGTGACCCTGTAACAGCAAAAGACTTTGTATTTGCATGGCAGCGTCTGTTAGATCCGAAAATGGCAGCTGAGTATGCATTCATTATGTATGATATAAAAAATGCAAAAGCAATTAACGAAGGGAAATCACCAGCAGATTCTTTAGGTGCAAAAGCAGTAGATGACTACACATTAGAGGTAGAATTAGATAATCCTGTTCCATATTTTATTAACTTAACTGCATTTACAAATTTCTTCCCGTTAAATGAGAAAGTTGTAAAAGAATATGGAGATAAATACGGATTAGAAGCTGATAAAGTAGTGTATAATGGACCATTTAAAATGACAGAATGGAAGCATGAACAAGGCTGGAAAGTAGTGAAAAACGACCAGTACTGGGATAAAGCAAATGTTAAGTTAGATGAAATCAATTGGAACGTTGTAAAAGAAGTATCTACTCGTGTAAACCTATACGAAAGTGGACAAATTGATCGCGCTATTTTATCATCTGAATACGTTGATAAATATAAACCAAAGAAAGATGAATTTGGAAACTTCACGGAGTCGTCAACATTCTTTTTACGTTTAAATCAAAAACGTAACGGTCAAGATACAATATTTAATAATAAGAAAGTTCGTCAAGCGTTTGCGATGGCATTTGATAAAAAAGCGTTAACAAATGTAATCTTAAATGATGGTTCTAAGCCGGTAGACTTCCTTGTTCCAGAAAAATTTGCTGCAGGACCTGATGGAAAAGATTACCGAGAAACATTTAAATCTACAGGCATCAAAACGGATGTAAAGAAAGCGAAACAAGTTTGGGAAGAAGCGAAAAAAGAATTAGGAAAACAAGAAGTAACGATTGAATTTTTGAACTATGATACAGAGAACGCGAAAAAAGTTGGGGAGTACTTGAAAGAGCAATTTGAGAAAAATTTACCAGGTTTAAAAGTAAATATGAAACTTCAGCCATTTAAGCAAAAAATAAAATTAGAAGTAGCACAAGATTATGATATTTCTTACGCGGGCTGGAACCCAGATTATGCGGATCCAATGACATTTTTAGATATGTTCCTAACAGGAAATCCGCAAAATGAAATGAGCTATTCAAATGCAAAATTTGATGAAATTGTGAAGAAATCACAGAGTGAATTGTTAGCAGATCCGAAGAAACGTTGGGAAGAAATGGGCAAAGCTGAAAAAATCTTACTGGAGGATGAAGCAGCCCTTGTACCGATATATCAAAGTGGAAAATCATTCGTACAACGTCCTACAGTACACAATATTTATAAGCACAATGTTGGTTGTGAATACAGCTACAAATGGACATATATCACTGAAAAAGAAGGTAAATAATCATTTGAAAAGGGGATGCGATAATGCATCCTCTTTTCAATATGCACATTTTGACGTGGAATGAATACATATGCAGTACTACAATAAAGTGAAACTTTCATCAATATGTTATCTGTATAATTTCATCGATAAGTATGAAATAGAAGGAGATACCTATGAAACAATATGCGTATTTAGATTTCCTTGCAGCATTTGGTGTTGGCAGTGCACATCCAGGAGGGTTTACGCTAACAAAACAGATATTAGCACAGCTTTCACTAGGATCACATACAAAGTTATTGGAAATTGGATGTGGAACGGGCAGGACAGCCTCTTACATTGTGAAACAACATGGAGCAGCGGTAAGTGCAGTTGAAATGAATGAAACGATGCTTAAAAAAGCAAAAAAGAGATGGAATAAAGATGGAGTCAATATTGAACTTATAAAAGGGAGTGCAGAGGCACTACCGTTTCGTGATGAAATGTTTCATATTGTATTAGGAGAATCTGTGCTTGCTTTTACGAATAAAAGGAAAACAATTGATGAGTGTTATCGTGTCTTACAACAAGATGGGGTCCTACTTGTTATTGAAATGGTAGCTGAGCAACATCTATCAGTACATGAGGAAGAACAGATCATAGATTTATATGGAATGGAACAACTATTAACAGAGCGGGAATGGATTGCGCTCTTTCAAGAAGCTCAATTTACAACAGTGCGTGTGCTTGGGGGCGGAACAATTGCTGAAACAATATCTGCACACGTAGAACAACCAGAGTGGGACATATCAGATGTTATTTCTCAAGATTTGTATGAGGCGTGGATTTTGCATGAACATGTTATGCAGCGATATAAGCATAGATTAGGACACCGAATTTTTGTATGTCAAAAATGAAGAGAGGCAGTCCAAAAAGGGTAAGTTCCTCCAAAATGTAAAAATAACAACATTGATATATCAACGTTTCTAAAACAAAAAGGAGTGTCACATAGTCAAAAATTTGACTTATGGGACAGCTCCTTTCTTTAAATGAAAAATAACGCAGCTAATGTAATGCCAAAAATAAATCCGAAACCAAGTTCAACCGCACCGAATCCGCCTCGTCCAAATCCGCCACATCCAAACCCGCAATTATCACATTCACCTAAACCGCCGCAAAAATCGCACCCACAGCCACCACGACCACCGCGACCACTACGGCCACCACAATCACAACCAGAGTCAAAGTAGCCAAATCCATAGTCAAATCGCTGTTCATGAACTGGTTCAATCCATACTGAATTATTCGTTATATCGACAATTCTTCCGATATGAGTTTTGCCATTATAGTCTTCTATACGTACAACTCGTCCGTGATATCGTCGACACGTGTGATAATGTTGATGAGAACGCATATAATTTCTCTCCTTTCTCTATTCTGTATTACGATATGATACAAGGACAAGAGCGGCTTGTATGTTTGTCTATTGCTTCATAATTGCGTTGGAAAACGGGAAGGATAGGGAAAGACTAATGGTAGTAAAAATGGTCGCCTGCTAGATGGAACGAAAAGGAGAGAAGAAAAATGAATCGTACAGATACGTTTCAAACGTATGAAATGCCATGGGAGGAATTCATAGATGCACTCCGAAAAGAAATGGTGCGTCAAGTTGGAGCCGATATTATTGATAGTATTGTTTGTGATTTAAAGGATGGTTTTGAAGTGTATACATATATACAAGGAGATCTTGCGTTTGAATATAAAGAAGCACTTGAACGCAAATATGGAACAGATAGCAAAATTCCTAACTTATTAACCATTATGTTGCTATCAACTATTTATAATACGAAAGAAAGTAACATTCGTCTTCATGCCGATCGAAAAGAAAATCCGGTAGTAGAAGTATATGTGAAACAATGAGAGTGCTTATAGATAGCACTCTCATTGTTGTTATAATGAAGAGAAAGAAAAACGAAACGACCGCTACTCGCTTTCTCCTTTTATTTTAAAACTCTCGCACGTGGCAGAAAAAGGCCCTGACCGCTGCAACACATGGCCAGTCGCTCACGCCCATCTAAAAAGAAAAGAGGCTTTACGTCAGATTTCTAATTTAGAGTTATCTATATAAATCCTTTTTGCTTATTCACTATATACACGACCGGCTATGCTAAACAAAAGATGCCCGCTACTTGCTTCCTCCTTTTGTTTTAAAATCTCGCACGTCACAGAAAAAGGCCCTGACCGCTGCAACACATGGCCAGTCGCTCACGCCCACCCACCTAAAAAGAAAATGGGTTTTATGTCAGGTTTCTAATTTTTATAATAAAAGCAATCAGTTTACATAATAATATTATATTTTCGTTTGTTTTTCAAAATACAAGTCATATCTTGTATTTCCTCTCATAAGTTTTAACATAGGAATTTGTCTACAAAGGTGGCGAAGCTTCAACATGTATATTCGAATTATAGCCACGTCTATTTTGTTTTTACTACTTATATGTATGAACCCTTTTTCTAGTTTGGCGAAAGGAGAAGAGGGAAGGCAGCGTGTCGTCTCACTTGTATATGATGATTCTGGAAGTATGCGTAATAATGATCGGTGGAAATATGCTAATTATGCACTGCAAAGTTTGATTGCACTGTTAGATGAAAAAGATACGTTCACTTATGTACCAATGAGCCATCCAGCAGGGGAGATATCAGTTTCTTTGGAGAAAAGTAAGCGACAAGGAGAAATTGAAAAGATTCAAACATGGAATGAACAAGCGAATACACCTTTTCAATCGGTGGAAACGGCAATTCAATCGATGAAGAGGGAAGCTCAGGTGAATGCCAATCGTGAATTTTGGCTTATCGTTTTAACAGATGGGGCTTTTAATGAGTTAGAAAAGCAAGAGGATAGTGAGAAAAAGCGAATTTTCGAAACGTTAAGTAAGTTTAAAAAAGAAATGGAAGCAAAAAAAGTTTCTTTGCATGCGGTATTAATTACGATGGAAGAAAATTTAGGACCGCAAGAAAAAATGCAGATGAACATCTTTAAAGATATTTGGAAACAACAAACAAATGGAATTGTGCTACCTACAAGCGGAGAAGATGGTGTTATTCACAGTGTGAACAAAGCGGCTGCATTCGTAGCAAATCGTGATCCATTTTCATCAGTAGAAGAAACGGTGAAAACAAGTATAGTTGGAAACAAAATTGAAATTACAACACCATTTCCATTAAAACGAATTACGCTTGTTAATCAATCTTCTCAGAACGTACCGTATCGTATTCAAAATATAAAAGGGTCACTTCAGTTACAATCAAAATTTTCAATTCAAGCACCAGCAGGTATGGGGCTATATGGTGGCATTACACATATTATGTCTAAAAATAATGATGTAATCGAACCAGGCGCATATATATTAGAGGTTGATCAAGCCGTTTCAAAGGAAAATATGAAAGTGCTTGTTGAACCAGCATTAGATTATTCGATTTCTACTTATGAAAAAGAGCAGAAAAAGACAACAGACCAATTTTATGAAGGTCAAACAGCTATAATAGAAGCAAAACCAACAAATGTACCAGTAGATGCTTCATATTTTACCGCCCAAATAGAAATAAATGGTCAAATATACGCGATGAAATGGAATGGAGAGCGGAAAGCTTTTTATTATGAAACAAAGATTGGAAAAGAATCCATACGTGGAAATGTGCACATGAATATAAAAGGATTTTATCGTCAAACGAAAGAATTTTATATGCAATCTGCACCAAGACCAAAACTATCATTACAAGTTATGACAACAAATTATACGGAAAAAGTAACAAATTTAAAGCATAGTGCACCAATTATCATTCAGCCGTTATTGAACGACGAAGCGCTGTCAGAAGCAGAAGTAAAGGAATTATTAAAAACAGTTACTGTTACATTTCCTAAATCTATCAACTATGAGATCAAGCAACATAGAAATCAACTATACGTCTATCCTCGTCCTTATTACTCCAACACATTTAATTTTACAGATACCGGCACCGTAGAAGCTACCATCACATTACAAGATTCGCAATCACAAAAAGTGAGTAAACAATTTTCACTTTCTATTAGCGATGTTCCTTTTTTTGAGCGTTATGCGATTATTTTTCAGTTCGTTTTACCGTTTAGTATCATTTTACTCATAGTTGCAACTCTTGTTATTGGATGGGTGGTTCGTCCGCGTTTTCATAGGAAGGCGCTTATATATTATGAATGGGACCAATCGATTGCAGAAGATTGGTTATATAAATCTGAACCAGAACCACTGCGTACAAAATGGTGGAATCACTATTTTGGTATTCCATTTCGGGCGGAACGGAAAACGGTACAGTCCGTTACATTTGTTGCAAAAAAAGGTTCGAAATCTATATTTGTAACGAAAGATTCTCAAGTGTCAGGTATGGTAATTGATGGTATGTTTTTAACAGATGAAGAAACAGGGCGTGAACATAAAACGTTATATCCGAACGAAATGATTGTCATTGATCGTGGGTATGGAAAAGAGTTATATAAGTATGAATGTGAATAAAGCGAAACTTCCATGAGTAAAGGGCTTTATCCTACTCGTGGTTAGCTCACCAAATCGGGCCTTTATGGGCAGTTATCCCCACGGGGATCTTACTGCCCGCGAATACCGGGATAAATAGGAAGGTGATTCACATGGATTTTCAAGTGCCGACAATTTTAATTGGACTTGGTGGAATCGGGAGTGCGATTACACATGATATTTATCGAAAGCTTCCATTAGAGCGGCGCAAAAAAGTAGCGATGCACGTCTTTGATACAGATATTAATACGTTAAGTCATTTTCAACATATTCGTAAATTCGTGACGCAAACGAGTTCTAGTAAAACACCGCGTGAATATATTGCAGAAGATCCGACAATTCCAGACTGGTTTCCGATTGATCCAACGATACTAGATAAACCATTAACAGAAGGTGCCGGTCAGCTCCGTGTTATTTCCCGCCTAGCACTTCGCGCGGCAATGAAGGAGGATAAATTAACGTCGTTTTGGCAGGAAATCGAGAAAATTTTTCCGGTCACTAGTGATAAAACAGAGTACGGCGTACGGGTCATTATTATTACATCATTAGCTGGAGGTACAGGTTCGGGAATGTACTTACAAATCGCGCTATATTTGCGAGAAATGCTTCGGAAAAAGTTGCAACATCACAATATTTTAATTCGCGGCGCTTTCTTGCTTCCTGATGCTCTCGTAAAGACGCGTACAATAAGCGGGAAAGAATTTGAAACAGTGCAGGCAAACGGTTATGCATCGTTAAAAGAATTACACGCTATTACATTAGGATCGACAGGAGAATTATCGCGCCGCGGGGGCGTTACAATTGAGTTAGAATACAGGCCTGATCAAGTGGATGAAGATGGTCGTACAAATCATACCATTATGCAACATCACTTACCGTATAATTATTGCTTTTTATATGATTATGAAAATTTACATGGACATCATTTAAATAGCTTGTCTGACTATATGGAACAAATGGCAAACACGATTTATTTACAACTATTTAGTCCGATGTCAACGAGTCATTTTGCGCAGGAAGATAATCAAATTCAGCAACTTGCTGATTCAAATGGCAAAGCCCGTTATTGCGGAGCGGGAGTCGCCAAACTTATTTATCCATATGAAAATGTTCTTCATTTTTGCGCTTTAAAATGGGCGGTGCAAGGACTAGATGAATCATGGCTTCATTTAGATCGACTCTTTTTAGAGAAGAAAAGTCGATATGAGCAAGATGTTCGCCGCGGTATGCAACGGGAAAAGCCAGGACGGGGGAAGAGCTTCTTAGAGGATTTAGAACATTTAGCGACTCGTCCAGAACAAGCGCATATATTTTATAAACAAATGTACTATGAATCACGTGAAGGGGCAGAAGGTGGAAAAATCGGTATATCAAAGGCAAAATTGTTCCTCGATTCGGTGGAAAGTTATGTGCAGCGTACAGTGCAAAAAGATGAGGAGCTAAACCGATTGCAGCGTGAGTGTAAAATTTCAGCAGCCAAGCTAAAAATTGCAGAGCAAATGAAAGGGGAAGTAGCGCGAGTTGATCATGCGGTACGCTTATATGCGTACGCAATTCCAAGCCGTGTACATGAGCATGTCACAACATTGGTATATGACATAATTGAAGCAGATCGGTTTACGCCAAGTGGTTCAGAGGGACAGTCCTATCAGCTAAATACGTGGTTTTTGAAGAAAACTGATCCTGTTCATCCAGTTGCTGCACGGTATATGTTATATGAAATTCGTAAATTGTTAACTGAGAAAATGAATCGTTTGCACGAAAATAATGAACAAAAGCGTAATCTCATTCAAAATTACGATAAAAAGTTTAATGTGAGTAATATTGAAGGAACCGTAACAGCTGTTCGCCGTGTTGAACTCGCACAGCAGCAAGGTTGGATTGGAAAGGTTTTTCATAATGATCAGCGTGTATTCCGAAAAGAATTTCAAGATATCGCGACCCAATATGTACACAAGTTAAATGAGTACCGAAAAGAAATGTTGCTAGAACTTGTATATCAAAATTTATATCAAGCTGTAGATAAAATGATTCAATATTGGGAGCGTTTCTTTGATAATTTACAAGAAACTCGTGAAAACTTATTATTAGATATTCAAAAGCGCAGTAAAGAATTTGAGGGGAAAACAAACCCAACAAATGTATACGTATTAGCAGATGAACGAATGCAGGAAGAAATATGGAACGACATTCATCACCATGTCAATAATGGTGTGCTGCCAAAAGAAATATCTGCTGAAATTTATATGAGTTTATATCGAGAGTATTGCCGGGAAGCAGGGGCAGAGGAAGGGCAATCTCAAAAAGTAGAAGACTTTTATCGAAAACACATTTTAACGTATTGTGAAAAAGAACTGCAAGATCGGTACAGAGATAAGCTAGAATTAAATATTATTGAAGCGCTTCGAAAAGAAGCTTCTATTCAAAAACGTGATATGACAGAGTATGTCAGTGAAAAAATAGAAGATTTATTGCATCTTGCAAGTCCATTTATACCGAAAGTGCCGCATCACCGTGAATTACAATATTGGGGTATTCATCCGTTTGTTAAGCAGGAGTTAAATGAAGAAACGCTTCAAGAGATGTTTCAAGAAAAAGAAACCGTTGATAAAGCTTTTTCACAGTATGAAATTGTATGTTACCGTGCGCATTACGGCTTATCCCTACAAGATTTTCCGAAATTGTCGTCTGGACATACTGTTAATGGTTTTGTAAACGAGAAGGGAGACTACTTTCAAGCGTATTATCGCCGTATAAATAAATTAAATATCCGGAAATCGAATTTAACACCTCATCTTGATAAATATTGGCATTTGCCAGCGTTTATGCCCGATTTAAATGCAACGCAAACGAAGTTGGATGATGAGAAATGTAATCGCGCTTTATTATATGCATATATCTTTCGGTGGATTAGCCTCGCCGCGGTAGACGGTCAGTTTGTTTACCAATATAACGGAGTAGGCCGGAGTTCTCTAATTCAATCGATGGGAAAAAATGTAACGAATGAAGGGTATAAATTACATCGTGCCCTTCTTCATAATCCATTTATATATGAAAATATCATTTCTCGTTTTGAGGAAGAACAGGAAAAAGCATTGCATCATGGAGGCCATTTATATACACATTCATTTGTATTAGGTGCGCAAGATATAAGATGGCTTCGAAAAGAACATGTTCATAATATTTTAGATATTATCTTGATGTATGATAAGGAAGCGAAATATGATCCGACGTTAGAAGAAACGTCAGATGAGTTATTACGATTACTTGTGGATGAAATGGAACATTATTTTAAAGTTTATTACGGGACTGGTGCAGAATCAATGGCTAAAAAAGAAGCGGCTTTATTTGTAACGCAATTATGGAATCGCTCATACGCGAAAGAATTTGTAGATCCTGACAGTGCACCATATAAGAAATGGTTACATCTTCTTAATATTCAAATAGAAGAGGAAGATAGAAAAACGAATGATTAAGAAAAGATTGGGAATCCTTAATTTTGGAATGAATTATTTTGAAAAGAGGGATTCTCATGCCGTTTCTTGGAAGTGTGTACCAAGTGTTCGGATTGTATGCAGAAATGTATCACGCAATGGTTTGTATGGAGAATAAAGATACTCAATCTATTGGTGATGATAGTAGTAAAGATGAAAATGAAACTGTAGAAGAATAATAAAGAACATGCAACAAACTGTTGCATGTTCTTTTCGTTTTCTTATAGTTTTACAACATTTTTAAGTTTTGACCTCTGTTAACTTGTTTGAATGCAATTTACTGTAACATTACTATCATTTGGTACTTCATACATTCAAATCCTTTTTCACTATTAAACCATTTTACTGTCCTGACCGCATCTACTCATAGCCAGACGCTCTCGTCCATCTAAAAAGAAAAGGGGTTTATGTCAGGTTTTTAATTTGAATTTATATATAAGCATATATTTAAATTTGTTATCGTTTTTACGTTAAAATGGAAGATAAGAACAGTAAATGTTCATTATCGTTTTTGAAACCTCAAAACAACGAAAGCCCTACCTCTCTTTCGTCCTTACGGCTCCGATGACCGCGCCAGTATGAATCGGGATATCCAAAAACAATGCTTGGATAAATGAACCTCATCGTATACTTAGAAGTATGGGAATAAAAAGTGGTGAGAATAATTCATTTAGAGGAAAAAGAATTTTTTCTTAGAGGATAATGTTCCTATAATCAAATCGTATTTGTAATCATATCATATTGAGGTAAATAAAGCAAAAAAAAACAAAATAGGTGTTAGGCTATTTTGTCGTTTTAGGTATCTTATTTAATTTAAAATCAAGTTCAAAACGGATTTTTTTACCTAGCCGACTTTCGTATTTAACAAATCAATTGCCTGATTTTCAGTAATTCCTTTAATTAAACTCAATTCACTAATTAAAATTTTTTGTGCGTTGTCTAACATTTGTTTTTCACTTGTATTAAGCGCCCTTACTTTATTTCTACGTATTAAGTCGCGAACTACTTCAGCGCCTTCTAGTATTTCACCCGTCTTCATTTTCTCCATGTTTTGGGTATATCTTTGCTTCCATGAGAGTGAATGATCTGATTCGCCGTACTGAAAAATAAGTAATACATTTTCTAATGTAAGCATATCGGCAATTAATCGTATACGCGATTGTATCATTTTTTTCATCGGAATCATTACTTCCATATTACTAATTGGTATTCTTATTACATAATATTTTTGTATTTCTCCTAGGATTTCTTTTTCTTCTATGGCTTCAATCACACCTGCTCCGTGCATTGGATAAACAATCTTATCGCCTATTTGAAACAAATAATCCACCTCCATATATGGTAACCTATCTAAGGGTATCATATATAAGAGGATAAGTAAAATTATTTATAATATCATAAAATAATTATTGAAGTCAATATTTTTTGGTTGATATTATAAAATTAGTGTTATTTTGTTATAAAACGAAAAAATAAAATGAGTGTATAATAAGGTGAAACTTCCATCAGTGGGGGTCTTACTGCCCACGAATAGTGGGATAAATAATGGATTGGAAAAATGTTTGAAAGAGGTTTTCACAATATGGTGAAATGGATTTATTTTGTTTTTATTAATATTTTTGCTTTTATCATGATGGGACTAGATAAAAGGAAAGCAAAGCAGCAACAGTGGCGTACACCGGAGAGTACGTTGTTTTTAATTGCAGCAGCAGGGGGAGGGATTGGAGCCTGGGTTGGAATGTATATGTTTCATCATAAGACACATAAAAATAAGTTTGTGTTTGGTATTCCAGTTCTTGCTGCTTTGGGAGTATATGTCTTTTGGATATTATAAAGAGTTTACGTAGCGGAAAATTGTAAACAGATAGAAGGACATTTTATAATGAGGGAAAAAGAAAAGGGGAGAGTTAAATGGAAGCGCAAAAAAAAGGGATGATATATGCGGCAAGTGCATATATGATGTGGGGGATCCTTCCGCTTTATTGGAAATTGATTGACGACGTTCCGGCAGAAGAAATTTTAGCGCATCGCATTGTTTGGGCATTTATTTTTATGTTATTCGTCTTACTTATTTGTAAACGTTTTGGTCAATTCACGAACGAGTTTACACAACTTTTTAAACGTCCTAAATTATTTATGTCATTAACTGTTGCTTCTATTTTAATTAGCGGGAACTGGTTTGTATACATATGGGCTGTTAATCATAATCATGTCATCGAAGCAAGTTTAGGTTATTATATTAATCCGCTTGTTAGTATTTTACTTGGTACGCTTGTTTTAAAAGAAAAACTTAACTTTTGGCAATATATTGCTGTGGGGTTAGCTGCGTTTGGAGTGATAATTTTAACCGTACGCTATGGATCGATTCCGTGGATTGCAATTTCGTTAGCATGTACGTTTGGTTTATATGGTTTATCAAAGAAACTATTAGATTATGATTCAATGATTGGGTTAACGATGGAAACAATGCTAGTAACACCGATAGCTCTCGTATATTTAGGAGTGCTTGGTGACAAAGGGATTAGTTCGTTTGGAACAGTGTCGATTACATCGACATTACTTCTAGCGGGAGCTGGGATTGTTACTGCACTGCCGCTTTTATATTTTGCAAAAGGTACAAAGCTTATTCCGCTATCAATGATCGGATTTTTGCAGTATATCGCACCGACAATTAGTCTTGTATTAGGAATCTTCGTCTTTCATGAACATTTTACTACTGCACATATGATTGCATTTTTCTTTATTTGGATTGCGTTATTTGTCTTTTCGATAGCAAAAACGAAATTTATGTTAACTAAGCAACCGAAATTTATAAAAAATAAATCTGCAAAAGTTTCGTAAAATGGCATGGTATTATGTATGCCGTTTTCATTATAATGAAAGTAAGGATATTCCATTATAAGAGGTGAGGTGCGAATTATGGAAACAATTTTACATAACAATCCATTAATGTCTGCGGTAATTGCTTGGTTTTTAGCGCAATTTACAAAAGTCATCATCACCTTAGTAAAAAAGAGAGAATTTGATTTTGCGAAGTTTTTTGCTTCCGGTGGAATGCCGAGTTCTCATTCTTCCACCGTCACAGCATTAGCACTCGCAATTGGAATTGAAGAAGGATTTTCGAGTTCACTATTTGCGATTGCGACGATTTTTGCGATTATTGTCATGTATGATGCATCCGGAGTGAGACTTGCCGTCAGTAGACAAGCGAAAATATTAAATGATTTTTTCCATGGAAGACAAACAAACTATAAAAAATTGAATGAACTTGTTGGGCATACGCCATATCAAGTCATTGTCGGGGCTCTGTTAGGAATTGTTGTTGCGATTTGTTATTGCTCGTAAGCAAAGTGAGAAATGAATCTTGCTTTGCTTTTTGTTATGCGCATATTTACGTATTTGTTTGAATATCGTATATGGATTCAGTGAAGAAGGGGGATATCTATGCTTTTGTATGACAAAGTAAAATACGAAATGGAGCGACATGTTACAGCGTTACGTACGATGCAGCAAAGGGATGGAACATGGCGCTTTTGTTTTGAAGGATCCCCGCTTACGGATTGTACGATGATTTTTTTATTACGTATGTTAAAAAAAGAAAAAGAAATAGAACCATTTACAGCAAGGTTAACTTCTTTACAAACAAATGAAGGAACGTGGAAGTTGTATGAAGATGAACCTAATGGGAATCTTTCAGCTACCATTCAAGTGTATGCTGCATTGTTAGCTTCTCGGCAATATAAGAAAGAGGACAGAATAATGCTTCGTGCAGAACAATTTATTCGTGAACAAGGTGGTATTGCAAATGCTCATTTTATGACAAAGTTTTTGTTAGCGCTACATGGACAATATAATTATCCTCCATTGTTTCATTTTCCGATGCCTTTTTTCTTTCTACCGGATCATTCCCCGTTTAGTATGTATGAGGTGAGTAATACTGCACGTATCCATTTCGTACCTACAATTATTTGTTTAAATAAGAGATTTGTAGTTGAAGAAGTTGATGTTCCTGATTTGAGCCATATAGTAGGTGCAAATAAATCAAGTTGGTTCCATTCTCAGCGTTCTTCCGTTTGGCAAACTATTTTATCTGAAGGAAAAAAGCTAATTTCGTATCCGTATACACTTCATCAAAAAGGGTATAAAGCGGCGGAACGGTTTATGTTAGAACGTATAGAAGGAAATGGAACGCTTTATACTTATGCGAGTGCCACCTTTTACATGATTTATGCTCTGCGTGCTCTCGGTTATTCTATGCATTCTCCTATTATTGAGCGAGCTGTATCAGGGATACAGTCATATATATGGAACACAAAGAATGGTGCCCATTTACAAAATTCACCTTCAACAGTATGGGATACTGCGCTTTTAAGTTACGCTTTGCAAGAAGCAAATGTTTCAGAAGGTGATGTGATGATTGAAAGAGCAAATCGCTTTTTAGTAAAGAAGCAGCATACTTCTTATGGCGATTGGCATGTTCATGCACCGTCTTTATCTCCTGGTGGCTGGGGATTTACTGAAACGAATACGATTGTGCCAGATTGTGATGATACAACAGCTGCATTACGTTCACTTACTGAAATCGCCAAGAAAGAGACAAATATAAAAAGAGCTTGGAATAACGGGATACATTGGCTTCTTGGAATGCAAAATAAAGATGGCGGCTGGGGAGCGTTTGAGAGAAATGTTGATAAGCATATGTTTTTGCATCTTCCACTCGATAGTGCAGAAGATATGATTCTCGATCCGTCTACAGCAGATATAACAGGAAGGGTACTCGAGTTCTTTGGAACGCATGCACAAAATGAAATAAACAGTTACGATTTACAACGCGGGGTGCAGTGGCTTTTACGCAACCAAGAACAAAATGGTTCTTGGTATGGAAAATGGGGAGTTTGCTACATATATGGCACATGGGCTGCTGTGACGGGGCTGCGGGCAAATGGTTTGCCAAAGAATCATCCAGCTATAGAAAAAGCAGTGCGTTGGTTAGAAATGATTCAACATCGCGATGGCGGTTGGGGAGAATCGTGCAGAAGCAGCAAGGAGAAACGATTTATTTCCACGTCTTTTAGTACACCTTCTCAAACAGCATGGGCTTTAGATGCGCTAATTGCTGTATATGATACAGAAACACCTTGTATTCAAAACGGAATCAATTATTTGTTAGAAAACACTTTTTACAATATTGAATATCCGACTGGAGCAGGACTCCCAGGAGAGTTTTATATTCGTTATCATAGTTATCATCGTTTATTTCCTTTACTTACCTTTGCACATTATGTGAAAAAATATAAAAAATAAACCGAGACATATTCTCGGTTTATTTTTTGTTTGAGTGACCTTTTTGACGTGCATCTGCAGCGTCTGCACGCGCTTCTGCTTCTAAGTCATCTTGATCAGCAAGTTCCCTAGAAAATGCAACGTCAATACCGTCAGATACTTTGTTATGCTGTACATTCTTTTTATTCATCGTACACAATCTCCTTGTGTTATGCTAAGTTGCAATTATAGTGTGACACAAATAGACTTTTTTATACAAAAAGGAAAATGAAATACGTAAGACGAAATATATAGAAAATGTATTAGAAAGTGGGGGAGAAAAATGAACTTTTTAGAGGGGAAAACAGCTGTTGTCACTGGTGCCGCACAAGGAATTGGAAAAGAAATTGCTCGTGTATTTGGCTCTTTAGGGGCGAAAGTATTGCTAAGTGATTTGAATCAAGAAGTTTTAAATAGTACGACAACCCAATTGTTACAGGAAGGATATGATGTAGGGGCGTATGTTTGTGATGTAAGCAGTCATACAGATGCAAAATCGTTAATTGAGTATGCAATTCAAACATACGGTGAATTGCATATTTTAGTAAATAATGCCGGGATTACACGAGATGCAATGCTACATAAAATGGAAAAAACAGCATGGGAACAAGTGTTGCAAGTAAATATAACAGGGGTATTTAACTGCATGCAACCAGCACTTTTACATATGCGTAAACAAGAATATGGCCGCATTATTAACATTTCTTCGATTAGTTGGCAGGGGAATATTGGTCAAGCGAATTACGCTGCGGCGAAAGCAGGTGTCATTGGATTAACAAAAACAGCATCAAAAGAAGCAGCTGGATTTGGTGTTACATGTAATGCGATTTGTCCGGGATTTATGGATACCGATATGACGAAAGCTATACCAGACAAAGTAAAGGAAAAGATGATTGCCGCAATTCCAGCAGGGCGAATTGGAACGCCGCATGATATTGCAAATGCAGCTGCTTTTCTAGCATCAGACTTTGCTTCTTATATTACTGGAGAAGTGTTGAATGTAAGCGGAGGATTACAAGCGTGAAGTGAAACTACTTACTAAATAAAGAAAGAAGGTCCTGCCGATTGGCAAGACCTTTCTTCTAGTTTAAGTTAATCCAAACGCTTTTTACTTCCGTATAGTTATTTAACGCATAAGAACCCATTTCCCGTCCAAGACCTGATTGTTTATAACCGCCAAACGGAGAGGCTGCATCAAAGGCATTATAACAGTTTACCCATACCGTTCCAGCTCGTAATTTATTTGCGACATAATGGGCATTTTTTATATTTTCTGTCCACAAACCAGCTGCTAATCCATATGCTGATTTGTTAGCACGTTCAATTACTTCATCAATGTTATCGAATGGCATTGCCGCAACGACAGGGCCAAAAATTTCTTCTTTTGCAATTGTCATTTCATCTTGTACAGCTGCGAAAATTGTTGGAGAAACGTAATAACCGTTTTCGCAAGGTTTCGTTCCGCCAACTAATATTTCTGCGCCTTCATTTTTTCCTTTTTCAATATAGCTCATCACGCGGTTTTGTTGTTCTTCTGAAACAAGGGGCCCGATGGTTGTTTGCGGATCTAATCCAGCACCTTGTACTAAACTTTTGGAATACAGGGCAAGATCGGCTACAACATTATCATACATTTTCTTTGGAATGAACAAGCGAGATCCTGCGCAGCATACTTGTCCTTGATTAAACATAACGCCCGAAAGTGCAGCTGGAATGGCCCGAGACAAATCAGCATCAGGTAAAATAATATTTGGCGATTTTCCCCCAAGCTCTAAAGTTACGCGTTTTAAAGATTGAGATGCTTCTTTCATAATGTGTTTTCCGACTTCAGTTGAGCCTGTGAAAGCAATTTTATCGACAAGAGGGTGACTGACAAGAGCTTGACCAGCTGTTTCTCCGTAACCAGGTACAATATTAATCACACCTTTTGGAAATCCAGCTTCTTCAATTAGTTCAGCTAAATATAGTGCGGAAAGAGGAGTTTGTTCGGCAGGTTTTAGTACGATAGTACATCCAGTTGCTAGTGCTGCTCCCATTTTCCACATCGCCATTAAGAGCGGGAAGTTCCATGGGATTATTTGACCAACAACACCAACTGGTTCATGGCGTGTATAGTTGAAATAATCTCCTGAAACAGGGATCGTTTGACCAACTAATTTTGTTGCCCAGCCAGCGTAATAACGCATATGTTCAATTGCAAGAGGAATATCTGCAGTTGTTGTTTCTTGAATTGGTTTTCCATTATCTAATGTTTCAAGTTGTGCAAGCTCGTCTTTATGTTGTTCCATTAAATCAGCAAGCTTGTACATAAGACGGCTGCGATCAGCAGCGCTCATACGTGACCATGGACCTTCATCAAATGCAAGGCGTGCTGCTAAGACAGCTTTATGAATATCTTCACGGCCACCTTCATATACAACTGCTAATGTATCGCCAGTTGCTGGATTTGGTGTTTTAAATGTTTTTCCTGAGGCACTTTCAATAAAAGCCCCATTTACATATAACTTTTTTGTTCCTTGCAAAAATTTCTCTACTTTTTCATGAAGGTTCACAGCTAGTTGACTCATTGTATAACCCCCTTAAAATATATAATGTAAACGCAGTAAAATACTACGTTTATTCCGAATAAAAGAGGAGGTGCCCGTTAACGCGGGATAAACTAGGTGAATGACATCTAATTTCAATCGTAGCTTAAAGAGTCTGAAATTTCAATCTTTATTTTTGTTAAAATTGTTAAAAATATGTAATTTTTGGTTCGTCACCGTAATGTGTGGTTGTTTTTCTGAAAAGATGTTCATTTTGTTTTTTTGTAGGAAAACCTATACAAAGAATGTTACAATAATACATCGTGGAAGGAGGTAAATGAAATGAATCAACATCATGATGACCCGCGGTTTCGCATTGCAAATCGTGAAGCGTGGATTGGAATTGGACTTGCTGTTATCAACTTTCTGATATGGTATGGTTTTGCATATGGATTAGGTAGTGGCGATCCCAAAGAGTATACTTACATATTAGGATTCCCAGCCTGGTTCTTTTATAGTTGTATAGTTGGATTTATTGTAATGGTTTTACTGATTGTCTTCGTTGTTCGTTTCGTCTTTCAAGATGTTTCGCTTGATGAGGAAGAAAAGAGTGAGGAATGAAAATGAACTGGTATGTAATTATTCCAATGATGTTATCTTTTATTGTTGTATTTTTAATTGGTCTATATGCATCGAGACGTGTGCAAGCAACCGCACATAACAAATTTTTGCAAGAGTATTTTCTTGGTGGCCGCGAACTTGGTGGATTATTATTAGCAATGACGATGATTGCCACATACGGAAGTGCAAGTAGCTTTATTGGTGGACCTGGCATTGCCTATAATATGGGCCTTGGTTGGGTATTATTGTCATCCATTCAAGTTGTAACGGGTTATATTGTCTTAACTGTACTTGGAAAGAAATTTGCGATTATTGCAAGGAAAATGGAAGCTATTACGTTAATTGATTACTTGAAAGAAAGATATAATAATAAAGTTGTTGTTATTTTATCAGCATTATGTATTATTATTTTCTTGTTTTCAGCAACTGTTGCGCAGTGGGTTGGCGGCGGAAGATTAATTGAGTCATTAACAGGTATGTCATATGCAACGTCTTTATTTCTTTTTACGTTTTTTGTACTTGTTTATGTTTTGATGGGTGGCTTTCGTGCTGTTGCACTTTCGGATACAATACTCGGTCTTATTATGTTGGTTGGTACGACAATTATTTTAATTGGTACAATTGTTGCAGGTGGTGGTATTTCAAATATCATGCAAGAACTTGTGCAAATTAATCCCAATCTTGTTACACCATTTGGGGCAGACGGTAGTTTAACAAAAGTATATGTGTCATCATTTTGGATTTTAATTGGCGTTGGAGTAGTTGGCTTGCCGCAAATTAGCGTGCGTGCTATGTCGTATAAAAATTCAAAAGCAATGCATCAAGCGTTAATTATTGGCACTATTGTTGTTGGTGCAATTATGATTGGCATGCATTTAACAGGTGTATTCGCCCGTGTTGTTTTGCCAGGAGTGGATGTACCGGATAAAGTAATGCCGTTGCTTGCGATGAAAGTATTGCCGCCTTGGCTCGCCGGTATTTTCTTAGCAGCTCCTATGGCAGCTATTATGTCGACGGTGAACGCATTGTTGTTACTTGTGAGTTCTTCTATTATTAAAGATATTTATGTGAATTACATAAACGAAAATGCTGCGGATCGAACAGTAAAACGTGGAACGCTCTGGATTACAGCAATTGTTGGCCTGCTTGTTTATGCTGCAGCGATTAAACCGCCTGACTTTTTAATTTGGTTAAATTTATTTTCTTTTGGTGGTTTAGAAGCAGCGTTTATTTGGCCGCTTGTGCTTGGTTTGTATTGGAGAAAAGGAAATGCTGCCGGGGCACTGGCTTCTATTGTTATCGGGGTAGGTTCATATATGGTGTTCCATTTGTTTTTCCCTAATCCTTTTGGTATTCATACGGTCGTATTTCCGGTCTGTTTAGCACTTATTGCTTACGTTATAGGAAGCATGTTGTATTCACGTAAGGTGCAACAAATTTGATAAAAAGAGAATATCATGAAACGTACTATAAATAGAAGAGGTTACTATGCCAAATGTGAAAGCGTAGTTCCTCTTCTTTTTTTATATAATTTACTACATATACAGGGTTTAGAAAGGTATTCTATGATGAATTAAATATTAAAGAAACGTATTGGAAGCGATAGACAAAGCTTTTTCAGCCAACACGTGCTTGAATTGAGTGGATCTGTTTAAGGGGAATTGATGTTTTGTAAATATAGATAATAATGAAATAAAGGGCAATACATATTTTATATATGTTGTCCTTTATTTATTGGAGTTAATTTCTGTATCAAATAAAAAATGCTCGTAATTTACTTCTGTACACTTTTTTTCGTTCATATAGTAATAGCAATTGATAGGATGGAGTTGAATGCCTTGAAAAAAGTACTGTTTCTTGGAGATCCAGGCATTGATGATTCATTGGCAATCATATACGGTTTATTACATCCAGATATTGATATTGTTGGTATTGTAACAGGATATGGAAACGTTACACAAGAACAAGCGACGAATAATGCAGCATATTTGTTACAAATAGCTGGAAGAGAAGATATTCCAATTATTAATGGGGCAAAGATTCCTTTTTCAGGAGGATTTATAACATATTATCCAGAAATACATGGACAAGAAGGATTAGGGCCTATTCGTCCACCTGAAACGATTAAAGCGAATGTGAAACCATTTTGTGAAATATTTGAGATTATTAAAAGGTTTAAAGGAGAGCTTATTATTGTTGATACGGGCCGCTCAACAAGCTTAGCAACTGCTTTTATTTTAGAAAAAGAACTGATGAAAAATGTAAAAGAGTATTACATAATGGGTGGAGGATTTCTTGTTCCAGGCAATGTTACTCCTGTTGCGGAAGCAAATTTTCACGGAGATGCAATTGCTTCAAATTTAGTCATGCAATATGCTGAACATGTTACGTTAATCCCGCTAAATGTAACGAATGAAGCGATCATTACTCCTTATACTGTTGCCTATATTGCAAAGAATACAAAAACAAATTTTAATGAATTGATTGAACCTGTTTTTAATTATTATTACAATGCTTATAAAAAATTAAATCCTAAAATAGGAGGAAGTCCGATTCATGATGTTGTAACAATGATGGCCGCCGCAGATCCTTCTTTGATGGAATATGTATATCGCCGTGTTCAAGTTGACGTAGATGGCCTTGCAAAAGGGGAAAGTATAGCGGATTTTAGACCGCAGCCAAGTGCAGAGGCGATGAAAAATTGGGTGAGAATTGGTTGGAAATTACACTATAAACAATTTGTTGAAGATTTTATGCGAATTATGACATAGACAATATGCAAGTTTACAAGTTACAATAGAGGCGATCTTATTACAGATCGCCTCTATTGTTTTGAATATGAATTATATATAATAGATTAAAAGAGAAATTTTAGGAGAGGAATTCCATTTGAGAACAATTGGATTATGTGTGGGGATAATTGGTGTATTCGCATTTATTATCTCAGGTAATTTTTTAGTGAAAAAAGTATGGAGTTCAAATTATGATGATGCACAGTATGTTGCATCATTTGTAGAAGAAAATAAAGAACAAAAAAACAGCGCATTGTTAGTAAAACGAAATGATAAATTGGTGTATTCGGTAAACCCTAATACTGTATTACCTGTAGCGAGTACAATGAAGCTTATTGTAGCACTAGAATTTACAAAACAAGTAGGAGAAAGGAAAATTGATCCAAACGAGCTTGTATCATTGGATGATGTGAATCGTTATTATATTCCAAAGACAGATGGCGGTGCTCATGAAAGATGGCAGAAAGTTTTAATGAAAAAAGGTCTCATAGAGGAAAATGCTGTTACGCTAGAAGACATTGCAAGAGGAATGATGAAGTTTAGCTCAAATGCAAATACAGAGTATTTAATGGATCGTCTTGGTATTGATAATATTAATGCAAATATAAATGAACTGGCATTGCCGTCACATCAGCCATTATTTCCAATCGTTGCGTCTTTGTATATTCCGGGATACTTACACAAGGAATTACATGTTCCAAAGCAGCAACTAGAAGACAAGATAAAAAACATGTCGCAAGAAGAATATCGTAAATATGCAATATTAATACATGAGCGTTTAAAGAAAAAAGGCTCGCAGTTGCAAAATGAAATTCCACTTTATTTAGGGGAGAATTTTGAAAAAATATGGTCAGATCGGTTACCGGCTGCTTCTGCGAATGACTATATGATTTTATTAGAAAAAGCAAATCATAAGAGAAATCTTACAAAAGAAGAAGAGAATGAATGGGCACAACTTGTAGAATCGGATATGCAAGGGAAAAAGTATCGCCAAGTTTTTCGACATGCCGGTCAAAAAAATGGCTATACACCATGGTCTTTATCAAAAGCTGTATATGCAACAGACAAACAGGGAAACTGTACAGAAATCGTCTTTTTAGCAAATGATGTAAATGAAGATGACAGTGCTGAATTACGTAAACATTTACTTAATTTGCATTTTCAAATATTACAAAGTGATAAGTATAAAGCAACGATTATAAAGTAAAACCGATGTGTATATGCATCGGTTTTTTTCTTTGGATAAACACATTATTTCAAGTAGGTGGGTATGATGATTAATAATCTATAGACGAGGGGGCTATTTGAAATGCAGGAGGGGAACAAGGAGTTTTTGCAACGGGAAGGAGTAACCTTTCCTGGTAAGACATATGCAGATTGTACACTACAACATATATTCTATTTTCAAAGGGATTATTTATTGGAGGATATGTTTCGTATTCATCATGCCCATGTCATTATGTTGGAAGAAGAAGGTTTGTTAAAAAAACAAGATGCTAAAAAAATTATTATGGCAGTAGAGAAAGTAAAAGCTTTGCCATTAGATAAGTTCGAATATAGTAAAGAGTACGAAGATCTCTTTTTTCTAGTTGAGCATCTGATTCAAAAAGAAGCTGACAGTGATAGTATTAGCAATATGCATATTGGACGAAGTCGAAATGATATGGGGGTGGCGATGTATCGGATGAGTTTGCGACGATTTCTACTCCGATACATCGATCATTTTATGTTACTGCAAGAGGCGATTTTAGCGCGGGCTGAAGAACACATGGAAACGATTATGCCAGCATATACGCATACGCAACCAGCGCAGCCAACAACGTTTGGACATTATTTGCTAGCTATTTTTGATATGATGGGGCGTGATGCGGAGCGTTTATGGAGCGCCTATAATGTTGTAAATCAATCTCCTTTAGGGGCAGCAGCACTTGCAACAACAAGTTTTCCAATTAATCGAAAGCGCGTTGCGGATCTTCTTGGTTTTGCGAAAGTCATTGAAAATTCATATGATGCGATTGCAAGTGCGGATTGTTTATTAGAAACAAGTAGCGCACTTATGATAATGATGACAAATACAAGTAGATGGCTCCAAGACTTTTTATTGTTAGCGACGAAAGAATATAGCGGCATTACAGTTGCAGATCCTTATGTGCAAATTAGTAGTATTATGCCGCAAAAACGAAATCCAGTATCTATTGAACACGCTAGATCGCTGTCGAGTAGTATTTTGGGAGAAGCGTTTACAGTTTTTCAAATGATTCATAATACGCCGTTTGGAGATATAGTCGATACAGAAGATGATTTACAGCCTCATTTATATGAAGGCTTTGAGAAAGCAATTCGAGTTGTTTCTGTAATGAATGCGGTGGTACGTACAATGACAATTGAAAAGGATATTTTACAAAGCCGTGCCAATAGGCATGCAATTACGATAACTGAATTAGCGGATTCTTTAACTCGGAAGTATGATGTTCCATTTCGCCGTGCCCACAATGCAGCTAGTTATATAGCAAAGTTTTCAGAAAAACAGAAAAAGGATTTACATGAACTAAACCTTGCTGATATTAATGAGTACTTACAAGAAGAGCTACAGGTTGTACTAGCGGAAGAAGAGTGGAAAGAAATGATTTCACCTCATTCATTTGTTGCGAAGAGAAACGTATATGGAGGACCGAGCTGTGAACAAATGCAACGGATGATTAGGGAAAGAAAAGAAAATATTGTAAGGCAGGAACAAACGTTAGAGAATGTGAAGAAAAAGCTTAGTGAAGCTGAAACAGAAGTTAATACAATTGTAACAGCAATTGTAAACTCATAAAAAAAGGATTTTTCCTCTTAAATCGCTAATATATCACTATACATTTAGGAAAGAAGAGATGATAGTGATACGACTCCATATATATACAAGTTTTACGCAATTTAAAAATGATGTTCTTCCTTTTTTAGAAACATATGAGCAAGAGAATAATTTAATGTTGGGTGTGTTACAATCCTCACAGCTTCCATTATTTATGGCAACAGCTATAAAAGAGGAGAAGCTTGTATTTGTCATGCTTCAAACACATAAGCGTCAAGTTATTGTAGCAAAACCTGCGCCTTTAGAAAAAGATGATATAAGAGAGATTGCACGGCAACTAACGATTGCATATCCTGATGTACCTGGATTAATTGGAGAAAAACAAGTAGTAGAGCATGTAGCAGAACAACTTGCAGATTTTCAAAATAAGTCGATCCAAATCAAAATGAATCAAGGTGTATACGGTTTAAAGTATGTAAAGAAAAAGGCTGGAAGCAACGGGATTTTCCGCCGAGTAGAAATAAAAGAACAAGCATTAATTGAAGATTGGGTATACCATTTTTGTGAGGATGTAAATTTAGCGGTCACAAAGGAAGAAGCAGTGCATACAGCCGCTGAATTAATTGAAAGTCAGCGGCTGTTTGGTTGGGAAGTGGAAGGACGGTTAGTTTCAATGGCTGCTGTTACAAGGCCGACCAAACGGAATATCACAATTAATTATGTATATACTCCAAAGGCAGAACGTAAAAAAGGTTATGCTTTCAATTGTGTATCAGCACTGAGCCAACGTATGTTGGACAATGGATATGAAATGACTTCATTATACACTGATTTAGCTAATCCTACATCGAATAAAATATATAAAGAAATTGGTTATGAATTAGTGATGGAGTCAGTTCTATTGTTTTTAGAATCTAAACAATAAAAAACTCGCTATTAACGAGTTTTTTTATTGTTCATCAATACGTATAATATCACCTTGATCGAAGTGATTTGTTTCTAATAAATCAATAACGGACTTTGCTACATAATCTGGTGAAAGTAAACGATCTTTTTCTTTTAAAGCTAAGAAACGTTCCACTTGAATAAAATCTTCTTTTGGTGTTTGTCTAATTTCTGACTGCATCTCTGTATCTACTACACCTGGGGCAAAAGAAATAACTTTTACTGGGTATTTTTTGTCAGTTTCTTCTAGCGCAATACATTTCGTAAGCATATTTACACCAGCCTTCGTTGTGCAATATGCCGCCCAGCCGAAGTACGGATTTTGGGCAGCACCAGAAGAGATGTTAATAATACGTTTATCTACATTCCAGTCTTTCGTGTGTTTCATAAATGCTGAAGAGAGTAACATCGGTGCCACTAGATTTACATGTACATTTGCAATTAATTGCTCGCTTCCTGAGCGCTCGAGCGGTTTCATTGGCGCTAGCATACCGGCATTATTAATTAGGTGAATAGAAGAAACGATGGTTACATCAATAGTTGAAAAAATCTTTTCCATGAGTGACTCAATTTGATGAATTTCTTGTAGATTAAACGAATAAAAATCAAAGGGATTATTAAGGTGCTGTGCTCGCTTCATAAGTTGCTCGTTTTGGTTGCGTGATATAGAGATGAGTTTCGTCCCTTGTTCTAGTAATTGCGCGGCAATTTCCTCACCTAAACCGCGAGAAGTTCCTGTTACTATTACATAACGCATATATTGTAATCTCCTTTCCTTATACATGTATTAGTATAAAGCATTCTTTTTCATAAGCGAAACGAAACTGAACGAAATAATTACCTCTACATACAATATAGTAATGAATTGTTTTGAGGGGGAGTAAGTATGTACTATGTAAATCCTAACTCGTATAATCAATTTTATCGAGTGAACGAAGGGACTTATAACCAAGTATCGCAAGCAATTTTAGAAGCGATTAAAGGGGAAGCTGCCGCAATTGATTTTTATAGTCGGCTTGTAAACGAAGCGCCAAATGCGAAACATAAGAAAGATATTTCACATGCATTAGAAGATGAAAAAGTACATTTGCAGCAGTTTATACAATTGTTTACAACATTAACGGGGCAACAGCCAACGTATCAAGTGGTACAAACGCAATATTCCTCTTATAAAGAGGGATTAGAACGTGCGTATGAAGATGAACTAGAAGCGTATGAAGACTATCGGAATGCTTATTTGCTAACGCAAAACTTAGCAGTTCGAGATGTTTTTTTTCGAGCGATGACAGATGAAATAGAGCATGCTATACGTTTCGGTTTTTTACGATCTTCTTTATCCTAAAACTAGACGATGCTGTCTAGTTTTTTGCTGTTATTGAAGGATAACCTTACATAGCTCAATGTTGAGAGAAATGATGAAGAAAGTTTCGACTGAGGGAAGTTACACTTTATCAATGAATGAAGTTGCTGAAACAGGCAGAAATAGATAAAAAAATAATATTATGCGGGGGTGTTTTAAGGATGCGAGATCGAGGTGCAGCAATTATTGTACAAGAAGGAAAATTAGCTCTAATAAAGCGTATTCGGGATAAAGATGTTTACTACGTTTTTCCAGGTGGTGGAATTGAGGGAGGAGAAACCGCAGAAGAAGCAACAGTTAGAGAAGTATATGAAGAACTTGGGGTACATATACAAATCAAGCAGTTAGCAAAGAAGGTGAACTACAATGGGACACAGTATTTTTATGAAGCGAGCATTATAGGCGGTATATTTGGTAATGGGAAAGGTGAGGAATATTTAGAAAATGATAGGGGACGTGGCAAATATATTCCGATGTGGATTTCAATCAAGGAGTTATTACATATAAATATTAAACCGTTTGAAATAGGGGAATATGTATATCAGATATATGGAAATATGTAATGTATACAAATAGAATAAAAAAGATTGACAGTACCCTTTAATTTCAGTATTGTATTCAAGTATGTGTTTAAATCAGGAGGGTTTTATGGAAAAGCAAACTACACATCATGTGAAAATGACAACAGCAGATCCGTCTGCACTAGGCTTATTTGGACTTGCAATGGTTACACTTGTAGCGTCCTCGCAAAAACTTGGCTTAACAAGTGGTGTTTCATTTGTATTGCCATGGGCGATCTTTTTAGGAGGTTTTGCTCAATTATTTGCTTGTATTAACGATGCAAAGCATAATAATACATTCGGTACAACAGCATTTGGAGGATTTGCATTATTTTGGTTTGGCGTGGGTACTTCATGGCTCATTCAACTTGGCGTATTTGGTGGGAAATTAGCAGCAACTGTGGACCCAAAACAACTTGGAGTAGCATTTGTTGGTTACTTAATTTTTAGCTTATTTATGACAATTGGTGCAATGGAAACACATAAAGTATTATTTATGATTTTTGTACTTATTGATTTCTTATTTATTGGCCTTTCATTTAGTACGTTAGGTGTTATGCCGCATACAATGCATAAATTAGCAGCAATTTCTGAACTGCTTATTTCATTGCTTTCATTTTATGGATCAGCAGCTGCAGTATTAAACACACATTTCGGAAAAGTTGTATTACCGGTTGGTAAGCCATTTGGTATCTTTAAAAAATAAATCTAGAAGTATGAAACAACAAAGAGCAGTTAAGTACCGTGAGGATACTTAACTGCTCTTTGTTTCATGAGAAGCAACAGCAGATGTTCCGATAACTTCCGCAATTTTCGAAGATTCTGCCGGGTGACCGTCAATTGTAACATCTACTTTTTGATCTTTATTAGTAGTTACAACCCAACAGTTTGGAAGATAACGAGACTTATGAGATAAAGTAGAAGGGATATTTAATACATCTCCTAAGGCATACATGGTTGCAGAAGAACCGCCGTCCATAGCCATTGCATTTTCAGCGCCTTTGTCAAATAAAAGATTTTGACAATCTTTTAAAGAAGCACCGATGCTTTGAGGTTGTCTACCATCTACGATAAGAAACATAATTGAGCCATCTTTCTTTTGAGCCATAATGCTTCGCGGGCCATATCCCCAACCACCGTCATCTGTAAGCATTTTTTCACCATTTACGATCAATTGAGGCATAAAACCAGCTGCAGAAACAACATTTTTATCTAGTAATTGCTTTGCAGAGTAGGCTCCTGTTACCATCTGTCCATATTTTGTTAAACCGCTAATAATAGTTTGTGTATTTTCATTTTGCGGCGTATGAATAATTTGTCCGTTTTCGATTACAATGCCTAGACCAACTTTACCGCCACCATGTCCAGTTTCATCTGAAAATCCGCTTGCATTTACCGCAGCAAGTGCGTGATTCCGCTTAGCCATCACATAAATTTTCTCACCAACATCGCTACCTTGTGTACCTTGTTGTGTTACAAGCTTTACATTGAAGGGATTACTAATTGTCATGAGTTTACCTTTGAAATAATGATCCTCATATTTTTTTTGGATGGTTTCGATGTTCACATGAAGCGGCATATGCTTTTTTGCTTCTAATTGTTGTTTTGTTAATTTTTGCAGCCCATCGGATTGACTGTTTTTCCACTTTGGATTATTAATAGAATTTGAAATTTCATTCAATTCTTGTTGAGATAATAAAGTGAATTTTGCTAAATCACGATGTTGTGAAGTTAAGATACTTTCCGCAGCAATTACACGTAATTTATGTCCATACGGGGTACCAAACAAAACACCAGCACCAATTACAATGAAAACAAGTAATAAAATGGAGGATATTTTTATTGCTTTTTTTAAATATTTTTTCATTTTGAAAACTCCTCTTATATAATTCAGCTTTTAGTTCTTTATGGTGCAATCACTTCTTATTTAATTAGCGTAGATTCCTATACAATAGGATGATATGTATATTTTGGCAAGAGGGAAATATGAAAGTGTATCGTTAAATCATAATAAGAACGGTCAGATTAAAAATGACAGAAAATAAGTAAACCTCATCTAGAAAGGCATAGCCAAATGTAGAAGAAATATAGAGATTAAATGAATTAAAGGATGACAAGGCACTTTTTATATAAAATTTTTTTAAAAAAATTTGCATTTATGTTCATAAAGGTGTATAGTGAGGTTAAACCATTTTACTTTTAATAACATAGAGATTTAAATAAGCTGTAACTTCAGAGGGGATAGCAATGTTAAATCTTCTCTGGATTGCAGTTTTTTTATATCTGATGATTATTTGTAAAGTGGTTGAAAATGGACATGTACATTAAGGTACATATTTTAGGAGGATTTTTTCATGCAAAACGGTAAAGTAAAATGGTTTAACGCAGACAAAGGTTTCGGTTTCATCGAAGTTGAAGGTGGAGAAGACGTATTCGTTCACTTCTCAGCTATCCAAGGCGACGGCTTCAAATCTTTAGAAGAAGGTCAAGAAGTTACTTTCGAAGTTGAACAAGGTAACCGTGGACCACAAGCTACTAACGTAGTAAAAAAATAATTAAAATGAAAGAGAAGGGAACTCCCTTCTCTTTTTTTTATACTCAAATTGTGAGTGATGATTTACATTATTATATATACAAGTTAAAATGCTGACATAAAAACCTTCTTTTTAGTAGGGGCAAGAGTATCTGGCTGCGTATAGAAACGCCTACCACATGTGAATTTTAAAACAAAAAGAGAAAGTAAGCAGCAGTCATGTTGTATTCTGCATGGCAGTGACTTATGTGTCGGGAAATTAAAATCGATATACATATTAGAGATTAGGGACATAATGTTAAGAAAAGGTAAGGAAGAGGTATGTAGTATGTATGAACCAAAATATTATATTGTATTTGATATTGAACGGAATTTTAGACCCTATCAGTCAGATGCTCCAACAGAAATTGTTGAGATCGGAGCTCTCAAGATTGAAGCAAGTACAATGAGTGCCATCGAGGTCTTTTCTTCATTAGTGAAACCAACGGCATCTTTATCTCGTCATACAACAAAACTAACAGGAATTACAAAACAAGATATAAAAGGTGCAGAAAAATTTCCGAAAGTAATTGAGCTATTTCGTAAATTTCTTGGAGAGGATTATATGTTTGTAACGTGGGGGAAAGAGGATTATGGATTTTTGACAGAAGACTGTACACGATTTAATGTGAAATGTCCTAATCTTGAGAGAGAAAGAAGATTTGATTTACAGAGATTTGTATTTCATGCATATAAAGAATTATTTTTAAATCCACCTAGTTTGAAACTTGCAGTAGCACAGTTGACTTTAGAATGGGAAGGAAAACAACATCGCGCCTTTGACGATGCCAAGAACACGGCAAATGTTTTTCTAACAGCAGCTAAACAAAAAGACATTCGTAAACGATATAAGAGAAATATGGAGCTCTTTCTTGTGAAAAATGGCTCTTTAACTGATAAGGGTAGAAAGAAAATGAAGAGATGGGTGTTTAAAGAGGTAAAGAGAATAGGACATTGCCGCTTAACATGGAATACATTCATGAAGAGTAAGACATGGGAGGGAGTCTTAGAACAATATCATTTTGATAATCCGACCTTACTACTGTTGCAAAATTATTTTAATACCGCTTTAAAGAAAGCTAAACAGCAACTTCAAGTATTGGCAGTAATGAATAACGAAGAAAATGGTTCAATTAATAAGTGAATGAAATGAAAATTAAGAAACCTTGCTATGAATATTCCATTATTAGAATGATTTTCTCTACTTTACGTTTGATAAAACACTATTAACTAGTTTAATCATAAGTATGTAATAAAAAATAGCTAATAGTACCCCGCTTGTTAAAACAGAGGAAATCCATTACTCATCAGCTGCTAATCATTATTCGAATTGAATATAATTATAAAAATATATTAATTTAGGGTACATTTGCGAGTGAAGAATCATAGAATGTGTGATGAAGCGATTACAAAAATATGAAGTCTAGATTAAGGAGAAATGAAATGAAATCATATTTTAATACAAGAAGAGTAAGTAGAGGAGATATAGAAAAATATAAGCTCATTGGGGATGGAAAAGATGGGAAAGTATATCAAATATCCAATAATAAATGTGTGAAAGTATTTTTTCTAGAAAAAACGCAAAAACAAGAATTGAAAGCCCTTGAAATTGGACAATCATCCCCTATTATTCCACGATTGTATGAATATGGAGATAATTATATTGTTATGGAGTATGTACATGGAATGTCACTTGCACGTCACTTGAAAAGAGAAAAAAAAATTACAGAGGAATTAACTGAAAAAATATTAATAATGTTAGGTGAATTGGAGAAGTTAGGATTTACCAGATGGGATACTGAAGTGAGACACGTTTTAATAAATGAAGAAGGACAGCTAAAAGTCATAGATCATAAAAGGGCTTTTACTTCAAATAGTAAAGTGCCTACTAAGTTATTAAAAGGGTTTCAAAAATTCGGATTGGAACAGGAGTTCTTAAAAGATGTGAAGAATTTACATCCTTCCGTATACAAATCATGGATGAAGGATCAATAAAAAATGAATTTTGACTTTCTAGCATACAATTCACCGCTATGCCAACCAAAAAATACCCTCCTACTTTCTTTCTCTCTTTGTTGGAACATCGCATGACCAGACGCTCTCGCCCACCTGAAAAGAAAGGGTTTTCATTTCGTTTTTTTTACTTGGATATATATAATATGAAAGCCATCCCTATTTTTTTATTACTTCTTTTCAAAAATGTGCGATTGGAACCTGTTTATGTATACTTAATTGCCAGGATATTTGCATTGGTGAATAATGGTTCTCTTTATCACATAGGGAGAAATACACATGTAAATATATAGCTGAACTATTGGTTATTAGTAATAAATAAAAACAAGTTTTCCGCTAATGACAGTTTCTTTTTGTGGCACTAATCATAAATTAGGTAGTACAAGGAGTGAAAATACTAATGAAAGAGTGTATTTTAGTCATTGGCGCGCATCCCGACGATGAGTTATTAGGATCTGGCGGGACTTTGAAAAGATTAGTAGAAGAAGGCCATCAAGTAATTTCAATTATTACTGCTCTAGGAAGAAAAGAGGAAGCTCATCGCATACAGCAATTAGGCAGGTGTGCAAACAAGGAGATTGGTATTGAAGAAGTGATATTCCTCGAGCATGCTAATTTAGAGTTAGAACTAATTCCGCTGCATCAATTAACGAAAGAAATTGAACAATTAATAAACATCTATAAACCAGGAAAAATCTTTACCCATCATTATGGAGACCTCAATATCGATCACCTTATTACTTTTCAAGCGGTTTTGACTGCGACACGCCCCCTACCAAACCAACAACCAATAGAATTGATTACATTTGAAACCGTTTCCTCTAGCGAGTGGAACATCCACACTAATGATAAATCTTTCAAACCAAATTATTTTGTGAACATAACGGATCAAATAGATTCGAAAATTATTGCGCTTAAACATTATGATGTAGAAATGAGGGATTTTCCTCATCCTCGTTCATACGAAGGAATACAATATTTAGGCAGAGTAAGGGGAATGACGATTGGCGTACCATATGCTGAAGCGTTCGAAGTAATAAGGAGGGTTTGGAAGTGAAAAAAAGATTTGAGTTTCCTTATTCTTATGTAATCAAAACAATGGATAAGTATTATGGAGTTCAATCATTCTCATTACAAAAAAAGAAGAGTACAGTGCAAGAGCGTTATCCAGAGCAAAAGGTGTCTAAAAAGAAGAATCTTTCAATATTAATTGCTACATTTTGGGACTATCCGCATACTGGGGGATTATCTAATTATATTACAGCACTTAGTGAAGGATTAAGAAAACAGGGGCATCACGTCGATGTTATTTCTCCTAAGCAATTTTCTAAAAGCCGAGTAGAAAAGATGCGTGAAGTGGTTGTTCCACAATTGAAAGATTTTTTTAAAACACGTTATGGAAGTTATAATGATGTAATTGTCAGAAATCACAGAAATACGTATATATTCGAAAGAATGCTGCTTGAAAATATTAACTTTAAAAAATATGATATTTTTCATGCGCAAGATTTATTTACAGCTAATATATTAGGAAGAATTAATGAACGTTATGGAAAACAATTAGTATTCACACCGCATGGAATGTATACTTTTAATCGGCTAAAGTTCGGTATATTTAAAAAGGATTCGCTGGAAGAATTCTATCATACGGTAATAGAAAGAAAGGCTATTGAATTTGCCAATCATCTTATTATTCTCAGTGATTCATTTCGCAGTCCATTAATGCAGTTGGGGGCAAAACAAAAGAAGATGACAACTGTGTTAACGGGTATTGATTATCCTGATAAGTATCGTGCAGAAAATACATCATCAGCACATAAGAAAATCGTTATTACATGTGTGGCTAGATTAGGCCCAAGAAAAGGCCATAATATATTACTTGATGCTCTTTCAAAAATGGAAAGAAAAGTTACAGAAAATGTAAAATTACTCATTGTCGGAGATGGCGAGATGAGAAGTACGTTAGAAGAGCAAGTTAATAATTTGAATCTTTCCATGGTAGAGTTTTTAGGAGAAAGAAATGACGTTCCAGACATTTTAAGTAACACTGATATTTTTGTACTACCAACTTTAAACGATAGCCTACCTATTTCTATTATTGAGGCCATGCATAGTGGCGTTTGTGTCATTTCGACGCCATCGGGGGGGATACCGGAACTTGTTAGTCACTCTAAGACAGGTATCCTTGTTGAGGCAGGAGATGCAAATAAACTGGCGCGGGCATTAAGATCTGTCATTGTAAATCAGCAAGCACGAGAACAGTTAGGTAAAAATGCAAGGAAATTTGCTAAAAAGTATTTAACTAGAGAGACAATGATAACAAATATCGAACAAATCTATAGAAAGTGTTTAGATAAGGAAGAATCCTATGAATCATGAACATGCAGCAGTTGTGTTGGATTTAAGTGCTAATGGAATTGGAATTATTAGAAGTTTAGCGAGAAAAGGAATTAGTGTTTATGCATTTGATGTAGAGAAACCTTATAAAATAGGAAAGTCACGTCTTGCTTCATGTGGAGTATGCCCAAGTCCTTTATCTGAAGAAAAAGAATTACTAACTTTTCTAATCAACTTGGCTAAAGAATTTAAATTGAAACCTGTTTTGTATACAGGTGCGGATGATTATGTAATATTCATTTCAAAATATCGAATGGAACTTTCTAAATATTATTTGTTTTTGTTTCCTGAACATTCTTTGATCGAAGAAACACTAAATAAGCAAAAAGCATATGAACTAGCAGTCAAACATAATATTCCATGTCCTAAAACGTACGTAATTACGAAACAAGAACAATTGGAAGAAGCGATATCGAGTATCGATTTCCCATGTATATTAAAGCCGGTTTTGGGACATGAGTTTCGAAAAAAAATAAATCAAAAGGCCATTCTCATACAGAATTCAGACCAACTTAGAAATGAGTATCAATCATATCGGCAGCATGGAAAGCTCATTCTTCAGGAAATCATTCCTGGTGATAATCAATGTTTTTATAAAGTCGCCACATTTTATGATGATAACATGAAGTTACTGGCATTATTTTCTTTACAAAAGAATCATCAATTTCCAGCTGAATTTGGAACAGGAGCTCATATCGTTAGTAAACAAGTTCCAGAATTGGTGGATATATGTTTGCCTTTTTTTGAGAAGATTAAGCTGAAGGGTATTGCTATGGCAGAGTTTAAAAAAGATCCTCGAGATGGCGTTTATAAGTTTATTGAAATAAACCCTCGTTTTTGGTTAACTCACAGTCTGACAGAACCTGCTGGCATTGATTTTGCCTACATGTATTATTTATATTTAACAAAGCAAAATCCAACGCCAAGACTGAAACAAATAGATGGTATCAAATGGATCTATTTTGTGCGGTATTATTTAACATTTCGCTCTAAGAAAAAGAGGGCTGAAATGACGTTTAAAGATTTTTATGAAGGGTTACGCGGTAAAAAAGAATATGCTTTGTTTGCATGGGATGATCCAATGCCGTTCGTTAGAAGCACATGCTCTCATTTGATAAACGCCTGGAAACGAAAGGAATGAACACATTGTACGAGGTAAAAACATTATCCCGTTTAATTGAAAAGTTAAAAATTGCAGAAAAACTCTCTTATTCAATGAATAAGAGAGTTGCAATTGATCCTGGTAAAATAGAGTGTTTAAAATCAACAAGAAGAAGTAGCATTTACAAATTATTTATTCAATCAGGAGCTGATTCCGGTTCTATTGTTCTAAAAATATATAATTCAGCAGATTACAAAAATGAAGTGGAAATTAATATATACGATAGAGCTTATCCCGTATTGAAAGAATTTCTTCCTAAAATATATCATATTGAAAAAAACGGGGACGAGACCTGGATATTTATGGAGTTTGTACGTCAAATACGTGGTCAGATTACTTTTCTCCCGAAACATTTTGACTACATTATTCCCGCTGTTGCCAAACTTCATGCTAGTACATTTGAAGGTAATAGTAAAAAGCTTAAAGATGTTTGGCAATCTTGGTTACCTATTTATGAATCGAGCCGCATGAGAAATGAGCGAACGAAACAAATTGAAAAGACGATTGATTTTCTCGATGATGGAATGAAAGAAGATCGGTTAAGGGGAATGATTAAACCTCATTATACATCGCTAGTAAAACTATGTAATAAGGGACCGGATTTTTTCCCAGAACTATTAAAAAATGGTTCATCAATCACGCATGGTGATCTTCATCTGCAAAATATTTGTAGTAACAATGTGACGTTACATGCACCGTGGAATATCCAGTTTATCGATTGGGAGTCAACTAAATATGCACCAGTCTGGTTTGATATGGTTGTTCTAGTTGAAATCTTAATGGGTTTCAGAAAAGATTGGCAAGGCCGTGCTGAAGAAATTCGTACACATTGTGTGGAAGTCTATGCCAAAGAAATGCAGAAGAATGGCATAAACTTTAAAACGAGGCCAATGGACCTATATAAAATGGCGTATTTGCAGAGAACATTAGAAAAGGGATTGCATACTCAGCTGCGAAGAATATTTGATAACCGCGGCGGTGAATTATTGCCATATCACCTTGAAAAAATTTCTACCTGGGGAAGTGAATTAGGTTTATAGAATATATATAAATCTGACTTGACTTTCCAACACACAAGTCGCTGCCATGTAAAGTAAAAAGTAACCTGCTACTTTCTTGCTCTCTTTGTTTGAATATCGCATGTGGAAGAAAAAGGCATTAACCGCTCTTACTCATGGCCATTTAAAAAGAAAAGGGTTTTATGTCAGGTTTTTAATTTGGATTTATATATAAATTTCATCATTAGCTGAGTTAGGAGGAGATGCTTCTGAATACAGAAAAGGAAAGACGAAATGAATGTAATTCTCCTTTCCATACGAGTCTACTAAAAATCATGGATGAATACTATCAAATAGATAATAAAAAGGATCATATAATCGAGATGTATGGAATTGAGAAAAATAGTACACTAAGTAAAACGAATAAATTGAAAATTCTTTATGTAACATTTTTGAAATATCCTAATACAGGAGGATTATCAAATTATATTACTTCTTTAAAAAAAGGCTTTGAAAAGTATGGTCATAACGTAGATGTCATCTCTCCTACTCAAATGACAGCAATTCATTTAGAGCAAGACATTCCCAAGGCTGCAAATGATGCAAGAGATTTTATGTTACAACGATATGGTACAGCTAATGAAAAAATTATAAAAAACACGAGTTTTTTGAATGTGTTTAAGTCTTTCTTAAGAGAAAGAAACCTAGAACAATATGATGTGTTACATGCACAAGATTTATTCTCGGCCTTTTTATTAGCACAACTAAACTTAGAATATAAGAAACCATTTTTTTTTACACCGCATGGGCATTTTACAAAAAGTCGATTAAAATTTAATAAAATAAAAAAAGGATCAATTGAAGAAGCGTATTTTAGTGAAATTGAAAAACAGGGGATAAGAGCGGTTGATCAAATCATAACGATCAGCAATTCCTTTCATACGCCTTTAAAAGAATACGGAGCAAAGACAGAACAATTGATTACCGTTCATACAGGTATACATTTTCAGCAAGATTCTATATCCAAACTGAAGCGCAATAACAATCTTGTAATTTCCTGTGTTTCTCGCCTCTCACCTAGAAAAGGTCATGATATTCTTCTAAACGCACTCTCACAAATTCAACAAGATTTAACGAATGTGGAGGTATGGATTGTTGGAGATGGTGTCATGCGGGAAAGACTAGAAAATCAAGTCGTACAACTCGGGCTTGACAATATAAAGTTTTTTGGCAGAAGAACAGATATACCAGAAATTCTTTCTGCTTCTACAATCTATGTTTTACCTACTATTAACGATAACTTTCCAATTTCCGTTATTGAAGCTATGTTTTCTCGTCAAGCTATCATAACAACAAACTGCGGTGGTATACCAGAAATGATTCAAAATGGCAAAACAGGGATCATTTGTGAGCCGGGCAATGTGCAACAACTTTCCGATGCTCTCAAATTACTTTTAACGGATAAAGGTCTTCGTGAACAATTAGGAAGAGATGCTCAGGCCTATTCTGGGCAATATTTAACGCAAGATGTCATGGTCACAAGGATAGAAAGAATATATTACTCTTTTATGAGTAATATATAAAAACTATATAAATACAAATTGAAAAACAGACACAACAACCCTTTCATGTTTAGGTGGGCGAGATCATCTGGCATGCATAGAAGAGATTAGGGGTCTTTTTCTGCCACATGCGAAGTAAAAACAGAAAGAGCAAACGAGTGTAGGTTACTTTTTATTCTGCATAGCAGGGATTTAAATGTCAAAAAATTAAAATGGATTTATATAGGTACAACAACGTACGAAATCCTCCTCTTATACTAGAGGAGGATTTCATCAAAAATATAAAGTGAAACTTTAATCAGTGGGGGGTTCTTCATCCCCTCACATTCTAGCCACTGAAGCTGGACATTGCTTTCGCCTGCCCACGAACAGCGGGATAAAGGTGGCATTACTCCGAACAATTATGTAATGATTTCATAATCTTATCTGCTGTATTCTTTCCATTCCCTATGCAAGCTCCAATGCCTACACCATAATATGAAGCACCAGCTAAGTAAACATTTGGAAAATTAGCTGACAATTTTTCATTCAAAGATTGAATTGCCTGATTATGTTCTAAATGATAATTTGGCATTAAGTCTTTCCAGTTTGTAACTTCAACAATCTGCGGTTCACTCTGAATTCCAAGACTTTTTTTAATATCAGATAAAGCAACTTGAATGAATTCTTCTTTACTATTAGTTTTAATCTTTTCATACGCTGGGTTTGAACTTTTATAAAACATTCTTACTAATAAGTTTTGTTTATTTGATGTATGCTTCCACTTCCTACTTGTCCATGTACAAGCATCACAATATAAATTACCATTTTCTGAAACAATAAAGCCTGTTCCATCTGCCGGTAATTGATTATCAGGTATTTCAAATCCTAAATAAATACTAATAAGAGATGAATTTTTGAATTTATTGAAATCACTATTTAATTCGGTAGAATTTAATACTGCTTGTGCAATATCGTGAGAAGCAGCTAAAACAATGTAATCCGCTTTTAGTTTCTCTTGATTCGAAAAAGAAACTTCATACTTATTACCGACTTTACTTACATTCGTCGTTGTTACTCCTTTTCGTATTTCGGTCTCAGTCAACACCTCTTCTAACCGATTAACAATCGTAGAGAGTCCCTCTTTGAACGATAAAAACTTTTTATTTCCAACTGCCTGAAATTGGTTTTTGTTCACTTCAAACCCTTTAATAATACTGCCGTATTTATTTTTATAGTCGAGTAAATATGGTAAGGTAGATGCCATTGTAAGTTCATTTAATTTACCAGAATATACCCCTGAAAGGACAGGAGAAATTTGCTTCTCAACTAATTCCTTTCCTAAAAAGCTTTCTAAAAATAAAGCAAGCGATGTATCTTTCGTAAAGCCTTTGTTTTTAGTAATAAAATCTTTCAGTGCAATAATTTTCCCTTTCGTTGAGACTAACGTACTGTTAAACAACGACTCTACACTTGTAGGGATTCCGAATACTGTATCAGCGGGAATAGGATGTAACGTATTCTCTGAATAAATGTAAGAAATACCAGTTTCGTTATATACCATATCATCTTCTAGATTCAGCTCTTTTATAAGGGGTATCACATTTTCATTTCGAGCAACAATTGAATCTGCTCCTGTTTCCATAATAAAATCATTTTCTTTTACACTGTGAATTTTCCCGCCTAAATATTCCTCTTTTTCTACAAGGATCAATTTTAAATCTATATTGTAATCCTTTTTTAATCTTTCTAAATAAAACATAGTAGAGAGTCCCGTAATACCTCCACCTATGACAACAACTGTTTTCATATCTACTGAGCTCCTAACCGATACTATAAATTGATAAATTTCTTTATTATTATTATACCCAAAAGTTAGCTTTCTCGACTAGCAGCTTACACAGTCTGTAAAAAAATAGACAATATATACGAACACGTTGATAATGACGAAAAGCTGAAAGCTATAATATCGTTTTTACTCTTCGATGAATTTATACAATATAGAAAGTTTTAGTATCCATATATTTTTAGTGACCACAAAATAACAGCATATTTGCAAGTGGAAAATAAAAGAGCACCAGTATAAGGTGCTCGAAAAAATAGTAATATGGAAGCTTTTTATTCAATATTAGAACCGTAACTTTTTGTTATTTGTGGTTATATACAAACAAATTTCAAGTGTCACTCACTCGTCATCTTTACACCAACAAAGCTAATCCTGATAAGAGGTTGATCCCTTTTTTATAATTCTATCGACTACTTCATGTAAATCATCTGGTTTAAGGAATTCTATCGGTGAAAAACCTTGTTCGAAAGTTAACGTGTCAGCTTCTATCATTAAAACGTAACGACCGTTAACTTTAGCGATGTGTACCGATTCACCGAAGTCAGATAATAAGCTCTTGATTCCAATATGGTCTGCCTTTAGTTTTAATTCTATCTCAGGGGTATGCTCCACAATTTGTGCTGTAGCTTCCATAACTTCTTCCGTTGTGAAATGTTCCATAATTTCACGCTTTGGACTTGCTGCCCATACTTCCATCGCTTGGTCAAATTGTTCTCGTTCTTCTGTACCTTCTTCAAAGACGTCTTCAATTTGGTCGTATACCATACCCATAACTTGTGTTTTCATAATTTCTGGCATGGAACGCTCATACTCAACGAATTTTAAGAAGTCTTCGAAGTAGCGGGCGTGTGATGCTTGGTGGATTTTTAGTTCGCCAACTTCGACGATGCCTTCTTCTGGCATGTATGGGTATTGAATCGACTTCATGTTTTTCGTTGTGATTGCCATTTCAACATTTCGAATTAGCGTTGCCTCATCAGAAATAGACGCAACCTTTGGTTCAAAGTCACATTTCATAACAAATACGAACGGATCGTCAAAATATTTGCGAAGCTTTGCTTGGACAACGAGAAATACACCGCCGCGTACAGCGCTTGTATCAATATATGTATAGACGAGTGGTTCGTTCATATCTTTAAATGTTTCTTTCGTTTCAGCAAATCGAATACGGTTAAAAAGGTTGTAGTTCGGGTTTGAATCGAATTCATGCCCAACTTCAACAATGAAGCGGCCAATTTTTGTTGGGACTTGTTCGCTTCTTGGATGACGGTCTACTTTTCGTTTCGAAATTTTTAATAATTCACCGTCTAGAAAGTCTTTTAATGGACTGTCTTCGTATTCTTCTGCATCTAACGTTTGGAAATGTTTGTAACGTTTATCTGCTTGTTCACCTTGTCCATCTACTTGTACGACGTAAAAGGAAAGAAAATTTATTTCAAAATCCATGATTATCACCTTGTTTCATTTCGTTAACTCTTTTCAGTATAGAGATGGAGAAAACATTCGTCAATTTAATAACAGTGAATCTTCCATATGTGTAAATGTGGATAGTTGACAGGGTGAACGCATATGTATAATGTATCTTGTTTTTTAGAATCATTATTCATTACATTTTCATGTAATATTGATATAATAAAATAGTGAATGTATAAAAATTGTCACAGTGTATTTTTTGGTATATACTGGATGGGTACGGTGGTTAAAATTTAAAAAGAAAATATGTGTAGACTTTTATGAAACAAAAGAGTAACTTAAGATAGGAAGAAAGTACGCTAGTGATACATGAAATTTATATAGATAAGTAATGTAATTATACATACATAGAATTGTTTCAAATGGAAAAGTTAGAAAATAGAAGGGGAGAGTCATTTGTTACGTAGGGTTCGAAGTCTAGTGTTAGGGACATTATGTTTAGGGATAGTCAGCGGGTGTACTGCAAAAGCTAGTGAGGTTACATTAGTAAGTGGTGTTGGGAACCATAATGTAGAAGCAAAAGCAGAGGTAAATAAAAGTATTAGTTTAGTAGATGGTAGAACTGGAAAAGAAGTGAAAAAGATCGATTTAGCTAGTTTAGGTTATTTCGAAGATGAAAAGACATTTAAAAAAGAAGTGTCTAAGGTAGTTAGTGGAGTTGCAAAGAGTGTAGATACAAAGATGGTTCCGTCTCGTATGAGAAGTGATGGTACATGGGTAGAAGGAAAACCTGCTTACGAATTAATGGAAAAAGAGTTAGTAGATAAGTTGATGAATGTTGGAATGTGGGAGTCTTCTTATCAGTTGCCGATTGTAGAGAAAAAGCCTGCAGCAACATCAGAAAACGGAAAAGGAAACGGGACAGCAATAGGAAGATATGAAACGAATTTAGGTAGTTCTACAGGCGGTAGAATTGAAAACATTCGTTTGTCTGCAAGTACTGTCAATGGGGTTGTATTAGGAAAGGGTGATAGATTTTCCTTTAATTCTTTAGTTGGAGATACTACACCAGATAAAGGTTATCAGTTAGGGAAAGAAATTGTAGATGGTAAATTAGTAGATGGATACGGCGGAGGTGTATGCCAAACGTCTTCTACATTATTTAACGCTGCAGATCAAGCAGGTTTAAAAATGGTGGAGAGATCAACCCATTCTAAAGAAGTAGGTTATGTGCCTAAAGGTAGAGATGCGACGATTGCATATCCGTATTTAGATTTAGTATTTGAGAATGCAAGTGATAACCCAGTAAAGCTTGTAATGTACATGGATGGTCAGAAATTAGTGGCAGAGGTACGTGCTGTATAAGTGTAGGTATTGCACTTTTTTTAGGAAACTTCTAAAAAGACGTGAGTTAAAGTAAATAAATTATGATGAATGTAAAAAGGTGCTTCTTATGTAAGCACCTTTTTGTATGCACGTCTACTTTATCATATCAGACCCCTACCTCAAGCTTGAAGCGGTAGGTGAGGGTAGTTCAATTAAGTTTCGTAATGTAGACAAATGAACTCCCCCTTTTATTTATTTGCATGCTCCTTTAATATGTAATATTTATAATGTTAACACAATTGAATCGTTGTGAAAGAGTAAATTTAAAGGAAATAGATCAAGAAAAATAGAAGGTAAGAGGATATCGACATTTGTTGATATCCTCTTATATATGTTTGAACTGGAAAAAAATCGAGTGAATGTATTAACAATAAACATAATTGTAACCAAAATAGTTACATCTCGTTTTTTATTCTATATTCTTGTAAAGTGATGAAGATGGAAAGGATATCCGTAATTTGAAACTTTAGGTAATGGGAGTTTGTTTTATTCTGTACGTTAATGAGGGAGAAAAAGGAGGTTATACAATTGCAAACAGAATTACAAATGAAAGTACAACTTGCAAAAGATAAGAGAATTATTTTAGCGATCGTTCTCGGAAGTTTATCTGCGATTGGACCACTTTCTATTGATATGTATCTTCCTGCTTTTCCAAATTTAACAGACGATTTGCATGCGACAAGTGCACTTACACAGTTAAGTTTAACTGCATGTTTGTTAGGGATTGCGTTAGGACAATTGTGGGTCGGTGCATGGAGCGATCGTCAGGGAAGGAAAAAACCACTTGTAATTGGTCTTGTTATTTATGCGGTTACGTCATTCTTCTGTGCGCTAACACCGTCTGTCTGGATACTTATTGTCTTACGTTTTATGCAAGGGGCAGTTGGTTCAGCGGGGATCGTACTTTCACGTGCGATTGTGAGAGATTTATACACGGGATCAGAGCTTACGAAATTCTTTTCTGCTTTAATGTTAGTAAATGGAGCTGCTCCAATCTTCGCACCTATTATTGGGGGACAAATTTTAAGCTTTGCTTCTTGGCACTGGGTATTCATTGTATTAGGTATATTAAGTGGACTTATGTTGTTAAGTGTTATTTTTATTTTGCCAGAAACATTGCCCGAAGAAAAAAGAACTGCTGGTGGATGGGGAGAGAGCTTATTACATTATAGAAGTTTATTACAAGATCGAGTCTTTATGGGCTATGCACTATCGCAAGGGTTTATAACTGCAGCGATGTTTGCTTATATTTCAGGATCACCGTTTGTTATTCAAAATATTTTTGGTGCTTCGCCGCAATTATTTAGTTTATTCTTTGCGATAAATGGTTTGGGGATAATTATTGCGTCGCAAGTTACAGGGCGCTTGGCAGGAAGGATGAATGAACGTACTTTATTAGTAACAGGACTTCTTTTGGCTTTATTCGGAGGCACAATGCTACTTCTGATTATTTTGCTGGCCCCTTCTTTAATAGGGGTATTAATCTGCTTCTTTATGATTGTTTCTAGCGTAGGGGTTGTTGGAACGACTGGATTTACGTTGGCGATGCAAAATCAGCAAAAAGCAGCAGGAAGCGCTGCAGCTTTATTAGGACTGTTACCGTTTATCTCTGGCGCAGTAGTTGCCCCTTTAGTTGGCATTCAAGGAGAGCAGACAGCTGTACCAATGGGAATAACAATTGTTTGTTGTCATATCGGTGCGATGCTTAGCTTTATCATTTTAACGAGACGGACGAATAATTAAAGGCTTTATAAAAGTACTTACAATGTATAATGCAACACAATTCCTGTGTTGCATTTTTCACGCTAATCGTGAAAGTGGTTTAAATGTATATGTAATTTTTGTGAATACTCAGCCGTACATTTCATTTAGAGGTTTGGTAAGGAGTATGATTCCGGTGGAAATATTCTCCTTATTATCTATAGAAAGTTATTTTCATTTTTTAGCATATAGATTGCTGTCATGAAGATAAAAATGGACCTACACCTCGCTACCTTTCTTTGCTTTAAAACTTTGCGCGTGGCAGGAAAAGGCCCTGACTGCTCCTAAACATAGCTAGTCCCTCTCGACTATTTAAAAACATGTTTTTCTGTCGGTTTTTCATAGAGTGACTGAGTAGTTAGTAAATTTTATTATTTTTAGACAAAAAAATGTCATACTTACATGTGTTATTTTTGATTGACAGTTCTTATTCAAAAGTTTATTGTCATTATAGAAATTGAATAGATTCCTCGTTAGGCGAGGCTCCTATACAAACATAGGCCACTGCCCGGAAATGTCGAAAGACGCCAATGGGTAGAACAGGTACTGTCGGATTAAGGCTTTACTTAAGGTGGCTGAGATTTCTTTCTCTACGTTGTATAGTGCCAAAGCTCAACTAGAGAGGTAGGATATATATATTTTAGCCTTGTTTAAGTATGCCCCTCTCTTGCCTAAGAGGGGTTTTTTATATTGTTTGGAGGTGAGAAAAGATGGATGGTGATAGGGGCATCGAGCATATATTAATAGAGGGGCTTGCTTATCTTTTCTCATCAATTGAGGATGAGTTCAAGTAGTGTTCCTCGATTTGACAAGGAGGAAAACGATGAAGACATCTATATATTCTGTTCAAGAACAGAAAAAGCGCTTTAGTTGGGCAGATATTATTGTATTACTGGCTATTATAGGGTTATTTTATATGGTTGTTGATTTAGGTGAGGGAATGACAATACATTTTTCAGCCCAGCAAAAAGAAACAATTGATCTGAGCCCTGTGAATTTACCTTATTATGCGGGGCGATCCTTACTTCGGATGTTTTTAGCTCTCGTGGCATCGTTATTATTTACACTTATATACGGAAAAATTGCTGTATTAAATCGGTGGACAGAGCGTATTATGATTCCGATTATTGATATTTTACAATCTGTTCCAGTACTTGGCTTTTTATCTGTAACTGTAACTGGGTTTATGGCTTTATTTCCCAATAGTTTATTAGGGGTAGAATGTGCCTCTATTTTTGCAATCTTTACTGGTCAGGTTTGGAATATGACGTTTAGTTTTTACCACTCTTTACGAACTGTACCGAAAGATTTATATGAGTTTTCTCGAATGAGTCAATTGAACGGATGGGTGCGATTTACAAAGTTGGAACTGCCTCATGCCATGAATGGGCTAGTGTGGAATGGGATGATGTCATTTGGCGGTGGCTGGTTCTTCCTTGCAGCATCTGAAACGATATCCGTTTTGAATAAAGATATTCAATTACCTGGCATTGGTTCTTATATGGCGTCTGCAATTGATAAAGGAGATATGAAAGCGATATTATATGCAATTCTTACAATGGTGGTTCTTATCATTCTCGTTGATCAACTATTTTGGCGACCAATTGTTGCTTGGGCACAAAAATTTCGAAATGAGCAGACGGCTTCAACAGATGTCCAAACTTCATGGGTTCTTACACTTATAAAGCGGGCTGTTTTTGTACAAGTAATAGGTGAACAAATGTTACTTTTACGAAAAAAAACGATGCATCAAGTGAGAAAACGATTTGCAGGGAATAAAAAAATTAGAATGAAAAAGAAACAAGGTAATATTGTCTTGTTTCGTTTTATTTATATTGTTCTTATATTAAGTGCGGTTATATGTGTGGGAATGTATACTGTGCAAGGAATTAAATTTATAGCAACCCTAAGTGTCAAAGAGATGATACATGTCATTTGGTTAGGCTGTTTAACGTTGTTCCGTGTTTGTATTTCTACGTTTTTAGGTGCATTGTGGACAATACCAGTAGGAGTTGCAATTGGGTTTCATCCACGATTATCTCGAATTATGCAGCCGATTGTGCAAATTTTATCTTCATTTCCAGCGAATATGGTGTTTCCATTTCTAACGATTCTATATGTGAAATATGGTGTGAATTTTGAACTAGGATCGATTCCTCTTATGATGCTTGGAACGCAATGGTATATTTTGTTTAATGTTATTGCAGGAGCAATGGCAATTCCTTCTGATCTTCGTGAGGCGGCTAAAATGTCAAAATTATCGGTTTGGAAAACATGGAAAGTATTAATCTTGCCTGGTATTTTTCCTTATATAGTAACAGGAGGGATTACAGCAAGCGGCGGTGCTTGGAATGCTAGCATTGTTGCGGAATTTGTTTCATGGAAGAATCATGATCTTGTCGCAACTGGACTAGGTTCTTATATTACAAAGGCTACAACTGCAGGGAACTGGCCTCATATTATTTGGGGAATTGTTATTATGGCTGTCATTGTTGTCTTGTTTAACCGATTTTTCTGGAGAAAATTATATGCAGTGGCTGAAACAAAATATCGCCTTGATTAGAGGAGGAAAGTCTTATGTCTCAATCATTAATAAAAGTACAAGATGTAACAAAGTTATATGAAAAAGAAAAATCTCAAAATAAAATTGTTCTTGAAAATATTTCACTTGAAATTCAAGAAGGTGAGTTTGTTTCTATACTGGGACCTTCTGGATCTGGAAAATCAACATTACTGCGTATTATTGCTGGTTTAGTCCCTGCTTCGAAAGGAATTGTTCAATATAATGGGCAAAAAATAGAGGGAATTAATCCTGGATGCAGTATGGTATTTCAATCTTTTGCGCTTTTTCCGTGGTTAACTGTAGAAGAAAATATTGAATTAGGTTTAGAAACATTTTCTTTGTCAATAGATGAAAAAAAGGAAAAGGTAAATCAAATTTTGAAAATGATTGGTTTAGAAGGGTTTGAAAATGCGTATCCGAAAGAGCTATCTGGCGGCATGCGCCAACGTGTTGGGATTGGTCGTGCTTTAGTGATGGAACCAGATATTTTGCTGATGGATGAACCGTTTTCAGCTTTGGATGTATTAACTGCTGAGAATCTTAAAAATGATATTTTAGATCTATGGTTTGAAAGGAAAATACCAACAAAATCAATTATTATGGTAACTCATAGTATTGAAGAAGCCGTTTATATGTCAGACCGAGCAATTGTATTATCGCGAGATCCAGCGCGTATTATTAGTGATATTTCAATTACGCTGACTCGTCCAAGAGACAAGGAAGATCCTATTTTTGCTAGTATTGTTGATCATTTATATTCTTTACTTACAAAAAGAGAAAAAGTTATTGTAGAGAAAAAGAATACAAAAAAATGGGCGAAAGTTTCTTCTACTATTTCAGGAGGTGCCTTAGCTGGATTTATTGAGCTTTTGCAAGATTTAGGAGAAGAGAAAATGGATTTATATCGGCTTGCCGGGGAAGAGCTTATGCTTGATTTAGAAGACTTTTTGCCTCTTGTTGAGGCGGCAGATTTATTATGCCTTACAACGACAATAAATGGAGATATTTCTTTAACGAAAATTGGACATTTGTTTGCGGAAGGATCTGTACAAGAGCGAAAAGAATTGTTTCGTAAACAAGTATTGGAACATATTCCGATGATGGCAACAGTTGTGAATGTCCTGCATTCTAAGGCAAATAAAACGATGAACAGGGAATTTTTTATTGAAATTTTAAATCAACATTACAACGTAGAGGAATCCGAAAAACAATTGGATATATTAATTGATTGGGGTCGTTATGCTGACTTGTTTGACTATGATGAAGAAGTGAGGCAATTATTTATAGAAGAATAAATAGGAGCATCTTTTATGGTATTCTAATGAGAGCAAAGGTTGACTAGTAGAAGATAGGGGGGAGAAAATGCTGTTGCAAGAAATGGCAGTTCGTATACTTGTAGCTATATTTGCTGGGGCCCTTATCGGGACAGAGCGTCAGTGGCTTCATCGTATGGCGGGCTTAAGAACGAATGCTTTGGTTTCATTAGGTGCATGCTTGTTTGTTTTATTATCAGTAATCGTAACAGGAGAAACGAGTCCGACCCGGATTGCAGCTCAAGTTGTTAGTGGCATTGGTTTTTTAGGAGGGGGTGTCATAATTCGGGACGGCTTTAGTATACGGGGGCTAAATACAGCTGCAACATTATGGTGCTCTGCAGGTGTAGGAACTCTCGTCGGAGCAGGTTTTCTAAAAGTTGCTATATTAGGAGCATTTGGTGTTTTAGTAGCGAATATTTTCCTCCGTCCGGTTGCGCTATTTATGAATAAGAAATCAACTGATCAAATGCCAGAGAAAATGAGCTATGCGCTATCTGCAACGTGCTCTAATACAGATGAAGTTCATATAAGGTTGTTGCTCATGCAAATGTTCAATACAGAAGAGGTTGAGTTAAGAGAATTATATAGTGAAGAGATTGAAGATGGTACAAAAGTAACGATTCATGCAGTTTTACATTGTGATGCTAAGAAGACGGCTTTCATTGAAAAAGTAGTGAATGGTCTTAGATTAGAAGCAGGTGTTACAGCTACCGGATGGAAGATTCTTTCTGGACAAGAGGTTGATTAAAAACACACCGGTAATAAATTTTAGTACATGTCAAATAGCAAGTTTATTAAAGTGGAAACGCCATCATGAAAGAATGAATCAACATAGCATAAATGTTGATTCATTTTTATTTGAACAGCGTTTTAAAAATTTAGATTATTCTGTATAATGTAAAACAAAACTTTTTTAAATTATACAGTGAGGCGGTTAAAGATATGAAAAATGTGAAAGAAATGATCAAAATTTAAGATATTCTCGTTGCATATAATATGTTAAAAGATGTGATTCGAAATACATCCTTAGAACGTGATCCCATTTTATCTGAGAAATATCAATGTAACGTATATTTAAAACGAGAGGACTTACAAGTTGTTCGTTCTTTCAAAATACGAGGTGCTTATAACTGTATTAGTAGTTTACCGATGGAAGACTTGAAAAAAGGAGTTGTCTGTGCTAGTGCTGGTAATCATGCACAAGGCGTCGCTTATACGTGTCATAAACTACAAATCCCAGCGGAAATTTTTATGCCAAATACAACACCAAGTCAAAAGGTATCACAAGTACGATTTTTTGGAGGAGAATACGTAGAGATAATTTTGCAAGGAGATACATTTGACAGTTCATATGAAAAAGCTGTGAAATATTGCGAAGAGTTTGGATTAACATTTATTCATCCATTTGATGATCCTCGTGTCATTGCAGGACAAGGGACGGTTGGTGTAGAAATTTTACATGATACGGATTGTACGATTGATTACATGTTTATGGGAATTGGCGGAGGAGGCTTAGCGGCAGGAGTTGGAACATACATAAAAGGGATTAGTCCTTTAACGAAAATTATTGGGGTGGAACCAGAAGGCGCTGCTTCGATGAAAGAGTCGTTTGCCAAAGGAAAGATCATTAATTTATGAAGGACTAAAGCACTATTTTATTATTAATTTCCCCCAGCGGCCACGTGCTTTACGTGAGTTTTTAGATAATGTTCTCGGAGCAAATGATGATATTACTCGTTTTGAGTATACGAAGAAAAATAATAAAGATAATGGTCCAGCACTAGTTGGAATTGAACTGCAGAAAAAAGAAGATTATGATCCTCTTATTAGAAGAATGGAAGAACAAGGAATACGCTATATGGAAATCAATCACAATCCGACATTATTTAATCTATTGATTTAAAAGGAGCCTTGAAGATGAATTTAGAAAAAAGGAAATCAGCTGAAGAAGAAATAGTAGAATTAAAGGAACTTGTGAAAGAATTACATGGTTCTATTCATCAACTGCAAGCAGAAGTGCAGCAACTGCGTCATGAAAGACCAGTTGTACAAATGAAAAAGGGAATTGAATGGACACCAAAAATGGTTGGTGAAGTTGGTGGTATCATTTTAGGTGGTCTTGCAATTATAGGTATCTTTTGGTGAAAAGAAAGGTTTGCAGCTTAAGCCGCAAACCTTTTTACATTAAATAACGTAAATAAATATATGCGTGTGATAAAAGCAGTGCAACAATTGTTAATGGTAACCCGATTTTCAAGAAATCCATATACGAGAAACCGCATCCTTCACGTTTGGCGATTCCTGCTACAACAACATTGGCAGAAGCGCCAATTAGCGTACCGTTTCCTCCTAAGCAAGCTCCAAGTGATAATGCCCACCATAATACTTCAACTTGCGGAGAATCTGCCGCAAGTCCAAGTCCACTTGCTAAATTTTGAATAAGCGGAATCATCGTTGCGACAAACGGAATGTTATCAATTGTGGCAGAAGCAGCTCCGGAAACCCATAAAATTAAGATAGATGCATAGCCGATATCTCCATTTGTTACGTCTAATACTTTTTTGGCAAGCGAGGAGATAAGCCCAATATCAACAAGGGCACCGACAAGAACGAATAAACCTGCAAAGAAGAAAATCGTTACCCACTCAATATGCGCAAATACATTTTCTATTTCATGCTCTTTTACACCGATTAGCATTAAAAGGACAGCGCCAAGTAGAGCGATAACGGCAGCATCAACATGAATAATAGAATGGAAAACGAATCCAAGTATTGTTAGTCCTAAAATGGATAAAGACTTAACAAGTAAACTGCGATCGCGAATATAATCATTTTCATTTAAAGACATCAGTTTCTGAATTTGTTCATCTGTTGTTTTTAATTTGTTACGATACATAATATATAAAATAAGTAGCGTAACAGCAGAAATAATCGCAACAATTGGTGCTAAATTCAGTAAAAATGCATTAAAATCAAGATGCTTATTTGCAGATCCAATCATAATGTTTGGCGGATCTCCAATAAGCGTTGCTGTTCCGCCGAGATTAGAGAATATTACTTCTGAAATTAAAAATGGAACAGGAGGTACCTTTAAAATACGTGTGATCGATAATGTAACAGGTACAACTAATAAAACCGTCGTTACATTGTCTAAAAATGCAGAACCAATTGCCGTTAAGAGGGATAAAAGCAGTAAAATTCGAATTGGCTTTCCACCCGCAGCTTTAGCAGCTTTAATTGCTACATATTCAAAGACACCAGATTGACTTGTAATATGTACGAGAATCATCATTCCAATTAACAGTGTGATCGTTTCCCATTGAATATGTGTAGTAAAGGCAGTATGTAAGTCTACAATTCCCATAATTACCATAATGGCAGCGCCAAGTAAAGCAATGACAGCACGATTAATTTTTTCAGAGATAATAAAACCGTATGTAATTAAAAATACAGCAATGGCAAAATAATATTGCCAGTTTGCAACTTCGTGTGCTGAATGATCCAATATATTCACCTTCTTTTTAAGTATCCTATACATAGTTGTGTATAAAAATGTCGAAATGTATCCCTCTACATAAATTTTATTGTAGCAAATTCGCATACAGAAAGAAATGAAATTGCTGAGCGGATTAAAAAGTTATATAATTTCACATACTGGATTGAATATAAAAAATAAAAAAGCAAAAAAGTATGCAAAGTAATCATTGTCCACTATTATAAGAGATAGCAATTAACTTTATTTTTTCGTAAACTGGTTAAAAGAGGTGAAATCCGATGGAAATAATTACAGATTCTTCTGTCGTACAAAGTGAAATTGAACGTTTTCTAAATCAAGATGTATACCTTCATTTAGAAACGACAAATGGTGCATATGCTTCGCATGTAAATGAAAAGATGATGACAGTTGGCGCATTTATTCGTAATGCGGTGATTCGTTTTGAACGCGGTAAAATTACAGGGACAAATCCATATCGCATAGGTTTAAAAATGGAGCACGGTTGGGTATATGCAGAAGGCGTAACACATTGGGAAAAAGATGAGGAAAATCGTCTTTTATTAGCAGGCCATGATGAAAAAGGGCGTCTAGCAGTTGCATTGCAATTAAGTTTAACGCCATTTGCATAAGGAGTGGAGATTATGGAAAGACACGTACTTGTAGTATTTCCGCATCCAGATGATGAATCATTTGCGGCGGGAGGAACAATTTGTCAATATCGAAATAATGGAGTCCCAGTTACGTATGCTTGCGGAACACTTGGCCAAATGGGACGGAACATGGGAAAAAACGTATTTGCCAATCGTGAAACGATTCCAAATATTCGTAAACGAGAATTAGAAGAAGCTTGTCAAGCGATGGGAATTGAAGACTTACGATTACTAGGATTCCATGATAAAACATTAGAATTTGAAGATGTTGAATTTGTAGCGGATAAAATTGAAGAAGTAATTCGTGATGTGAATCCGTCTTTAATCATCACATTTTATCCCGAGCACGGCGTACATCCCGATCATAATGCGTTCGGACGCGCAGCTGTTCGCGCCGTAGAACGTATGCCGAAAGAAGAACGTCCCGTGATACATGCGGTGGCTATTACGAAAAATCGTGAAGAAATATTAGGAAAGCCAGATGTCGTTAACGATATAAGCGACGTATTACCGCAAAAATTAGCAGCGCTTCGTGCACATCGTTCACAAACAGAAGCGATGTTAGAAGGCATGGAAACAAAACTAAAAAAACAAGACCCGGTGACGACAAAATGGATGCAAGGTGAACAATTTTGGACGTATAAGTGGGAATTATAAGCTATAAGTAGTAACCCTTCTAGCTTGTGACATATAACGAGATGCCGAAATGATGGCATCTCGTTTCTTTTTTTAGATAGGCACATTGGTCTATTTTCTTTCATACAATACAAACGAATTGTAGAAAGAGGGGGATAAGAATGGATGATTCATACGAAGATGTGTACGGAGATTTTCGAAATGGCTATCAGTTAAATGGCGAGATAGTTTCTAGCGTGGATCCATATGTTGTGCAGACGTTACAAATGATCGTTGGGAAAAATGTAGTTGTCGATACAATGCGAGGCAGCTTGCAGGGGATGTTAAGGGCTGTTAAACCAGACCATATTGTGATTGAAGAGGAGAATACACCGTTCTTTATTCGGATGCAGCAAATTGTTTGGATAACGCCGGAATGAATATGTTTTTCTGTATTTAATGGTAGGAGGGAGAACTAAGTAATTCATAAAATAAACCAGATGCTGAAAAACATCTGGTTTATTTTAGTTAATTCATTTCTAAGGTGGATAAGGAGGGGTTATTCACTCGTATGGGAAAATGAGGTGATTGAGTTTGATAAAAAAAGCTAAATCCCTATACTGATAAGAGGAACCAAGTGGATTTGAATCAAAATATTATGTAAGCCTTCTTGGGATGAATAATTTGTTTATTCTTAATTTTGTTTCTAGTATAATCGGTTTAGTTGCTATTATGAAATAAATTCCAATGGAGGGGTTGTTTTTGAAAAGAGTGAATGTAGTTTCAGCCTTTATTTATGATAAGAATGAAAATATATTAATTGTTAAAAACATAAGGGGTGATTCTTTTTACTGGAGTCTTCCAGGCGGGGCAGTTGAAGAAGAAGAGACTTTAGAACAGGCTGTAATTCGCGAAGTAAAAGAGGAGACAGGTTATAACATAGTTGTTACTGGACTGAATTCTGTTAGAGAAGTGCTTTTTGAAGAAAGAGATCATCATGCTTTAATCATTACTTTCCATGCAAAAATCATTGATGGTGAAATAAATATTAACGATCCTGACAATGATATTGTTGAAGTAAAGTGGGCAAATAGTGATACAGTAAAGGAATTGATACCATCTTTATATGAGAGACTAAAAATACATAATGATTCTAATAAAACACCAGCTTTCTATGCATTTGAAGGTACACAATAACATTAAAAAGGGTTATAGGGTATATATATAAATACAACTTGAAATAACGACATGAAAACCTCTTTTCTTTTTAGATGGACGAGAGGGTCTGGCCATGCATAGTAGCGGTCAGTTCCTATTTCTGCCACGTTCGATGCTCAAACAAAGGGAGGAAGCGAGTAGCGATCATGTTGTATCTCCCATAGCTGAGATTTGTGTGTTGGAAAATCAAGTTGGATATATATAGTAGTAATTAGCGTTTATGTAATCGTACATGAATGTGATTTAACATATTTCCCGAAAAGAAGTCCCCTTCCTCAAGGAGTGAAGTGGTGGGTAGTTCACATGGGTTATGGGAACTCTATACGAAAGCGAAGAGCTGTATCTTGTGGGTTTTAGAATCATTAAATATGTCCCTAGAGATGAAAGAGGCTGTTCCAAAAATAAAACTTTTGGAACAGCCTTTTCACTATATAAAGGGGAGTGGTACCTATTTTACCCCAACTGCATCATATGACTGTTTCACGGCTGTGACTTCTGCAGAGCTTGCACCGTATAAATCAGCTGCTGCTTGAACTAAGGAAGCGCGCGCTTGACCAAAAGTTGCAGATTCAGTTAAGTATACTGTATTTGCACGATAGTAAATTGCACCTACTTTATCTTTACCAATACCATTTACGGTTACACCGTAATGTGTACCGCCATTTGCCAATAAGTACGCAGCTTTATTGATAATACCGCTATTTGTATGAACGCCGCCGTTATCGCTCGTTCCTGTATAACGTTTAGAGTAATGATCTGGATCACCATATTTTGCTGGATTGCTCATCGAACGAAGTGCATCTCCAGCTGTACCAGGGGTGTAAATATCTTCACCGACCTCCCAATCGGGATTACGGTTATCATAGTATTCGATTAATGTTCCAAAGATATCAGAGATTGCTTCATTTAATGCGCCAGATTCATTTTGATAAATAAGGTTTGAACTATATTCTGTAACAGCATGCGTTAATTCATGTCCGACAACATCAATACCTCCAGAAAATGAAATGAATGTATATCCATCTCCATCACCGTATACCATTTGTGATCCATTCCAGAAGGCATTGTTGTAATTTCTTCCATAATGAACCGTAGATTTTAACAGTGCACCAGCATCGTTATAAGAGTTACGATTAAATGTTTTCTTATAATAGTCATATGTTACACCTGCATAATAATGTGCATCCACCGCTGCCGCATCACGGGTAGCATTAAAGATATTATCTGTATCTGCCCATAATGTTCCTGGAAGAGAAGTACGATTCTTTGCATCATATGTGTAAATTTTTGCACCGTGTGTATTATCTTGTAAATAATAACTAGACCCAGATAATGTTGTATTAATAGACTTTGTATCACCTAATATCCCTTTACCTGTTCCCACTTGATTTGTTCCTGTTACAGGTTTAGCCGGTGCGGTATTCTCAGTATTAGCATTATGAATTGTATTGTATTTATTCAATACTTTACCATTATCCGCTTCAATGAAATAATAATAGTTTCCTGGCTCTGGATCTAAGAAATTTAGTTTCACAACATATGCGTATGTTGTTTCCTCACCATTTTGATATACATATAAGTCCGCTGACGGCTCTACTTCATATTTTGGATTCAGCCCCAAATCTTTTTGTGCAGCCGCAATTGCTTCTTTTCCGTCAATTTTATTTTTATTTTTCAGCTTTTCTTTCTTATCTAAATCTGGCGCAACTGTTCCTGATACAACCTTTAATACACCATCTTTCCCAACATGAGCAACTTGAGTAGAACCCCATACTGGTACACCTTCATACATTTGCTGCAGGCGGACAACTGTTGCGTCTCCAATAGGATCTTTTACAACTTTTTGTACTTTAAAAGATTCTTCTGCATTTTTTTCGCCTAGTTTATAATCTTTTTTTGCAGCGTTTAAATAATCAAAAACAATGGATTCAGCTTTCTTTCCTGATTCACTTGTTAAGTTTCCTGATATAAACTCTGGAGACTGAGTAGTCTCATTGTATTTCTTTGTGGATAGTACGTTTTTTGAATCTGCAAAGGCAGAACTTGTTCCCCAAAACGTTGTTACTGCCATTCCGGTTGCTAACATGAACGCTAGACTTTTTTTCTTCATCATTCTTTCCCCCTAACAAAAATTTTAAAAGAACAAATTTATAGTATTATTAAGTTTTCGTTATTAGAATACTGAAAATTCAAATAATTTTTTTCTCAAGATTTTTTGAGTTTTGATGAACAATTTGAAACGTTTGGACTTTCGAAAGAACAATTGCAAATTGTAGGGAGAGAATATATAAATCCAAGTTGGTTTTCCAACACACAAGTCGCCGCCATGCCAAGCAAAACGTAACCCGCTACTTTTTCCCTCACTTTATTTGAACATCGCATGTGGCAGAAATAGTCCATGGCCGCTTCTGCTCAGGGCCATCTGAAAAGAAAAGGGGTTTATGTCAGGTTATTAATTTGGTTTTAACATCTTCAATATATTTTCTTCAGCTCTTTTACGTGTTTATCATATTGCTCGTTTTATTAGGGGTAATGGGTAGAATTCGTCCCTAAAACGTTCGTTATAGGGACGTTATTATTCTTTTAATAGTATTTCCCATATGGTAAGATATAGGAAAATCTAAATGAATTTGGTGATTTTGTGGCTAATAATAAGATACTAATTGAGCGTTCGACTGGAGTACTCTTATCTACTAATAATAAAAAGAGTGAGAGTATTTGGCGCTATGATAATTGTTATAAAATGATCTTTTCAATAAATGGAACTATGAATTATCAGATGAAAAGAAACGACTTTACTCTTTCTAAGGAACAATTCATGATTTTGAATCCATACGAAGAACATAAACAGCTTGCAGTAGAAAACCAAAAATTTCTTATTGAACTAGATCCGTTGTTCTTAAATGATATTGCAAACTCCATAAATTCTTATAATTATGATATTCAATTCGCAAATTCTATTCAAAAAAATCCTCAAATAACACAGTGGGTTCTTTTCGTAAGTGAATATTTGCGTAATGAAAACATAGATAATTCATTAGAAGTTTTTTTGGACCATAGCTTGGCTCAATTAGCCATTTTGTTGATTAAAAACACAGTTGGAATTCATACTCAAACATTGAATGTAAATAGTTTTAATGCTACAAGCCCCTTGATATATAAAACTATGAAAGCAATGATGGAAAATTATCAACATCAATGGACTTTAGATGAAATGTCGATAATCTCTCACCTTAGTAAATATCAATTTGCCCACTTATTTAAAGAAATTACGGGTATGTCACCGTATTCCTGGTTACAACTTTATCGAATAATACGTAGTCAAGAAGATTTAAAAAATACGAATAAAAACATATTAGAAATTGCCCTTGATTGTGGATTTTCATCTGTGTCTGTATATAATCAGCTATTTAAACGTCTGTATGGAGAAACTCCTGGATCCTTTCGTAAAAAACTAAAAAAGTGAAGCCCTGTGAACAAAAGCATTAAACCACCACAAACTTTGAATAGTACCTGTGTGGAGATAAAAGAAGATAAATATCCAAATAATCCAAGCGATACAACATTAGAAAAGTATAAAAGTACAGCGTTAAAACTAAACCCACGTCCTAATTTATCATTAGGGAGGAGTTTTTGTAGTAAATATACTCTTGAAAGACTTGCTATTGGCACACCCATGGCAGTTATAAAAACTCCAAGAAAGTATAAAGGCAGATGGTATGAAAAACCCAAAATCACTATACCGGATCCCCAAATAATCGAGCCAAGAAAATAAATCTTAATAGTCATCTCCTTCCATAAGAATGGTATTAAAATATTAGTTATAACTACAGCTACTCCATACCAGCCCAAAAGAATGCTGTACCATTCTTCACCGTCTGGAGTAGTTTCTATAATCTGTAATAATAAACCAACCTGCCAAACCCAGGTATTAAAGAAAACCATGACAAATGTTACTATAAATAACATTTTTATTGAAACCTCAGATTTTAGCCATATATAAAACTCTTTTATTGAAGGGAATATATGAGATATCTTATTGCTATTGGTTAGGGATTTATTGTCTTCCTTAATCTGAATTTTACTTATAAAAAAAGCACTAATAAGATATGTAATCGCATCTAATGTAAAGAAATGAATTTCTCCAATTGTATGCATAAATCCTACAACAACAACTGGAGATAGTACTTGAACACCTCTGGTCACCGTATCTAATAAACTATTGGTGGTAGTTCTTTCATCCTCTTTTGTAATTATTGGTAAAATAGCGCGATGTGCTGGATTAAAAAAACAACCTAATGTCTGAATAAGAAAGCTAACGACTATTAAGTACCAGTAGTCCAATACCCCAAATTGATAAGATAAAACTATGGAAAAAATGACAGGAACTCGAACAAAATCAATTAGTATTAATAAAGATTTTTTATTTACCCAATCCGCAAATACTCCACCAACCAGTCCAAACAAAAGATAGGGTATTGCTTGTGAAATAGCTATACCTGTTGTGTGGATACTAGATCCTGTTAAGTCATAGGCAAGAAAAAGAAATGCTAATCCTGAAACAACATCACCTAAACTAGAAGTTCCGGCACCTAATACGTAAAAAATAATATTTCTGTTTTTTAATACTTTTATATTCATGTAAGTCACCTCTTAAATAGACTACGATAATAAGAGTATTGATTTCGTTATTAATATTGCTATTTTTTATAGCAATATTAATGTTATAAGTTAGGAAACTAAATTGATAAAATAGTGCAAAGGTATAATGTTTGGGGTAGAGTTATTCAACAAACGGGGAGAATTAATGGGAGGACATTATGGAATTATTTGAATATGAAGAACGATTTAAAAAACAAGTAGAAAGCTATGAATTATCTGAGGAACAGTTACAATTTACAGGTACACCAAAGAAATGTGTAGAATTATCAAAAGTCGATACTGACAGACATTCTATATTATTTCTTGTAAATAATGAGCTTGTAACATTTTTCGTGCTTCATGAAAATGCAGGTGTAAACCCTTACTCTAAAAATCTAAAAGCTATGTTATTACGAGCTTTTTCAACGGATTATTATTATCAAGGAAAGGGGCATGCTAAACAATCATTATTGTTACTACCTGACTTTGTACGCAAAGAATATCCACATATTAGTGAAATTGTATTAGCGGTAAATATGAAAAACATTACTGCACAGTTATTATATAAAAAATGTGGTTTTATTGATGAAGGTATACGAAAAATAGGGAAAAAAGGCGAACTTATTATTATGAGCTATTATTTATAAGAGAGCTATTGTGAAAGATTCGACAACCGAATTAAACAGTGTAGTTTAGTGTTTTCTAAATAAACTACACTCATTATAAAATATTTATAGACTAAAAAGGTGCTTACTGTGTAAGCGCCTTTTTCGGTTTATAGATACAATTTTCGCTTTGGGGATACTCTAAAATATTAGCTTGATGGTGATGGGGTACTGCCACATACCCATCAACCTAAGAAAAATAAATACCCCAAAAAAGAAAAAATGTGCCGAACTCTTATGAATAACTGTGAAAAGATAAAATTTTTGTTATTAATCTGAAGAAAAAGTTGAGAGAGAAGTTAATGGTTATCCTGGACACGTGAAATGGTGGGCAATACTTGGAAATGTGTCAACCCATAACGCATTTTAGATACTGTCACACATTCATAATCGTTTCTGTATAAATATCTCATGATACTTTCTAATGCTTCAACTGTATGAGATGTCTGAGAAAATTCGCTGCCATTCCAATCATGGAGTAGAATGATATTGCCAGGCTTCATACCTTTTGTTATATATTTAGAAATTTTGCTAGCTGTTGGATTTCTCCAATCTTGAGGATCTTGATGCCATGACCATAGAATAACAAGTTTTCCATTCTGTATAGCTGTATTAATAATTAAATCATTGTGAAGGCCTCCAACTGGACGATAGAGAGTTGGTTTATACCCAGTGATTTGCTTGATAATTTCATCCGTTTGAATGCTTATTCATTGGTATGTCCGTGTTTTATAGATTAATAGCGGTTATTTTGAAGTTTGATTTTTTGTCTCTATCGCTAAAAGAGGACAAAACTCACCATGTAAAATGTGTCCGAATTCCATTTAGACTATGACAAAAGAGAGCTTGCATTAGAAAACAAGCCCTCTTAAAAAAATAACGCAATTGAGATGCTTATATTTTAACAATTATTTTCTTACGATTCCATATGTCTTATGTTGAGAAATAAATTATAGGTGGTTTGATAAAACTAAAATAAATTATTGACATAATATTTTGACGATAATATAATAAATCTCGAATTCGAGATAACTTGTAAAGGATTGGTAATTACGGGCGTGATTAACGATGAGAACTTATCTTTAAAGTTATTTGTTATATTATCAAGGGCAGTACAGTCAATCACTAAGCGAATTGAAGATGATATAAAAAGTTATGGACTTAATCCAACTGAATTTGCAGTGCTTGAGCTACTGTACAGTAAAGGCGAGCAGCCTATACAAAAAATTGGAGACAAAATATTACTTGCAAGTAGTAGTATCACGTATGTAGTGGATAAGTTAGAAAAGAAGAGGTTCTTAATACGAAAACCATGTCTTATAGACCGTCGTGTCACGTATGCGTCAATTACTTCAGAAGGTATTGAATTGATGGATACTATTTTCCCTCAGCATAAAGAGGTGATTCGGCAAATATTTGGTGGTTTGGACTATATTGAGAAAAAATTGATAATGAAACAGTTGAAGAAATTAGGATATTATGCACAAGAACTATAATTTTTAGAAGTATATCTCGAATTAGTAATATCCTAATTAAATATAAATTAAATAAATAGGAGGAAAAAATCAATACATGGTATTACATTTATTGGAATCCGAAGTGAAGAAATAATGGAATTACAATTAGTATAAACAGGAAAGATAGTTGTTATGATAACGCATACAAATTGTTCTTTTAAATGTGAATCTTTCATAAAGCGGAGGGTGGGTATCAAGAATGGAATTACGTCATTTAGAGTATTTTATTCAAGTTTGTAATAATGGTAGTTTTACTAAAGCTGCGGAAGTTCTAGGTATTTCACAGCCGACTTTAAGTCAACAGATACGTGTGTTAGAAGGTGAACTTGATACACCTTTATTTCATCGAGTTGGAAGAGGTATCAAAATTACAGAAGCAGGTAAATTGCTATTTGATAAAGGAAAATTTATCATGCAACAATTTGATGAGGTTTATAATGAAATTTTTGAATTAAAGGGTGTGAAAAGAGGTGTGATTACTATAGGAGGTTTATTAGAAGATCTCACTTATTTAACGCCTTATATTATGAAGTTTCAACAACATTATCCCAACATTGTAGTGAAAATTATAGAATCAGAGGTTGCTGTAAATCAAATCGTTGACAAAAATATTGATATAGGGATCACACGTAGTGCTCAAATTCCAGACACATTAACAGGCACCCTTTTGTATAGCGAAGATCTCGTCCTTGTAATTCCAAAAAATCATCCTTTGAATGAAAAATCATTTGTTTCTTTTCGAGAATTAGCAGGGCTGAGTAGAGTAATGGTTTCATGTAGTTGTCGTGAATCGATTAAGATATATTATGAAATTTTAGGGTTATCTTTATCTGAAGCAAATATAGAAACAAAATCTTCTATTTCTCTATTGAGTCTTGTATACAATGGATATGGGGTTGCCATAATACCTCTTTCACTGGTTGACTTTGTTAATAATGATACCTTAAGCATAGTTCGTATTACTGATCCAACACCAAGTCAAGATATTAATCTTATTCACTTTGATGATAAATTTTTAAGTTTTGCAGCACGTATCTTTATGCAGAAGTTAAATGATCCTGAAAAAGTATCAGTATAATAGAAACAATAATGATTCTAGTGTAAAAATTGAAAGTAATCTTTAAGTCTTGGGATGAGACCTATATTAAAGTCAAAGGGCAGTGGATTTATATGTGTGGTGTAGTTCGATTCAAAAGGGAATGCCATTGACTTTTATTTAAGGGAAAAAGGACAGACTTTGCAAAGAGAGAAGTTTGTCAAAAAACAAGTCAAGATAATCAATCAACTCTTCGGTCTTACCGCATAGTAATAGATTCCGTTAGGGATATACTGCTATTGCGAATCTACATATTATTTGCACCAGAGCCCATATTACCATTATGATCTTAATACCATTACTATTTGGGCCCGTCTTCGGCGTCATACCCTTATTGTAGAAAGAAAACCACCGGCATTATACCGGTGGTCCTGACTTAGAAAGCAAAGCAAGTACAACCAATACCCCATTTAGTTCCATCTTTTCCTATTACGGTATGAGTGTGTTGATGGAGAGGGTTACTGCAACTATGTAACTTGTGACCATTGGCATCGTGAGAAAGTATATTATGGGCTAGGTTAGCGCCCCCATAACCATAAACTCCAGTCGGTGCCCAATCAGGTGATGCTGGCGGCAATTCAGGTGATAAATTTTTAAATTCATCATTTCCATAAACAACCTGCCCACCCATAATAGTGAGTAATGATTCAAGGGCTTTGATTTCTTCTTCTGGCACAGTAAAGTAGTCAGCAGACAATACAGCAATATCAGCAAACTGACCTACTGCAAGGGTTCCCTTTTTGCCTTCATCACCAGAGAACCACGCACTTCCTTTGGAATATAGTTCCAGGGCTACTTTTCTGTCAAGTTTATTTTTTTCATCGTATATCGAAAGACCACCAATGGTTTTTCCGGCAACCATCCAGTAAAGAGCAACCCAAGGGTTATAGCTAGAAACCCTGGTTGCATCACTACCAGCGCCAACAGGTATACCAAGGTCTAGCATACGATAAATCGGAGGAGTACGCTTTGCAGCTTCTTTTCCGTATAAATCAACAAAGTATTCACCTTGGAAAGCCATGCGGTCTTGGATGGCAATACCACCATTTAAAGCCTTAACACGTTCCATACTACGATCCGAGATTGTTTCTGCATGGTCAAACCACCAGCGTAGACCATTAAAAGGAATTTCTTTGTTGACTTCCTCAAACACATTTAAGAAACGTGTTATTGACTCGTCATAAGTTGCATGTAAGCGGAATGGCCAACGTTTTTCCACTAATAGAGAAATTACTTTCTTTAAGTCAGCTTCCATCACCGTAGCTAGTTCGGGCTGCGGCATCTGAAATTTTTCAAAATCGGCTGCCGAGAATACTAACATTTCTCCGGCACCATTCATTTTATACTTATCATTTCCTTGACCTGGAGAAACAATCTTTGCCCATGAAGCAAAGTCTTCATATTCATGATTTGGATTTTGCGTAAATAGATTATATGCAATACGCAAAGTTAATTGATCTTTCTCAGCTAAATGTTCAACAACTTTGTAATCATCAGGATAATTTTGGAATCCGCCACCTGCATCAATGGCACTTGTGATACCTAATCTATTTAATTCGCGCATAAAATGACGAGTTGAGTTAATCTGATCGTCAAAATTAAGTACTGGAGCTCTCCCCAAACTTGAATAAAGAATAGAAGCGTTAGGATTGGCAATTAAAAGGCCTGTTGGATTACCTCGTTTATCCCGCTCAATTAAACAGCCCGGAGGGTCTGGGGTATCTTTTGTGTATCCCAGTGCACGCAGCCCAGCACGATTTACAAGTGCTCTATCGTAAAGATGTAGCACAAAGACAGGAGTGTCTTCAGAAACGGCATTAATCTCTTCCAAAGTTGGCATCCGTCTCTCTTTAAATTGAAATTCAGACCAACCTCCAACTACTCTTACCCACTGGGGAGCAGGTGTACGCCTTGCCTGCTCTCTAAGCATTTCTAGGGCAATAGCAAGTGATGGCACACCTTCCCAGCGCAATTCCATATTATAATGAAGACCGCCACGAATAACGTGTATATGAGAGTCATTCAAGCCTGGAATAGCTCTCTTTCTTTTAAGGTCTATTTTTTTTGTTTTTTCTGTGGCACTATCAAGAAGCTCATCTCCACCTACTGCAGTGACTAAACCATCAGTTATGGCGATAGCCGATACCTCAGGTTGAGAGGGATCAAGGGTAGTAATTTTTCCGTTATATAAGATCATATCCGGTAAATTCATGTTCACACCTCGTCTACTTCCTATTATTTTGTAACCATGGATGAAATATTTTACCGTAAATCGGCATGACAACCCATGATAGCAAGGACACTATACATACAGAAACAAAAAAAGCTGACATAATAGGATTCATATTTTTTATAATAGGTCCTATCACTTTAGGTACCAACATGCTAAGAGGCCATACACCAAGAACGGTAACAATAGACATTTTCCATTTTGGCGGTGGAACTGGCGTTTTCGGAGTAACAAACCAATAAGCCAAACTGCTTTCCGTTTTGTAAGTTGGATTAGTAGCTTGAAATTGTTCTGCCCGTTTTAACAAATCTCGACGGATATCTGATTCTTGCCAAGCACGTAGATGCTCATACGTATCGAAGCGAAAAATAACAGTATACTCTCTGGATTCGTTATTGGGGACTATTAGATTTACGCCTAAATGCCCTGAGAATTTAGTAGCGGCAGCTTCGATTTCATGTCTCCATGTTTCAAACTGTTTTTCTCTACCTTCTTGGATTTTCCATGTAACAATCGTTGTTACTGGACCGCTAGCATCCATCGTGTTCCCAATATGAGTCTCTCCGACAGTCACTCTTTCTTGGTTCATAATTTTCTGCTTGGAAGCGCGCCATGTACCATAGTATATGCATATTCTACACCTTGACCATAAGCGCCAGTGTGTTCTTTTACAATTTCCATAACAGCATCATAAGTGTCTTTGCGCGCCCAGTCACGTTGGTATTCAAGTAAAACTTGGATTGCTGTCACTGGAATTGCACCAGCTTGTTCTACACGACGCATAGCAGCGTTATGTGCTGTCAAACTAGTACCACCTGAAGCATCATCAACTGCATAAACCTCATAGCCAGCTTTAATTGCTTCAAGTACAGGGAATGCAAGGCAAACCTCAGTCCAAAGTGCTGCAAATATTAATTTCTTTCTACCTGTTGCTTTAACTGCCTCAACAAATTTTGGATCTTCCCAAGAGTTCATTGAACTACGTTCTATAATTTCATGGTTTGGGAATATGTCAAGAATTTGTGGCCAAAAATAACCAGAAAAGCTGCGTGTTTCAACTGTAGTAAGAATAGTAGGTACGTTAAAAGTTTTTGCTGATTTAGCAAGCAACATAACGTTATTAATCAATGTTTGTCTGTCAATACTTGCAACTCCAAAAGTCATTTGAGGCTGAAAATCAATCAAAATTAAGGCACTGTTCTCGGGATTTAACAATTCTAAATTACTCATAATAAAACGCTCCTTTTTTAATTGTTACAATTTTTAGAAAGTGATTTATTTCCTGTTAATTAAAACTGTAATCGTAAAAATAAAAGTTTTGCTTTACTTTTTAATTTAAAAGAGAGCGCTGATTTAATCAGCGCTAAATTTATACTATCCACTTTTTAAAAAGTGATTTAAAGCTATTTCTTTGGAATACATTTATGCATTTTGTTTACTAAGATCTCGCTGAGCTCCCATATAGCTTCCAATTATATTTTGATAGCCTGGAAGATTACTAGCAAGCAAATTGCCAAAACCTTCGACATCGTTGCGCCAATCGCGTTGTAATTCGCAAGCTACGCTAAACCAGTTCATGAGTTGTACGCCACTATGTGCCATACGCGTATTGGCAGCATCTGCAACTTGTTTACTGAAAGTTCCTGAAGCATCAGTAACAGCAAATACTTCATATCCAGCTTTTGTAGCGGAAAGTGCTGGGAAAGCAACGCAAACGTCCGTAACTACGCCCGCGATGATAATTTGTTTTTTTCCAGTTTCTTCGATTGCTTCTACAAAATCATCATTATCCCATGCGTTAATTTGTCCTGGTCGAGCTATTTTTGGTGCGTGAGGAAAGAGGTCAACCAATTCTTGCATTAAAGGTCCGTTAGGTCCATGTTCAAAGCTTGTTGTTAAAATAACTGGTAAATCAAAAAACTTAGCAGTGTGAGCAAGAGCTAAAACATTGTTCTTGAATTCATCAACACCATAGTCACGTACTAGTCCGGACATAAGACCAGTTTGATGATCTACTAAAAGAACGACAGCATCATCTTTGTTAATACGAGAATAGAGATCAGCCATTATGTATTCCTCCTAAAAATTAAGTAATCGAAGAAAGTTTAAACAGTGGAATATCATCATAAACTTCTCCGTTTGTTACGATTAGTTTATAACTAAACTGACCGTTAATATTAGTTATAGCACCATTCACAGAACATGAAGCACTATACAAATTTATAGTATTTGAAAACCAATTAATTAATCAATTCTAAATTTTCTATAATTTGTATAGATGGTAACTATAGTTATTTTTACCATAAAATTGATTGGTTTTACCTATACATTCTATAGATAGAACAATATTGATAGTTACCTACTTTTGCTATTAGAATTGAATATGAAGAATGTTCAGCAATTATTTCATGATGAAAAAGGTATTAGATGGGGAATTGCTACAAAAACAAAAAATGAATTCATCGGAACAATAGAGTTTCATGCTTAGAATTCACAACATAAACGTGCATAAATAGGTTGCGAGATTCATCCGGATTATTGAAGAAAAGGATATATATTAGAATGTTTTTTGGAGGTAGAAGAATGACAAAAATTACTGTAGGAACCGAAAATCAAGCACCAATTGAGATATATTATGAGGATCATGGTATTGGAAAACCAGTTGTACTAATTCATGGTTGGCCGTTAAGTGGTCGATCTTGGGAATACCAAGTTCCCGCTCTTGTTGAGGCTGGATACAGAGTTATAACATATGATCGTCGAGGCTTTGGAAAGTCATCTCAGCCGTGGGAAGGATATGAATATGATACCTTTACTTCTGATTTACATCAACTAATAGAACATTTAGATCTTCAAAATGTCACACTTGTTGGTTTTTCTATGGGTGGAGGCGAGGTAGCTCGGTACATTAGTACATATGGAACAGATCGTATTGAAAAGGCTGTTTTTGCTGGAGCAGTTCCTCCATATTTATACAAATCAGAGGATCATCCTGAAGGGGCATTAGATGATGCAGCAATTGAAGAATTCAAAAGTGGCGTGATAAATGACCGCCTTGCATTTCTTGACGAATTTACTAAGGGATTTTTCGCAGCTGGTAATCGAACAGATTTAGTTAGTGAGCCATTCCGTTTATATAATTGGGATATTGGGGCTAGTGCATCCCCTAAAGGAACACTCGATTGTATTACCGCCTTTAGTATGACCGATTTTAGAAAAGACTTGGAAAAGTTCAATATACCTACTCTTATTATTCACGGTGACTCTGATGCAACTGTACCTTTTGAGTTAAGTGGAGAACGCACATATGATTCCATTCCTGGTAGTAAACTCGCTCTTATAAAAGGTGGTCCTCATGGATTAAACGCAACTCATGCAAAAGAATTTAATGAAGCATTATTAACATTTTTAAAAGACTAATCTTTGATAAACTACCGAAGGCGGCTCAACAGTAATATCAAGAATAGTAACATGAATTTATCGATTAGAGGTTTTTTAGGTCTCTTAGGGGTATTGCTACGTTGCTATCAAGATAATATTTTGAAGAATCCTCAAAACAAAGAAATGTACATTTCATCTGGAGATGTACATTTTCTCGTTTTGGGGAAGAATGTATTCCTCAACATCGAAAGATTCATAAAAAACGTCATCCTTTCTAGTTAGCTTTTTAGAAAGAATAACGTTTTTTACTTTTGGGGGTAGTGAAGTTTCTTAAGTTGATTTGCATGGGGTAGCACCACATAGCTATCAAGCTAAGAAAACAAAATCCCCCCTAAAATGAAAAAATACGCTATTCTTTCTGTAGAATCATAAGAAAGGATGGCGTTTTTTATGTCTATTTCTGTATCCGATGAATTACAGCTA
>NZ_JAMBOP010000029.1 GCF_023715645.1 Bacillus cytotoxicus | reverse complement strand
GATATTATAACAAAACAGGAACGTATGTTTCTATCATTTTTCTTAAGCAGAAAATATTTTTTTCGATTCACCTCACCACCTTCACATATGTTTAGAGGTGGGAGTCCTCTCGAAAGGTATGATAGAACTTAAAAAACCGCAGCAAAATTCTACCGCGGTTTTCAGTTTATCAATCCTTTTTGTGAAAGTTTTCTATTAAATTTCCCAACATCTAATTCGCCGCTATGCATGGCCAGATACTCTCGCCCGCCTAAAAAGAAAAAGGGTTTTCTTGTCAATTTCCAATTTACATATACCCTAAACATTCTTAGCTACTTTCGGAAGATGAATTGTAAACGTAGTCCCCTCGCCTTTTACACTGTTCACAGCAATACTTCCCTCATGTAGGTCAATAATTTTTTTCACAATCGAAAGACCTAGTCCACTACCTTCAATTGTTCTATTTCGCGCCTCATCAACTTTGTAGAACCGATCAAAAATCTTGTCAATCTCTTCTTCACTCATACCAATCCCTGTATCAGAAATCGTGAGACACAATTCCGTTTCTTTCTCTTCGCCATAAAACGAAATGGTACCACCACTGTCTGTAAACTTAATACTATTCGTCAGTAAATTTGTCCACACTTGATGAAGCAAGTTTTCATCTCCATACACTTGTATATTTGGAACGTCTAATTCAATTGCGACATCTTTTTCACGCCATTGCCATTCTGACATAAAAATAACATCTCTTATTTGTTTACCAATATCAAATGTTTTCTTATCTAAAACTCGTTCTTCTTTATCAAGGGATGCAAGCGTTAATAATTGTTTACACAAACTAGACATTCGTCTACTTTCTGATTCAATAATTTTCAAATAACGCTTACGCTCGGTTTCACTCATCTCATTTGTTTGTAACGTCTTCGAAAATCCTTGAATCGATGATAGTGGAGATTGAAATTCATGAGAAACGTTTGAAACAAACTCTTGTCGCATCCGATCTAAATCCTTTAAGCTTTTTGCCATTTTCCGAAAGCTAATAGCCAATGTCCCGATTTCATCTTTACGATATTCTGGCAGAGCTACTTCATACTCTCCATTTGCAATTTTTTTAGTTGCATTTGTAAAAAGCTGAATAGGACGTACAATAAAACGAGCTGCAATTGCAATAAGAATAATACTTAACCCAACCATTAAACATAATAATACAGCAAAGAAAACACGCATTTCACCAAATTGTTGCTGAATATCGGGACGAATAAAGAGTGCGTATTGCTTGTCATCATGTTGAATTGGAATCCCGATACTATTTAAAAGTTCATTATCAAAAAAACCTGTAATAAATAACCGTGTTGGATAAGTCGAAATACCATTATATGTATGGCCTTTTAACACACTCTCTATCGTTTCGTCATTCACGTTTATTTTTCGAAATGCATTTCCGTATCGCTTTCCTTGTTTTCGATCATCTACTACATAAATTTCAAAACCGAGATTAGAAATAGATTGCAAATACTCTTCTCGATTTTGTTCATTTGATTGCTCATATAAATGCTTCACTTCTTGTGCGTATTTTAAAATCTTTTCACTGTTATATGGTTTCAAATAAAGATGATAATACACATTCGATAATAAAAAACCAATCATACTACTAACTAACATAATGACAATCGAAATTATAACAAAGCGTGAATATAATGATCGCATTTTATTTCAACTCCAATTTATACCCAAGACCACGTACCGTCTTTATTTGAAAATCGTCTGTTCGTTTCGAGAAGCGATCACGTAATCGCTTAATATGGACATCTACAGTGCGTTCATCTCCTGCAAAGTCCACTCCCCACACAAGTTCAATCAATTCTTCACGAGAAAAAATCCGTCCTGGATAACCCGCAAGCTGTGATAATAACTCAAATTCCTTTAACGGTAACAAAATCGTTTGTTCTTGACATCGTACTTCATAGCTTTTCCGATCGATTGTCGTTCCATGCAATTGAATGACATCTGCACTTAACATTTGATAACGGCGTAATAATGCTTTCATGCGGAATAATACTTCAGCAGGTTCAAACGGTTTAACAATATAATCATCCGTCCCAACAGAAAAACCTTTCTCCTTATCCACTAACTGATCTTTCGCGGTTAACATAATAACTGGTATATCATAATATTTTCTAATTTCTTCACAAAGTGTATAACCATCTACATGTGGCATCATAATGTCAACAATCGCTAAATGAATCGTTTCTTTCTCTAATAAAGACTGTGCAGCTTTCCCATCTTCAGCTTCCCACACTGTATATCCTTCTTTTTGAAGGTGATAACGAAGAAGCTCTCTTATATGTAAATCATCATCAGCTAACAAAATATGTATCATATATATCCAACCCTTTCCTTCAGTCAGTACGACTTCACATTATATGATAGGTACAAAATATACAAGAAAAAAGAGAAAGCAAAGTGCTCTCTCTTCTATTCCAACGAATGAATAAATAAACCACTGCGGAGTTTAGGTTCAAACCACGTTGATTTTGGCGGCATGACTTCCCCTTCATCTGCAATCGCTAGTAAATCTTCCATTGTTGTTGGATACATTGAAAAAGCAACAGCCCATCCTTCTTCATCAACCATTCTCTCTAACGCTCCCAGTCCTCGAATTCCTCCAACAAAATCAATTCTGTCATTTGTACGTGGATCATCAATTTGTAAGATGGTATGCAATAATTGTTCTTGTAAAATTGATACATCTAATCTATTTACAACATCATTTTCATCAATTCTACCTTCTTTTACAGTCAATTTATACCATACTTTCTTCAAATACATTCCAAACGTATGACGCTCTGTCGCTTTAAAAGGAGTCGCTTCTGCTTTTTCTACATAAAAAGCTTGCGATATCGCTTCTAAAAATTGTTCTTCTGTCAACCCATTTATATCTTTTACAATACGATTGTAATCCAATATTGCTAATTCATCTTTCGGAAAAAGTACTGATAAAAAGGAATTAAATTCTTCTTCACCTGTATAGTCTCCATGTGCTTCGCGGCGCATCATTCCAACTTTCACAGCCGATGCAGATCGATGATGGCCATCAGCAATATATAAAGAAGGGATGTCCTCAAACAATTTGATTAATGTAGCAACAACACTTTCTTCATGAATAATCCATACTTTATGTTCAATTGCATCATCTGCCATAAAGTCATAAACGGGGTTATGCGTTATTTTCCAATTCGCGATTACATTCACAATTTCGTTTTCCCCGCGATATGTTACAAAAATGGGTCCTGTATGAGCATTACAAACATCAACATGACGAATTCGATCAGTTTCTTTTTCAGGCCTCGTTCGCTCATGCTTCTTAATTGTCTCATTTAAATATTCATCAATTGATGTACAAACAACAAGTCCCGTTTGAGAGCGCCCATTCATTGTAAGTTCATAAATATAAAAATATGGATGTTCCTCTTGTATAAGCACACCTTCTTCAATCAAATGTTGTAAATTTCCCTTTGCTTTCTCATATACCGCATTATCGTATGGAGAAATAGATGGATCTAAATCAATTTCTGCCTTATCAATATGCAAAAATGAATATGGATTATCTTTTGCGATCTCTTTTGCTTCCTTACTACTGAGTACATCGTATGGAAGAGCAGCTACTTCTTTGGCACGCTCTTGTATAGGACGAATTGCCCGAAATGGTTTAATTGTTACCACGAAAATCTCCTCCTTATCCGCATTTACAGATTGTAAGCCCACTACTGATAGAAAATTCACTTTATAAAATCATTCGCACGGTTACGACACCTGCAATATCTCTAATATTTTCCACAATATCTTCTTTAATGATATCATCTATGCCATTATCAATATCAATCATTGTATATGCAAAAGAGCCTTTACTACGATTAATCATATCTGCAATATTAATATGATGCTCTGCCAAACATGTTGTAATTTGTCCAACCATATTTGGAATATTTTGATGCGCAATTGTAATTCGGTTCTTTCCGATATACGGCAACTCTACATTGGGATAATTAACTGAATTGCGAATATTACCTGTTTCTAAAAAGCTTTGCAATTGCCGCGCTGCCATAATCGCACAGTTTTCTTCTGATTCATATGTAGACGCCCCAAGATGAGGCGTTGCAATAACATTTTTCATTTGCAGCACACGCTCGTTTGGAAAATCTGTTATATAATGATTCACAATCCCCATATGAAGCGCTCGTTCCAACGCATCTTCGTCAACAAGCTCTCCGCGAGAAAAATTTAAAATACGAACTCCTTTTTTCATTACTTGAAATGCATGTTCATTTATGATATCTCGCGTTTGTTCAAGCAACGGAACATGCAAAGTAATATAATCGCATGTCGCAAACACTTCTTCTAAACTAAACGCGCGCTGCACTTGTCTCGATAATCGCCAAGCTGTTTCAACAGAAACATATGGATCATAACCAACGACGTCCATTCCTAATGATAAAGCATCATTTGCAACAAGAGCACCAATTGCACCGAGTCCTATAACTCCAAGACGTTTCGAGGCAATTTCTGAACCAACATATTGCTTTTTCCCTTTCTCGACAAGTTGCGGAACTTCTTCACCTTGCAGCCCTTTTGTCCATACGATACCGTCTACAACATTACGTGATGACATAATTAAACTTGCGAGTACAAGTTCTTTTACAGCATTTGCATTCGCACCTGGTGTATTGAAAACCACAATACCCTTTTCTGTACATCGTTCTACTGGTATATTATTTACACCTGCCCCCGCTCTGGCAATTACTTTTAAATTACTTGAAAACTCCTCATGATGCAATGAGTAGCTTCGTAATAAAATACCATCCGGATTCGCAATTGTTTCTCCTACTTTATAACTCTCTTTTGAAAACGTAGCAATTCCTTTTTCAGCGATTTGATTCAACGCTTGAATGTGAAACATTTTCTCATCCCCTTATTTGTACTTCTTTTCAAATTCATACATATAATTTACAAGTGATTGTACACCTTCTACTGGCATTGCGTTATAAATACTAGCACGCATGCCGCCAACTGAGCGATGTCCTTTTAATTCTTCCAAACCTTGCTTTTTCGCTTCTTGAATAAACAAAGCATTACATTCAGTTGAAGACGTTGTAAATGGAATATTCATTAAAGATCGATATGTAGTATATACTGGTGAAGTGAACACGCTGGATTCATCTAAAAAGTTGTATAAAATTGCTGCTTTCTCGTAATTTCTTTTTTCAATCTCCTGTACACCTCCCTGTGCTTTCAGCCATTGCAAAACTAGTTTTGTTACATAAATACTGAAAGATGGCGGCGTATTATAAAGTGAATTATGTTTACTGTAAGTTTCATAGTTTAACATGGCTGGACAAGAAGAATTCGCAGCACCAATTAAATCCTTGCGAACGATGACAATCGTTAACCCTGCAGGTCCTAAATTTTTCTGTGCCCCGGCATAAATAAGCCCGAATTTTGTAACATCATACTCTTCAGATAAAATATTGGAAGACATATCAGCAACGAGTGGGATTTCTTTTGTTTCAGGAATGTTTACATAACGCGTACCTTCAATTGTATTATTCGTTGTAATATGAATATAATCTATTTCTTGAGAAAGAAGTGTTGGATTGAATTCTGGAATGGATGTAAATCGGTCCTTTTCAGAAGATGTAACAACCGAAACCGTTCCAACTTTTTCTGCTTCTTGAATGGCTTTCTTTGACCAGGAGCCTGTATGTACATATGCAGCTTGTTTATATCGGTGCATTAGATTTAGTGGAATCATGGAGAATTGTAAAGATGCCCCCCCTTGTATGAAAAGGACTTCATAATTTTCAGGGATATTCATTAACTCACATAATAAACTTTTCGTTTCGTCTATAATTTCCTGAAAAGCTGCTGATCTGTGACTCATTTCCATTATCGACATACCCGTTTCCTGATAGTTCAATAATTCTTTTTGTACTTTCTCTAAAACAGGAAAAGGAAGTGTAGATGGCCCCGCTGAAAAATTGTATACTCGATGCATCTTATTCCCCTCTTTCGTTTTTATTTTTGTGAATTTTAAAACTTTCTGAATTATAACTTGAATCAAATGCCTGGTCAAATTGTTTTTCCCATTTTATTCTAAGAAGTATCGAAACCGTTCTCATGTGTAATTTTTCATGAATCTCTTTACTTCCCTTTCGTATTGAAACAAAAAAATGTTAAGCACGTCTGCTTAACATTTTAAGTAATAATTGTATAATTGCTAATTACTTGCAAAAAAACGGTCATAAATTTGATATAGTGCAGAAATACCGATAAGCCAATAAACAGTATCAACAAGCGCTGGTACAGAACCAAAAATCTTTTCCACCAGATTAAAATCTAACGCAACAAATAACCAGTTTAAGCCGCCAATAATCACCAGAACCGCTGTAAGGTAAGACAAAAATTTCATTGTGATTGCCCCCTTGGTGAAAAATGGTGAAAGGCCTTTCGCTTTATTATATGCGTGGAATTCTTGGATTTGTCATTTTATTTTTATTTTTTCCCTTTTAAACAGTCATACCTTCTGCGCATGAAACGAAAACTCCCGCCACGCTGAACAGAAAGTACCCTGTTACTTTCTTTCTCTCTTTGTTTGAACACTGCATGTGGCAGGAAAAGGACCTGACCGCTTCTACGCATGACCAGACGCTCTCGCCCACCTAAAAAGAAAAAGGTTTTCACGTCAGTTTTTTACTTGTATTTATATAAATCCAATTTGACTTTCCGACATACAAAGCAAAAAGTACCCTGCTACTTTCTTTCTCTCTTTGTTTGAACATCGCATGTGGTAGAAAAAAGGCCCTAACCGCTTCTACGCATGGCCAGACGCTCTCGCCCACCTAAAAAGAAAAGGGTTTTTATGTCATCTTTTAAACCTTTATACCGTTTTTAACTTTCCTTCAAATACTATTTTTCGTCCACAAGGCTCTACAACCGTTTCCCCATCTCTTTTCACCTCATGGAAAATAGGCTCTTCCATGCGGCGAGACGGTGCATATCCTTCCTGATCCATTCTTTCGAGGCACTGTGTAATTGTTTCATCTTGTAATACTTCAAATTTCTTTTTCTTTAATTGCTTTGTCATTATTTTACCTACTTTCTACTTTCCTTATCATTGCTTGACTTTTCATATATGTCACATAAGCAATAGATATTACTGCCATTATGATCATAATAGAAAAGAAAAAGCTTGTATACTGTATATTCTCTATAAATAGCCCACCTAATACAGGCCCAGTAATGCTTCCGATACTAAAAGCAATTCCGCACAAAATATTTCCTGCCGGTAATAAATGTTTAGATAATAAATCAGTCATATAACCGAGTCCAAGTGAAAAGCATGATCCAATGACCATACCAGCAAGTAGCATACATATAAACACAAGCCAATAATATCCATCGAATATAGCCGCTAATAGAAAAATCACTGTACTGACACAAAATGTCCATGATAAAATACGCTCTCTTCCAAGACGATCACTAAGTATACCAAGTGGTATTTGCGTAACAATTCCACCAATCGAAAATGCTGGTAATAAAAATGAAATTTGTTCAACTGACCAACCTTTCCTAAGTGCATAAACAGGTAAGTTACTATTAAGCATCCCTTCTAATACTCCGTATGCTAATGGTGCAAGTAACGCAATCCACCCTACCACCCAAACTTGCTTATAGCGCTGCAAAGATGATTCACTTTCTTGACTCGCTTCCCCTTGATCAGGAAATGCGTTTTGCGTTGGAATCAACAATAACCAACCTATTAAACAAAGAATAGTCGATACAATAAATGGTGTTGCAATACCGTATTGTACTGTACTCGCTAAATAAGGCCCGATTGCAAAACCGATACTGAAAAACGCTCCGTATATAGAAACTTGTTTTCCTACTTTGTGCGGACTTGCAGTTGTCGTAATCCACGTTTGTGTCCCGACATGAAGCATATGATCCCCAACACCAACAAAAAAACGAAGAACAAACCATACCCAAAAAGAAAATGTTTGCGTAAACACAAATAATGCTCCAACAACAATGAATCCTCCAATTACAATAAGAGGCTTCATTCCAAACTTTTGCATTGGTTTCTCAAGCCAAGGTGAAATAACAAGAATTCCAATATATAATGCCGTGGCATGAATGCCATTAAAGCTTGAGCTAATTCCCTCCTTCTCAAAAATCATTGCAATTGCCGGTAACAACATACCTTGTGAAAGCCCAGAAATCGCAACAATTCCAACCATAATCCAAAACGTATACCTTCTCCCCATTTCATTACGCTCCCTCTCTAAACTCACATCCTTTATTATAGCTGGTTAATCCGTATATCGTATACTTTCAATTTTCATAAAAATAAAGCTAGAAGTTCAGGCTTCTAGCTTTTATCCTTTCCATACTATATATAAATCCAAATACCCCCCTTTTTTAAGGAAGAACGAGAGCGTCTTGCGTGCATAAAAGCGGTCAGGGCCTTTTCCTGCCACATGCCAGGTTTTAAACAAAAGGAGCAGGACAGTTTTGAGGTTACTGAAAACGTCCACTTCCTAAGAAATAATTTAGCTACTCCTTCAAAAATTTGTTCACCTCATTAATAAACACGTCTAAACAATCAATAAATGGAGAATGCCCACAATCTTCTAACACGACCAATTTTGCATTTGGCAAATGTTTTGCCAACTCTTCACCAACTACTTTTTGCACCACATAATCACGATCACCTTGGAGAACTAATGTTGGCATCTGAAGGCGATTCATATTCCCATCTCCAGTTACAACTCCGTTATGTTCATCTGATATATTAAATGTTACAAGTCCATAATTTACATCAACAAAATTACGCTGCGTCAACATATCATTCAGATATTTCTCATAGCGATCTGGACTAGGTTGATGATGCGTATAAATAAGTAAATTCCAGACATTTCGATAATACTGTTTATCCTTTTGTTTTAAAGCTTCAACAACAGGTGCAATTTGAACAGCATCTTTCGCTATTTCTTCTCTTGTTTTTAGAAGATGAGGCACAAGTGGTTGACCATTTATATCCTTCTTAAAAATCGGATACCCTTTCAGTCCTACTGATTCTACCAATATAAGTTTATTCACATTCACTGGATAAGCTGCTGCAAACTGCATAGCAACCCCTCCACCCATTGACCATCCGACCAACGAGAATTTTTTTAATTGCAACTCATCGACAAACAACTTTACATCTTCTGCAAAATCATTCAATGAATCAAGTGGATGATGGTATGTCGAAAAGCCAAAACCACGTAAATCAAGAGCATAAATATGATAAGAATCTTGTAATTGTTCTATAACTAAATCCCAATGCTGCGAAGATGTCATATTCCCGTGAATAAGTACTACTATTTCTGTTCCATTCCCCGCTTCTTGATAAGAAATTGTTTCTCCATTTGATAATGCTACTGATTTCATAATGGCAGGTTTCATCATTTTATTTCCCCCCTCAAAAGTATCAATAACACACGCCTCGAAAAAGACAGAAAATTCTAACCTAATAATATCACATAGAATATGCGTTCTCAATCTGAATTTAACTAATTTTTCACATAGTCACAATAATAGGCTACTAGACAATTCAGAAAAAAACAGTTATAGTTAGCTAGGTAACTAATTTGAAAGGACAAAAAAGATGGCCGAAAAACAACACTTTTTCCACACTGTCAGTCAAACTGCTCGAAAATTTTCCAAGACATTCAATGAATGTGTTTCCCCTACCGGCTTATACAGTGCGCAGTGGGCTGTAATCTTCAGACTAAATCAAACTGGGCCTTGCACGCAAACAGAATTATGTCAATACTTAAACGTTGAATCTCCAACTATGACCCGTACCTTAAAACGGATGGAATTAATGGGCTGGATTACTCGCGCTATGGGAACAGATCGACGTGAAAAGCTCATTTCTTTGTCAGAAACAGCAATCGCAATGATACCGCGGTGGCAAGAAGAAGTAGACTCATTTGAGAAAAAGGCATTGCAAGATATTAGCGAGGAAGAGCTTTACCTTGCTTTTCATGTACTACAAAAAATAATTCGGAATCTTGATTAATAATTGGAGGGATGACTATGGAAAGTCAAAAACTTTGGACGAAAGACTTCATTGGAACATGTTTGAGTAGTCTATTTCTCTTTTTAACATTTTATATGCTAATAACAACCTTACCCGTATATGTAATTGACGGATTAAAAGGAAAACCTGAAGAAATGGGTCTTGTCGCAACAGTGTTTCTCATTTCTTCTGTAATCTGCCGACCATTTACAGGGAAATGGCTCGATGATTTAGGAAGAAAAAAGATATTATTTATCTCCCTTTCGTTATTTTTAGCTGCAACAGTCATGTACTTCGGTGCACAAAGCTTATTTTTACTACTTGCCCTGCGCTTTTTTCATGGCATCGGCTTTGGGATGGCTACAACAGCTACCGGTACAATCATCACAGATGTTGCACCGCCCCACAGGCGTGGTGAAGCACTTGGTTATTACGGCGTATTTATGAGTTTACCGATGGTTATCGGTCCTTTTTTAGGTTTAACAGTTATATCTAAATTTTCATTTACAGGTTTATTTATTCTTTGTTCTATTTTTTCTATACTTGCATTTTTAAGTGGGCTATTAGTAAAAATCCCTGATGAAAAAACAACTGTAACAAAAGAAAAAAAACGGATAGAATGGAAAGATTTAATCGAGCCTTCAACAATTCCAATCGCCCTTACAGGTTGTGTACTTTCCTTTTCTTATAGCGGTATTCTTTCATTTATTCCCGTTTATGCAAAAGAACTTGGTATGGCAGAGATTGCGAGTTATTTCTTTGTTGTGTACGCAATTGTAGTTGTTATTTCTAGGCCATTTTCAGGAAAAATATTTGATCGATTCGGAGAAAATGTTCTCATTTATCCATCAATCATTATCTTTATGATTGGAATGTTCGTTTTAAGCCAATCACATACGCCATTTTGGCTACTAGTTTCTGGCGTACTTATCGGCTTTGGATATGGAACTTTAATTCCAAGCTTCCAAACAATTGCCGTTAGTGTGGCACCAAATCACCGACGCGGAACTGCAACAGCAACTTATTTCTCATTCTTCGATACAGGAATGGGTATCGGTTCTTTCGTCCTAGGAATTGTCGCAGCACATTCCAGTTATCAGCATATGTATTTTATTTCTTCGATTATTGTTGCATTTACATTACTGATTTACTATTTTCTTCATGGACGTAAACAAAAGTTCAAAAAACAAACAACACAAGAAAAATTATCTGCCTAATCATATAAGAGAGAGTAAACTTCTGCGTTTACTCTCCTTTTTTTGCTTCTTTATAGGCTTATCTCTTATAATAAAATAAGAAGGAGGAGGCTTATTATGAGATTTAAAAAATCCCCGCTTATAATAATCATTTTAGTTTTTGTATGTATATTGACTGGTATGGGATCTACGTTAATCAATCCAAATAAAAGTTTTTCTTCAAAACAAACAGTAACGAAAAAAAATTGGCTGAAAGATCCGTATCTTCGTTGGTCTTATTCACATATGCGCGAATTTGCTTCAACAAAAGTTGTTGCTAAAAATCCAGGTTATGTATCCTCAATCCCGACAAATTTGCAGAATCTAGATAATCTAAAAATTACAGATGAAAATGACAATAATACAACAGTTCAGCAATTATTAGAAAATCATAAGACAGATGCGTTCATTATTTTACATAATGGAAAGCTTGTATATGAACGGTACTTTCATGGATGTAAAGAAAACGAACCACACGGTATGGCATCGGTAACAAAAGTATTTACAGGGTTGCTCGTTAATACCCTTATTGAAGAAGGGAAACTACAACCTAATGCGACTGCAGAAACTTATGTAAAAGAGTTACAAGGAACACCATTTGGAATCGCAACAATTCAACAACTTTTAGATATGCAAGTTTCCGTAGAATATCCAACTCACGGTTTTAAACAAGCTGGATTAGATAATCAAGATGCACAGTTGTATTTAGCAAGCAATCTTCTTCCACGCAGTAAAAACTATAATGGACCAGTAACAATTTATGACATGTTGTTAGAAGGCAATGAAACCGCTGCTCCAGGAGAAACATTTGCATATAATAACGGTTCTGCTGAAACACTAGCATGGATCCTTCGTACTGTAACAGGAAAATCGCTCGCAGATTTAGTAAGTGAACGTATTTGGTCACCAATTGGCGCAGAAGAAAATGCTTATTACGTAGTTGATGAAACCAGAGTGGAACAGGCAAGTGCAGGATTAAATGCTTCTGCTCGAGACATGGCAAGATTCGGGGAAATGCTTTTAGACAATGGTGAATATGATGGGAAACAAATTATTTCTCCCTCTATTATTGAAGAAATTAAACAAATTAACAAATACGAATTCCCAGTTGGAGATGGCGAGGAATATTCTTATCATAATCAGTGGTGGATCTCCCATAACGAACATAATGCATTTGAAGTATTAGGCAGTTATGGACAAAGATTATATATCGATCCAACGGCAAATATCGTTATCGTTCATTTATCTTCTAATGCGAATGATAATGGGGAAATACAATCCGCATATAGTAAGATGTACTTGCAAATTGCTGAATATTTACAAGAGGTGTCCTCTAATTAAGTTAAAATCCCTAAATTTTGTTACAAACAGAGCTGCCCTATGACAGCTCTGTCTCTATAATTGTAATTACATACTTCCACTGTTCTTCTGAAAGACATAACGGTTTTAACTGAAATACCATAGAACAGATATCTTCTATATAACGGACATTTTCTCGTAAAAATTCCCATTGAAGCAATTTAGGTACATACAAATCGGCAACTTGTTCACTTTGTTCTACTAAAATGTCCACTTCTCTTTCACAAATGCCTCTTATAAGATACTCATTTCGTACTTCTTGTTTAACTTTAGAAAATTGCTTGCTTTTCTCCTTTATGTCAGATAAACACACAAGATAAGAACAAAACAAATCATCTTCTCTTTTGCATACACTCATAACTTTGTAAATCAGTTCCCTATTTTTCATAACCATTCCCCTCTTTTTTGCCTCATCAAATGTTAGCACAGGGTTACAGTATTCTTTATACAAATCAAGAACAGTCACAGAATATTCCGTCTATTAAAACCCTTTTTCTACATGTTTCAAAATTGAATCTAGAAGGATTTAGATGCGCATATACAATTGATATGTTTATTGCAAACAGCACTTTCCTTTAATTCCCTTTTGACTATTTCTATACTCACATGCTATTCTAATACATGTCAAAGGGCAAGCCTCTTCGACAAAACGACTGACACCTATTCGGCGATGGTGTCTTTTTTATTTGTTAGCCGGGAACGCCCATCTTTCGGGGCACATTAAATTTTTTAACACTACACACCCAACACCAGTTCCTTTTAAAAAGACTGCATAACACAGTCTTTTTATCTACATAACACTTTTCAAGTGAATGAATTTTCAAGCAAATATTACTATAAAAAAAGGAGAGTAACTCCCTCCACACTATTTTACCTTGTAGTAAATCCCCTTATCATCTATACATGTATGCTGCTCTGCTAAAGTAATTTTCCCATCTAATTTTAGTTCATCTAGTAGTCGCAGTAAGTAAAATTGTTGCAGCATCTTCTTCGCAAACTGCCCTTCATGTTCAGTAGCAATATGCTGTTGAATATCAAATAGTGTCATCGGCTCTTCTTGCTCTTCCATATATTTATAAATAGCATTACGCAATGTAATATATTTCTCAAGTGTCATCGTTTGCTCGCTCCTTTCTTCTCGTTGTCCATCTTTCATTATCGGTTTTTTTGCACTAAAAAAACCTCTTCGATAAGAAGAAGCGGATTATATCTCTTCCTTCTTATCTGTCAGAACAAAACTGTTCTGCTGGAATTAGCACCTGCATCGCGGTTGCTGGGTTTCATTGGGCCAGTCCCTCCACCTCTCTAGATAAGAAAATATTCACTTTATCCCTAACTATAATGAGTGCAATTCAAAAAGTCAATTCTTATAAGAATAATCAGGATATATTTTTAGAATGCCCTGATATTTTATATTGTTTTGCTCATACTACAAATGCATAAGACAAAAGGAGGTGCGAGCATGCAAAAAAATGCACGTGGTCACGTTCAAGATTCTTGCGAAGCTTTACACGAAGCAAAGAATTGTTTACAAAACGCCTTACAAACAGTTGAAAAATCAGATAATCGCCAGCGTATTGAACAGTCTTTAGAAGCGGTTCAACATGCGCTGCAGCAATGTGATAGTACAGCTGAAGTTTTAGCTCAAGCGTAAAATAGCCCACAATAAAAAAGTAAGCACTTATGAATCTAAGTAGTTTAGTTATTATGAAGAAAATCTAAAATAACGAGCTAAATAACGTATTAATTCAACTGTAAAAACAGAATAAATCTTTACATATCAACAAAAAAATCGAGTATAAAATCTTTGTGATTTTATACTCGATTTAACCTGCCATTTATACGGTTTCTCTACGTTATTTGAACTACTTAGTATGAATTATTCATTTAATTTCCACCCATAAATTGAAATAATGCTATAGTAACAACGAAAAAATAAACTGAATTGACGATTTCCAACACACCCACTTTTAAGACAGTCACCTTTTTACCATACAAAACGATAGCACGAAATCGAAAATGATTCTCAATATTCATTATATATAATTTCATTCTTCGACTTTTGATGAAAATGTGTCTATAATTGAACAGTTTCAAGTTACAACAACACACTGTAATCCTTTTACAGTGTGAAACTTTTTCTTAAACCTTTTTATTCTCTAAATCCTTCTCCCATTCACTTAAATACGGTACATATCCAAGCTCGTTTGGTTCATTAGATAAAAGAGAAATGAACTCCAGTTTGTTCCCATCATAATCTAAAAAATACACACTTGCTGTTGGCATCCAACTTTGAACAATAGGCTCTTCATTCCCTTTTCCTTGACTTCCAATTACCTCTATTCCTCTATCTTCTAGCCAAGTTTTAGATCTCTTTAAAAACTCCAATTCTACTCCAAAAGCAAAATGATTTAACTGAATCGTAGCATTCTTGGGCTTTTCCCATAATCCTAGCATTTGTTGTCTATCTTCTCCTATCCAAAAAAAGACTACTTTCCTTTCAGGTAATCTCCTTGCAAGTTTTAATCCAAGTTTATTTTGGTAGAAATCAATTGCCCGCTCTATATCTCTTACATGTAAATGTGTTTCATATATATTCTTTATCATATTTCACATCCCCTTCTTGGTAATAATGTAATACGTTACAATAACTATTAGTGATAGTCTTATTACCTTTAGTATATGAAAAACCTGGTTCCGCCAACATCCCTCTATTGTATGTACTGATACCTATCAATGTCATACAATAGTATGAAAGATTGTCTAAATAAAAAAGACACCTCCTACAAGATGTAAGAAATGTCTCAAAAGGCAAACGAATATGTAAGTCGCGATCCTACAGTATATATTTATGCCTTACAAGAAAAATTTATTCGTTTTCACTCATGATGAATTTCCTTTTCACGATTTATTTTACATATTCTTGTCCTTTCTTTTTCCCCCTGTCTTAATTCGCGAAATTTTGTATACTAAATAGAAGAACTTAAAAAGGAAGTGTGGAACATGAGTAGTAAAACCAATTCTTGTCGTTTATTAGATAAGCACAAAATCACCTATACAGTTCACGAATATGAATGGGATGAGGAAAACTTAGATGCGAAACATGTCGCTCAGCAAGTCCACTTACAACTAGAACAAGTTTTTAAAACACTCGTTCTTCGCGGCGATAAAACAGGGATAATTATGGCTTGTATTCCTTCGCATAAAGAGCTCAATTTAAAAGCGTTAGCATCTGCAAGTAAGAATAAGAAAGTTGAAATGGTTGCAATGAAAGAAATACTCGGATTAACAGGGTACATACGCGGCGGTGTTTCACCACTTGGTATGAAGAAAAATTATCCACTCTTTATTGAAGAATCTGCTGCAAATTTAGATCCAATTAGCATCAGTGCTGGAAAAAGGGGGTTACAAATTTTTATAAATGGCGCCGCCCTAATCAAAGTTAGTAACGCAACACCTAGTGCCATCACTTCATAACAAAACCTGTCTCAATAGAAGAGACAGGTTTTGTTTATCTTCTTTAAAATTCTGTCGAACTATTCTAAATAAAAAATTGATAATTTAAATAATTCGTAGTATACTACTAAAAAATCGATAGGAGAGATTGCTTATGTTTAGAATAGATTGTTCTTTCCAACTTCATCATCATACATAAAGCCTTGTATCCGAAGAATTTTTTCTTCGTGGGTACAGGGTTATTCCTGTTTACCCACGAAGCAATCATAAAGCTATGTGGGTATTTTCATACCCGCATAGCTTTTTTCATTTCAAAAAGGAGTGATAACCATGAACTTGAAAAATGTAAAAGGTACAAAAGACTATTTACCAGAAGAGCAAATGCTGCGTAATACCATTAAACGGACTTGTGAAGAAACATTTGAAGCTTACGGATGCAAACCGCTAGAAACACCTATTTTGAACATGTATGATTTGATGACTTATAAATACGGAGGAGGATCAGAAATTTTAAAGGAGATGTACACGCTTCAAGATCAAGGGAATCGCGAACTCTCCCTGCGCTATGATTTAACTATTCCCTTTGCTAAGATTGTTGCTATGAATCCAGAAATCCGCCTTCCTTTTAAACGCTATGAAATTGGGAAAGTATTTCGGAACGGCCCAATTAAACAAGGAAGATTTCGAGAATTTGTACAGTGTGATGTCGATATTGTTGGTGTTGAATCCGTCATTGCAGAAGCAGAATTAATGGTAATGGCTCTTGACATTTTTAACAAATTAAATTTAGACGTAACCATTCAATATAACAATCGAAAACTATTAACAGGGTTATTACAAGCAATTCAAATCCCCGAATCACAGTTACAAGATGTTATTTTATCTGTAGATAAACTTGAGAAAATCGGTATTGACGGTGTAAGAAATGATTTAATGAATCGAGAGATACAAAGTGAAACGATTGATATGTTATGTAAAATGTTAGAAACATGTATGTCTATGCCAGTTTCTGAATTTGCTAAAACATTCCCTAACTCACTTGTTAAGGAAGGAGTGACTGAACTTCAAGAACTTCAACAATACTTAGTTGCACTTGGTGTTCAATCTAATACAATGTTCTCCCCTTTTCTTGCAAGAGGACTCACAATGTACACTGGAACGATCTATGAAATATTCTTAACTGATGGCAGTATTACTTCTAGCATTGGTAGTGGTGGGCGCTATGATAACATTATCGGTGCATTTCGAAATGACAATAAATCTTATCCAACAGTTGGAATCTCATTTGGTTTAGATGTCATCTATACGGCTCTTATCCAAAAAGAACGTGCTTCCTCTTCTATCGATATCTTTATTATTCCACTCGGAACGCAGGCACAGTGTTTAAAAATTGCTCACACATTACGAACAAACGAAAATTTCAAAATAGAGCTGGAACTAGCGAATCGTAAACTAAAACGAGCCCTTAACTATGCAAACAAAGAAAACATTCCGTATGTACTTATTATAGGTGAAGAAGAATTAAATAACGATGTGGCTGTTTTACGAAATATGAAGGAAGGAACAGAACAAATGATTCCTCTTGCTTCTATTGAAAATGGAATTTTCAAGCAATACTTATGCGTTAATTAAATCAATCTAGCTAATTATTAAGTTGAAAAACGACATAAAAACCCCCTTTTCTTTTAGGGAGAGGACGAGAGTGGCGGTCAGTTCCTTCTCCTTCCACATGCGAGGTTTAAAAACAAAGGGAGCAAATGAGTCTTGGTCCTGTTATATTCTACATGGCAACGACTTTTATGTTAAAAAACTTAGATGGGTTTCTATATATTTGTCGCAACTATTTATGAAAGGAGAAACGTATACTGCTGCTACGTTTCTCCTTTTATTATACAGGCTATATATAATATGATGTAATTTTGCATTCATTTCTTAATTAAAGCTTATTCAAAAATTGATTTAAATCTTGCTTAGTTTTCGTCGTTAATGTCTTTAGCTTCTTTAAATCTTGCTTTTGTTTTCCCATTTCAACGATGAGTGGATATAAATTTTGCTCAATTGTTTTATAATCGGATGCATGCTTCGTTTCCACTTCTTTCTCAACTACATCCCATTTATCGGTAAGTTGCTTACCTAGTTTATTTACAGCTTCTTGTTTCGGAGTTGCTTTCAATTGCTTGTCCACTTCTTCTATTAACTGTACAACTTCCTTTACCCCACTCTTTACACTAGCAGTTTGCTTTCCGTTTGTTGATTTTGTTTCAGTTGTTCCGGTTTTCTCATTTTTTGTTTGATCTGCATTCGTTGATTTCGTTTCAGCTTTCCCGTCTGCACTTGTTGTTTTTGAGTCTTTTTCTTCATTTTTACTCGTATTTGTTTGATCTGCACTCGTTGTTTTCGCTTCTTCTTGGTTGTTTGTTTGTTCCTTTTTACTTTGGGTTGCTTGATCTTTTTCTGTTGAGGTACCGCAAGCTGTAATGGAGAGCATCGCCCCAATTGCCAATGAAGCAATCGATATTTTTTTCAATTTCATAATAAGCCTCCTAAAATTACATTTTAACCTCCCAAATAAGTTTCTATATACTTTAAAAAATCCCTTTTTATTAGTTAATAAAATCTTTCAATTAATTGAATTACTTACCCTGTCACCATACATCTTTTACACCCGTACCATAATAATTTTTCAATAGTAAAAAAATTTGACTTTCCAACACACAAGTCGCCGTCATGCCAAACAAAAAGTAACCTGCTACTTTCTCCCTATCTTTGTTTGAGCATCGCATGTGGCTGAAAAAGGCACTGACCGCTTCTATGCATGGCCAGACGCTCTCTTCCATCTAAAATGAAAAGGGTTTTTTGTCAGGTTTTAAATTTAGATAAATATAAATCCTCTGTATAGTAACAGAGGATTTACGTTTTATTTAATATTTGCGAGGATGCGTTCAGCACCAAGTTGCAAGCTACGAGACACAATTACATTTACAATAGTGAAAATAACTAGGATACTTAAAAACATCCCCCACATCCCAACTCCTAATGAGTAAAATAACGCATATACTCCGCCAACAGTAATGCCGACTAACAGTATATTCGCCAAAAAGTTCCAAAGCGTAGTATAACGACCTTTAAACATTTTTTGCTCAGAATCCCAATGTATATCAGCTGTTTGCGCATCCCATCGTGCGCCAATTAAATTGTTTAACCATAGTCCATTTGCACAAAGTAAGAACCAAAGCAAGGTAAATATTGGTGACACACCGCCTACAATAATCAGCACAAGACCAAAGATCGCTAAAATAGTAGTGTTAATGAACCAAGCAGTAAATACTTTCGCAAAGAAAATGCCTTCTGCCTTAACCGGTAAATAACGATTGATAAACCAAGTACGACCTTCCCTTGAGAAAGACGTTGTCGCAATAACATTGGATCCCATTAAAAACATGCCTGCACAAAAAGCAAGACCAAGCGCAAGACCTGCTGTTCCACTATCTTTTATAAATTTATTTAACCAGGCTAAGTTCCCGTCTTGTACAAAAATAATAAAGAAAAACATAATTGGCATTACAAAAGTTTGTACAATACAATTAATAAAAAATTGTGGCGTACGAGTCAAAATACGAAATTCTTTTTTCACATATGCTTTCCAATGTGAATTTTGCACAGTAGCTTTATTAAAATTCTCAGCAGAAATTACTTCTTTTTTCGCGGTGCTATTTGAAATTCCAATAACCCCTTTTAAATATGTACGCCCTGCAACATAGAAAAATAATGCATAAAATGCTAATGACAGCGCAGCGAAAAGAAGTAAATATAAAATCCCTTTCCACGAAGTACTTTCTGTTAACGCCATTGCTCCAAAATATGTTGTTGGGAAATAGCTTGTCATTTCAACTAGAAATGAAGATTGATTATTTGTAAGAAAGTCTGCTGCTGAGTGCCCAGAAGCAGCACTTCTATTCTTCCATTGCATAAATATATTAATACCGACAACTAGTAATAATGTAAATAACCCCATTAACATATTACTTCGATCTTTATTTTTCGCGATATTTGTATAACGCATAGTGATTGTCATAAGAAGTGAAGCAAGAACTAACGGAATAATCGGGAAAAGTATGTAAACAATTAAAAAGTAAAGATAGTATGTAATAAAAGCACCACTTTGTAAACCGTACACAATGAAGATTGGAAATAAAATAAACGAAGCCATCACGTATTGTGTAATTAAAACAGTAATAAACTTCGCCGTAATAATGTGCGCTGGCTTAAGTGGTAGTGGTAATAACATTTCTACGTCATCGTTATAATAAAACACTGTTAAAATTGTCGTAATACTAAACACAAACACCCATATACTGCCAAGTGCTAACCCCATGCCAAGTAGTAAGTTTTCCTGATCAACTTGCTTTAATACGCTATACATACCATTTGCAAGAGGACCTATAAATAAAAATCCAACAAACAAAAGACTCAATAATGAAAGTATAGATACAACACGCTTCTTCTTATCGGTTAACATATCAGCATAATTCATTTTTAATAATATTTTTGTTAACATCCAAATTTTATTCATTTTCTGTCATCTCCAAGAACATTTTTTCTAGAGATTCATTAGATTCAAAGTGCTCTTGTATTTCTGCTAATTTCCCTTGAAATTGTAGTGTTCCTTTGTTAATAATCGCAACTTGATCACATAATTTTTCAGCAACTTCTAACACGTGTGTTGAAAAGAACACCGTTTTCCCTTTATCAGCATGTTCACGCATCATTTGCTTTAATGTAAATGCCGATTTTGGATCTAATCCAGTCATTGGTTCGTCTAAAATCCAGACTTCTGGATCATGCAAAAGAACTCCAATAATAATAATTTTTTGGCGCATTCCATGTGAATAACTTTGAATTTGATCAGTTAATGCATCGTACAAACTAAAACGTTCCGCTAGTGTTCGAATCTTTTCCTGGCGCACGTCCTTTGGAACATCATACATATCCGCCATAAAATTTAAATATTCAATACCTTTCAAACGTAAAAACATATCAGGACTGTCAGGAACATACCCAAATAACTTTTTCGCTTCAAGCGGCTCTTTCGCGATGTCTTTTCCATTTACAGAAATTGACCCACTATCAAGAGAATGAATACCTGTTATCATCTTAATTGTCGTTGACTTCCCTGCACCATTTGGGCCTAAAAATCCAAAAATCTCTCCGTTTGGCACTGTTAAATTCAAATCTTTTACTGCAAATTTACTACCATTATAACTCTTTGATACATTAACAATTTCAATCATTCATATCCAGCCCTTCTCTTTTTTTCCAACAATTTCATTTTGATTATAACATAATACCTTTCTATGTTTTAGGATTTTTTAGAATTATCGAACTACATGTCTTTCTATAAAAATATAGCTTGAAACAACAACATAAAAACTCTTTTCTTTTTAGATGGGCAAGAGCATCTGGCCGTGCATAGGAGCGGGCATGTTGTATTCAGCATAGCAGCAATCTATGTATTAAAAAAATCAAAGTAGATTTATATATATCTTTATCCCAAATAAACGAACAGTAAGACCCCCACTGCTGGAAGTCTTACTTTTTCTACTATCCTATGTTCTTCCTTATCCATAAAAATATATATACGAAGCTACCCCAACTGCTAAAACAACACCTAAAAGCAGATAAATAATTGAAAGTCTTGTAATATTTCCTTTCGTTGATTTCCCATAATTCTCCTCTTCACTTTTCCCTACCATTATCGTCGCGATAACTGTCACCGCTACTATGATTAATACGCCTAAAATCCATGACATCATCTCTTTATCTCCTCCCCTTGTTTCAAATTTTACGTTATTTGTTTCATTAACAGTATTGATATATTTGTAATCATTTCAACAATTTTTAAATTAATTGTAAAATAAAGAAAATAAAAAAGATAGAGATTCTAAAAAGTAATACTCTTTAAAACCTCTATCTTTTATCTTATTTTTCTTCTAACAATAAATCACGCAAAGCACCTAACTGTTCTTTCGTTAGTCCCATTCCTTTTTCAGCATATTGCTCAGCAGAACCATATACGCTTCGAATTTCATCAAATGCTGCTTGCAAATATTCAACTCTTGCTTCAAACATTGCACTTAAAATTTCAATATTTGTTTCATCTTGAAGCTTTTCTCCTAAAAAGGCCATCATTTTCTCATTCAACTTTTCACGAAATCCATTGCTTAGTAAATAATCCTGCATAACTGTCTCTTCTGGCACACCTAATAACAGTAATAATAACGCAGATGCAAAGCCAGTTCGATCCTTTCCTGCTGTACAATGGTTTAAAAGCGGTAAATTATCGACATCTTGTATCAGCCCTAAAAATGTCACAAATGCTTCATTACCAGTCACAAAATCTCGATTCATCTTTACTAAATATTCTCCTGGTTTACCAAGTATTGATAAATCTCCTAAATCGAAAAATTCATTAATATTTAAGTCTTTTGCTAAATCTTGCATAACCGGTAAAGAAACTTGACGAACATCCTGCATCTTAGGATTTGGTTTGTGTTGCACTTCGAAATCTGTGCGATAATCGCAGATGGTTTTTAAACCTAAATTATGTAAATAACGAATATCCTCTTCTGTTAATCCTGCTAATTCTTCAGAACGGTACAATTTCCCCCATTTCACCGCGCGGCCATCTTTTGTTTCATACCCTCCTAAATCACGAAAGTTAAATGCACCTTGCAGTGGTAAGCGGCGCTCTGCTACTGTAATTCGCTCTCCTTTGTTCGTGATCAATCGAAAATAAACACGCCCTGCTGGATTCGGATCTTCAATTGTAACTAATGGAGCGTCTGTTACAATCGTTAATAATTGTCCATTTTCCTCAATACTCCCCGGAGATGTACTCCAATAAACACGTACTGATTCTTCTACACTACCCCATTTTATAAATAAAGTGTTTTCGTTTTCTCGCTCTACTGTTACATCTAAACCGATTCGTTTCATATTCATTTTTCACCTATCACTTTCTCTTCCGTTTCTAACCATTATTGTATATCACATTATGTAACTCGTCTTATATATTTCATGACATTTTGTAATCAATTTATAAATATAGAGAAAACATTTCTTGTATATCTAGAAAAGTCGGTTCCATATCAAAAAATTGATTCATTCTATAACCGTTTTCTGTACATTTTTCAAATAACAAGCTTTTTATTTCATAAGCAGGAGTTTTTATGAATATGTAGAATACTAGAAGTTTGATGTTTTTGACAGCAATCTTCCGTCAAGAAAAGGGATCTTATCGATAATGTTATAATAAGGAGGAATTTCATTGAATACCATTATGTTGCAGCAATTATTAGAAACGATTCAAAAAAACGGATATTTATTGCCTCAAAATATCGATTTAAATCAATTAAGCTTACATATGCTTGAGCATATTGGTACGTTAGACAGCTATTTACGTGATCAATTGATTTATTCTACCTTTTCTTACTTTATTTCACGTAATTATTTCGATACAGATCAGTTAGAAAAATTACTTACGCTAACTTTAGAAGAACAATACTTATTTTGCGGCATCACATCTAATAAAAATGATAACGTGTTTACACGTTCTTTCACAACGTTATTAATTGCATTAATATTATGTGCAGATAATAAAACAAATTTTTTAACACAAGAAACGATTTTTACCGTAAAAGAAAAATTGGTAGATTATATGAACCAAGAAATGGATTTAAGAGGATATGTAGACCCGCACGGCTGGGCGCATAGTGTCGCTCATGCAGCGGATGCTTTTGATGCCCTTATTCATAATCCAAAACTTCCAAAGCAATGTTACGAGGAACTAACGCATTGTCTTTTAAATAAAATATTCGTTTATTCTATTGTGTATCATTTTGATGAAGATGAGCGTATTATTACTCCTCTTCTTTCCATGATATCAAATGGGTTCCCACAAAAGCAGCTATTTGAGATTATTCGTGTCAAATTAAACTTATTGCCAATATATAAAACAAGACTTCCAATCAATGAATATTGTAATCTATGCACAAATGTGAAAACTTTCTTACGCAGTTTATATTTCAGAACAGGACACAACATTCAGTTAACTTACACAGCATCACAAGCAGAAGTAATGTTAAAAGAACTGCCATCATTTTATTAATACATGGAGGAATTATTTTAGCAACATGTCAGGAAAGAAAGGGCATTCTGCTCCAATTTTAGAAAAGTTAGGATTCACTCCATACGAAACATATTTACAATTTGTACATATGTAATATAAACAAAGGATAAGGTGTCTATATGGGATATATCGAAGAAATGCGTAAATTAGTTGGGAATCGTCCACTCATTCTAGTAGGTTCACATGTGATTATATTAAACAATAATAATGAAGTTCTCCTTCAACTTCGCAGTGATTACAACTGTTGGGGCATAATTGGCGGTGCCCTTGAATGCGGTGAAACGTTAGAAGAGGCTGCTAAGCGAGAAGTCTATGAGGAAACAGGGTTAACCGTGAAATATTTAGAACCATTTCAAACCTTTTCTGGAAAAGAATTTTTTAATATTTATCCAAATGGAGATCAAGTACATGGTGTTCTCGTTACATATATTTGTCGTGATTTTGAAGGAACATTACAGATTGATCACGCTGAATCAAAAGATTTGCGATTCTTTTCTATCTATGATCTCCCTACGAATATTGGATCGGTGCATAAATTAGTTTTAGATACATTTATAAAGAGCAATCTTGATTAAAGGAACCAAGTCAATTGGTTCCTTTTCACATTAACACCCAATCCGTTTTTTTATTTCCGCTAAATTCACCCGTGCAATTTTCCTTGCCCGCTCTACTCCTTTTTCCAATGCTTCTTGAAGTAAACGCGGCTCATTCATATACAGTTCATATTTCTTTCTCGGCTCTTCTAACTCACGATTGATAACGCGGAATAGCTCTTTTTTTACATCCCCCCAGCCGATACCTGTTGCGTATTTATTTTTCATGATTGCGACTTCCTCAACTGTTGCAAATTCTTTATACAACATAAATAATGTTTCAAGTTCCTTCGGTTCACTTGGTAAGGAAGAATCTGTTTTGATTTTAAAAATAAGTTTTTTTAGCTTTTCTTGTTCTTCAAATAACGGAATGACATTTCCATAGCTCTTACTCATTTTCCGTCCATCAAGACCTGGTACAATCGCCCCTTCTTCTTGAATGATATACTCGGGCAGTACAAAGATTTCTCCAAACGTATTATTAAAATACGAAGCAATATCTCTCGCAATTTCTACATGCTGAATTTGATCTTTTCCAACTGGAACGTAGTTTGATTGAAATAATAAAATATCAGCTGCCATTAAAATGGGATACGTATATAATCCCATGTTTACACCAGTATCTACATCTACTCCTGCTTCTATATTTTGATCAACCTTTGCCTTGTAAGCATGAGCACGGTTCATTAAGCCTTTCGGAGTAAGGCACGCTAAAATCCAGTATAATTCTAAGATTTCTGGTACATCCGATTGACGATAAAAGATTACATACTCATCTAAACCTAATGATAACCACGTTGCTGCTACTTCTTTCGTATATTCACGAAATTTCTTTGGATCTTGTACGGCATTCAATGCATGATAATCGGCTATAAAATATAACGCTTCTCCTTCTCTTTGTTTAGAAAGATGCAACGCTGGTTTAATTGCTCCAATATAGTTTCCAAGATGCGGATGTCCAGTTGGTTTAATTCCAGTTAACATAACTTTTTTATTCACAACTTCTCCTCCTTTAACATACAAAAAAGCCCCTCAATCCTAAAAAGGACGAGGGACTCCCGCGGTACCACCTTTATTAACTACAAATTCATAGTTCTCTTTATGATTCGAATAACGTCGAAACAACCGTCAAAACCTACTCAATTCGGCTTTGCAGCTCCAGAGCCCATTCCATATTTTCCCCTTACTGATTCCCACCAACCATCAGTTCTCTGTGAAGTTCCAAATATGTACTCTTCTCTTTCATCACTTTTTCTTTAATTTTTTCCTTATTGTACCACAATTATTTTTTAGATAAAAGGAAACTTTCTGTCTTATCAAGCAGGAGTTTTCCTTTTTTTATCTAATTACATATAAGTTTACGGAAAAGATTCAATCAACTACGGAGGATTTATTATGGTAAAATACATTTCAATTTTAGGATCAACTGGTTCGATTGGAACATCGGCTCTAGATGTAGTTGCTGCTCACCCAGAACAATTTCAAATTATTGGTTTAACTGCAAATGAAAATATTGATATGCTAGAACAACAAATCCTAACCTTTCAGCCGCGCATTGTAAGCGTAGGTACGAAAGAATTAGCAGATAGACTACGCTCACGAATTTCCACTTCTACAAAAGTTGTATACGGAGAAGATGGCTTGATTGAAGTTGCTACGCATCCGGGTAGTAATCTTGTGTTAACTTCTGTCGTTGGTGTAGCAGGACTACTTCCCACAATCGAGGCATTAAAAGCGAGAAAAGATATTGCGATTGCTAATAAAGAAACATTAGTGGCAGCAGGCCATATTGTTACAGAATTAGCAAAGAAAAATCATTGTCGCCTTATTCCTGTTGATAGCGAACATTCTGCTATTTTCCAATGCTTAAATGGTGAAAATAATAAAGAGATTGAAAAGTTAATTGTAACAGCGTCTGGCGGTGCATTTAGAGATAAAACACGTGAAGAAATGAAATTTCTCAAAGCGAACGATGCACTAAAACATCCAAACTGGCTTATGGGAGCAAAATTAACAATTGACTGTGCAACATTACTAAATAAAGGATTTGAAGTAATGGAAGCACGTTGGTTATTTGATGTTCCTTATGGAAAAATCGATGTTATGATTCATAAAAAAAGCATTATTCACTCTCTTGTCGAGTTTGTAGATGGCTCTATTATGGCTCAGCTTGGGGCATCTGATATGCGTATGCCTATTCAATATGCATTCCACTATCCATCGCGTTTAGCATCTTCTTTTAAAAAATTAAATTTATTAGAAGTTGGCAGCTTGCATTTTGAAAAACCTGATTTCGAGAAATTCCCATGCCTTCACTATGCCTATGAATCTGGGAGAATCGGCGGGACAACTCCAGCTGTATTAAATGCTGCTAATGAAATTGCAAACGCCTTATATTTACAAGATAAAATTTCATTTTTTGACATTGAAAAAACAATCTATTCTGCATTAGAAGCTCATCATAATATTACGAATCCTTCATTAGATGAGGTATTAGCAGCTGATCAATGGGCACGTCAATATGCTAATCAATTACTTGTAAAAATGTAAAAATAATAATACGAAAGAGTGAGAATATAAGATTCTCACTCTTTTCATAAAAGGAGGCCTTCATATGATTCGAAAATTATCTCCTTCTTCTATTGAAGAAGCCGCGGAAATTTTAGAAGTTCAAATTCCCGCATATAAAGTTGAGGCACAATACCTTCAAAACAATTCAATTCCGCGATTATATGACACAATTACTGATATTCAAAATTGTAATGAAGTCTTTTATGGATACTTCATTGATGATAACTTAGCTGGATTTATTTCGTTTTTATATGGGGATGATGTCGTTGATATTCATCGCCTCGTTGTTTCTCCTACGTATTTTCATAAAGGAGTTGCAACCGCACTATTGCAACACCTATTTCAACTACATGAAGAAACAACGAATTATATTGTGCAAACCGGTAAGAAAAACACGCCTGCGCTTTCTTTATATAAGAAACATAATTTTATAGAAACAAAAGAAATTACATTATCAGACGGTCTCGTTCTTGTACAGCTAAAAAAGCTAAAATAAATTGATTACTTTGGATAAATATGTTAATTTATTTCATATATAACCTTTTGCTGAATCCAAATTTTGGAGCGGGGAAACCATTTCTGTGGCATATACCACTTGGGGCGAGTCTTTTTTAGTAGGGATACTCTCACATTCCGAGTCCGACAGCTAACCTCGTAAGCGCATTGAGAGAGGAAGGTGTTTTTTACTTATGCTACATAGCATTCCTCCTTAACTCTAACAGTATGTTTCTTATTTTACTTAAATATTGTTAGATAAAAGGAGATGATTTTCATGTTACGTACATCCGACCATGAAAAGAAAACAATGGAGCAAAGAGTAAAATTAGAACAACAACGTCCGTATTATACAGCCAAAACAGCAAGTTGCATTCAACACAAATATTTTATGCAGCATATCGTTCAAGATAAAAAGTAAGAAAATAGCGGAAGCCTTGCATGACTGCAAGGCTTCCGCTATTTTATATAACTTGAAGTTGCTTTTCTCTTCGCCCGGTGCCTTTTTACTTTTGCGATTGTCCCGCAAGCTCGTCCTGCTTCTCCTTCCGCATACATGCCGCACCAACGTTTACTACCGTTACGAGATTGATCGTAAAACACCCATTTACAATCTGGACAAGCTTTCAATCTCTCCCACTGTTTGTCTGTAATTGCTAAGACAATAATTCGTAATAGAAATGTATACAAATTTTCCTCACCAATTGCTTTGTATGTAATCATATCTGCTTCATCCATCGTCATTACTTGCAACGGATATTTTTCAAATAATGGCTTTAACGGCTTTCGTTTCTCCACTGCCTCACGAATCGTATCGCGGAAATGTTTCACTTCCCTCACTGAACCAAAAGGCAGTTTTTCATTCCACTTCTCCATCATAAACTGATGTATATCTTCTTCTGATTCAAAAAAATCAACTGGTTCTCTCGTCTCATTTGGAATTCTCCATGTATTTAAAAATACCCTTATACTTTCTAACATCTCTGGTGCAGTTTGATTGTTACTCAAAATCACCACCAACTTTCCAAAGTTTACTTTATCTCTTATTTTCAGTATAATCATAACATAAAATTGTTAACCGTTAAAAATAATAGATGGTTAACAAAAGGAGTGAATACTTTGAGATCTTTTTCATTATCGATTCGTTTTGTATTATTTTCTTCTTTTTTTATGACGCTCGGTCATTTTGCCGTGATGGCTTTTCTAGCTATCTATTTATCTAATTCTTTACATTTTTCTGCCATGCAAGTTGGTACCATTTTAACAGCTCTTACGATTACTTCTCGAGTATTTCCATTATGTACTGGAATACTTGCCGATCGGATCGGCTATATTACAATGATGATAGCCGGAATGATGTTACGAGGTATCGGGTTTCTTGCTTTAGGAATATTTTCTGGATTTCACACCATTATGCTTGCAACAATATTCGTTGGATTCGGTACAGCTTTCTATGAACCTTCTGCACGCGCTGTCTTTGGCTCTCAACCAGCTCATATAAGAAAAGATACTTTTACATACTTGAATCTCTTTTTAAATGGCGGAGCAATAATTGGGCCGATCATAGGGAGTATATTACTCCGCTTGAATCCAATGTATCCATTTATCTTTACCGGATCACTTATGTTAGTTTTAGCATTCCTATTTTTTCTTCTTAGATCTCACTTTCATGTTACAGTGCACGAAACACAACTTTTAACAGGTTTAAAAGTGGCTGGTCAAAACAAACTCTTTTTATCCTTTTCACTGATCATGGTGTTTTTTTATACGATGTTTACACAACTTACGGTTGCATTACCACTTCATATGAATAACTTAAGCCACGATCAAAACTTAGTAGGACTCGTCATTACAATAAACGCGATTACAGGGTTTTTATTTATGATTGCATTTAAATATCTCTTCAAAAAATATCATGCGCTTTCTCTTGTAAAATATGGTGTATTACTAATGGGACTATCTTTTCTACTTATCCCATTTTCTTTTCATCCAAATTGGCTACTAGTGTGTGTTATTTTATTTACGATCGGAGAAACACTTGTATTACCTAATGCGGATATTGCGGTGGCAAACTTTAGCAACGAACAATACACAGCAACCTATTTTGGTTTCTTCCAACTATCACTTGCCCTTGGATTTACGATTGGAAACTATACGGGAACTTTCTTTACAAAGTATTGGCAAAATATGAGTTTTCCCTGGATTATTTTTGGTCTTTTAGGCGTTGTTGGATTTTCACTTCTTCATTTTTTAAATCGGTCTGTTACAAAGGATGAAAATGTATTTCATACAAAACAGAGTATGTAACGCTTTACATACTCTGTTTTTATTTTTAAATATTAATCTACCTAACATCTAAAATTACCGTTTTTAAATATATATGTTATAATATGGAAAATATTATAATTTGAAAGGAATGTGACAAATGAAACAAACAAATCTCGTATTATTTTCATGACTTTAGTTTCCGCATTACTATTTTGTTCTATCCTAGTTGCAACTTCACTTTCTCAACTTGCTGATTCCGGACCTAACGCTAATAAGTTTGGTAATTCCAATATGTGGGCAAGTATTAGTATGGTTCTTGTATTTTATATCCCGCCTTTAATTTTATATATTGTAGGAGTAAATGTAATGAAAATTGTCATGGCCGTTTTTTGTGGATTTGGGATTCTCGCAACCTTGACAATACTTGTAGCCATTTTAACGATGGGTAAGTCCCCTATTTTACTAGTACTTTGCATAGCTTCTTTAATCGTTAACGTTTTGTGGTATTTCATAGCTTTTCGTTCACCATCAAAGCTTAATCATCAAAAACGCTTTATCGTTAAAAAAAACTCTTGGAAAGCCTTTAAATAATTCATTTACAAATGTGAACCAACTATGTTGTTCTTCTTTTAAATGATTTAGCCAAGCATACCAATTACCTATTGAATGTAAATGAAACTGATATTTGATTTTTAGCAATTTGCAAATACATAATACCCTTTCTGCCATCGCACTTTTAACCAACTTAATTTATATTCCATGTTTGGTTCATATAAAGCAGCTGATTCCATAAGCTTAAATTGCTCTACTATCTCCAGACATCTCCTTGGTTTGGTAAGCTTACGTATAAAATCAATGTCTTCAGCCTCTAATGCTCCCCATATCCCCCCTTAAAACTGGCCAGGAGTAACTCTAATATGTCTTCCCTACTTAATCCCGATGACTCCAAAAAATTTTGAAGATAGGATAATGATAGGTATGTCCACATGGTACTTTCATATTCATCTTCAAAAGGTATATAAGTGTAATTCCCTGCAGTATTGAATTCGATATTCTTAATTGCCTCTATTCCCCATTTCACCTTCCCCCCCAAAAATTATCATTTCTTTAGATAACAAACATTTATAGACGTAAATCCTTCCCACTTACTTTTCATTATTAAAATAGATATCTTTATCTCTGCCTTTCAAACAACGCATATTAAGATAAATTGTACAAAATATATTAAATATCATTACTGGAAAACTATAAAAAAGTGTAATTCCCAAAATGACAAAAAACAGTAAAATTACCATACATAACACATAAGCAAATAACATCCTGTCCAAGATAGACAAATGTCATTATCCCTTTTTATAAGTAATATTTGGGTTCATTTTTTCCTCTTATAGTTCGCCGGCACTTTCCCTAAAACCATTATTCCATATTTAGACTTATCGCTATAATCAACACTTGAATTAAAAATCATAATGTATTTACTGCTCCCCTCCTTAGCTTTAAATAAGACAAGCAACATACCGTTTCCCTAAAATTTTCTTTTACTTTAAATATATATAAATACCTGTAGTAAATTAAGAGGTATAAAAATTTATCACTATTTTTTATAGATAAAAAATAGTGCCTAGTTTCAATTAATAAACTAAGGTATATTTCATTCAACAAAGCAATGGATTTAATTTACAATTTAAAATCTAAGTAAAAATAAAAGTTATTTCTTTTTCCAAAAAAACAATAGAATTTTCATGAAAAATAACTTTCTCAATGACTAAATATTTCAAAATTTGGTACAATTACATGAACATATATTAGGAGGGGTTATACATGGAGATTACAAAAGTTACGTTAGAACAAATTACATCTCTACTAAATAAATGGTATGATTCAATTCGTAGTCAAGATACTGTTCTTGCACTTGAAATTAGAAATGATATAAAGGAGAAAATTGACAGGATTGAGGAAAATCAAAACATTTTACTATACTATTCTTTATTAGAATTTAGATATCAATTACTTATAAATGATTATAAAGAATCAAAAACTTTACTAGAAAAAATTAATAGCTTTGAAAAACCAACTGATGATTTTATCACGTATTACTATTATTTTTTTAAAGCAATACATGCTACTGAGGTTGGTAAATTTAAAGAAGCTAACGAGTACTTTAGCAATGCTAAAGAGTTATTAAAGAATATACCTGACGAAGCTGAGAAAGCTGAATTTTTCTACAAAGCTGCAGCATTCTACTATCAAATTCGTCAACCGCTTGTGGCTATCAATTATGCAACAAAAGCCAAAAAATATTATCAAAACTTATTAGGATATGAGATTAATATTGCTGGTTGTACAAATATTTTAGGACTTACATGTACTTCTTTAAGTCAATATGAAGCAGCTGAAGAATATTTCATAAATGCTTTAGATATTGTTAATAAAAAGAATAATACACTACTTGCTCAAAAAATCAGACATAATTTAGGGTTCTTATATGCCGAGCAAAACCTATCTGAAGCTGCTATTAGAAATTTATCTGCTTCCATTGAAGATCCTGAAACTGACTATAAATGTACCTTCCTATTGGCAAGAGAGCATTTTAAATTAGGCCATACTGAAGAAACAAATAAATTTATTGAAAAAGGACTGGAAATTTGTAATCGTTTACAAGTTATTGAATATAAACACCACTTTTCCATCCTTCATGCATTAAATACAGAAGTACCAACTAATACATTTGAAACAATAATTAAAGAAGGAATTCAATACTTTGAGGAAGAAGATTTATTAGGGTTCGTACATGACTATTCTAAACAATTAGCTTTAAAGTTTTATGCTTCTAATCAAGTGGATAAAGCTGGTCAATATTTTTATAAGTCACACGAAGCCGAACAAAAAATACAAGATAGGGAGGCTTTAAAATAATGAAAAAAATAGCTAAATTTTTTGGAATTACATTCGGACTAACTTTACTACTAACAGGGGTTATTGGGTATACTCCTTCAAACACATTACAGGCAGAACATGGTAAAACATTCTTGGAACAATCAGATTCGCTAAATTCTGTTCAAGAAGAACATGGAAAAACGTTTTAATTTTACAATAAAAAAATAGATTATTCAGAGCTAATTAAAATAGTGTTTACTTTGAATATACAACAAAATATTTATCGGTATACTAAAGCCAAAAAGAAGATAATTCCTTGCGGGGTTATCTTCTTTTTAATGACCATATCAGTACTCTCACTATTGTTCCTTTAGAATGAAGTGTAACAAAATAATACGGTTTTGTTTGTCCAAGCTTTTCTTTCATCTTCTTCTCATTCACACTTATATATAACTGACTTGTCTTTTCGACATGTGGCTTAATGCAACCCAAGCCGGCGAAGCACGACTTGTGGAGTGATAGCGATGTCTGATAAAAAGTCTTGTACTGATTCTTTAATGGACGCTTGTGTAGGATGAAACCGGTTGGCAATGACCTGTTGTTTCAACCATTTCCACAGTCTCTCAATTGGATTCAGATTTGGTGAGTACGGCGGAAGGTATACGAACATCAGTCGCTCTTTCTGTTCATGCAAGAAGTTTTGTACGAGTTTGCTTTTGTGAATGCTGGCGTTGTCTGTTACCATGATCACAAACTTATCTTCATATTGCTTCAGCACATAGGAGAGGAATGCCAAAAAGTCTTCCTGTTTACAGGAAGACGCCGTCTGGTGTACTACTTCTCCTGTTTGAGCGTTTACTGTTCCAAAAATGGTTACGCTGGCATGATGACCGTAAGTTGGGATTTGTCTTTGCGATCCCCGCTGTGACCAAGTAGCGTGTAGACTTTGGTACGCTCGTACATGCGTCTCGTCTTGATAGAGAAGAACCATATCGTCGGTCAGCAGTTTTTTTTAATCAAGGTAATTTGATGTCGAAACGTACGCTGTTTCTTGGAATCTGCCTTCTTGAGCGTGTAGGTCGGACGGGTATAACTTAACTTCAACCGCCAAAGCATGCGTAAAATACCCGTAGTCGACATCTCTACATCATACGTACGACGCAAATATTCCTGAATGACTGGTGTAGTCCAGGAGACAGCGCTTCCCAGGCCTTGATCCGTCGGTGTGCTCGTTAGAATGATTTCTTTGAGCGCCTGTTGTTGGTCGTCCATTAGAAAACATGCGCGCCCTGGTGCCATTTTACGCTCGAGAAGGAGGTCCATGCCACCTTCATTAAACCGTTTTACGTATTCGGAAACGGACTGACGATGAATCCCACAAATCTCTGCTGCTTCTTTGCCTAATTTCCCTTGCATGACGAGACGCACAGCCATAATACGTGTGCGAAAAAATGCGTTGCTTTCCTGTTTTTCTTGCGTTCGTAAGTCAGTAACCATAAGTCCATGTGTATTTGTAATCGTTAAACGTTTCATTCATGATCCGCTCCTTTTTCTTGTCCTTGGAAACAGTATGGACAAGATTTTGAGAGAGTAAGCACAGAAGATGAAGAAACTAGTCAGTTATATATATAATTCCGAACCAACCTATAATACTAGGTATATATACACCTATAAACAACTCAAATGCAGACGCACGTACTTATGCAAAAAAAGTTGAAGGAGACATACAGGAGTTTCTTAGTACAGAAAAAATTAAAAGGTGGGTAAAGGATGATTCCTATGAAATTAAAGTGTATACCAAAGATGAACAATTAATTAATTAATTAAGAAATAAAAATAGACTAGGTACACGGAGGGCACTGAAAAACTCCACTTCACAAGAAAAGGAGCCCGCCACCTACCATATACAGATGATGGGCTCCTTTCTGACTTCAACATATTGATAAAATACGTGTTATTTTTTCAAAGTAACCACTTTTTCAGTGGCCTCGGTACACGCCCAGTCTATTTTTATGTTAAACAATTATTTAATTAGAAGAAATGGTTTAGTTGTAATACACTTGTCCACCGTTTAAGTAGATAGTGCCGCCGTCATGATTGTTAAGTTTAAGAGAGTAGTAATCCTCATAGCCAACTAAATGTCGACTGATACCAATATCAAAACCACCATCAAATGTGCCCCAAATGACGGTTTCTCCCATATACTTATTGTTGGCATATACAGCAACTCCCAGTCCACTCGTTCTGTATTTTGCGTCTACCCAAACACTTAACGGACGATAAAAACTAGTACCTCCTCGAATCCATTTGTTGCTGCTGAAGGAAGTTGCTCCGAAGTCGTAAGTGTTAACACCATAAAGAATGTTGTTCTGCTTGTGCTGTTGCAGTTGTTCTGCCTCGACTTTAGAGTAAGTTTTCACAACATTACCGTCTTTGTCAAACGTTTGCATAAACACTTTTTCGGTATCAACTGGACGGTTGTTCATAATTTTAGTAGAAATAGAGTCGGTAGAAGGTAAAGTAGTAGAAGGTAAAGTAGTAGAAGTGATAGATAGAGTTTCACCGTAAGACACTGTTGAAGGTATGAGTATTGCGGATGCTAATGCAAACGCACCTACTTTTGTTACATAGTTTTTCATATTCGTATTTTTTCAGGTGTACGAGGAAGAATATCAGTTTGGGTCACGGCAACGATTCGTTCTTTTTCAAGCCACTCGCAAAAAAATTAAATTTATAATAAAACAATGGCCTTAAGGTGAATGAATTGGGATTTTTCAGGGAATACATTCCTTAAAATGTATTTGTAAAATGACAATAAAGTTATTTAATTTTAAAAGATCAAACAAGCATAACCCCGTTTTAAATTTGGGACGGGATTAAAAATATAGTTGTTTAATCTCGATGTGAGATACTTCACTACACTAAAAAATATAACAATAAAGTCGTTTGAAATCTAAGTTTTAATTAACAATCGCACTCTTTTGCGGAAGATAATGATTATAATTGCAGCCCATTAGCTGGTTGAACTAACATATCTTTTTGTTCAACACTGTATTGAGTCTAATAATTACAGCAAATATTTTACTGTCCGTAAAGCGTACTCGATTATTACGCTATCGTCCTCTGTTCATTTGAATTTAGGTCAAATTTTTAACTAAATAAATTGTGCCAACAGTTGGTTAAATTTCTCGCGTTCTTCCCAGAAAAGGCCATGACCACTATATTGAAACGGAACAAGCTGTGAATTTCTTATCTTTTCATTTAGTTCCTGAGCTTGTGCAAATGGAATAACTTTGTCATGAATGCCGTGAACGATTAAAGTAGGAACATTAATTTTCGGAAGATCCGCATGTAGCTTCTCATCTCTTAATGTAGTTATAATAGCAGCTGTCGACCAACTTGCTGCTTGTAGCCCCATTTGCAAAAACCAGTCCGAAAATGGTTTAGTTATATACTGAAAGAAAAAGCCATCTGTTACGTCCTGCATCATTTTAGGCCGATCATTTAAGGTTTCTTTAAGGTAGTTATTAGCAGTTTCTGCGGTAAATCCAATTGGAGCGGCCGCATCAATAAGAACAAGCTTTGATACCCTAAAACCATTGTGACGAGACATATATCTAATTGCGATAGACCCACCGGTAGAGTGACCCACAAGAGTAAAATTGTTTATTTGAAGTGTACCAACTACTGTGCGGATATCATCTGCAAGTCTGTTAAAAGTATAGCCGCTCATTGGTTTATCCGAATTGCCAAATCCCCTCCAGTCTATACCAATACAGCGATAGCCCATAGCAGGAAGAACATTAAACTGATATTCAAACTGTTTATGGCTTAACGGCCAGCCATGTAAAAATACGATGGTCTTATTTCCCCCAGGGTTAATATCTTCTACATATAAATTCACACCTGACTCTACGGTAACAAAGTATCCCATGAAGATTCCTCCCTAGTTAATATAGTTTCAATAATAGATATTCATTTTGGTTAATATAAATGAATACCAATTCAAGTTATAGGCCAGGGAAGCGAAACAGGCGGGCTTTATTGAACTATCCTGACCCTTTAGTTTAAGTACATTTATTCACAATCTCCTCTATAAATTTAAACATAAATAATCAATTTATTTTGAAAATAAGTTACTCAACAACCTGACCCGATACATCAAGAAAAAACACTCGATTGTTGAATACAATGATTGGAAATCCAAGTCAATAACAGCCGTAGGAGCTATGAAAAAGTATGGCATCAAACGTTCTTCTTTTTATAAGCTCGCTAAACAGTATGAAGAAAAAATAAAATAATAGTTTGTTTTATTGAGGTACAGCAACGATTCCTTCTCTTTGGATCCACTTACAAATTTATGTTTTTACAAAAACTCTACAAATATTTACATACAATAAACAATGTTTTGTTATTATTAGACTAAGTCAATGAAAAGGCCCTATATAAAGGAGACTTCTATATTAGGAGTCTCCTTTAGTATGTAGAAATTGCTTAGCGTATAAAAAGCAGGGTCTTCACTTCTGAAAAATATCTTAACGTGGGTTTTATGTTAATATGTTGGCTGCACCTCTTTTACTACAAACTCATAAAATCGTATTTTCTCCTAAAAAACATGAAAATATATTGCTGAGAATCGCATTTTAAGCCAATTAACTTTGCTTTTATGTACAATCCCCTTACTAATCACCCTACAGAGCTTATCTGGGGTACTCCCGTCAAAACGAAATGCTGACGATTAGCTTGATAGTGTACCCCTTATAGCATGATTTATCTCCATTGCTACACTCCTATTTCGTCTACGGTACTAAGTCATGGGGAGATTGTGGGTTTGAAATAAAGTTGTACTGTTTTGAAGAAAGTTTAACTGTTTATAAAAAAGTTAGAACAAAGCCTCTGTATTAAAATGTAATATATGGATTTTATGTAAAAAGTTTTTGACATAAGAAAGTCATTGCTGTAAAGTTTAATGGAAAGAACTTTTTACATTTTGAAGAGGTGATAGGATTGTTAGTTAAATGGGTTATTCCATTTTTAGTTGGATTGATCATATTTTTTATCATAGGTTGGGTGACTGGCACAGATGAATATAGTGGAGTTAAAACAAAAGATGATGAGCGTTCACAATTAATTAAACAAAAAGCGATTGTAAGCAGTTGGTTATTGTTGCTTGGATTTTTTGTTATTAATTTTATTTTTGATTTTTTACATTTAAATGATGAACGTTTAGCACTGGTCCAATTTAAATATCCAGAATTACTTTATTTATTAATAGCGATGCTAAGTTACTTTGTATATTATTGGATGTATAGTCGACGGATGAGTGTACATGAAAAATAAAATCTTAGAAATTCGCAAACAACAAGGGCTTACTCAAGAAATCTTAGCCAAGAAATGCGGAGTTACAAGGCAAACGGTAAATGCAATAGAAAATGATCGTTATGATCCAACATTAAAATTGGCATTTAAGTTGGCTGAAGTTTTACATGTTACTGTAGACGAGATATTCAATCCATAGATATCGGGCGCTTTTGTGGAACAACTCAGTGGAAAATGATCAAACTTTTTTATAAAAACTGTATAGTTCTCCACAAAAAATGAACTCGTTTTGATCAATCTTTTTTCAAAATAGGTTCATTTATTTTAACGTAAAATGCGGGTTTGAGTGGTGTTTTTAATCAAACTTTATTTTTAAGCTACAGCTACTAATTCTAATTGAGACTTTGATTTAGAGATGAGTTTTGAGATGTATTTTCAACATATTTTAGATTTAATTTTATTTTATTTGTCTCATATACCTTGGTTTTTGAGATTGAATAAGTCGCTTAGAGTAGTAAAATCAACGTTTTTCATGTCAAAATCTGCTTAGCGTATATTTCCGTTAAAATGTGATCGGTACCCCTATTGCAAAAGAGAATGGCATAACTAGGCAAACCGTTTACAGAATAAAGCATGCCATATCTAGTTAAGACAATTATATGGAGGTATAAATGAAAAGTTCCGATTCTCAATTAAAAAGTCGTGGGAAAATCACATTTGAAGATTTGCAACGCTATAACGATTACTCAAAGCTTGAATTATTAGAAATGATTAAATCAAAAGAAGCATATAAAAGAACTATCGCTATAAAATTACTATCAGAGAAAAAAGATTTAAATGATGATTTGATTCGTTTGTTTCTTCAAACTCTTACACAAGAAAATAAACTTTATACAAAAATTGAATTATGTGACGTACTTTCAAAAGGTAATGTTCAATCTGCTAAGATTATGGTCGAATATTTAGGACAGATAGGCAATAATCAACATAAAGTATTACCTACTAATGGTTTCAATAAGAAAAGTTATCCTTTGCCGAGGGACATTATCGCCAGAACTTTAGCCCATATGAAAAAAGAGATTTTACCAGTTTTATTGGATGTACTAAAGACAGATAATACTCTTGTAATTAGAGAAGTCATTGATGCAATAGGGTTTATGTGTTTTTACCAAAAACTACATTCAAATCATCAAATTATCGATGCACTTTTACTATGTTTAAAGACCAATTTCAAAGATGATATTATTCGATGGAAATTGGTTAGAGCTTTTGAAAGTTTTAATGATATCAATGTTATTCACACTCTTTTGGACATCGAAAAAAACGATGGTCAGCCGATTATAAGAAATGAAGCCAAAAGATCCCTGAGAATAATAGATAGCCGAACCGGAAATTGAAAAAGGACTTATCCTATTGATAAGTCCTTTTTATATCTCAATTATCAACAATATAATTTAACAAAAAAAAACGATTTTAAAATCGGTTGGAAATAAAAGTAAGTCTATGACCTATTTTTACACGTATCTCGGCTGTACCCCTATTTACATAATTGCTTTAATAATATTAATAAAATACAATATAACATATATACGTTATTTATGTAAGTTTTCACCCAAAAAATAATAGTGATTAGAAGGAGTATTATGCAAAAAAAGATTATAATCCTACTATCTATAGGATTCATCATGATTTCTATATCTTGTATATTCTTTGCAAGAGTATTTATGGAAAAAATCTTTTATGAATATCTTATAGAGAAAAATTACAAAATAGAAGAAATTATGTTTGATCCTTCTATTGACCAACTACAAGAACCTAATACCATTTTCTTTCACGAAAATAAAATAAAAGTGACACATACGAATCAACAACCTGATAAAATAACCGGTCTTAATGGTAATTTATACTCTTATGCTGATATATCATTACAAATAAATAACAAATCTATAGACGTCTTAAAACAATATGGGATAAGGATTAATGAGCAAGCATTCAATCAATATTATGGAAATGTAGCTTTTTTTAAAATCTTTAACTTAAAAACAAAAGAAGAACGCTTTGCTGTAGTGCTAAATAAATCTAAGGACAAAATTACCAGGGACTTAACAGGATTACTTCCTGTTAAGGAAAGAAAATTCCGTATCATTTATATTTCCACTGGTGGAAATGTAAACATAGAGGATTTTTCATATAAAAACCGAAATAAACTACAAACATTATTAGCTCAAAGTATTACCCCCCGTTCATTTGGTTATTATACAAATTTTTTTGTGGAATATTATTCTATATATACTTTACCAATCTATACTTTTACACTTTTAATTGGCATTATAGTTCTCTATAAACAATTCCGCAAAATTAAGATTAAATAAATTAATAAGTGGATATATAAGCCTTCTGAATTCCCACATTTCGGGGATTTGGGCAAAGAACCCCTAAATAAAACTTTGATAAAATAAAGACTGAATATTACCAATAATTTAAAAAATATTTCTAAAAATTCTAAATATTTAATTTTTAGTAAAAGATGATACATTTGGGGTGTAAGATATAAAACTATTAAAGGGGGATTTTTTATGTTCAAGAAATTAGTAGTCGGGGCATTAGCGACAGGTATTGCATTAACTGGGGGAATTGGTGCAGCATCAGCTGATACAGTAAAATCTGTGAGTTCTCCGAATAAAGCAATTGAAACAGCTTATTCAGAAAACCAACAATATATTTCAGATAGAATTGAAAGTATAGTTGAAAATACAAATGAAGTCGAAAGACCATTTGCACCAAATTTTTCTGATAAAAATAATCTTATTGGGGAAAAAGCAACTGCAGCATTTAATTGGGGATATTCCGGTACTTATAATTTTTCTACATCAATTCAAGTGCAAAAAACTGTATCTGTAGCAGACAATGGAACTATTGGAGTAGCTATTCAAAACAATAAAAATTTTAATTTCAAAGTTGTAGTAAAAAGTTTATCATCAGGAAACACCGTAACCCATAATGTAACAGGAGGGCCAATGAGTGGTGGTGATTATGTTTATAACTACTTTGGTCCTATGAAAGCAGGAAACTATGTTGTAACTCTAGTAAATACAGATGGTTCATGGCACCAAGGAACTGTTTGGCTTGGATGGTAATTACTTAAATTTATTTATTTTTGAACAGACTTTTCAAAAAAGAAAAGTCTGTTCTTTTTAATTCTGGATGTTTTTGCCCATCCCCCGGGGATATACAAAAATACCTAAGTACAAAATCCATTAATGTTGAATCCTGGAGAACGATGAAAGATGAGAGTTTTGGGTATAAAAGATTCTGATATTTTTCAGATTCAGTTAATAAAACAGAAATAGTGTATCTTTACCAAAATAAAAATGTCGTTTTGTATTATTAGTGTTTGATTTGAAAAATGTTTTAGACTATAGAAAAAAGTATTAGACTGTTAAAAAATAGTTGTAGACTGAAAAAGGTGTTTTCTATTCATGGAAGCACCTTTTGTTAACATAAAATTAATGTATCCTCAAATCTTTAAAAAGGTCCCTTCAGAAGATATAAAGAGCCATTTCATTCACATAATAGTAAATTAGAAATAAATTTGGTAAAAAACAGAATCAAGAGAACTGAATTTCCATTCTGTATGGAAATGATGGATATCTTATATATATTGATCCGAAAACGAACTATTGGCCATTTGCGAGATAGTTCGCTATGCTATAATATCCCTTGGAATGATAGCAGGGGAGATACTCATCATGAAGAAAAAGAAATTGTTCGAGCTAGAGAAAAAATGGTCAGAGAGAGAGATGTCACAGGAGTTTTATGATTATTTAGAGGCAGAGGAAGAAAAGAAAAAGGAGAAAGACGGCATCATCATTTTATCCGTAATGACCATTGTCCTCTTCTCTTTTGTATTTGCTCTAAAAGGTTGTGATGAATCTAGCCGTGAATTGAAAATGGAAAAGGCAGCAGAGACGGTTTCAGAATGTGGTGACAAAATGGCTGCTCTTAGGGGGCAACTGCACGGAAAAAAATGTGATGACGCTCGAAAGATTCACTATAATTATTCCGAGAGGGAATGGAGAGCAGCGAAAAAGAAATTAATTTTCATTGAAGAGATAACAGAACATGACCTATTGTATGACGAATTAAAAAGAGAGATTGCGGAAGAAAGGGATTATTAGAAGAAGCTGTTGTATTCATAAAAAACATAATGTTTACCACGAAAAAAGAGTACGTTTTATTTTATCAAGACCCAAATTCAAAAAAGCTTAAAATATAAAGGGCCCTAAATATATTATATATAACTAATATGTTTAGGGCCACTTAGTATCATTATACGTAGTAAACAAAGAGGCTAATCCCTTATTCATTAAGGATTAAGCCTTCTTCTTCTTTGAAAGCTTTATGCAAGCATGTATACATATTTGTTTTGGTAAGTATGATTTATCAGAATTACCTTTATTTTCCGTATGAAAATCGCATATCTGTTATTTAGTCTAGTACTTTATTTTAATACAATTCATTATCTATTCATGACATATAATGGTGAATCTAAATCTTTATTTTATGAGATGATGCGAGAATAGAAGAAAGAATAGGATTGTATCAATAAAGCTCATTCTAATACATTTTTTTAATGTAACAATTAGTTGTTGAATAGTATATTTGAGTTATTATCATGAATTTTTCTGAAATGAAAGGGAGTTATATTAATGCGTAACGTATATCCAACAAAATACTACAGTGACGAAGGATTTGTTGAGCGGAAAATAGAGATTAATGAGGAAGACTTACAAGAAATTATTGAAGATTATTTGCTTAGGAATGCTGATTTTGATGAAATCGAAGTGGTAAATAATCGTCCGATGAATATTTGGTTATATGCTAAATGTAGGACATACGTAGATTCTGAAAATCCAGAACAAGATGAAGTCATTTTTGATGCAGAAGTAGAAGTTAAAGGGAAATATAACGAGGATTTATAAACAAAAACAAACCCTCATATAAGAGAGCTTGTTCTCGCGAATTTGAAGGGGTATCTATTTGGCGATAAATTAATACTACCATATATTCATCATTGTGATATTGAGAAATAAAAATGCTGTTATGCTAAGGTGAAAATAAAAGAAAAGACATCATAAGATGCCTTCCTCCGACTTGAAAACCACTCTACTTGTATATTGGACTCTCATCCAAATGTGATTTTACCATATTTATCTATATTGTTAAATGATAAAATAAAATTTTCTCAATTGTTCTTCTTTTTATAAGCTTGCTAAACAGTATGAGGAAAAAATAAAAGAATAGAGGGGAGAATATTATGTCATTAAATAGTATGCTGAGGGGTTCAAGAAAAAATGAAAAACAATTCCAAGCTATCATAAAAGAAGTAACACCTAATCGAAATGATTTTCAAACATTATCTGGTAATACAGCTTTTTCGGTTCTGGTGCAAAAATAGAATAAAAGATAATAAAGCACATAGATTCCTAACGGAATCGTATCTTATGCTGCAAGTCCAAACAATTGATGGATGAATTCTTTCTGATTTTGGACAGACTGGTCCCGTAAATCAACCTGTTCTTTTTTAATCATATGCATGGCTTCTACTCCAGAAAGAATGGATGTAGCTGTGTCAAAACATTTGAACCCTAGCATAGAACGAATTCGCTTCTTTATAAAGCGATGATCTTGTTCTACTATGTTATTCAAGTACTTTTGTTGTCTAAGTCGCATACCACCAGGTATGCTTTTTTCTTTTTTCAACTGTTCAATTGCTGTAGGATAAGCTGGATTTTTATAGACTGTTATAACACGAGGTTTTGAAACATGAAAAGACTGCAAGGCCTTCTTGAAAAAGCACTTTGCAGCCTTCTGGTCTCTTGTTTTGCTTAGGTAAAAATCGATTGTATTTCCTTTCGAATCAACAGCACGATACAGGTACATCCATTGACCTTTTACTTTGATATATGTTTCACCGACTCTCCAGGAGTCACTTGTTTGTTTAAGATGACGTCGGCTTCGTTTGTCCAATTCAGGACCGTACTGATGAACCCAACGCATAATCGTTGTATGAGAAATAAATAAGCCCCGTTCCTCCATCATTTCCACTAAATCACGAAAACTAAGGTTGTACCGTAGGTACCATCTTACTGTTAACAAAATAATCTCGGGCTGATAATGCTTCCACTTGAATACATTTTCCTTTTCCATACCAATCACGCACCTTCTTTAGATTAGTAGTATCAGTATATCCAAGTTTTATAGACTTCTTGCACCAGAACCCTTACAAGCAAGTTTATTGGTATTGTTTACTTATTAATAATAAATATAAAATAGGATTGACTTTTAAATGAAAAGTGTTATCATTTACTTACACTTAACTTTCACTCTTATGAGGTGATGAGAAGTGAGCAAAAATCAAATATGATAATAATTGTTTCAATAAGTTAGTCAAATTATTTGCTACTTAATTTAAATGGAGAGGGGCAACAAATATGGACACTAATAACAATGCTAACACTGGAGGATGCCCATTTAGTCACGGTGGTGTTACTAGTAACAAATCTATTGCTACGACTAATAGAGACTGGTGGCCAAACCAGTTGAACTTGAACATTCTTCATCAGCATGACAAAAAATCTAATCCTATGGGAGAAGATTTTAACTATGCTGAAGAATTTAAAAAATTAGATTATGAAGCTCTTAAAAAAGATCTTCACGATCTAATGACAGACAGCCAAGATTGGTGGCCTGCTGACTATGGACACTATGGTCCAATGTTTATCCGTATGTCTTGGCATGCTGCAGGAACATATCGTACTGGAGACGGACGTGGAGGCGGCGGAACTGGTAACCAACGTTTTGCTCCACTAAACAGCTGGGCTGACAACGCGAACGTTGATAAAGCACGTAGATTGCTATGGCCAATTAAGCAAAAATACGGTAACAAGATCTCTTGGGCTGACTTATTGCTTCTAACAGGAAACGTTGCTCTTGAATCAATGGGAATCAAGCCATTTGGTTTCGGAGGCGGACGTGCAGACATTTGGCATCCAGAAGAAGACATCTACTGGGGTACTGAAACAGAAATGCTAGGAAGTAACCGTTATTCTGGTGATCGTGAGCTTGAAAATCCTCTTGCTGCCGTTCAAATGGGACTTATTTACGTTAACCCAGAAGGTCCAGGCGGTAAGCCAGATCCACTTGCAAGTGCTCATGACATTCGCGAAACATTCGGACGTATGGGAATGAATGATGAAGAAACAGTTGCATTAATTGCCGGTGGTCACACTTTTGGTAAAGCACACGGTGCAGGTGATGCTGCACAAGTTGGTCCAGATCCAGAGGCAGCTCCGATCGAAGCACAAGGATTAGGTTGGTTAAGCGTACACGGAAGTGGAAAAGGTGGCGACACGATCACTAGTGGTCTTGAAGGTGCTTGGACAGCTAACCCAACACAATGGGATAATGGATACTTTGATTTATTATTCGGATATGAGTGGTGGTTAACTAAGAGTCCTGCAGGTGCATACCAATGGATGGCTGTAGACCCTGATGAAAAAGATCTTGCACCAGATGCAGCAGACTCATCCAAAAAAGTTCCGACAGTTATGTTTACATCAGATTTAGCATTACGTCATGACCCAATCTATGAGAAAATTTCACGCCGATTCCATGAGAATCCTGAAGAGTTTGCTGATGCATTTGCTCGCGCATGGTTTAAACTTCTACACCGTGATATGGGGCCAAAAGCAAGATATCTTGGTCCAGAGGTTCCAGAAGAAGATCTTATCTGGCAAGATCCCGTTCCAACGGTTGATTATGAATTAACAGAAGAAGAAGTAGAAAAAATTAAAGTACTAATTCTTGACTCAGGACTTACAATCAGCGAGCTAGTTACAACAGCTTGGGCTTCAGCAAGCACATTCCGTGGATCAGATAATCGCGGTGGTACAAATGGTGCACGTATCCGTCTTGCTCCACAAAAAGATTGGGAAGTAAACCAGCCTGAACAACTTTCAAAGGTTCTTTCTGTACTAGAAGATATTCAAAGTCATCTTGAGAAAAATGTAAGCCTTGCTGACTTAATTGTACTAGGTGGAACTGCTGCGGTAGAAAAAGCGGCTAAAGAAGCAGGCTTTGATGTGACTGTTCCTTTCGCTCCAGGACGTGGTGATGCAACTGAAGAACAAACTGATGTAGAAAGCTTTGACGTGTTAGAGCCTGTTGCTGATGGTTTCCGTAACTATCAGAAGAAAGAGTACAGTGTAAGCACAGAAGAGCTTCTTGTAGACAAGGCACAACTACTAGGCCTTACTGCACCAGAAATGACTGCCCTTATTGGTGGTATGCGTGCTCTTGGTACAAACTATGGCGGCACAAAACACGGTGTATTCTCTGATCATGTAGGCACACTTACTAACGACTTCTTTGTGAACCTACTTGACATCGGTGTAGAATGGAAGCCTGTAGACGGAGGCGTATACGAAGGACGTGACCGCAACACAGGTGAAGTAGTAAAAACAGCAACTAGAGTTGACCTAGTATTCGGTTCAAACTCAGTTCTACGCGCTATTTCCGAGGTTTACGCTCAAGAAGATAACAAAGAAAAATTTGTTAATGACTTCATCGCGGCTTGGGTTAAAGTAATGAATGCAGATCGTTTTGACCTTAATTAACTAGCTATTACGATTGATAAGAAAGAGTCACCTGAGATAAGCAAGCAGCCTTCTCAGGTGTCCATTTTAGCTGAAAGTATAGCCTATGATCATTATGGTTACTTAAAAAGCGTAAAACTAATTAACGAATAGATAAAGATATTTTTATATAACTATTCTCATATTTATTCTCAACCATTATTCTCGTTGGGTATTCGTTGTTCTGTGACAAATACCCATTCTTTATCTCCAAGTAAAGAGGTTGAATATAATGAAAAATTAGGGGCTTCAATAGCAACGAAATTCATTTTTATCGTTTTTGGGGCAACCTGTTCTGTTAGCTTGATGGGCATGTAAAGTAACCTCTTATAGGGTGTTTTTTATAAACTGGACTGTAAATTAAGACTCTTTTTCATACCTCTTTCGGACGGGAATACCAATTGACCATTTGTAATCAATAAAAAACGCTCCATTTGTGGAATTAGTACATGTATGATTTTTATACCATTGGAAAACTCTTTGACTGGAGAATAATAGATAGAAAAATGTTTTTGGTGTAATCGTTCTTGCAGTTCTTCGATGTAAAGTATTAAATTATGTTCTGAAAATCTCGGTAAATCCTCAAACGAAACATAAGTGGCTGGAAATTGATTAAATACGGAACACATATTCATTTCTGCACAAGCATAGTGACGAGGATACGGCTGTAATTGATTCAAAAAATGCTCTCGATGTGCTAGCTCATCACCAATATTCGCAGAAGCGATATGATTCACCTGAACCAGTTCTGTAATACTTCGCAAGATAGCATATTCAGGGTATAAAGATGTACCAAGCCCAAATATACCAGTATGCTTTTTATTTTTTGTGACAGCTAATATAGTTGGAATTGCAACTTCCGTTGTAATATCCAATAGTATAATTTCCTCTTGTAATTCCTCTTCTGCGTGTACAATCGTTTCTTTTAGGGATGGTGAAAGCGTATTTGGATGAATTATTTTTAATGTATAATCTGGCATATCATAGTAGAAATACCGAAGTAAGAATAAAGAAAAGGCATCCCTTTCAATGACTTCATTCGTTGCATGTATAATCGCCTCATGTAAAGTGGAACCAATGGCTGTACCACTATTAGAACTGTATCGTTGTACTTTCTGATACTGATAAGTATCCGTTTCAATTGGATGTTGCATATAATGTGGATTAGCAATGAAAAATGGGTACCATACATGTTGTTGTGTATCATTCAAAGAATAGTATTTTTTACAAAGTAATTGTTGATCGGGTTCCTCTACTATCAATTGCATAACACGCTCTCCGTCAAATATTGGGTTCTTCGCAATATGATGAGAAGAGAAAAAATCACACTCTTTCATTGATATATTCTCCAGAGTATAATGCTCTAAGGCCTCAAACAATGCGCCTAATTCATTGTACTTCCCTTTTCCTACGCCGAATGATTCAATCTGTTGATTTAAATTAAATAATTCCACATATGTGGTTTGTATTTTATCTCCAAAAGCTTTTTTTTTCACTGAAAAACTTAATTCTTTGAACGTATCCATAATACGTTGATGCGCAGTTTCTTCTAAGGTTTCTCTTTCCCAGGAATATAGCATCCTAATAACCTCCAGTTAAATAAATTAAATGAATACAATTTTTCATGGATTTATGTATAGATAAAGAGGACATCATAAGAATGTCCTCTTTATCTTCTTTATTTTTTTTCTTGTAGTTTCTGTAATTCTTTTGTTTCAGACACTGTTAATTTAGGTTCATGCTTTTCACTTGTTACTATAATCCAACGTCCCATTATGAACTCCTCCTTTATTATATAATCATGTGGTACATCTAAATTATAGGTGGGAAATATTGGGGAAACAACCTATTTTTATGAAAATTAAAATTTCTCAATAAATTCTACTTCTATAAGGGATCCCGCCAACCAAATGACATAAAACCCATGATAAGACATTTTTGGGAAGATAAAACCGAATTTTTCTTCGCTAAGCAAATTTCGCAAAAGAAAAAGCTGCTTTTCTGTATGCTAGGCGTAAAACTCATTAAATAAGTTATCTATTACTTAATCAGTAATATGAGTCAGCAATAGGTGTTGCAAAAATTAACATATATGCAACACTTCACTTAGTCCTGATTTTTATGGCGCCATAACGTTGCATATATTATGTTGCAAATTAAATCCCGAAAATGGTACGATATTTGTAGCAAAATAGAAAAATAGATTTATGCAACGTTAGGAGCGCAAAAGATGAATTACGCATATATTCGGGTGTCAACTTCACAACAAGATTACACATTTCAGAAAAAAGAAATCCTTACATATTGTGAAGTTAACAATATTGAATTGTTAGAGGAATGTATCTTTGAAGAAAAACAAAGTGGAAAAAATATGGAGAGAGACCAATTCCAAATTCTTATCCAGCAACTCAATTCAGGAGACACACTTATTGTTTATAAATTAGATCGTTTAGGTAGAAATCTTTCTGATATGATTCGGACTCATGAAAAACTACTCAAAAACGATATTGGTGTGATTGCTATTAGTGATAACATTGATACGCGAAGAAAAGATGACATGACGACTAAAGTCATGGTTACAATCTTATCTTTATTTGCTAATATTGAACGAAACTATATACTGGAGCGAACGCAGGCTGGTCGTATGAAGTATGTAGAAAATGGTGGGAAACTAGGGAGAACGCCTAAAATCAATAAATCTAAAACAGATTTGATACTTGAGTTACTTAATCAAGGAAAAACAAAACAGGAAATTGCTGATTTCTTAAATGTTGACAGAACCACTATTTATCGCACATTAAAACGAAATGGTTATTAAGCGGTACAACACTATACCGAGAAACTTGTGTCTAAATGTACAAATTTCCCGATATGGATGCGCATTCTATTCCTAGAAACGCCCATTAGGAACCCTATAGTTCATTAATCGAATTCCATTTTATATAAATTATGTGACGGGCTAGAGCAGCAACCCTGTGATTACCCCTAAAACGGTTGTCGCTTTTCTCGATTTGCAATAAATAAAAAGACAAGATTAAAATAAGAAAATAACTAATCCTCACAAAAAAATATTATGTCTATAAATAATAAGGGAGAAACTAACATGACAAAAGAAAATAAAATTAACAATGAAAAAGAGTTGTCATTAGAACAACGTGAAGAATTACTCAGAGTATTGAAAGCTCGTTTTGAGAAAAACATGAACCGCCATAAAGGTCTTGAATGGGCTAAAGTTCAAGCTAAGCTGGATGCTAATACTAAAAAACTATGGTCGCTCAATGAAATGGAAAGAACCGGCGGTGAACCGGATGTTGTTGAGTATGATAAAAAGAAGGGTGAATACATTTTTTATGATTGTTCAGCGGAAAGCCCTAAAGGTCGCAGAAGTGTTTGTTACGATCGTGAAGGGCTAGAGTCAAGAAAAAAACATAAACCAGAAAATAATGCTATTGATATGGCAAGTGCTATGAACATTGAACTATTAACGGAAGAACAATACCGAGCGTTGCAGAATCTTGAAAGTTTCGATAAGAAAACGTCGAGTTGGGTGCAAACACCGACTGATATTAGAGAACTCGGCGGTGTCCTTTTTTGCGATTGTCGCTTTGGGCACGTCTTCGTGTATCACAATGGAGCAGAATCCTATTATGCCGCCAGGGGGTTTCGTGGCTCGCTAAGGGTTTAAATTTTGCAAAGACAGCTAAATTTGAATTTGAGGATGGAGCAGTAGGGGGGACAAAATATTCCATATGTATTGTAGGGAAATTTATGGTTTAGCCTTAGTTGTTCGATTTGTAACATAAACAAACGTTTTTGTTACATTTTTTCTTTTTAAATTCTAAACTGGATCGCATTGAATTTAGATGTAACTAAATACTGTCTCAAAAATAATTTGTCACAATATAATTCTTCTACCTTTTTGTTACAATGATTGTTTATTAATTGGGATTTTCTGTCTTATTCTCCTTTTTCGGGGGATGGGCAAAGAAATCCAAACAGGAAACTAACATATCCTCACATAAACAACCGATTTTATTTTGGTAAAGGAGAATGATTAGTATGGAGGTTTTAATAGGTATATTTTTTAGTATATTATGGGCATCAGGGGCAATAGCCACAAAAATTGGTCTCCTGTCTTCATCTCCTCTTATGTTTGCAACAACGAGATTAATAAGTGCTGGTCTGATTATGTTTGTTTTTACCTATTTTATTAAATCAAATAGGTGGCCAAAAGGGGTAGAGTGGAGGCAGTTAATTATTTTAGGAATTTTAAATACTACATTGTATGTGGGGTGCTGCTTTTTATCTCTAAAATTAGTATCTTCAAGCTTATTTAATTTATTTATTACTGTAAACCCATTTGTTGTTGCTTTATTATCTTCTATCTTTTTGAGCAGAAAAGTAACAAAACAAGAATGGATTGGGATGCTTATAGCGGCATTGGGTTTACTAATTGCTGTGTATCCGTATTTAAAAGATACACATGCAACAGTGTCAGGTGTCATTATTCTAGCAGTAGGAATGCTATCGATGGGAATTGGAAGTGTGTGTTTTACAAAATACAATATGAAAATTGATCGCCTCGTCATTAACACATGGCAGATAATCTTTGGTAGTGTTTTCGCTGTCCCTTTAAGTTTCTTATTAGATAGTAATCCTTATATCAACTTAGATGTGAATTTTGCTATCGGTCTATTTTGGCAAGTCGTGATGACATCGATTGTATCTATGCTATTGTGGTTTTACTTATTAAAGAAAGATCCAATTAAGGCTAATAACTATCTATTTTTAACACCGATTTTTGGTTATTTACTTGCATGGTTAATACTGAAAGAAGATATTACATGGTTTCATCTTATTGGTGCAATTTTTGTAATTGCTGGGTTGTTATTTTCAGGAACAATGAATATCAAAGCATTACTCCGACTGAAACTGGGGAGTGAAAAACATAAATCTATATAAATAGGGGTAGTGAGGCGGTTTCTGTTCTAATCCATCAGATGATTTACAGAACTTTAAACTAAATAGAGAACGAACCGTCTCACTCCCCAAAATTGATGGTTTTCTCAATTTATTTTTCAGATTCAGAATGGGCAAAGAAACCCGCAAAACAATTCATCAAGGGTTGCTTCTTCTCGTCACTCTCCGATACAATAGACATATAGAATACCGAAAAGAAAGGTGACTCTATCCATGAATCAACCTTTAGTGAATTTACGAATTGATTTTGCATTTAAGCAATTATTTGGTGTACAAGGACAAGAGGAATTACTGATTTCTTTTTTAAATGCTATTTTGCACGATTCTTTAACTACACCAATTGTATCGTTGGAAATTGAAGACCCACATCTGCATAAAGAGTATGAAGAAGATAAATTATCCATACTAGATATACTTGCTACACTTCAGGATGGAACAAAAGTAAATGTAGAAATACAGTTGAAAAATACACAAGAGATTGTAAAACGTTCCTTACGGAAGACAATTACGATTAATATATTAGATTTTGATCTCTTTCCTCATTATGATGATATGCATACAGTTGGACAGTTTTGGAGTCAACAACAGCAGCAAGCCTTACTCGATGATCTAGAAATCCATTTTATTGAAATTCCAAAATTGCTTCAACAATGGAGAGAAGAAAAAATTAATCCGTGGGAAAATGAATTTGCTCGTTGGTTACTCTTGTTACCAGCGCATGAAGATGAAAATTTGACCCGCACATTGGAGGATATCGCCATGAAACAAGACCCAATGTTACAAAAAGCGATCCGCAAATGGGAAAATATGAGTCAGAGTAGTTCCTTCCGTTTAGCATATGAAGCACGGGAAAAAGTATTATTTGATGAACAAGCAAAATTGGCACATGCCCGTGAAGTTGGTATGGAAGAAGGAATAGAAAAAGGAAAAGAAGTAGGTATTCAAGAAGGTAAATTAACCGAAAGAAAACAGTTAATCCGAGGTATGTATAAAAATGGCATGGATATAGAAGATATTGCGAAGTTTACAAATATGGATATTTTAGAAGTACGCAATATTTTAGAACAATAAAAGGTAGACATCTCTTATGAAGGAGATGTCTACCTTTTATTGCGTGCCCAGCGAAGCTGGGCACTGCTTACCGGTGAAAGTCCGGTCTAGGTAAGAACCAAGTCGCCTAGTAGGGGTCACCATATCAAAAAAAGAAAATTGTACGTTAGACAAAATTTAGACACATTCCATCTGGTTCCCTGTACATTAAGGAATTAGTTTGTATATTTGAGGAGATGTGTGAGACAGATCTGAATTTAGGGGAATTCAATATTTCTATTCAAATATGATAGAATGGAAATATATCCAAAACGGAGGGAAAACAAATGAACTCAAACACGAAACAGTTTATTTATGATATCCAGCAAAGAAAGAACAATTATATAGAAAATGTATTAATAGCAATACAACACCCTAAAAAAGAGCAATCTGAACAGGTCATTCAAAATATAGTAGAGAAGATGGATATGATGATTAGTCTAGTTACTACGTACATGAGGATTGAATCAGGATCTACGGAAGAATTAAAAGAACTTCAGAAAGAAATTATCCATGCTCAAGCATATATCCAAAAACGAAAATTTGAAGAAACACAGAGATAAAACCCTGTGTTTTTATTTGGTCGTCTATGAAACCAATCTGTTATAAATCAAATTAAAGGAAAGCATATATCGTTTTAAATAATTAGTTTGTTTTTTCATCAACTAATTTATATAACGTAAAAAGAAATCCTACCAATATTAAGCTTTCCACCATGATAATCCCGACCCTCTCCTTCCTTTTAACCTCAACACATCAGATGAAAGTTATGTATATCCCATATTAGCTGCAGCAAACAAAAAGGATCTTCCCTTCTCGTAAAGGCTAATCCTTTTTTCGTTCATTCAACTATTTTTAGCTATTCTTGATTAATTAGAATAACAGCTGGTCCATCTACACGAATTCCATCAACTTCGATTTTTTCATAAGGCTCAACTGTAATAGAAATGATTCCTTCTCGCTTCTTTAATTCATTACTTAATTCTTTTGTTAACATTTTTTTCATGTGTGCACTCCTTCTTACTGCTTAATTTACTATTGGTATGTAAATAAAATTAAAAATGGTTTCCTGGTCTGGAAACCATTTTTTGTAGTTGACCATATGGTGTTACCAGTTCGTTTATCAATTTTACGTAAAGAAGATAAACAATTACTATTCACTGTCTCAGTAGATGTAAGGAACTCTTAAAGATAGCGGTGAGATTGCTTGTTTTTTCTTCTAGAAATAATGACTTAGATAGTATATTACCTAAAACAATGAAAGCCCTACCTCTCTTTCATCCTTACGGCTCCTTGTCCGTGCCAGTGTGAATCAGGATTGCAAAAATCAAGTGACTATTTAATCGAGTTATTTGATGAAACTTCGAACGTTCGAAAAAGAAATTTAAAAATAAAAATGGATAAGATTGAAGTAATAACAAAAGAGGTTCCTACTCTAAAAGTGAGTTGAAGAAGTTGAATGTCTTTGAAATGATTTACTTTTAATAATCATCATATTCCCGAAAAATTCAGGATATTTTCGGGGGATGTAATACATTATCTATAATGAATCTTAACAGAAACCTTTTATTTGATTTTCAGTGATCCCTTTAATTAATCCTAGTTCACTAATCAAAAATTCATGTGCGTTATCCAACATTTTTTTTTCGCTTGTATTAAGTGCCTTTTCTTTATTTATACGCATTAAATCACGTACAACTTCAGCACCTTCTTGTATTTCACCCGTTTTTATTTTGTCCGTGTTCACTTTATACCTTTGTTTCCACGGCAATAATTTATCTGTTTCTCCATGCTGAAAAATGTGTATAATGTGTTTTAATGCAAGTATATCAGTAACTGGGCGTATACCCGAACTTGATATTTTACCCATAGGAATCATGACTTGCATATTACTGATTGACATTTTTATCACATAATACTGTTGTTTTTTTCCTGAGAATTCTTTTTCTTCTATGGCTTCAATTATACCTGTTCCGTGCATTGGATAAACAATGTTATCGCCAATTTGAAACATATAATCCACCTCCATATATGGTAACTTCTTAACCTTAACATATATGTGATTTTTTATCAAATATTTATAATATCATAAAATTATTTTTAGTGTCAACTACTTTTTCTTTAAAATTTAAATTTAATAAAAACAGCACCAAAACAATAGGGAGTGCGTCAGATTTCCAATAAAGAGAAGGGGAATTTCCTCGTGCATATTCTGAAACCTCTACTCATTGACGTAGATCAGTTTTCCCTAGAAAACGACCAAATCTATCCCGTATTTTTTTCAATCTTGTGTGGTACTCCAAAATCTCAATTCTTGCTTTTTCAGCTAAAGGTGCAATTGGTCGTAAGTCTTTTAACCCCCAATAATCAATCAATACATCAAGTACTTGATCAAAATATTGTAGTGGTCCATAGTTCGCTTCTTTTGCAATTACAGCCATTCTATTTTCAAAATCTGGCATGACAGCACCTGGCATTTTAAAATTCCTAATCACATTGGCAATATGATAGCAATAATTAGGTTCTAATTCCAAATGTGTTCGAATGACGTCTCGATAAAATGCATAATGAAGAGTTTCATCTTTGGCAAGACGGCGTAATAATGTAGCAAGATCTGAATCATGCTTACTTGCAACCTTAGCTACATTATTGTAAAACACCATCGTTGCAAGTTCTTGTAGCGACGTATACGTCATTGCTTCGATTGGTGTATGAAAATCAGGCTCAAATCCACCCTCAACGACTGACTTTCTTAATTCATGTATACGTTTAGGATTCACACTTCGAGTGAGTAGTAAATATGTCTCCAATAAATTCGAATGCTGATCCTCTTCTGAAGTCCAAGTATGGATAAACTCTGTAATAACAGAAAGGGATCCTTTAAAAGTCGCAGATAAATACGTTGTAAACCATGGTAAATTCACTTCTGTTAATAAAGCTGTTTCAATGGCCGTAATTACACCAGAAGGAAGAGTAACTTGACTTTCATGCCAAGGAATTCTTTTAAAGTCCATTCCCTTATCCCATGGTAAAAACTCATGATAACCCCAGTCTATCTTCTGCGCTCTTATTTTATGTTGTTCATACAGTTCTTTTAAACGCGGTTCTAATCGGAAATCTAAATCATTTGTTAGCATATAAGTGCCCCCTTTTCTTACCATGGATATTCATCCTATTTTTACCCTTGAAAATTTTCTACAAATGAATATTACTTTCCTTTTTTTAAGTCAAACATAACAAATTTGTAACAAAACTCTTTAAGATCCCTATATTTTTATATAATTTTTTCAAATCAAAAGGGGAACCGTTACATATATTGTCCTTTTATATAAAAGAGGTTCTGAGGCATACGTTATGTTGCTTAGCCTAGATAAAAAAACGATCATCAGTAAATAGAGAATAAAACTCATGGATGAAGGTACTCGTCATGTTGTAAATCTTGGTGATTGTAAAAAGGTGCATGCCCATAAAGAATCGTTTTATAATAAAGTTTAATAAACAAATAATCTTTCCTGCGTTTTCACTACTTTCTAATTTTGTTATGGGGAGCAAAAACTGAAAAGAGTAATGGTATTTTATACACACTAACAACTTATTTAGATGTAAAATCCAAGATGTTAGATTAAGCGCTTGAAAAATATATACACTTGATCAGATAGTCTTAGACGACAATTCCCAACAAAATTACTGTACATTGGCTATGATGGGGTTATTTACACGGTTAGACCGTACACAAAGGGAAGAGGCGATAAACATGCAGTCAACGGAAGCACATATGAAGGAAAAACAACGTAGAGAAAAAATAGAAATAATATTTAGTCACAGGGTAAAAGGAGAAAGTTATTTTCACGGTTCCTCCTATCAATGGAAAAATATTGTATACCAAAATTATAATAGGATACAACAAAAAGAGTTAGAAATTGAACAACTCATTTTAAAAATGGAGAAATCAGGGATTCGTTTTACGCAGCACCGTTCACTTATACAATATCCCGTCATTGATTTTGTAAAATATATAGCTAAGGTTAATAAGGAAACCCTCGAAATACAATAATTATGATTATATGTTCGAAATAAATAATCATATTCAAAGGAAACCTTTATAAAAGTTTATTTTTGAAACTTTGTTAACAAAAAGCTCAAAACTCATTACAATATTCTTTTTATTCTCCATACTCTTCATCTTTGTTATAATAGGGGTCACCTTATCAAAAAAAAGAAAATTGTACGTTATCAAGACCTAAATTGATAGAATCCTTAATAAATAAAGGTATATACATTTTAACCAGTTCCTTGTACGTTAAGGAACTGATTATTTAATTTAAAATCCCTATGTAGTTTTGTTAGTACACGGGTATAAGTTCCAAAAAGTAAAGTTTTTGGAATGTATGTTGTTACAGTTTGAATACATTTTAATCTAGTTCTCTATAAGGGGTTCCGCCAACATTACGCGAATTTCGACACGAAAAAATTGATTTTGGCGTTCGCTAAGGATTTTTAGACGGTGTAACAGAAATCGTCGTTTATGTTACAAAACAAACTACTTTGCCCTTAAACACAGCTACACTGGTATTAGGTCAACTTGGAAGGTTGTAGAATCAAGGATGCGAATCCGCTCAAAATAAGCTGTTTATTGCAAATAAATAACTGTAACAAGAGAAACCCCCTCATTTTGTGAGGGGGTTTCTCTTATTATTGTTAACTTATTGTTTTTACAACCCAAGGATGTGAAACAACTGAAGCAAATTTTTTATCTAGATGTAAGGGCTACTAAAACATCTACCGGATAATTGTATGTTTGTTTTAATTTGAATTCATAATATTCACTACCGTTATTTCCAGAATTTATAAATTCATTCAATTTGGCGCCTGGCTGGACTGAATATTTCGCCACTTGTTGATATAGCGCAGTGCGATAAATGTCATATGCATAATCAGGTTTTGGATTATAATCAAATGTTCTCATAGTTGAAATTTCATTAGTTATTGTAGTATTAGATTCAAAACTAGTAGTTAATTGAGTTGAAAATGAAACACTATCTCCAAAACCAGCTTCAAATCCCACTGTAAGGGCAAATCCTAAAGTATTCGATTTAGAAAGCCCACTTGTTACGGTTTGACTCCAATGGTAACTATTGTGTTTTTCTACAAGATTGCTATCAATCAATTTCCAATAAATATCTTTCTTAAGTTTTGTATCAGAAAGTATTTCTTTGAACTTTTCCTTAGAAATCCCAATTGTATACGCTAGTTTACCAGGAGTAAAATTTAGATTATAGTCACTCTTAACTTCATCCACTCGAGTACCATCTGGTAATACAACTAAAAACGGAGTGTCTTTTAACTGCTTTGTTGATAGCGTTTGAGATTTTTTTGCATAAAGATCAACATATACATAGTCAATTAAATTACCGTATTGTGTAGTAGAATAAGCCTCATAAGGAAATTCTTGATAAGGTCCAACAGGAGCTTGGGGAATAGGAAAACCTTGTTCTGCTGTCATAGATGTTTTTCCTTCTTCAGCACTAATTACCACTGGAGAATTTTTCACATTCGTAGTATTCGTAGCTGCAGAAGAAAATCCTGGTGCCGCAAATAAAGCTGTACTTAATACAAATGCTGCAGGAACTACCTTTGTTAACTTCTTAATTTTCTGTTTTTTCATATTGAGACCTCTTTTCTGTGTAATTTAAAATGAAATAATGTACATATTTTTAGATTTACTTACTAGACTATGAGTATAAAAGAATTAAACCTATTTTATGAGTCTGGCCAACTATATATAACTGACTTGTCTTTTCGACATGTGGTTTAATGCAACCCAAGCCGGCGAAGCACGGCTTGGGGAGTGATAGCGATGTCTGATAAAAAGTCTTGTACTGATTCTTTAATGGACGCTTGTG
>NZ_JAMBOP010000028.1 GCF_023715645.1 Bacillus cytotoxicus | reverse complement strand
TGTATTAGGCACGCCGCCAGCGTTCATCCTGAGCCAGGATCAAACTCTCCAATAAAGTGTTTGTCTAGCATCATAAAATAAAAATTGACGTTTCACGTTGTTTGTTTCGTTCAGTTTTCAAAGAACTTATCCGCCGCTCAATTGCGACTTCCTTATGTTAACATCTCAGTTATTCAATGTCAACAATGTTTTTTATTTCTTTTTTCGTGTTTGATGAATTCATTCATCAGCGACGAATATCAATTTATCATATATAGAACTACATCGTCAATACTTTTTAATAAAAAATTCTTTTTCTTATATACCTTGTACAATCTTCGGGTGGAGCTATTTTTGTAAATAAAGTAAACAACAATTTATATCGCTCTTCCATCGTCTTTTTCACAACATGATGAATTCGTTTATCTGCAAAGTCAAATAATAATTCGTCTAATTCCCTTTTCAATACATATTCTAGTTCCTTTTGTTCCTGCCCCGTAATCAACAATCCAATCATTCTGTCACCTCAGCTATTTCTTATCTATATAAATCCAACACACAAGTCGCCGCCATGCCAAGCAAAAAGTAACCCGCCACTTTCTTTGTTTGAACATCGCATGCGGCAGAAATAGACACTGACTGCTTCTACACACAGTCAGACCTAAAAAGAAAAGGATTTTATGTCAGGTTTTTAATTTTGATTTATATATAAATCACCGCTATACAGAATACAGTATGATCTGATCTTGCTTTCTCCCTTTGTTTTAAACCTCGCACATGGCAGGAAAAGACCCTGACCGTTTCTACACACGGCCAGTTGCTCTTAGCCACCTAAAAAGAAAGGGGGTATTTCGATTTATATACATACCGTTCAGTATATCCCTTTCTTACGATATTAATCGTTTAGTTCTCTTTTCTTCTTTTACTGCATATAAGTAACTGAAAAGGATTGGACAAAGGGGCGGAGAAACGATGTTTTTCTTCTTTATAACGAGTAAACATAAGTTTAAACAAATTAGTCTTATTATTGTGCTTTCCCTTTTTACGGCATGGCTGCTTTTTGTAAAAACATATTCTTATCAATCAGCTTTTTCAACAAATACTGGTCCGAAAGTAATTTATAAAGGAGACATAACAAAAAAACAGGTTTCTTTAACATTCGATATCAGTTGGGGAGATGAGAAAGCATTACCTATATTAGATACATTAAAAGAAAAAAAGATTAAAAATGCTACCTTCTTCCTTTCTGCTGCATGGGCAGAGCGTCACCCTAATATTGTAGAACGTATTATAAAAGACGGACACGAAATTGGAAGTATGGGATACGCTTATAAAGACTATACGTCTTTAGAGGCTAACGAAATTCGAAGAGATCTCTTAAAAGCACAGGACACATTTACAAAACTTCAAGTAAAACAAGTTCAACTCCTACGTCCTCCTAACGGTAGCTTTAATAAAACAGTATTAAAAATTGCTGAATCTCTTGGATATACGGTTGTGCATTGGAGCAATAATTCAGATGATTGGAAAAACCCCGGAGTCAATAAAATTGTTACAACCGTTTCAAAAAACCTGCACGAAGGAGATATTATTCTACTTCACGCTTCTGATTCAGCACTACAAACAAATCAAGCCTTACCCATGCTGGTTCAAAAATTAAAAACAGATGGATTTGAAAATGTCTCTGTATCCCAGCTTATCTCAAATACAAAAGCCAAAAGTAAGGATATAGATTAAATCCCCCTCCTTATCCACCAAAAAAGCTGATTCCAATATAGGAATCAGCTTTTTTGTCCTACTAAACGATGCAATATCAACACTTGATATGCATTGCAAATGAGTAACGGAACAACCATTAAATATAACCAATTCGTCTCATTAATACGCAGTGCCGGAACCCATTCAATAATCGTTACAACAATCATAAAGAATAACGCCGGAACAAACGCCTTCTTGTTCGTCTCTTTACTCTTTATATAAGCAACAATGATTCCGAACAAAAAGAGAGCTGCAGCGACAAAAATATTTGTACCTAGTGATTCATTCCCATTTGCAATGAATACAGATCGTAAATATACAAAATCGAATAATACAAACGCAATTAAGAACATTTGTACTGTACTCCAAAGAGCGGACGAACGAAACATCCCCAGCCCAAATCGATGTACTGTTAAATATGCAAAGAACCCCATCTGACTGATTACACTAAAAATAAAGCCGACTCCAAGTAACCAAAAAGAAACCATTAAGATTTCCTTCCCGTCGAAATTTTGAAAAAATTTACCATACTTGTCCCACTCTAAAATAAAACCGATAAAGATTGTACTGCTTCCCCCAAGAAATAAAGTCGTCAAAAAAAGTCGCACCCAATTTCGGCTATTCACAGACATATCCCCCATTATGTATATTTCTAATTAAATTGTAACAATGTCAATTTTAAAAAGCTAGCCATCAATATGTATAAATTCTTCTAAGAGATTTATATTAACAAGAGAAACACTTGAAAGGAGCCCCGGCTGATGAAACGGATTCTACTCATTTCGGTCTCTTTCATCTTTTTTATCGGAATCGTTGCATGCGCACAGGAAAAAGAAGCGAAATCTCAGTTAGATTATGATCAAACAAAAAAAATGATTATTGATATTTTAAAAACGGATCAAGGGAAAAAAGCAATTCAAGATGTACTAACCGATGAAAAAATGAAACAAGCTCTTATTTTAGACGAATCTGTAGTAAAAAAGACAATTGAAGATACTATGATTTCAGACAAAGGGCAACAATTTTGGGAAAAAGCATTTAAAGACCCTGAGTTTGCCACTAAATTCGCAAAAAGCATTGAGAAAGAACAAACAAATTTAATGAAAACTTTATTAAAAGATCCCGACTATCAAGCTGGCGTTATAGAAATCATGAAAAATCCAGAGGTCGGAAAAATTATGATGCAAACAATGAAAAGCAAAGAGTATCGTCAATACTTACAGCAAGTCATAACTGAGACTGCCGAAAGTCCATTATTTCAAGCGAAAATGATCGATATTATTAGTAAAGGCGTTGAAAAAGCACAAAAAAGTGGTGGTGAACAGAAAAAAGAAGGCGGATCAACAGAAGGTAAAAAAGAACAAAAATAACCCTCAGTATGAGGGTTATTTTTGTTCAATTGCCGCTCTCTCAATTACTTGCTGGGCAATTTGTTTATAGATTACTCCGATTTTATGCTCTTCATCGTATACAGATGGAGCAAATTCTTCTGTATTCCAATCTGGTTGCTGAAGCGGAATTTGACCAAGCACCTCTGTCTGCAGTTCTGTTGCTAATTTTTCTCCTCCGCCTTTTCCAAATACATATTCCTTTTCACCAGTTACTTTACTTTCGAAATAAGACATATTTTCTACAACACCAATAATCTCATGCTCTGTACGAAGTGCCATTGCACCAGCTCTAGCTGCTACAAAAGCTGCTGTTGGATGCGGCGTTGTTACAATAATCTCTTTACATGCCGGAAGCATTGAATGTAGATCTAATGCTACGTCGCCTGTACCTGGAGGTAAATCTAGCACTAAGTAATCTAAGTCCCCCCACTCTACTTCTGTGAAGAAATGATTTAACATTTTACCAAGCATAGGACCTCTCCAAATAACAGGCGCATTATCTTCTACGAAAAATCCCATAGAAATAACTTTCACACCCAAACGCTCTACTGGAATGATTTTATCACCACGTACAATAGGACGTTTTTCAATTCCCATCATATCCGGCACACTAAATCCGTATATATCAGCATCAACAATCCCAACCTTTTTCCCTAAACGGGCAAGGGAAATTGCTAAGTTTACAGAAACTGTTGATTTTCCAACACCGCCTTTTCCACTCGCTACTGCCAAGAAAGTTGTTTTCAAATGCGGTGATAATAAAGATTCACTCTGCTCTTCTTGTGGAGCAAATTGTAATCGTTCCTCTTCAGTAAATTCTGCAAATCGTAAACCCACTGTCGCTGCCCCTAATTCTTTCACTAATTTTACAATTGTTGCTTGCAATTGCATTTGCTCCGCTGTTCCTGTTTTCACAATTGCAATTTTAATGCTAACATGTTCTTTTTCTGGCTTTACTGTCACTTCTTTAATAGCGTTTGTTTCTTTTAATGTTTTATTTAGAAACGGATCTATAATCCCTTCAAGTGCTCCCATTACTTGTTCTTTCGTTACCATAATCTGTCCCGCCCCCTGGATAAAATAAAGTTCTTACGAGCATGTAATTGCCGTTAAAACAAAATAAATGCGTTTTCATTGTAAGTATAGCATATTTTCGGAAAACTCCGTTACAAAGAAGAACCCTCCTTAATTGGGAGGGTTTCCTTTTTCAGTGAAATATCGCAGGACCCCGCGATATATAGCAGCAGCAACCTTTTGCTGATATTTCTCTGAGTTCAATAAATATCTTTCATTTACATTTGATAAAAATCCAGCTTCAACTAATGCACCTGGCGTTTTTGCATACTTCAATAAGTAAACACGCGAAATTGTTTTCGCCGAACGGTTCGTATTTTCAAGACTTGTTCGTAATTCAGCTTGAATATATTTCGCCGCCCGTTCGTTTTCTACTAAAGAACGGTAATAAAATGTTTGAGCTCCTTTTGAGTCACCACTCGGGAGGGCGTTCAAATGCACACTAACAAAAAAATCAACATCAGGTTTATTAATAATCTCTACGCGTTTTTTTAAATCCTCTGCTTTACGGCGACTATATCCTTTCGTGCTTTTGTCAGCCAAATCATAATCTCCATTACGCGTTAAAATAACAAGTGCTCCTTGCTCCTGCAAATAATCTCGTACCTTTTTCGTAATTTCTAATGTAATATCTTTTTCAATAATGTCATCCCCGCCAACCGCACCTCCGTCCGGGCCACCATGACCAGCATCTAATACAATAATTTTTCCAGACAAGGGCAAATTCCACGCCCTCCATGATTTTGTAATTTGAAATTCCTGCTTTACTAAAAAAAAGAGTACCACCGCTGCTAACATAAAAGAAATAATGCGAATTTTTCTCATACCTTCCCCCCTTCAGCTAGTCCCTCTACTTACTTATATGGGACAAGAGGAAAGTTTATGATTTTCTTAATGCAGCTTCATACGATATCTTTTTTCCCCCTTCTCAAATCCTTGTTGCCACCAAGCGCTAATAAAGTGCTGACACGATTCATATAGTTGCTCATCTTCATCTTCTTCCAAAGTACTCAAAGGTACGCTAGTCAAAAAATGAAACAGCATTTCTGTTAATTGAATTTCTTCATGAGATGACCTGTTTTTTACATCTAAAAGTGATTCTCCATAATATCCAAACTTACTATACCTAGCTCCTAATAAATAAGACTCAATGCCCAGTTCTATGCAATAATCTTCATAATGACGATGAAATGTATCCATACAAAAACAATTACGAATATTTTCTCTAAGTGTTTGCAATGATAATTCACGCAATATTTTACGTTCATACTTCAGTTGCTTTTCTCTTTGTTTTTCTTTCAGACTTACAATAACATTCATAGTACTTAAAACCTCCCTATGTACGTATTATTCTAAACCTCTCAGTAGGAAGCATACACAAGAAGGGAGCACTAAAATATTCCAAAGAAAGGGGCCAAGTAAAAAAAAAAAAACAGCATAAAACCATTCTTTTTTAGGTGGACGAGAGCATCTGGCCATACGAAGTTCAAACAAAGGGAGAAAGTGAGTAACAGGCAGCCGGTAGAAAAAACCTAAAATTAACGCCCTGTAACAAGGTAACTTCTAATAAAAGCGCGAGCAAATCAGCAGACCGCAGCATCAAGTGAAGATTGCCTCCTCGTTATATACATGAATAAATGAAAAAAAGACCCCCAAACCAAAAGGTTCGAGAGCCTTCCAAACGTCCAAAATTAACGTTTTGAGAACTGAGGTGCACGACGAGCACCTTTAAGACCGTATTTTTTACGCTCTTTCATACGTGCGTCACGAGTTAATAGACCCGCACGTTTTAATGTTAAACGGTATTCTGGATCAGCTTTTAATAAAGCGCGAGAAATACCGTGACGGATAGCACCAGCTTGACCAGTGTATCCACCGCCATGTACATTTACAAGTACATCGTAGTTACCTAAAGTTTCTGTTGCAACTAGAGGTTGTTTCACTACTTCACGTAATGCAGCAAATGGGATATAGTTTTCAAAATCACGACCGTTAATGATAACGCGTCCTTCGCCTGGAACTAGGCGTACGCGTGCTACTGAACTCTTACGACGTCCAGTACCATTGTATTGTACCTGTGCCAAAGTAAGCCCTCCTTTAATTAATTATCCGCGAAGTTCGTAAACTTCTGGTTTTTGTGCTTGATGTGGATGCTCAGATCCAGCATACACATTTAATTTTTTAGACATTTGACGTCCTAAACGTCCTTTTGGAAGCATGCCTTTAATAGCAAGCTCTAACATTTGTACAGGGTAGTTTGTACGCATTTCTAGAGCTGTTCTTTGTTTAAGTCCACCTGGGTGGTTAGTGTGACGGTAGTAAATTTTATCGTTCAATTTATTACCTGTTAAGTGAATTTTCTCAGCGTTAATAATAATTACATGATCACCCGTGTCAACGTGTGGTGTAAATGTTGGTTTGTTTTTACCACGTAAAATGGATGCTACTTCACTAGAAAGACGACCTAAAGTTTGACCTTCAGCGTCAACCACATACCATTTACGCTCAACTTCGTTAGCTTTTGCCATAAAAGTCGTACGCATTTGTTTCCCTCCTACTCGTTATCTTTTCCATAGAAAAAATCTATTGTTTATCTTAAACACGATTTCCTTCCGGGGCTAATCGTGGTTTTAGAAACAATACCATATGTTATGATATCCTTTTGGGTTTCTAATGTCAAGCAAATGTTACACCAGGATTAGTTGTTATAGTTTACCTCCCATAAATAAAGGCCTTGCCCCGGTACCATCTTCCCAGCAAAGCGGCGGTCCTGTTTTTTTAAAATGTCTGAAATGCTTTCAGGAGCAATTTTCCCTTGACCAACGCTAAGCAACGTACCAACAATAATTCGAACCATGTTATATAAAAAACCATTTCCAACAAAACGAAAAATTAACTCATCGCCTTGTTCGATTAAATCTATTTCATAAATTGTTCGCACTTTATCTTTTTTGTCGGTTTTTGCCGAACAAAATGAAGTAAAATCATGCGTTCCAACAAAATAAGGAATTGCTTTTCGGATCGATTGTATATCTAACGCATACGGATACTGATATACGTAATTTCTACGGAATACATCCGCTTTTTTTGCTAATAGTACACGATAACGATATTCCTTTTTTACAACGCCATACCTTGCATGAAAGTCTAACGTTTTTTGCTCAGCCTGCTCCACAACAATATCATCTGACAGCATTGTATTCAAAGCCGCCATCCACTGCTCTCCTGTTAGTGATAGCGGTGTATCAAAATGAATCACCTGGCCTTTGGCATGAACGCTGGAATCTGTTCTTCCTGATGCTTGTACACGAACAGTTTCCCCTTTATGCACCTTTTGCAGGGCCTTCTCTATTTCTTGTTGAACAGTACGTTGATTCGGTTGAATTTGATATCCACAAAAGTTAATTCCATCATACGAAACTGTACATTTTATTCTTTCCATACTCATACTCTCCATTACGATCGAACTAAAATTAAAATACACGTTAAACCAAATAGGCTTATAAGTGTTAATGTATCGATCCATTTCCATTCTAACTGCCGGAATTTCGTACGGTATCCGTTACTTTGATAACCTCGCGCTTCCATCGCAATTGCTAAATCTTCTGCACGTTTAAACGCACTAATAAATAATGGTACAAGTAACGAGATAATCGCTTTTAATCTGTCTTTTATTGGACCACCTGCAAAGTCTATACCCCGAGAAGCTTGCGCTTTCATAATTTTACCTGTTTCATCCATCAAAGTGGGAATAAAGCGCAAGGAAATAGACATCATAAGTGCGATTTCGTGAACAGGAACTTTTATACGTTTTAAAGGATGCAGCAATGTCTCCATGCCATCGGTAATTTCAATTGGTGTTGTCGTTAATGTTAATAGGGTCGTCATTAAAATAATGACAAAAAAACGAATAGAAATATAAATCCCCTGCTCAAGCCCTTTCTCATATATCGAAAACCATCCAAATTGAACGAGTACAGCACCTTCTTTTGTTGTAAAAATGTGCAGAAAAAATGTAAATAAAAATAGCCATAAAATAGGTTTTAACCCAGAAAGAATATAGCGAATCGGCACTTTTGCAAAAAACAAAGCAATGAGTGCATACAAAAATAGCAAGCCGTATGAAATTGCATTATTTGCTAAAAATACAACAAATACATATAAAAAGACCATTAACAGTTTTGTACGAGGATCCAGTCTATGAATAGCAGATTCTCCTGGAATATACCTTCCAATAATTAACTGCTGCATGATGAATCCCCACCTTTTCTAAACAGTTGTATGACTTCATCTGCTAAATCTTCTAAAGACAAGGTGGCTTTTGGTATAGAAATCCCTAATTTCTCTTCAATTTCTCGCTTATACTTTAGCGACATCGGAAGAGATACACCAATTTGTTCAAGCTCATCTGCATGCGTAAAGACTTCCTCTGATGTTCCTTGCAAAAAGACCGTTCCTTTATGCATCACAACAATGCTGTCTGCATATTTTGCAGCATCCTCCATATTATGTGTCACAAGAATCACCGTAAGATTTTTTTGCTTGTGAAGATGATAGAACATCTCCATAAGCTCATTTTGACCCTTAGGATCAAGTCCGGCTGTTGGTTCATCTAATACTAATACTTCAGGATCCATCGCAAGTATACCCGCTATAGCAACGCGTCTCATTTGCCCACCACTTAGCTCAAATGGAGAGCGTTCTAACAGCTCCTCTGATAGCCCAACTAACCAAATGGCATCTTTTGCCTTTTGTTTTGCTACTTCTTCAGATACACCAAAATTTAAAGGTCCAAAGCAAATATCTTTCTCTACTGTTTCTTCAAATAATTGATGTTCTGGAAATTGAAAAACAACTCCTACTTTTTTTCGAAGAGGTTTTAATTTTTTCGCTTTCTTTTGGGATGAAATTTTGTATTCCCCAATTTGAACAGTACCACTCGTTGGTTGCAATAAGCCATTTAAATGCTGAATCATCGTTGACTTACCCGATCCTGTATGACCGATAATGGCATAATAGCCACCGCTAGGAAGCGAAATATCTATATCGTAAAGAGCTCGCTTTTCAAATGGAGTTTTATATTGATAACGATGCTCTACTTTTTGGAATGTAATCTCCAAAGTTCGCTCACCAAACTTTCCATTGTAAGATGCATTGATTGTAAAGGAATATTATTGCTTTTCAATAATTCTGCCATTTTTATTGAAAATGGTACGTCTAAACCGATGTCTTGTAGCATTTTCGGTGATTGAAAGATGTGTTCAGGTGTTCCCTCTTCTAGTAATTCTCCGCGATTTAAAATAATAATACGATCGGACTGCGCTGCTTCTTCTAAGTCGTGAGTAATCGAAAGAACTGTAATTCCCTTCGTGCGAACAAGGTCTCTAACCGTTTCTACCACTTCTTTACGGCCTTGGGGATCAAGCATAGATGTTGCCTCATCTAGTACTAAAATAGATGGCTGGAGTGCTAACACGCCAGCAATTGCAACGCGCTGCTTTTGTCCACCCGATAAATAGTGAGGTTCTTCATTTAGAAACTCTTCCATTCGCACGAGCTCCAAAGCGTGTTTCATACGTTCTACCATTAGTTCTCTAGGCATTCCGGCATTCTCAAGCCCAAAGACAACATCATCTTGTACAGTTGTTCCGACAAATTGATTGTCTGGATTTTGAAAAACCATTCCGATTTGTTTTCGAATATCCCATACAGTTTCTTCTGATAAAACGAGTGTTTCATTTATAGTAATCGTTCCTGATAATGGTAAAAACAAACCATTTAATAACTTTGCAAGTGTTGATTTTCCTGACCCATTTTGCCCAATAATAGATACCCATTCTCCTTCATATAAAGAGAATGAAACGTCACGAAGGGCGTAAGAAGCAGCTTGAGGATATTGAAATGATATGTTCTCAGCACGAAGCTTCTCTTTTTTCACTTGTGGACACCCTCTTCCATTATTCAGCCAAATAACGTGAAATTTCCATCTATGGAAGATGAAAAGCTCACCAACCTTGTACATGCCAACATTTATCTCTCACTTCTCTCTGAATCTTAAAAAATGAGTCTTACCGCCCGCAACTATATAAATACACTTTAACTTTCCAACATATCGGTCGCGGCTATGCATAACAAAACATGCCCCACTCTCGCTTTCTCCCTTTGTTTTAAATCTAGCACGTGGCAGGAAAGGGCCCTAACCGCCTCTATGCATGGTCAGGTGCACTCGCCCATCGAAAAAGAAAAGGGTTTTATGTTGTTATTTATATAGCAAGATAAACGTTTTCTTCTATACTTAAAAAAAAAGGGCCATGACCAGTTACTTAAAAAGTACTGTCCTGCCCTTTTGCTTGTCACTATACTAACTCGATAATTACCATTGGTGCAGCGTCACCGCGACGTGGACCAATTTTTGCAATACGAGTGTATCCGCCTTGACGCTCAGCATAGCGTGGAGCTACATCAGCGAATAATTTTTGTAATGCATCTTGACCAGTCTCAGCATTAGCAACTTCATTACGAATGTAAGCAGCTGCTTGACGACGAGCATGAAGATCTCCGCGTTTACCTAAAGTGATCATTTTTTCCACTACAGAACGAAGTTCTTTTGCACGAGTTTCTGTCGTTTGGATGCGCTCGTTGATAATTAAATCAGTAGCTAAGTCACGTAACATAGCTTTACGTTGCGCACTTGTACGGCCTAATTTTCTGTATGCCATTCGTAGTTCCCTCCTTCGTTGATGAATTTAAATCCTCAGTCGTCTTTACGTAAGCCTAACCCTAATTCTTCCAGCTTATGCTTAACTTCTTCTAAAGATTTACGTCCTAAGTTACGAACTTTCATCATATCTTCTTCAGTTTTATTCGCAAGCTCTTGTACAGTGTTAATACCTGCACGTTTTAGGCAATTATAAGAACGAACAGAAAGATCAAGTTCTTCAATTGTCATTTCTAGAACTTTTTCTTTTTGATCTTCTTCCTTTTCGACCATAATCTCAGCATTTTGCGCTTCATCAGTTAAACCAACAAAGATGTTTAAATGCTCTGTTAAGATTTTGGCACCTAAAGAGATAGCTTCTTTTGGCCCGATGCTTCCATCCGTCCATACATCAAGCGTAAGCTTATCATAATTTGCCACTTGTCCAACACGTGTCTTTTCCACTTGGTAAGTCACACGTGATACTGGAGTATAAATAGAATCAATAGGAATTACACCTATTGGTTGATCTTCGCTCTTATTTGCAACAGCCGGTGTATACCCACGGCCACGCTTTGCAGTTAAACGCACGCGGAAATGCGCATCCTTTGCTAACGTTGCAATGTATAAATCTGGATTTAAGATTTCAACATCACTATCGTGAGTAATATCAGCAGCTGTGACAATACCTTCGCCCTGTACATCGATTTCGATTGTCTTCTCTTCTTCAGAGTAGATTTTGAGAGCTAACTTTTTCAAGTTTAAGATGATCGTTGTAACGTCTTCTACTACACCCTCAACTGTCGAAAATTCGTGTAATACGCCATCGATTTGGATGGCAGTAACAGCAGCACCAGGGAGTGAGGATAAAAGGATACGACGTAAGGAGTTACCCAAAGTAGTACCATATCCACGCTCAAGCGGTTCAATAACGAATTTACCATACTTAGCATCTTCGTTAAGCTCAACCGTTTCGATTTTCGGTTTTTCAATTTCAATCATTAACTAAACCCTCCTTCAAAACGTCGAAACCTCGGCTAAACAAAGGAAAAAACCTCTGTCTAACCGAAAGTCCCCCCTTAGGCAGTTCCCGATTGTGCACAACAAGCGATGTTTCTGTACGAAATTTCTCGATAATGCATCATATCCATTATAGACAAAAGGGAAAATTCTATACAGAAAAATTAAACACGACGACGTTTTGGTGGACGACATCCATTATGAGGAACTGGAGTAACATCTCTGATTGCTGTTACTTCTAGACCTGCAGCCTGAAGAGCACGAATTGCAGCTTCACGACCAGCACCAGGACCTTTTACAGTAACCTCTAAAGTTTTTAAACCGTGCTCCATTGCAACTTTAGCAGCAGTTTCAGCAGCCATTTGCGCAGCGAATGGAGTAGATTTACGAGATCCACGGAAACCAAGTGCTCCAGCACTAGACCAAGAAAGCGCGTTACCGTGAGTATCTGTAAGAGTTACGATTGTGTTGTTGAAAGTAGAACGAATATGAGCTATACCAGCTTCAATATTCTTTTTCACACGTTTTTTACGAGTGTTTGTTTTACGTGCCATTGTTAGTTCAACCTCCTTTACTTATTATTTCTTTTTATTTGCTACTGTACGACGTGGACCTTTACGTGTACGAGCATTGTTTTTAGAGTTTTGACCACGAACTGGTAAACCACGACGGTGACGAAGACCACGGTAAGAACCGATCTCCATTAGACGTTTGATGTTAAGAGAAACTTCACGACGAAGGTCTCCTTCAACTTTGATACGATCGACGATATCACGGATACGTCCTAATTCGTCTTCAGTTAAATCGCGAACTCGTGTTTCTTCAGAAACACCAGCTTCAGCAAGAATTTTTTCAGCAGTTGTTCGACCAATGCCGAATACGTAAGTTAAAGAAATAACAACGCGTTTGTCACGAGGAATATCTACACCTGCGATACGTGCCATTCCGAATGCACCTCCTTCTGATTAACCTTGTTTTTGTTTATGTTTAGGATTTTCACAAATAACCATTACTTTTCCACGTCTACGAATAACTTTACATTTTTCGCAGATCGGCTTAACTGACGGTCTTACTTTCATGTCTCGAACCTCCTTAAAGATTACGGAGTGCTATATTATTTAAAGCGGTACGTGATACGACCACGATTTAAATCGTACGGAGATAATTCTACCGTAACTTTATCTCCTGGTAAAATTTTAATAAAGTTCATACGAATTTTACCAGAAACGTGAGCCAATACAACATGCCCATTCTCTAATTCTACTTTGAACATAGCATTTGGCAACGTTTCAATAACGGTACCTTCGACTTCAATTACATCTTCTTTAGCCATTCAATGTTCTCCCTTCTTCAAATCAGTAACATTCTACACTGTTCTGAAATTCCGGAGAGCCAGCTACCTATAAAGTGGTAAGGATTTCGTATCCTGCTTCTGTAAGAGCAATCGTGTGCTCAAAATGTGCACACCATTTACCATCTACCGTTACCACTGTCCAGTCATCAGATAGTGTTTTTACATATCGTCTTCCTTGGTTCACCATCGGCTCAATACAAATGACCATACCCGGTTTTAACCTTGGCCCTTGATTTGGTGGACCATAGTGCGGGATTTGTGGGTCTTCATGTAAGTCTTGCCCGATTCCGTGACCGACATACTCCCTAACGATCGACAATCCTTTATCTTCAACATACGTTTGAATCGCATGTGAAACATTAGATAATCGTTCGCCCGGTTTTGCGTGTTCTAGACCAAGATACAACGATTTTTCTGTGACATCAAGTAGCTTTTGAACAGATTCGGAAATGTTTCCTACTGGATATGTCCATGCAGAATCTCCATGGTATCCATTATATTTCGCACCAATATCGATACTAATAATATCGCCTTCTTGGAGCTTGCGCTTTCCTGGAATCCCGTGTACAAGCTCTTCGTTTACCGAAGCACAAATGCTTCCCGGAAATCCGTTGTATCCTTTAAAAGATGGCACAGCACCATATTTTAGAATCGTTTTTTCCGCTATTTGATCGAGCTCTTTCGTTGTAATCCCTGGGGCAATATGTTTTTTTAACTCTTGATGAGTTAAAGCAACTATCTTGCCAGCTTCTCGCATAATCTCGATTTCGCGAGGAGTTTTGCAAATAATCATTACGCTAAGCCTCCGATGAGAAGATCGACATCAGCAAATACTTTATCGATATCTTGCTCACCATTAATGCTTTCTAAGTAACCAAGCTCTTCGTAGAAATCAAGCAAAGGCTTTGTTTGCTTAATATTCACTTCTAAACGATTTGCTACAGTTTCTTCGTTGTCATCAGAACGCTGATATAACTCGCCACCACATTTATCGCACACACCCTCTTTTGCTGGCGCATTGAATTCTAAGTGGTAAGTCGCACCGCACTCTTTACAAATGCGACGGCCTGTTAAACGTTTTAATAGCAATCCTGAATCCACATTAATGTTTAAAACATAATTAATCTTTTTGCCAAGATCTTTCATGATTTCTTCAAGAGCTGAAGCTTGTGCAACTGTTCGTGGAAAACCATCTAATAAGAAGCCTTTTACACAGTCTTCTTGACTCAAACGCTCACGAACGATTCCGATTGTAACTTCATCTGGTACAAGTGCTCCTTTATCAATAAAGGACTTAGCTTGTAAACCAAGTTCAGTTTCATCTTTCATAGCAGCACGAAACATGTCTCCTGTTGAAATGTGAGGGATGTTATACTTGGCAACAATCTTTTCGGCCTGTGTACCTTTACCGGCACCCGGAAGCCCCATTAAAATTAAGTTCATCTGTATTCCCCCTTATGCATGAGCATATAGGGAAGATGAATCTTCCCGCTTACTCACTGTTTGATAAACCCTTTGTAATGGCGTTTTACTAATTGGCTTTCGAGCTGCTTCATTGTTTCTAAAGCAACACCGACAACAATTAGTAAACTTGTTCCACCTATCTGCGCAGATTGTGGCAAGTTTGCAATTTTAATAAATAAAACCGGCAGGATTGCAATCGCTGCTAAGAAAATTGCACCTACAAAGGTCAAACGATACAAGATCTTTGTTAGATACTGTTCTGTATTCTTACCCGGACGAATACCAGGAACATATCCACCTTGTTTATTTAAGTTTTCAGCCATCTGTTCAGGATTTACTTGAACAAATGCGTAGAAATATGCAAAGGCAATAATTAGTGCAACATATACGATCATACCTACTGGATGAGAGTAGTTGAAATTTTTAATAATCCACTGCGATATTTCATGTTTCGGGAAAAACTGTGCAATAGTCGGAGGCGTAATCAAGAATGAAACAGCAAAAATTACTGGAATAACACCAGCACTATTTACCTTAAGTGGTAAATGAGTGTTTTGTGCTCCAGTATGACCACCATTTCCAGTTACGCGCTTCGCATATTGAATCGGGATTTTTCTAACAGCTTGTTGAATGTAAATAACACCAACAATAACCGCTAACACAGCCAACAAAATTAAACCGACTTTTACGATACGAATGAACAATTGATCTCCGGCATCTTGGAACTGCTGTGCATACACTTGATTTATAGTATTTGGGATAGCTGCGGTAATACCTGCAAAGATAATAATAGAAATACCATTTCCTACTCCCTTTGCTGTAATTAACTCCCCTAACCACATTAAAAATGCAGTTCCGGCAGTTAGTACCGTAGCAATATATAAATAAGTTGACCAGCTAGGATCCAAAATTAATCGTCCACCTGCCATACCGTTAAAACCGATTGACATACCGATTGCTTGAATAAAAGCAAGAACAATTGTAAAGTAGCGGGTAAACTGAGCTAGTTTACGACGGCCCATTTCACCTTGTTTTGACCATTCCGTAAATTTAGGAACAACATCCATCTGCAATAATTGCACGATGATGGATGCTGTAATGTACGGCATGATTCCCATCGCAAAGATGGAAAAGTTTTTTAAGGCTCCGCCGCCAAATGTATTCAGAATACCCAATACATTCAACTGGTCTTGCGCTTTCAGTACATCTGCATTTGTATGAGGCACTGGGATGAACGTGCCAATTCGAAACACGATTAACATCGCTAAAGTGAATAATATTTTACTTCTTATCTCAGCAACGCGCATAAAGTTGGAGATTGTGCGAAACATTAGATCACCTCAACTGTTCCGCCAGCTGCTTCAATAGCTTCTTTTGCACTTGAAGAGAATTTATGAGCTTTAACAGTAAGCTTTTTCTCTACAGCACCGTTCGCAAGAATTTTAACACCGTCGTTTAATTTGCTGATAACGCCAGTTTCCAGCAATAATTCAGGTGTTACTTCTGTACCGTCTTCAAAACGATTTAACGTTGTTAAGTTAACGATAGCGAATTCTTTACGGTTGATGTTTGTGAAGCCGCGTTTTGGTAAACGACGGAATAATGGAGTTTGACCGCCTTCAAAACCAAGACGAACACCGCCACCAGAACGAGCGTTTTGTCCTTTATGACCTTTTCCAGCAGTTTTACCGTTACCAGAACCGATACCACGACCTACACGATTACGAACTTTACGAGAACCTTCTGCAGGTTGTAATTCATGAAGTTTCATTCCCAGGCACCTCCTTATATTGATAAGTTATCATTAAGCTTCTTTTACAGTTATAAGGTGAGAAACTTTGTTGATCATACCACGAATAGCAGGAGTTTCTTCCTTAACTACAGTTGAATTCAACTTTTTAAGACCTAAAGCTTCTACAGTCGCGCGTTGATCTTGCGGACGACCAATTACACTACGAGTGAGGGTAATTTCTAACTTTTTCGCCATTATGTTTTCCCTCCTTCTTAACCTAGTAGCTCTTCTACAGATTTACCGCGTAATTTTGCTACATCTTCAGCACGCTTAAGATCTTTTAATCCGTTCACAGTAGCACGAATCATGTTAATTGGTGTGTTAGAACCAAGAGATTTAGAAAGAATATCTTGTACACCAGCTAATTCAAGAACCGCACGAACTGGACCACCAGCGATAACTCCAGTACCTTCTGCAGCAGGTTTTAATAATACTTCCCCTGCTCCAAAGTTACCGATAATTAAGTGTGGAATTGTTGTACCAACTAATGGTACTTCGATTAAGTTTTTCTTAGCATCTTCGATAGCCTTACGAATTGCATCTGGTACCTCTTGCGCTTTACCAGTACCGAATCCAACATGACCGTTTTTATCACCAACTACAACCAGTGCAGCGAAGCGGAAACGACGACCACCCTTAACAACTTTCGCAACACGGTTTATCGTAACTACACGTTCTTCAAGTTCAAATTTACTTGGGTCAATGCGACGCATCTATTTTCCCTCCTTTGACCATTAAAATTGTAAGCCAGCCTCACGAGCAGCTTCAGCTAAAGCTTTAACACGACCATGGTATAAGTAACCGCCGCGATCAAATACTACTTCTTTAACGCCTTTCTCTACAGCACGCTTAGCAACGATTTCGCCAACTTTAGTAGCAGCTTCGATGTTGCTTGTACCGTTAAGAGTAAGTTCTTTATCAAGAGTAGACGCACTTGCTAATGTTACACCGTTTACATCATCAATTACTTGAGCGTAAATATGTTGATTAGAACGGAACACGTTTAAACGTGGACGTACAGCTGTACCAGCAAGCTTTGCACGTACACGTGCATGTCTTTTCTTACGAACCGCATTTTTATCAGGTTTAGTGATCATTCTTGTCACTCCTTTCTTTCACCTAACGGGTTTACTTAGCAGTTTTACCTTCTTTACGACGTACAACTTCGCCTTCGTAACGAATACCTTTGCCTTTATATGGCTCTGGAGCACGTACAGCGCGAACGTTAGCAGCGAATTCGCCAACACGTTGCTTGTCGATACCTTTAATTACGATCTTTGTAGGAGCAGGAACTTCAACTTCAAGACCAGCTTCTGGAGTCATCTCAACTGGGTGAGAATAACCTACGTTTAATACAAGTTTGTCACCTTGTTTTTGTGCACGGTAACCAACACCGATTAATTCAAGTCCGCGAGCGAAACCTGTTGTTACACCTTCAACCATGTTTCCAAGAAGAGCACGAGTTGTTCCGTGTAATGCACGGTGTTCCTTCTGTTCAGTAGGACGTTCTACCGTTAAGATATTTTCTTCAACTTTGATAACCATATCAGCATTGAAAGTACGAGTTAATTCACCTTTAGGGCCTTTTACAGTTACTGTATTATTTTCTGCTACTGTAACTGTAACACCTGCAGGGATTTCAAGAATCTTTTTACCAATACGAGACATGTGGTCACACCTCCGTTCGTTTTAAATATATATTACCAAACGTATGCTACTACTTCTCCACCAGTTTGTAATTGACGAGCATCTTTGTCCGTCATTACGCCCTTAGATGTAGAAACAAGTGCAATACCTAATCCGTTAAGTACACGTGGTACTTCATCAGCTTTTGCATAAACGCGTAAGCCAGGCTTACTAATACGCTTTAATCCAGTGATTACACGCTCGTTGTTTACACCGTATTTTAGGAAAATACGAAGGATACCTTGTTTGTTATCCTCGATGTATTCCACATCACGAATGAAACCTTCACGTTTTAGGATTTCAGCGATTTCTTTTTTGATTTTAGAAGCAGGAACTTCTAATTTCTCATGACGTACCATGTTCGCATTACGGATGCGAGTAAGCATATCTGCAATTGGATCTGTCATCACCATGTGTTTTACCTCCTTCCCATTTGTGGGTTTTACCAACTAGCTTTTTTAACACCAGGAATTTGACCTTTATATGCAAGTTCACGGAAACAAATACGGCAAAGTTTAAATTTGCGGTATACAGAATGCGGACGACCGCAGCGCTCGCAACGTGTATAGTCTTGCACTTTAAACTTAGGAGTACGCTTTTGTTTCGCAATCATAGATTTTTTAGCCACGTTTTCGCCTCCTCTACTTAGCGTTGGCTTCCATTATTTTTGGAATGGCATACCGAATTGTGTTAAAAGTTCACGAGCTTCTTCATCAGTTTTCGCTGTAGTAACGATTACGATGTCCATACCACGAACCTTGCTTACTTTATCATAATCAATCTCAGGGAAAATTAATTGCTCTTTAACACCTAATGTGTAGTTACCACGACCATCAAAAGATTTCTTAGAAACACCACGGAAATCACGTACACGTGGTAAAGAAACTGATACTAATTTGTCGAAGAACTCATACATTTGCTCACCGCGTAAAGTAACCTTTGCACCGATAGGCATACCCTCACGAAGACGGAAACCTGCGATAGATTTTTTAGCGCGAGTTACAACAGGCTTTTGACCTGCGATTTGTGTTAATTCTTCTACAGCACTATCTAATGCTTTAGAATTGGATACCGCGTCACCAACACCAGTGTTGATTACGATCTTTTCGATTTTCGGTACTTCCATTACAGATTTATAGTTAAACTTGCTCATAAGAGCAGGAGTAATTTCTTTTTGGAATTTCTCTTTAAGGCGATTCAATGAAGGGACCTCCTTTCATATAGAACTTATTTATCTAATAATTCACCAGATTTTTTTGCAACACGAACTTTTTTACCATCTTCCACTTTGTAACCTACGCGAGTAGGTACACCTGTTTTAGGATCTAATGGCATAACATTAGATACGTGGATAGGTGCTTCTTTCGTGATAATTCCACCTTGTGGATTTAATTGAGATGGCTTAGAGTGCTTCTTAACGATGTTAACACCCTCAACGATAACACGGTTTTCTTTTGGGAAAGCTGCAAGGATAACACCTTGTTTTCCTTTGTCTTTACCACTGATTACCTGTACTTTATCACCTTTTTTTACATGCATCTTACTTCTGCACCTCCTTAGCAAGGCAATACCTTAAATTATAGAACTTCTGGAGCTAAAGAAACGATCTTCATGAAGTTGTTATCACGTAATTCACGAGCTACTGGTCCAAAGATACGAGTACCACGTGGGCTCTTATCGTCTTTAATGATAACCGCTGCGTTTTCATCAAATTTAATGTAAGAACCGTCCGGACGACGAGCACCGCTCTTCGTACGTACTACTACTGCTTTAACAACGTCACCTTTTTTAACAACGCCACCTGGTGTTGCTTGTTTTACCGTAGCAACGATAATATCACCGATGTTTGCGTATTTACGACCAGAGCCGCCTAATACTTTGATTGTTAAAAGTTCACGTGCGCCAGAGTTGTCAGCTACTTTCAAACGAGATTCTTGTTGGATCATGTTATGAAACCTCCCTTCGGACTTAAAATTCCGATTCGTCTATTTAGATAATAACCGCTTCTTCAACGATTTCAACTAAACGGAAACGCTTAGTAGCAGAAAGCGGGCGAGTTTCCATGATTTTTACGATATCGCCAACTTTTGCTTGGTTTTGCTCATCATGCGCTTTGTATTTCTTAGAATACTTAACGCGCTTTCCATATAAGGAATGAGTTTTGTAAGTTTCAACTAAAACTGTAATCGTTTTGTCCATTTTGTCAGAAACAACACGACCAGTATAAACTTTGCGTTGGTTACGTTCGCTCACTTTGCAAACCTCCCCTCAATTTATCGATTAATTCCGATCTCTCTTTCACGAACTACAGTTTTCATACGAGCGATCGCTTTACGCACTTCACGGATGCGTGTTGGGTTCTCTAATTGTCCTGTAGCAAGTTGGAAGCGAAGGTTAAACAACTCTTCCTTTAATGCTTTAACTTTTGTTTCGATTTCAGCAGTGGTTAATTCACGAATATCATTAGTTTTCATTAGATTCACCACCATTTTCTTCACGTTTTACGAATTTACATTTCACTGGTAATTTGTGAGCTGCAAGACGTAATGCTTCGCGTGCTACCTCTTCAGATACACCCGCAATTTCAAACATAACCTTTCCAGGTTTTACAACTGCTACCCAACCTTCAGGAGCCCCTTTACCGGAACCCATACGTACTTCTAGAGGTTTAGCAGTGTAAGGTTTAGAAGGGAAAATTTTAATCCAAACTTGACCGCCACGTTTCATATAACGAGTCATTGCACGACGAGCTGCTTCGATTTGACGGTTTGTAATCCAAGATGCTTCTTGAGATTGTAAACCAAACTCACCAAAATGTACTTCAGCGCCACCTTTTGCACGACCACGCATTTTACCACGATGCTCTCTACGATATTTTACGCGTTTAGGCATTAACATATTATTTTCCTCCTTCCTCAGAAGCTTTCTTTTTTGTAGGAAGGACTTCTCCACGGTAGATCCATACTTTTACACCTAATTTACCGAACGTTGTATCAGCTTCAGCTGTTGCATAGTCAATATCAGCGCGAAGTGTATGAAGTGGAACAGTTCCTTCACTGTAAGATTCTGCACGAGCGATATCAGCGCCGCCAAGACGACCAGAAACCTGTGTTTTAATACCTTTAGCTCCTGCACGCATAGCACGTTGAATTGCTTGCTTTTGTGCACGACGGAAAGATACACGGTTTTCTAATTGACGAGCGATATTTTCGCCTACTAATTTAGCGTCAAGATCAGCTCTCTTAACTTCTAAAATGTTGATGTGTACACGTTTACCTGTTAATTGGTTAAGAGCCTTACGAAGTGCTTCAACTTCTGTACCACCTTTACCAATTACCATACCAGGTTTTGCCGTGTGAATTGTAACATTTACACGATTTGCTGCACGCTCGATCTCTACTTTAGAAACAGCAGAATCTTTTAAGCGAACTTTAATGTATTCACGAATTTTGATGTCTTCATGTAAGAATGTAGCGTAGTCTTTTTCAGCGTACCAACGAGATTCCCAATCGCGAATAATACCGACGCGAAGACCAACTGGACTAACCTTTTGACCCATCGATTATCCCTCCTTCTTTTCTGATACCACAACTGTAATGTGGCTTGTGCGTTTGTTAATTTGGCTCGCACGACCCATTGCACGTGGACGGAAACGTTTTAACGTTGGACCTTCGTCAACGAAAACTTTCTCAACAACTAAGTTGTTTACATCCATTTCGTAGTTATGTTCTGCATTTGCAATTGCAGATTTCAAAACTTTTTCTACAACTGGAGAAGCAGTTTTTGGTGTGTGGTTAAGGATAGCAATCGCTTCACCCACTTGCTTACCTCGGATTAAGTCTACTACTAAACGAACTTTACGAGGAGCAATACGAACTGTTCTCGCTACTGCTTTAGCTTGCATTGAAGTGCCTCCTCTCATTATCTTCTAGTTTTCTTATCGTCAGCATCATGACCTTTGTACGTACGAGTTGGTGCGAACTCACCTAACTTGTGGCCTACCATATCTTCAGTTACGTATACAGGAACGTGTTTACGACCATCATATACAGCGATTGTATGACCAATAAACTGTGGGAAGATCGTTGAACGACGAGACCAAGTTTTTACAACTTGCTTTTGCTCAGTTTCATTTAACTTTTCCATTTTGTTCATTAAATGATCATCAACAAATGGTCCTTTTTTCAAGCTACGAGCCATTTTGGTGCCTCCCTTCGTGATTGCCGTACGGTTCTAGAAGTGAACCGTACTACAACCCCATTATTTTTTACGACGACGAACGATGAATTTGTCAGACGCTTTATTTTTCTTACGAGTCTTGAATCCAAGAGTTGGTTTACCCCATGGAGACATTGGAGACTTACGTCCGATTGGTGAACGACCTTCACCACCACCGTGTGGGTGATCAACTGGGTTCATTACAGAACCACGAACAGTTGGGCGTTTACCTAACCAGCGAGAGCGACCTGCTTTACCAATTTTAATAAGTTCATGGTGCTCATTACCTACTTGACCTACTGTAGCGCGGCAAGCAGATAGGACTAAGCGTACTTCACCAGAAGTTAAACGTACAAGTACGTATTTACCTTCTTTACCAAGTACTTGAGCAGATGTACCAGCAGAACGAACTAATTGTCCACCACGACCTGGTTTAAGCTCGATGTTATGAACAACTGTACCTACTGGAATGTTGATTAATGGTAATGCATTACCGATTTTAATGTCCGCTTCTGGGCCAGACATGATTTCCATACCTACTTCTAAGTTTTTAGGAGCAAGGATGTAACGTTTTTCACCATCAACGTAGTGAATTAATGCGATATTCGCAGAGCGGTTCGGATCGTATTCGATCGTAGCAACGCGTCCTGGAATTCCATCTTTGTTACGTTTGAAGTCGATGATACGGTATTGACGTTTGTGTCCGCCACCTTGATGACGTACAGTAATTTTACCTTGGTTATTACGTCCAGCCTTTTTATTTAAAGGCGCAAGTAATGATTTTTCCGGTCTATCAGTCGTGATTTCAGCGAAATCATTCGTAGTCATGTTACGACGACCGTTAGTAGTCGGATTATACTTTTTGATTGCCATCTGATTTTCCCTCCTTCTTTAGTAAGGATTAAACTCCTTGGAAGATCTCGATTTCTTTGCTGTCAGCAGTAAGCTTAACGATTGCTTTACGACGACGGTTAGTGAAACCAGCGTGACGACCAACACGTTTTGCTTTTGGCTTGTAGTTCATGATATTTACTTTATCAACTTCAACACCAAAGATCGCTTCTACAGCATCTTTAACTTCCGTTTTATTAGCTTTAACGTCCACATCGAACGTGTATTTTTTTTCAGCCATCATTTCCATAGAACGTTCAGTGATAACTGGGCGCTTAATGATATCACGAGGATCTTTCATTATGCAAGCACCTCCTCTACTTTTTCCACTGCCGCTTTTGTCATGATAAGCTTATCATGATGAAGAACGTCTAGTACGTTCACGCCATTAGCAGTGATTACTGTTACTCCAGGAATATTGCGAGCAGATAACTCAACAGCTTCGTTTGCATCAGCAGTTACGATAAGAGCTTTCTTCTCAACAGCTAATCCTTTAAGAACTACTACCATGTCTTTTGTTTTTGGTGCATTTAATACTAAGTCCTCAAGAACTACGATGTTGTTCTCAACTACTTTAGTAGCTAATGCAGATTTGATAGCTAAGCGACGAACTTTTTTAGGTAGTTTGTAAGCATAGCTTCTTGGTGTAGGTCCGAATACCGTACCACCACCACGCCATTGTGGAGAACGGATAGAGCCTTGACGAGCACGTCCAGTTCCTTTTTGACGCCATGGTTTGCGACCTCCACCGCGTACTTCAGAGCGAGTTTTTACTTTGTGTGTACCTTGACGTAAAGATGCACGTTGCATCGTTACAGCTTCAAAAAGTACAGCTTCGTTTGGTTCGATACCGAAAATAGTTTCAGCTAATTGGATTTCACCAACTTCAGAACCAGCTTGGTTAAATAACTTTACTTTTGGCATTGGGGTTCCTCCTTTCTTATAGAAAATTATTTACTAGCCTTAACAGCACTACGAACAACTACAAGAGATTTCTTAGCGCCAGGAACGTTGCCTTTTACTAGTAGTAAATTACGTTCAACATCAACTTGAACGATTTCTAAGTTTTGAATAGTAACTTGGTCTCCGCCCATACGTCCAGCAAGTTTTTTGCCTTTGAATACACGGTTCGGAGCAACAGGGCCCATTGAACCAGGACGACGGTGGTAACGAGAACCGTGAGACATAGGTCCGCGAGATTGTCCGTGGCGTTTAATAACACCTTGGAAACCTTTACCTTTAGAAATACCTGTTACATCTACAGCTTCACCTGCAGCGAAAACTTCTACTTTTACCTCTTGACCAACTTCTTGTCCTTCAACGTCTGCATCGCGAAGTTCGCGAATGAAGCGCTTAGGAGCAGTAGTTGCTTTAGCAGCGTGCCCTTGTTCAGGTTTGTTAGCTAATTTTTCACGTTTGTCAGCGAAGCCTAACTGAATTGCATTGTAGCCATCAGTTTCAACAGTTTTCTTTTGAAGGATCACGTTTGGAGTCGCTTCGATAACAGTTACGGGAATTAGCTCGCCATTTTCAGCAAATACTTGAGTCATACCGATCTTTTTTCCTAAGATTCCTTTGGTCATGAGTTACACCTCCTACATTTTAACTTATATAAATTATAGTTTGATTTCGATATCTACACCAGATGGTAAGTCTAAACGCATTAAAGAGTCTACTGTTTGTGGAGTAGGGCTCACGATGTCGATTAGACGTTTGTGCGTGCGCATTTCGAATTGCTCACGAGAATCTTTGTATTTATGAACCGCACGAAGAATCGTGTAAACAGTTTTTTCAGTTGGTAATGGGATCGGACCAGAAACTGTCGCCCCAGAACGCTTAGCTGTTTCTACAATTTTCTCAGCTGACTGATCAAGAATACGGTGATCATAAGCTTTTAAACGAATACGAATTTTTTCTTTTGCCATTATTTTCCCTCCTTCGTTCGCCTATTTTAAAAATAGACATTCTCCATGGAAATTTCCACACACTCGCCATGGCAAAGCGGCCGGGTGTGTCAGCAACCTTCCACTTCATCGCAGTCAAAGACCAACATTGTTTATTATACAACGTTTCTAGCCTAGATGCAACACTTTATTTGTGCACATCATCATTTACTGTACTTTTGCTATTATACATGGTACTTTAATGAATTTCAAGTTTTCATCCGTTGTAATTCCGTTTACAGTTTTTGGTTGTATGATTTTGCAATTTATACATCCACCCCAGTCCCCCAACACACAAGTCGCTGTCATACAAGCAAAAAGTAACTCGCTACTTTCTTTCTCTCTTTATTTGAACATCGCACGTGGTAGAAAAAGGAACTGACCGCTCCAAGCAATGGCCAGACGCTCTCTTCCTCCCCTAAAAGAGGAGGTTTTATATCAGGTTTTCAATTTGTATTTATATATTATAGAAGAAACTCGTCAAAACTTATAAATTAATGATTTATCCCGCTATTCGCGGGCAGTAAGATCCCCACTGATTAAAGTTTCACTTCATCTATTACAAATAAAAAAACCCAAGGGAAAATCCCTTGGGTTTCATATATCAGTTAAGATTACTCAACGATAGTTGCAACTACACCGTAACCTACTGTACGTCCACCTTCACGAATAGAGAATTTAGTTCCCTCTTCGATAGCGATTGGAGCGATAAGTTCGATAGTCATTTCGATGTTGTCACCAGGCATTACCATTTCAGTACCTTCTGGTAATTGGATGATACCAGTTACGTCAGTTGTACGGAAATAGAATTGTGGACGGTAGTTAGCGAAGAATGGAGTGTGACGTCCACCTTCTTCTTTAGATAATACGAAAACTTCAGCTTTGAATTTAGCGTGAGCTTTTACAGAGCCAGTTTTAGCAAGAACTTGTCCACGTTGGATGTCTTCACGAGCAACCCCACGAAGTAAAGCACCGATGTTGTCTCCAGCTTGAGCTTGGTCAAGAAGCTTACGGAACATCTCTACACCAGTTACAGTTGTAGATTTGTTTTCTTCATCAAAACCGATGATTTCTACTACGTCACCAACTTTAACTACACCGCGCTCTACACGACCAGTAGCAACTGTACCACGACCTGTGATAGAGAACACGTCCTCAACAGGCATTAAGAACGCTTTTTCAGTGTCACGTTCTGGAGTTGGGATATAAGAATCAACTTCAGCCATTAATTCGATGATTTTTGCTTCCCACTCAGCATCTCCTTGAAGAGCTTTAAGAGCAGAACCTTTAACTACAGGGATATCATCGCCTGGGAAGTCGTATTCAGATAATAGATCGCGAACTTCCATTTCTACTAATTCTAATAACTCTTCGTCGTCAACCATGTCGCATTTGTTTAAGAATACAACGATGTAAGGAACACCTACTTGACGAGAAAGAAGGATGTGCTCACGAGTTTGAGGCATTGGGCCATCAGCAGCAGATACTACTAAGATACCGCCGTCCATTTGAGCAGCACCAGTGATCATGTTTTTAACATAGTCAGCATGGCCTGGGCAGTCAACGTGTGCATAGTGACGAGTTTCAGTTTCGTACTCAACGTGTGCAGTTGAGATTGTGATACCGCGCTCTCTTTCTTCTGGAGCAGCATCGATTTGGTCGTAACCTTTCGCTTCAGCACCACCAGCTTTTGCAAGAACTGTAGTGATAGCAGCAGTTAATGTAGTTTTACCATGGTCAACGTGGCCGATTGTACCAATGTTAACATGTGGTTTAGAACGTTCGAATTTAGCTTTTCCCATTCTAAATTCCTCCTTGGTTATATAGATTATTTTATATTTAGACTAGAAAGTAAGGGGCCTAAGCCCCGCTTTCTAAGCTTACATAAGTAGTTATACTTGAACAATCGATAAAAATCAATTATTCACCTTTATTTTTTTTAATAATTTCTTCTGAAACAGACTTCGGTACTTCTTCATAATGATCAAATGTCATTGAGAATGTTCCGCGTCCTTGTGTGTTAGAACGTAATGACGTTGCATAACCGAACATTTCAGAAAGTGGAACCATAGCGCGAACAACTTGTGCGTTACCGCGAGCTTCCATACCTTCTACACGTCCACGGCGAGATGTTACGTCACCCATAATGTCACCCATGTACTCTTCAGGAATTACAACTTCAACTTTCATCATTGGCTCAAGAATTACTGGGTTACACTTAGAAACCGCAGCTTTAAGCGCCATAGATGCAGCGATTTTGAACGCCATCTCAGAGGAGTCAACATCATGGTAAGATCCGTCAACTAATGCAGCTTTAATGTCTACTAGTGGATATCCTGCAAGTACACCATTTTTAAGCGCATCTTCAAGTCCTACTCCTACAGCTGGGATGTATTCACGTGGAACTACACCACCAACGATTTTGTTTTGGAACTCGAATCCTTTACCTTCTTCATTAGGTTCAAACTCAATCCAAACGTGACCGAATTGTCCACGACCACCAGATTGACGAGCGAACTTACCTTCAACTTTCGCAGCAGCGCGGAAAGTCTCACGGTATGCTACCTGAGGAGCACCAACGTTTGCTTCCACTTTGAATTCACGGCGCATACGGTCAACGATGATATCAAGGTGAAGTTCACCCATACCAGCGATGATTGTTTGGCCAGTTTCTTGGTCAGTGTGAGCACGGAATGTTGGATCTTCTTCAGAAAGCTTAGATAATGCTGTACCCATTTTATCTTGGTCAGCTTTAGATTTTGGTTCGATAGCTACAGAGATTACTGGCTCTGGGAATTCCATAGACTCAAGGATAACAAGGTTCTTCTCGTCACAAAGAGTATCACCAGTTGTAGTATCTTTTAGACCAACAGCAGCAGCGATGTCACCAGCGTAAACTGTTGAAATCTCTTCACGGCTGTTTGCGTGCATTTGTAGGATACGACCTACACGCTCACGCTTACCTTTAGTTGAGTTTTTCACGTATGATCCAGAGTTTAACACACCAGAGTACACACGGAAGAATGTTAACTTACCAACATAAGGGTCAGTCATGATTTTGAATGCTAATGCTGCGAAAGGCTCTTCATCGCTAGAATGACGTTCTACTTCTTCCTCTGTATCCGGAAGAGTACCTTTAATAGCAGGTACGTCTAATGGAGATGGTAGGTAGTCGATAACTGCATCTAACAGAATTTGAACACCTTTATTTTTGAATGCAGAACCACAGATTACTGGGAAGAATTCTACAGAAGTTGTAGCCTTACGGATACCAGCTTTAAGCTCTTCTACAGTAATTTCTTCACCTTCTAGGTACTTCATCATCATTTCTTCATCAAGCTCTGCTACCGCTTCAATAAGTTTTCCACGGTATTCATCAGCTAATTCTTTATGTTCTGCAGGGATTTCGACACGTTCGATATCTGTTCCTAAGTCGTTTACATACATGTATGCACATTCTTCAACTAGGTCGATAATTCCATTGAACTCATCCTCAGCACCGATTGGCAACTGAATTGGATGTGCGTTTGCTTGTAAACGGTCATGAATTGTTCCTACAGAGTATAAGAAGTCTGCACCGATCTTGTCCATTTTGTTAACGAACACGATACGTGGTACACCGTAAGTAGTTGCTTGGCGCCAAACAGTTTCTGTTTGTGGTTCTACACCAGATTGTGCGTCAAGTACTGCTACCGCACCATCAAGTACGCGTAAAGAACGTTCTACTTCTACAGTGAAATCTACGTGTCCTGGAGTGTCAATGATGTTTACACGATGACCTTTCCATTGAGCTGTAGTTGCCGCAGAAGTAATTGTGATACCACGTTCTTGCTCTTGCTCCATCCAGTCCATCTGAGATGCACCTTCGTGAGTTTCACCGATTTTGTGAATGCGGCCTGTGTAGTACAGGATACGTTCAGTTGCTGTTGTTTTACCAGCATCGATGTGAGCCATGATACCAATATTACGAGTGTTTTCTAAGGAGAACTCTCTAGTCATTTGGTGTCTTTCTCCTTCCTAATATGGATTGGGTTTTTTTATTTTAAGTAGCAAAAAAGCCACTTTATTTTGTTACATATGTCAGTATGTCTAGTACCCTCATTATGTAAAACGAGCGCCCATTGAAAGGGAGAGGCATTCTCCCTCTCCACACTTCCATAAGCGACAAATAAAGCGGTTTATGCTTATAGTTATTTTTCGTTGTATCCTACCAACGGTAATGAGCAAATGCTTTGTTAGCTTCTGCCATTTTATGAGTGTCTTCACGTTTCTTAACAGATGCACCAGCGTTGTTAGCTGCATCTAAGATTTCGTAAGCTAAACGCTCTTCCATAGTTTTTTCACCACGAAGACGAGCATAGTTTACTAACCAGCGAAGACCTAATGTTGTACGGCGTTCTGGACGAACCTCAACTGGAACTTGGTAGTTAGCACCACCAACACGGCGAGCGCGTACTTCAAGAACAGGCATAATGTTCTTAAGAGCTTGCTCGAATACTTCCATTGGTTCGTTACCAGTACGTTCACGAACGATATCGAACGCATTATAAAGAATTGTTTGAGATTTACCTTTTTTACCGTCAACCATCATTTTGTTGATTAGGCGTGTTACAAGTTTAGAATTGTACATTGGATCTGGTAACACGTCACGTTTCGCAACAGGTCCTTTACGAGGCATATTGAGTTCCTCCTTTCAGTTCAGTTTTATTATTTCTTAGCAGGTTTTGGTCTCTTAGTACCATATTTAGAACGTCCTTGCATACGTTTGTCAACACCAGCTGTGTCAAGCGCACCACGAACGATGTGGTAACGTACCCCTGGTAAATCTTTTACTCGACCACCGCGAATTAATACTACGCTGTGTTCTTGTAAGTTATGACCGATACCTGGGATGTATGCTGTTACCTCGATACCATTTGTTAAACGTACACGAGCGTATTTACGTAACGCTGAGTTCGGTTTCTTTGGAGTCATTGTACCAACACGAGTACATACACCACGTTTTTGAGGTGCAGAGATATCAGTTGCTTTTTTCTTTAAAGAGTTGAAACCTTTGTTTAACGCAGGTGATTTAGATTTCCATACTTTATCAGTACGACCTTTTCTCACTAATTGGTTAATAGTAGGCATTAATTTATCCTCCCTTCGCTCGTTTGTATGACCACATATCCAGGTGGTTCATTATTAGTTGAAAACAAAGTTTTTGCAAGGAAGAGCAAATGCTCTCTCCTCACAAAAACAGTTTTAACTTGTTATTTCTATCACTGAAGCTCCTACTTGCATCTCACTCATTTTCATGTTGAGATCCAATTTTGAAAAAGTATGTTATGTTGCATCGCTAAAAGCTACGACAACGTTCTAACTATACCTTGTTGAATTACCTTCAACGTTTATTAAGGAGCAACCTTGCTTATATTAACATTTTGCATCGCATCATGTCAACTAAGATTATCTTTTTTATACAAAATTTACGACGGAAAATTTTAGTTTTCTACGTAAACCTCGTCATTTTCTACATTTGTTTCCTCTTGTGCTGTTTTCACAAGATCAACTTTACGGTAACGATTCATACCTGTACCAGCTGGAACAAGCTTACCGATAATAACATTTTCTTTCAGACCAAGAAGTTCGTCACGCTTACCTTTAATTGCTGCATCAGTTAACACACGAGTTGTTTCTTGGAATGATGCCGCAGATAAGAATGAATCAGTTTCAAGTGAAGCCTTCGTAATACCAAGAAGGATTGGGCGCGCTGTTGCTGGTTGTTTGCCTTGAAGCAACACTTTCGCATTCGCATCTGTAAATTGATGGATATCAAGTAATGTTCCTGGTAATACGTCTGTTTCACCAGCATCAATTACACGCACTTTTCGAAGCATTTGGCGAACCATTACTTCAACGTGCTTATCACCAATTTCTACCCCTTGCATACGGTATACTTTTTGTACTTCACGAAGCAAGTATTCTTGAACTGCTGTAATGTCTGTTACTTTCAGTAATTCTTTCGGATCGATAGAACCTTCAGTAAGTTCTTTACCATGTTCAATACGGTGTCCTGGAGCTACTTTCAAACGAGCACCGTAAGGAATTGCATACGTACGAGCTTCTACATCACCTTGTACAACAACTTCTTGGCGATCTTTCACATCGTTAATTGCAGCAACAACACCATCGATTTCACTGATAACTGCTTGCCCTTTCGGATTACGCGCTTCGAAAATCTCTTGAATACGCGGTAAACCTTGTGTGATATCGTCTCCGGCAACCCCGCCCGTATGGAATGTACGCATCGTTAACTGTGTACCTGGCTCACCGATAGATTGAGCTGCGATAATACCAACCGCTTCTCCTACTTCTACGTCTGTACCAGTAGCTAAGTTACGGCCGTAACATTTCTTACATACGCCGTGGCGAGTGTTACATGTAAATGCAGAACGAATGTACAATTGTTCAACGCCTGCTTTTTCGATGATATAAGCGATATCTTCTGTAATTAATTCATTTTCACGAACTAATGCTTCACCTGTTTCTGGATGTTTCACAGTTTTTCTTGCAAAACGGCCTACAAGGCGATCATATAAAGATTCGATAATTTCGTTTCCTTCTTTAATCGCACCGATTAATAGACCTCTATCTGTTCCACAATCGTCTTCACGAACGATAACATCTTGTGCAACGTCAACAAGACGACGTGTTAAGTAACCAGAGTCCGCAGTTTTAAGTGCTGTATCGGCAAGACCTTTACGCGCACCATGCGTAGAGATGAAGTACTCAAGTACCGTTAAACCTTCACGGAAACTTGATTTGATTGGAAGTTCGATGATACGTCCAGATGGGTTGGCCATCAGACCACGCATACCAGCAAGCTGAGTAAAGTTCGATGCGTTACCACGGGCACCAGAATCACTCATCATGAAGATCGGGTTGCGCTTATCTAGCGTTTTCATCAGTTTTCCTTGGATAACGTCTTTTGCATTACTCCAAATAGAGATAACGCGATCATAACGTTCTTCTTCCGTGATTAAACCACGACGGAATTGTTTAATTACTGTATCTACTTTTGCTTGCGCTTCATGCAAGATTTCTTCTTTTTCACCTAATACAAGGATATCCGCTACCCCAACTGTAATACCAGCTTTTGTAGAGTATTTAAATCCTAGGTTTTTCATCCGATCAAGCATACGAGACGTTTCTGTAATCTTGAAACGTTTAAATACTTCAGCAATGATATTACCAAGAATTTTCTTGCTAAATGGCGCCACTTCTTCGCGACTAGCAATAATTTCTCTTACGTTAGAAGCTTTTTCAACAAAGTATTCCACTGGAGTTTCTTTCTCCAAGTTTGTTTTTGTTGGTTCGTTAATGTAAGGGAATGATTTCGGTAAGATTTCATTGAAGATTAACTTACCAACTGTTGTTAACAACAGTTTACTGTTTTGCTCTTCTGTAAACGTTTCGTTGTTTACAGAGCTTGCTGCAACAGCAACACGAGTATGCAAGTGTACATATCCGTTTTGGTATGCAAGTATTGCTTCGTTTGTATCTTTGAAAATCATACCTTCACCAATTGCACCCGCGCGTTCAAGTGTTAAGTAGTAGTTACCTAATACCATATCTTGAGACGGTGTAACAACTGGTTTTCCATCTTTCGGGTTCAAAATGTTTTGTGCAGCTAACATAAGAAGACGAGCTTCTGCCTGTGCTTCTGATGATAACGGAACGTGAACCGCCATTTGGTCACCGTCAAAGTCTGCGTTGTATGCAGTACATACAAGTGGATGCAGACGAATTGCACGACCTTCTACTAATGTAGGTTCAAACGCTTGAATACCAAGACGGTGAAGCGTTGGAGCACGGTTTAAAAGTACAGGGTGTTCTTTAATCACAGACTCTAAAACATCCCAAACTTCAGGTTGTACTCGTTCAATTTTACGTTTAGCACTCTTAATGTTGTGCGCTAAGCCTTTTCCTACTAGCTCTTTCATAACGAAAGGTTTAAACAGTTCCAGCGCCATTTCTTTTGGCAGACCGCATTGATACATTTTTAAGTTCGGTCCTACAACGATAACGGAACGACCAGAGTAGTCAACACGTTTACCTAATAAGTTTTGACGGAAGCGTCCTTGCTTACCTTTTAACATATGTGAAAGAGATTTTAACGGACGGTTACCAGGTCCAGTAACTGGACGACCACGACGACCGTTATCAATTAAAGCATCTACAGCTTCTTGTAACATACGTTTTTCGTTTTGAACAATGATGCTTGGTGCACCTAAGTCTAATAAACGTTTTAAACGATTGTTACGGTTAATTACACGACGATATAGGTCGTTTAAGTCAGAAGTTGCAAAACGTCCACCATCTAACTGTACCATCGGGCGAAGTTCTGGTGGGATAACTGGAAGAACATCTAAAATCATCCAAGATGGTTCATTTCCAGAGTTACGGAATGCTTCTAATACTTCTAGACGTTTAATAGCACGCGTACGACGTTGTCCTTGTGCTGTTTTTAGCTCTTCTTTTAAGAAGTCTACTTCTTTATCTAAATCAAGATCTTGTAATAACTTCTTAATTGCTTCTGCGCCCATAGAAGCTTGGAAAGAGTTTCCGTATCTGTCGCGATACGCACGGTATTCCTTCTCCGAAAGAAGTTGCTTCTTATCAAGTGGTGTATCACCACTTTCTGTCACCACATAAGAAGCGAAGTAAATAACTTCTTCAAGCGCGCGAGGGGACATGTCTAAGACAAGTCCCATGCGGCTTGGGATACCTTTGAAATACCAAATATGAGATACAGGAGCAGCTAATTCAATATGACCCATACGTTCACGACGAACTTTCGCACGTGTTACTTCAACGCCACATCGATCACAAACTACACCTTTATAACGGACACGTTTATATTTACCACAATGACATTCCCAGTCTTTTGTTGGACCGAAAATACGCTCACAGAACAAACCGTCTTTCTCTGGTTTCAATGTACGATAGTTTATCGTCTCGGGTTTTTTTACTTCCCCATATGACCAAGAGCGAATTTTGTCTGGTGATGCAAGTCCAATCTTCATATATTCAAAGTTGTTTACATCTATCAAGGGGCCTACCTCCCTTTTAGTCTACAGGTTATCCCAATTATTCCTTCGTTGCCTCAACTTCGACATTTAATTTCTCTGCGGATTGATGATCATCGTCATCAGTATCACGCATTTCAATTTCAGTGTCGTCGCTAGACATCATCTTAACATCCATACCTAAACTTTGTAGTTCCTTAATCAATACTTTGAATGATTCAGGAACACCTGGATCTGGAACGTTTTCGCCTTTTACAATCGATTCGTACGTTTTCACACGACCAATAACATCATCCGACTTAACTGTTAAGATTTCTTGAAGAGTATATGCAGCACCGTAAGCTTCAAGTGCCCAAACCTCCATCTCACCGAAACGCTGTCCACCGAACTGCGCTTTACCTCCAAGAGGTTGCTGCGTTACAAGTGAGTATGGTCCAGTAGAACGAGCATGAAGTTTGTCGTCAACCATGTGTGCAAGTTTAATCATATACATGACACCAACAGATACGCGGTTGTCGAACGGTTCACCAGTACGTCCATCATAAAGAATCGTCTTCGCATCACGCGCCATACCAGCCTCTTCGATTGTTCCCCATACATCTTCCTCACGAGCACCATCGAATACTGGTGTTGCAACGTGGATACCAAGATATCTTGCTGCCATACCAAGATGAAGCTCTAACACCTGACCGATATTCATACGAGATGGTACCCCTAATGGGTTTAACATGATATCGATTGGTGTACCGTCTGGTAAGTAAGGCATATCTTCTTCCGGTAAAATACGAGAGATAACACCTTTGTTACCGTGACGACCGGCCATCTTGTCACCTTCAGAAATTTTACGTTTTTGAACGATATATGCACGTACAAGTTGATTCACACCTGGTGGCAATTCATCGCCATCTTCGCGGTTGAATACTTTTACGTCTAAGATAATACCGCCACCACCGTGTGGTACACGTAGTGATGTATCACGTACTTCACGAGCTTTCTCACCAAAGATTGCATGTAATAGACGTTCTTCCGCTGTTAACTCTGTTACACCTTTTGGCGTTACTTTACCAACAAGCAAATCTCCATCTTTTACTTCTGCACCGATGCGGATAATACCGCGCTCATCAAGATTGCGAAGCGCATCTTCCCCTACATTCGGAATGTCTCGTGTAATTTCTTCTGGTCCTAACTTTGTATCACGAGCCTCTGATTCATATTCTTCAATATGAATAGAAGTATACACATCATCTTTTACAAGGCGCTCACTCATAATGATCGCATCCTCGTAGTTATAACCATCCCATGTCATAAAGCCAACAAGCACGTTACGACCAAGTGCAAGTTCACCTTTTTCCATAGAAGGACCGTCTGCAAGAATCTCACCTCTTACAACTTCATCGCCAACACTTACGATTGGACGTTGGTTGTAACAAGTTCCTTGGTTAGAACGGATGAATTTCAACATTTTGTAGCGATCTAAGTCAGCTTTTACTTTTTGACCATCTACTTCGATATAACGACGTACCCAAACTTCGCGAGCTTCTACACGTTCAACGATACCAGGATGTTTACAAATTACTGCAGCACCTGAATCTTTCGCCGATACGTACTCCATACCAGTACCTACAATTGGAGATTCTGGGTTCATAAGTGGAACTGCTTGACGTTGCATGTTCGCACCCATTAGCGCACGGTTCGAGTCATCATTTTCTAAGAACGGAATACAAGCTGTCGCAGCAGACACGACCTGTTTTGGAGAGATATCCATGTAGTCAATACGTTCGCGTTTCACAACAACGTTCTCATCGCGGAAACGTGCTACAACGTCTTCATCAAGGAAATCCCCATCTTCAGATAAACGTGCGTTTGCTTGGGCAACAACATAGTTATCTTGTTCATCAGCTGTTAAGTAATCTACACGTTTTGTTACACGTCCAGTTTCTGGATCAACACGGCGATATGGTGTTTCAATGAAACCAAATTCATTTACTTTCGCAAACGAAGATAGAGAGTTGATCAAACCGATGTTTGGTCCCTCTGGCGTTTCAATTGGACACATACGACCATAGTGAGAGTAGTGAACGTCACGTACTTCAAAGCCTGCGCGCTCACGCGTTAAACCACCCGGTCCTAATGCAGATAGTCTTCGTTTATGTGTTAACTCTGCTAATGGGTTTGTTTGATCCATGAACTGAGATAACTGAGAGCTTCCGAAGAACTCTTTAATAGATGCAATAACCGGACGTATGTTAATTAACGCTTGCGGTGTAATTGCATTTGTATCTTGAATTGACATTCTCTCACGAACAACACGTTCCATACGAGAAAGACCGATACGGAATTGGTTTTGTAACAATTCCCCTACAGAACGTAGGCGGCGGTTTCCTAAATGGTCAATATCATCTGTGTCTCCTACTTTATATAGAAGATTAAAGAAATAGCTAATAGATGCAATGATATCGCCTGGTGTAATATGTTTTATTTCACGATCGATATTCGCATTACCAATAATATTGATAGAACGCTCTCCATCTGCATCTGGAGCATAGATCTTAATAGATTGTAATTCAACCTCGCCATCTACCACTCCGCCCATCGGTTTCGCTGTTTTAAAACCAATGTTCTTTTCTAAATAAGGTAAAATACGATCTAATGTACGACGATCTAAGATTGTTCCTTCTGCTACTAAAATTTCACCTGTTTCAGGATCCACTAAAGTTTCAGCCAAACGTTGGTTAAACAATCTGTTTTTAATGTGTAACTTTTTATTAATTTTGTAGCGACCTACATTTGCTAGATCATAACGTTTTGGATCAAAGAAGCGAGAAACAAGCAAGCTCTTTGCATTTTCTACTGTTGGTGGTTCACCTGGACGTAGACGCTCATAAATTTCAAGCAGCGCTTTTTCTGTGCTATCCGTGTTATCTTTTTCTAGCGTATTGCTTAAGTATTCGTTATCACCTATCAATTCGGTGATTTCTTGATCAGAGCCAAACCCTAATGCGCGTAACAAAACAGTTACAGGTAGTTTACGCGTACGGTCGATACGCACATAAACAACATCCTTAGCATCTGTTTCATACTCTAACCAAGCTCCGCGGTTTGGAATTACAGTAGCAGTAAATCCGCGTTTTCCGTTTTTGTCCACTTTTCCGTTGTAGTATACACTTGGTGAACGAACTAACTGCGAAACAATAACGCGTTCTGCACCGTTAATTACAAATGTTCCTGTCTCTGTCATGAGTGGGAAATCCCCCATGAACACGTCTTGCTCTTTTACTTCACCAGTTTCTTTATTGATTAGACGCACTTTTACACGAAGTGGTGCTGCATACGTCACATCACGCTCTTTACATTCTTCTACAGAGTATTTCGGTTCACCTAAACTGTAGTCGATAAATTCAAGCGATAGATTTCCCGTAAAGTCTTCAATCGGAGAAATGTCTTGGAACATTTCTCGCAAACCCTCATCAAGAAACCACTGATAAGAAGAGGTTTGAATTTCGATAAGATTCGGTAATTCTAATACCTCACTAATACGGGCATAACTTCTTCGTTGGCGGTGTCGTCCGTATTGAACTAGTTGACCTGTCAACTGCTTCACCCCTCAAATCAAGAGTATTATAAACGCACAAAAATGTGCAAAATCACAACTAAATACGACTAACGCAAATTACGTAGCCTTTTTCCCAAAAAAGATAGATACGTTGAGTATTTCTAACTGCTCAAAAAAGAAAAATGGCTTCTATAAGAAAACCATCATTCTGTTTCATAATCTGCTGATTTTACTATCTTTTCCAAGATAAGCAAAAATATACATCGTTCTCAACGCAGAAAATCATATATTGGCATCTTATAATGTTAACACAACCAAAAATAACCGTCAATGTTTTTTTGATTTTATGATATAATAGCCTTTTTTCTTTTCTACTACTTCCACGTCATCGAACACTTCTTCTAACTTTTTCATCGCGGATGGTGCACCTTGCTTTTTCTGGATTACAATCCAAAGCTCACCGCCCGGGACAAGATGATCCACTGCTTTTTCTAAAATTTCATGCACAATTTGTTTCCCAGCACGAATTGGCGGATTAGATAAAATAGCAGCATATCGCCCACTTACATTTTCGTATACACTACTTTTATAAATTCGGATATTTCCAATTTGGTTATTAGCGGCATTTTCTCCCGCAAGCTCAAGCGCTCTTTCATTCACATCTACCATATGAACTGCGCGCTCTCGAGACTCTTTCGCTAATGATAAACCCACCGGGCCATACCCACATCCAACATCTAACACATCACCCTGAACGTCTGGCATCTGAAACGCTTCAATTAAAAGACGAGAACCAAAGTCCACTTCATTTTTCGAAAACACTCCGTGGTCAGATAAGAAAACAAATCGAGATCCTCTTAACGTATATTCCCAACGTTTACGATTACTTTTACTAGAAGGATCGTTAGAAAAATAATGGTCTGCCATATGGCCACCTCTTTTCTTTACAGTTAAAAAAAAAGCTCGCATGAGAGCGAGCTTTTTTAAAGCTTCAAAAGTTAATTACTTAACTTCTACAACAGCGCCAACTTCTTCAAGTTTAGCTTTGATTTCTTCAGCTTCGTCTTTAGAAACGCCTTCTTTAACTGCTTTTGGAGTGTTGTCAACTACTTCTTTAGCTTCTTTTAAGCCAAGACCAGTAAGTTCACGAACAACTTTGATAACTTTGATTTTTTGAGCGCCCGCTTCAGCAAGTACTACATCAAATTCAGTTTTCTCAGCAGCAGCTTCACCAGCAGCGCCACCCATAACAGCTACAGGAGCAGCAGCAGTTACGCCGAATTCTTCCTCGATAGCTTTTACTAAGTCGTTAAGTTCTAATACAGTCATATTTTTAACTGCTTCAATGATTTGTTCTTTAGTCATTGTAAATATCCTCCCTTATTGAATAAGTTCATATTGTTTGATGGATAACACGTAGTTATCTTTTAAAAAATTAAGCGCCTTGCTCTTCTTTTTGATCAGCAACAGCTTTTGCAGCAAGTGCAAGGTTGCGGATTGGAGCTTGAAGAACGCTAAGAAGCATAGAAAGTAAGCCTTCACGTGATGGAAGAGTAGCGATAGCTTTAACCTCATCAACAGTTACAAGTTTACCTTCGATTACACCAGCTTTAATTTCTAAAGCTTCGTGATTTTTCGCGAAGTCGTTTAATACTTTCGCAGGAGCAACTACATCTTCGTTACTGAACGCGATAGCGTTTGGTCCTGTTAAGAATTCATTTAACTCAGTTAGTTCAGCAATTTCTGCAGCACGACGAGTTAAAGAGTTTTTGTAAACTTTGAACTCAACGCCAGCTTCACGTAATGCTTTACGTAATTCTGTTACTTCAGAAACTGTTAAACCACGGTAGTCAACAACGATTGTTGATTTACTTTCGCTAAGTTTACCAGCGATTTCAGTTACAACATGTTGTTTTGCTTCGATTGCTTTAGTCATGTTATTACACCTCCTGTAGATTATATAGAAGATGTACCGAAAGTGCACTAAAAAGCCTCCGTGCCCAGTTATAGACATGGAGGCATATAGTCACAGAAAATTTCCGTTCCGTATATTTACACCTCGGTAGGATATTAAGCCAAGATGGCACCTACTGTCTACGGTACACTATTAAAATTCACAACATAGATGATTATATTAAAACTTCATCATGAAGTCAACTTCCAATTTTTACGCAATAGTTGAAACGTCAACGCGTACGCCAGGTCCCATTGTAGAAGCAACTGTTACGTTCTTCATGTAAGTACCTTTTGCAGCAGCTGGCTTAGCTTTTAGAAGCGCGTCAGCAATTGTTTCTAAGTTTTCAACTAATTTCGCATCTTCGAAAGATACTTTACCAATTGGTACATGGATGTTACCAGCTTTATCAACGCGGTATTCTACTTTACCAGCTTTGATTTCGTTAACTGCTTTTGTTACGTCGAAAGTAACTGTTCCAGTTTTAGGGTTTGGCATTAAACCTTTAGGTCCTAATACACGACCAAGTTTACCAACTTCACCCATCATGTCAGGAGTTGCTACTACTACGTCAAAATCAAACCAACCTTGTTGGATTTTTGCGATGTAGTCTGCATCACCTACGAAGTCAGCTCCAGCAGCTTCAGCTTCTTTTAATTTTTCGCCTTTAGCGAATACTAATACACGTTGTACTTTACCAGTACCGTTTGGAAGAACAACTGCACCACGAATTTGTTGGTCAGCTTTCTTAGGGTCAACACCTAAACGGAATGCAGCTTCTACAGTTGCATCAAATTTAGCTGTATTTGTTTTCTTCACTAATTCTACTGCCTCTGTTGCAGAGTAAGCAGACGCACGATCAACAAGCTTTGCAGCTTCTACGTACTTTTTACCTCTTTTAGCCATTTTATTTCCTCCTCAATGTGGTCTTAGCGGAATAACCTCCCACGTTTACGCATTTTTTTCGATACGATCGAGGATGTGCGCCCACCCTTTTATTTAAAAAACGACATTCATTTACGATAATAAAGGTTGCGAATTGGAACACCAGACCCGCAACCTCTTTTACAAAAAAACAAATCGAATTAGTCTTCGATAACAATGCCCATACTGCGTGCAGTACCTTCAACCATACGCATTGCAGCTTCTACGCTAGCAGCGTTTAGGTCAGGCATTTTAGTTTCAGCGATTTCGCGAACTTTATCACGCTTAACAGTTGCCACTTTATTACGGTTTGGTTCACCAGAACCAGACTCAATACCAGCTACTTTCTTAAGAAGAACAGCAGCAGGAGGAGTTTTAGTAATGAAAGTGAATGAACGATCTTCAAATACTGTAATTTCAACAGGAATGATTAGACCAGCTTGATCTGCTGTACGAGCGTTAAACTCTTTACAGAAGCCCATGATGTTAACACCTGCTTGTCCTAATGCTGGACCAACTGGTGGAGCTGGGTTAGCTTTACCTGCAGGAATTTGAAGTTTTACCATTTTAATTACCTTTTTAGCCACGAGACACACCTCCTTAAGTCCGTGATGTGGTCAATGGGCAATTATTTTTTGCCCTCCCACTTCAAATTTTATCTTTAGTGATAAAATTCTCTCAAAAAACGTCTCCGTTCCCGAAGACGTACTGACCTTAAAGATATTATCACTTTTTACAATTCATTTCAAGTTTGATTTTATAATTTTTCAATTTGGTGGAAGTCTAACTCAACTGAAGTTTCACGACCAAACATATCAACAAGCACTGTAACCCTTTGTTTTTCTAGGTCAATTTCATTAATAGCACCTGTATAATTCGCAAATGGACCTTCATTCACACGTACAGTCTCATGAAGTTCGAAGTCAAAATCAACCACTTCATTTTCCATTCCCATGTGTTTTAAAATCACAACTACTTCTTCTTCTAATAACGGAGATGGTTTTGAACCAGATCCAGAAGAACCAACAAACCCTGTTACCCCCGGTGTATTACGAACAACATACCAAGAATCATCTGTCATGATAAGTTCTACTAATACGTAACCAGGAAATACTTTCCTCTTCGTTACTTTTTCTTTTCCGTTTTTCATTTCTACTTCTGTTTCCTCTGGAACAATAACACGGAAAATCTTATCTTGCATACCCATCGATTCTACACGTTTCTCTAGGTTCGTTTTTACTTTATTTTCATATCCAGAATAAGTATGGACAACATACCAACGTTTTTCCATTGATTTAGGACGACCGTCCTTCCCTCCCTGACGTACATTTTTTTACGCAAATGAAAAAACCCGTTCACCGGGCTTTTACACAGTTCGTATAAATAACATTAACATTATATCATGTATAAGTGTTTCTTATTCAAGAATTAAACGAATTAAAGAAGAAATCCCCATATCCACCACTGCAAAGAAAACTGCACAGAACACAACGGTTGCAATTACAGTAAGTGTCGAACGGAATAATTCATCTTTTTTCGGCCAACTTACTTTTTTCATTTCACGGCTTACATCGCCAAAAAAGTTCGTCAAACGCATTTCCGGGACCTCCAGTGCATAATTACGATTGTTTATTTTGTTTCCTTATGAATCATATGCGCATTGCATGTTTTACAAAATTTCTTTATCTCAAGACGCTCTACTGAGCTTGTATCTTTCATTGTGGAATAGTTTCGATTATTACACTTTTCACATGCGAGTACAATCTTTTTTCTCACTCGTTACACCAACCTTGTAACATTATTTCCTTAAAAATGTATCATACAATAAAATACAATGTCAATGACACTTCCCCCCTACTCCAAAAAGAAAAGGCGAGAAAAAGCCTCTCATTACTATTTAATCTATTATCTTAATATACTTTTTTATTTCCTAACATGTATAAATCCAAATTAAAAACCTCACATAAAACCCTTTTCTTTTTAGATGACCCTGAGCGTCTGGCTATGAGTAGAAGCAGTCAGTGCCTGCTTCTGACACATGCGATGTTCAAACCAAGAGAGAAAGAAAGGCGCAGGTTACTTTTTTGTTTAGTATGGCGGCGACTTGTGCGCCCAAAAGTCAAGTTGGGTTTATATATAAGCTGCTACCCTATAAAATATAAAAATAACTCGCTCGCTCTCGCCCTTTACCTTTTCTCATTTAAAAAGGTATTCCGGTTTTCAATTGTCATTTATACATTCCGCTTAATGGAGAAAGCGTTAACAGTTGCCGTTTCTCTCATTTCCATATAACGTTCTAGTTTTCTTTTCACTCGTTGCAGAGCATTATCGATAGATTTCACGTGACGATTCAATTGCTCTGAGATTTCTTGATATGACCTTCCATCTAAGTACAAAGACAGTACTTTTCTTTCTAAATCGCTTAATAATTCAGATATTTTTAACTCTATATCAGCATACTCTTCTCGGCTAATAATCATCTCTTCAGGATCCGTCATCTTCGCCTCAGATATAACATCTAATAGAGTTCGATCAGATTCTTCATCATAAATCGGTTTGTCTAAAGATACATACGAATTTAAAGGAATATGTTTCTGCCTTGTTGCAGTTTTAATAGCGGTGATAATTTGGCGTGTAATACATAATTCCGCAAAGGCTTTAAAGGAAGATAGCTTGTCCTCTTTATAATCACGAATCGCTTTAAATAATCCAATCATACCTTCTTGAATAATATCTTCACGATCAGCACCAACTAAAAAATAAGATCTTGATTTGGCACGTACAAAGTTTTTGTACTTATGAATCAAATATTCTAGCGCATCTACATTACCTTTCCTTACTAATTCAACTATCTCTTCATCCTCTAAACCATTAAATATAACATTGTTGTCGCTTGCGAAGTCTACTTCCAATCTGATCCCTCCGACCGCTAGTTATTTAGAAATATTATACAGTAAACACAAGGAGAGCGTCAATGTTTCAACGCCCTCCTCGCCTTAATTTTTCTAATTTTTCTGTAACTTCTTCACTAAATATCGTTCGCATAGCCGGTTGCGTTTCTTTTGTTTTCTTCGTTTCATCGCGTACAGTGCGTTCCATCGCGTGAACTTCTATTTCTAACTCCCGCGCTGATTTACGCAGGGCACCTTGTCCAAAAATAGCCCACTGCTCTGTGTAATCAGACGTCGCAACATAAATACGCGTATTAATATTACGCAGTTCAATTGCAAGTTGCTCAATCTTCTCATCCGCTGTTTGGTTCTTTCTTGTAAAAATTATGTCAACACGCGCCTGTTTCATCTTCTTTTCAATTCCATAGACAGAATATGCATCAAACACAATCATAACTTTCGTGCCTGTATATCCTTGATAATCTGCCATTTTATCAATAAGTAAGTCGCGTGAAGCCTGCAAGTCTACATCCCTTAGCTTTCTTAAATCTGCCCAAGCCCCAATAATGTTGTAGCCATCAACGATTAAAAGATCATTCATTCTTATTTACCGATTGGATGACGTTTCCGATACACTTCATACATTAATAAACTAGCAGCAACTGAAGCATTTAAGGATGTAACTTTACCAGCCATCGGCAAATGAATGAGGAAGTCGCATTTCTCGCCAATTAAGCGACTCATACCTTTCCCCTCACTACCAATAACTAAGCCAATTGGCATCTTTCCATCTAAATTACGATAGTCATCTTTTCCTTTTGCATCCGTACCTGCAATCCAAAGCCCACGCTCTTTCAATTCATCAATCGTTCTCGATAAATTTGTCACACGAGCTACCGGAACATACTCAATCGCTCCCGTCGAAGCCTTTGCAACTGCCGCTGTTAAACCAACCGCTCTGCGTTTTGGAATAATAATACCGTGAGCTCCTACCGCATCCGCCGTACGCATAATAGAACCTAAATTGTGCGGATCCTCAATCTCATCAAGAATTAAAAAGAAAGGATCTTCATCCCGCTTTGCAGCCGTTGTAAATAAATCGTCTAAGTCCGCATATTCATATGCTGCCACTTGTGCAATTACCCCTTGATGATTCCCTTCTACAAGTTGATCTAATTTTTTCTTCGGCGCATTTTGTACTAAAATTTTGTTTTCTTTCGCTAATGCAATTACAATTTGCACTTGTCCTTTTGCAGCACCTTCTGCAATCCAAATTTTATTAATATCACGCCCTGACCTTAGCGCTTCAATTACAGGATTACGACCAATAATATATTCACTATTCACGCTCACGCGCCTCCTTCCTGATTCTCTACTACACGAATCGCTTCAAATACAATCTCTTCGATTCGCGTTTGATGATTTAATAAATAATGATATCCAATTACTGCTTCAAAACCAGTACTATGTCGATACGTTTGTACATCCGTATTTTTCGGAACAGAACCTGATTTTGCATTACGTCCTCTTCTTAATACAGCTTCCTCTTCTTCAGTAAGAAATGATGTCTCTAGTAAATGATAAACAACTTTCGCTTGCGCTTTGGCAGAAACAAAGTTTGTACTCAACCGATGTAGTTGGTTGGGACGAACTGTTCCTTTTTGAAGCAGGTGATAGCGGATATATTGTTCATATACCGCATCACCCATATACGCTAACGCTAAGCTATTTAATTGCTTTGCATCAATCATGGTTTAACCTCTTTTCCATCTCGTACCTTGTGGTGTATCTTCCAAAATAATGTTACGTTCTTTTAACTCATCGCGAATTTGATCAGATAATGCAAAATCACGATTTTTACGAGCTTCAATACGTTTTTGGATTAATGCTTCAATTTCCTCGTCAAGCAATTCTTCTTTCGTTAATTCTAATCCTAAAATTCCAAACAACGTTTCAAATTGCTTCATATACGCTTCAATTACCACTGTTGATGTATGTTGTTCTAATAAATACTGATTTGTATGATTCGCTAAGTTATATAACTCTGTTACAGCATTTGCTGTATTAAAGTCATCATCCATTGCCTTTTCAAATGCAACCTGGAATTCCTCCATCTCAGCTAGCCACTTCTCATTATGATCCGTTAAATCTGTACTACTTTCTATTCGATGCTTTAAATTACCATAAGCGGTTTTAATACGATCTAATCCGTTGCTTGTATGTTGCAATAATTCTTCACTAAAATTAATTGGGTGACGATAATGCACAGATAACATAAAGAAACGAATTAATTGCGGATCGTACTGCTTAATAATATCGTGAACAAGCACAAAATTACCTAACGATTTAGACATTTTTTCATTGTTAATATTAATATATCCATTATGCATCCAGTAACGTGCAAATGTCTTTCCAGTCAATGCTTCTGATTGGGCAATTTCATTTTCATGATGCGGAAACGTTAAATCTTGCCCACCAGCATGAATATCAATTGTATCACCTAAGTATTTACGCGCCATCGCTGAGCATTCAATGTGCCAACCTGGGCGACCTTTTCCCCAAGGGCTATCCCAGAAGATTTCTCCTTCTTTCGCCGCTTTCCATAATGCAAAGTCAAGTGGATCTTGTTTCTTTTCTCCAACTTCAATGCGCGCACCAAGACGAAGGTCTGCAATTGGTTGATGTGATAATTTACCGTATCCTTCAAATTCTTTCGTCTTGTAATACACATCACCTTCAGATTCATATGCATATCCATTAGCTACAAGTTCTTGAATAAACTCAATAATAATATCCATATTTTCCATTACACGAGGGTGAGCCGTTGCATGTTTGCAACCTAGTGCAGTTACGTCTTCAAAATACGCTTCAATAAAGCGGTCTGCAATTGTCGGAACATCTTCCCCTAGCTCATTCGCCACTTTAATTAACTTATCATCTACATCAGTAAAGTTAGAAACATATTGTACATCATACCCTCTATGTTCTAAATAACGACGTACTGTGTCGAATACCATAGGCGGTCTCGCATTCCCGATATGAATGTAATTGTATACAGTTGGTCCGCATACATACATTTTCACTTTATTTTCTTCTAAAGGAATAAACGCTTCTTTCTGACGTGTTAACGTATTATAAATGTGAATAGTCATTTTTATCCGTCCTTTCTGTTTTCAATATTACTTGTCTTTTCAATTGTTCAATCTCTTCTTCCAGCGCCTTCAACTTATCAAAAATCGGATCTGGAAGGTCACAATGATTTAATTCCTGACCTACCTTTACGCCATTTTGAATCACGACACGACCAGGAATGCCTACAACTGTAGAATGCGCAGGCACTTCTTTCAGTACAACTGAGCCAGCGCCAATTTTAGAGTTTTCTCCAACTGTAATCGATCCAAGCACTTTCGCACCTGTTGCAATTAACACATTATCTTTAATCGTTGGATGCCGTTTCCCTTTTTCTTTCCCTGTGCCACCTAATGTAACACCTTGATAAATCGTCACATTATCGCCAATTTCACACGTTTCTCCAATTACAACCCCCATACCATGATCAATAAAAAACTTACGACCAATCGTTGCCCCTGGGTGAATTTCAATACCTGTAAAAAAACGACTCATTTGCGAGATAACACGTGCAAAAAAGAAAAATTTTCGTTTGTAAAAGGCGTGCGCAATACGATGTGCCCAAATCGCGTGCAACCCAGAGTAGGTTAAAATCACTTCGATATAACTTCTTGCCGCTGGATCTTGTTCAAAGATGACTTCAATATCCGCCCGAAGCCTCTTAAACATCGGTGTTCCCCCTTTTTTGTTTAAAGTGAAACTCCCCTATACCTTTCATGTATAGAAAAAGGCGTCTCTGTCTATATAGACAGAGACGCCTTACTAGCGCGGTTCCACTCTGTTTAGGCCTAAAAAGACCTCAAACTCAAACATGATAACGGTTTATACCGCTTCTGCTTACTTTAATATTTACCGAAATATCTTCGTTGTTCAGCAGAAGACTCAAAGGGGCACTTCAAAAATCTGCTTTTAAACCACTTCCAGCCAAATGATGGTTTTCTCTGTGAAAAGCATGATTTTCTACTTCTCCTTCTCGTCGCTTTTGTTTATTTCATTTTGTAGTATTTTTTATTATATTTCTAAATCCGTAAAATGTTAACCAATTACTTTACGAACACGATTTAAAACTTTTTCTTTTCCAAGAAGTGCAATTGCATTTGGAAGTTCTGGGCCGTGTGTTTGGCCAGTTGTTGCAACACGAATTGGCATGAACAAGCCTTTTCCTTTTTGACCAGTTTGCTTTTGAACAGCTTTAATTGCTGCTTTAACTGCTGCAGGTTCTACTTCTTCTAATGCTTCTAATTCTGCCGCAAACACGCGAAGAACTTCTGGCACTTGTTCGCCTTCCAATACCTCTTGTCCTTCTTCTTCATAATCTACATGATCTTTAAAGAACATTTCAGATAGCTCAACAATTTCAGCCCCGAAGCTCATTTGATCATGATATAAAGCAATCACACCACGAATCCAAGCTAATTCTTGTTCACTTGATTGTTCACTTACACGACCAGCTTTTACTAGATGCGGTAAGCTTAATTCAACAACGCGATCTAAGTCTTGCTTTTTCATGTATTGATTGTTCATCCATTTTAATTTTTGAGAATCAAATAATGCAGGTGATTTCGATAAGCGAGCTGCATCAAACATTTCGATAAACTCATCCTTAGAGAAGATTTCCTCTTCCCCTACTGGTGACCAACCTAATAATGCGATAAAGTTAAAGATTGCTTCTGGAAGATATCCTAGCGCTTCGTATTGTTCAATAAATTGAATAATAGATTCGTCGCGTTTACTTAACTTTTTACGGCTTTCATTCACGATTAACGTCATATGACCAAAGTGTGGTACATCCCAACCAAATGCTTCATAAATCATCATTTGTTTTGGTGTATTCGAAATATGGTCATCGCCACGAAGAACATGTGAGATTTCCATAAAATGATCGTCTGCCGCTACCGCAAAGTTATAAGTTGGAATACCATCTTTCTTCACGATAACAAAATCACCGAAATCATCTGAGTTAAAGGATACTTCACCTTTAACGATATCATTAAAGACATATTCGCGGTTTTCAGGCACACGGAAACGAATGCTCGGAATGCGTCCTTCTTCCTCGAATTGTTTCACTTGTTCTGCTGTTAGTTCACGATGATTACCTGCATAACGAGGTGTTTCACCACGAGCAATTTGCCCTTCACGTTCTGCTTCTAATTCTTCTTCTGTCATATAACATTTATAAGCTAAACCACGCTCAAGTAAATCTTCATATAACTTTTTATAAATATCTAAACGCTCCATTTGACGGTACGGACCGTATTCACCACCAACATCGATGCTTTCATCCCAGTCCATGCCAAGCCATTTTAGGTACGTTAATTGGCTTTCTTCGCCGCCAGCAATATTACGCTTTACGTCTGTGTCTTCAATACGGATAATAAATTTCCCGTTTTGACTACGAGCGAATAAATAGTTAAATAATGCCGTACGTGCATTTCCGATATGTAAGTGTCCTGTTGGACTTGGCGCATAGCGCACTCTCACTTGCTTTTCCATAATTGGTACACCTTCCATTCTTAATGTCAACAGATTCCTTAATTGTACACCAAAAAAATATGATTATCCATCTTACGAATTAAAAACAATTATTTTTTCTGCAATAATACAATAGCCTGTGAAGCAATTCCTTCTTCTCGTCCTGTAAAACCTAATTTTTCTGTTGTCGTTGCTTTTACATTCACATTCTCGATGTCTGTTTGCAACAATTCACTAATTCTCGCACGCATACTTTCAATGTGCGGTGCCATTTTTGGTTTTTGAGCAATAATTGTACAATCTAAGTTTCCAAGTACATATCCTTGCTCTGTAACAAACTCCCATACTTTTTGCAAAAGCACAGCTGAATCTGCATCCTTAAATGCAGGATCTGTATCTGGGAAGTGCTTACCGATATCCCCCGCAGCAATCGCTCCTAAACAAGCATCAGCAATCGTATGTAAAAGAACATCAGCATCAGAGTGTCCTAGTAACCCCTTCTCATACGGAATTGTAATCCCACCAATAATTAAGGGTCTTCCCTCTGCAAATGCATGCACATCAAAACCTTGTCCAATTCGAAACATTTCCAATTCCTCCTCAAACTGCGCTCATAAATTTTATTTCACTACTTATAAGCAGCTTCATATTACATTACTCGCATGGAGCCTTATATATAAATCCAAATGAAAAAACCTCTTTTTTTAGCTAGGCGAGAGAGACTGGCCGCGCATAGGAGCGGTCAGGGCCCTTTTCTGCCACATGCAATGTTAAAACAAAGGGAGCAGGCCAGTAGCTAACATGTGGTATTCTGCATAGCAGCAATCTACGTGTTAAAAAATCGAAGTGGATTTATATATGTTCGCGCGCCGAAATTTTCACTCTATAAATAGAAAAGCTCGGTAGCTACCGAGCTTTTCTATTATAACATCGCTACTGTATTTGCAAAACGCGCAAGAAGCTTTCAGCAATCACCAAATCTTCAGGTGTTGTCACCTTAATATTGTAATAGCTTCCTTCTACAACTCCTACCTCTTTAGAAAGACGTTCTATCAAGCTGGCATCGTCAGTCCCCAAAAAATCCGCTTGTTTTGCACTCTCATGTGCCTCTAACAAAATAGGAACATGAAACCCTTGCGGTGTTTGGACCGCTCGCAATTGGGAACGTTCTACTGTTTCAACAACAGCATCATGCATCACTTTTTTAATTGTATCTTTCACAGGCACCGCACAAATAGAAGCACCTTTTTCTTTCGCCATTTGCAATACATCCTCAATCATCTTTTTCGTTACAAACGGACGCGCCCCGTCGTGGACAAGTACATACTCTCCTTCTCTTACACACATAAGAGCATTATATACACTATCCTGGCGCTCATTCCCGCCTTGAACAAATTTGATATCTTTTTGAATATGATAAGCTTGAAGAAGTTCTTCAAAATAAGAACGCTCTTTCTCATTAATCGCTAAAATAATCTGTCTACATTGTTCATCTTTTTCAAAAGCACGTAATGTATGAATAATAATTGGGGCATCATCAAGTTGCAAAAACAACTTATTTTTCCCCGCGCCCATGCGCTTACCTTGTCCAGCTGCTGGAATAATTAATGTATACATTATCTTAGCCCTCTACTTATAACGCTCTCTCTAACAATTTACGCTTAGCAAAAATCATTCGGCCTGCAGATGTTTGCAATACACTTGTAACAAGCACATCAAGTTGAGAACCAACATACTCTCTACCGTCTTCGACAACGATCATTGTACCATCATCTAAATAGGCAACACCTTGATTTTGCTCTTTGCCATCTTTCACGACATATACTCTCAACTCTTCACCCGGAAGTACAACTGGCTTAATAGCATTCGCTAAATCATTAATGTTTAAAACTGTCACACCTTGCAATTCAGAAACTTTATTTAAATTAAAGTCATTCGTAACAACAGTTCCACCAGTTATTTTTGCTAATTTCACAAGTTTACTATCAACTTCTTGAATGTCTTCGAAATCACCTTCATAAATTTCTACTGGGATAGGTAACTCTTTTTGAATACGATTTAAAATATCCAAACCTCTTCGTCCGCGATTACGCTTTAACGCATCCGAAGAATCAGCAATATGCTGTAATTCTTCTAACACAAATTGTGGAATGACAATTATGCCTTCCAAAAATTTCGTTTGGCAAATGTCCGCAATACGCCCATCAATAATAACACTCGTATCTAGTATTTTCCAATTAGAAGTTGACGTTTCTACTTCCTCATTTTCATTGCTCGTATTTTTTTTCTTTCCTCCGCGTTGCGGTAATGTAAACAATCCTAGCAACTCATTTCTCTTTTTAAACCCTACTTGGAATCCTAAGTAACCAAGTAATAGTGTGAAAAAGATTTGCAATACTGTACTAATGACTTGAATGGTAATTTCGCGAATCGGGATCAAAATCAAATACGCAACAATTAGTCCTGAAATTAATCCTAATGTTCCAAATAAAACATCTGTAACAGGTGCTTTTACAAGCGACTCCTCAATATGTTTAATAAGTTGAACAATATAATCCACAAGCCAAAATGTTGTTAAAAATAAAATGATTGCACCAATAATTGCACGAATATAAGACCCTTCAAGCCAAGGTACTGCACCTACACCCAACATATCAATCACTTTTGGAATAAGAAAAATCCCTAACGCTCCTCCGATAACTAAAAAGAAGAGCTGTACGATTCGTTTTAACATTCAACCACCTCCTACTCATTATTAACCATTACTTCGCCACTCAAAACGTCGAGTGCAAAAGTGGACGTGTTTTTTATGATTTGTTTTATTTACCAATATATCATATCATATATAAAAAATCTTTGAGTGTCGTTATATTATGAAATCAATGTAATATTCTTAATTGTGTCTACTCATATACAAGTGTTCTTGAATTCGTTTTAAACCCTCTCGTATCTTTTTCGCCCGCACTTCTCCAATTCCTTCCACATCATCTAACTCTGCAATTGTTGCACGGCAAATTCCTTGTAAATTCTTAAAACGATTAATTAGGTTTTCAATAATAAGAGGTGGAACTCTAGAAATTTTACTTGCAATTCGATACCCTCGCGGTGTAACGCTTTCCTCTAGTTTCATTTGTCCAGAATATCCAAGTAGTTTTACTAAATCGCTGTCTTCTAGAAGTTGGGCATTCGCAAGATCTTGTAATTTTTTTAAAATCTGATAGTGATCCTGTGCTTTTTCATGATAATAGTCTTTAATTAATAGTGCGGCTTCTGCTTCTACGTCAGCAAGCAATTCTGTTAATTGCAATCGAATAAGTCTTCCTTCTGTTCCTAACTCATGGATGTAACTAAAGATTTCATTTTTAATACGCAGCATCATCTCAACGCTATGCAATACATGTACAACTTCAGACATCGTAACGACTTCTTCAAATTCCAAAATACCAAGGTTTGTTATTCCTTCATTCCATACAGCCTTATACTTTTCTAATGTTTGAATTGCTTGATTTGCTTTTGTTAAAATAACCCCAATATCTTTTAATGTATAACGTAAATTCCCTTGGTATAAAGTAATTACGTTTCGTCTTTGTGAAATAGCAACAACAAGACTATCCGTTTGTTTCGCCACCCGCTCTGCTGTTCGGTGGCGCATACCTGTTTCAATGGAGTCAATAGTTGCATCTGGAATTAACTGCCCATTCGCAATTAAAATTTTACTCCCCGTTTCATTTAAGATCAGAGCTCCATCCATTTTTGCTAGTTCGTATAGACTAGCAGGAGAAAAGGCACAATTAATATGAAATCCTCCATCAACAATACCTTTAATTTGTTCATTGTATCCGAGTACAATAAGCCCACCCGTTTGTGCACGAAGCACATTATCAATTCCTTCTCTTAGCGGTGTCCCCGGTGCAACAAGCTGCAAAATATTAATAATACTTTTAGAACGTTGCTTGTTTTCTTCCATATCTTATCCTCCTAGTGCAACTCGAAGAGCCTCTCCTATATTTGATACGCCAACTACTTCAATCCCTTCCGGAATCGTCCATCCACCTAAATTTTTCCTCGGGATAATTACACGTTGAAACCCTAATTTTGCCGCTTCTTGTACACGCTGTTCAATACGAGAGACACGACGAACTTCTCCAGTTAAACCAACTTCACCAATAGCAGCATCGCCTGGGGAAGTCGTTTTATCACGAAAACTTGATGCAATACTTATTGCAACTGCCAAGTCCACCGCAGGTTCATCTAACTTGATTCCTCCAGCAACTTTTAAATATGCATCTTGGTTTTGGAGCAATAACCCCGCTCTTTTTTCAAGCACTGCCATAATGAGAGAGACACGATTATGATCAACTCCCGTTGCCATTCTTCTTGGATTCCCGAAACTTGTAGGAGAAATCAATGCTTGTATTTCTACTAAAACAGGTCTTGTCCCTTCCATAGAGGCAACAACTGTTGAACCAGCAACACCCACAGGCCTTTCTTCTAGAAAGATTTCAGAAGGGTTTAATACTTCTGAAAGGCCAAGTTCCTTCATTTCAAAAATCCCCATCTCATTGGTTGAACCGAAACGATTTTTTACTGCTCGTAAAATCCGATATGTATGATGACGATCTCCTTCAAAATAAAGAACAGCATCCACCATATGTTCTAACATACGAGGGCCAGCAATAGCCCCCTCTTTCGTTACATGCCCTACAATAAAAATAGGAATTCCTTTTGTTTTCGCAAGCTTCATTAATTCTGCTGTACATTCACGTACTTGTGCGACACTTCCCGGTGCTGAAGTTACTTCCGGCAAATGAATCGTTTGAATCGAATCAATTACAACAAATGATGGATTCACTTCATCTATATACATTGCAATTCGTTGTAAATCTGTTTCTGATACAACAAATAAATTATCTCCTTTTACATGAAGACGATCTGCCCGAAGTTTAATTTGCTTTGCGGATTCTTCCCCCGATATATATAAGACATCATAAGCAAGATCTGCTAATTGTGACGATATTTGCAATAACAATGTCGATTTTCCAATACCAGGGTCTCCTCCTATAAGTACGAGAGAACCATCTACAATTCCTCCTCCAAGAACCCGGTTAAATTCTTGAAATTTCGTTTCAATACGATCTTCTGTTTTCGTTTCTACTTCTTTTAAACGACGAGGCTTCGTTACTTCAGTTTGAATTGCATTTGCATAATTAAGTCGACGTGACGATACAACTGGTTCCATCTCCTCAACTAGTTTGTTCCACTGTCCACATCCTGGACACTTTCCCATGTACTTCGGTGACTGATAACCACATTCTTGACATATAAATTTTGTTTTCTTTTTAGCCATCGTTTTTTACACTTCACTTTCATGTGTAACGAAAATATTTCCTTTTCGTACAAGAAAGAGGGCTAGCCTTTAGCCCCCTTTTTGTTTGTCTATACTTATTTTACCTTTTCTGCACTGCGAATGACAAATGTTTCTCCCTCTGTATCAAAAACAACTTTTTGACCTTTCTCAACAACACCTTTAAGAAGCTCTTCCGATAGTCGATCTTCAACATGTTTTTGAATGGCACGACGTAGTGGCCTTGCACCATACTCTGGATCAAATCCTTTATCAGCAATCGCTTCAATTGCAGTGTCTGTTAACTCTAAATCAATCTCTTGTTCTTTTAAACGTTTAACCAACTGTTCTACCATAAGAGTAACAATTTCTTTAATATGTTTCTTCTCTAATGTATGGAAAACAATAATTTCATCAATGCGGTTTAAAAACTCAGGGCGGAATGCTTTTTTCAACTCATCCATTACTTTACCCTTCATATCTGCATAATCACGACCTTCATCTTGTACATTAAATCCAAGATGTTTATTTCGTTTTAATGCATCTGCACCGACGTTAGAAGTCATAATCACAATTGTATTACGGAAATCGACTGTACGGCCTTTTGAATCAGTTAAACGACCATCTTCTAGTACTTGCAGTAAAATATTGAATACATCCGGATGCGCCTTTTCTACCTCGTCAAGTAAGACAACAGAGTATGGTTTTCTGCGAACCTTTTCTGTTAATTGGCCACCCTCTTCATATCCAACATATCCCGGAGGAGATCCAACTAAACGAGAAGTAGAGTGTTTCTCCATGTACTCCGACATGTCAATACGAATCATCGCATCCTCATCGCCAAACATAGATTCTGCTAATGCACGGGCAAGTTCTGTTTTACCAACACCAGTTGGTCCTAAGAAAATAAAAGAACCGATTGGACGTTTTGGATCTTTTAAACCTGCTCTTGCACGGCGAACCGCTTTTGCAACCGCAACTACAGCTTCATCCTGTCCGATTAAGCGATCATGTAAAATCTTTTCTAAGTTCAATAGTTTGTCTGTTTCTGTTTGAGCTAGCTTAGAGACTGGAATTCGTGTCCATGTTGAAACAACATTTGCAATATCCTCTACTGTTACTTCCGAGTTCTCTTTACCTTGCTGCTCTTTCCATTGACGCTTCGTATCCTCTAATTTCTCACGTAAGCGCTGTTCCATATCACGTAAAGAAGCTGCTTTCTCAAATTCCTGACTTTGCACTGCTGCATCTTTTTCTTTTCTTACTTCTTCTAGTTTCAATTCAAGCTCTTTTAAATTCGGTGGTGTCGTATAAGAGCGTAAACGAACCTTTGAAGCTGCTTCATCAATTAGATCAATTGCTTTATCAGGTAGAAAGCGATCTGTAATGTAACGATCAGATAATTTTACAGCGGCATCAATCGCATCATCTGAGATAGAAACGCGATGATGCGCTTCATAACGGTCACGCAATCCTTTTAAAATTTGGATTGATTCTTCTAAACTTGGTTCGTCCACATGGATTGGTTGAAAGCGTCGCTCTAATGCCGCATCTTTTTCAATATATTTACGATACTCATCTAGGGTCGTCGCTCCAATACATTGCAATTCCCCGCGTGCTAATGATGGTTTTAAAATATTGGATGCATCAATTGCCCCTTCTGCGCCACCCGCACCTATTAATGTATGAAGCTCATCAATGAATAAAATAATGTTACCCGCTTGACGAATTTCATCCATGACTTTCTTTAAGCGGTCTTCAAACTCACCGCGATATTTCGTACCAGCAACTACAGTTCCCATATCTAATGTCATAACACGCTTGTCACGTAAAGTTTCTGGAACTTCATTGTTTACAATTTGTTGTGCTAATCCTTCGGCAATCGCCGTTTTACCAACACCAGGTTCCCCGATTAATACAGGATTATTTTTCGTTCTTCTACTTAATACTTCAATCACACGTTGAATCTCTTTGCTGCGGCCAATCACTGGATCTAAACGCCCTTCACGAGCTACAACTGTTAAATCGCGAGCTAAACTATCAAGTGTCGGTGTACTTGCATTCGCAGAGCCACCACCTTGATGGCCAGAAGTTGTCTCATTACTACCAAGAAGCTGCAGTACTTGTTGACGTGCTTTATTTAAACTTACACCTAAATTGTTTAAAACACGGGCTGCAACCCCTTCTCCTTCACGAATAAGACCGAGTAAAATATGCTCCGTTCCCACGTAAGAATGGCCTAGTTTACGCGCTTCATCCATGGACAACTCTATCACTTTTTTTGCACGTGGCGTATAGTGAACTGTTTGAGATACCTCTGTACCACGTCCAATTAGCGCCTCTACTTCCTTTTGAACTTTCTCCGGGCTTAATCCAAGTGCGACCAATGCTTTCGCAGCAATTCCTTCTCCTTCTCGTACAAGACCGAGTAAAATATGCTCTGTACCAATATTATTATGACCAATACGAATTGCTTCTTCTTGAGATAACGCTAATACTTTTTGTGCTCGCTCTGTAAATCTTCCAAACATCATATAAATCACACTCCTACTTCGCTCGATTTTGTTCAATTTGTAATCTTTCACGAATAAGTGCTGCTCTGCGGTAATCTCTTTCATCAGGTTGTAGTGGACCACCAGCATATTGCTGCAAAATCCCCGGCTGTGTAAGTACCATTAACTCTGTTAAAATATTTCTAGATATATTTTCGATATATCCAAGATCAATGCCAAGTCGCACATCCGATAAACACGTTGCAGCCTCAGCAGATTCAATTAAACGACTATTTGCTAATACACCATAAGAACGATATACCTTATCCTCGAGCTCTAAGTTTGAATTTTTCATGATAGATTCCCTTGCTGTTCGCTCTTGTTGAATAAGTTGCTGAACAACACTTTTTAAATCTTCTACAATATCTTCTTCAGGTTTTCCTAATGTCACTTGATTCGAAAGTTGAAATATATTTCCTAGTGCTTCACTACCTTCACCATATATTCCTCTTACCACTAAACCAAGTTGATTAATTGCTTGAACGATACGATTCATTTGTCCTGTTAGCACAAGAGCAGGTAAATGCATCATCACTGAAGCTCGTAAACCCGTCCCTATATTTGTAGGACAACTCGTTAAATAACCAACTTGTTCATCGAATGCGTATTCAACTTGATTTTCTATCCAATCATCAATTCGATTTGCACTATGCAGCGCTTCTGATAGCTGTAGTCCGGGAAATAAACATTGAATTCGAATATGATCTTCTTCATTAAGCATAATGCTTACTTGTTCATTCTCAGATAATAAACAAGCACCATATTCTGTTCCCACTAAATCTGGACTTACAAGGTGCTTTTCTACTAATACTCTGCGCTGCAACGGCTGAATACTATTCATTTGTAAAAGTTCAAATATCCCAAAGGGTTCAACAGTTTGATTAGCAAACCTTTCTTGAAAAAATTTAATCATTTGCTCCGCTTCTTCATTTGTTAACATCGTCGGGAATTGGTAATCTCGTAAGTTCCGAGCCAACCGAACTCGACTACTTAAAACAATATCGGAATCAGGACCATCTTCCCTCATCCACGGACTAATTGCTTCGTTCATAATACGATCGAGTGACACAGAACTATTCCCCCTCTCTATGCTCACGAAGCTCATTTTCTAAACCGCGAATTTTATCACGTAATTCTGCAGCCTGTTCAAACTCTTCTTGTTGTATGCATTCCTGCAATTTTAGTTTTAACTCATCTAATTCTTTTTTCAGATGAATATTTCCTCCTATACGGTTAGGAATTTTCCCGTTGTGAATTGTATGCCCGCCATGAAGTCGCTTTAGCATCGGTTGTAATCGTTCTTTAAATGTTTCATAACAAGAAGAGCAACCAAATCTACCGATCTTTGCAAATTGCGAATACGTCATATTACATTTCGGACATTGCAACGGATTCGTATTCGAAGAGCCAGTGTTGTTTTTCTCAAGTGCAGGTTGTTCAACATGTAGTAAACCCGCTAATAAATTATGAAATGAAAAACTAGATTTGTTTGATTGAAAGAAAGACGTATATCCATTTTCTTGTGCACACTGCTCGCAAAGATGAATCTCCGTCTTTTCTCCATTCATTACTTTTGTAAAATGTAGCGTTGCTGATCGTGAATTACAGTTTTGACAAATCAACGTATTTCCCCACCTTTACAATAGGAACGAATTATGAATTTATAACCTTATTCGTTCAACTAGCCTTTAGAAGATCGATCACTCCTAAAAGAAGGTTTACTTATATTTCAGTGTTCTAAGCATCGCTCGAAGTATACGTGCTCGCAATTCATCTCGAAGTGGTAAGTCTGTTAGTAGTACAGATCGATCTAGTACACTAAACATGAGCTTCGCCTCCCTGCTTGTAACAATACCTTCTTCAGCTAAACGCCTTATTATACTTTGGGCGCTTGACTGTGCAATACTATACTGAATCATTTGTAACATTTGATCAATAATGTCTATATCATCATGCAATTTGACTTTTATAATGCGAATATAACCTCCGCCACCTCGTTTACTTTCCACTACAAAGCCTCTTTCTAGCGTAAAGCGAGTATTAATAACATAATTAATTTGAGATGGCACGCAATCAAACTTATCAGCAATTTCACTTCTTTTAATTTCAATTGCATTATTATTACTTAAGTCAATAACTTGCTTTAGATATTGTTCAATAATATCAGATATATTTCTCATTTATCCTCCACCTTTATTGACTTTGACTATCTTTGACTTTAATTATATACGTATTAAAAAAATTTGCAACTCTTTTGCTTCCTACTCTATCCTATCCATATTTTCTCACGTTTAATCAACCGTTCTTTATTTTATGAATAAGGAATATAAAGTTTCCTAATTTTAAAAATGCAACTTCCAACAATAAGGATTTTCAATTCAGCTTTTATAAGATAAAAACACAAAAAAGACGAGTCCATTGACTCGTCTTTCGTTTGCCTGGCAACGTCCTACTCTCACAGGGACAAAGTCCCAACTACCATCGGCGCTAGAGAGCTTAACTTCCGTGTTCGGTATGGGAACGGGTGTGACCTCTCTGCCATCATTACCAGACTTATGAAGGT